>FPAX01000034.1 GCA_900116485.1 Selenomonas sp. GACV-9
CTAGGTACGTACAACCTACCAGCGCGGGTCATTTAGCGGAGCGGAGAAAAAGTGCACCCACCCTCACCCCAGCTGAGCTGTATCAAACTTATTGTGATCTCGAACTAACAGACAAACTGCAATCCATACACAAAAAAGCACCGCTTTCGCGGTGCTGTATCTTCATATGGCAGGGGTAGCTGGACTCGAACCAACGCATGCGGGATTCAGAGACCCGTGCCTTACCAACTTGGCGATACCCCTGTGTCATCAGCATCTCTGCTGTCAACACAAAATATTATACGCAAAGCATCTCCTCTTGTCAACACATTTTTGACGATTTTTTTACAAAAAGCTTAAAATCGGACAAAAACGTGAAAATCCGATAAATAAAGGGCAAATGTCCCCTTTTACACGTAAAAAATATGTTATAATAATAGTTACCAATGATGTAAGGTTAAAATACCGGACAAGTATGGTAGGAATATTGTGTGTTATGGATAATGGAGGAATGAATCGTATGGATATCAAGTATGATGTATCGATCACCGCTATCGGCAACCTGGCCAAGACGTTCCTGGAGAACAACAACAGCGCCATCCTGCTCGACGAGGGCATCCGCCCGAATCTTTCCGATATGGTCATCGAACACACGCCGGGCGAACTCAAGGAAGATATCAAGAAAGGCGACAAGCTGCTGATGGGTGGCATCAAATACACGGTCGAGAAAGTCGGCGACGTCGTTAACGAAAACCTCCGCGAGGAAGGCCATTGCACCCTCGTCTTCAACGCTGAAGGCTCCATGCCTGGACAGATCATCGTCAAGGGTTCCGGCCTTCCGGTCCTGACTACGGGTGCCCATATCACGTTCACCAAGAAATAACACCAAGTACGAATAGAAAAGGCCTGTGCACCAGTGATACTCACCGCTGCACAGGCCTCTTTTCATACCATTTTACGCCATTTCCGTCAATGTCGCTGGCGTTTCCCGCGCATAATCCCGATTGAGATTGCGCACGCTCTCGCGCTCGACGAAGAACAGCGGCATTTCCATATTCTGTGCCACCGGCTCCCCACGCAGCAGATCGAGCATGTACTGCGCCGCCTTCATGCCGACCAGCTCATAGTCAAAGGAGATTGTCGTGAGCGCCGGATAGACGACAGCACCGACATCATAGCCGCCAAAGCCGACGACAGAAACATCCTCGGGCACACGGATGCCCCGCTCATGGAAGTAGCGCAGGATGCCGAGGCTGATATTGTCCGTCGCACCGACGACGACGGTTGCGCCGCAGCGGCGCACTTCCTCGCCGCAATTGTAGGCTGACAGGAAGTCGAACCCGGTCTCGATGAAGTCGACGTGGGCCTCGGGACGCCCCTCGGTGAACGCGTCGATAAAGCCCTGCTTGCGGTCGATGCCCACAGCCATATCGGACTCCGTGACCCCGGCAAAGACGGCATGCTTATGGCCCATCTGCCGCAGGTACGCTCCCATCATGCGGCCTGCCGCCATATCGTCAATCTTGACATAGGGCACATCCTCGTGTTTCTGGCCCGTGTAGAGCACAGGTATCGTGCCGCTCCTAGCGAGTTTCACATGCTCCTCGCTGATGCCGACTGAGTCCACGAGGATGCCGTCGACGCCCTGCTGCTGCAGGTTGCGGATATTCTCGATTTCCTTGTGCCCGGACAGCTTGCTCACCAGCAGGATACCCTGATAGCCAGCCGGTTCGAGGATGCGGCTGATGCCGGCCAGGAGCTTGCCCACCGTCACCGAGTCCATGCGCGGCAGCACGATGCCGATGAGCTTGCTCTGCTTGGTCTTCAGGCGCTTGGCAAAGAAGTTCGACTTGAACCCCGTCTGCTCGATGGCCTTCCTGACGCGTTCCTGTTTTTCCTCACTGATATAGCCCTGATTGAGATAGCGGGAAACCGTGCTCTTCGATACGCCGGCCAGCTCCGCCACATCTTTTATCGTTACCTTCTGATTCATGCTATCCTCCGTAGAGATGCAATTCCTTGCATTAGTCTACTATTATTTTAGACAATTTCCGGGGAAAAGGCAAGCAAAATGTAGAACTGATTCCACATTGCAAAACTGCAGCAAGATCAGAGCTGCCAGTCGATGGGCTGCTGCCCTGTAGCCCGCAGGAAATCGTTGACCTTCGAGAAGGGCCGGCTGCCGAAAAAGCCGCGATGGGCTGACAGCGGGCTCGGATGCGGCGACTCGACGATATAGTGCTTAGGATTCGTGATCATGGCCTTCTTGCGCCGGGCTGGCGTGCCCCAGAGGATAAAGGCCATGGGTTTTTCCCGCTCATTGAGCAGGCTGATGATCTTATCCGTGAAGATTTCCCAGCCCTGCCGCTGATGAGAGCCTGCCTGATGCTCGCGGACCGTCAACACTGTGTTGAGAAGCAGCACGCCCTGCTCCGCCCAGGGCTTCAGGCAGCCCGTGGCGGGAATCCTGCAGCCGAGGTCATCGTGGAGCTCCTTGAAGATATTCACGAGGGACGGCGGCGGCTGGACCCCGGGCAACACCGAGAACGACAGGCCATGGGCCTGCCCCGGACCATGATAGGGATCCTGCCCGAGGATGACGACCTTGGTATCTTCGTAGCTCGTATAGTGCAGCGCATTGAAGATCGCATACATGTCAGGATAGATGCGATGGGTGCGGTACTCCTGTATAAGGAACTGGCGCAGCTGACGGTAGTATGGCTGCTGCAGCTCCTCGTTGAGATAATTTGCCCAGTCATTATGAAAGATTTCCATGGTTTCGCGTTCCTTTCCTATTCCTGCTCCGGCCCGCCGTGACGCCGCCTAAGACTGATGAACTTCGCCACCGGTGACGCCTGCGGGCCAGGCTCTGCCGCCTGGCGCACGAACTGGCTGTTTGTATCCGGGAAAAACGTATCGGCCGGATACTCTGCCCGTAGCTGCGTGAGCTCGATTGCCTCCGCATACGGCAGCAACTGGCGATAGACCTCGCCGCCGCCGATACACCAGAACTGCCTGGCTGGATTGGTGGCGGCTAGTTTTCCTATCACCTGCCAGAGCTCTATAAGGCTATGGCAGATGATAAAGCCTGGGATCTCTGCCTCGCTGCGCGTCAAGACGATATTCGTGCGCCCACCAAGCGGCGCGCCCCCCGGCAGGCTCTGCTGCGTCCTGCGCCCCATGATGACGATATGCCCCATGGTCAGCGCCTTGAAGCGCGCCATATCCTCAGGAACACGGGCCAGCAGCTGCCCCCCGCGGCCGATGCCGCCCTTCTTGTCACAAGCCGCAATCATCCGGATGGGCCAGGGAGAGCTGACCTCCGCTGCCTGGCTGATTGCCTGCTGCCGGATGGCTGGCTGCTCATACCAATCGCGGATCGCGCGCCCCTTGATCACGAGCTCAGGAGCGATATCCATCAGCGGCCGCAGCACGAAGGCGCGCTCGGTAAGATAGGGATGCGGCAGCTGCAGCTCCTCCGTGTCAGAGACCACACCCGCTGCTGCCAGCAGATCGATATCAATAGTCCGCGCCCCCCAATGCTCGTGACGCACCCGGCCCAGCGCAAGCTCGATGCGCTGCATCGCATGCAGCAGCTCCGTAAGCGTAAGCCCCGTCTCGATCTCGGCCGCTGTATTGATGAACCCCGGCTGGTCGAGTTTTCCCCAGGGGGCCGTCTCATAGAAAGAAGCCACCTGCACAAGGCGGGTGGCCAAAACAGCATCTATTTGACGCAGGGCCTCGCGGATGGTCTCGCCGCGATTGCCGAGATTGGCACCGAGACTGAGCCAGACCGTACGCTTTTCCCTGCTCATGCGCGCGTCCTCACGATACTAATAGCAGCATCCTCGAACTTGCCCGGAATCGGGGCCTGGGGCTTATGGACCGTCACGCGGATCTTCTGCACCTTCGCGTAGGCCTGCAGCACAGCCGCCGCTACGCGCTCGCCCACCGCCTCGATGAGCTGACACGGCTCCCCCTCGACGATGGCCTTGGCCGTCTCATAGACCTCGGCATAGTTGATGGTCTGCGCCAGGTCGTCACTTTCGCCGGCAGCCTTCAGATCCGCATACATGGTGATGTCGAGATAGAAATGCTGCCCGTTTTCCCGCTCCTCCGGCAGGCAGCCATGATAGCCGTAGAAATCAAGACCGGTGAGCTTTATCTTATCCATTGTCACTGCCTCCCAAGTATCACATCGGTCATGCGGACCATGCGCGCAATCGGCTTCACATCATGGACGCGGACAATCCCAGCGCCGCGCTCGATGCCCAGCACACAGGTGGCCCCCGTCGCCTCCATGCGCTCCTCCACCGGCAGGTCAAGGGTCGCACCGATGAAGCTCTTGCGGCTCGTGCCCAAGAGCAGTGGATACTCCGCCCCGTCGATGGTCAAAAGCTCACGCTGGCGGCGCATGACCTCGATATTGCCCGCCACATCCTTGCCAAAGCCGATGCCCGGATCGAAGATGATGTTCTCGCGCTTGACACCTGCCGCAGCGGCTATCGCCAGACTGCGGCGGAAGAAAACCTGCATGCTGGCGATGATATCTCCCGCGTACTCCTTGCCCTCCTGATTGTGCATGACGACAACCGGCAGCCCGCAGTCAGCGGCCACCTTGGCCATGGCACCTGGCTCAGCCGCATACTGCAGCCCCCAGATATCGTTGAGCATATGCACGCCATGCTCGGCGGCCACCTTGGCCGTCTCCGCCTTGAAGGTATCCACCGAGATGGGCACCGGGCACTCTGCAACCAGCGCATCGAGGAACGGCAGCAGCCGATCGATCTCCTCCGCTGCCGGCATCGGCGTAAAGCCCGGCCGGCTCGACTCAGCGCCGAGATCGATGATATCCGCGCCATCGCGGACCATCTCCTCCATATGCTGCAGCATGGCATCACGGGTATTCCAGCGGCCACCGTCGGAAAAGGAATCCGGCGTCACATTGAGGATGCCCATGACGAGCGTGCGCTCGCCCAGCGTCAGTGATTTCCCATCGGCAAAGGTGTACTTACGGATAGCTGTCATTATGATTTTTCTCCTCCCAGGATCATCCAAGCCTGATGATAGAGCGCGGAATCCGTCCGGAACACGCCTGTGCATTCCGATGTAACGGTCCGCGTGCCATGCGCGAGGTCTCCCCGCATGGTCATACAGAGCTGCTCGGCCTCGGCCACGACCAGCACGCCCCGGGATCCGAGGTCATGCGCAATCGCGGCGGCGATCTGCGCCGTCAGCCGCTCCTGCAGCTGCGGCTGATGCGAGAGGATGTCGACAAGCCGCGAGAACTTCGAAAAGCCCGCCACCCGGCCATTTTCCGGCAGGTAGACAATGCTTACCTCGCCGAAGAAGGGCACGAGATGGTGCTCGCACATCGAGTAGAACGGGATATGACGCACGGCAATGATACCGTCTGAGCCCGAGTCAAAGGTCTCCCCCCAGATGGTGGAAGTATCCTTGCCGATTCCCCGGAACAGGTACTGATACATCTGCGCCACGCGCTCCGGGGTCTTCTCCATCCCCCGGGCCTCGACATCAACGCCGACAGCCTCGAGGAATTCGCGCATCGCCCGGATTGCCTTGTCATTCTTATCACTCATGTACCTGCCCCCTCGCATCCAAAACATTACTTTCTATATCATATAATAGAACCCCATGCACCGCAAGGGAAAACAGGCCTTATTTTACCGTGATGGCTCCGACCGGACAGTCCTCCGCCGCCTGCCGCGCATCATCGACGCTGCCAGCGGGCAGCTCCTGATACCCTTCAGCCAGCCCGTCATCGCCAAAGCGGAACCCCTCCGGGCACGCCCCCGTGCACATGCCGCAGCCCACACATAAATCCTTGTCTACGTATCCTTTCATCGTCAAAAACCTCCTAAAATATACTACACATTTTCTCTCCCATCTGCTTACAACAATGATTTTAGCAAATAACCAGCCACATTTCTGTAACCATAATAACACTTTTTCCTGGCATATTTGCAAATTGCAGTTTGTCTGTCAGTGCGAGATTACAATAAGCTTGCTATAGCTCAGCTTGGGTGAGGGTGGGTGCACTTTTTCTCCGCTCCGCTAAATGCCCCGCGCTGGTGTATAAGTACGTATTTAGTTACATGCGCCGGGCAGGCCGGCGGCGCGCCAATACATCTTGACGTTCTAGCAAGTGCCTGCCGCGTGCCATCCCTCACTGCGTTCGGGCAATCGCTCCGTCTGCGAAGAAAGTGTACCCACCCTCGCCCTCCGTTATGTTGGTACAAACCTGTTCCTTTCCGGCGATAGGCCACGAATTACATCGATGTGCTTGTTGCGGGAGCAACGGTTCGTGCA
>FPAX01000033.1 GCA_900116485.1 Selenomonas sp. GACV-9
ATAGGTCACGAATTACATCGATGTGCTTGCTGCGGGAGCAACGGTTCGTGCAAATTCAGATTTCCGTTACCAAAGGGGCGAACGGGGTAGTGCTTCTTTCTGTCTGGAGCGACTGTCCTGCGCAGCAGGACTGGGCCGTAAGCGCATAACCTAGAAAGAACTATGTACGTCGCGACCTGGTGACGGGAGCAGGTAACTAAGTCCGTAGAACTAGGCGTACGGTCCATTCAGCGGAAACAGAAAAAGTACTACCCCGTGAACCCCGAGCTGCGTACTATCAGGATTCCGTTCCGCACGCACCAACCGACAAACTGCAATTTGTAACATAAACAAAGCTGTGAATAACTTGCGAGAAATCAACAAGTTATTCACAGCTTTTTAGGTATATGTGGATATTTCTGTGGATAAACGGGTGTGTTTTAGCGTGTGACGGCATCGTAGAGGGCGTAGATGAATTTCTTGGTGTTGATGTGCACCTGCGACAGGGAGGGTTTTTCGTCGTCTTCGATGAGCCGCATGGTGGTGCGGATGTCGCTGTAGTCGAAGTAGACGGGGGCGTATTCTTCGAACCGGGGGTTCGTGAAGTCGACGGCGCCGAGGGTGGCTAGGTGGACGTGGGCCTGGTAGATGGTGCGGCGCAGGCGCTGTTCCATGGCCTTGGCCTCGCGGGCGGCGTCGTTGGTATGGGGACGCTCGCCCGCGACGGCGGTGAATAGCTGCTTGAGGCTCGGTGTCTGGCCTGGGTGGCTCCTGAGCCAGTCGATGATGTCCAAGAGATCCTGCGCGCCCGGGGCGCTGCCGATGCCGAGCTCCTGCAGCAGGGCCGGGGCCTTGGCGGCGGGCTTTGGTTGTGGGACTGGGGCGGCGGCTGCCTGGGGGGTGAGGCTGGCGAGGGAGCTCTGGAGGTTCTGGGCAAAGGATTCGAGCCGCAGGTGCTCGCTGACGCTGCGGATGATGCTGACAATCTCATTGCGGTTCAAGGGTTTGGTGATGTAGTAGTTCACGCCCTGTTCGTAGGCTTTGCCGACGAGGTCTTTGCTCTCGACCTGTGAGAGCATGATGATCTTGCCGGTGAAGTCTTTTTTTATCTGGCTGACGGCTGCGATGCCGTCGATGTCTGGCATCAGCATGTCGATGATCAGGATGTCGATATGGTGCAGGGCCAGCAGGCTGTTGGTGAGCTCGGCTGCCGAGGGGAGGCTCGCTACGACTTCGCCGAGGTTGTAGTCTTCGATGATGTCTTGAAGCATCATGCGGATGGCTTCGTCGTCGTCGATAAGCATGATATTCATGGTGTGATTCCTTTCGTGTCGGTTTTATGGAGCTTGTGGCAGGGCAGGACGATGTCGCAGGTGACGGTGTTCTGCCCGTCAGAGTCGATGGCGATCGTGCCGCCGAGGTTTTCGACCTGATGGCGGACGTAGGTCAGGCCGACGCCGCTGGAGGCCTTGCCGGTGCTGTCGAATTTCGTCGTGTAGCCCGGATGGAAGACCCGGGACAGGCGGTGCGGCGGGATGGCGCTGCCGGTGTTGCCGATATGGATGCGCAGTTTGTCATCGCCAGTGCCGCCTTGTATCTGGATGAAAATCTGGCCCTTGTCGTGGATGGCCTCCACAGCGTTGGCCACGAGGTTGCCCAGCAGCGAGAGCAGCAGGAAGACATGCAGCGGCGGCAGGCCGCGGGGGACTTCGCTATGGAAGGTAATATCCTTATTCAGCGAGCGGGCGTATTTTTCCTGTGTGTGTACGAGCAGCCGGACGATCTGGTCGGGAGGCAGGTAGTCTTCGACATGGCGGTTGCTCGTGAGTTCCTGCAGGCCGGCGTAGATGCGCTGATGTGTCTTCTTGATCTCGTGGCACTGGCCGGCGATGCGCAGGATTTCCTGGACGATGGCCTGCTGCGCTGGTGTCGTGGCCATGTTCTTGACCGCGTCGTAGACCTGATAGCAGTCGTGGGTGACATCCTCGGCACTGCGCAGGGCGCATTTGAGCTCGAAGGCCTCCTCGTAGAGGCTGGAGATGAGCAGGGACAGGCGGTGCTGTTCCTTGGTCTTGCGCGCCAGCCTCACCTCGGTGTTGTAGAGCTGGAACAGGAAGAAGAAGGACAGGATGAAGAAACAGCGGAAGACGGCGATGAGCAGCAGGCGGCCGAGCATGCCAAGGGTCAGCTGGTAGCTTGCCTGATAGGCGATGGCATTCATGGCCGCAAGCTCGGCAACGCTGGCGAAGACCTCGGCAATGATGGCCCAGAAGGCAATCTCGAGGGCCTGGGCGTAGATGGTCTTATGGGTGAGCTGCGGCAGGGCGAAGAACAGTGCATAGCCGAAATAATAGAAGAAAGTCGGCACATGCAGTGCAAAGGAATCGCCAAGGGGCTGCCCGTAGAGGCAGACGTCAAGGGCTGTGCGGAACAGCATGACCGTCAGGCCCGCGCAGGTACCTGTGAACAGCCGCGGGAAGGGCCGCAGCCAGAGCAGGAACAGCAGGAAGACCGGCGAGCCAAAGCTCACGCGGAAGTTGGCAAAGTCCCCGGTGAATGGATGGATCTTGGGCTCACCGGCCAGCGGCACCAGGATGAGCATGAACAGGAACACGAGCCAGTCGCGGCGCGTGGGCTTGGTGTCAAACATAGTTTACTCCTTAAAATTGTATTCGATATACTGTATACACGTATCCTGTTAGCGATAATATAAAATTATCAAAAAATATTTGTCGTTAATCTGTCGGATTCTGTAGTTTCTTGTAGTCGTTCAATTATATTAATATCATCAATCAAATCATTAGTCAATCGTTATCTGAGCGGCTGATGATGACGGAATCATAAGGAGGAGCTATCATGTCTGAACAAAAGCAAAGCCAGGGAATGAGTCCCCTGGTCCGTGGCCTTATCTGTGTGGCCATCGGTGCAATCATCTGGTTCATCCCGGCACCGGCTGGTGTCGGCCCGCAGGCCTGGGGCCTGCTCGCCGTATTCATCGCGACCATCGCAGGGTTCATCCTGCAGCCAATGCCGATCGGTGCTATCGCCATCATCGCCTGTGCGCTGCTGCCGGTTCTCGGCATCATGAAGGCTGGCGAGGCCCTGGCTGGTTTCTCGAACACGACCATCTGGCTGATCGTCTCGGCTTTCATGTTTGCCGAAGGCTTCATCAAGACAGGCCTTGGCAAGCGCATTTCCTACATGCTGCTCTCGAAGTTCGGCAGCAGCACGCTGCGTGTCGCCTATGTCATGAGCGCAGCTGACTTCATCATCGCCCCGTTCACGCCGTCCAACACGGCGCGTGGCGGCGGCATCATCTACCCGATTGTCCGCAGCGTCACGGCAGCTGTCGGTGCCGACGCGGAGACGGGCAAGAACAAGCGCACCGGTGCCTTCCTGATGTTCAGCGCCTATGCGGCAGTCATCACGTCGGCTTGCATCTTCCTGACTGGTGCCTCGAACAACGTGCTCTGCAACACGCTGGCCCAGGAGATGTTCGGCACGTCCATCGGCTGGGGCGAGTGGTTCATGGCCTGCATCATCCCAGGCCTGATCCTGACGATTGCCACGCCGGCTATCCTCTATAAGATCATCAATCCAGAAATCCAGGACTCGCCGGAGACGGTGCAGCTGGCCAAGAAAGAGCTCAGTGAGATGGGCGCCATGACCATCAAGGAGAAGATCCTCTGCGTGATCTTCCTGGCGGCGCTGGTCATGTGGGCTACTGGTTCTATCCATCATATCGACTCCGCTTTTGTCGCCCTGCTGGGCCTGTCGGCAATGCTGCTGACGAAAATCCTCGACTGGTCGGATATCACGAAACAGCATGGTGCCTGGGACGTCCTCGTCTGGATGGGCGTACTCGTCAACATGGCTGCCTACCTGTCGAAGTTTGGCCTGATGAAGTGGTTTGCTGGTGCTATGGCAGCCCAGTTCGCAGGTATGCCGTGGATGACGATGCTCATCGTGCTGAGCCTTATCTACACCTTTGCCCACTATCTGCTGGCCAGCAACAGCGCCCATATCATGGCACTGTTTGCAGCCTTTGCGACAATCCTGGTCGCTGCTGGGGCACCGGTGCTCGGTGTGCTGATCCTCCTCGGAGCGCTCTGCAACAGCGCCTCCTTCCTCACGCATTATGGCTGCGGTGTTACGCCAATCTTCTTCGGCGCGAACTTCATGGGCCAGGGCGAGTGGTGGAAGATCGGCTTCATCATCACGATGCTGCATATCGTCGTCTGGATGGGCGTCGGCCTGCCGGTCATGAAAGTCATCGGCATGTTGTAATTGCCAGTCCATTGGCATAGGAAAGTGTTTTGCCTGTCTGAATTGTACTCCAATGATGTACAATTCAGACGGACAAAAAAGCAAAAATAGTTTAAAATGTACTTGCGTGTATTTTGTATACATGATACAATAAGGGCAAGTCAAGAGATTGATGGTTCAAAGACCAGCAACGATGAATTGACGTGTTGTTATCCGGCTGCCGGGGAAATATGGCAGCGGAAGGAAAGGAACGTGAACGATTATGAGAACAGAGCATGATTTCATTGGCGAGCTTCAGGTACCGGACGAGGTTTACTATGGTGTTCAGACGATGCGTGCTATTGATAACTTCAAGATTACGGGTCAGACCATCGACCCGGATTTCGTTCAGGCTTTTGCTAAGGTAAAGAAAGCTGCTGCCATGGCTAACATGGCAACGGGCCGTCTGCCGAAAGAGATCGGTGAGCCGCTTGTCCAGGCTGCCGATGAGATCATCGAGGGTAAATGGCTCGACCAGTTCCCGGTTGACCCGATCCAGGGCGGTGCTGGCACCTCGGTCAACATGAATGTCAACGAGGTTCTCTGCAACCGCGCCCTCGAGATCATCGGCAAACCGAAAGGCAGCTACGACATCATTTCCCCGAACAACCATGCCAACATGGCTCAGTCCACCAACGACAGCTTCCCGACGAGCATCAAGGTCTGCCTGTCCCATAAGGCCAAGAAGCTCACGGCTTCGCTCGACCGTCTCGCTACGGAGCTCGAGAAGAAGGCTGAGGAGTACAAGGATATCCTCAAGATGGGCCGCACCCATCTGCAGGATGCCGTTCCCATCACGTTGGGCCAGGAGATGGGCTCCTATGCATCGTCCATTCGCCGTGGCATTGCCCGCATCAACCATGCGGTTGAGGGTATCCATGTCATGAACATGGGCGGCACGGCAGTAGGCACGGGCCTCAATGCTGAGCCGGAGTACATCAAGAAAGTTGCTGAGACGCTTTCGGAAGTCACGGGCGAGAAATATGTGACGGCTGACAACATCATCGATGCCACGAACAACACCGATGGTTTCTCCGATGTATCCAGCGCTATGAAGACGACGGCTCTCGTACTTATCAAGATGGCTAACGATTTCCGCATGATGGCTTCGGGCCCGCGCTGCGGCTTCAACGAGCTCAAGCTGCCGAAACGCCAGCCGGGTTCCTCAATCATGCCGGGCAAAGTCAATCCGGTTATCGCTGAGGTCCTCGACCAGGCTTGCTATCAGGTCATCGCTAACGATATCGCCGTTTCTCTCGGCGTCGAGAATGGCCAGTTCGAGCTCAACGTCATGGAGCCGGTCATCAGCTTCAACATGTTCAACTCCATGAAGTACATGGCTAACGCAGTCGACACCTTCGTCGACAAGCTGCTCGTAGACCTTGAGCCGAACCGTGAGCAGTGCCAGGAGTGGCTCGACAAGAGCGTCGGTGTCGTCACGGCTATGCTGCCGCACATCGGCTATGAGAACTCCGCGATGATTGCCAAAGAGGCCTACAACACGGGCAAACCGGTCCGTCAGGTCATCCTCGAGAAGGGGCTGATTTCCCAGGAGAAGATGGAGAAGATCCTCTCCCCGAAACAGATGACGACTCCGGGTATTGCCGGCTAAAAAGCTATCCAAGAACTTTCTATAAATTCCCCGAAAATCCCCCAGGATGCTTCCAAATCCCTGGGGGATTCTTGCTGTGCAAAAAATAAATTGCAGTTTGTCTGTTCGTGCGAGCGGAACGGAATCCCGATAGTACGCAGCTCGGGGTTCACGGGGTAGTACTTTTTCTGTTTCCGCTGAATGGACCGTACGACCAGAACTACGGACTTAGTTACCTGCTCCCGTCACCAGGTCGCGACGTACATAGTTCTTTCTAGGTTATGCACTTACGGCCCAGTCCTGCTGCGCAGGACAGTCGCTCCAGACAGAAAGAAGCACTACCCCGTTCGCCCCTTGGGTAACGAAAGGTTGAATTTGCACGAACCGTTGCTCCCGCAACAAGCACATCGATGTAATTCGTGGCCTATCGCCGGAAAGGAACAGGTTTGTACCAACATAACGGA
>FPAX01000032.1 GCA_900116485.1 Selenomonas sp. GACV-9
GTACGGTCCATTCAGCGGAAACAGAAAAAGTACTACCCCGTGAACCCCGAGCTGCGTACTATCGGGATTCCGTTCCGCACAAACTAACAGACAAACTGCAATTTACTCATATCGCAATGCCTCGATTGGATCGAGCTTAGCTGCCTTGCGGGCTGGATAGATGCCGAAGAACAGGCCAATGCCGACGGAGAACAGGAACGAAATGATTACCGGCATCATCGTAATGACAGTCGTGAAATTGCCGACCTTGGCGATGATCTGCGATGCCGCACAGCCCACCACGATGCCGATGATGCCGCCAATGATGCCGATGACCATCGACTCGATCAAGAACTGCGTCATGATGTTCATGAACGTCGCCCCTAATGCCTTGCGAATACCGATCTCGCGGGTACGCTCCGTCACCGACACCATCATGATGTTCATGATGCCGATGCCACCGACCAGCAGTGAGATACCGGCAATCGCGCCTAAGAGCATCGTCAGCATCGCCGTCGACTGGCTCATCGTCTCCATCAGGCTCGTGAGGTTGCGGACATTGAAGTCATCCTCCTTGCCGCCGATGATATGATGGCGGGTGCGCAGCAGGTTCTCGACCTCAGCCTGCACCTGATCCATCTTGTTGGGATCAGCGACCTGAATATTGATGGACTGGACGTAGGTAATGCCGAGCATTCGCTCCTGGGCCGTCGTTATCGGCACATAGATCATATCGTCCTGATCCTGTCCCATCGATGACTGGCCCTTAGACTCCAAAAGTCCGATGACCTTATATGGCTGGTTATTGATGCGGATGTTCTTGCCCACCGGGTTCTCCTTGGCAAACAAGTTCGCCGCTACCGTCGTACCGATAACGGCTACGCGTGAGCGCTTGTTCATATCGTTCGCTGAGATGAACGAACCATTGCTGACCAACAGCGAACGGATAGACATGAATTCCGGCGTCACGCCCTGTACCGAAGTCTTCCAGTTGTTGTTGCCATAGACAATCAAGTACGAGCCCGAAACCGATGGCGAGACGTATTCGATGTTCTTGATCTTGTTCTTGATGGCCTCAGCATCATCGTATTTGAGCGTCTGCATCGAGCCTGCCGCCCCGCGGACACCGCCGCGGTTCGACGAGCCAGGGGAAACGATCAGCATGTTGGAGCCGAGGCTGGCGATGGAGTTCGTGACATTGCTGCGCACGCCCATGCCCACCGATACCAGCGCGATGACCGCCGCTACACCGATGATGATACCAAGCATCGTCAGCAGGCTGCGCATCTTATTCGCATAGAGGGAAGTGAGCGCCATCTGGAAGCTTTCACTAAACAACATCCATGACCACTCCCTTTCCTTCGTCGCGCGTGATCTTGCCATCGCGTACTAACAGCTGACGGCTCGCGCAGGCCGCAATCTCCGGCTCATGAGTGACCAGGATGATCGTGCGCCCCTTCTCATGCATGGTCTCAAAGATTTCCATGATTTCCTTCGTCGACTTCGTATCGAGGTTGCCTGTAGGCTCATCGGCCATGATGATATGCGGGTCATTGACCAGCGCGCGGGCGATGGCCACGCGCTGGCGCTGGCCGCCCGAGAGCTCATTAGGTTGATGGTCGGCACGGTCGCCGAGCCCGACGGCCTCGAGATAGTGCATGGCGCGCTCCAGACGCTCCTTGCGCCCCACGCCTGCATAGACAAGTGGCAATGCGACATTCTCCAGCGCCGAGATGCGCGAGAGCAGATTGAAGTTCTGGAACACGAAGCCTATCTTCCGGTTGCGCGTGACCGCCAGCTTATCATCGCTGAGGCCCGCCACCTCCTCGCCGTCGAGCTTGTAGGATCCTTCCGACGGCCGATCGAGGCAGCCGAGAATATTCATGAGCGTCGACTTGCCCGAGCCTGACGGCCCCATCAGGGCAGCAAACTCTCCCTGATAGATATTGGTCGTGATGCCGTCAAGCGCTGCCAGCTCCTCGCCGCCGATATGATAGACTTTCCGGATACCGGAAAGCTGTATGGTCGGATAACGATTTTCCTTCTTTTCCATGGTTTCCTCGCTTTCCTCGCCTTACATCGGCGGCGGGCCGCCTCTATTCCTCTTGCTGTTCGTCGTTGTCTTGGCAGCCTTGGCCGTATAGGTGCTCACCACCTGCTCGCCCTCGGACAGGCCATCGAGGATCTCTACATACTCATCGCTGTAGATGCCCGTCTCGACATAACGGTTCTCCTGGGTTCCATCCGGATTCTTGACGATGACATAGGAGCCATTCGCATCGGTCTTGAGGGTCGAGATCGGCACAGCCAGTGCGCCCGCCGTCTCAGCCGTATTGATTTCCACGCGCGCGGTCATAGCCGGCAGCAGTTCGTTGTCCGGATCATCCACATCCAAGGTCACATAATAATAGATGACACTCGAGGATGAGCTGCTCGAGGACGTGCTCGACGATGAGGAGGTATCCCAGCTGTTGCTCGTATCCGTCTGGGAGATATTCGTGACGCGGGCCGTAAAGGTCTTGCCCGTGTAGCTGTCCACTGTGAAGGTTGCCGTCTGGCCGACCTTTACACTGCCGATATCGGTCTCATCGACCTTGGCCTGAATCTGCTTGCTCGAAAGATTAGCAATGCGCATGATGACCGTCGGACTGCTCGTGCCCTGTACAGCCATCGTGCCCGGCGTCTTCGGCTCGCCGACGACAACGCCTGACATAGGCGCCGTGATCGTCATCTCATTCATATCAGACTGCGCCTCAGACAGCGATGATACTGCCGTCTCATAGTTCATCTGGGCATCCTCGAGATCGGCCTGTGTATTGGCACCGATGCTGTAGAGATAGCTGACGCGGTCGTATTTGGCCTTGGTATTCGTGACCTTGATCTGAGCTTGGTCACGCTTGGCCTCATAATCCTTGCCATCTAACGTTGCAATGGTCTGGCCGGCCGTGACCGTGTCGTTTTCCTTGACGAGCACGCTCTTGATGCGGGCCGTGACCTTGGAGCTTACCTCGACCGAGTTGACCGGACGGATCGTGCCCGTCGCCGATACAGTCGACTTCATATCCATGCGGATGACCTCGGTCGTCTCCACAGCGGCCGCCTTCTTAGCCTGCTGCTGCCCCTGATAATATTTCCAGCCGCCAAAGGCGCAGGCTGCCACGAGCACTACGGCAATCCCCGCCTTTATTTTCCAGTTTATGTTCATTTCGTCTCCTCATTTCCTGCCAATTCATCTGCCACTGCAGCCGGCGTCGTCTCTGCCTGAGCCTTGGTATCTGCCTTGGCTGCCGCGCTGCCAGTCTGTTCGATTGGCGAGCTGTCCAGCGTCTTGTCCACATCCGTCTCCAGCTTGGCTGCCGCCTCCTGCTCACTGGCATTCAGGCTGATGCCCATGGCATTTTCCACCGTCGCCTTGTAGCGGGCATAGTCATACTGGGCGCTGATGTAGTTCAGGCGTGCCGTCGACAGTGCCTCCTGGGCATCGATGATATCGAGCATCAGGCCCTCGCCAGCGCGGTATTTCTCGCGGGCAATGTAGGCATCTTCCTCAGCCTGATGCACTGCATCCTTGGTCGAGTTGAAGCGTTTCTCTGCTTCACGCATGTTATAGTATCCCTGACGTACAGCCAGATCCACATCTTCCTTGTCCTTGAGCAGCGTGAGCTTGGCCACATCGTAGTCCGTCTTGGCTGACTTGACTGCGGCATCGGTAACACCGCCATCAAAGATGCTCCACTTCAGACCGACACTTGCCGACACGCTATTGCTCGACGAACTCGCTGGATGGAACACATTCGAGTTATCGAGCCCCATATTGAGCGATACCGACGGCAGATAGCCAGCCTTAGCCGCCTTGACGGCCTGCTCCTGCTGCTCAACCTTATACTGGTCAACCAGCAGGTCCTTGCGGTTGGCATAGGCATAGGCGATGCAGTCATCCATCGCAATCGCAAACTCATCGTAGCTGAAATCCGACGTAAGGTTCAGTGGCTCCGTGCGGTTCAGGTTGAGATAGTTGCGCAACGTCGCCAGATCCACCTCATAGCTGTTCTGCGCCTTGATGAGATTCTGCCGCGCATTGCTGAGCTCAACCGACGAGCGGATCACATCGATGCGTGCCTTGGCACCAGCTGAGTAGAGCTGACTGACATTCGTATAATGCTCCTGATACTTGTCCACGGTTTCCTGCCGCACCGCGACCGTCTTTTTCGCCTCCAAGGCATCGTAGTAAGCCTTGATGACGTTGAGCTTGAGGTTCTCGCGGTCGCGCTCCGTCAGCAGGTCTGCCGACTTCACACCGAGCTCAGCCTTCTTGATGGCAGCCTGATTGGCTCCGCCTGAATACAGCGGCATCGATGCCGATACTCCGGCCGTATTGCTTTCCCGGCGGTCGCTGTCATTGCTCTTGCTCACGCTCAGCGTGTCTGTAGCCGAGACCGAAACGCCATTGTTGCCCCGGGCCTTCTTCAGCGAGGCCTGTGCCGTATCCTCACCTTTCTGCGTGACCTTGAGTCCCGTATTCTGCGTAAGCGCCATATTGATGGCCTCCTGCAGGGACAAGTCTGCAGCCAGTGCCGTCGGCCCCATGACCATCATCATGCCAGCTAATGCCAGCGACAATCTTCTCTGCCGTTTCTTTATCAGACGACTTATCTTCACAATTTTTCCTCCCCTGAAAAAATATCTTATTTCTTATCCCTAAGCTAAAATTCCTATTCTTTATTTTATCACAATTCCCTCTAATTACATGGGTTTATTGGTTAGATTATGATAAAATAGGGTTGTTGTAAGAACATAAGAATCAACTGATAAATCCATTAAAATCAAGGAGTCATCCATGGATAATCCATACTTTGAACAAGCCCGGAATCTCCTGCGCAAATTCTACGGCTATCGCAGCTTCCGTCCGGCCCAGACACCCGTGATTGAGAGCCTGCTGGCCGGCCAGGACACCGTCGCCATCATGCCGACCGGTGCCGGCAAGAGCATCTGCTTCCAGATCCCGGCCATGGTATTCCCGGGCATCACGCTCGTCATCTCGCCGTTGATCTCGCTGATGAAAGATCAGGTCGATGCACTCGCCGAGCAGGGCATTCCCGCCACCTATATCAACAGCACACTGTCACTTGCGGAGTCCGACACCCGCCTCAATGCCATTGCCGCTGGCAGGTTCAAGCTCGTCTACGTCGCCCCGGAGCGGCTTGACACGAGCTACTTCCAGTACATCATCGAGCATCAGCCCATCTCGATGGTCGCCGTCGATGAGGCCCACTGCCTCTCCCAATGGGGCCACGACTTCCGCCCGAGCTATCGGCAGATTGCGCCATTCATCGCAGGGCTGCCGCGCCGGCCGCTCGTCGCGGCCTTCACGGCTACGGCGACCCCCGAAGTCAAGGACGATATCATCAGCCTGCTCGCCCTGCGCAATCCCCAGGTACATGTCACCGGCTTTGACCGACCGAACCTCTACTTTGAAGTGCGCCGCGGCGAGGACAAGAAGAAATTCATCGTAAGCTACGTCCGCAACCATCCCGATGAGACCGGCATCATCTATGCCGCCACGCGCAAGGAAGTCGACAAGGTCTACGAACTGCTGCAGAAGAAAAAGCTCGCTGTCGGCCGCTACCACGCCGGCATGACCGAGAAACAGCGCACCAAAGCCCAGGACGATTTCCTCTACGATAACATCCAGGTCATCGTCGCCACCAACGCCTTCGGCATGGGCATCGACAAAAGCAACGTGCGCTACGTCATCCACTATAACATGCCCAAGAATATCGAGGCCTACTATCAGGAGGCAGGCCGTGCAGGCCGTGACGGTGAGCCTGGCACCTGCATCCTGCTCTACTCTCCCCAGGACACGATGACCCAGAAATACCTGATCGACGTCTCCATCGAAGACGAACAGCGCAAGGCCCATAACCTCGGCCGCCTGCAGAAGATGGTCGACTACTGCCATACGCCGGAATGCCTGCGCCACTTCATCATCCATTACTTCGGCGACACCTCGGCCCCCGAGATCTGCGATAACTGCGGCAACTGCAAGGCCGGTCTTGAGCGCGTCGACGTCACGATTGACGCCCAGAAAGTCTTCTCCTGCGTCTACCGCATGCGCGAACGCTTCGGCCTGACACTTGTCGCCCAGGTACTCAAAGGCTCCAGCGACAAGCGCGTCCGCGAGCTGCACTTTGACGAGCTTTCCACCTATGGCCTGATGAAAGAACGGAGCCTGGCAGATATCAAGCTATTGATCCAGCGCTTTGTCGCCACCGACTACCTGGCCCTGACTGAAAGCCAATATCCAGTGCTGACGCTGCAGCCCAGCGCCTATGCCGTGCTCAAGGGACAGGAAAAAGTCTACCAGGCCCTGCCCAAGGCCGAGCCCGAAAAAGCACCAGCTGCCCCCGAGCTCTTCGACTACCTGCGCACCCTGCGCAAGGAAATCGCCGCCCGCGACCACATCCCGCCCTATGTCGTCTTCTCCGACGCCACCCTGCGCGATATGTGCCTGGTCCAGCCTGACACCCTCGACGAGATGCTCAACGTCAAAGGCATCGGCGAGCTCAAGCTCGAAAAATATGGAGCTGCGTTCCTGCAGTGCATTAAAGAACACAAATAAACCACAATACAACAATTGCAGTTTGTCTGTTAGTGCGAGATTACAATAAGCGTGATACAGCTCAGCTTGGGTGAGGGTGGGTGCACTTTTTCTCCGCTTCGCTAAATGACCCGCGCTGGTGT
>FPAX01000036.1 GCA_900116485.1 Selenomonas sp. GACV-9
TGGTGAGCAGCAGGCCGTCTTTGTCGTAGGTGTAGCGGTAGTCCATGCCACCAGCGATGGCCGCTATAAGCTGGCCGTTTGGCGCATATTCATAGTTGTTGCGCAGATCGCCTGCCTTGCGCTCGACGAGACTGCCGTAAACGTTCCACTGGTACTCATTCGTTATACCATTGCGGTCTTGGAATTTGATTAGTTTACCATCGGCGGTGTAGTGATACTGCTCCTGACTGCCGTCGGGGTAGGTTATGGCTTTCAGCTGGTTGTTGTCATCGTATGCATAGCTGCGTTTATTGCCGTTGCCATCAACGATGCCTGTGACATTGCCCTGGGCATCGTAGTGATAGGCCTGGCTTGCGCCTCCCTTGGTTTCGATATGCGTTTGCCAGCCTGCGGTGGTGTAGACGTAGCTTGCCATCAGTACCGATGACTGCCGTCAGGCTGCCAGCGCTGTCGTATTGATAGCGATAGGACAGTGCCTGCGGCAGCTGCCACTCGGTTAAGACCATCTTGGGCATTTTCCTTATAATATTAATCTTTGCGGAATAAGCAAAAATCTTTTCCTCGATGATATTGTTATGAATATCATAAATCCAATGCCGCACGCTGTACTGATTTCTAAAGAAAAGCTGTGTACCAAAGATATTTTCCCTTGTACACAGCCGCTCAAACATCAACTCATTTTATAAAAAAAACAGAGCTTAATCATTCATAAAATAGCTATATGCGCTTTCCTCAATTTCTCCACATTCGTTTAATAAATTCCCCTCTTCATCATACAATTTATATGTAACTTGTTTATTCCCCAACGAACACGCACCATCCAAGCCTAACAACAAAGTATAATAACTCTCTTTCAGCACTGTATCGACCAAATTAAATAAATCATCCTTACTCGCACCTGTTTGAACTAACTTTTTTATTATATCACCAACTTCAGATTTAGATTTGTCATCAAAATATTCTTCTAAAATCATTCTCTTTTCTTCCTTGCAAAGCTTTACAAATTCCTCTCCTGTCATAATTTACCACCTCAGCATTTTCTTTATATTCATTTTCTCATCTCAGGGTATTTTAGTTTATTCATATTTATTAATTCTCTTAATTTATCATTTGGTATATCAGGGTATACTCTACGCAGCTCTTTAATATCACGAGCCAATAATTGTCTAGCAGAAGATATTCCTTTTGTACTTCTATCCAGTACACCTTTATCTGCTTTTTTTATAGTATGTCCCAATTTAGGAACATTGATTGCAGGTGCAGTTTTAAAATCATAGTTCTTTACCAATCTTTTCATTAGTGCCTTCTGCCCTACATGATGAGCATCCAATCCAGGAACGCCCTTTATTTTGTTATATTCTCCAACTTGATATAACGCTTTTTTACTTGGGCAATCATTATATCCACTCGGATCATAATAATCCACTGGATTATTTACACAGTAGACATAGAGATTCAGTCCATCTCCGTGATACTCGTCTTCCTGCGTGAATCGGGCGATGGTGGGGTTGTAGAACCTTGCGCGCAGGTAGTATTGCTGGGTTATTGAGTCTAGCTGCTGGCCTGTGTATTGGTAGCGGTTCGGAATCAGTTCTTCCGATTCTATTGTATTACCAAACGCGTCGTAGGTGTAGCGATTCTTTACATCGCCTTGCTCATCTGTGATGAATACGGTACTTCCCTGT
>FPAX01000031.1 GCA_900116485.1 Selenomonas sp. GACV-9
CGCTTACGGCCCAGTCCTGCTGCGCAGGACAGTCGCTCCAGACAGAAAGAAGCACTACCCCGTTCGCCCCTTTGGTAACGGAAGTCTGAGATTGTACGAATCGTTTCTCCCGTAACAAGCACATCGATGTAATTCGTGACCTATCGCCGGAACAGAGCAGGATTATCCCAACATAACGGAGGGCGAGGGTGGGTACACTTTCTTCGTAGACGGAGCGATTGCCCGAACGCAGTGAGGGATGGCACGCGGCAGGCACTTGCTAGAACGTCAAGATGTATTGGCGCGCCGCCGGCCTGCCCGGCGCATGTAACTAAATACGTACTTAAACACCAGCGTGGGTCATTTAGCGGAGCGGAGAAAAAGTGCACCCACCCTCACCCAAGCTGAGCTGTATCAAGTTTATTGTGATCTCGTACTGACAGACAAACTGCAATTCATAAAAAAGCCGTTGACTCCTTCCCTTCGAGCCAACAGCCTTTCCCGCGCCCTTTACTGGCGCCATATATTCACCATTTCCGCCGCAGCCTTTGCGGGGTCATCAGCACCAGCTATTGCACTGATGACGAAAAATCCCTCGACACCTGTTCGTTTCAGTTCCGGCAGATCTGCCGCCTTCACTCCGCCGCCTACTACGACGGGAATGGGGCTGATCCGGTGCAGCTCCGTCAATTCGGCAAAGCTGCGCGTGTGACGTTGTCCATCAGCTGTCATACCGGCATCTGGTTTCGATGCCGTTGGATGCAACGGCCCCGCACCAAAATAATCAATATCACTGGTATCTAAATGAAGCACATAATCAATGAGCTCATAGGGACGTGCCGATAAGCCGACAATGGCCTCTGGGCCAAGAAGGTTCCGGCAGGCGGCAGCAGGAATATCCTTCTGTCCTACGTGGATGCCATCCACAGCGATGCCTGCCTGTCTTGCCGCCCAGGCCACATCGAGCCGATCATCGACCAGCAGCGCCGTCTTGCCACTCTGCCCCAGCTCCGCGATCACTTGCGCTGAGGCATCACACAGTGCGATGAGTTCCCGTGCCGAGGCTGTCTTGGAGCGGATCTGCACGCAGGTAAAGCCCTGCGCCACAGCCAGCCGCACAATGTCAGCCACGGGTCGCCCCTTGGTGTTTTCAGGGCCAATAATCAGATACGCCGAGACATCCAGATCATCCCTGATGCTCATACCCATTACTCCTTCCGTCTGCCGTTCTTCCCTGCTGCATCGATCTTTATATCGGCAATGAACATGCGATGCCAGGGAAACGATAAGCTTAGCGTCCCTGGATTGGCCAGCTGTGGCAGATGCCTGCGGGCAAAATCCTGTAGCAGCAAAGTTGCCTTCTCCGCCATATCTGCCTCATAATTTCCCAGATAGAGATAAATCTGCGGATCTTCCAATCTCTCGATTTCCATGGCCAGCGTCGTGCGCACATTGGACTGGTAGCCCCAATCATCAAGATAGCGCGTCAGCAACAGCGCATTGGACTGTTCACGCGGCATGCGCGCGGCCAGCATGCCCTGTGCCAAAGAAAAACCAAGGCTGTTGGTTGCCGTATTCCAACCGGCATACGAGCGCAGCGAAAACAATAAGTTTTCCTGCTCCAAATGACGCATGAGGGCATTGTCTGCACCATTCGTGAAGGCGATATCGGCAATGCCGACTGCACAGCCGCTCTGAAGAAGGCCACGCAGCTGACGCATGAAGGCATTCGTTCCTGCACGATTCAACCCATTATTGAGTGGCGCCTGCTCCCAGTCGCGGATGTGGTTTGCCTCGCCAGTTATGCCGTCAGGGTTCGTATTCACCAGTAATGTAAAATCTGCCTGTTCCGGCTCGCTGACCAGCTGACCGCCAGCAATCTGCAGATCAGTCTGCAGTGTCGCTTCCACACGTTCATCCGAATACGTAGGAATCGTCCGGCCACCAAAGCCCTCATTATAACGGATAGCGACTTTGGGAACTGTGTGCTCCCAAGCATTGACCGCCCGGCTCATCAGTAAGAGCCCCAGTTCATCGATTCCTGCCACCAGCTGGAAATGCTCCGGCTGGATATCCCTGCCATACGTTTGCAGCCAACGGCTTTCACGATGCGTCTGTGACAGGCTCGCGTTGTCATCCTTGCCCACCAGCAGATATTCGATTGCCCCTTTGCGCACCTCGTCGATGAGCACTTTCGTCGAATCGACATTATGCTGGCGGCGGGCCATCCAGTCAGAGAGAGCCCATGCTGGCAGCTCCGACTCCAACTGCATGACCTCATCGGCTTCCTCAGCACTCAGTCCACTGATCTCCGCCTTGTCCATAAGTGCCGTATAGCGGAAGATCTGCTCGCCATAATCGATATAGTAGTCAGGATCCTCGCCGCCCGATGCCTCGCCGCTGCGCGGCGTGCGCATCAGCGAGGCAAACACATAGAGCTTGAGCCGCGGATTTTCCTGCTGCAGCTCTGACAGCTGAGCTGCCCGCTGCCGCAGCACGGGTTCAGGGATATCATGCTTGCGGGAAGCCACGAGTCCGCCATACAGCAGCGAATCGCTCGCGATAACGGCAATGTCAGCCTGTTCAGCCTGGGTCTGGGTCCACTGCCACAACTGTTCCGGCTTGCCCTTCTGCTGCAACCCCCCCAAGAGTTCCTTATCGGGCATGATTACCTCATAGCCAAGCTTGCGTGCCACATCCGCCGTCTGCTCACAGGAGGTCGGCCGGTTATCCTGCGGCACGAACAAGATCTTCGCCTTGGGTTTCGCCAGCTGTTCTGCCGCCTTATGCCTGCCTGCCGACACCGAAGCGGCCGGCAACAGCAGAGCGGCCATCAATACCAGAAGAATGCATCTGGTCCATATCTTTCGCATCAATCTATCCTTTCATCCTCGATAAAAAGCATGACGGCTTCTATTATAGCACACTCCCCCAAAAGAAAAAGCCCTCCCCGCAAGGAAGGCTCAATAATCTTTGCTTTTTATCGTCAGGCCAGATGCTCTAAGAAATTGTTCATCATCTTGCGGCCATCCGGCGTCAGGATGGATTCAGGATGAAACTGGATTCCCTCGATAGCAAATTCCTTGTGCCGGATTCCCATGATCATGCCATCTGCCAATTCACTGGTGACGGCCAGGCAATCAGGCAGCGTCTCCCGGTCGATGATCAGCGAATGGTAGCGGCCAATCGGTATGTCCTGCGCCAGGCCTGCATAGAGTCCCGTACCGTTATGCCTGAGCGGCGATGTCTTGCCATGCACGATCTCGCCAGCCCGCACGACCTTGCCGCCAAAGACCTCGCCAATAGCCTGATGGCCAAGACATATGCCGAGCATCGGCACCTGTCCCTTCAGCTCGCTGATTACCTGCTCGGTAATGCCCGCATCCTGGGGCACCCCCGGCCCCGGCGACAGGACGATGCCCGCATAGCCGCGTCGGCAGATAGCCTCTACGGTCGTCTGGTCATTGCGGATGACCTCCACCTCAGCGCCGAGCTCTGACAGCAGCTGGTAGACGTTGTAGGTAAACGAGTCATAGTTATCTAAAAGCAACAACATCGTTTTCCACCTCCTCTACCACTTCAAACAGCGCCTTGGATTTCTGCAGGATTTCCTGGTATTCCTTCTCCGGCACCGAATCCGCAACAATACCTGCCCCCGATTGGATAATCGCCGTATCATCGTTTTCGATGCGCATCGTGCGCAGCGTGATGCACATATCCATGTTACCGGCAAAATCCATATAGCCAACTGTGCCCGAATAGGTATCGCGTCTTACTGGCTCGAGGTCATGGATAATCTCCATGGCCCGCAGTTTCGGCGCCCCGCTGACCGTTCCCGCTGGGAAGGTCGCCTTGAGCACATCCATCGGCGTATAGCCCGCCTTGATCTTGCCCACCACCTCAGACACCATATGCATGACATGGCTGAAATACTCCACCTGCTTGAGTTTCGTCACGCAGACTGAGCCTGGCTCACTGATGCGGCCAATATCGTTACGCGCTAAGTCCACGAGCATCGAATGCTCTGCTACTTCCTTGACATCGGCTTTCAGCTCGGCTGCCAGCTTTTCATCTTCCGCAGCATTCTTGCCACGGCGGCGCGTACCGGCAATCGGATAGGTATAAACATTTTCCCCAGCCACTTTGACCAGCATCTCCGGTGAGGCGCCAACGAGTTTCACGCGGCCAAAGTTGAAGTAGAACATATATGGCGAGGGATTGACCTGCCGCAGGCGGCGGTAGAAGTGAAAGCACGGTTTCGTGATCTTCTGCCGGAACTGGCGCGACGGCACGATCTGGAAGATATCGCCGGCAAAGATATGCTCCTTGGCCTTGCGGATGGCCGCCAGGAAATCAGCTGGTGCCTTCCCATACTGTTTCTGGAAATCCACGAGCTCCCGCCGCTTGTCTTTGGCTGTTGCCGCTGGCATTACAGGCGCTGACAGTTTCTGCTGCAGCATTTCCATCTTCCCTTCAATGCTGTGATAGACAGCCTCGCAGTTTTCCGCCGCCTTGACATCGGCAAAATAGATGAGCCGTGCCTTATTGCGCAGAGCATCATAGACCACTAAGATGCGGCAGAGCATGAACTGTCCCAAAAGATCCTCATCGCCCAAATCAAGGCCACGCACCCGGTCAAAGGTTGCCACGATCTCATAGTTGAAGTAGCCGACCAAGCCGCCATTGGCCAGCGGTATTGCCGCATCTTCCAAGGCTGGCTGGAAACGGGCCATATAGCTCCGGATAGCCGTCACCGGATCTCCTTCGATGGTCTTCATCAGATCGTTTTCCTTGATCATCAGCCGGTTCTTGAAGACCTGCAGCCGCGCGAACGGCTCCGCGCCGATAAAGGAATAACGGCCAAACTGCTGATGTGTCGTATCGACGGACTCCAATATGAAGCCCTTATGGTCATCGACCAGCTTATAGTACACCGAAACAGGCGTATCCATATCCATGTTGAGTTCTGCCGATACGGCAATCAGGTTCTTCTCCTTTGCCAGCTGACAGAACGCCTCGCAGGATGGTTCAAGGTTCATCTTATTCACTCCGATCTATGCAAAAGCCCCTGCCTGGCGTATATCACCAGGCAGGGGCTTTTACCGGATGAACGCCGTCATGGCTGCGGCGTATTGATGTCCTGTACCACCTTATGCTCTTCACGTCCAATGCACCAGCCGAGGGTCTTGATCTCCGAGTACAGCATGACCCGCTGCTCCCGGTTATCGACTTCCGCGCGCATAAGCACCTGATACTGCTTTATCGCCTGCCGATAGCGAGCCGATATTTCCTGCGTGCTCCGCGGTTTTTCCGGACGGTTCTGAGTATGACGGCGGATGAGATCTTCAGCCGCATCTACGGTTTTTATATCAGTGACGATCATAGTTATCTTCCTTTCTGAACTCGTATTCCTAAAAATAACTATTCGTCATCCATTTCTAAAAATCCTTTTCCTGATTACTGCGCATATCGCGCATCAAGCGCCACGCGCATCTCCCGGATGAGAGCCATGGCCTCATCCAGCTTATCATCGAGCAGTCGCTTGACGACAGCACTGCCAACGATAACGGCATCTGCATGGGCCGCAGCATCCACAGCTGCCTCAGCTGAACCAATGCCGAAGCCTACGGCCAGCGGCGTATCGGTATACTTGCGCGCCTTGTCACAGACCCCGCCAATCACGCTGTAGTCCACCTTCTTGACGCCCGTGACACCATTGTTGGAGACACAGTAGACAAAGCCGCTAGCATCCTTGCAAGTATCCTGCATGCGTGCCTCCGTCGTTCCCGGCGTGACGAATTCCGCCAGCACGAAATCATTTTCCTGGCAGATGCGGCGCATCTCCCCGGACTCCTCATGGGGAACGTCCGGCACGATGATACCATCCATACCAGCCGCCTTGAAGTCTTTGACGAACTTCTCAAAGCCATAATGATACATGTTGTTGATATAGCCCATGCCGACGATGGGAATATCCGAGAACTTGCGGATCTCGCGCAGGATTTCCAGTTCCTTGGCCAGGGTCATCTCATTCTTGAGCGCCACAACCGATGCCGTCTGGATGACCGGGCCATCGGCCATCGGATCGGAAAACGGCAGCCCAAGCTCAATGAGGTTTGCACCATTTTCCTCAGCCTGTTTGACGGCCTCGATTGTCGTCTGCACATCCGGTGCCCCACAGGTGATATAGATATAAATGCCCTTCTTACCGGCAGCCTTGAGCGCTGCCATCTTTGTCTCTATGCGGTTCATAACTCAATGTCCTCCCCCAACGCTTTAGCCACCATGGCCACGTCCTTATCGCCACGGCCCGACAGGCATACGACAACAGTCTCATCAGCCTTGGTTTGCGGCATCAGTTTCTCAAGATAGGCCAGCGCATGCGAGCTCTCCAAGGCTGGAATGATGCCCTCGACCTGCGACAAGCGCTGGAAGGCATCGAGTGCCTCCGTATCCGTGACCGACACATATTTGACGATGTTCTCATCCTTATAATAGGAATGCTCCGGCCCGACACCTGGGTAGTCAAGCCCCGCCGAAATGGAATAGGCCTCGACGACCTGGCCATCCGGCGTCTGCAGCAGATAGCTGAAAGCACCATGCAGGATTCCCGGCTCACCAGCCCCCGAAAGGGTCTTGGCATTATCAGCCACTGCATCGCTGTGGCCGCCAGCCTCAACGCCAAACTTCTTCACGTCACTGTCGTTCCGGAAATCGTAGAACGTGCCAATGGCATTGCTGCCGCCGCCGACGCAGGCCACCAGATAATCTGGCAGTCCGCCTGTCTGTGCTTTGATCTGTTCTCGGATTTCCTCGCCGATGACCTTCTGGAAATCGCGCACGATAGTCGGATAAGGATGCGGGCCCACAGCCGAGCCGATGATGTAGTGCGTATCCGTAATATTCGTTGCCCAATAGCGGATGGCCTCACTGGTTGCATCCTTGAGGGTGCCCGTGCCGCTCGAAACGGGGATGACCTTCGCACCGAGCAATTTCATGCGGAACACATTGAGTTTCTGCCGCTCCACATCCACAGCGCCCATGAACACATGGCACTCCATGCCGAAAAGGGCAGCCACCGTAGCCGAGGCTACACCGTGCTGGCCAGCACCCGTCTCTGCCACGATGCGTTTCTTGCCCATGAGCTTTGCCAGGAGCGCCTGCCCTAGTGCATTGTTGATCTTGTGGGCCCCCGTATGCAGCAGATCCTCACGCTTGAGGAATATCTTTGCGCGGCCATAATGCTTAGTCAGTTTCTCTGCATAGTAGAGATTCGTCGGGCGGCCTGCATATTCGCGTAGCAGTGACCGGAGCTGCTGCGCGAAATCCGGATCGTTCTTGTATTTCTCGTAAGCGGCCTCAAGTTCATTCAACGCCGGCATTACGATTTCCGGCACATACTGACCGCCATACTGGCCAAATCTTCCCTTGGTATTCATTCTGTCTAACTCCTTATGCCATCATTTTCCTGTTGTTTTCTGTCTCAATATTAGCCAGCACGTTTGTCATGGCGCCAATATCGCCAGCCCGTACCAGACCTTCGCCCACCAGGATGCCATCACAACCAGCTTCACGCAGTACCTTGGCGTCCTCAGCACTGAACACGCCGCTCTCGCTGATCAGCACGCGCTCCTTATCGGCATACGGCAAGAGCTGCATAGTCTGCTCGATGCTCGTCGTAAAAGTCTTGAGGTTGCGGTTGTTGATGCCGATGAATTCTGCCGGAGTTGCCAGCGCCGCTGCCATATCCGCCTCATCATGCACCTCAACCAGCGCATCCATGCCAAGGCTCCAAGCCGTATAGAGGTATTCCTTGAGCTGCTCCGGCGACAGGATGCGGGCAATCAAGAGTACCGCATCTGCCCCGAGCATCCGTGCCTCGTACAGCTGATACTCATCGATGACAAAATCCTTGCGCAGCAAAGGCAAATCCACGAGTTTGCGCACTTTGGAAAAATCTTCGTTGCAGCCCAGGAAATGCGGGTCCGTATGTACCGACAACATGCTGGCACCGTTCGCTGCATAGATTTTCGCCAGCTGCTCCACCGAATGTGTCTGGTTAAGTCTGCCTTTGGCCGGGGACTGCAGCTTGCACTCGGCAATGAGGTTCCAGTCGCCCTTCTTGAAATTCTTGCTCATACGGAATGTATCTGGCGTAATACGCGCCTTCACTTCATCAAGCGGCAGCTGGCGTTTGGCCTCCGCTACAATATCTTTCTTTTTCTCTACGATTTGCGCTAAAATATCTTTCAATGACGTTTCCTCCCGCGTGGCAGGCTCCTTGCTCTGCGCATAAAAGCCTGTATCTTGCTGATGGATTTCTCCTTATCCTCTTCGAGACTGCCCGATACATCCACACCATATGGATGGAAGATGCGCAAAACCGTCCGCAGATTCCCCGTGTTGATTCCACCGGCAATCAATACCGGTTTCTCCACCTTGGCAATCTCATCGGCAGCATCCCGCCAGTCAAAGGCCTCCCCGGTTCCCCCTGGCTGTCCGGCCTTGTATGTATCGATCAGGATCATTTCGGCGGGGAACTCGTTGGCCGCCTGAGCACTGAAGCCATCACCATAGCGGAATGCCTTGATGACAGGACACTGCACCTTGCGCGCATAAGCCGCGTTCTCATGGCCATGAAGCTGAACGAAGTCGAGGTGAACCTGCTGGACAATCTCATTGACCTTCTCGATGTCCTCATCGACGAAGACGCCTGTCTTCCAAGCCTGCTGCAGCTGTCCGGCGATGACGGCCGCATGTTCCGGCTCAATATAACGATGGCTCTGCGGCCAGAAAATAAACCCGATGAAATCAGCGCCGGCCTCTTCAGCAACTTTGGCTGTCAGCAGTGATTTCATGCCACATATCTTTACCTTCATCTACTCATCCCCTATGTAATACAAAAGCCCCGGCTGGATCAAATCCAGTCGGGGCGAATCAGCTTCGCGGTACCACCCGTTTTCACACGTCAATAGACGCATCTCATTCCGGCACAGGCCTAATAAGCCGATGCCATAGCCCGGTAACGGGGGCAGCCGTTCCAGCCTACTCACAAGAACTCCGCTTTCGGTGGACTCTCACGGGACCATTCAAAGCACTTAGCTGACCGGACTTCGCACCACTGGTTTCCCAGTCTCCGGCTCGCTTGACAGCTGACGATGCTCCTACTATTTCCCGTTCGTCGATTTCGCTCTATATCGACTGTAAAGTTGTTAACTCCGTCGATGTTTCATATACTACACGCTTTTGTTTTCCTTGTCAATACATATTTTACATTTTTATCATTTTTTACTGATAAATATTCATGCAGCGTATAGAATGACTGGCTAACAGAAACGCTTCCCTCATAAAACAACGATAGCTTAGCGATATTTGAGCGTAAAATTACAGTTTGTCTGTCAGTACGAGATCACAATAAACTTGATACAGCTCAGCTTGGGTGAGGGTGAGTGCACTTTTTCTCCGCTCCGCTAAATGACCCGCGCTGGCAGGGTGTACGTACCTAGGTACATGCGCCGGGCAGGCCGGCGGCGCGCCAATACATCTTG
>FPAX01000029.1 GCA_900116485.1 Selenomonas sp. GACV-9
GAGCTGCTTATCAGCATCCTTGGGAGCATTCTCGGGACACTGATCTTGCAGATGCTGGGGCTGTAAGTAAGCGCAGCCACTGTGGCACCAGCGAGGCGCGCCAATCATCACGGCACGCAAAAAAGCCCTTGGGTCATCACTCCCAAGGGCTTTTTCAATGGTTGACCTGTGTCAACACCAAATTACTATATTCATTGTAGCATCATCTTGACAATTCGTCAATAAACAGCTACCAGCGCAAAGATTAATCATTCAATGCATGGTCAATCGTCTTCGCAATACTAATACCTAAAACAATACCTTCTACCACAGCAGGAATCGGTAACATAATCATCAATCCTCTCTCTTAATCTTCATCGATAATGCGTTTAGCTACATACAATCCGATACCAATCATTACCGGAATAGGAATCATTTCATCATCTCCTTGCTTAAACAATCCTTGCATCAATTACTCAATAATAACTTAACCAAGCGTTCTGCAATGCTTGGTTTACGCTGGTAGATTATCATCATATAATCACTTCCTTTACACCCTATCACATCTCTTATCCTACCAAATACGGCAAGGGTAATTTAATCGGATAATATTCTCCGTTCTCAAAAATCCCCCCATGCATATACATTTTTTTCCTATCATTCATTACCTGTCCCTCCTTTTTTATAAATAAAACCAAGTTCCCCTTTTCTCGTCCCAACGGATGTCCATATCCAGAATGGAAAAATCTACCTTGTAATAACTGTGAAACTTATACTTCCTATCATACTCATGTTTTTCAATAATACCAGTATCACACAATGCTGCCATTGCTTTCGTAAAACTATTCTTGGATGTAATATCCCGTTCAATAATTGTCTTGGCCTTTATCGAACAGTAATTATAGCTATCGACATGCTGCAGCAAATCCAGCAGCAAGACCAAACCAACTCCATTAGCCACCTTACGTGATTCAGGAACAACTACATCATCTTTGTCCGCATTATTATAACAGACAGAAACAATATAACGGAAAAAATACCTGTCTATCAACACATAATTTTTCCCCTGGGTCACTACCTTAAGCTTAGTTTCATCATCGTTATAGCTATTAGGCCCACACATAGCTAATGCTGCCTGAAAATAGGGACATTTTTTTTCTTTATACCTGGTCAAAGTCTCCCAAGCACTCCGCACCTCATTCCTTGCCCATTCACTCTTTTTTACTTCATCCTTGAAAAACCACTTCGTAAGTTCCAATACCAACGCAGCATTAAATACATTGTCATGTTTGATACCACGAGCATCCTTAAAATCATTAAAGATGTTATCTGGAGTCATAGTAACTGGCTGAAAGCGAAAATAACGGTCACCACGATCGACCAAAATATTATTTTTTTCCAGCCACGCAGCAGCTTTAGAAATTGAAAATGGTAACTTATAATCACGAACAAAGCCAACATCTGAAGTATTTTTTTCCTTTTCAGCCGGTTGGGTCAACAAAGAAAACAAAAAAAACAATGTCTTCTTTGGAACTGCACCTTCACTACCTTTGATATGTGCCTCCAAGATACGTTCAAACAGCGACTTATGAATCAACACATATTTTTCACTGAAAAGGACTGTTTCATTACTTTTTAACATATTATCACTCCTCCGGCTCCTCCAACCTCAATAGGTCCTTCTCGTGAGAGATTTTTATTCTCCTCTACTCACACACTACATTTATGGTACGCATCACATCATGGGCAAAATTCATGCCACTATAACGATCACTTGGTGTCTTTGCCAAAATGAAAGGATAGGGAAGTTCACGAAAATACAATTTATAATGCTTCCCTTTTACATCAACACGAAAACCAAGGTTTACCAACTGGCGACGAAGGGATGAATTCAGCGTACGATAACCTTTGAACAACCGTTTCAATTCTTTCAACAGCATCTTTTTCTCTGCTACACTCATGGAATCTCTCCTTTGCATCATTTCGTTTGCCTTTGTTGCTTAAAGGATAGCATTTCGAATGCGTAAGCGTCAGTTTTACCGCTGTTTTTAGGGATTTTTCCTTCTCTCCGCCTTTTTTTCCCACAAAAACGCCCTTGGGTCATCACTCCCAAGGGCGTTTTCTAATGGCCAACTTAATGTCCACATCTAAATCTATTTTCATTGTAGCATCCTTCTGCCTTATCCGCCAAAAAACAGAAGAATACTATGTACCTATATTTAAATATAAGTACACCATGCTAATCTATACTTTTTCTACACTAAGTAATACTATCTATATGCTTAGCGATACCTATTATATAAAAAGTATTACTTTATGTCCTCAAGTACGTAGCGTTTCTCGCGCACGTAGTCGGCAATAATCATGTTCAGGGCGCTGTTGTTGGACATGCCCAGCGCACGGTTGATTTCCGTAAAGGCCGCATAGGTTTCCGAGTTGACCTTGGCCGAAATCTGCTTGTCTTTGCCACTGGAGGATTTTGTCTGCTCCGTCATCCGCACGACAACCGGCGTTTTTTTCTCGGCTGAGGCGTTCGCCTCCGTCTGCCGTTCCCGTTCTTCGATTTTATCAATCAGTCTTGCCATATCCGTTCTCCTTATATACTAAGTAATACTTTCTATATGCTTGCTAATACTATTTATATAATAAGTATTACTTTTGAATCTTATCTGCAATGTTCTTGTAGACCCCCGATACTTCCGCGCCTTTATTCGCCAGGACTATCGGCAGTCCTTCGATAAGGCGGCGGTTCACTTCGACGGTGTCTTTGACGACGCCGAGCACGTTGTAGTTTTTCTTCAAGAGCTCCAGTACGTCACGATGGTCGTTGGACGAGCCTTTGTAAAGCGTCGCTATGACGCCACGGAACTCCAAGTCGGGGTTGAGAGACCTTGCGCCGTCGCCGGACCTTATGCCCTCGATGGTCTCCATCAATGCCTTGAGGCCGCGATAGGAAAGGTAATCCGTCTTGGATGGCACGATGACTTCATTGGCAGCCGTCAGTGCATTGCGCAGCAGCGTGCCGAGCTGCGGCGGACAGTCAATAAAGCAGTAGTCAAAATATGGCGTCAGCTGCTCCAAGGCCGTATAGAGGCGGACATCCGAGTTACGCGTGCCGATGAGGTTGCCCTCCTTGACCGCCAGTTCCAAATCCGACGGCAGCAGGTACAGATTCTCGAGACCTGTCGCATCGACCGTGAAACAGCACTCCGCCGGATTTACCTGTTTGTGCTTGTCAGTTTCAAACAACGCACAGATGTTGTACTTTTCCATGTTGCCCGTTCCCGGCTCCAGCCCGCAGCTAATCGTCAAAGATGCCTGCGGATCCAGGTCAATCATCAACACCCGATTTTTCTTCGATGCCACCGCCTTGGCCGCCGCCAGATTGTAAGTCGACGTCGTCTTGGCCACGCCGCCTTTTTGGTTTGCTATCGCTATGATTTTCATTCTTCTGCCCCTCATGGTATATGCTAAGTAATACTTTTTATATACTAACTATATCAAATCCGCCTCGGACTGGCAATAGTTGACGAGTCAAAATTGACCGGTCAAAAAAACGGCAGCCCGACTCTACGGACTGCCGTTTCTGCTATAATGAATGTAACCAATTTGTTGCTGGAGGTACCTGTCATGTTGTCTCTTATCGTGGCCATCTTTATGGTCTTCTGTGCCCTTTGCTTTCTCCTCGGTGTCGTCTATGGCCTACTCAAGATAATCTGCCCCGCACTCTTTCGGCTCTACAAAAGCCTGCGTGGCTAGTCTCAAAACTGTACTCATAATTAATTATCGTTACACATTTGAGACGCTACCGCTCGGGCAGACTGCCTCCTAAAGGCGCTGTCTCTAAGCCCGAACCCCTCAGCACTCTTGATGTTTTAGGAATCTAACTGTTGACTTTGCTCGTACCCTATGTTAGGACGGGTGGTGAGTCCTGAGCAGAGGCGCCCCTGCCCTATGAGAGTAGCAGGGGTGAAGTTTGGACGGTATGGAGCCGCCGTCGCTTTCGTTACCCATGAACAACCTTCCCACCGTATGGCGGTAGACCCACGGTCTGCCTTTACATCTAGGCACATCACTTGTGCCGTTGGTTGCCTGCCTCCTGCCAGCCTTGCAGCTGACATCGGGGGATGTTGCCATCCCCGTCCTGCGCTCGTGAGACGCATCACAGTACGGTTTAGCCCCGGACACGAACCCCGGGGCATCAGACGGAGGAATCGCACCCCCGCCGCATCGTGGAAGTAACGCCACCCTCTAACGGCCAGTACACCGGCTGATTAAGCCGTCCGGTTATATTCGCATGATTTGCCGCTCAACATGACCCCTCCGCGGCAGGCTGCCTTCTGATCCGTTATTTCCTGTACCTGTACTCCCCGATACTAAAATTCACGCACGAAAAAAGCACCTGCTCCGCTGGAGCTGGTGCTAAATGTTCCACGACATATCCCGATTATATCGTCAGATACTTGACGATTCAAAATCTATACGATATAATCGGACGTAGAGATGCTTTTGTTCACGGTTGTGTCGTGGAACATTTAGCGGAAGCCTGCGGATTGCCGTCCAAAGGCTTCTTTTTATTTTCTCTATATATTAACGTTTCAATTTTTTACTTAGAAAAAAGCTATCCTGTTATGCACAGGCTTTCTGTCGATAACTCTGTATCTGCAAACTATAATAGCATGATTGCGGCTAATACGTCAACTGTCTGCAAGCGGCAGACATCCCCCGAATAGGTGGCAGGTATAACACTTTTGATGTTGTATAATTCCTGCGTTTACCCGCAATTTTCAAAACACCGTAAGGCTATATACGCCAAAGCCCCGTGATGCTTTTCACGGGGCTTTTCTTGTACGATTTTCCTGCCCGCTCTGCGGGTCGTAAATCGGTATCGACACGACAGTGATATATCACGCTATATCAAGTTATGCCAGATAGGCATCATAAAATTTTTTTTTGATTTTTCACGACTATTTGCTCTCCCGCTCCTGCCGTTTCTCATCCATGTCAATGACATTGCCCATGTCCTCCTGCATCCAGCGCCCGACGGCGGCCTTGGAATCCTCGTTGAGGTGAGTGTAGATGTCCATCGTGACATTTATCGTCGAATGGCCCAGCTGCTCCTGTATGTCCTTGAGGTCGAATTTCTTGCTGTCCTTCATGCGGGAGGCGAGGTCATGCCGCAGCATGTGGAAGGTCGTGCGGATGCCAAGGCGTTTTCTGACCCGCGCATAGTATGACGAGAAATACGCTGGGCTGATGAAGGCTCCCGCCTTACGCGTAAATACTAAATCGGGATGCTCCCAATGCCCCGCCTCCAGCCGCGCGATTCCCTGCCGGTGCCGGTATTCGGAAAGCTCCTGGCATAATGCCCGCGGGATATAGATGCGGCGGCGGCTCTGCTCGGTCTTGGGCTCCGTGAGCATGACTTTGCCGTCGGTATTGACGAGGCCATGATTGACCTCCAGCCAACCCTCTTCAAGGTTGATGTCGCTCCAGTGCAGGGCCAAAAGCTCGCCACGTCTAAGCCCTGTCATGAACTCGGTCAGCAGGATTTGCCGCCAGCAAGGAAACGGCGTCGCCGCCTCCAGCAAAGCGTCCCGCTGTTCCTTGGTAGGCCGCACGAACGGCTTTTTCTGCGGTCGGCGCGGCAGATTGAGGTCATCGGCAATATTGGCAGGAATCAGCTTGAGTTTTGCCGCCCGCCCAAAGGCCATGCGCATGACGACGCGGAAATACCGCGCCCGCTCGTAATGGTCGAAAAACCTGCGGTTGATGATGTTCTGCAGGTCAAATTCCGTCACGAACGCCAGCGGCATCGTGCCGATATACTCCTTGGCCACGCGAATCATAAAGCCGTAGCGCTCCCCGGTCGTCATGCGGATATGGGGCTGCGAATAGGTCGTAAACCACCGGTCCAGCCACTCTCCTGCCGTCAGCTGGTCGGCAAGCAGGGCCGTCGTATTCATATACCTCTCCTTGAGAGCCGCAAGGTTTTTCAGCGCCTCTTTCTGCGTAAGGCTGCTTTTCGTGCGCCGCACCGGGCGGCCCGTCCGGCCATCAAAACCTACCGTCAACTGCGCAATCCAGCGGTCACGCTTTTTGTCCTTATAGATTGACCCTTCCCGCGGCCCGCGGCGGGTTTTCTTCCTCCGTCCCATGCCAGTCCCCCCTTCATTCCGCTTCTTTCTTCATACTCACGAGCACCAGCTCCACGGCCTTGCGCTGTTCGGGGGTAAGGATAGCCAATTGATCCATAACCCTGTGATTGATGGTATCGCGGTTCACGCCTAAAAGATAATCCACCGTCACATCGAAAAAGGCCGCAATATGTGGCAGCCGCTCGATGCTCGGGAACGACCGCCCCTGCTCCCAATTGGAATAGGTGCGGACAGGAACGTCCATAATGGCCGCCATTTCCTGCTGCGTCAGATTTACCTCCTTCCGCAGCATCTTGAGACGATTCGGAAACACGTTATCCGCCCCGTCTTTCGCTCTCTGTATGGCCAGCCCCTCGAACCTTTCCCGCAGGTCGGGGCGCAGTATTTCGACATCTTTTGTCTCTTGACCGGTCAAATTTGACTGGTCAATTGTTTTGTCGTCCTTCATGTCATCCAAACCACCTTTCAGCCCTATTGTACCACAAATGCACCATAACATGCGTTATAAAACAATTATATGCCGTATTTTCTGACAGTTATAGACATTAAAATTACATAGTAGTATAATTAAAACGTCGAACAAATACAGAACACTATGCAATACGACTGCAAAAAAGGAACGTGAAACAGTCACAGCGAGGTAAATGCCTATGGACAATCAAGAAAAAATCCTGCTCACTATCCACGAATTTTCCCACATGACCGGCATTGGCGAAAAGACGGCCCGCCGCCTCTCCCATGTCCGTGGTTTCCCCGCCCTGCGCGTCGGACGGCGCATCATGATACACCGCACCGCCGCCGACAAATGGCTGGCCGAATGCGCCATCCATCAGGACAACTGCCTGCCCTCCCTGCATTAACAAAAGGAGTTGACGATATGGGGAAAACGGACTACGCACACTACCACGGACGCACCGCATTAGATTGTCAGATGCTCGAAATCTACCGCTTGGCGAGGATACCAATCGGCATCGATGCTTCGCGCATGCTGGCATTAGTCAACGGCAAACCTATTGCCAAAGTCGTTCCCGCCAACGAGGAAGGAGACTGTGTATGGATAGCATCGTCGTCACTATTGACTACCCGCAGGCTGTTCACATCGGACAAAGCCTTTCTCTCAGCCTTATCACGGGGCACGCGGCTATCTGCCCCGAAAAAGACATTGCTGACCGTTGGCAAGCCTTACTGACCCGACCCCGCCCCTTGACCCTGCCGCTCTGTCTCCGGCAGGAGGCGGGCGGCTTTACGGCTCATGACGTGCTTGCGATCGTCATGGCCATACAAAAATACGGTAATCCTGCCTGCGCCAAACTATGGGGACAGGTCTACACTTACCTGACGTGTATTGCCGCCGCGAAAGTGCCAGCATCCTGCATCGACCTTGGCACAATTCGCGGGCGTCGGGCGTTTATGACCTACATGGATGGCCACGACCACGCCTGCGGCATCCGCCGCCCGTCCCAGCCTATGGCGCATAACACCTATCTACTACAAGGAGGAATCCGCTATGCTTTCGCGTAAGGCGCAAAAACTCTATGACGCCATTACCGCCCGCGGCGGCGGCATCGTGGACGAATACCTCATCCGCGACATGACCGGCCTTTCCCATGGCAGCATCGTCGCCGCCCGCCACGAGCTTATCGACGCAGGGCTTTTGACCCTATCCAAGACCTGCCGCAAGATGGTTTACCATTTGACCGGTCAACTGACCCGTCAAAAAAGCGAACCTGCGCCGCGCCCTGCCACTATCCCTGTCGCTCCCGCTGCGCCCCAGCCAGCTGACGGCGACCTCTACACCTTTTCTACCATGCCGCATATCACCGGCACATACTGCGATTTCGACGAATGGACGGATGCGCTGATGGACGCCCTTGGCGACTGCCTCGACATCAGCGAAAGCCTTGTCGAAGAGGGGACGTATACCGTCTACGCCCAAGACTACGACCAGGAGGACACCTATCATACCGAAGAAACCGAAGACGGCTTTGTCGTAAACTAACCCGCCCGCGCAGACCATCTGGCCTGCGCTTTTTCTATACTCTGCCCAAAAGGAGGAAACTATGCGAGTATTCCTAAATCCCGGTCATGCCCTCGGCGGCAATCCCGACCCCGGCTGCGTCAATTCCCGCTACCACCTGCGCGAATGCGACCTTGCCATTACCTACGGCAGCCTCTGCGGCAAATATCTCGAAGCCGCGGGTTGGGAAGTAAAGCTGCTGCAAAGTCACAACCTCTACGGCGAAGCGCCCGGCTATCCCTGCGTCGTGGACGCCGCCAACCGCTGGCCCGCCGACCTCTTCCTATCCATCCACGTCAATGCGGGCGGCGGCAGAGGTGCCGAAACCTACTGCTATAACTTCGGCGGCAGCGGCGAAAAGCTCGCCCACTGCATCCAGCGCCAGCTCGTAGAAAGTCTCGCGCCCATCGACGGCGGCTACGCCGATCGCGGCGTCAAGGCGCATCCAAGTTTCTGCGTCCTGCGTAATACCACCATGCCCGCTGTCCTCGTGGAGACAGGCTTCATCGATAGCGACGACATCGGCCTCCTTACCCAGCACGGCGACGAAATCGCACGGGCGCTGGCGCGCGGCGTCACGGACTACGAGCAACAGCAATAAAGAAAGCCCCTGCTGCCCGAAACGGCAGCAGGGGCTATTTTTCCCACGAAAAAAGCTGTGGTTGTTCAGGCCACAGCTCCGGTGCATTTGGAATCTCGCAAACTCCATTAGCTTGCTTTTATTATACCTCGGATTTACGCTTGCCGTCAATTCATGCTATACTAATACGCGGTGCGGAACCTCCGGCTAGAGGGAGGTGTTACATTTGGACCAAAATCTCGCAAACTTCATGGTTTCTGTTTTTGCAGGCATAGTCAGCCACTACATCTGCAAATGGCTTGACAGATAACCAACGCACCACGTAAAAGCCGCGCCGCAGGACTGTTCACCCTACGGCAGAAAGGACTGCTGCTCATGCGGCAGTCCCTTTTCTTATTCAGCAAAAAATAAAAAAACTTGCTATTGACCGGTCAACTCGGTATTATGACGGTAGATAAGAACTACCTTTCCCATATTCCCATAAAAACCCCACATACGGAATGATGACGACCCTTCTGCTGCTCCGGTATCTGGCGCTTGGCGCTTGATATATAGGGGATTTTCCCCATAGGTCGTCATTCCGCAGCAAAGCCGCACGGCATGACGATCGTGCGGCTTTGTTGCGTTTTGAAGGAGGTTTTATCATGGAGACAAGAAAAGAAGACCAGACCTGTTCGCTGAAACTCAAATTCATCAAAGGGCAGAATGCGGCCGGCAAGGAAGTTTATGCTTTGGTGACGTTCCCGCATGTAAATCCCGAGGTCGCAGATAGCGATGTTTACGAGGTGGCAGCCCTTCTGGGTCGGCTGCAGGAGCGTACCATCAGCGCGATTGTCCGCGAGGACAGCGCATCCTTGATTGCAGTTGGCTGAGCGTAAAGGAGGTATATCATCATGAAGAAAACACTTATTATGCGATTCAACCGTTCCGATGGCAGAACGTCGGAGCTGGTTATTACCAATCCGCGTGAGGACATCACGCTGGAGGAAATCCGTGCTTTGGTAAATAAAATCGTGACCACGAAGTTTTTCATCGTCAACGGTGCGCAGCTGGTTTCCCTGAAGATGGCCTTCATCCGCACGGTTGATGATGCGGCGCTTGTATGATGGATGCAGCCATGGAACAAACCATTCTTACCGCCATATCCGCCGTCGGCTTTCCCATCGTCGTGACGTTCTACCTCTTAACGCGGTTCCAGCGTTCGATGGACAAGTTCACCGAGCAAATCGGTGAGCTTGTCAAGGAGCTGCAGTTGCAGCGCCGCTGACATGGTATAATAAGGTGTATCGCCCTTCCAATTCGCGCGATACAGCAACATATCGAGGCCGCCGCGCCCCATGTCGGCGGCCTTATCTATTTGACCCGTCAATTTTGACCGGTCAGATTGACGCCTCAAAACCGTACCGATATTTTATTATTGGTACGGTTTTTCTTGTTTTTTGACGGTCAATATGGTATATTATAAGTGTAACGATAATTAATTATAAGTACACAAGGAGGGTCGTCATGGAAAAGGTAGTAAACAGCGAGTGGGCTGCATCCGAACTGGATCGGCTGCGGCAGGAAAACGACGCGCTCAGACAAGAGCTTGCCAACCTAAAAGGGAAGTCATCCGTGTGGCAAGAAGAACGCCAACGGTTACACGCCGAAAATAAGGAGCTTCGGGCAGAGCTGCAGAAAAAGACCCAGTTCATCCTCAAAGACCAGCAGGAGCGCAACAAGGCCGAATATGACGAGGCTATTCGCCGGGCCGCCTTTGCAAAACGCGGCCCGAAGACCAATGTGAACCTGCATAAGGACATCCTGTTTCGCCGCGATCAGGGCATGTCTATCCGCAAGATTGCCAAGGTACTCGGATGCAGCCCATCCACCGTGCAGCTTGTACTGAAAAAGCGTAACGATAATTAAATATAAGTACAAAAAAGGGGCTGTTGCACGTAATCAACGTGCAGCAGCTCCTTTTCGCATGCAAAAAAACAATCCCGGGGCTTGAATGCCTCGGGATTAAGTGTAGAATTTAGGTATGCACAAACTAAATTCACAGAAAGATTATACGTCTTTCGGAGGGAGTTATCAAGTATCCCTTCCTTTTAATCTTGAATTTCAGATTGGCAAAAGATGACCCCGTCCGCCTGCTTCGCTACTGTATTGGAGGTATGGATATAACATCACTGGAGAAGACCTATCAACGGATAGATCGTAATCTGACGACGCCAAGGCAGATGCTGGCCATCCTTGTTTATGCGGGAATGAACCATATCTTCAGCTCACGCAGGATTGAGTGCGCCTGCCAAAGGGACATAAATTTCATGTACCTGCTGGAAGGCAAGCCGGCCCCCGACCATGCTACTATCTCAAGATTTCGTTCCAAGCATCTGGCACTATGCATCAAGGAACTGTTTGCTCAGATGGATTTCCTGCTTGAAGATTTTGGTGTCATTTTGAAGTAGTACACTTTTAGTTGACAGATATAAAACAAGCATTCAGTATATATGATGCTGAATAGAAAAGGATGGTAAGTACAAATGTCAACTGGAAGAACATACACTCACGACTACAAAGTACAGGCAATCAAATTAGCTTATGAGATAGGTCAAAGCAAAGCTGCCAAAGAACTAGGCATCTCTTCGAATACCGTCAGCACCTGGGTTAGGAATGCTCGTATTGGCAAGATTGACATCGGGGATGATGTAAAATTAGATAAACCTCTGTCTGCCAGCGAAAGGTTGGCTATTCTGGAAAAAGAGAATAAAGCCCTAAAAAAGAAAATTGCAGACCTAGAAGAAAAAAATGAATTTCTTGAAGAAGCTTCCGCTTTTTTTGCCGCCAGCCGTCAGAAGTACGCAAAAAAGAAAGGATGAACTTCCTGGCTCAAAAGCTATCTGACGGCACGAGCAAATGAAGTTGTCAATAATAGTTGACAACTTCATATCATGCTGGTGCTCCTGGTCTTTCCCATGGCCCAGTATTTCTATTTGAAACAAAATCGGCTGCCCATCCGTCAGGGGAGCCGTCTGCACAGCTTCACGAAGATGTTCTTTTCCTGGAACCAGCTGTCCCTCTTGGGCATGGTGCTGGGCCTGTCCCTGCAGGGGCTGGGGGTGGAGCGTCCGGCAGAGCTGGCTCCCTTCTTCCAGAGCCTGGTGCATATCGGTGCCTGGACAGCCATGCTGCCAGTGGGTTTCCTCATGGACTTCGGACGGGCGAAGCATTACCTCAAATACACCCTTGACCTCTGCGCCATCAGGTTTTTCCTAGTGCCGGCCTTTGTCTTTTTCTCCAGCCGGCTGGTGTTCCAGGATCCAGTGCTGCTGAATACCTTCGTCATTCTCGCCACTACGCCTACTGCCATTAATGCGGTGCTGGCCTCGAAGCTATATCAGCTGAGGACGGATCTGGCGGTGTGCTCCTTTATTCTCACCACGTTTTTGTATCTGGTAGTGGTGTTCCCCCTGCTGTTTTTCCTGCTCAAATAAAATGAAAACTGCCCTCGCGCTGAGGGCAGTTTTTTATAAGGCCATTGTTCCAGTTTTGCCGAAGGAAAAACTTCCTCTTGGCCTTTTAACGAGGTGGGAGATATTAACTCGCCGCCTGTTAGTAAGTTACCGCCTCCACTTATAGAAGTGGGGGACATCTTGCACTCGTTATATGGGGGATTTTCAGACCTTGAACTTTGCCACCTGCTTCTTGAGGTTTTCGGCGCCCTGCTGGGAGATGTTGATCTTCTGCAGGATGTCGTTGGCCTTATCTGCCACCAGGGCGATTTTTTCTGCCACGCTGGTGTTGCCTATGGCTCCCTCGTGGGTGGCCTTGGAGATTTCCTCCAGGGCGTTGTTCATGGTATCTATGGACTCGGCCAGTTCCCTGGAGGTAGTGTTGCTCTTCTGGGCGAAGCCCCTGAGGTAGTCGGCATCTTCACGATATTGGGCGGCTGTCTCGTTGATGAGTTCGTAGTCTTTGCTGACTTTCTCTTCCATGAACTTCAGCAGGCTGAAAGCGCCGCTGGAAAGGTCCTGCACGGAGCCGATGACCTTGTTGGTGAGGCTCTGGATGTTTTCGGCTGTGTCGTGGGACTGCTCGGCCAGTTTCCTCACCTCGTCTGCCACTACGGCAAAGCCACGGCCATGCTCGCCGGCCCGGGCGGCCTCGATGGCGGCGTTCAGGGCCAGCAGGTTGGTCTGCTCGGCAATCTGGGTGATTTCTCCTGTGAGGCTGTTGATCTGTTCCACCACCTTGGCGGATTCGATGGCTTCTTCCACGGCGGTTTTGGTGGTATTGTAGACCCCCTCCGCTTCTTTGTAGGACTGGGCCATGGTGGACTGGAGGCGGCCAGCCCGCTCTGCCACTTGTCCTGTGTAGTTTTCGCTTTCTTCGGCCCCTTTTGCATTCTCATGGATTTTTTTCACTACCCTGTCGCTGAGGGTTTGGAGATTCATGGTGGAGGCGGCAGTTTCTTCCATGCCGGCGGACATTTCCTCCGTGACTGCGGACATATCCTGGGTGCTGTCGTTGAGGTCGCCTACCAGATGCTGGACTTCCTGCACCATATCGGCGCTCTTGTCTGCCTCGCCCCGCACTTCCCGCAGCACATTCCTGAGGGAGGCCTGCATTTTTTCCAAAGCCTGTACCATGCTGCCCACTTCGTCCTGGCGCTGGCTGAGCTCCGGGGGGATTTCCTGGGTGAGGTCGCCGTCAGCTACGGCATTGAGCTGTTGGACGGAGGTTCCCAGAGGTCCGGCGATGTTCTGGGCGATGTAGGTGGCGGCAGCGATGCCCACGATAAGGCCCAGCAGGATGATGCCTGCGAAAATCTTGATGGTGCGGTCGTAGGTGGCAGTATTGTCCTCGAAGAGCAGCTTGCCCTGCAGCACGTTGTCGGGGGTCAGCACTGCCAGATTGGAGCTGATGGCGCTGACGCCCGAGAGCTCATCCAAGAGCTTGCCCCGGTCTTCCTGGCTCATGCCAAGGGCTTCGGCAGCCTTGACCTTGGACTGGAAGTCGGAGAGGTTCCCTTCCAGGGCTGCGATGGTTTCCTGGGCCCGCTGGCTGCGGTCGATTTCCTTGACCTTATGCACATCATCTTCAATGATCTTCAGCTTGTCGGAGATATCCTTCAGGATGATCTTGCGGTTTTCCACGGTGAAATTCTGCTGCTGCACATAGGAGACATGGGAGATGATGGTCTGCAGCTGGGTATTGGCATCATTGAGATACTGGGTGGTCATGAGGTTGTAGTTGTACATGTCATCAATGGACTGCTTGGCCTGGGAGGTAGCAAAGATGCCTACGGCAGCTACGATGCAGGTGATGAAAAGCATGATGGCGGCCAGCAGGAGAATCTTTATCCTGACGTTTAAATGATTCATGATGACCCTCCTTATCTGAACTGGGAAATGTTATCCCTGGTGATTTCCGTAAAGGGCACCTTCACGTCATCGGTGGGGGCGGTGCCACTCAGGGACTTCTGCAGGAGGCCTGCGATGGCTTCGGCGGTCTTGTCTGCGTCCTGCTTGACAGTCTGGCTCATATCGCCGGCGGCAACTGCCTTGAGGGCATCGTCCACGGCATCGACGCCGGAGATGAGGACGCCGGACTTGCCGGCAGCCTTCAGGGCGTGCAGGGCGCCCAGGGCCATGTTGTCATTGCCGCACACGACAGCATCTATCTGGGGATAGATCTGCAGCCAGAGGGTCATGTCCTTCAGCCCCTCGGCCTCGCTCCAGTTGGCATCGGCCTTGGCCAGCAGCTGGATGTCTGGGCGCTTGTCCAGGCAGGCTGCCTTGAACCCTTCCCAACGGGCTATGGCGCCGCTCTGGCGGCTTTCGCCCATCAGATAGACAACCTTCGCGCCCTGAGGCAGGTGCTTGGCCATATACTCGCCCTGGAGCCTGCCGGCCTGGGCTTCATCGGAAGCTACGTTGGCAAAGGTACCGCCGTTCAGGTCGCGGTTGGTGGCGATGACAGGGATGCCCGCTTCATTGGCCTTTTCCACGGCGGGGATCACGGCATTGCCGTCCACTGCCAGCAGCACGATGGCGGCAGGCTTTTCTTCAATGGCTGTCTTCAGCTGGTCAATCTGCAGGTTGGGGTCGCCGTTGGCATTGAGGAATTCCACCTCTGCTCCCTGCATGCGGGACTTCACTCCTTCGTACAAGAGCCCCGTAAAGCCTGTGGCATCGGCGTGGGCGACAAAGTAAACCTTCTGCCCCGCGCCACCCTGGGAGCCGCACCCCGGCAGGGTCAAAAGGGCCAGCATACCGCAGGCTGCGGCAGCTGCCTTGAACATCTTCTTCATGGAGAGACACCTCTTTCCTTATGAGTACCGCAATCCAGCTCTTTTGAGCATAACGATAATTATACGATGTCATTATTCTGCATGAGGGTGATGGTTTCCTTTTGTCAAATGAAAAAGATGTGAAAATATAGCCTCCCCGGCAAGGGGAGGCTGGAATCAGTGGCCCAGGGTCATCTCGATCTTCTGGACTGCCGCTGCTTTTTCTCGCATGGCAGCAGAGCTCAGGTGCTGCCAGATGCGGTGGACTTTTTCTGTGTATTCTTTTGGGGAAATGTGGTTTTCCTTCTGTTTTTCTATGTAAGTTTTGATGGTGCAGTGGAACTGCTCATTCAGCTGTACCTGCCTGAGGGACAGCAGCACCTGCAGGTTGCTGTCCACCAGATAGAGATGCAGGGTCTTGTCCTGCAGGATCTCTTCTGTGGGCCATTCCTCCGGTTTCAGCAGGGCAAGGCCTAAGGGGGCGTCTCCCCAGCCTTCCTTGAAGATGCCGTCTATCTGGTACAGGAAGAACAGCACCCCGTCCTCCTCATAAAGGGCCAGCTCCATCTTCCCCGTGCGGAAGGCCTCCCAGGCAATGACATCAGTGCGGGAGAGTTTCAATATGAACATGAGGCCGTTCACATCGGCCTGGAAAAGTCCTCCGGAGACTGCTGCTGCAGTCTCTTTTTTCGTACCAAGCCATTTTTGTGAAAGTGTATCATTCTTTTTTCCTCTGACTAAGCCAGTGCGACACAACTATCGACAGTAGTAATGAAACTGTTGTCAAAAAGACTGGATGACTTGTTCCCCAAAGCTCAATGTTCCCATAAGCAACGTACATCATACCTCTCCAATCCCCTACTAACATAACAATCTGTGCCCATTTACTACTAATGACAATAGATGCAAGTACATTGAGAGCTGCTAAGTCAAATTGATGCGTGCTTGCCCAGCGATTCATTTCTTCATGCAGTTTTCTTATTCTGCCAGCCATACTATCGGCTCCTTTTTTGGTATTTCGGAATAACGATTCCATTTTTATCATTACCATACAAAAATCTCATTATTCCGTTTCTGGATAAAATATAACAACAAGCACCTTTCAATTTTCCGATGTGGCGAGCTGGATGTGAGCCTTCCCCTGCGCATGGAGGCGCGGTGTCTATTGACGACGTGGACGCGGCAGCGTCCACCCAAGGAAACGGACACCCGTGGCCATCGTCAGTCCGCCCCTGCCCTGCAATCGTGGCACGCATGGCGAGCCGCACTTACGGCGTCTGGGGCATCGAGGGATGCCGGTGGCATTCCGAGAGGACAGCCTGTCCACCCGAGCACTATGACGCTTTTGACTGTTCAGCGTTGATTGGTCAACCTTCGGGCAGGAGCCGGCATCAGCCGACCGCAGCGGAGGGAAGTTCATGCCGTGTCCTGCTCGCGGCAGTCGTGGCGAGTCTGCCTCATGATGATCCGTCGCAGTCTATGGCCATGCGCCGCCAGATGGGGCGGGCTCACGGACGAGCCCGCTGACGGGAGCTGGACGCGGCCACCTGTGGGAGGTTCTCGAAAGCGGATTCTTTTCGATAACCGTGTCTATCGGAAGTGTGAGGGGCAGCCCGTAGGGTGCTCACTTCCGATAGACGTAAGGCGGTTATCGGAAGGAATCCAAGACGGGATGCCGTGCGTGAGCCGCGACGGAATCCGCAGGGGAGCTGGAGCCGTCCGACGGCACGCACTCCCATTCGTGCCACGATGATGACGCGTCAAGTTGACCGGTCAAAATCCTGCCGACGGACGGCGGCTGACCGAGGACTGAGGCGCGGCGGGGGCACTCCCAGCACGCCGTACCGAGCAGCACCGCACGACGGGAGCGCAGCGGACGTGGTGCGCCAGCGCAGTATGAGGGCCGCGAAAGAATATACTGGCCGCGAGGTTGCTGTGACGCTGCCGCCAAAAGTAGGAGCATGCAGACACTTCCGGCGGCACATGGCAACGTCGCGGCCAGCCTCTCTTGGGGAGTTTGCAGGGCTGGGAGGGTGGGCGCGCCGTAGTAAGGGATGCCCCGATGTAGACTGCCGTAAGGAGACGCCCGCCCGGCGGTGTTCCTGCTTTGGTGGACGCTGACGCTTCTGTCTATCTTTGACCACCGTTGGCTGCAGCGTCCACGTCGCAGAGAAACACCGCTCCCCGCCCTTTTGCCGCTCCCCATAAGTAGCTTTGACCGGTCAGTCCTGCCCCTCGTTACTGGTTCGGGTGTCCTTCCTTTGGTGGACGGCCTAGCTGCCGTCCACGTCGTCAGCGGACACCTGGCGGGACGTGCTGGCGCACCTCCCGCATCGCACATCGCGGCATCCGCAGGCCGTGCCGTTGTCGTTCATCCGTGATAACCCTAGGGGAGGCACTGAGGGCAGGGGGCCGTCTCTGCACGTGGACGCATCCGCGTCCACTCTCCGCCCCCTTTCCCCCTACGGCCCCGACCAGCGGGGCCTACCCCCTTTCCCCCGTTTTCCTGCCCTGCGGTTCTGTGGCTCCTCGGGCAGGAATGGGGATATTGTGCCGCGGATAGGGGGACAGGGGGCTTGGCAGCCCTCCCTGCGGTCGGGACGACTACGGCGTCCAGCGAGAGCGGTGCGGGATAGCTCGCGCCGCCGTACCCCCTGCCCTCAGTGCCTCGATGTTACCTCATGGGCTAGTCGTTGCCTGCTCGTCGATACTTCCCACCAGCAGGCGTCCAATCGCTCGGGTGGACGGCACGCCGTCCACTTCGCGCTAGACGCTTTCCGTTCCTCTCGATAAGGGCGCGACAGAGCCAGGCGGCTGACTGCGTTTGGCGTTCGGGATTCAGTTCTCCTGCCTATGCGGGCGCTCCAGTCGTCGCGCTATTCCCGCACAGGTAGGAGCCCTTCATCCACTCAGCCGCACTCCGCATCTGCCCGGCACTGCCGCGCCATACAATCTCCCCATGGTCACGGGTGTCCATGTCCTTTGGTGGACGCCTCCGCGTCCACGTCGGACAGCGACACCGCGCATCCCTGCGCGGGAAGGCTCGCATCCGGCTCGCCACGATTATCGGAAACGCCTCTTCGTTCCCCTCTCAAAAGTGTAACGATAATTAAATACAAATACACTATGATATTGACCGGTCAATTCTTGCGTCAAATAACGCAGCTGATATATCCTTCAAAGCATATACTAAGTAATACTTTTTATATACTTAGTATACAAAAATCCCACATAATCCCGAATCTATGCTATACTAAAAAGGCCACAGCCCTCATCAAGCTAATCCGGCAAGGGAGGGAGGTTGACCAACGTGTTTACACCAAATTTACTGCTTGAGCTGCTTATCAGCATCCTTGGGAGCATTCTCGGGACACTGATCTTGCAGATGCTGGGGCTGTAAGTAAGCGCAGCCACTGTGGCACCAGCGAG
>FPAX01000025.1 GCA_900116485.1 Selenomonas sp. GACV-9
TGCTTGCTGCGGGAGCAACGGTTCGTGCAAATTCAGACTACCGTTGCCAAAGGGGCGAACGGGGTAGTGCTTCTTTCTGTCTGGAGCGACTGTCCTGCGCACGGAACGGCCCCCACCAGCGCATCAGCAATTTGAAGAAGTTCAGAGCTATTGCCAAACGTAAAGCCGCCGGACAGGAGAGTACCATAAGCGTAACATTGATGGTTTGCGTAAAGAAAATATTTTTTGCCCTCACATTTCGTTGAAAAATTCACACCGTTCAAGCGAAGCGCGTTTGGGAACTTTTTCAATGCTTAGTTAAAGGCAAAAAAAATTTTTAGCAAAGCATCTAAGTGAAGCGTTGGTACTCTCCTGTCCGGCGGCGCAGCTTTATGCGAATAAGAAAAGGAAACTACAAACTGCAATTTAATGATTGTAATCGAGGTATAGATTCTTTGGGGAGCATGTTGTGATGTTTCCTTGACGGAAACAGTGGCGCGTGCTATATTGAAGGCATACAGATGAATATCTGTAACAGAGTAAGCGAATGTGCGTTAAGTGCCGGATGGACGGGGAGTTGCCATTGGGACGAAAAGTTTTTACTTGCGATACATTTGCTGCATCCCGCTGTTGCATCTATGAGACCATGACCTCTCAATCATGCAACAACGCTTGTTCTTTGCATGAAGGAGGTCTTTTTTTATGCCCAATGACAAAGTGCGGGCGATGATTTTTGGTGCGCTATGCATCAGCTTTATCATCTTGCTCACTTATGTGTTCTCAATCCAGACGGTGTTCATCCATATCACCTTTGGCTTTTTGCCACTGGCGATATATGGAGCCTGGTTTGGTCCCTGGCGGGCCGGAACGATTGGCGCCTTGGCCAATTTCTTAGGCACAGCAGTGCTGGGTTTTGGTGTTTTCTTCCCTGGCTTTGTGCTGTCGGATTTCCTGACGGGGTGGATTTATGGATATTTCTTCCATAATAAGCAAACGGTCAGCTGGAAAAATGCCTGGCTGCCGTTCCTGCTGGTCACGGTCATCGTCCATCTGGGCTTGAACACTTTGTGGCTCATGTTGTTTTATGATAAGGCGGCTTCGGCAATCTTCTTGAGCCGGCTCATCAAGAACATCATCTGCTATCCGCTGGAGATCAGTTTGTTCCTGATGGTCTACCGGCCGGCGGCAGCCTGGCATTTGCAGCGGTCGTAAGGCCTGGCTGCCGGCATGGGGCAGAGGTCTGCGACAGATAAGGAGGGTGGTTCTATGCGGATAATCATTACGGATTCCTATGAGAATATGGGGCTCGAAGCTGCCAATATCGTGGCTGGCCAGATCTATCTGAAGCCGGACAGCGTGTTGGGGCTGGCTACGGGCAGCACACCGGTTTCGATGTATCAGCGGCTGGCGGCAGTCCATAAGAGCGTAGGGCTTGATTTTTCGGAAGTGACCACTTTCAATCTCGATGAATATATTGGCATGGCGCCCGAAAATCCACAGAGTTATCACTATTTCATGCAGGAATATTTCTTCCGCCACATCAACATCAGGCCGGAAAATGTTTTCCTGCCCGACGGTATGGCCGATGATGTGGTGGCGGAGGGGAATCGTTACGAAAAGCTCATTGCGGCCAAGGGGGGCATTGATCTGCAGGTGCTGGGCATCGGTCAGAATGCCCATATCGGCTTCAATGAACCCGATGTGAAATTTGCGGCTACGACCCATAAGGTGGAGCTCGACGAGGAAACCATCCAGGCCAATTCGCGATTCTTCAAGAACAGCGATGAGGTGCCACGGTATGCCATCAGCATGGGCATAAAGACCATCATGATGGCCGAGCACGTAATCCTTCTGGCCAATGGCCGCAACAAAGCTGAGGCTGTATACAAAGCAGTATGCGGCGATGTGACGCCGGAGGCACCCGCATCTATCCTGCAGCTGCATCGGGATGTGGCGCTCATCCTCGACAGGGAGGCAGCTGCGTTGCTGCCGGCGTCGATTCCTGGCGTGCCTATACGGCGCAAATGAGACTTGCGGAAAAAGAAAAAAACTGCGAAAAACATTTGACAATATAACGATATGTATGGTACACTAGCATAGTCGTGAACAAGAAGAGGCCACCGCTTCTCACCTGCTGGCAGAGGTCAGATGGGTTTATAGCATGAGTTTTTTGGAGGTGGCTTTGTGCCGCCTCTTTCTTGTTTATAAACGAAACATCAGGAGGTGTTCTACTATTAGCAGAGATTCGTTACGCATCAATGAAGAAATTCATATCCGCGAAGTTCGCGTGACCAGCGCAACTGGTGAGCAGCTCGGCATCATGCCGACGCGTGAGGCGCTTCGCATGGCGGAGGAGCAGCATCTTGACCTGGTCGAGGTAGCTCCGAAGGCAAAACCGCCGGTCTGCCGTATCATGGATTTTGGTAAGTATAGATACGAACAGCAGAAACGGGAGAAAGAGGCTAAGAAGAAACAGAAGGTCATTAGCATCAAGGAAGTCAAACTTCGCCCGAACATTGAACAACACGATTTTGACGTCAAGTTGAAGAATGCTCTTCGCTTTGTCGAAGAAGGAAATAAAGTCAAAGTGACTATCATGTTCCGCGGACGAGAGCTGTCTCATCCGGAGCTCGGCAAAGAGGTATTGAGCCGCGTAGCTGAAAAGCTGGGCGACAGCGTCTCCATTGAGCGCAATGCCAAACTTGAAGGAAAAAATATGACGATGATCGTTGCACCGAAGGTGCAGAAGGCATCGAAACCAAAGAAGTCGAAAGAGACTCAGTCTAAGGAGGAAAACAGTAATGCCAAAGATTAAAACTCGCAGAGCTGCTGCAAAACGCTTTACCGTAACGGGTAGTGGTGAATTCAAACGTAACAAGGCTTTCAAGAGCCACATCCTGGAGAAGAAATCTCCGAAACGCAAACGCAACCTGCGTAAAGCTGCTCTCTGCACGGCTGCTGATCATGGCCGCGTCAAGAGAATGCTTCCGTACACGTAATTACGACATCGATTTGATTGATTATCCATTATTTAGGAGGATGAAAACATGCCAAGAGTAAAAGTAGGCGTGACTGCACATAGACGTCATAAGAAAATCCTGAAGCTCGCTAAGGGCTACAAAGGTACGAAGAGCAAACAGTTCAAAAAAGCTAACGAGACCGTAATGAAGGCTCTCTACTACGCTCGTCGCGATCGTCGTGCGAAGAAGGGCAACTTCCGCCGTCTCTGGATTGCTCGTATCAACGCTGCTGCACGCGTTAACGGCATTTCCTACAGCCGTCTCGTTTGCGGCCTGACGAAGGCTGGTGTTGAGGTTAACCGCAAGATGCTGGCTGACCTGGCTATCTCTGATGAGAAAGCTTTCGCACAGCTCGTTGCTGTTGCTAAGGAGAACCTGTAATTCATAGGTTTACACGAAGATGTGGGGTTGATGGAACCAATGGTTCTGTCAACCCTTTTTCGTCGTTTAGGAGGGAAAATCATGCGGGAACGAATCGACAGTCCGGCCAACAAGAAAATCAAATTGGCTGCAAGCCTGCATAGCCGCAAGCATCGCGAAAAGGAAGGGCTGTTTGTCGCCGAGGGCATCCGGCTCGTGGAGATGGCGGCCGCTGCTGGCTGGGGTATCGCCTTTGCACTCTACACGGCTGAGCTTTCGGCACAGCCGCGCGGCCAGCAGCTGCTCGCGCAGCTGGAGGCACAGGGCTGCCTGCTCTGCGAGACTTCGGAGGCGGTATACCGCAAGGCCTCGGCCACCGATACGCCCCAGGGGATACTGCTTGTCATGCGACAGCAGAAAAGCCGCCTGGCAGAACTGCCGGCGGCGGATAAGCCACTCTATGTGATTCTCGATGGGGTGCAGGATCCAGGCAATGCGGGCACAATCATCCGCACGGCCGACGCGGTCGGTGCCGATGGTGTCATCCTGCTGAAAGGTTCCGTTGATGTGTTTGGCGATAAGATCGTGCGCTCGACGATGGGCAGTCTCTTTCACCTGCCAGTCTGCACTGACGTGACGGTGGAGGAGCTGGCGGCTTTCACGGCTGAACGCGGGCTTGCCCTTTACGCGACGGCCCTTGACGAGTCAGCTAAACCGCATTTTGCGCAGGACTTCACGCGCGGGGCGGCCATCGTCTTTGGCAATGAAGGAAATGGCGTATCGCAGGAATTGTTGCAGCAGGCGCAAAAGACCTATATCCCGATGTACGGACAGGCCGAGTCACTGAACGTCGGCGTATCGGCGGCTGTAGTGCTCTATGAGGCGGTGCGGCAGCGAAGGGCGTAAGCTCAGTACTTGCCCCAGTAGCAGTAGACGCCAAGGATGCCCTGCGTAAGGCTGACGGTAAATTCATCCTGATTGGTCAAAAGCTCGTTGCTGACGGCATTGGGCTGGCTTTGCGTGAGCGTCGCACCGGTAAGGGGCCAGCGCACATTATTGATGGTCACGCCCTCGCAGGCGGCAGTAAATGGCAGCAATGAGATTGCCTTTGGCCGCAGTTGATATGTCAACGTCAGTGGTCTTTGGGGCGTCACATAGAAGAGTGCCTCGGATTCGTCAATCAGGCAGCAGGGGACCTCGTGGACGGCGGCGCTGAAGATGGTGCTGAAGGCATGGTCAAAGCGGCCGCCGAAAGCGCCGGTGAGGACGATGAAGGGAGCGCCTGCCTCGCGCATCATCGTAAGGGCGAGCTGGGTATCGGTGAGGTCCTTGGCGGCGGGGAATTTCCGGATGGGAATGCCAGCGGTCTCGGCCCATTGCCAGGCGGCGGTACTGGCGCTGTCCCCATCACCAAGCAGGCAGTCGGGCACGAGGCCGTTCTTGTGGCAGCTGTCGATGCCGTGGTCCGCGGCCCAGCAGTGGGCAAAGCCTGTAAGGCCTGCCAGCCAGCCGGACTGCGGCGGGCGGCCGCCGGTCACAAGCAGCCACGGGGCAGCAGGCATGCTGGCTGCGTATTTAGCAGTCAGCTGGGGAAAGGTCAATGAAAAAAAGGATGTCTGGGGCATAGGAAAACCTCGATTCGCAGAATATAGGGATAATGGTTGTTTGATTGCACGATATGTTATAATGAATCTAAGCGATGTTTATAGCATAGCATGGAAAAAAACAAGGAGCAACCGCAAGGGAGGTTATATCAATGGTAACGTTTAAATATTATGGTCATTCCTGTTTCATGCTCGACAATGGCGAGCATAAGGTATTATTCGATCCGTTCCTGACGGGCAATCCGAAGGCGACCATCAAGGCGGAGGAGATCGACTGTGAATTCATCCTGATTTCCCATGCCCATAGCGACCATCTCGGCGATGCACCGGAAATTGCTGGCCGCACGGGCGCAGAACTGGTGGGGATACCAGAGGTGCTCGGCATTTGTGAGCAGCGTGTACCGGGGCTCAAGCAGCACCCGATGAATCTCGGCGGTTCGATAAATCTCCCCTTTGGCAAGGTGCGCATGACGATGGCCAAGCACAGCTCAGGGGTGGCAGGCGGCATTGCCTGCGGCTACGTCATCTATATGGGCGGGCTCAAGATTTACTTTGCAGGCGACACGGCCCTGTTCGGTGATATGCAGCTGATTGGCCGCAAGGATGAGATTGACTATGCCATCCTGCCGGTGGGCGATAATTATACGATGGGCCTTGAGGATGCGGCTCTCGCGGCCCAGTGGCTCAATGCGCGCCATGTGATTCCTGTGCATTACAACACCTGGCCCATCATCAACCAGGATGTCAAGAAGTACCGGGAAATCACCGAGGCCATGTCACGGGCTGAGGTCCATGTGGTCGAGCCGGGCGCAGAACTGGAGCTTTGATGAGCAAAGAGAAGTTAATCGTCATCTTAGGCCCGACTGCTGTGGGCAAGACGGCGCTGTCAATCGAGCTGGCAAAGCAGCTGGATACGGAAATCATCTCAGGGGACTCGATGCTCATCTACCGCGGTTTTGATATCGGCTCAGCGAAACCGACGCTGTCTGAGCGGCAGGGCATCGCGCATCATCTTATCGATATCCTGCCGCCAGAGGCAGCGTACAATGTTACGGACTTTGTCGCCGCAGCGCGGCAGCTGATTACCAAAATCAATGCGGCGGGAAAGATCCCCATCCTTGCCGGTGGCACGGGCCTCTATGTCAAGGCTCTGCTGGAAGGTTATGAATTCAATGAGACATCGGGCCATGCGGAGTACCGTGCAGAGCTTGAAGAGCTCGGGCGCAGCAAGGGCCATGAATATGTGCATGGGATGCTGGCAAAGGTCAATCCCGAGGCAGCGGCACGCTTGCATCCCAATGATTTCCGCCGCATCGTGCGGGCATTGGAGGTGGCGCATTTCGGCGATGAGGCGATTTCCCAGTCCCGGGCGGCAGAAGGCGGCGAGCTTTGCTATGATGCCTTGGTCATTGGCCTCAATCGCGACCGCCAGCAGCTCTATGCGCGCATCAATCAGCGCGTGGAGCTGATGTTTGCGGCGGGATTGGCTGCTGAGGTGCAGGGGCTTTTGGATGCGGGCATCCCGCGGGAGTCTCAGGCCATGAAGGGAATCGGCTATAAGGAGACGGCAGCTTGGCTGGCTGGCGAGATGACTTATGAGGAGGCCGTAGATCTCATCCAGAAGTCGACGCGTCATTTTGCCAAGCGCCAGTTGACCTGGTATCGGAAAATGCCCTATATTCATTGGTACCGTGTCGACGAGATACCGGAGGAAAGTTTGCTTGCGATGGTTTTGAAGGATGTGGCAGGATTTTTTCCATGAAGGTAGAATATAATAGGGTAGTACCATGATGGAGGGATTTTTATGCCAGCAAAAAATATCAATCTGCAAGATAGTTTCTTGAACCAGGTCCGCAAGGAGAACGTCGCCGTGACGATTCATCTCTTGAATGGTTTCCAGATCAAAGGCAATGTCAAAGGGTTTGACAATTTCACGGTCGTTCTTGACGTTGCTGGCAAACAGCAGATGGTCTATAAGCATGCGATTTCCACGATTACGCCGGCACGGCCAATCAGTGGCATTTTCGGCGTGGATAAGCGCGACGGCGAAGAAGAATAAACGAGAAGAAGAGAGACCTTCCTCTGGAAGGCCTTTTTTTGATGGTAGCAATAGACAGGAGATAAACATGAAGGTACGAGGCTTTGAATGGGTGACGGGATGGCAGCAGCGCGGTGCGGTACTGCCACAGCGCAAGACGGCGGCAAGCGCTGGTTACGATCTGGCGGCAGCTGAGAGGGTAACGATTGCGCCCCAGGTGATGGTCATGGTGCCGACTGGCGTCAAGGCGTATATGCAGGCAGACGAGGTGCTGATGATCCACATCCGCTCAAGCCTGGCCGTCAAGCGGCAGCTAGTGCTTATGAACAGCGTTGGCGTGGTGGACGCCGACTACTACAACAATGAGGATAACGAGGGCCATATCTTCATCGCCCTCTGGAATCGCGGCAGCCAGCCTGTGGTCATTGAGCCAGGGGAGCGCATCGCTCAGGGAATCTTCCAGAAGTATTTGACGGCGGACGGCGATATGGCAGGGGATGGTGCCGCGCGGCAGGGCGGCTTTGGCTCGACAGGAAAGGCGTGAGTGAAATGGCAGACGAGGGCATGGACTTATTTGCGATGCCTGCGGCAGCTGACATGTCAAATCTTGACCAGTCAACGCTGGGGGCGGCGCGGCCCTTTGAACCGCTGGCCCAGCGCATGCGGCCGCGGAACTTCCAGGAGTTCATCGGTCAGCAGGAGGCAGTGGGCGCGGGGCGTTTCTTGCGGCAGATGATCGAGCGCGACCAGATTTCCTCGATGATCTTCTACGGGCCGCCGGGCACGGGCAAGACGACACTCGCGCAGATGATTGCGGGAATGACGGGAAGTTTGTTCCGCAAGCTCAACGCGGTAGCGTCAGGCATCCAGGATATCCGCGCTATTGTAAAAGACGCCGATGAACAGCGGCGCTATTATCAAAAGCGGACCATCGTATTCATCGACGAGATCCATCGTTTCAACAAGAGCCAGCAGGATGTCTTGCTGCCCTATGTGGAAGACGGCCGTTTAATCTTGATTGGCGCGACCACGGAGAATCCGTTCTTTGAGGTCAATCATGCACTGCTCTCCCGCGTGCGCATCGTTCGGCTCTATCAGCTAAGCGATGGCCAGCTGGTCAAGATCTTGCGGCAGGCCCTCGCTGATACCGAGCGTGGTCTTGGCGGCCAGCAGCTTACAGTAGACGATGAGGTGCTGCTTACTATCGCGCAGCTGGCGGGGGGCGATGCGCGCATGGCGCTGAACATACTTGAGGGGGCAGCTTCGATGTTGCCACCCAATGGCGGCACGGTTACGCTGGCAATGGTGCAGGAGATTTTGGGCCAGCGTGTGCAGCGCTATGACAAGAAGGGCGACAATCATTATGATACGGTGTCGGCTTTCATCAAGAGCATGCGCGGCAGCGATCCCGATGCGGCACTGCATTATCTCGCGCGTATGCTGGCCGCTGGCGAGGACGTCAAGTTCATTGCGCGACGGGTGGTCATCTGCGCGTCAGAGGATGTGGGCAACGCTGACCCGATGGCTTTGGTTGTCGCTATGAATGCGGCCCAGGCCGTGCAGTTTGTCGGCATGCCGGAGGCAAGGATTATCCTTGGGCAGGCGGTTACCTATATCGCCTCGGCGCCCAAAAGCAATGCGGCTTATCTGGGAATCGATGCGGCGCTGCAGGATGTCCGCAGCAAGAACTGCGGAGCTGTGCCCATGCATCTGCGCGATGCCCACTACAAGGGCGCAGCCAAGCTCGGTCATGGCACCGAGTACATCTATCCCCATGATTATCCTCATCATTTTACCGCGCAAGCGTACCTGCCGAAAGAATTGGCCGGTGCGCATTACTATCAGCCGTCAGAGAACGGCACGGAAAAACGCCTCGGGCATTATCTGCATAACTGTTGGCCCGAGCGGTTCTAAGAATATAGGACTTTATAGGCAAGACAAAGCGTCAGTTGGTTCATATCAACTGGCGTTTTGTCTTGCGGGGGGGGGGGACATCTATGCTATGATAATGGAGGTTATAATAGGATTAAAAAATGAAAGGGAGTTTGCATAGGTGTTATTTAATTCGTATGAATTCATATTTATATTCTTACCATTGACTTTTATTGGATTTTTCTTACTGGGACATAAGGGGAAAAAGCGGATGGCAACTTTGTGGTTGGTGTTGGCATCCTTTTTCTTTTATGGATACTGGGATGTGCGATATGTTCCATTGTTGTTTGGCTCTATCTGTTTCAATTATTGGGTAGGACGACATCTGGAAGCGAAAAATCATTGTAAGAGTTGGCTGATTTTTGGCGTCCTGATAAATGTCTTGTTGTTGGGATATTTCAAATATATGGATTTTTTCCTGGAAACAGTAAATATGCTGGCTGGGCACAGTCTTTTTGATTTGCCACATATCGTATTACCCTTGGGTATATCTTTCTTTACGTTTACACAGACTGCATATTTGGTTGATGCTTATCGCGGGGAGTCCAAGAACGAATCTTTTTTGACTTATTTAGAGTTTGTAACGATTTTTCCGCATTTGATAGCTGGTCCGATTATCAATCATAAGGAAATGATTCCTCAGTTCATAGCGGATAAGACCTTTCGGATAGATTATGAGAATATTGCGCTGGGGTTAACGGTTTTTACCTTTGGCTTGTTCAAGAAGGTAGTTATTGCGGATATGTTGGCAGTGTATGCAAATGCAGCATTCGGCCATGCTATGAGTCTTTATTGCGCAGAGGCTTGGGTGGGGGCATTAAGCTATACGCTGCAATTGTATTTCGACTTTTCTGGGTACAGTGAAATGGCTATCGGCTTAGCGTTGATGTTTAATCTCAACATGCCGGTGAACTTCAATTCTCCATATCAGGCTTGCAGTATCATTGATTTTTGGCGTCGCTGGCATATGACTTTAGGGTTGTGGGTGAAGAATTATCTGTATATTCCTATGGGAGGCAATCGAAACGGTGAATTAAGAAAGATGCGGAACCTTTTTGTCTCTATGCTCATAATTGGTCTGTGGCACGGAGCAGGTTGGACTTTTGTTATTTGGGGCGGTTTTCACGGTGCCTTATTAATGATAAATCATGCTTGGCGTAAAACGGCAATTGTTTTGCCCAAAGCAGTGAGCTGGGGGATGACCTTTTTGTGTGTGACTCTTCTTTGGGTAATCTTTCGAGCAGACAATATTCATGATGCTATGGCAGTGCTTAGCAGTATGGGAGATTTCTCGAGTATCGCGTATATGGATGAAGATACAAGAAAACATTTAATTGTGTTGATTTCCTCTGTATTGGTATTGACGGTTATTCCCAATCCTTTAGTGATGCTGAGAAATTTTCAACCCAACTACAAATGGCTAGGTGTGACTGCTGTAATCATGATATTTACACTGTATAAGTTCTCAAGGATTTCTGATTTTTTGTATTTTCAATTTTGAAAGGAATTACCAGATGAATAGCAACAAATATGTTATGTTGTTTCTGATATTGATTGGGATAGTCTTTTGGGGAAATGTAGCATTGTGGTATGGATTCTCAAAGGATTATTTTACTGATGCTGATGGTCACGGGGATTTGACTCGATTAGCCACGATGCCTCATGTGAAAGCACAAACACCTAATATTCTGTATGACAGATTACATGTGGAATTTGCAGAATATCTGCAAATGGAAGATAAACCTATCGTTGATGTATTGACTTTCGGCGATTCTTTTTCTAATGGCGTAGGAGGCACATATTATCAGGATTATTTGGCTGATAGATATAATAAAAGTGTGCTTAATGTTCCCAAGATAGGGTCAGCTAATCCTGTGGTCGTTTTGAGGGATTTTATAGAGTCAGGGGTGATAGATGAGATAAAACCACAAGTTGTTGTTTTGGGGTCTGCGGAGAAATATGCTGTTGAACGTTTGGATGGACGAGATAAGACAGTGAAGTCAATGACGCGAGAGAAATTGATAAAAACATATAATGGATATCGCGCTGAGGGGAATAAGGATATCGTTGGGTTGCTCCCCGGAATAATGCCTAAATATAACTTGCAGGTTATAGAAGGGGTTGTGAGACAGAAAGATAATGGGAATAAGCTAAGCAATAATGTATACAAAGAAAAGCTGAAAGAAAACCTGTTTACTAACAAAGAGCGGGAAGATATGTTATTGTTTTCTGACGAAGATTTATGGGGCCAGAAATTTGATATAGATTTTGAGCCTATCCATCAAAATCTGAATGAGATTGCTATGGCGTTAAAGGAGCGTGGTATACAATTAGTGGTAATGATCAATGTGGATAAGATGGATTTGTATCAACCATATATTGTTGCGACTGACCAATATAAGGAAAATATTTTTATGGATATGTTTGCACAGAATGACGGTGATTATGTATTTATCAATACTAGAGACATCTTAAGGGAAATGTTGGCAGAGGGAGAAAAAGATGTTTATTGGCAGGATGATACACATTGGTCATGGAAAGCACAGCAGCGAGTAGTAGATGTGTTGATGACTAAAGTGAAATTTAGAGAGAGGTAGAAGGATATAGGCGTATAACAACGCCAATCAATATGGAAGATTGGCGTTATTATATTTTATGTCATTGTATAGGTGTCGATGCTGGAGATTGTTTGGTAGTGCTTGACAACAGTGAAGTTTTTTTGACAGTGAGGGGCTTTTCTGCTATATTAAGAAAACAAATCTTAGTATTTTACTCGGAATTTTGAGGTGAGACATAGATGAAAATCTCAACCAAGGGAAGATACAGCGTGACGGCTCTGTATGAACTGGCTTTGCGTTATGGGGAAGGGCCGGTTTCTCTGAAGAGCGTGGCGCAGGGGCAGGGGCTATCGGAGAATTATCTCGAGCAGCTGATGGTGCCACTGCGGCGAGCGGGGCTGGTCAAGAGCATCCGTGGCGCTCAGGGAGGCTATATGCTCGGCCGCGAGCCCAAGGACATCACGATTGGCGAAATCATCACGACGGTGGAAGGGCCGATTGCCGTTGTGGACTGCCTGCTGGCTGAGGCTGGTGCCGAGGACCAGCCCTGTGAGCGCGCCTGTGCCTGCGTGACCCGCGGCATTTGGGAGAAAGTCTGCGACAGCATCAGCGAGGTGCTCGGCAGCATCACGCTGCAGACGCTGATGGATAACGACGGCAGCCACGAGCATGTGGGGTGCGCGCGATGACGCCGGTCTATCTTGATTATGCGGCGACGACGCCGGTGGATGAGCGGGTGCTGCAGGCCATGCTGCCGTATTTTTTGGAGTGTTTTGGCAATCCGTCCAGTGTCTACAGCTTTGGCCGTGAGGCCAAGCGTGCCGTGGCCAAGGCGCGTACCCAGGTGGCAGCACTCCTTCAGGCAGAGCCTGATGAAATCTTTTTTACGAGCGGCGGCAGCGAGAGCGATAATTGGGTGCTTAAGGGCATGGCGTTTGCGCTGCGCCGCGCGGGCCATGGCCGTCATATCATCACGAGCAGCGTCGAACATCATGCGGTGCTTAACACTTGTGCCTGGCTGGAGCAGCAGGGCTTTGCGGTGACTTATCTGCCTGTTGATGCAGCTGGCCGTGTGCAGCCGCAGCAGGTCAAAGACGCCGTGCGTGACGATACGATCCTCGTGAGCATCATGACGGCCAATAACGAGGTCGGCACGATTGAGCCCATTGCGGAAATCGGCGCCTTCCTGCAGGCGCAGCAGATTTTCTTCCATACCGATGCGGTGCAGGCGGCGGGGCATATCCCTTTGTCCGTTGCTGAACTGCATGTGGATGCGCTGTCGCTGTCGGGGCATAAGCTTTACGGGCCTAAGGGCATCGGCGCGCTCTATTTGCGCCGTGGGTTCCAGCCCAATCCCTTGATTCATGGCGGCAGTCAGGAGCGCGAGCTGCGGGCTGGTACGGAAAACACCGCTGGCATCGTGGGCCTCGGCAAGGCGGCCGAGATTGCCCGCGAGGAGCTCACGGTGGAGTGGGAGCGTCTTTCGGAGCTGCGTGACTGGCTTATGGCGCAGATCAAAACGATTCCGGGCAGCTGGATAAACGGCGACGAGGAGTACCGCCTGCCGGGCAATGTGAATTTCGGCATCGCGGGCATTGCCCAGGATACGCTGCTGATCCGTCTCGATATGGCAGGCTTTGCTGTTTCGGCAGGCAGTGCCTGTAGTGCTGGTTCCTTGGAACCCTCCCATGTGCTCACGGCGATGGGCCAGCCGCCTGCGCGGGCCGCAGCGGCACTTCGCGTCACCCTGGGCCGCTTTACGACAAAGGCCGAGCTCGAGGGCTTGCTGACTGTTTTGCGGCAGGCAGTCACAGCAATCCGCGGCCAGGCCGGCAGCTGAATATTTGGAGCAGAAGACCTGCGGGAAACCGTCAGGTCTTTTTTCATGAAACTTTTGTGAATATTTTTAGTACCAAATAGCAAAAAAATTTGTATTGACAAGCATTATTATGTATAATTAAAAGGTAATGCTTGAAGGAAAACTTTGACAAGCTGTAAATCACAGGCAGGAGGGGTTTGATATAATATGTTAGGTGATATGCTGCGCGCAGAACGCGAAAGACAGAATCTTACCATCAAAGATATCGAGAAGGGCACGAGTATCCGTGCGTTATATATAGAGTGCATCGAAAACGGTGACTACAGCCAGCTGCCCGGCGAAGTTTATACGAAGGGCTTTATCCGCAACTACGCAAACTTCCTGAAGATGGACGCAGACGCGATTGTCAAGCGCTTTACGGAAGAGAATCATCCCGAGCAGGCTGCGGCTCAGGCAGCTAAAGAGGCGGAGCAGGCAGCGGAAGAGGAAGTTCCACAGAAGGCAAAGGTTGCGCCTGCTTTTTCCACTGGCAAGGATTTTCGCCAGCGCGTGGAGACCTCCCATAAGCGTCAGAATTTTTTCCTTGTGGCTGCCGTCCTGCTCGTAGTAGCAGCAGGCGCATTCTTCCTGCTGTCGGACAGCGACAGCCCAACTACGGCAAAACCTGCCAAGACGGCAACGACTACGGCTAAGGCACCGCAGGAAAAGAAGGAACAGCCGCAGCCGCAGGCAGCTCCAGCCAAGAAGACTGAGGGCGTCGAGGTAGTAGCCAAGACGACGGGCTCCTGCTGGACCCAGGTCAAGGCCGATGGCAAGGTTGTCTATGAGGGCACTCTTGAGAAGGGCAAGACCGAGACTTGGAAGGGCAAGGAATCGGTTGTCATCACGGCTGGCAACGCCGGTGCGATTGCCTTCAATGTCAATGGCAAGGATCTTGGCAAGGCTGGTGATATCGGCGAGGTAACGGAAAAGACGTTTACGCCGGAGGGTGAGTCGGCTGCCGGCAGCAAGAAGGATAGCAAGAAATAATGAACGGATTTTTGCCAATCAGCAGAAAAGATATGGAAGAACGCGGCTGGCAGCAGCTGGATTTTGTCTTCGTGTCTGGTGATGCCTATGTGGATCATCCGAGCTTTGGCCCGGCCATCCTTTGCCGACTCTTGGAAAAGCATGGCTATAAAGTAGGAATCATACCCCAGCCAGACTGGCATTCTACCAGGGATTTCGACCGCCTGGGAAAACCGCGGCTGGGGTTTCTTGTTTCTGCGGGCAATATGGACTCGCTGCTCAACAAGTTCACGGCGGCGCGCAAGGTGCGCCATCAGGATGCTTACTCGCCAGGGGGGAAGGCAGGCTTCCGGCCTGAGCGCGCGACGATTGTCTACTGCAATCGGCTGCGCGAGCTCTACCATGATGTGCCAATCATCATCGGCGGCATCGAGGCGAGCCTGCGCCGTCTGGCCCACTACGATTATTGGAGCAATGCGGTGCGCCGCTCGATTCTTGTCGACAGCCAGGCTGACTTGCTCATTTTCGGCATGGGCGAACGGGCGCTGTTAGAGGTAGCGGCCGATTTGCAGCAGGGTGTGGCCATCGAGAACATCCAGGATGTGCAGGGGACGTGCTACCGCGTGCCCAACATGGACTATGTCTGGGATCATCTGCCCCTGCCCTCCTATGAGGAGGTGGCAGCGGACAAGAAGAAATTTGCCGAGTCATTCAAGCTCGAGTACCTTGAGCAGGATGCCATCCGCGGCCGCAAGCTGGCCCAGCAGAATGGTGAGTGGTGCGTCGTGCAGAATCCGCCAGCGCTGCCGCTTAACGAAGAACAGATGGATGAGATTTATGACCTGCCTTACCAGCGGACATGGCATCCCATCTACGATAAGGCGGGGGGCGTGCCGGCCATCCAGGAGGTGCAGTTCAGCCTGGTGAGCCAGCGCGGCTGCTTTGGCGGCTGCAATTTCTGTGCCATCATCTCCCATGAAGGCCGCATCATCCAGCGTCGCAGCCATGCGTCGCTATTGCGTGAGGCCAAGATCCTCACGCAGCAGAAGGGATTCAAGGGCTATATCCACGATGTCGGCGGCCCTACGGCCAACTTTCGCCGCACGAGCTGCGACGGGCAGCTAGAGCGTGGCACCTGCCGCGGCAAGCCTTGCCTGTCACCAGTACCGTGCCGCAATCTCGTCGCTGACCACAGCGACTATCTGAAACTACTGCGTGAGCTGCGGGCCCTGCCTGGGGTCAAGAAGGTCTTCGTGCGCTCGGGCGTGCGGTTCGACTATCTGATGCTGGCCAAGGATGAATTCCTTGAGGAGCTTTGCAAGTACCATGTCAGCGGGCAGCTTAAGATTGCGCCCGAGCATGTCTCCGACCGGGTGACGCGCATGATGGGAAAATCCAACCGCAAGGTCTATCAGGCCTTTGCCGAAAAGTTCCGCCGCACGAACGAGAAACTCGGGCTCAAGCAGTACCTCGTGCCGTATTTCATGTCGAGCCATCCTGGGGCGGAGCTTACCGATGCCATCGAGCTGGCGGAATTCATTCGCGATATGGGCTATCATCCGCAGCAGGTGCAGGACTTCATCCCGACGCCGGGGACGCTTTCGACGGCTATGTGGTATACGGGCATCGACCCGCTGACTGGCGAAAAGGTCTACACGGCTAAGTCCTATGAAGAAAAACTCATGCAGCGGGCGCTCATGCAGTACTGGCTGCCGCAGAATCACGCCATCGTGCGCAAAGCTCTGCGGCTTGCCCATCGCGAGGACCTTATCGGCTTTGACCGCAAGTGCCTTGTGCGGCCTGAGGGCGGGGACAAGAACCATAAGCCGGACAAAGGGGCAAAATCCCGTCCGGCAAACCATAGAAAGAACAATCACAGCAAACGAGAAAAGAAGGTGCGGCGATGAAATGTCCATTTTGTAAACAGGCTGACAGCCGGGTAATCGACTCGCGAGCCGCCGAGGATGGTACGACCATCCGCCGGCGCCGTGAGTGCAATGGCTGTGGCAAGCGATTCACGACCTATGAGGTCGTCGAGAAATTGCCGCTGATGGTCGTCAAGCAGGACGGCCGCCGCGAGGTATTCAAACGCGACAAGATCTTAAATGGCGTCGTGCGATCCTGCGACAAGCGCGATATTTCGATGGAGCGCATCGTGGCGCTGGTCAATGAGATCGAGCGCGATGTGCGCAATACGATGGAGCAGGAGGTCCCATCGTCTAAGATCGGTGAACTCGTCATGAACCGGTTGAAGGATTTCGATGAGGTGGCCTATATTCGTTTTGCATCGGTATACCGCAAGTTTGCCGATATCAGCAGTTTCCTTGAGGAGCTCAAGGTACTGCAGGCCCATAAGGGCGAAGAGACGAAGGATAAGTAAGACAGGCGAAAAGCAGGACTGGGAGGAAGAAAGCATTTGGATTGGGAACTCAAACGAGAACTGAAGGAGCAGCTGGCGCAGGAGACTGGCTATTACCGCTACCCCATGGGGACGCGGACGCCGGTGGCGCTGGTCTATCCCAATTCGTATTTCGTGGGCATGTCGAATCTCGGCCTGCATATCGTCTATGAACTCCTGAACGAGCGCGATGATGTGGCCTGTGAGCGCGTATTCCTGCCCGAGCGCAAGGAGCTGAAACGCTATGAGAATACGCGCACGCCGCTCATGAGCATCGAGAACCAGACGCCGCTGCATGATTTTCCCATCATTGCCTTTGTACTGTCCTTTGAGATGGACTATTTCAACGTCATGCAGATGCTGACGCTCGGCAAGGTCAAGGTAAGGGCTACTGAGCGTACGGAAAAAGATCCGCTGGTCATCGCGGGCGGACCCTGTGCGACGTTCAATCCCGAGCCGCTCACAGGTGTCATCGATGCCTTTATCATCGGCGAGGGGGAGGTTATCCTGCCCGCTCTGATGGATGCCTGGCATGAGGCTCAGGCACAGGGCATGAGCCGTGAGGCGATGCTCTTGCATATCGCCAAGGTTCCTGGCGTCTATGTGCCGTCGCTTTATGAGCATCACTATGATGCGGCGGGAAATCTGACCGCTATCGAGCCGCTGCCGGGCGCTCCCGAGCTGGTCAGCCGCCAGTGGGTGCAGGACCTTGACATGCATCCGGCCCATACGGTTGTCATCACAGACAACACCGAGTTCAATTTCTATCTTATTGAGACGGCCCGCGGCTGTGGCCGTCACTGCCGGTTCTGCATGGCGGGCTACTGTTTCCGCCGGCCGCGCAACCGCTCGCTGGCGGTCATCACCCGTGAGGTCAAGGAGGCACTCAAGCACAAGCGCCGCATTGGCCTTATGGGGGCAGCGATTTCGGATTATCCCGAAATCAACGAACTCTGCCGCGAGATCCTTGGCGAGGGCCTCTCTATGTCGGTGGCCTCGTTCCGCGCTGACTCGGTGACTCAGGAGCTCGTCGATTCGCTAGCCCAGAGTGGTCTCAAGACGCTGACCATGGCGCCCGAGGCGGGCAGCCCGCGCATGCGTGCTGTCATCAACAAGGGCATCGAGGAGCAGCATCTGTTCCAGGCCATGGAGATGGGCATTGCAGCTGGCATCCGCAATTTCCGGCTCTATATCATGATTGGCCTGCCCTTTGAGCAGGAAGAGGATATCGATGCCATCATCGACCTTGCCAACCGGCTCAAGGACTATATGGAAGAAAAGGGCGCCAAGGGGTCACTGACACTTAGCGTCAATCCGTTTATCCCCAAGCCCTTCACGCCGTTCCAGTGGATGCCGATGGCTGACCGCAAGTATGTAGAGCATGCCTTCAAGCGCTTGACCCAGGAGCTCAAGAAACGCAAGCATGTCATCGTCAATGTCGAGTCGCCCAAGGAGGCCTATATCCAGGGCGTCATCGCCCGCGGCGGCCGCCGGGTCGGTGAGGCCTTGCTGCTGGCTCATGAGCTGGGCGGCAGCAAGGCTTTCAAGCGAGCTATGAAGGAATGCGGCTTGGCGATGGAGGATGAGCTCTATCGTGAGCGGACGGAGCAGGAGATATTCCCTTGGGACAGGCTCGATATGGGCTTCACGCGGGAGTACCTGTACGCAGAGCTGGAAAAGGCTGGCGGGCTCAAGGCGACAATACCCTGCTTTGACGGCTGTCATCGCTGCGGGGTCTGCTGAGCCGGAGATAACATCAATAAATCTACCAAACAAAGAGGGTGCGATGGATGAGTTTTGTGCTTGAACATATGCGGGATAATCTTTGGCGGGGCAAGTTCTCGTCGTTTACGGAGGACCTTTGTGTGCATGGTCTGACGGGACGCCTTGGGGGCGTGAGCAAGAAGCCGTATGATTCGCTGAACATGGCGCTGCACGTCGGCGACGATCCTCAGGCCGTCTGGCAGAACCGGCAGCGGTTCCTGCACGCTTTGGGGTTAAAGCCTGAGACTTTAGTGACGCCGGAGCAGGTGCATGGTGATGCTGTGGTGCGCGTCGGGGCAGCCGAGGCTGGCCGTGGTGCGCGCGACTATGGTGACGCAATTTCGGCGACTGATGCGCTGATTACTGATGAACCAGGCCTGCCACTCGTGCTCTGCTTTGCGGACTGCACGCCAATTCTGTTCCTTGACCCCGAGCATCGCGCCGTCGGCATCGCCCATGGCGGTTGGAAGGGCACCGTGGGCAAGATCGCGCAGAAGACTGCCCAAGCGATGCAGCGTGAGTTTGGCACGAATCCTGATGAGCTGTTGGTCGGCATCGGGCCGGCCATTGGCCCCTGTTGCTACGAGGTGGGCGAAAATGTCGTCGATGAGTTCCGTCAGGCATTTCCCGCGCATCAGGATAAGATAGTCCTGGCAAAAGCGGGCAAAACTCATCTGAACCTTTGGCAGGCCACCCGCCTGCAGCTCATGGATATCGGCGTGCGCAGCGAGAACATCGAGATGGCTGACACCTGTACGGCCTGCAAGCACCAGTGGTTCTATTCCTATCGTGCCGACGGCGGCACGACGGGCCGCATGGCAGCCGTTATCGCACTGACGAAATACTGAACGGGGGTAATCGCATGATAAAAGAGAAGTTTCATGAAGTCGAGGCACGCATCGCCGCCAGCATGGAACGACGCACCCGCGTGCCCAAGGATGTGCCCGTAAAACTCATCGCCGTGACGAAGAATCACGATGTGGCAGCAATGCGTGAGGCCATCGATGCTGGTGCGACCGATGTGGGTGAGAACCGCATCCAGGAGGCCAAGGAGAAATACGCGGAACTTGACCGCGATGTGACCTGGCATCTTATCGGGCATCTGCAGACAAACAAGGCCAAGGTGGCCGTGCAGCTTTTCGACCTCATCCATTCGGTGGATACGCCGCATCTGGCCAAGGCCCTTGACAAAGAAGCTGGCAATATCGGCAAGGTGCAGGACATCCTCGTGCAGGTCAACCTGGCCAAGGAAGACAGCAAGTCAGGGGTCTACAAGGAAGACCTCAGGGAAATGCTCGACCTTGTCGAGTCGCTGCCGAATCTTTGCCTGCGCGGCCTCATGTGCATTGCGCCGAACTACGAAGATGTAGAGCTTTGCCGGCCGTTATTCCGGGAAATGTATGAAATTTACCAGCAGGTAAAGGAATTACCGTACCAGACGGCGAATATTACATATTTATCTATGGGTATGACCCATGACTACCCCATTGCGGTCGAAGAGGGCGCAAACATAGTCCGGGTAGGAACCGCGATTTTTGGACCGCGACAGTACTAAAGAGGTGGCATTATGAGTATTATTGATAAAGTATGTGGGAAAATGGGCCTGATGGATCCTGAAGAAGATAAATTGGATTTTGCTGATGAGGAGCTCGGACAGAAAAATGAGCCTAAGCGTGAGCCTGTCGAGGAGGAAACGGAAATGAGTCATGAGAAAGAGGGAGCCCGCAACGTTGTAGATTTCCATTCGGCCGCATCGGCACGTGAGAACACGGTGACCAACTACAAGATGAAGGTCATCGTCATCGAGCCGCAGACCTTTGATGACGCTCAGCAGGTGGCCAATAACCTGCGCGAGAAAAAGCCTGTCGTCATCAATTTCGAGAAGACCGATGCTGAGGCAGCCAAGCGCATCATCGACTTTATCAGTGGTACGACCTATGCACTGAACGGCGAGATCAAAAAGGTCGGCCATAATGTATTCCTCTGTGCGCCGAGCAATGTCAACGTCAGCTATACGGAAGAAGATCGCCGGGTATCGACGGAGATGCCCTGGCTGAAGAAATAAGGGAACAACGAAACCATGGCAAGTGAACAGAAAGAAAAACTGATCCGTTTCTACAAGGGAACGGAAGGCGAAGAGGCTGTCATAAAGCTCGTCGATATGGCGGAAGCTGTCCAGCGCAATCAGAAATTCCGCATGAGCGGATTCCTTGATCCGTTCGGGCAGGAAATCGCCGAGACCGTAGCGGCCAACTACGGCAGCCTGCGTGTCGATTTTGCCGGCGGCTATCAGGGCGCTGAACGCTGCCGCGCCATTTATGTGCATGAGGACTTTTTGGGAACGCCGACGGGCTTTGATATCGACTGCATCGAGGCGCGCTGGAATGGCCAGTTCGCGCGTCTCTCGCACCGCGATGTGCTTGGTGCTCTCATGGGCCTTGGCATCGAGCGCGACTGCATTGGCGATCTGCTCGTGACGAATGACAGCGTCAAGATTCTCTGCGACAAGAAGATGGCAGAATATTTCCTCGCGAACCTCACGAAGATTGGTGCCGTAGGCGTCAGCTGTGAGCGCGTCGAGCTTTCCTCGATTGCGCCGAAGGAGGAGCGCTGCAAAGAAATCCGCGCGACGGTGGCCTCCCTGCGCGTCGACTCGATCGCGGCCTCGGGCTTTGGCTCGTCCCGCAGCCGGGCAGCTGCCGATATCGCCGCCGACAAGATGAAACTCAACTGGCAGCCGGTCAAGAGTGCCTCGCAGACCGTCAAGGAAGGGGATATCCTCTCGATGCGCGGCCGCGGCCGTCTCGAGGTCGCTGAAGTCCGCGGCACGACGAAGAAGGGCCGCACAGTGGTGGTCCTCAAACGCTACCTTTGATTCACGATTACTTTACACAATACTCGTTTCAGATGGGAGATAATAACCTTGCTTACACCAATGGACATTCATAACAAAGATTTCAAGCGCAGTTTCCGCGGCTATAACGAGGATGAGATTGACGACTTCCTCGATCAGGTCGTCAACGACTATGAGAAACTGTTCCGTGAGAATGACCGTCTCAAGGAGGAACTTGAGCGGGCACATAAGGATAACGAACAGTATCAGCAGCTGGAAAAGAACCTCAAGGACACGCTGGTTGTCGCCCAGAAGACGGCGGAAGAAGTGACGTCCAATGCGCGGGCCAACGCGGAGGAGATGCGTGAGAACACGGCCAAAGAGTGCCAGAACATGCGCCAGGAGGCCGAGATGCAGGCCAGAAAACAGCTTGACGATGCGGCTGCTAAGGTCCGCAGCATTGTTGCTGAGTATGACCGTCTCGTGCGCGAGAAGAACCAGTTCCTGCGCAAGGTCAAGGTAACGATGGAGTCAGAGCTGGCCGTCATCAACGAGACGTTGCGCGTGCTGCCGGATCCGGAGGCAGCTGAGAAGGCGGAGCTTGCCCAGCAGGCTGCCAGCCAGCAGCAGCTCCAGCAGGAGGCTGTAAAGGCAGAAGAAAAGAAAGACGCTGCCGAGGCAGAGCCGGAAAAGGCCAAGGCAGATGAGGGGAAAGAGTAAGCATTGAGGGCATTTTGTTTGTTTATTGTCCTGCTGGTAATGGACCAGGTAGTAAAAAGCTATATCAGTGCAGTCATGCTGCTAGGCGAGACGATTCCGGTCATCCCGGGGATATTCCATATCACCTATATCCTCAATCCGGGGGCGGCCTTCGGGATGCTCGCGCATCAGCGGTGGTTCTTCATCGTGGCGGGAATCGTCATCGTGGCGGCATTCCTGTACTACTATCCGCGGCTCAAGCGTCAATGCGGCTGGTTCCATTACGGCTGCGTGGCGCTCTTGGCTGGCGCTGTGGGCAATCTCGTTGACCGCATCCGGGATGGTCTGGTCATCGATTATTTCGATTTCCGCATCTGGCCTGTGTTCAACATTGCCGATATAGCGATTGTGCTTGGCGTTGCCAGCATGATATATGCAATACTGTATAAAATGAAAGACGCAGAGGATTGATATGGCAGAACCATTGAATTATATAGCAGACAAGGCCGGTGAGCGTCTCGACGTCTTTTTGACGCGTCAGCAGCCTGACTTGTCAAGGGCCCATGTGCAAAAGCTCATCACCGAGGGCAAGGCGTTGGTGGATGGCGCGGTGCGCAAGGCCAATTACAAGCTGCGCGGCGGCGAGCAGGTCAGCTTGACGGTGCCCGAGGCCGCGCCGGTGGAGATAAAGGCTGAGGATATCCCCCTCGATGTGCTCTACGAGGATGAGGACATCATCGTCGTCAACAAAGCGCGCGGCATGGTCGTGCATCCGGCATCGGGAGTCAATACGGGGACGCTGGTCAATGCTCTCTTATATCATTGCCATGACCTATCGGGCATTAACGGCGAGATTCGTCCGGGCATCGTGCATCGTCTCGACAAGGATACCTCTGGCGTCATGGTCTGTGCCAAAAACGACAAGGCGCATATCGATTTGGCCGAGCAGATCCGCACGAAGTCAGCGCATCGCGTCTACTGGGCCATCGTCCATGGCAACATCAAGGAAGAGGCTGGCATCATCAAGGGGGATATCGGCCGTCATCCTACTGACCGCAAGAAGATGGCCATCGTCCATGAGAACGGCAAGCCCGCCGTCACCCACTTCAAGGTACTCGAGCGATTTGGCGACTATACATTGATCGAGTGCCGTCTCGAGACCGGGCGCACCCATCAGATTCGCGTGCATATGACGAGCATCGGGCATCCGCTGGTCAACGATCCCAAATACGGACCGAAGAAACCATCGCCGTTTGCCATCGAGGGGCAAGCGCTTCATTCGCTGACGCTGGCCCTCATCCATCCGGGGACGGGGGAGCCGATGGAATTTACGGCGCCGGTGCCAGAAGATATGCAGAGAATACTCACAGGCCTGCGCGACCGCCTGGCCAAGGACCGCAAGAAGGCTGCTGCCATGCAGCCTTGAGCGGAGGGGCAGGCAGCATCAGCTGAACACGGAATGGAAAATGACGGGAGTGACAGATTATGCCAGTATTGACTGATAAGACCGTACTCATGGATTCGGAAGGAATCCGCCGCGCTTTGACGCGCATTTCCCATGAAATCGTAGAAAAGAACAAGGGAGTCGAAAACATTGTTCTCGTGGGCATCCGCACGCGCGGCGTGCCAATCGCTGAGCGCATCGCAAAAAGCATCGAGCGCATCGAAGGACAGAAACCGCCAGTCGGTGTCCTCGATATCACGCTCTACCGCGATGACCTGTCGACGCTCTCGTATCAGCCGATTGTCCATCCGACGGAGCTGCCTGTGGATATCACGGGCAAGACTGTGGTGCTCGTCGATGACGTGCTCTACACAGGCCGCACGATCCGTGCGGCCCTCGACGCACTCATCGATATGGGCCGTCCGAAGACCATCCAGCTGGCCGTGCTCATCGACCGCGGCCATCGCGAGTTGCCGATCCGTGCTGACTTCGTAGGCAAGAACGTACCAACCTCGTCGCACGAGGTCGTGAGCCTGCAGCTCGACGACGTCGACGGCGCCGAAAAAGTCGTGATTCGCGAATTCAAAGAAGATTGATAGCATAACAGAGCTGTTGCACAAATATGATGTGCAACAGCTCTGTTTTTATTGCTTTTTTGATAAGACATTGAAAAAGCTCCTTGAACAAGCCAAGGAGCATATGGGCAGGCTGATGGGGAAATCTTTAGCTTTGCAAGAGACTCAGGAACCAGCTGGCGTTGTGGTTGTTTTGCGCCAGCATGGCCTGGGCGGCTTGCAGGAGGATGTTTTCTTTGGTGAATTCGGTCATTTCTTTGGCCATGTTAGCATCGAGGATGGTGGACATGGCCGCCGTAAGGTTTTCGCTTTCGGTGGTGAGATTACTGATGGTGTATTCAAGGCGCATGCTCATGGCACCGATGGTGGTCTGTTGGTCAAGGGCCCGTTCTAACGCCCGGTCAATGGCACTTATGGCGGCATTGGCACCCTTTTGGGTAGTCACGTCAATGGCATGGCCATTTTTATCGGTGAGGCCTAGGGCATAGGAACTCATGTCATCGATGGAGCCGCGAATGCCGCGATTGGCGTCGGCACTGCTGGCAATGTAGAAACTGGTATCGCCTTGGGCATCGCGAGGGGCGATGGATTCTTGGAAATCGTTAAGGGCTGTGGTGGCCGTTTTCTTGACCTGGCCCTTGGTGTCAGTGATGCTGGTGGTGATGCCTGAAACGGCGCCGTCAAGGCCGGTATTGGCAGCGGTAAAGGAAATGGCATTTTGTTCATCGGCAGTGTGGATAGTTTCGCCATGGGCATCCACGCCAATGGTGGAATCGGTCTGTAATTTTGACGGGTCAAAAATTGACTGGTCAATGTTGTTGAATTCGGTCAGCATATCCGCAAGGGTAGTGGTGCCGACTTGATAGCTGCCGGAATAGGTCTTGCCGTCTTTGATATAGGAGAGGTTTACGGTATCGCCTTCCTGGATGTTTAGCGAGGAGCCGTCCCGACGTTTTAATTCCGTCAGCTTGGTGCTGGCGGTGGTGGTTTGGTCAAGGCTCTGGTTGGTGAGTACCTGGGCGGTGGGCTCAGCGGCCGAGGCCATGGAACCATCGAGGAGTAGTTGGCCGTTATAGGTCACATTGGCGTTGTCGTTAATCTGGTCGCCAAATTGGTCAAAGAGTTTTTGAATGGTGCGCCGGTCCGTATCCGTGCAAGTATCACTGGCAGCCTCGATGGCTTTTTCCTTGAGGTTGCGCAGGAGGTCGATGGTGGAGCTCACGCCGCCCTCTGCGACTTTCAGCATGCTGAGGGAAAACTGGGCATTGCGGCTGGAGGCATCAAGGCTGCGGATGCGCACGTCCATGCGCTGCCCGATGGCCCAGCCCGAAGGATCATCGGCGACACTGGCAACGCGCTGGCCCGTGGCGAGATGATGCATGTGCTTGGACAATTTGAATTGATGTTTATCCATGATGTTCAAGATATTCGTCGACATGACCGAATTGCTAATCATCATAGTTGTCACCTTCCTTGTGAGCAAAAAGAAATCCGTATCCAATATTATTATACTACTCTAAATATTATTACACGTATGTATACATAAATTGCAGTTTGTCTGTCAGTTCGTACGGAACGGAATCCCGATAGTACGCAGCTCGGGGTTCACGGGGTAGTACTTTTTCTGTTTCCGCTGAATGGACCGTACGCCCAGTTCTACGGACTTAGTTACCTGCTCCCGTCACCAGGTCGCGACGTACATAGTTCTTTCTAGATTATGCGCTTACGGCCCAGTCCTGCTGCGCAGGACAGTCGCTCCAGACAGAAAGAAGCACTACCCCGTTCGCCCCTTTGGTAACGGAAGGTTGAATTTGTACGAACCGTTGCTCTCGTAACAAGCACATCGATGTAATTCATGGCCTTTAGCCGAGACAG
>FPAX01000024.1:0-8761 GCA_900116485.1 Selenomonas sp. GACV-9
AAAGGGGCGAACGGGGTAGTGCTTCTTTCTGTCTGGAGCGACTGTCCTGCGCAGCAGGACTGGGCCGTAAGCGCATAACCTAGAAAGAGCTATGTACGTCGCGACCTGGTGACGGGAGCAGGTAACTAGGTCCGTAGAACTGGTCGTACGGTTCATTCAGCGGAAACAGAAAAAGTACTACCCCGTGAACCCCGAGCTGCGTATTTTCGTTTTTTCTTCCCGCACGCACTAACAGACAAACTGCAATTTTGCATAAGAAAAGTCCGCTGACTCTGTATTTTCGAGTCAACGGACTTTTCTGGGGAACTTATATCTGTTATTCAGGGGTTAGCAAATTTCTACCAAATCCGTGCCCAGCATAACTGCCAGGTCATGGAGCTGGGATTCTTTGATCGTGAAGCTCAGTACCGTATGATGTCCGCCACCAGCTTCGATCCAACGGGTCGCACCTTCCTTGAGACCGACCTTCGGCGTCCAGAGCTGCTTAGCAACCGGCAGATGCGGCGTCTCAGCCTCAGCCTTGCGGCAGGTTACCGGATAGCTGATGATGCGGAAACCATCGCGGAAGTCAGCAATCGTCACATCGATGGCATCGCCATCGGCACCTGTGAATACCAGACGTGCCGGATCATCCTTGCCGCCGATATCCAGCGGATGTACCTCGACCTTCGGCTTGTCGCTGGCAATCGTCGGATCGACCTCGAGCATATGCGCACCGAGGATAGCCTCATGACCTTTGCGCAGATCGAGAGTGTAGTCTTCCATGAATACCGTGCGGTCGTTGTGAGACAGGATCTTGAGCAGACGCGTGAGAGCTGCATGTTTCCAGTCGCCCTCGGCGCCGAAACCATAGCCATCACGCATCAAAAGCTGTGCTGCAAGGCCCGGTAGTTGTTTGAGCCCCTTGAGATCCTGGAAGTTCGTGCAGAATGCCGTATAGCCTTTCTCGTCGAGGAACTTCTTGATACCGAGGTACTCACGCAGCTGATAGCGTACCGAATCCTCAAACTTCTCAGCGCTGTTGTGCTGCGGATTCAGCGTGTAGTCACGCTGCAGTTTCTCATACTCTGCATCAACATCCTTCTCATCGATGGCATCGATGACTTCGACAAGCTCACCCACCGGCCAGTAGTCCACCGTCCAGCCGAGCTGGATCTGGGCCTCGACCTTGTCGCCCTCAGTTACAGCAACATCGCGCATCGTATCGCCAAAACGGCAGACACGGATCTTGAAACTCTCATTGTAAGCTACAGCTACATCCTGCCAGTCTGCGATTTCCTGCTGTACTTCCTCATCGCCCCAGAAGCCATAGACAATCTTGTTGTTGATGCCGAGACGGGAGTTCAGATAGCCGTACTCGCGGTCACCATGCGCACTCTGGTTGAGGTTCATGTAGTCGAAGTCAATCGTTGCATAGGGAATCTCATTGAGGTACTGCGTAGCCAGATGCAGCAGCGGTTTCTGCAGCAGTTTCGTACCGCGGATCCAATTCTTGGCCGGCGAGAAGGTGTGCATCCAGGTGATGACACCAGCGACTTCATCGTGATAGTTGACATCCTTCATGAACTGCGTGATGCCATCAGCCGTCGTCATGACGCCTTTGCAGACAACCTTATACGGCAGCTTGCCGCTGGCATTGAGCTTGTCTACGATATCCTGCGTATCACGCGCCACATTCTTGAGCTGTTCTTCGCCATAAAGGAACTGGCTGCCAGCCACAAACCAAAACTCGTAATCTTTTGTCTCTAACATGATAATTCTTCCCTTCAGTTGGTATTAAAGAAATGCTGTGTACTCAGCGGTGCGTGACCCCGCTGTTTGATTTGGCATTGTTCTGCCCATAGTAGGCATTGGCGCCATGCTTGCGGTAGTAATGCTTGTCGAGCAGGAACTGCGGTACGCGTTCATCCGCCCGCGTAAGCTGCAAGGCATGGTAGTTCATCTCAGCCACGACATCGAGGATTTTTGCCGTTTCCACGGCTTTTTTCGGCGTCGGCCCCCAGGTAAACGGACCGTGCTGCTTGACGAGTACCGCCGGTACAGCGTCAGGATCGATGCCCAGATTGCGGAAAGTCCGGACAATGACATGGCCGGTATTTTCCTCATAGGCACCCTCGATTTCCTCCTTGGTCAGGGCCTCCGTCACCGGCACATCGCCATAGAACGTATCGGCATGAGTCGTTCCCAGTGCCTCAATGGGCAACCCGGCTTCAGCAAACGATACCGCCCAGGAGGAATGGGTATGGACTACGGCACCGATATTCGGAAACTCCTTATAGAGCACCAGATGCGTCATCGTGTCACTCGATGGATTCATATCGCCTTCGACTACATGACCATCCATATCGACTACAACCATATCCTCGGCCTTGAGGTCCTCATAGGGGACCCCCGACGGCTTGATGACAAACAAGCCTTTCTCACGGTCAATCCCGGAGACATTGCCCCATGTAAATGTGACAATGCCGAGCTTGGGCAGCATCATATTCGCCTCATAGACCTCTTGCTTCAACGCTTCTAACATGACAAAGTTCCTTTCTTGACTGGAATTCCTGACTATACTTCGATCAAGCCGTTTCCTTGACTGCCGTACCGGCCTTCTTCTCAACGGCCAGACCTGCCTGGTAAGCCTTGATGAAGGCCTGGCAGCCGGCTACGCCCTGTTCATTCGGCGTGAGCGTCGTGCTCTTGGGATTACGGAAGACATGTGCATCGAGGAAATCGGCCAGCGTCTCCTCGGACATTCCCCATTTGGCAAAGACTGCAAGCACAGCCATGCCCCACGGGCCACCCTCACCGGCCGTTTCCATGACCGTGATGGGGATGCCCAGCGCATCGGCCAGCACCTGCTGCCCGATGACCGGCGTCTGGAACAGGCCGCCCTGGGCAATCATGACATCCGTCTTAACGCCTTCCTCGCGGACAAGGATATCCATGCCGATCTTGAGCGGTGCAAACGCTGCATAGAGTTGCGACAGCATGAAGTTCGCCAGATTCATATGGCTGTGAGGCGTGCGCAGGAAGAGCGGACGTCCCTGCTCCACACGGGTGATATTCTCGCCGGACAGGCAGCTATAGTTGAGGAGTCCGCCGGCATCCTTATCGGCTAGACGCGTCTGATTGAACAACAGGCCGTAGAGCTTATCGGGTTTGAGCCCGTGTCCCATCGCCTCGGCAAATTCGCCAAACAGCGAAACCCAGGCATTGAGATCTGACGAGCAGTTATTCGTATGCACCATGGCTACAGGAGCGCCATCCGGCGTCGTGACCATGTCGATATCCTGATGGACTTCCTTGAGCGGCGCATCGAGAACATTCATCGAGAACGCCGACGTACCCACGGAGATATTGCCCGTGCGTTTGCGGACACTGTTCGTGCCCACCATGCCGGTGCCAGCATCGCCTTCCGGCGGTGCCATCAGGCTGCCCCATTCGAGCTTACCCGACGGATCCAGCAGCCGTGCGCCTTCCGGCGTCAGCACCCCAGCCTTTTCGCCGGCCTTGAGGACCTGCGGCAGGATGTCCTTCAGACTCCAGCTGTACGGCTGCACCTTTTCAAGCTGTGCAAATCTTGCCAGCATACCAGCATCATAGTCGCCAGTTGCACTGTCAATCGGGAACATGCCCGAGGCATCGCCGATGCCCAGGACTTTCTCCCCCGACAATTTCCAATGGATATAGCCAGCCAGTGTCGTCAGGAAACTGATCTTGCCCACATGCTCCTCTCCGTTCAGGATAGCCTGATAGAGATGCGCAATGCTCCAGCGCTGCGGGATGTTGAAATCAAACTCCTGCGTCAGGGCATCGGCAGCCTCACCCGTGATATTGTTGCGCCAGGTGCGGAAACCAGCCAGCTGGCGGCCCTCTGCATCAAAGGGCAGATAGCCATGCATCATCGCGCTGACGCCGATGGCGCCGATTTTCGTAAAGGATACATGATAGCGGCTGCGGACATCGGCGGCTACCTGCGTGAAACAGGTCTGGATTCCAGCCCAGGCACGGTCTAGATCATAGGTCCAGATACCGTCCTCCAGCTGGTTTTCCCACTCATAACTGGCTGATGCCAAAGTCTCGCAGTTTCTGTTCACGAGCACAGTTTTGATTCTTGTGGACCCGAGCTCAATGCCCAGGGCCGTTTCGCCATTTTCGATGCTGGCGGCATTCTTCATAAGTTCCATCAGTAGTCCCCCATAGTCATTTCATGCGTTTAATGCGTCAATACAGGCTCCGCATCTTCCTCGCCATGGCGAGTACCAGCAGCCTCGATTTCCTCGAGGGTATGGCCGCGGGTCTCCGGTACGCAGTTGCGGATAAAGGCCACACCGAGCAGGCAGATAACGCCAAAGATAGCAAATACTGCTGCCTGCGAAATCGTAGCCGTCATGATTGGGAACAGCAGGCCAACGAGGAACGAACCGATCCAGTTGAAGGACGATGCCACACCCGACGCACGGCCGCGGATAGCCAGCGGGAAAATCTCGCCGACGATAACCCAGGTAAGCGGCGCCCAGGTAAAGGAATAGAACGCTACATAGATGCAGAGGAAGAATACGATCATCATCGGATCCATGCCCGGAATCAGGCTGTTGAGCACTGCCGGCAGGATAAAGGACAGGCCCATGACCGTGCCGCCTACCGTCAGCAGCGTGCGGCGGTTGAAACGATCGGCAATGCCCAGGAATACCAGTGAACCAAGTACGAGAATGATGCCCTGGATAATCGGCCACATGAGCTGCGAGCTGGCAGCCTGACCGGTGGCCTGCTCCACGATCATCGGGATGTAGTAGAAGATGGCGTTTGCGCCCTGGAACTGCTGGAAGGCTGCGACGCCTACACCGGCAGCAACGAGATAACGGTATTTGTTCGAAACGAGGGTAGAAAGCGACGTGGACTGTTTTGCCTGCTGCTCATCACGGGCCGTAGCCTGGATGTCAGCCAGCTCTGCCTCAACCTCAGCCTCCGAGCGGATGCAGGAAAGTACCTGACGAGCCTCGGCCAGCTTGCCACCACGAACGAGGAAACGCGGGGATTCCGGCAGATGCATGACACCGAAGAACAGGATGACAGCCGGAACTGCTGCCAGACCGAGCATCAAGCGCCAAGCAATCATCTCAGGCATGTCCTTGAGCAGGAAGTCGACAACATAGGAAAGCAGCATACCGGATACGATCATGGTCTGATTGATACCGGACAAGCTGCCGCGCAGCCGGGCTGGAGCCATCTCCGACATATAGGCCGGAACCAGTGCCGATGCAGCACCAACAGCAAGACCTAAGAGCGTGCGTACAGCAATCAGATAAAGCGTACCGTCCTGCGGAGCAATACCGGAAAGAACCGAACCAATGATAAAGATAAGTGCTGAAAGCAGGATCATCTTGCGACGGCCCAGGCGGTCAGAAAGCTGTCCAGCCAGAGCGCCACCGAAAATCGCACCAAACATGACGGCTGAAGTGATCCAGCCAATGACGCTTGCATTCCCCTGCAAGCCCCAGTCATTCTGCAAGAATGGCAGTGCACCGGTCATTACGCCGATGTCGTAGCCAAACAAAATGCCACCAAAGGAACCAAAGAAATATATGAACTTGCTAGAAATTTTCTTGCCTGCACTTTTACCTGTGCTTGTTTTCATTTCATATCCCCTCCATATAGGTTTTAAGTGGTATCTTTTAAATTGTGTTCGAGCACATTTCATGTTTAAAATATATCATGCCCATCCAACTTTGTCAACTTTTTTATTGCTCTTTATTTATTACAAATTTATAAGAACGTGCCGTATTTTCTGACTATTTCGCCAGTAATGCCAGTGAAAACTGGCATCCTCTTAGTTCATGTTCTCGTCAATGGCGATAATCCTGCCCGCCTCTACATCCACCAAACCACGGTCACTGAGTTTCAATTCGGGAATAACTGGCAGACTTAGGAACGCCAGCGTAAGGAACGGGTCATATGCAGGCCGCACACCCAGCGCATAGGCAAGCGTCTCCATCCGCTTGGCCTGTTCAGCCACCTGCGCAGCCGGCTGCGCCGTCATCAAGCCGCCCACAGGAAGTTCCAGGCACTCGCAGACCTTGCCGCCATCCACGATGACCACACCGCCACCACAGGCCACCAAATGCGTCATCGCCAGCTGCATGTCGGCATCATCTGCCCCGATGACGATGAGATTATGGCTGTCATGACCAATAGTCTGCGCAATAGCGCCACGCTGCAGGCCAAAACCTTTGACAAGACCGATACCATGCCTTCCTGTCCCCTTATGGCGCTCCCATACGGCCAGTTTGAGGATATCCTTGACAGGATCAGCCACAGCCAGCCCCGCCTTTACCGGCACTGTCATAAAACACCGCCGGGTCAATAACTGCCGTGGAACCAGCTCAATAACATTGGCCTTTATTCCCGCCAGAGGCAAGGCTAGCGAAAAAACCTCCCCTGCGGCCATATGCACGGACTCAGCCAGCCGTGCTGGCATCACCTGCTGCCCCTGACTCGGCCACTGCGTCCCCCACGGCTGACCCTGCTCGGCACTGAGCTGGCCATGCGTATATACCTGTACCGGTTCCCAGTCGCTGAGATTGTCGAAGACCAGCAGATCCGCCCGCCGTCCCGGCGCAATGACACCGCAGTCACGCAGGCCGAAATAGCGCGCCGTATTGACCGTCGCCATCTGCAAGGCACGGGAAACCGGAATCCCCCACGCCACGGCCTGCCGTACCATCGCATTGATGCCACCGGCAGACAACAGGTCGCCAGGATGGCGGTCATCGGTGCAGAAACAGCAGAACATGCTGTTTTCTGCCGTTATTACAGGCAGCAGAGCCTCCAGATTATGGGCCGCCGACCCTTCGCGAATCAGCAGATACATACCAGCAGCCAAACGCAGTTCTGCCTCCTCAGGCGTCACGCACTCATGATCGGACATGATACCGGCAGCCCCATAGCCCATAAGCGCTTTTTCGGCCAGCAAGGGCGCATGACCATCCACCAGGCCACTGTCCTGCAGCAACGCGAGCTTTTGCCAGACAGCCTTATCGCCTGCCAGCACGCCGGCCATATCCATCATTTCGCCCAGGCCAAGGACATCAGGATGCTCCAGCAGCGGCCGCAAATCCTCTGCCTCCAGGCAAGCACCATTATCCTCAAGGCCCGTAGCTGGCACACAGGATGGCAGCATGAATTTGACCGAAAGTGGTATCTTCGCCGCCTCATCCATCATGTAGCGGATGCCCTCAATACCTGCCACATTAGCGATTTCATGCGGGTCAGCCACTACGGTCGTCGTCCCTCGCGGCACCACGGTCCGCGCAAAACCATTTGGTGTCAGCATCGAACTTTCGATATGCACATGCGCATCAATGAATCCAGGCGTGACATACTTTCCCTGCAAGTCCACCTCGCAAGGGCCATCATACGTCCCCAGTCCGGCAATACAGCCCTGACTGACAGCAATATCACAAACTCTGAACTTTCCCGTGAAACCTGCAAATACCTGCCCGCCCTTCAATACAAGATCCGCCGGTTCCTCTCCCAACGCCACGCGCATGAGCTTTTGCCTGTCCATTAGTCATCTCCCTATTTCTTGTCGCCAAAAATCTCTTTTTCGAGAAAAACTGCCAGCCCATCTTCGGTATTCGAGGCCGTAACATCGGTTGCCAGTTTTTTGATTTCCTCAGGTGCATTGCCCATTGCGACACTGCGGCCAGTGAGCTCTAACATCTCGATATCGTTGTAATTATCGCCAAAGGAAAGTGCCTGATCCGCTGTCAGACCAAAATGTTTCAGCATGACATCGATGCCACTGGCCTTCGATACCGACTTGTCCATGATTTCGAGCAGATATGGTGCGGAGCGGACAACATGGAACATCGGGAACCGTGCCGAAAGCTCACGCTCAGCCCGTTCACAAAGCTCTGGCTCCCCCATGAGCAGGATCTTATGCGGCACCTCAGCAGCAGCCAGGCGCTCACTGAAATCAGCCACTTGCGGCTGTGCCTCCGTGATACGCGCCTCCGTCTGCACCATCTCCGCCTCGATATCCTGCACATACCAATGATGACCTGCGTAATAATTCACCACGGCCTCGGGATAATCTTCTGCCAGGACAGACAACAGCCGTGCCGTATCCACAGCATCCATGGTCACACTGCCCAGCACTTCCCCTGTTTCCGTCAGCGCGAGTGCACCGCTATAGCTGATGATAGGAATCGTGATGCCAATGGCATCCGTCAAAGGATAGATAGCCTCCGGCATCCGTGCAGAAACCAGGACAAACGGTATTTTCTCAGCCATAAGCTTATGCACAGCAGCCGCTGTAACAGGGCTTACCTTGCTGTCCATTGTCAGAAACGTGCCATCAATATCCGAAAATACAATCTTAACCATAAATCTCCGCTCCTATCCATATTTTACTGCTTGTAGTATAACGTATATCCCCTGCAGCAACAATTGATATATGTAACAATTTCAAATAAAACCTGATATTTACAGACAAACTGCACCTTTCTACAAAATTGCAGTTTGTCTGTTAGTTCGTGCGGAACGGAATCCCGATAGTACGCAGCTCGGGGTTCACGGGGTAGTACTTTTTCTGTTTCCGCTGAATGGACCGTACGACCAAAACTACGGACTTAGTTACCTGCTCCCGTTACCAGGTCGCGACGTACATAGTTCTTTCTAGGTTATGCGATTACGGCCCAGTCCTGCTGCGCAGGACAGTCGCTCCAGACAGAAAGAAGCACTACCCCGTTCGCCCCTTTGGTAACGG
>FPAX01000024.1:9031-27189 GCA_900116485.1 Selenomonas sp. GACV-9
CATTTAGCGGAGCGGAGAAAAAGTGCACCCACCCTCACCCAAGCTGAGCTGTAGCAAGCTTATTGTAATCTCGCACTGACAGACAAACTGCAATTTCACGTACAAAACAAGCCGCCGCATAAACGCGACGGCTTGTTGCACGTGAAACATTCACGCTATTTTTAAGCTTTTGCACCCGTAGAATACATCGCAATCTTTTCCGGATTGTCGTTGATGCTCCAGACACCGCAGGGGCAGACACCTGCACAGATGCCGCAGCCGATGCAGCGGTTCGGGTCAGAAACGTACTCCCAGCTGCCATCTTCCTTCTCAATGCGCGTGATGGCCTTCTCCGGGCAGGATTCGAGGCACATCTTACAGTCACGGCAGGTGCCGCAGCTTACGCAACGCGTATGGTCATCGACAGGATCGCCGAGCAGGCAATGGTGGCATTTCTCAAAGTATGCTTTCGACAGGCGCTCAGCTGGGATCTGCTGCTTTTCTGGGAAGTCCGCAGTCTCTTTGCCCATGACATACTGGTCGACATACCAAGCTGCCTTGCGGCCGCTGCCGATAGCATCGGTCAGACGGCCCGGCTTGATCGTATCGCCGGCCGTGAATACGCCCTCAGCGATGCTCTGGTCTTTCTTCGGCACGAGCCAGCTCTTACGGAAGAACTCAATGCCCTCATCCTCTGGCAGGAAATCGAGCTCCGGCTCCTCACCGATGCTGACGATGACCTGATCTGCAGGGATGAATCTGCCGTCGTTGCCATAGACACCTTCCGGCGTGATCTTATTCGTGAAGAACGGCCAGACGAGCTTGCCGCCCAGATTTTCGATATATTCGATTTCATCAGCAAACGCGGCCGGTTTCTGCACGTCAACGGCTACTACCGTCTCAGCGCCCATCTCATAGGCACCACGGCAGGTATCCATACCGGAGTTGCCGGCACCGATTACGACGACATGCTTGCCCGTAGCCGGTTTCTCGCCGCGATTGATGGACTTGAGATACTCGAGACCCATCGTCAGATGCTCTGCACCCTCCCACGGGAAGAAACGGGATTTCGTGCCGCCCGTAGCGACAACGACTGCATCGTTCTCTTTGCGCAGCGCAGCGAATCTTTCTTTATCAACCTTGCAGGCAGTGACGAACTCAACACCAACACTCTGGATGCGCTTGAGCTCAGCCTCCAGCAGCTCATGTGCCAGTCGGCCGCGCGGGATGACTTGCTCGAGCTTGCCGCCGATATGGTCAGCATCATCGTAGACCGTAACGCTATGGCCTTTGCGTGCCAGCTGCCAAGCCGTCGAAAGACCGGCTACACCACCGCCGACAACAGCAATCTTCTTGCCCGTCTTGACTTTTGGCGGCTCAACGGTCAGGAAGGCCGAGCGATAGCCGAGGTCACCAATCTGGATTGGCTCGTCGATCGAGCCACGGGTGCAGTGATCCATGCAGGGATTTGGGCAGACCGAACCGCAGACCGAGCCTGGGAACGGCGTATACTGGAGCTCGAGCTGGAAAGCCTCGTCGAGCTTGCCCTGACGGATGAGATCATAACGACGCTGAGTCGGAATCCCTGTCGGGCAGTTGAATTCGCACGGTGCGGCGAATTTCGCATTGTCCCAGCTCGGTACACGCAGACGGTAAAGTCCCGTAGACAGGGTATTATGAACGGCGAAGTCATCATGGGCAACGTCGCTGAATATACCGCCCTTGACCCATTCGCTCTGACGGAAGGCCTTAAGATCATGGCTTTTCTTCCCTTTTTTCTCAGCAGCCGTCAAAGGACGCAGTTTCTTCCACTGGCTCCAGTCGGAGAGCTCTGCCCGCAAGTCCTCGCGCTCGATATGCTGCAGGAAGTCATCCATACCCCCATCGAGGAACGCGATGTCATCATCGTCAAGGTCCGTGTATTTGATATCTGCCGGATAAGTGTCAATCGGTCCACGGACATAGACCACACCGCCGACCATGCCGACGCAGGCGCGCTCGCCGAGAATCGAGGCGAACTGCTCGCTGTCATAGCCGCAGACAACAGCACGGCCGCCGCCCATGAACTCGAAGGAGAAGGAGCCGACATTCTTGAGGATCCAGAGCTCCGGCTCCTCATAGAGCGGGTCGTGTTTCATCAGCGAGCCCGTGCGCGTACCACCACGACCGCCGACAAAGATCTTGCCGCCCGAGGAGCAGTGGCCAGCCGTATCGCCAGCATCGCCCTTGACGGTGATGATACCGCCAGCGTTGAGCCAACCGACATCGGCCGATACCGAGCCATCGGCAACGATCTCCGTGCCCGGCAGGCACATCGACCCAAGACGCTGACCAGCATTGGTGACATGGAAATGAAGTTTCTTCCCCTCCGGATGCCACAACGGACCGCCGATATCATGCTGGCCTGAGGCCGCAATCTCAAACTCGGTTTCACCCTGCTTTACGGCACCACCGATGGCCAGCAGCAAGTCCTGAGTGGACATGCGGTCATGGCCTTGCATCGTATCTATCTTGAACATAAATTATTGCCTCCTGTTACGCCATCTTAGCATACATACTGGATACCGAGCTTCTCAGCCACAGCCTTGTCCGTGGAAACCAACGCATCGCTGCGGCCAATCGGCAGCGAGCTGTTGCCAATCGGCGCCATGAGCTTCTTGAGCTCAGCATCGAAGGCCAGTACATAATCAACGATCTTCTGCGCACCTCGGTCGATGTCGAGACGTTTGACGAGACGCGGATCCTGCGTGCAGATACCCATCGGGCATTTACCCGTATTGCATGCATTGCAGCGGCCCTGCTCGTTGCCTACGCAACCCAGGAGCTGAATGAGCACCTTGCCGACAAATACGCCGTTAGCGCCGAGGCACATCATCTTGAAGGCATCAGCAGCCGCATCGCCGGTCATGCCGATACCACCGCCGCCATAAAGCGGGATCTGGCCTTGCAGTCCCTGCTTGACAGCCGCATTGTAGCAGTCGCGGATCTTGGAGACAACTGGATGGCCCGTATGGTCAAGGGATACCTCATTAGCAGCACCCGTACCACCCTGGATACCATCTAGGAAGAAACCGCCGCAGATCTTGTACGGATCACGCAGCAGGTTGTTATAGACAGATACCGACGTCGCCGAGGCCGCACATTTGATGCCGACCGGCACGCGGAAACCGAAGGCCGCATTCATCGACAGATGCATCTTCTGAACCGATTCCTCAATCGAGTAGAGGCCCTGATGGTTCGGCGGCGAAGCCAGCGTAGCCTTTGGTACACCGCGGATAGCCTGGACATGCTCTGCGACCTTCGCCTCCGGCAGGAGACCGCCATCGCCCGGTTTTGCACCCTGACCGATCTTGATGAGAATACCAGCCGGGTCAGTGACCATATGCGGCATCGCCTTGATGATACGGTTCCAGCCGAAATGACCCGAGGCAATCTGGATGATGAAATATTTGAGGTAATCCGACTCGAGGAGTTTTACCGGCATACCGCCCTCACCGGAGCTCATACGTACCGGCAGGCCGCATTTCTCGTTGAGATAGCCCACAGCCATGGCTACGGCCTCCCAGGCACGCGTCGAGAGCGCGCCGATGGACATATCCGAGAAAATAAGCGGATAGATCCAGTCAACTGGCGGCGTATGGCTCGACTGCACGAGCTTGCCATCCTTGAGTTCAAACGGCAGCTCCTTAGCGGAGAGCACACGGCCAAACGGCGAGCGGATATCAAAGGTATGACGGGCAGCATCAAGCGACGGGTCAGTCATCTGGGAGATACGGCCAACGACAATGCTGTCAAGCGTGCGCTGTGCATTGAGGTTCGTACGGCCACCGCGTTTGATCGGGCCATTGTCTTTCGACAGCAATACCTTGCGCGTATCCGGATTGCGGACCGGACGAATGGCGTTATTGGGGCAAATCTTCTCGCACATGCCACAGCCACGGCAGAAATCCGTAAGGCTGGCGACCTGCTTGATGATGGGACGGGCCACATGCGTATGCTTGGGCTCCGGCTGGCTACCCTCCGAAATGGTCAGGGACTGCCCCTGGGTGACGACCTTGATTGCCTTGAACGAGCAGGCAGCTACACAGCTGCCGCACATCGTACAGCGGTCGGCATGATATTCGATTTTCCAGGGCAGGTCATTTACCCCTACATCCTGTGTTTTTACTGCTTGCATCTCTGTACCTCCAGGTCATTGTCAATTACGATGATTTCACGTTCATTCGGATAGATATCCTTCGTCTGATCACGGTCCGGCATGATCTCATTGATGCCGCAGACCTCCGACGAGATAGCCAGCATGTCATCGGTACGGCCGATGACTACCGGGCGCAATTTCTTGGAATCGCAGCAGGTAATCATGCGGTTGTCCGGCAGCACGCCGATGACCGTATTCGGGCCATTGATTTCGAGGTTAGCCAGCGACTGGCGGATGGCCGTAAGCACTTCCTTATCCTCGCGCTGTTCGATCTCCTCAAACGGCAGCGGCGTAATGACATGCTTATAATAAGTAAGCGGCCATTTGAGCTCATGATGCACATAATGGAGCGTATTGAGGAAACACTGGGAATCAGACTCGAAACCAATGTAGCCACGGTGCAGAGATTTCTGGAATTCCTTATTCTTTGTATAGAAGGTATTCTCGCCATTAGCGCAAAGCGTATACCCCTGCAGGAAGAACGGATGCGCTGCATAGCGGACGATATCATAGTTCGTATTCTGACGGCACTGGGCCACGATGGATTTTGCGGCCAGGCAGCCATTGTCATCCCAAAGGTGGAAATACGTTGCAATATCACGCGGATCGCCGATTTCCTTGAGCGTCAGGACATCCGGCCAGAAGGAGTAAACGAAACCTTCCCCAGCCTCTTCGAGCAGTTTACGCAGAGCCAGACGCGTATCGAGCAGCAGGTTCTCCTTCTGCTCCTTCGTCATCTTCTCGGCGCCTTCCGGATAATCGTAGTTACGGAAAATGTAGTAGGGCATTGCCTGGATATCAAGGCCCGGGCGTTTGTCCGGAATAGGAATCCACTCAGCCAGCTGCACAAAGTTGTGTGCATCCATGTATTCCTCTACGAGCTGAGCACCTCGCTGCGTGCAGGCCAGGGATAAAAGCGGCTTATCCTTATAATTGGAAAAGATACCGTAAAGATCCTGCATGACCATAGCAAAACCAGAGTTGTCATGCCCCTCTTGCTGCGGCAGCATCAGGCGCAAAGCCGTAGATGGCTGAACGGGTACCTTGCTCTTGATTGAACCGATTCTACACATATCCGTCTCTCCTTTGAGATTTGTCCGTCACATATAACACATTGTCTCTATACAATACATTTTTATTGTAATGTAACTACTATTATAGGAACAGTGTAAATCAATGTCAATATGCATATTCAAACATAAAATTCTGAAAAATATAGTTTAAGCCTTGATTTATCGCCATTTTGACTGCACCATTTGTGTATTTTTATTAATTATTGTATATTTATACCGATATTAGGTTTACACTCTTCTTATTTGTTATAGTTATCACGCCAATAAAAAAGCCCTATGCAGTAAGCTGCATAGGGCTTTTCCGTATTATTCACTTTTGTTATGCTATGTATTTTTTTACTGTATACATGCATACAAATCTATAGCGAAACCTCGCATCTGTACGCTAAAGTATACATTATTCATTATAGCTCAGCATCATCAATGCAGATAAGTAGACGGATTGACAGGCGTACCATTGATGCGTACCTCATAGTGAACATGAGGCCCCGTTGAGAATCCCGTGCTGCCCATATAGGCAATGATCTGACCGCGGCGAACGTGTTGGCCAGCCACAACAGCTACCTGCATGGCATGACCATAGCGAGTCATGATGCCATTGCCATGATCGATATCGACCATGTTGCCATAACCGCCACTATTCCAGCCTGCCGTCGTGACTACGCCATCAGCAGTCGCCACGATTGGCGTCCCCATATCGTTGGCGATATCGATACCCGGATGGAAGTCCGAACCATTCCAGCGCAGGCCATAGGGCGAGCTCACATCGCCGCGTGCTGGCCAGATAGCTGGAACTGTACCACCTGGCATATTCAGACCGCTCTGGGCATAAGTACCAAGAGCCTGTTGGCGCTGCTGCAGCTGCTCCTTGAGCTCCAGCAGCGACTGTCGCCGTACAGCCAGCCCCTGCTCCACAAGGTCGAGCACCTGACCGACGTTTTGTATGTCTGGCTGCACCACCGGGCCGCCCTGGCCATCATGCGTGCCATCACCGCCACTTCCCTCACTGCCGCTGGCATCCGGACTTTGCTGCGTCTGCGCATCACCATCCTTTGCCGGCGCCGCACCGGACATGCGGCGGATATCATTCTCAAGCTGACGGAGCTGGTCCATCTGCTCCTGCAGGGCATTGGCCTTCTTCGAGAGATTGAGCAGCTGCTCCTGTTGGATCTTGTTGACCTCGCGCAGCTCACGCACCTCACTGACGCCACTACGTACGGCAAAGGTGCTGTAAACAGCATAGCTGAATGCACCGACAAATAGCAACGCAATGGCCAGCAGGGATGCCAAGCCAATCTTCAATGTCGATTCCGACAAGCGGATATTCTTGACATCACCACCCTGCGAAGGAATAAACTTGATGGTATACTCCTGTTCTTCCTTCAGCTCTTTTTTATTTTCGTCCGCCAAAGTAAAGCCTCCAAACGTTCTCAATAAAAATAAATCCACGGAGCACACGTCCCTGGATCGAATCATAATCTCATCATCTGAAAAACAAGTAAATTTGCAAGAAAAAACCTTATGCCATTATAGCATAAGGTTCTCGTTTTTTAAAGAGTTTTCTACTATAGCATTACTGTGCTTTAGCCATAGCCTCGCGCAGTGCCTGCTCCTCTTCCTCGGTCATGGTATAAGTCGAATGGCCATCTTCGATGGGCTTGACATAGCTGCGTGAATCCTCACGGCCAAAGATGCTCGAAAGCACGACACCATTGTTATGCGAGTCCAGCAAGGCCACCGCATAGCTGAGGTCACTACCCATATCTTCAAAGGCCCGGAACCGCACGACACCAACCCGCGTGACAGCCGTCTGCAGCAAGGCATCCATACGCTGATTCTCGGCATCGATGCGCTGGTTTTCCTCAACGACATGCTTGACTTCATCAATATGCCCCATGAGCAAGCGCTCGAGATTGGCACCATCAACACCTGCCATCATCTTGCGATAGCGTTTTTTCATATAACTGAGTTTCAACGCCTGGTTGATCATGATGATCAACATGATTACCATAATTATTGCCATGCCTACGACGATAAACGGCATATTATCAGCCATAAACTTCATAAACTGCTGAATATCCATTGTCTCCTTTGTGCTTCCTTTCTCTTCTCTCTTGCCAGCAACATTGTTGCACGTGAAACATTTATATCATACGGTGAAATTCTGCGACAGGGAAACCTTTCTGAGCGCATCGATGCGCTGCTGCTTGATGTCCTGCTGACGCTCAAGGATTGTTCCCATGATCCGCTCAAGATCCTCCGCCGAATAGAATTCGATCTCAATCTTGCTCTTTTTCTTGCCAGGATGGATCTTAACCTGTGTCCCCAGAAGATGCGTGAGCTTTTCGACTGCCTCGGTCAGGAATACATCCTGCGGCGCATCTTTCTTGGCAGTGTCTGATTTTTTTTGCTGGAAGAAATCAGGATTCTCCAGCAGCTTTTTGACCAAAGCCTCAGACTGGCGGGCAGAGAGCTCTTCCGCTTGGATATATTCTGCTGCCTCACGCTGCAAGGCCTGATTTTCCAAGGACAACAACGGCTTTGCCTGCCCCATGGAAAGCGTCCCATTGGCCACATAATCCTGCACCTGCGGCTCAAGTTTGAGCAACCGCAGGAAATTGGCAATATGCGAGCGGCTGCGTCCGACCTTGCGCGCTACGACCTCCTGTGTGAGGTTGAACTCCTTCATCAGACGTTCATACGCTTGTGCCTCTTCCATCGCATTGAGGTTTTCCCGCTGGATATTCTCAATCAGCGCAATCTGGCCGACCTCTTCATTGTTATACTCGCGCACAATGACCGGAACCTCGGCAAGACCAGCGAGCTTAGCCGCGCGCAGGCGTCTTTCACCGGCAATCAGCTCATAGCCGCCAGCTGGCAGCTTGCGCACGAGCAGCGGCTGCAGTACGCCGAAATTCCGCACCGATTCCTTGAGATCTTCAAGAGCACTCTCATCAAACTCCAGGCGCGGCTGATAGCGATTGGCCTTTATCGAGCCGATAGCTATCGAATGTACCTTATCCTTGCCGTCGGCCTCGACCTGAGCCTTGCCTAGCCCCAAAGCACCAAGCCCCTTGCCCAGTCCGCCATGTTTAGCCACGGGAAATCACCTCTTTCGCCAACTTCATATACACTTCGGCCCCCTTGGACTTCTTATCATAATAAAGGATGGGCTGGCCAAAGGACGGCGCCTCGCTCAAGCGTACCGTACGCGGAATCATCGTCTTATAGACCGCCGTATCAAAACTGCTCCGTACTTCAGCGACTACCTGCTCGGCCAATTTCGTACGCGAATCGTACATGGTCATGACCACACCCTCAACAGCCAGATCGGCATTGAGATTATTGCGCACAAGTTCGATAGTCTTCATGAGCTGAGCTACGCCCTCCAGAGCATAGAACTCACACTGTATCGGCATAAGCACCGAATCAGCAGCCGCCAGCGAATTCAGCGTCAAGAGCCCCAGCGACGGCGGACAGTCGATGATGATGTAATCATAATCATCGCGTACCGTATCCAATGCCTTCTTGAGCCGCGTCTCGCGGGAAATCGCTGCCACCAGTTCAACCTCAGCACCGGCCAATTCGATATTAGCAGGCAATACATCCACCTTGAACTCGGTCGGCTGGATAACCTCACGGATGCCTGCATTATCGATAAGCACATGGTAGATGGTCTGCTCCAGCGCTGACTTATCGATACCATAGCCGCTGCTTGCATTTCCCTGCGGATCGCAATCCACCAGCAGGACTTTCTTCTTCTTGGCTGCCAGGCAGGCCGCCAGATTCACCGACGTCGTCGTCTTGCCGACACCGCCCTTCTGATTGGCTACTGCAATGATCTTTGCCAACTCTTCCACCACTTTCCCCAAAGTCATAAAATGTTACAGTTCTTCTTGTAAATTTCTGCTAAAATAAATATAATTGTTATGTCAATATATATTTGATAAACAGTTGTTAAGCAGCATTCACAGGAAGACTTATCACTCGTTTTATCCACTATATATAATAATATGAAATGACGGAAAAGCCAATGTTTCACGTGAAACATTTTGAAAAAATTTAGGGAGGTGAGCATCATGCCCATATATAATACACCACTGCTGCGTATAGATTCCCAGGAAACCCGCCGCTATGCCGGACTTATGAAGGCCAAGGATTTTGACGAGTCAAGGATCGAGGACGCCTGTCAGGATGCGCGCCTGCTTGCTGCGCCACGCGGTATCTGGCAGGTATATGACTATGACTGTCAAAAGCAGGAAATCAAAGCCGATCCTCCCTGCATCATCGAAGGCAGCAAGATTGGTGCTCATCTGGCTGGCTGTGACAAGGTAATCCTGCTGGCAGCCACCGTTGGCGATGAGATAGAAGAGACTGTAACCCAGCGATTCGCTAACGGCGAGTACAGCTCCTCTGTCCTTCTCGATGCGGCTGCTACCACTGCCGTAGAACAGATTGCCAACAGCATAGAAAAGGCTATAAAGACAAAAGCCGCTGCCAAAGGCTACGGCATGCGCTGGCGGTTCAGCCCCGGCTATGGGGATTGGCCCATCGAACAGCAGCCTGAGCTCATTCGCTTGTCACATGCAGCCGACATCGGCATCAGCCTTTCAAGCGCCATGATGCTCCTGCCGCGAAAAAGCATCACGGCAATCATCGGACTATATAAGGAAGATAAAAGTAAACCTGATGCTGCGAAAGCCCAACATCACAAAGGCTGCGCGGCCTGCGAAAAACTCGATTGTCCTGCCCGCAAGATTTGACCTTCCCCATACTGAACAAAAAAGGAGTATTCCATGATCCATATCTTTGACGGTGCCATGGGCACCATGCTCCAGGCCGGCGGCCTAAAACCAGGTGCCTGCCCTGAGCTTATGAATATTGAGCAGCCAGAGGTCGTCAAGAGCATCCATAAAGCCTATCTCGATGCCGGTGCTACTGTCATCGAGACCAATACCTTCGGCGCAAGCTCCCTGAAACTCGACCACTATGGCCTTGCCGACCGCGTCACTGAGCTCAATGCTGCCGCGGTGAAGATTGCCAAGGAGGCCGCAGGCACGAAGGCCAAGGTCGCAGGTTCGATGGGCCCCACCGGCCGCTTTGTCGTACCACTCGGCGACCTCGACTTTGAGGATGCCTATGACTGCTTTGCCGAACAGGCCAAAGCACTGGCTGATGCCGGTGCCGACTACCTGATCATCGAGACCTGCATCGACATACAGGAAATGCGCGCCGCCTTGCTGGCCGCTAAGGAAAATGCCCCAGGTGTCCCTGTCATCTGTCAGCTCTCCTATAGCGAAGATGGCCGCACGGTCACGGGTACCGACCCCCAGTCGGCAGCCATCATCCTTGAAGCCCTGGGCGCCGATATCATCGGCGTCAACTGCTCCCTCGGACCAGAGCAGCTCGTGCCGATTGTCCGCACGCTGGCCGAGAACTGCAGCGTCCCCATCAGCGTCCAGCCAAATGCCGGCATGCCATATCTCGAAAACGGTGAGACCGTATTCCCGATGGGCCCCGAAGACTTCGGGCGCTGGGGTACGAAACTGCTTGAGGCCGGCGCTACCTTCCTCGGTGGCTGCTGCGGCACGACACCGGCCCATATCGCAGCCCTTGCAGCGACACTCAAAGATGCTACAGAGCCTACGCGGGCAAAACACGCCAAAAGGCTTTGGCTGGCCAGCCGCAGCAAGGCAGTCTGCATCGATAAGAAACTACCGACAAGACTCATCGGAGAACGCATCAATCCTACAGGCCGCAAGAAACTGGCTGCCGAAATCCGCGAAGGCTCCTTCCTCTCAGTAAAGAAGGAAGCTGTCAATCAGGTCAAAGCTGGCGCCCACCTGCTCGATGTCAACATGGGCGTCGGCGGCATCGACCAAACTGCCGCTATGAAAAAAGCCGTCACCGAGATTGCTCAGCTCACCGACGCACCACTGGCTATCGATACCGGCGATTCCGCAGCATTGGAGGCCGGCCTGCGCGCCTACCCGGGCCGCGCGCTCATCAACTCCGTCAGCTACGAGCCCGAACGCATAGCAAAATTCCTGCCCCTTGCAAAAAAATACGGCGCTGCGATTCTCTGCCTGCCAATCACTGAAGACGGCGTCCCAAAAACTGCTGAGGACCGCTTGGAGGTCATGAGGAAAATCATCACCGCAGCCAAAGAGCAAGGTCTCGATGATGGCGATTTCCTCTTGGACGCGCTGGTCATGACCGTATCAGCCGACAAGAACGCCTGCTACGAAGTCCTGATCACCTTGCAGATGTACCGGGAACGCTTTGGCTACCCTACTACCATGGGACTCTCCAATATTTCCTTCGGCCTGCCAAACCGGCCGCTCATCAACAGCACCTTCTTTGCCATGTGTCTGGCAGCCGGCCTCGATGCGCCAATCATGAATCCCTATGATGAATCCATGCAGCGGGCCCTCAAAGCCAGTGCCGCACTGCTCGGCGATGATCCGAACGGACTCGCCTTCAGCCAGGACGAAGCCAACCTCAGCGTGCCAAAAAAAGCTGCCGTCGCCAAAGAGAGCAACCTTGCCGCACTGCCTGCTATCAAGCAGGCAGTCATCGATGGCGAAAAGGATGAAATTGTCGAGCTTGTCGCCCGCGCTGTAGCAGAAGGGCATAGCGCAAACGAAATCACCGAAAATGCCTTGACAGCCGCCATGACCGATATTGGCGAAGACTTCGGTGCTGGCCGCATGTTCCTGCCACAGGTACTGCTCTCGGCAGAAACCATGCGCGCAGCCTTCAACAAACTCAAAGAACTGCTGCCAGCAAGCAGCGAAGCCGACAAAGGCACCGTCGTCATCGCTACGGTCAAGGGAGACGTCCATGACCTCGGCAAGAATATCACCGGTGCCCTGCTCGCCAACAGCGGCTTCCGGCTCATCGATCTCGGCAAAGATGTCGACTCCACAGAAATCGTCAAAGCCGCCATCGAAAGCAAAGCCGATATCGTCGGCCTCTGCGCCCTGATGACGACCACGATGGTCCAGATTGACAAAGTCATCGCCGACCTCAAAGCTGCAGGCTGCCCAGCCAAAGTCATGGTTGGCGGCGCTGCTGTCACGCAAGACTACGCCGACAGTGCCGGTGCCGATGCCTACGCCGCCGACGGTGTCCAAGCCGTAAAGCTTGCCAAGGACATGCTCGGCATTGAATAAAGCATAAAAAAAAGCGATTGTTTCACGTGAAACAATCGCTTTTTGTGATTCTAAGTTTTAGAACAATACCTTTGCCAAATGCAGGTATTCCGGATCGAGTTTCTTTTTGTTGTTGACCGAATCGTGCAGGTCTATGGAAACGACGCGGCCTTTGCTGAAGCCGAAGACGATATCCGAAAGGCCCGAAATCAGTGCCAGAGCAGCCTGCTCGCCGAGCTGGCTGGCACGTACGCGGTCGATGACCGACGGAGAGCCCCCACGCTGAATGTGGCCGAGTACCGATACGCGCGTATCGAGTTCCGTCTTCTTGGCAATGTAGTCGCCGATTTCCTGACCGCTGCCAGCACCCTCAGCAACGACGACAAGGATGTAGCGCTTACCTTCCTGATAAGCAGCCTTCATATCCTCACAGATCTTATCGAGGTCGAACGGGGACTCCGGTACAAGGATGTACTCTGCGCCGCCCGAGATGCCCGAGACGAGAGCCAGCCAGCCCGAACTGCGGCCCATGACTTCCATGACGATGACGCGGCGATGTGCCGATGCCGTATCACGAAGCTTGTTGATAGCATCGATGATCGTGTTAGCAGCCGTATCGCAGCCAATCGTGTAGTCAGAACCCCAGACATCGTTATCGATCGTGCCCGGCAGGCCGACGATAGGAATGCCCGTCTCCTGGGAAAGCAGCGAAGCGCCGCGCAGGGAGCCGTCACCGCCGATGACGCAGAGGCCCTGGATGCCACGGTCTACGAGGTGCTGATAGCCCAGCATACGGCCTTCCGGCGTCTTCCAACGCTTGCAGCGAGCCGTACCAAGGAACGTACCACCGCGCTGGATGATATCACCGACATCCTTAGACTTCATCTCAAACATATCTTCTTCAAGCAAGCCATGATAACCGTCACGGATACCCCAGACTTTTACGCCCTCATAGAGAGCCGTACGGACAACCGCACGGGCTGCCGCATTCATTCCCGGGCTATCGCCACCGCTGGTCATGACTGCAATGCTTTTTAACATAATCGAAGTCCCCCTTGAGTATGAGAAAATTGTAACATAGTACGTCAAATTTGAAATTCTTACCAAATCTTATAATACCATAAATCCGGCAAATCTAACAGAGTTTTTCCTACCGGAATGTGCACTTAACCTAATTTTTTGAGTGCCTTATCCAACTTGTCTCCTGATACTTGACAAAAAAACAGGATAATGATAAATTGACTACAGAAGATGCTGTGCGACTGACGGAAGTGGATTACCACAGGGAGCACAGGGAAGAAAAGCCGACCGTCTGGGCGTATAGCCTGGATTCGTGTCGGCTTTTTTCATTGTTTGATTGGAAAAGGAGAACCTTGCGATGAACGAAATGGAACTCAAATACGGCTGCAACCCGAATCAGAAACCGGCCCGCGTATTCATGAAAGACGGTGACCTGCCGTTCCAGGTGCTCAATGGCAAACCGGGCTACATCAATCTGCTCGATGCCATGAACAGCTGGCAGCTCGTCCGTGAACTCAAGGAGGCTACGGGCCTTCCAGCCGCTGCGTCCTTCAAACATGTCAGCCCGGCTGGTGCCGCTGTTGCTGTTCCCCTCTCCGAAACGCTCCAGAAGGCTTACTTCGTCGAAGGCGTAGAGCTTTCACCGATTGCTACAGCCTATATCCGTGCCCGCGGCGCTGACCGCATGTCGTCCTATGGCGACTTCGTTGCGCTCTCCGATGAGTGCGATGCCCAGACGGCCTCCTTCCTGCAGCGCGAGGTATCCGACGGCATCATTGCGCCCTCCTACTCCGACGCCGCCCTCGAAATCCTCAAGACGAAACGCAAGGGCACATATCTCGTCCTGCAGATGGACCCGGACTACAAGCCGGAGCCTCTCGAGACCAAGCAGGTATTTGGCATCACCTTCGAACAGCAGCGCAATGAGATTGCCCTCACCGAAGACTGCCTCACGGAAATCCCGACGAAGAACAAGGATCTGCCCGCCGCTGCCAAACGCGATCTGCTGATTGCGCTGATCACGCTCAAATACACGCAGTCCAACTCCGTCTGCTATGCCAAGGACGGGCAGGCTATCGGCATCGGTGCTGGCCAGCAGTCCCGCGTCCATTGCACGCGCCTTGCTGGCAACAAGGCCGACATCTGGTATCTCCGGCAGGCTCCGCAGGTCTTGAATCTGCCCTTCCGCGACGACGTACGCCGTCCAGACCGCGACAATGCCATCGATGTCTATGTTGGCGATGAATATATGGATCTCTTAGGCGGCGACGAATGGAAACGCGTCTTTACGGAAAAACCGCCAGTATTCACGGCAGAGCAGAAGAAAGCCTGGCTGGCTACGCAGACGGGTGTATCTCTCGGCTCGGATGCTTTCTTCCCCTTTGGCGACAATATCGAGCGTGCCCGCAAGAGCGGTGTTGACTATGTAGCTCAGGCTGGAGGTTCCATCCGCGATGACAATGTCATCGCGACCTGCGATAAATACAATATGACGATGGCCATGACGCATATCCGTCTGTTCCATCACTAAAACAGCTTTTACAGTTACCCCATTCTTACACATACACACGAAAAGGTGCGGAGATATTGATTCTCCGCACCTTTTCACATCGATAAGACTCAATCCATGACTTCGCCAGTCCGCACTTGCTCAAGCGTACTGACGCCGTCCATATCGCGCACGCACGACAGGCAGCAGTCCACACCACCGAGCTGGAACGGAATCAGCAGATAGATCTTCAGCCGCACTTCACCAGCATCATTGCGCGAATGGAAAAATGCAGTAAAGTGATCGCGCTTGACCTGCTCCCGCCGCTTTGCCAGATCCTTCAAATCGTAAAACTGCAGGAACGCTCCCCGTTCTTCGGGAACGATATAGCGTTCTGCATAAAGCTCGAGACTTCCCCGCACGGATTCATCTTCCGTGGTAATCCGATTCTGCGTCTCATCAATGTAGATATTCTCTGCCCGCCCCGTACTTGAAAGGAAGTCGATACGCGTAAAGATTCCCATGATATGCCAAAATGCTGCATGCATATCGATACCTTCGTGCGGACGCTGAGCCGACAGATTTGCCGGAGCCACGACATACGCATGCACATCACGCACAGGATCAGTCGCAATATGACGGCAACGTACTGTACCCAAATTGCCATTGATGGAAAAATCCGCACTCTCCTCTTCCCCTGATTGGCAACAGCGCACAAGCAGCCGCTCCATCATGCGATCCATATGTTCCTGACCAGACTGATATCTTGTGACAACAGCCTCGAGTGTATCCATACCAATACTCTTCAGATAATCAAAATACGAATGATTCGCATATAGATAGCGGAAGGTATCACGAGAAAGCCCTTGCTCCACGATAGCCAGCGGCAGCTGACTGATGCAGCCAGCGCTTTCCTCTTCCCTGCGCAACGGAAAGCTGCTGAGCACGTTGATTCCACTGACTTGCTGGTAGTACTCTGAAGATTTGAGAGGCTCAAAGGTCAAGGTTGCGCCTTGCTTGGCATAAGCATTAGCTGCCGGTGCCAACGGTTGCGGCTTACCAAACAGATAGCCCTGACATGCCTCACAGCCAATGAGTTTCAGGAATTCATACTGTTCTTCAGTTTCCACCCCTTCCGCGAGCGTATGCATGCCAATCTTTTTGGCCATATCCACAAGGGACTGGATGATGATGCCCGACTTGCGATTTGTTCCAAAATCCCGCAGGAAACGCATATCAAGCTTTATCATATCAAAATCATATTCCTTGAGCGTATTGAGAGAGGAATAGCCACTGCCGAAATCATCCATCCATACCTCATAGCCCGCCGCCCGGAATCGGGCGATCTGCTCCATCAGATTGCTATCATCCATCGTCAAGGCGCTCTCCGTGACCTCAAGGCGCAAACGGTCACAGCCAACCTTATATTCCTGCCGGATGTGCTCAACATTAGCAAAGATATCTGTCAACTGGAAATCCAACCGTGATAGATTTACCGAAATACGTGCCTCCTGCCACCCCTGTCCATGTTCCCGCACACGGCGGAAATCCTCACATACCTCGCGAATGACATAGAGATCAAGTTTATGGATTAGATGAGCGCTCTCAAGGACATCGATAAATATATTCGGTGGAATCATGCCATGCTCTGGCGAATTCCACCGTGCCAACGCCTCAAAACCGATAACCTGACGTGTCATCGTCCGGATTTCCGGCTGATACCATATCTCGATATCATGATGTTCAAGCGCGCGATAAAAATTACTTACGATGTAATTCTTTAAGCGGAGTTTTTCCTCAAACGAAGCATCAAAGACGCCCCAGCCTTTGTCGTATATTCCCTTGACACTCTCACAGGCAAGCTTTGCCCTGTCAAGAATCAACGCAATATCCTGGATGCCGGCCGCCGGCACATAGAGGCCAACCTTGATTTCCATCGCCATATTCTGATCAAAATCATAAACAGACTTACGGACATACTCCATGCGCTGCTCGATATTCTGGTTCTTGACAGCAGCCATGAAATGGTCATCATTCAAGCGCGCAAGTATCCCATCAGGAAATGTGTCCTGCAGAATCCCAGCAACACGCCGCAGGAACTTATTCCCCCCTTGAAAACCATACTTGAGATTGTATTCCTTGAAATTCTCGATATCGAAATACAGGAAAGCCAGATTGCCATCAGCAGCATCGCACAGCAAATAATGAGCGTCCTCCATGAAATACATCATGTTGAACAGCCCGGTGACTTCATCCTTTTGATTCTTGCGAATAAACTCTTTCATGATGATACTCTCATTTCCGGAGTTATCCACAGACATAACCATTATTTTGTGGATATGTCTATATTTATGTGGATAAATCTATACAAAGTTACAAGGAAATCCGCAAATACTCTTCGACTGCATCGCGGAAACTCATAGGATTTTCACTACTGCCGCCTACCTTATTCTCCTTCATGACCTTCAACACACCATGATAAACCTCGTCCTCAATGGAACCAGGCACCAGATTTTCCCAATGCTGTGAACTATACGCCCGTTCCTTGATGGCATTATCAGGCCGCCCCGTAACCTCCAGCTCACTCAGGAACTGGATCTGTTTTGTCTTCGGACGGATATAATAATGACTGAGGAAATATTTTGGCGGGTAGCTGTACTCACCATCATCATCCACCTTCGTCAACCGCACCCAAACCTCTATGATATTCTCGGTCTCCGAATAAGGCATCTTGATCCAGCGCAGGCTCTGCGTATCAAGATAATAAGCAAAGCCATTGTCCTTGAGCAGATAGACATAGCGCTCCTTCGTCGCCTGACCATTTTCCTTGCGTTTTTGTTCCAAAGCTTTGCCTAAAGGCCCTTTTTCCTCAGGGATATTTGCATTTGTCGTATCAACACGCGAAGTCTTTGCTTCCTGTGGTGCCGCTGCCGCTCCAACCTGTGCAGCACCTATGCTCAACAGCACCCCACAAAGGATACCGCTTCCTATCCTATATAGCTTTTTTCTCATTTCCATCACCTCACATTATTATTTCGTTATCTATATAGAATTCTCCTTTTCCCCATTTTTTCCTTCTCCCCCTACTATGAGATATAGCCCAAACAACTCTGTATTTCTTCCATAAATTTATTCTTCAAATTGCAGTTTGTCTGTCAGTGCGTGCGGAACGAAATCCCGATAGTACGCAGCTCGGGGTTCACGGGGTAGTACTTTTTCTGTTTCCGCTGAATGGACCGTACGAC
>FPAX01000023.1 GCA_900116485.1 Selenomonas sp. GACV-9
TTATGCGCTTACGGCCCAGTCCTGCTGCGCAGGACAGTCGCTCCAGACAGAAAGAAGCACTACCCCGTTCGCCCCTTTGGCAACGGTAGTCTGAATTTGCACGAACCGTTGCTCCCGCAGCAAGCACATCGATGTAATTCGTGACCTATCGCCGGAACAGAGCAGGATTATCCCAACATAACGGAGGGCGAGGGTGGGTACACTTTCTTCGTAGACGGAGCGACTGCCCGAACGCAGTGAGGGATGGCACGCGGCAAGCACAAACTAGAACGTCAAGATGTATTGGCGCGCCGCCGGCCTGCCCGGCGCATGTAACTAAATATGTACTTAAACACCAGCGCGGGTCATTTAGCGGAGCGGAGAAAAAGTGCACCCACCCTCACCCAAGCTGAGATGTATCAAGTTTATTGTAATCTCGCACTAACAGACAAACTGCAATTGTCTATGCTTTGCCTCATTTTGCTAAGCAGGTGTTTCCTGGTCTTGCTGATGTACTGATGGGAGACGTGGAGCTGGGCGGCGATTGTCTTTTGGGGGAGTTCGTAGAGATAGATGAGGCCGAGCAGCTGTTTTTCCTTGGCGGTAAGCCTTTGGATGGCCTGGCGCAGCAGCAGGCGCTGAGGGCAGGTGGCGGCGGGATCTCGGGCATCGCGGGCGGGGCTTATGAGAAGGTCCCAGAAGTCTCCATCCGCGGTGCGGTCCTGGTCGGGATGCGAGGTGCGGGCAAGATAGCGGCGCAGGCGGCAGAAGGCCATGTAGAGTGCGTCCTTTACGCGGCGCTGCAGAAATGCGGCGAAGTGGACACCACGGGCGGCGTCGTAACTGTGGATGGCCTCGATAAAGGCCAGGGCGGCGATGCCCTCGGTCTCGTCTTGCAGCCCTGCGGCTGCAAGGTAGCGTTGGTGTGCCTCCTTGTGGAGGAGGCCCTGATAGAAGGTGTAGAGCTGGCTGGTGGCAGCATCATCGTGGGCCGCGGCGCGGGCGATGAGCGCGTCCTCGGCAGCCTTATCCAGGCAGTTGCGCTGATCCATGTATCAATCACTCCTTTCAATTGCCTCCATTGTAGGGAGGATATGCCTGTCAATCGAATGATGATTCGCTGCCCAAACGGCGAAAAAATGTTGCTTTTTGACGGTTCGTGCTATAATATGGCATGGACAAGGGGGCGTTTTGTATGCGATTGGAAGAAATCATCAACCGTCATATGCAAGAGTTGAACGACACGGATATGGCTATCTGGAAATACATCCTGCAACATCGGGCTGAGGCCCGCCATATATCGATTCACGAGCTGGCCCGCGCCTGTGCGGTATCGAGTACGACAATCGTCCGCTTTGCGCAGAAGCTGGGCTTTGATGGCTTTGGCGAGCTCAAGGCGGTCATGAAAATGGAGGAGCCCTCCGAGGCCTTTTACCGGGAAGATGTGTTGCAGGATTTACGGGACTTCTATTCCCAGACCTCGGCCAAGGTGTTCAAGCGCAACTTCGACAGTGCGAGCCGGTTGATGCACGAGGCCAACCGTGTCTTTGCCTTTGCCTCGGGCTATGTGCAGAGCAATGTCGTGCAGGAGCTGAAGCGCCTGTTCTTCTATGACAATGTGCTGATCTATGAGATAAATGGCTATGAGGAGTTCCGCGCCATTGCGCGGTCGTTGACGAGCGATGATCTGTTCGTCTTCGTGTCGCTGTCGGGAGAGACGCCTCTCGTGGTGGATTTTGCCCGGCAGCTGCAGCTGCGTGATGTGCCGTTCATCTCGATCACGAAACTCCATGACAATACCCTGGCCAGCCTGTCGACCGTCAATCTCTACGTGTCGCCGGCCCGTTTCCAGCTCTATGAGGATGATACGGAGCATACGGCCTTCCAGTCGATGATGCCTTATTTCATGCTGGTGGAGGTCTGGTATGTCAAGTACCGCATGTATATCAACCGGCAGGACAAGAGCTGAATGTACCAAAGTACGGCTGATGTACCTAGATACGCCTTGCTGACAAAGTGCCGAAAGCCCGCGAAACTATTGCGTTCGCGGGTTTTTTTGCGTATGCTTTAAGTACAAGATATCTTACAGAGAACAGCGGCAGGATGCCAACGGGATCTGAAATGGAACCGTATTTATTCATGTATGTATCAAAATGACAACAAGTTCGTAGGAGAACTGGAGGGAATGAAAATGACACTCAGCAAAGATCGTGTCATGCAGGGAATGCAGCGGTTCGGCGGTGCGATGTACACGCCGGTCGTATTGTTCGCATTCTTTGGTCTCACGGTAGCATTATCCATCATTTGCAAGAATGAGGGAATTCTCGGAGCTCTCGCAGCGAAGGGTACGCTGTGGTATGATTTCTGGTTTGTCGTTGAGCAGGGTGCCTGGACCGTATTTGCCCAGATGCCGATCCTGTTCGCCATCGCCGTGCCTATCGGCTTTGCCAAGAAGGAACCGGCCCGCTGTGCGATGGAAGCCTTCGTCATCTACATGGTCTTCAACTACTTCATCTCGGGTTTCCTGACGCTTGATGGTGCGTTCTTCGGCGTCGACTACAGCCAGGATGCAGGCGCTGGTACGGGCCTGGCGATGATCGCCAATATCAAGACCCTCGACATGGGCATGCTGGGCGCTATCTTCATCGCCTGCGTGACGGCCTGGCTCCACAACCGGTTCTACGATACGGATATCCCTGAGTGGCTCGGCATCTTCAAGGGCCCGGCCTTCGTCGTAGCTGTCGGCTTTGCGGTGATGATCCCGCTGGCTTTCGTCTTCTGCCTGATATGGCCGGCTATCCAGCATGGCATCATGAACTTCCAGGGCTTCCTCAAGACCAGCGGCTTGCTCGGTGTATGGGCCTACACGTTCTCGGAGCGCATCCTGCTGCCGGCAGGACTGCACCACTTCATCTATCTGCCGTTCATCTTCGGCCCGGCTGTCTGCGATGGCGGCATCCAGGCTTACTGGTTGCAGCATATCAATGACTTTGCGACGAGTGCACAGAGCCTCAAGGATATGTTCCCGGAGGGCGGCTTCGCCCTGCATGGCAGCTCGAAGGTATTCGGCCTGCCGGGTGCAGCACTGGCTATCTACATGTGCGCAAAGCCGGAGAAGAAAAAGAAGACGGCAGCACTGCTGATTCCGGCGACGCTGACCGCTGTGATCTGCGGCATCACGGAGCCGCTGGAGTTCACGTTCCTGTTCGTGGCACCGCTCCTCTACCTTGTGCATTCTATCCTGGCCGCAACGCTGTCGGCAACGCTCTATTTCTTCGGCCTGGCCGGTAACTTTGGCGGCGGCCTTATCGATTGCTTCGTCCAGAACTGGATTCCGCTGTTCTCGTATCATTCGGGCACGTACATCATGCAGATCGTCATCGGTCTCTGCTTTACGGCCATCTACTTCTTCACCTTCCGTTTCATGATCCTGAAATTCGACTATGCAACGCCGGGCCGTACGGCTGACGACGTTGAGGACAAGCTGTTCTCGAAAGATGAGTACAATGCCAAGAAGGAAATGGAAGATATGGGCCTGGCTGGCAATGCCATGGCCATCAAAGCCAAGGTTTTCCTCGACTGCCTCGGTGGCCCGGATAACATCAAGGAGGTCACGAACTGTGCGACGCGCCTGCGCGTGACGGTTGGCGACCCCGACAAGGTAAAACCAGTATCGAAATTCACGAAGGCAGGTGCCTATGGCTTGGTCAAGAACGGCCATGCGGTGCAGGTCATTGTCGGCCTTTCGGTACCGCAGGTACGCGGCTACTTCGATGCTCTCCTGAAGGGCGAGTCCATTGCCCCGGCGGAGGGACAGCAGAGTGCGGCAAATGCGCCAGCCGCTATGGATCTTTCCATGAAGCTTGAGGCCTGTGTCTCGGGCAAGCTCATCGATATGGCGGAAGTCAATGACGATATGTTCTCCCAGAAGATGATGGGCGATGGTGTCGCCATCGAGCCCACGGGAGATACCATCGTGGCGCCGGCTGATGCGGAGGTCACGATGGTCATGGAAGGGAGCCTGCATGCGATTGGCCTGCGCTTTGCAAATGGCGCGGAGCTGCTTATCCATGTCGGCATCGATACGGTCAAGCTCAATGGCCGTGGCTTCCAGCTGCTGACGGAGCAGGGTGCCCATGTCAAGAAGGGCGAGCCGCTGCTGCGCTTTGACCCGCAGGTCATCCGTGATGCCGGCTATCAGACGACGGTCATCATGGCGGTGACGAACTCGGCGGATTATCCGCAGATGCAGAAGAAACCGGATCAGAAGGTGGAGGCCAATGAGACGCCTGTACTGACCTTCTGACCCCAGTGACCCATAAAGGAACGATTTATCATGAAAGATTTGCAATGGTGGCAGAAGACTGTCGTATATCAGGTCTATCCCAAAAGCTTTCTCGATACGACTGGCAGCGGCCAGGGAGACATCCCGGGCATCACGCGCAAGCTCGACTATTTAAAGACGCTGGGCGTCGGGGCAGTCTGGCTCACGCCGGTCTATCCCTCGCCCATGGTAGATAATGGCTATGACATTGCCGACTACACCGCTATTGACCCATCCTATGGCACGATGGCAGATATGGAAGAGCTGATTGCCGAGGCGAAGAAGCGCGATATCCGCATCGTCATGGATCTGGTCTATAACCATACCTCAAAAGAACATCAGTGGTTCAAAGAGTCCTGTGCCAGCCGTGACAATGCGAAGGCGGACTGGTATATCTGGCGCGATGCCAAGCCCGATGGCTCGGCACCGACCAACTGGCGCTCAATCTTTGGCGGCAGTGCCTGGACCTGGTGCGAGGCGCGGCAGCAGTATTATCTGCACACATTTGCTGAGGCGCAGCCGGATCTCAACTGGGAGAATCCGGCCGTGCGGCAGGCACTCTATGACGCGGCCAATTTCTGGCTCGACAAGGGCGTGGGCGGTTTCCGCATCGATGCCATCGTCTACATCAAGAAACCGGCAGTCTTTGCTGACGGCGAGCCCGACAGCAGCGACGGCATGGTCAATGTCCATACGATGATTGCCAATACACCGGGAATCCTCGATTTCCTGCAGGAGTTCCGCCGGGAGGTCTTTGACGGCCACGATATCTTCACGGTGGCTGAGGCCAACGGCGTGGGCCCTGATGAGCTGGCAGACTGGGTCGGAGAGCAAGGGGTATTTGATATGCTCTTCGAGTTCAGCCATGTGAACCTGGAATTCCCCAATGGCGATATCTGGTGTCACGGGACAGGCTGGCAGCCGGAGCTGATTCCGGCGCTCAAGCAGAGCCTCACGGCCAGCCAGCTGGCCACGGCGGATAATGGTTGGTATCCGATCTTCTTCGAGAATCACGACCAGTTCCGCAGTGTGCGCCACTTCTTCCCCGATGGCTCCGACCCACAGGTCACGGCCAAGGCCCTGGCCACGGTGCTGTTCACTCTGCGGGGCACGCCCTTCATCTACGAGGGGCAGGAGCTGGGCATGGACAATATGGCCTGGCCAGCCATTGATGATTATGATGATATATCTTCCCATGGGCAGTATGAACTGGCTTTGACGGAGGGCCTCAGCGAAAGCGATGCGCTGCGGTTTGTCCACCGTTACAGCCGTGACAATGCCCGCACGCCGATGCAGTGGACCCGCGGCCGCCAGGCTGGTTTCACGGCGGGGCAGCCCTGGCTGCCTGTCCATGATGACTATGCGCGCTGCTGTGTCGAAAGCGAGGCGGAGGAAGAAGACTCGGTATTGTCGTTCTATCGGCAGCTCAGCCGTGTGCGTAGTGCAAGCGCTGCGGCAGCAGTCCTGCAGCAGGGCAGCTACGAGGAAGTCCTGACGGAGCGGGAGGATATCTATGCCTTCCGCCGCCGCTGGGGCAATCAGGAAAGCCTGACCGTCGTAAACTTCACGGATGCGTCCGTGACCTATGACGTGGAACTTCCGGAGGCGGCACAGGCCATCATCGAATCACAGCCGGACAGCGAGATGGGCAGGCTGCGCCCTTATGAGGCGGTCTGCTATCTAGGGCAGAGGACAGGAAAGGAGGCGAAGGCCAGATGAAGATTGCTGCGAGCGATTACGACGGGACCCTGTTCCGCAACGAAGAGATCTCGCCGGCGGATGCCGAGGGCGTCCGCCACTGGCGGGCGGCTGGCAACAAGTTTGGCGTAGTCACGGGGCGTGACTATGGCATGCTGGCGCCACAGCTCAAATACTATGGCATCGAGTCAGACTATGCAGTCTGCAACAATGGCGGCCTCATCTGCCGTGCTGATGGCACGCCGCTCTGGCAGGGCGAGATCCCGCTGACGGTATTGGCAGAGATGGTAAAGGATCCCGGCGTCCGCCGGTCCTTCCACTTTGCCTTCTCGGCAGCCGATACGACCTATCTCTACCATGAGAGCGAGGGATCCTGGATTTCCCGGGAGGCCCGGCAGTGGGACTTTGCCATCGTGCCGATCGAGGAGCAGGACATCCTGAGCCTGCCACAGATCCACCAGTTCTCACTGGGCTACCCTGATCCAGAAGAGGCCCTCGAGGTCAGCAAGCGCATCAATGCCCGCTTCGGCGATGTGGTGCATGCCTATCCGAACCGGTGCAGCGTCGACGTCACGCCGAAGGGCATCAGCAAGGAGCAGGGCATCCGCAAGCTCGTCGCGATCATGGGCTGGAGCGATCCCGAGATCTTTTCCATCGGCGATGAGATCAACGATCTGCCGATGATCGAGGCCTTCAATGGCTTTACTGTGGATACCGCACGGGCGGCTATCAAGGCCAAGGCCCGCAGTGTCTATGCCGGTGTCGGCAGGATGCTCGAGGCTAATATCTGAATAAGTTTCCCCTAGGGGGGAGTTTCCCCGACTCCCTACACCCCTATATTCCTATATATGAACATATGAAGAGGCTTTACCCCAAAGCCTCTTCATATAAGCGTACAATTGCGTGAAAATTCAAGAACTGCAGAATATACTGCAGATAGTGCGAAAGGAAGAATCCAGACGATGAAGATCAACAAGAATACAGCAGCAATCCTAGCCGGCATGATGATGAGCACTGGTCTTGGCGGTACGGCACTGGCGGCAACAGCCGACAGCTTCACTGACGTGCCGAAGGATCATTGGGCTTATGAGGCGCTGGACTATCTGGCCAAAGATGGCATCATCGAAGGCATGGGCGACAATACATTCCAAGGTGGCCGGACGATGACGCGCTATGAGATGGCGGCGATTGTTGCCAAGGCCATGCAGAAATCCGGTGGATCGGTTGCTGACAGGGCCGTTCTTGAGAAACTTGAGGCCGAATACGGCGGCGAGCTGGCAACGCTCCGGAAACAGGTCGATGCCAATACGGCACAGATCGAGAAGAACAAGCAGGCAATCGAGCGCGTGAACCTGCATGGCTTTGTGCGGACCCAGTGGGATCGCGATAATATCCAAGGGGAGGATCAGAAGGATCGCAGCCGTTTCTACATGAATTTGCTGGGCGATTTCAAGGTATCCGATAACTGGACCGCAAAGTTCCAGTTAGAGACAAACCGTCATTATGCACGCAATACCCAGACGGGCGCGACCCATTCGGGGTCTGATGGTGCAGATACGGGCCGCATCCAGCGCATCTGGGCCGATGGCTGGTTCCCTGACCAGAAACTCTGGGTAAGTGTTGGCCGCACCTGGCGTGGGCTGGGGTTCCAGAATATCCTCTATGGTGCTGAGGCTGATGGCATTCAGGCAGGAATGGCCGTCAACAAGCAGGGACTGCAGGTCAGCCCGTTCTATATGGCGCCGACTTGGGATGGGGCAGACTTCTCGCTGGCTGGGTTGGCAGTTTTTGGCCCGGTTGGTCATAACTGCGATATCAATGTCGCCTATGCACGTTCCAATAAAGAAAAGTGGTTCGGCAACTACGGCTGGGTGGTCAGTGCCGCAACGAATCTGACGAAAGACTTGCGATTGACTGGCGATTATGTCCGTACGGGGGCTGATAAGCACAATTCGTCGAAAGCTGTCCGCCTTGATTACAAGAAGACTGACCTCAATACGCGCGGTTCGTATTCAATCTATGGGCGCTATATCGACTATGGTGCCATCGGTGATATCAGCCATGATGATGAGTGGGGTTCCCTGAAGGGCGACAGCCGCGGCTGGATCCTGGGGGTCAAGTATGTGCCGTGGAAGAATGTCGAGTGGGAAACCCTCTATGAGCAGGCTAAGACTGGCCGCAGCACGGCCAATCCGTACACGCGCAAACTCTTCCGTACCCAGATGGATTTCCATTTCTAAGAGGTGTGACTATGGATCGCAAACGATTATTGCAGAGAACTATCGGCGTATCGCTGACATTAGGACTGCTCGTGGGGCCTTATGCTGCTCCGGCTGATACGGGGATGGCTTTCTGGCAGCCGGCAGTGGCAGCTGCGTCAGCACAGCGCGATATCGTGCTGGTCGGCGACCTGCAGATGGTGGGCGGTGCAGCCGCGAAGTGGGCGCCTGCAGATATGGCGACGAAGATGACGCCGCTGGGGCAGGGATTCTACGCGCTGACCATCAAGGATATGCCAGCGGGCATCTACAACTACAAGGTGGCCATCAATGGCTCCTGGGCCGAGAACTACGGCCTTAATGGCATCGCCGATGGCGCCAATGTCTCATTGACCCTCGACAAGCCCGAGACAGTCACCTTCTACTACAACGATAAGACCCATCGCATTGCCGACAGCCATACTTATAAGATGCTCAGCGACAGTGAGTTGCCGGTCATCTCGGGGATTGCCGGGATAGAGGATGGCACGATGCATGACCTGATGCTGTCGGGACTCTATCAGACTGAGGCAAAGGCCGCAGCTGGCGACTATACGGTTACCGTATCCCAGGCCGGACAGGCACCCGTCACCCAGCCTGTCCATATCGGCAAGGCTGCGGAGGTCACCTTCTACTATGATGCAGCCAAGAAACACATCATTGCCGATGATGGCAGCATCCGTGCGGACAGGGTCATTCATGACAGCTGGAACAAAGAGGAGCGCAGCCCCTGGGGCGCTGTGGAAGAAGGCACGCCGGTGACGCTGACGATCCGCACGGGAGCCGGGGACGTGGAAGCGGCGAAGCTCATGGTCACCAAGGCCACGATGACGGCCAAGGGCGGCGATGAGTATAATCCCGACTACGATGCTGGGGTTACGACATATTACGCTATGAAAAAGATCAGTACCAAGGATGGGCAGGATATCTGGCAGGGCAGCTTCACGCCGGAAACTTATGGCATCTATGGCTATAAGTTCGTGCTCAATGACACGAAGGAATACGGCGACGATACCAAGACTGGTGGTACAGGGGAGCTCAAGCTTGCGGGAGCGAAATACTTCCAGGTCACAGCCTATAAGAAGGGCTTTGTGACGCCCGACTGGGCCAAGGAGGCTGTCTGCTATCAGATCTTCCCTGACCGGTTCTGCGATGGCGACCCGTCCAACGACAATGCTCGCACTACGGCGCGCGGGAATCAGCCCGTCCAGCATCGCAGCTGGAATACGCCGCCGGCCAATGCCGGTGCTGGCGTACTCGATGGCGATAAATGGGACTGCAATGATTTCTATGGCGGCGACCTGGCGGGCATCACGCAGAAACTCGACTACCTCAAGGGGCTGGGGGTAACGGCTATCTACGTCAATCCCATCTACGCGGCCTCGTCGAACCATCGCTACGATGCGCGCGACTATGATGCCGTTGACCCGTTCCTCGGCAATTTCGCCGATCTGCAAAAACTGGCCGGTGAGATGAAGAAACGCGGCATGCACCTGATCATGGATGGCGTTTACAACCATGTGGGCGATGACTCCATCTATTTCGACCGTTATGGCAAGTACAAGACCGTCGGTGCCTATGAATACTGGAGCCGTATCTATGACCTGCAGAACAGCAAGGGGCTGACACTGGAGGAGGCCAAAACCGAGGCCAGGAAACAGCTGGAGGCTGAAGGGCAGGTATTCAGCCCCTATCATTGGGAGAACTGGTTCGATATCAAGAATGTCAAGACTCAGGATGAGATGGGGGCTAAATACGCCTATCATGACTGGCAGAGCTTCTCGAGCCTCGCGCCATTCCGCGACAAGGATTATCCGGGCTATGACAAGACGACGACTGACCATACGGACCTCGGTGACTATCTGCTCTATGGCCGCAATGGCGATAAGGGCGTAATCCTCAAGTGGTTCGATTATGGCCTTGCAGGCTGGCGCCTTGACGTGGCAAAGGAGGTGCCGCCGGGGTTCTGGGCCAAGACCCGTGAGGCCGTCAAGTCCGTCAAGACCCAGACTGGCGATACGCCGCTGCTTCTGGGCGAGATCTGGCAGGACGGCTCCCAGTTCTTCATGGGCGATTCTATGGACTCGGTCATGAACTACAAGCTCTCCGATGCGCTCATGCACTTCGTCATGGGGGGGAAGGCGCAGGATACCGATGATGTGCTCACCCAGCTGCGCCAGAACTATCCGCAGCAAGCCTTCTACAACCTTATGAACATCGTCGACTCCCACGATACGGCGCGGGCTATCTATACCTATGGCGGTGGCAAGGACGGCGTGCTGCAGGCTCAGAAGTCAGACTTCGACTATGACCTCGGCAAGAGCCGCCTCAAGATGGCTGTGGCCTTCGAGATGGGCTATCCGGGCATGCCGACTGTCTATTATGGCGATGAGGCCGGTCAGTTCGGATCGAAGGATCCTGATTGCCGCCGCACGTTCCCCTGGGGCAAAGAGGATAAGGACCTGCAGGCCTTCTATAAGAAGGCAATTGCAACCCGCAATGACAACAAGAATGTCTTTGCGCGCGGCGACCTTGCGACCATTGCGGCCAAGGATAATATCTACGCCTACCAGCGCACGGCTGTCGATGGCTCGGGCAAGATCGGTGTCGTGGCTCTCAACAACGGCAAGGCCCAGCAGGTGACGCTGAAGGTGGCAGCTAAAGATGGCACGGTACTCAAAGACCAGTTGTCAGGGCTCAAAGCTATCGTCAAAAATGGTCAGATTTCCTTCAGGCTCGGCGAGAATCAAGCTGTCATGATGGTGAACTGATAGCGGGAATGTAATTGAAAAACAGCCGGAAAATGCGGTGCATTTTCCGGCTGTTTTCAGTGTTTGTAGATCCGATAGTTGTCGCGGCAGGTTTCTTTGACGTCGTAGAGGGCACGGTCGGCGCGGCGGAAGATGGTGCCCAGGTCGTGGCTGCTGCCGGCGGGGCTGATGGCGACGCCGATGCTGGCCGTGACCTTGCCTGGGGTGTCGCAGACGATGAGGCCGCGGGTCTGTTCGAGGATGAGCCTTGCAATCATGCTGACGTAGGCCTCACAGTCGCCTTCGTCTTGCTCGGTCAGCAGCAGCGTGAATTCATCGCCGCCGAAGCGGCCGATATGCGTGCGCGGCGGCAGGATGTCGCGCAGCATGGCCGAAAACTCGATGAGGATGTCGTCGCCGCGCTGGTGGCCGTAAGTGTCGTTGGCCTCCTTGAAGTGGTCCAGGTCGATAATGAAGAAGGCGGCCGTCCAATTCTCGGGCAGCTTATCGAGAATCTGCTGGCACTGCGCTGTCATGGCGGCCTTGTTGAGGCAGCCTGTGAGGTGGTCGGTCTCGGCGTTGCGCTTGTAGATATCGCGGTCTTCCTGCAGGATCTCCACGGCATCGAGGGCCTGCTGGAGCTCGAGCTCGCGGATGGTCAGCGCGTAGTTCTTCTCCTGCTCGAGACGGTTGCGATAGATGAGGAAGATGGCCGTGGCCAGGATGATGAAGCTGAGCAGCAGGCCGACGGTCAGGGCCAGCGGGTGCTGGCTCAGCAGATAGCCGAAGGACATATCGGGCTCGCTGTTGTGTTGGACGACTTGGGTCAGCTGATTCTGCGGCAGGCCCAGCAGGGCCGTGTTGACCGTATGGCAGAGCATCTCAGGGGCATCGGCGCGGAACATCAGGCAGAGCGGGACGGAGACCAATGCGGCATCCAGGACTTTCAGCTGGAAGTGCAGCAGGATATTCTTGTTCTTGGAGAGGTATGGCTGCGGCAGGAAGGTGCAGTCGTACAAGCCCTGCTCGACTGCATAGAGGCATTCCTCGGGGTTGGGCATCTCGGCTACCTTGGCCTGGGGATTTTGGCGTTCAAAGAACTCCCGCAGGCCGGTGAAGCATGTGGGCAGGACGATGCGTTCAGGCCGCGCGGATTCATCCTGAGCGCGCTGGACGATCGGCGTGAATGGCAGCCAGATGATGTTGTTGGAGAACTGCATCATCTGCAGCTTGGGGTCGTTGACATAGACGGCAAAGGTGGCTTCGGCGCTGCCGGTGCGCAGCATCTTGGCCACGGCCTCTGAGGATTCGGCAATCACAGGCTGGAAGGTGATGCCGGTGGCGTTCATCAGCAGGGTCAGGATATCCGGCGCGATGCCGTAGATGTTGCCGAAGTCCTTGTTCTGCTGGAAGAGCGGGGCAAAGCTGCCAGGGAAGGCTACGCGGGCAGTTGGTGCCGAGCGGATGAAGGCCTGTTGATGCTCAGAGTAGCGGGCCATCTTGTAGATACTTGGGTCGAGATACTCGCGCTTGAGACGTGTCTCAAACGAAGGATTTGTCATCTCGATGCTCAGGATGGCTTGATTGAGCTGCTCCATCAGCGTGGTGTGCGCAGCGTTGGTCAGATACTGCTGCGGGATGGTGTCAACGAAGGCGATCCAGCGTTCCTTGCCTGTGAGATTGAACACGGTGCAGGCGATGAGCTGGACTTCGCCGCGATGGAGTGCGGCGGTCAGTGCATCGCTGGTGGGGTAGGTGCGGATGCTCACGTTCCAGCCGTTTGTCTTGACGAAGAACTGCAGGCGGTTCTTGATGTCACTGCTGTCCAGTACGCCGATGGCGGAGCCGTTCAGCGTGGAGCCGCGTTCGGCGGTAATCGACATGTCGCTGTCGCGCGTATAGAGTCCGAGGACTGCCGCACAGGAATGGCCGTCCGAGAACAGGTATTGTCCGGGCGGGAAGGCGGCAGCGCTGACCGGCGCTACGAGGTCGAGCTTGCCTTCCTGCAGGCGCTGGAGGCAGTCGGCGGCTGTGCCGTGGTAGAGCTCATATTGCCAATGCGTGATTTTTGCGATTTCGGCCAGATAGCTGCTGTTGTAGCTGGCCATCAGCCGGATGGCATCGTTGGCTGGGCCGGGACGCCTTTCGTTGGCAACACCGATGCGGATGGTCTGGTAGGCCGGCGGTTCGGCCAGACTTTGCGCGGGCAGCATGACCAGGGCCATACTCAGCAATATACTGCATATCTTTGCTAGGTAGTGCATGATAAAACCCCTTTAAGATTCAATGGAGTGTTCTTCAACAAATGCGGCAAATTCTTCTAAGGGCATCGGGCGGGAGAACAGGAATCCCTGTCCTAAGTGGCACCCGATAGATAAGAGCAGCAGTTCCTGCTGGCGTGTTTCGATACCTTCGGTCAGGACATCCATGTTGAGACTTTGACCGAGGTCGACGATATGTTGCAGGATGGTAAGTGCGCGCGGTGATTTCTCGGCAGCCAGCAGCATGGAGCGGTCGATTTTCATGACATCCATCGGCAGATGCTGAAGCATGGCAATGGAGGAATAGCCGGTACAGAAGTCGTCCATGGACAGCCGGAATCCCAGATGGCGCAGCTGGCTGACAATGGCAGCGGCATTGTAATGGGCGTCATGTGAGTTGTAGTCGATAAAGGCCGTCTCGGTAATCTCAAGCTCGATGGTGTCTGGCGGCAGCTGATATTTCTGCGCGATGGCCTTCATGCGCTTGAGGTAGTTTTCCTCAGTGATATGCAGGCCGGACTGATTGACCGAGATCGGGATGACAGGCAGGCCCTGGTCGATGCGTTCCCGCTGGTACCGGCAGACGGTTTCGAGCATATAGTAGTCAAGGGCGATGGCAAAACCATTGCGCTCAAACAGGTCGATGAAGCGGTTCGGCAGCAGGAATCCAAGCTCGGGACTCTGCCAACGCACAAGGGCCTCAGCGGCGATGATCGTCTGGGTCTTGAGGTTGTATTTGGGCTGCAGGTAGATCTTGAACTCTCCGTTTTTGAGAGCCTTGTCCATGAGGCTTTCCATCTGTTTCTGGTAGAGCAGGTGCTGGCGCAGATCGGCGTTATAGATGCTGATATCCCTGTTGTGGGAGACGCTTTCGGCGTAGGCCAGCATGGCATTGTTGAGCAGGTTTGCCGCATCAATCGGCCCCTCCGGCGGGATGGCACAGAGGCCGACATGGTAGAGGATCTTCATTGGCGTGCCGTTTACGATGCAGCTGCTGGCATCCTGCGTGAGTTTCGTGGCCGCCTGTTCCATCGTGAAACCTTCGGGCAGGCGGCAGAGTACGGCAATAGCGATCGTATCCGAGGACATCGCGTGGGACAGCAGCCAGTCGTTGGCGGTGCGGGCCTTTTCAATAAGGCCGACCAATGCCTGGTTGAAGGTCTTGCGGCTGTACAGCTCCCGCAGGAAGGAGATATGCTGGGCCGAAAGCACGAGCAGGAACATCTTGCCTTGAGCGCGCTCGGCTTGATAGCGTTCGAGGTTTTCGGGCAGTTTCTTGACGAACCAGCGCAGATTGTACATATCGACTTCTTTGATGTAGTGGGCCTCGCGGTAGAGGGCCTCATTGTGCCGCCTGTTGAGCCGCATCAGGAACAGCAGGGCGAGGATGATGGTGACAAGTACCGAGGTGCAGTATAAGAGGGCACTGATCGGGTTGCGGTATATCAGTGCCGACAGTGTGTCCTGACTTTGTACGGTATATACCTGGCGATTGACGATGCTGGCAATCTGCTGCTGGCCGATATGGGCGATCTCCTTGTTGAGGATGCGGACGAGCAGCGGATCGGCCTGGCTGCTTACAGCCATAGCTACTTCGTGGCTGAAGACTACATTGCTGTTGGTATAGAGGTTGTAGTAATTGCCAAGATGGATATCGCTTTGGGCAGTAATCGACTTGACGAAGGTCATATCGGCCTGGCGGTTATTGACAGCGGCCATGCATTCCTGCACGGTGTCATAGTAGACCAGCTGCTCAGGCGGGAACATCTTCTCGATATATTCATGGACGTAGAAATGGCTGCGTGGGCAGGCGATGATGGGCGTGTCAGGGAGGGGCTGGTCCTTGCGCATCACGGTGACATAGTTCAGGGTCAGATAGGGCAGCGTGAGGTCGGCATTATGCTGCCGGGCCCAGTTGTAGTCGGCATAGAAGTCAGTGATCAAGGTGATCTGGCCATCGGCAAGCTGCTGCAGCATATCTGCCTGTGCTTGGTTAGGAATCACTTCAATCCTGATGTCAAGGTCGGCGGCAATCAGGGCCATGATATCGGCGACGACGCCTGTATGTGTACCAGAATCCGTGAAATACGTATAGGGCGGCTGTCCAGGCGAGGCCATCGCTTTTATGACTGGATGCTCCGCTAAATATTGTTTTTCTTCTGGGGTAAGGTTGAGTGAGGAGCGATCCTGCTCATGGTACTTTTCCAGCAGGTGCAGCATATGGAGCGGCGCGACGGAGCGGAGTTCCTTGAGGCTGGATTCGATGGACCCGATAAGGGCCGGATTGTTCGTGTTCACCTCAAGCCAGCCGATGCCACGGGCCAGCGGAATCGTCTTGCTGTCGGGAGGCGACAGCAAGATAGCATCAGGCACAGTGTACCCACTGATGCTGTCACTGCTGGCGATGATGTCGATGTCACCGCTCTGCAGGCGCTGGCGGTTTTCCTCCAGGCTGCCAGGCACATAGATGATATTGGCGCCGAGATAGGTGGCAATGCTCTCGATGGACTCATAGAGCATGCCGTGGTAATAGTGGTTGGCATCGAAGACAAGGTAGCCGGGTTTATCGGTATAGCCGACGCGCAGCAGCTGGCGCTCATGAGCAGAGGCTGTTGGCAGCATAGCCAGCAGGCTGGCGGCGGCAGTCATCATTATCATCAGCCAAAGGCATATGGCTTGTTTTCTTGGCGCTGATCGCATCGGAAACATCCCTTCTTCCTCAAGCTATTGCAAGATCTATCTGTAATCCCTTGGTCTGTTTGCAATAGTAGTATAGTCCTATTTATAATCCTATCATAATATAGCGTTTCAGGCGAGAAAATCTTTCTATAATAATAGATAGAGAAATTTGATGATAAACATTTTCAACTATGCACAAAATTTATCGGTTGTGCTGCTTTCTATTGACTTTTAGCATGAAACCTCATACAATGAAAGCATCAATCCCGAGTAAAATGCTAAGGATTAAAACGAATCGTTTTTCTTGAATAGAAGGAGAGTTTATATAATGGCAGAGAAGCTTTTGGAAATCAAGGATCTCCATGCAGGGGTGGAAGATAAGGAAATCCTCAAAGGATTGAATCTTTCCATCAACAAGGGCGAGGTCCATGTCATCCTCGGACCGAATGGCTCGGGCAAGTCGACGCTGATGAACATCATCATGGGGCACCCGAAGTATCAGGTCACGAGCGGCACGATGGAATTCGAGGGCGAGGACATGTCGGGACTCAAGACCTTCGAGCGTGCGCGCAAGGGCCTGTTCCTGTCCTTCCAGACGCCGGAGGAGATTCCGGGCATCACGGTCGAGAACATGATCCGCACGGCCAAGCAGACCATCACCGGGGACAAGGTCAAGATCCTGCCCTTCCGCAAGGAAATGAAGGCGCAGATGCAGGAGCTCAAGATGAAGCCGGAGTATGCGCAGCGCTATATGAACGTTGGTTTCTCGGGCGGCGAGAAGAAACGCAACGAGATCCTGCAGCTGCTGATGTTGCAGCCGAAACTTGCCCTGCTCGATGAGACGGATTCGGGCCTCGATGTGGACGCTGTCCAGATCGTCTCGGAGGGCGTCGCAAAGTTCCACAATGAAGAGAACAGCTGCCTGATCATCACCCATAACACGCGCATCCTCGAGAAACTCAAGGTCGACAAGGTACACGTACTGATGAACGGCCAGATCGTTGAAGAGGGTGGCGCTGAGCTCATCGAGGACATCAACAGCCGTGGTTTCACGCATATCCTCGAAGCTCAGCCGGAAGCAAAGTGAGGCATTCGGGATGGCAGAGAAGAAGAAAACATATATAGAAGATATCGAGCGCACGCTCTATGATATCAAGGACGTAGACCACTCGGTCTACAAAGCTCATAGCGGACTTACGGAAGATGTTGTCCGCGATATTTCCACGCGCAAGAACGAGCCGCAGTGGATGCTGGATTTCCGTCTGAAGTCGCTGGCAGTCTACAATTCCCTGGAGCTGCCGACCTGGGGCCCGAGCCTCGAGGAGCTCAATATGGACGACATCGTCACCTATGTCCAGCCGGATGCCAAGATGACGGGCAGCTGGGAAGAGGTCCCTGAGGACATCAAGGACACCTTTGACCGTCTGGGTATCCCCGAGGCGGAGAAGACGTCGCTGGGCGGCGTCGGCGCCCAGTACGACTCAGAGGTCGTCTACCACTCCATCCAGGAAGACATGGTCAAGCAGGGTGTCATCTACACCGATATGGAGACGGCTGTGCGTGAGCATGAGGACATCGTCAAAGAGTACTTCATGACGCTCGTGCCGCCGAAAGACCATAAATTCGCGGCGCTGCATGGTGCGGTCTGGTCAGGCGGCTCCTTCGTCTATGTGCCGGCTGGCGTCCATGTGGAGATGCCGTTGCAGAGTTACTTCCGTCTCAATGCTGCCGGTGCGGGCCAGTTCGAGCACACGCTGATCATCGTGGAGCCGGGTGCAAGCCTCCACTTCATCGAGGGTTGCTCGGCACCGAAGCACAACGTCACGAACCTGCATGCCGGCTGCGTGGAGCTCTTCGTCAAGGACGGAGCGCGGCTGCGCTACTCCACCATCGAGAACTGGTCGCGCAACATGATGAACCTCAACACGAAGCGCGCCCTCGTCGAGAAGGACGGCATCATCGAGTGGGTATCGGGCTCGTTCGGCTCGCATATCTCGTGCCTTTACCCTTGCAGCGTGCTGCATGGTGAGAATGCCCGCTGCGAGTTCACCGGTGTCACCTTCGCCTCGAAGGGGCAGAACCTCGACACCGGTGCCAGCGTCATCCACGCGGCACCGCATACGTCGGCCAATATCAACACGCGCACGATCTCGAAGGCTGGTGGCATGGCGACCTACCGCAGCGCCGTCAAGGTCACGAAGAACGCACCCTATGCGAAGTGCTCGGTCAACTGCGAGTCGCTGATGCTGGACAACCTCTCGCGCAGTGATACGCTGCCGGTCATGGACATCGAGGGCGACGAAGCTGATATCGGCCATGAGGCCAAGATCGGCCGCATCAGCGATGAGGCGATCTTCTACCTTACGAGCCGCGGCATCGACGAGGAAGAGGCCCGGGCGATGATTGTCCGCGGTTTCGTCGAGCCGATTGCCAAGGAGCTGCCGCTGGAGTATGCGCTCGAAATGAATAATCTGGTAAATATTGAGTTGGAAGGGACTATCGGCTAATGGATGCTAAAATCTTTTCTGAGATTCCGATGCGCACCTGGCGCTGGCTCGGTGTCAATGAGGCCCGGGTTCCGGAAAATCTCAGTGATCATATAACGAAAAAACAGATCCTCGTCGAGGCGGGGCAGAAGGATGAAGTGGTGCTCGTCAATCGTGAAGGCGGGCAGCATGAGGTGCAGGTACATATCGCCGATGGAGCGGAGCTGCATCTCATCCACGCGCAGCTGGCGCCGGCCGATACGGCCAGCACGAGCCGCGTCAAGGTCTATGTCGGCAAGGGCGCTAAGTTCGCCTATACGACGGTGGAGGCCGGTGCGCGCCATACAGCCGCCGAGCTGACCGTCGATATGGCCGGCGATGACAGCCAGAGCGATATCTGGGGATTCTACTTCGGCGACGGCGACCGCCGCGTCGACCTCAACTACATCATCCGCCAGCAGGGACGCCGTACCGATGCGAACATGCAGGTGCGCGGGGCACTCTTAGGGGCGAGCGAGAAGACCTTCCGTGGCACGCTGGATTTCCTCGAGGGCTCGAAGGGCTCGGTGGGCCGTGAGAACGAGGAAGTCATGCTGCTCTCGCCAGGTGTCCGCAACCGCAGCGTTCCCATCATGCTCTCCCACGAGGACGACGTGGATGGCCATCATGCGGTCAGCGTCGGCAAGATCGATGAGAACAAGCTGTTCTACCTCATGAGCCGTGGCCTTGACCTGGCGGATGCACAGCGACTGATTGTCGAGGCATCCTTCCGTCCGGTACTTGACCGGATTACCGACGAGGCGCTCAAAGAGGAGATTGACAAGGTATTGCAGGGGAGGGTTGCAAATGGCTGAGGCACAGGACTTTTTGAAGGATTTCCCGCTGCTCAATGGGGAAATCGATGGCAAGCATATCGCCTATCTCGATAACGGGGCGACGACGCAGAAACCGCATCAGATGATACAGGCAATCTGCGGCTATTATGGCGGCTGCAACGCCAATCCGCACCGTGGCGCCTATGCGCTGTCGGTCAAGGCAACCGATATCTATGAGTCGGCACGTAAGCGCACGGCGCAGTTCATCAAGGCGAAACGCCAGGAAGAGATCATCTTCACGAAGAATGCCACCGAGGCGCTGAACCTCGTGGCCTATAGCTATGGCCTCGCCAATGTGGGAGCTGGCGATGAGATCGTCATCAGCATCTCTGAGCATCACAGCAACCTCGTGCCCTGGCAGTTCGTGGCCAAGGCCAAGGGGGCAATCCTCAAGTACATCTATCTCGAGGAAGATGGCAACCTCTCCCAGGAGGACATCGAGACGAAGATCACCGAGCGCACGAAGATTGTTGCGGTCACGCAGGTATCGAATGTGCTTGGTCTCAAGAATGACGTCAAGAGCATCGTCAAGAAGGCGCATAGCGTAGGCGCTGTCTGCATCGTTGACGGCTCCCAGAGCGTGGCTCATATGGCTGTGGATGTGCAGGATCTGGACTGCGACTTCTTCGCGTTCTCGGGCCATAAGATGCTCTCACCTATGGGCATCGGCGTGCTCTATGGCAAGTATGAGATCCTTGACAAGATGGATCCGTTCCTGCGCGGCGGCGACATGATCGAGTACGTGCAGGAGCAGGAATCGACCTGGGCCGAGGTACCGTCGAAGTTCGAGGCTGGCACCCAGAATGTCGGCGGTGCAGCAGGACTTACGGCTGCCATCGACTATCTCGAGAATATCACCTTTGATCGCATCGAGGCCATCGAGAAGGACCTCGTCGACTACGCCCTGCCACAGCTTAGAGAGCTGCCGTATATCGAGCTCTACGGCTGTGACAGCACGCGGGACAACAAGACGGGTATCATCGCCTTCAACATCAAGGATGTCCATCCCCATGATGTGGCGACAATCCTCGATAACGATGGCGTCGCCGTGCGCACTGGCCATCACTGTGCCCAGCCGCTGCACCGGTTCCTCGGGCAGAATGCAAGCTGCCGCGCAAGTTTCTATCTCTACAACACGCGGGAGGACATCGACCGCTGGATTGCAGCACTCAAGAAGGTAAGGGGGGTACTTGGTTATGGCGCTTGATGACGTATATACGGAAGTCCTCGGGGAGCATAGCCGCAACCCCGACCACAAGCATCATCTGAGCTGTGCGACCTGCTCGGTAAAGGGACGCAACCCGAGCTGCGGCGATGAGATCACGCTGGAGCTGCAGGTGGAGGATGGCATGGTCAAGGATGCTGCCTTCACGGGCATCGGCTGTGCGATCTCCCAGGCCAGCACGGACATCATGGCCGAGCTCATTCGCGGCAAATCCGTCGAGGAGGCCCGCGGTCTTGCTCAGAAATTCATCAGCATGATCAAAGGCGAGATTACCGATGAGGAAGAGCTTGAGGAACTCGATGAGGCCTTGGCTCTCAAGAATGTCTCGCATATGCCGGCCCGCGTCAAATGCGCGGTCCTGGCCTGGCATACCCTCGATGATGCCTTGAAAAATGACAAATAATAACAAACAGTAATACTTATCCACAAAATGTTGGGGATATCCACGGCAGAACTGTGGATAAACCCAGCGTTTTGTGGATTTTTACTGTGGATATGTGTAAATAAATGTGGATAAAGGAAGGAATAAGCACAATGGCAATGAAAGAAGTCAAACCAGAAGAGTTCAACGAAAGCGTGTTCCGCGTCATCGGCAAGGAGTGGCTGCTGGTCACTGGCGAGGCGGAAGGCAAGTCCAACGCCATGACGGTCTCGTGGGGCGGCATGGGCATCATGTGGGGCAAGCCGGTGGCCTTTATCTTCATCCGTCCGAGCCGCTACACGAAGGAGTTCATCGACAAGGCCGAGGGCCTGACGCTGTCGGTATTCACCGAAGACCGCCGCGAGATGATGAGCTACTTCGGCACCGTTTCGGGCCGCGACGAGGACAAGATTGCCAAGGCTAGCCTTACCGTACAGCATGACAATGGCCGCACTTATTTCGATGAGGCCCGCGTGACGATGCTCTGCCGCAAGCTCTATGCCCAGGAAATGCAGCAGGCGTGCTTTATCGACAAGGCCTGTGATGAGAAGTGGTACAATGACGACTATCATACGATGTATGTCGTCGAGATCGAGAAGATCCTCGTGCAGGACTGACAGGTGAAGATGGTGACGGAGGCAAAAGAACAGCTGCTACCCGTGCTGCAGGACTGCTCGCTGACGCATGGGATGAATGCGGCGGAAATCCGTGAGCTGCTGGGCTCAGCACAGGTGCGCGTCCGCGAATATGCCAAGGGGGACATCGTTTTCCATGACGGCGAGATGCCGCACTGCATCTACATCCTGCTCACGGGCGAGGTGCATATCCTCAAGGATACCTTTTCGGGGCGGCAGATCTTCCTCTCGGAGATCGCTGAGCCTGGCGACATGTTCGGGGAAGTCTACGACGTGCTGGGTCAGCCCTATGACATGTATGTCGAGGCCGTGCGGCCGACGCGGGTGCTCGAGATCTCGAGCCATCTGCTGTCCCTTGATGGGGGCGGAGAGCTCTCGCGCAGCGCGCTCCTCGTGCAGCGCAACCTCATGCGCATCTTTGCGCGCAAGGCCTACTTCATGGCTGGCAAGCTCAAGGTGCTGGCCAGCGGCAGCCTGCGCGAGAAGATCGTGCGGTTCCTGTTCCAGCACATCGGGCCCGACGGCTGCATCGAGCTTTCTGTCAGCCGTGAGTACCTGGCGGCCTATCTGGCCGTCACGCGGCCGTCGTTGTCGCGGGAGCTATCGGCCATGCAGCGCGAGGGAATCCTGGCGGTGGATGGCCGTCATATCCGGGTCACGGCGATGGAGCGTTTCGAGGAGTACCTTTGAGCGCTCGCCTTGAAAAAATGCATAGAAAAAGCGGGACATGCTGTGGGGGCATGTCCCGCTTTTTCGAGAGAATTAGAGATTTAGGAATCGAATGTATGTAAATTCTTCTGGGGAAGAAGAATTACCAATAGGGAAGTTCACAAATGGAAATCGTGTATTCGCCTTCCTGCTCACAACACTAAGTATAGACAGGTTCTTTTAGAAAGTCCTATGCTAGGCATTAGATATTGATTATATTCGCAAGAAGGCAGGAAAATCAGGTGTTTTTCGCAATGACTGCACCGACGACAGCGCCGATGATAGCGGCCGTGTTGCGCTCACCCTCGGAATATTTTTTCGGGTGAGAGTTATGATGGCGATGCGCTAGCTCCTGGACCTCATAGCGCGGCCCAAACTCTTGATGATGGCGCGGGCTGGCCTCGGAGACCGTGGCGCTGAAGATGCCAAGGCTCACGAAACTGGCCAGGACAGCCGCAGTAGTTACTTTCAGGCTTTTCTTGTTGAACATGATATGTTCATCTCCTTTTTGCATATAATAGTCTTTGAGCACCTCAGTCCCTGAGACCTGTGTATGTGTCGTTCCTGACTACAGTTAACAGTATAGACCGCAAGGCTTAGAAAACAAGGTGGAGGCTGTTAAAAGTTGATTAAGGAAACTAAATGTTGAGAAACTGGGAGGATATGTATTCATTTTTCTGATGCAGCCCTTCGGAAAATTCCATAGGAAAACGAATGATAAATACCTGCAAATGTAACCGATAAATGTTATAATTAATAGATATGTATGGAGAAAAACGACGGATTTCCTATATCAGAGATTTTGGAGGGAATGGATTGTTAGCAGCGGAAACCTATCGGGATATCGAAGCGAAGATCATGCGCGGCGAGCGGCTCAGCCGGGAGGACGGCATCCGGCTGTTCCAGTGCCCGGACATTGCCTGGCTCGGGGCCATGGCTGACCATGTCCGCAAGGAAAGATGCGGCGATATCGTTTATTATAATGTGAACTGTCATGTGAATCTGACGAATGTCTGCACGTCGAAGTGCAAGTTCTGTGCGTTTGGCCGCGACGAGGACGACAAGGGGGCCTATGCCATGAGCAAGGAGCAGGCCATTGCCGTCGTGCGGGATGCGATGCAGGATCCGGATCTGGCGGGACTCCATGTCGTCAGCGGCCTGCATCCGACCTGGACCTTCGAGCACTACCTCGGCATCGTCAAGGCCTTGCATGAGACATTCCCGCAGCTCTACATCAAGGGGTTCACGGGAGTAGAGATCACGCATTTCAGTGAGATTTCGGGCCTGTCCATCGAGGAGGTGCTCGTGCGCCTGCGCGACGAGGGCGGCCTGCAGGCTATCGCAGGCGGCGGCGCCGAGATCCTTTCGGACCGCGTGCGCGGGGAGCTCTGCCCTGACAAGGCATCGGCTGATCAGTGGCTCGAGGTTGCGCGCACGGCCCACAAGCTCGGCATCAAGTCGAATGCGAGCATGCTCTACGGCCATATCGAGACCATCGAGGAGCGCGTCGACCATCTGCTGCGCCTGCGGGAGCTGCAGGATGAGACGGGGGGCTTCCAGACCTTTATATGTTTCCCGTTCCTGCCGAAGAATACGGAGCTGGGCAAGTCGGTCAAGCAGACGAGCATGTGGGATGACCTGCGCACCATGGCAATCTCGCGCCTGATGCTCGACAATTTCACGAACATCAAGGCTTACTGGGTCATGCTGACCGTGCCGGTGGCCCAGGTGGCCCTGGGCTTTGGTGCCAACGATATCGACGGCACGGTGCACAAGGAGACCATCCTGCACGATGCCGGTGCGACGAGTCCGACGGCGCTGTCGGAGAACCAGATCATCCGCATCGTCAAGGAGGCTGGGCGCATCCCCGCATCCTGTGACTGCAATTTCAACATCATCCGCAAGTTTGAGTGAGCCGAAAGGCAGGAGGAAGCTCCATGGAGATAAAGGAGAATATCGCCGCGGCCCGCGCGAAGGCTGAGCGCGGCGAGCGCTTGAGCCTTGCGGACGCGCTGGCACTCTACGAGGATAACGACATCCTGTTCCTCGCTGCCTGCGCGCGCAAGGCCAAGGAGAAGAAGAGCGGCCGCAAGGTGTTCTACACCGTCAACCGCCATATCAATCTGACGAATGTCTGCAGCGCGAACTGCCCGCTCTGCGCGTTCCAGGTCGAAGCTGGCGACAAGCGCGGCTTTACGTTGGAGTCAGAGGACATCGCGCGTATCGTCGCTGAGGCACAGCAGGTCAAGAACCTCTCGGAAATCCATATCGTCTCGGCACTGCATCCGGACAAACCCTTTGACTACTACGTCGATGTCGTGCGGCAGGTCAAGGCGGCACTGCCCCAGGCCGATGTCAAGGCGTTCACGCCGGTCGAGGTCGTGAACTTTGCCAAGATGACGGGCAAGTCCATCCGCGAGGTGCTCGAAATCCTGCAGACTGCAGGTCTTGACAGCCTGCCGGGCGGTGGCGCGGAAATCCTTGCGGACCGCGTGCGGCAGATCATCTGCCCGAAGAAGGCGACGACGGCCGAGTGGATCGAGACGATGAAGACAGCCCACAGCCTGGGCATCCGTACGAATGCCTCAATCATGTACGGCCATGTGGAGACTATCGAGGAGCGCTTGCAGCATCTCATTACCATCCGGGATATCCAGGATGAGACGGGCGGATTCCAGGCCTTCATGCTGTTCCCGTTCCATCCGGGCAATACGAAGCTCGGCGAGGAACGCGGCCTGCGCCGCGTGGGCTCATGGGAGGACCTGAAGATGATGGCGCTTTCCCGTCTGCTCCTCGACAATATCGACCATATCAAGGCGTTCTGGATCATGCTGACGCTGCCGATTGCCCAGCTGGCGCTGGGCTTCGGTGCCGACGATCTCGATGGCACGATTGGTGAGGAGAAAATCATCCACGCCGCCGGGGCCAAGACGAATACGGGCATCACGCGGGGGATGCTGGAGAAGATGATCCGGGAGACTGGCTATGAGCCGGTGGAGCGCGATACGTTCTATCATGAGGTGAAGGCATGACGAGACTGACACCAGCACAGGGCGAGGAGCTGCTGCTGCATGGCGACCCGATCGAGCTCGGGCAGCAGGCAGACGCGGTGCGCCGCAAGCTGTTTGACGATACGGTCACATTCATCGTTGACCGCAATATAAACTACACGAATGTCTGCAAGAACGAGTGCAAGTTCTGCGCATTTTTCCGCCGCAAGGACCACAAGGACGCCTATCTGCTGTCCTATGAGGAAATCCTGGACAAGGTCCGCGAGACGGCAGAGGCTGGCGGCACGCAGGTCATGATCCAGGGCGGGCTCCATCCTGACCTAGGCATCGAATACTATGAGAAGATGCTGCGGCTCATCAAGGAGAATTTCCCGCAGATCACGATCCATTCGTTCACGGCGACGGAAATCCAGTACTTTGCCCAGCAGGCAGGCCTGTCGATCCTCGACACGCTGAAGCGCCTGCAGGCAGCAGGCCTTTCGAGCCTGCCGGGGGGCGGTGCCGAGATCCTCGTCGATGAGGTAAGACGGCGCGTGAGCCCGAAGAAGATCATGACCGACGACTGGCTGCATGTCATGGAGTGCGCGCACAGCATCGGCATGGAGAGCACGGCGACGATGGTCATCGGTTTTGGCGAGACCATGGCCCAGCGCATCGAGCACATGGAGAAAATCCGCCGTCTGCAGGACAAGACGGGCGGTTTCCGCGCCTTCATCACCTGGACCTATCAGCCAGGCAATACCGAGCTCGGCGGTGAGAAGACGACGGGCTGGGACTACATGCGGACGCTGGCGCTGACGCGTCTCTATATGGACAATGTCAAGCATATCCAGGGCTCCTGGGTCACCCAGGGCGAGCGCATCGGCCAGCTGACGCTGGGCTTTGGCGCTGACGACCTCGGCAGCATCATGCTGGAGGAGAACGTCGTGCGCGCTGCGGGCACGCGCTATGAGATGAGCATCAACAAGATGGCCGACTTGATTCGTGGCGCTGGCCGGCAGCCAGCCCAGCGCGATACGGAGTACCGGGTTATCCGCCGTTTTCCATCACCTTGATTTTGTGGATGCTGATATAGAGGAGTAGACAAATGACAGAGACGAAGATACCGAAAGCTGATTATGCCGTCGTTGGCGGCTCGGGAACGCTTTCGAGCAATTTCCCGGCGAATCTGCCGGATGAGGATGTCGAGATCCTCGCCGATAACCTGCACTTTGAGACGCCGTACGGCATGAGCCCGGCCATCCGCCTGTTCCGGGTGGGAGAAAAGCGCGTGCTGACCGTCAAGATGCACGGCTGGCGCTCGGGGGTCACGCGGGCTGATGCCAGCCGCCAGGTATTCTGGACGTTCCGGGAGGCTGGTGTCCGCCGCATCATTTCCGAGGGCGGCGTCGGCACGGTCAACAAGCTCCTGGACCTGCGGGATTTCATCATCCCCGATGATTATCTCGACCTTTCGGTGCGCAAGGATGTCATGCTCGACGGGCGCTATCTGCTCGTCATGCGCGACGCCTTGTGCCCCGAGATGCGGCAGGCGCTGATCGCGGCGACGAAGAAGCGCTTTGACGGCCGCGTCTTCACGCGCGGCACCTATGCGGTCACTGACGGCCGCCACTTCGAGAGCCCGGCAGAGGTGGCCATGATGAACGGCCATGCGGACATCGTCGGCCAGAGCATTGCGCCAGAGGTCTACCTGGCCCGCGAGATCGGGGCCTGCTATGCAGGACTCTACTTCACGGTCAACTATGGCGAGGGCATCCGCGAGAAGTGGTCCCATCAGGATATGGCCGACATCTTCTATGACGATGCGCCGATGATTGGCGAGATCATCCTCGAGACCATCCGCAACGTCGATGCCGAAGAGACAAATTGTGAGTGCCGTGACCTGCGCAAGGAAACGTTGCTCAAAGATGTATATAACGAAGTGTCGGCTAAGGGCTAAGGAATGTTGTGGCCTAAAGCTAGTAAAAGGTCCGCTGATTCTTTTCAGAGTCAGCGGACCTTCTTTTTGTTTTTAGTAAATTGCAGTTTGTCTGTTAGTGCGAGATTACAATAAGCTTGCTACAGCTCAGCTTGGGTGATGGTGGGTGCACTTTTTCTCCGCTCCGCTAAATGACCCGCGCTGGCAGGTTGTACGTACCTAGGTACATGCGCCGGGCAAGCCGGCGGCGCGCCAATACATCTTGGCGTTCTAGTTTATACCTACCGCGTGCCATCCCTCACTGCGTTCGGGCAATCGCTCCGTCTACGAAGAAAGTGTACCCACCCTCGCTCTCCGTTATGTTGGGATAATCCTGCTCTGTTCCGGCGATAGGTCACGAATTACATCGATGTGCTTGCTGCGGGAGCAACGGTTCGTGCAAATTCAGACTACCGTTACCAAAGGGGCGAACGGGGTAG
>FPAX01000009.1 GCA_900116485.1 Selenomonas sp. GACV-9
ACACCAGCGCGGGTCATTTAGCGAAGCGGAGAAAAAGTGCACCCACCCTCACCCAAGCTGAGCTGTATCACGCTTATTGTAATCTCGCACTAACAGACAAACTGCAATTTACGTAACAAATATGGATGAGATGAACTGGCATTTTGCCACACCGTCTTTTTTAATGTCGGGATTCGTTGTATAATGAACAGGTGTGAAATTGGCAGAGGAGGAAATTCCATTGCGGACAAAGATACTCGAAATCCTGCGCAGTGCAGGCGATGCTTATATATCCGGCGAGGAGATGGCCAGCCGGCTTGGTGTTTCGCGGACGGCTGTCTGGAAACACATCCGTGAGCTGCGGGAAAACGGCTATGATATCGTCAGCCATTCGCGCAGCGGCTACTCGCTGCGTGAGACGCCGGACCGGCTGCTGCCGAGTGAGATCCGGCATGGGCTGAAGACGCAGTGCGTGGGGCGGGATATCCACTTTGAGGAGGTCCTCGACTCGACCAACAATGTCGCCAAGCGCTTGGCAGCTGCTGGTGCGGCCGATGGCACCATCGTGGTGGCTGAGCAGCAGACTGGCGGCAAAGGACGGTTGGAGCGCCAGTTCTTTTCGCCGGCAGGCAAGGGCATCTGGTTCTCGGCAATCCTGCGGCCGCCGTTCATGCCACAGGAGGCGCCAAAATGCACGCTGATGGCAGCGGTAGCTGTGTCAATGGCCATGGAGCGGTTTGGACTTAAGGCCGGCATCAAATGGCCTAACGATCTGCTCTACGAGAACCGCAAGCTCGTGGGGATATTGACTGAGATGAGTGCTGAGATGGATCGCATCAATCACATCATCATCGGCACGGGCATCAATGTCAACATACTGCCGGAGGAATTTCCCGCCGATATCCGGGAAACTGCGACTTCCTTGCAGGCGATGAACGGCGGCAGGCCGCTGCCGCGGGTGAAGTTTTTCCAGGCGGTCTTAGAGGCAATGGATGAGCTTTATGCTGAGGTCCTGGCAAACGGCTTTGCTCCAATCATGGAGGCCTGGCGCAAGTATTCAATCACGCTGGGGCAGGAAGTCCGCGTCATCGGCGTGCGGAATGGGGAAGAATATACGGGGACGGCCGTAGATATCGATGATGATGGCGCGCTGCTCGTCGATGCGGCTGATGGCCGCCATCGTGTATTGGCTGGCGATGTCTCCATCCGTCCGAAGAAGTAAGAAAATCAGGAGGAATATCCTTTGTTATTAGTATTCGATATTGGCAACAGCAACATTGTCATGGGAACTTATGAGGGCAAGAAACTCATCAAGCATTGGCGTATCTCGACCGACCGGCAGAAGACTGGTGATGAGTACGGCATGCTCATGAATGACTTGTTCCGCTATCAGGGAATCCGCATGACGGATATCCATGCGATCATCATCTCGTCGGTGGTACCGCCGCTCGTCGTGCCGATGGTCAAGATGTGCGAGCGCTATTTCCACATCCATCCGCTGGTTGTGGGGCCTGGCATCAAGACTGGCATCAAGCTGCATTATGAGAATCCGCGTTCTATCGGTGCCGATCGTATCGTCAATGTTGTCGGTGCCTACGAACAGTATGGCGGGCCGCTTATCGTCATCGATATCGGTACGGCGACGACCTTCGACGTGGTTGGCGATGCAGGCGATTTCCTTGGCGGCGTTATCGCGCCGGGCATCGGTACGAGCGCTGATGCGCTGTTCCAGAGTGCTGCCCAGCTGCCGCGCATCGAGCTGGTACCGCCCAAGCAGATTATCTGCCGCAATACGATCCAGGGCATGCAGGCAGGCATCATTTTTGGCTACGTCGGCCAGATCGATGAGATCGTGCGGCGCATCAAGGAAGAGTATGGCAAGGAGATGAAGGTAATCGCTACGGGCGGTCTGGCCCGCATGATTGCCAAGGAATCCGCGACAATCGACAAGGTCGACCACTTCCTGACGCTGACGGGACTGCAGGCTCTTTACGAGCGCAATGCTGACCGCCGCGAGGGGCATAATCCCGAGCGCCTCAAGAAGGAGAACGAAGTATGAGCATGGATATCGGCAAATTCCACTTTGAGCAGCCGGTATTCCTGGCGCCGATGGCCGGTGTGACTGATACGGCCTACCGCATCATCGCGCACGATATGGGCTGTCCGCTCTGCTACGCTGAGATGGTCAGCAGCCAGGGCATACATTTCCGCAATGAGCGCACGCTGGAGATGCTCAAGACGGAGCCCGAAGAGCGGCCGATTGCCATGCAGATCTTTGCCAATACGCCGGCGATGGCGGCTGAGGCGGCCAAATATGTCGAGGATCTCGGCATGGCCGATATCCTCGATTTCAACATGGGCTGTCCGGCACCGAAGATTGTCAAGAATGGCGAGGGATCGGCGCTTATGCGCGAGCCGGCTAAGGCGTTTGCGATACTTTCGGCTATCCGCCGGGCCGTCAAGATGCCGTTCACGGTCAAGATGCGCAAGGGCTGGGATGATGACAACGTCAATGTGCTGGAGATAGCCAAGCTGGCCGAGGAGGCCGGCGTCGATGCCATTGCCGTCCATGGCCGCACGCGTGAGCAGTTTTACCGCGACAATGCCGACTGGGAAATCATCGCGGCGGTCAAACAGATGGTGAACGTGCCGGTCATCGCCAATGGCGATGTGCGCAGCTGTGCTGATCTCAAGAAGATCTTTGCGGTCACAGGCGCTGACGGAGTGATGATTGGCCGCGCCGCTCAGGGAAATCCGTGGATTTTCCGCCAGCTCACCCATTACCTGCAGACTGGGGAGGAGCTCCCGGGGCCGACGATGCAGGAGCGTGCAGAGGTCATCCTGCGGCATTTGGATCTGTTGCTCAAATACAAGGGCGATTATGTGGGCCCGCGTGAGATGCGCAAGCATGCGACCTGGTATACCCGGGGCATAAAGCATGGGGCAATCCTGCGCGACCGTTTCAACAAGGCGGAAACGCGGCAGGATTTCGTGGATATCATCGATGAATTTTTTTGACTAGAAAGAAGGATATAGATGGCAGAGGAGAAGACTTCAATCTGGAATCAATACAGCGAAAAGGAAAAGCAGGAGCTGGAAGAACTCAACAAGGGTTACCGTGAATTCCTGTCAAACTGCAAGACTGAGCGCGAAAGCGTGACTGAGGCCGTAAGACAGGCCGAGGCGGCAGGCTACCGCAATCTCGCTGACATTGTGAAAAGCGGTGAGACGCTGGCAGCTGGGGACAAGGTCTATGCAGTCAATATGAAGAAAGCTGTCGTGATGTTCAACATCGGCGAGGAGCCCTTAGAGCAGGGCATGAACATTCTTGGTGCGCATATCGATACCTGCCGCCTCGATGTCAAGCAGAATCCGCTCTATGAAGATGGCGGCCTCGCATATCTTGACACGCATTATTATGGTGGCATCAAGAAATACCAGTGGGTGACGCTGCCGCTGGCACTGCATGGTGTCGTTGCCAAGAAGGATGGCCGCGTCATCGATATCTGCATCGGTGAGGCGGAAGAAGATCCGGTATTCTGCGTTACGGACCTGTTGATCCATCTTTCCCAGGAACAGATGAAGAAGAATGCTGCTAAGGTCATCGAGGGCGAGAATCTCGATATCCTCGTCGGCAATTACCCGCTCAAGAAAGAGGACAAGGAATCGGTCAAGGATGGCGTGCTCAAACTCATCAAGGATAAATATGATATCGATGAGGAAGACTTCCAGTCGGCTGAGCTGGCATTGGTGCCGGCAGGTAAGGCGCGCGAACTCGGCTTTGACCGCAGCATGATCTTAGCGTATGGTCAGGATGACCGCGTCTGCTCGTATACTTCGCTGGTTGCCATGCTGGCGACGGGCCACATGAAACGCACGGCCTGCTGCCTGCTGGTCGACAAGGAGGAAATCGGCAGTGTCGGTGCGACGGGCATGCAGTCGCATTTCTTCGAGAATGCTGTGGCAGAGGTCTTGAATGCCTGCGGGGCTTATACGGACCTTACGCTGCGCCGCACACTGGCAAACTGCAAGATGCTGTCCTCGGATGTGTCGAGTGCTTATGATGCGCTTTATGCGAGTGCCTACGATAAGAAGAATGTCTCCTATCTGGGCCGCGGCATGGTGTTCAACAAGTTCACGGGGGCGCGTGGCAAGTCGGGTTCCAACGATGCCAATGCAGAATACCTGGCGGAGCTGCGCCGCATCATGGATGGCAATGATGTCCACTACCAGCTCGCTGAGCTCGGCAAGGTCGATCTCGGTGGCGGCGGCACGATTGCCTATATCATGAGCCTGTATGGCATGCAGGTCATCGACAGCGGTGTCGGTGTCATGAGCATGCATGCACCTTGGGAGGTAACGAGCAAGGTCGATGTCTACGAGGCTCGCAAAGCGTATACAGCCTTTCTCAATGAAGCTTGAATTCAATAAAAAACGCGGCTCGCAAATCATGCGAGCCGCGTTTTCATGTATGAGAATTGAATTGGAAAACTTCTTGTACAAAACGAAATCAATCTTCGATTGCCGTTTCGAGGGCTATCTTGATCATGTCGTTGAAGGTAGTCTGGCGTTCCTCTGCCGTGCAGGCCTCGCCCGTCAGCAGATGATCGCTGACCGTGAACAGAGCCAGAGCCTGGACATGAGCCTCAGCAGCGAGGGTATAGAGGGCTGCGGCCTCCATCTCGACGGCAAGCACACCGTACTTGCGGAGCTTGTCGTTGTCGATCTCATCATCGTAGAAGCGGTCAACGGAGATGATGTTGCCGACCTTGGCATGCAGGTTGAGCTTTCTCGTGTTGGCTACGGCTTTTTCGAGCAGCTCGAAATCAGCCAGCGGTGCGTAGTTGATCGAACCACCGAAGATGTTCTTGATGATGGAAGAATCGGTGCTGGCGCCCTGGGCAATCAGCACATCACGTAGTTTGACATCAGGGTGCATACCGCCACAGGTGCCGACGCGGAACAATTTCTTGCAGCCGAAGGCATGGATGAGCTCGTGGACGTAGATGGAGATGGACGGGATGCCCATACCCGTTCCCTGCACGGATACAGGAACGCCCTTGTAGGTGCCCGTGTAACCTAAGATGTTGCGGACAGAGGTGTACTGCTTCGGATTATCGAGGAAGTTCTCTGCAATGAACTTTGCCCGGAGCGGATCGCCTGGCAGCAGGATACGCTCAGCGATGTCGCCTTTTTCGGCGCCGATATGTGGTGTTGCCATGATGAATTCCTTCTTTCTCAAAAATGGATTCGGAAAATTTAAAACTTGCATATTAATTATAAAAAAAAATAAGAAATAAGAAAAGGCCAAATGTCTAAAAAGTATTAGAAAAGAATTAAAACAAGCGGTTTAGTACCTGATTTGACAAATACGTGCTAATTGTGCTATAATCACGTACGTTGATATAAGTTGTCAAGACAATCGCGGCTGGCTTAGAGCCAGATGAGGAAAGTCCGGGCTCCACAGGGCAGTGTGCTGGATAACGTCCAGCGAGGGTGACCTTAGGGAAAGTGCCATAGAGATTTAGACCGCCTGACTTGTCAGGTAAGGGTGGAAAGGTGCGGTAAGAGCGCACCAGCAGTCAGGTGACTGGCTGGCTTGGGTAAACCCCACACGGAGCAAGACCAAATAGGGAAGGGATGATGCGGCCCGCGGAACCTTCCGGGTTGAGTCGCTTGAGCCGGCAGGTAACTGTCGTGCCTAGATAAATGATTGTCGCCGCGCAAGCGGAACAAAACTCGGCTTATTGATTGCTTATAGCAACGTGAAATGAATATTGTGGCTGTCAGTAATGGCAGCCAATTTTCATGTCTGGATACTTTCTGAAAAAAAACTGGAAGAACACGCCACATTAAGAGCGAATAAGAGAGTTTTTAAAAAATAGCAGGAATACGACGACTTATGTCGTATTATATAAAGTGGGTTCTATAAAGATATGGAACAAGCCGAATCCAGCCCAGGAGCGGGGGAACCAATTTCCTTGGGGCGAACGTCAGGCTCATGGTGATCGTGAAATTGACGCGGGTGGTCTTCTCTACCCGAGCCCGGCAGCTAACCTCGTAGGCGAATAGAGAGAGGAGTGGCTTTTTGAGTAAAGCAATGCGCGTATTTGCGCTATCCATGATCCTTATGTGCTGGTTTTCCGTATGCGGGGCTTCGGCATTCCGCGTAGGCGATCAGGGCACCGAGGTAGCAGAGATCCAGGGACAATTGGTCCGTCTCGGCTACGACGTCTCAGCTGATGGTGACTTCGGTCCGGCCACGGCTGAGGCAGTGAAGGCATTCCAGTCATCGCACGGTATGAATGCAGATGGACAGGTAGGTTCCTCGACTTACGTGGCACTGCTCGGCAAATCGATGCCGGCTGTAAAGCATGGTTCCAACTACATCAACCGTACGATTCTCTCCGAGTCCATGCAGTACCTTGGTGTACCGTATGTATTCGGTGGCACGACGCCGAACGGCTTTGACTGCTCGGGCTATGTGCAGTATGTCTTCGCACATGCTGGCGTTTCCCTGCCGCGTACGGCGGATGTCCAGTATGAGTGCGGCACGCCGGTTTCTTCCGGTGAGCTCATGCCAGGTGACCTGGTATTCTTCTCGACGTATGATGCGGGTGCATCCCATGTCGGCATCTATCTTGGTGACCGTCAGTTCATCAATGCGTCGTCGAGCCGCGGCGTCAGCGTAGCATCGCTTGACAGCTCCTATTGGGGCTCCTGCTACATCGGCGCTCGCCGGGTAATGTAAGATGACCAGTATGGTTGGGAGAGGCAGAGGCCTCTCCACTTTTTTTATTGATAGAAGGAGGACAGGATGGGGGATCTCTTTTTAGCTTTGCTGATATTCCTGATGGCAGCATATACCTTCTGGGATGAATTGTTCACGAATTAATTAGAAATATTCGCAAAAATAGGCAGGAATTTTGCCGCAGGTCACGAAATACATAAACAATGAGTACCTTGTAGGTAGTGATAAGATGTAGAATGATGGATTCAGTTTATGAGGAGTGACCACAATGGCAAAAGTAAGGATTCTCAACATGATGTTCTATGGGTTCCATGGCGTTTATGAATATGAGCGTGAGCAGGGCCAGAAATTCTATCTTGATATCGAGATCGAGACGAAAGATGACCGCATGGCAGAGACTGATGATGTCCGGGATGGCGTCGATCCGGCTGCTATCTACGACATCGTTAAAGACGTGACGGAGAATAAGCGCTTTCAGATGCTGGGAGCTCTGTCGGCTCATATCGGCGATAAGCTCCTAGCAAAATATCCGCATTTCCATACGGTTACGGCACGTATCCGCAAACCATCGGTGCCGATTTCGGGGCCAATCGACTATGTTGAGGTCGAGACCACTCGCGTGCAGAAGTAATAGAAGAAGATACAGGTCATCAGTCAGAGGCTGGCTGATGACCTTTTGTCATGTCAAGATCCCGTCATTATTCCGCAAAATATTTCTGAAATTGTAATGGAAAGTGTTGCATTCGATTTAAATATTCGCTAAGATGAATAAATGTATAGATCTAAGGATGGCGATAGCATGGATTCCGAAGATAGATATTATCTAGCGGCACTAGTACGCACACCAGGTGTGGGCAGCCGGTTGCTGCAGCAGCTGCTGGCACATTTCACGTCAGCACGGGCAGTCTGGGAGGCTGATGGAGAGACGCTCGTTTCTCGAGGCGGCTTGTCATCTGGGCAGGCACAGCGCTTGGCCGTGTTTTGCCGTCAGCAGCCGTCGCTGCCAGAGCAGCTGGCAGCTGCCTGCCGGCAGGCGGCTGTGCAGCTGTGTACGATCTGGCAGAAAGATTACCCTAATATATTGAAGGAAATCTTCGATCCGCCGATGGTCTTGTTCTATCGGGGAACGTTGCAACCGCAGGCTGCACGCGTTGCTATGGTAGGATCCCGCCGCTTTACGCCGTATGGCGAAGGGATTGCCCTGGAGTTTGGGGAACGTTTGGCGGCGGCAGGCCTTACGCTGGTAAGCGGCGCTGCTCGTGGTATCGATACCGCTTCCCATAGAGGCGCACTCAAAGGCGGCCGCACGGTTGCCGTGCTGGGCTGTGGGGCAGATGTCGTCTATCCGCCTGAGAACCGGCGGCTGCTCGCGCAGATCATTGATGCGGGGGGAGCCGTCATCTCAGAGTATGGCCCTGGTACCCAGCCCCTGCCGGCTTTCTTTCCGGCGCGCAATCGCATCATCAGCGGATTATCCCAGGGGACTGTCGTTATCGAGGCAGCCAGCCGCTCGGGATCGCTGATCACGGCAGAACTGGCTTTATCTGAAGGACGCGATGTATTTGCTGTTCCTGGCAGCATCTATTCGCCGACGAGTCAGGGGTGCAACCGGCTGATCCAGCAGGGGGCAAAACTCGTGCAGGGGCCTGGGGATATCCTTGAAGAGTACGGGCTGGCAGTGCCGCCTAAGAAGAAAACGACACGGGAATTTACGCCTGAGGAGCGTCAGGTCTGGCAGGTCCTCTCCTTTGAGCGCCCGTTGTCCATGGATGAGATCATCCAGAGCCTGCCGGATGGTGAAATGTCGAATCTGGCCTTTATCCTTTTGCAGATGGAACTAAAAGGCCTTGTTATAGAGAATGAGCTGCATGCCTATCGGCGTGCTGAGAGGGAGTGAAGGTTTGGCTGCAGCAGCAACGAAAACCAAAACGAAAGCAAAGACGAAAGCTAAGGTCAAGAAAACCCTGGTTATCGTGGAGTCGCCAGCCAAGGCGAAAACCATTGAGAAGTATTTGGGACGCAAATATATGGTACGCGCATCGATGGGGCATCTGCGCGATTTGCCGAAGAGTCAGTTCGGCATAGATGTGGAGAATGAGTTTGAGCCGAAATACATCAATATCCGCGGCAAGGGCGATCTCATCAAGGCCTTGAAGAAGGACGCCAAGAATGCCGATAAAGTCTATCTGGCAAGCGACCCTGATCGCGAGGGCGAGGCGATTGCCTGGCATCTGTCGTATATCCTGGGGCTGAATCCTGAGGAAGACTGCCGTATCGTATTCAATGAGATCACCAAACCAGCAATCCAGGATGCTGTCAAGCATCCACGGGCCATCAATATCGATCAGGTTGATGCACAGCAGGCCCGTCGCATGCTCGACCGCATCGTGGGCTATAAGCTGTCGCCGCTCCTTTGGCGCAAGGTGCGCAAGGGACTTTCGGCCGGGCGCGTACAGTCGGTTACTGTCAAGCTGATCTGTGACCGGGAAAAGGAAATACAGGCGTTTGACTCGGTGGAGTACTGGACGGTTGGCCTCAAGCTGCGCAAGGATAAATCGGCCATGTTCGATGCAGAGCTCACCCATGTGGACGGCCAGAAACTCGAATTGCATAACGAAAAGGAAACCAATGAACTGCTGGCGGATTTTGACAAGCAGCAGCTTACGGTAGACTCTGTCAAGAAGAGTGAGCGCCGCCGCAAGCCGGCAGCTCCGTTTACGACGAGCTCTTTGCAGCAGGATGCTGCCCGCAAGCTCGGCTTCACGTCGCGCAAGACGATGATGCTGGCGCAGCAGCTCTATGAAGGTATCGAGCTGGGCCGTCATGGCGCAACTGGTCTCATCACGTATATGCGTACGGATTCCACGCGCCTGTCGGATCTGGCCCAGGATGAGGCCCGCAACTATATCAGCGAACAGTTTGGTGAGGCGTACATCCCTGCCAAGCCGAATGTCTATGCCGCTGGCAAGAAGGCTCAGGACGCACATGAGGCCATCCGTCCGACGGATGTCAACCTGACGCCGGAGACACTCGAGAAGTTCCTGAACAAGGACCAGCTCAAACTCTATACGCTGATCTGGCAACGCTTCACGGCGAGCCAGATGACACCGGCTGTCTATGATACGATGAGCATCAGCATCAAGGCGGGGCAGCGATACACGGTACGTGCTGCCGGCTCCAAGCTCAAATTTGCCGGTTTTACGGCTGTCTATGCCGGTGCAGATACGACGAAGAAGGAAAAAGACGTCGTATTGCCGGAGATTGCTGAAGGCGACGTGCTGACTACGGCCAAGACGCTGCCGCAGCAGCATTTCACCGAGCCGCCACCACGCTACAACGATGCCTCGCTCGTCAAGACGCTGGAGGAAAAGGAAATCGGACGTCCGAGTACGTATGCACCGATCATCGAGACAATCCAGGCACGCGGCTATGTGCAGCGCATCGACAAGCATTTCCAGCCGACGGAACTCGGCTTTGTCGTCGTCGATATGCTTGAGGAGTATTTCAAGAACATCGTTGATGTCAAGTTCACGGCCAATCTGGAAAATGAGCTCGATGAAATTGCCGAGGGCAAGGTCAAGAAGAACAATCTGCTCAGGGAGTTCTATGATCCCTTTGAAGAGACGCTCGAAAAAGCGGATGAGGCCATCGGTCATGTGGAGCTGCCGGTCGAGGTATCAGATGTGCAGTGTGAGCGCTGCGGCCGCATGATGGTCGTCAAACAGGGCCGTTTCGGCAAGTTCCTGGCCTGCCCCGGCTTCCCTGAGTGCCGCAATACGAAGCCGCTGCTCGTGGATACGGGGGTCAAGTGCCCGAAATGCGGCGGTGCCATCGTGGAGCGCAAGACGCGCCGCGGCCGTAACTTCTATGGCTGCAAGAATTATCCCGAGTGTGACTATACGACCTGGGATCAGCCACAGCAAGAGAAGTGCCCGGAATGCGGAGCCTTCATGCTCAAGCATCATTATAAGAATGGCCGTGCGTTGCTCTACTGCAGCAACGATGACTGCAAGACGCGCATCGACCATCCCATCAACAAGGAATTAGAGAAAATGCGCCAGCGTGCGGAGGCCAAGAAAGCCCGAGAGGCAGAAAAGGCTGCGCAGGCGGCGAATGAGGAAAAATAAACGTGGAAAAAGTTATTATCGTGGGAGCCGGTCTGGCCGGTTCGGAGGCCGCCTGGCAGGCGGCTGAGCTTGGCGCTGAGGTCACGTTGTACGAGATGCGCCCCGAAAAGTCAACGCCGGCCCATAAGACGGCTGGCTTTGCTGAGCTTGTCTGCAGCAATTCGCTGCGCGGGGCTGGCCTTGAAAACGCAGTCGGCGTGCTCAAAGAGGAGATGCGCCGACTGGGCTCCATCATCATGGAGGCTGCCGATGCGACAAAGGTGCCGGCGGGCGGGGCGCTGGCTGTTGACCGCCACGGGTTCAGCGACTATGTGACGAAGAAGGTCACGGAGCATCCGCACATCACGGTTATCCATGAAGAACTTGAAGCTATCCCGCTGGCAGAGGATGCGATTACGGTCGTGGCCAGTGGGCCGCTGACAGCCGGCAAGCTCGCTGAGGACATCGCTGCCCGTACTGGCAACGATTCGCTGTATTTCTATGATGCGGCAGCGCCAATCGTCAGCATCGATTCAGTGGATATGAGCAAGGCTTACCGTGCCTCCCGCTATGGCAAGGGAGAGGCAGCCTATATCAACTGTCCGATGACGAAAGAAGAATATGAGGCGTTCTGGACTGAGCTTGTCCATGCGGAAAAGGCACCGACCAAGGATTTTGAGAAGGAGAAATTCTTTGAGGGCTGCATGCCGGTTGAGGTCATGGCAAGCCGAGGCAAGGACACGCTGCTCTATGGTCCGCTGAAACCTGTCGGGCTTGAGCACCCTGAGACAGGCGTGCGGCCGCACGCTGTCGTTCAGCTGCGCCAGGATAATGCCAGTGCAACGCTCTACAATATCGTCGGTTTTCAGACCCATCTCAAATGGCCGGAACAGCGCCGTGTGTTTGGCATAATCCCGGGGCTCGAGAATGCTGAGTTCCTGCGCTACGGTGTCATGCACCGCAATACGTTCCTGAATTCACCGCAGCATATGCGCGCAACGTTGCAGTTGCGCGGTGAGGATAATCTGCTGTTTGCCGGTCAGATGACGGGGGTTGAAGGCTATATCGAGTCCGCATCATCGGGACTCATCGCCGGTGTCAATGCTGCACGCCTGGCTATGGGCAAGGAGCCTTTGGTATTCCCGGAGGAAAGCTGCCATGGTGCACTTTGTCATTACATCACGACCAGTGAGGCAAAGCATTTCCAGCCGATGAATGTCAATTTCGGCATCCTGCCGGAGATTGATATGCGCAATGAGAACGGCAAATACATCAAGGACAAGAAGCTCAAGAAACAGCGGCTGGCCGAGCGGGCGCTGGCTGCTATCGAAACGTTCAAAGCAAAGATTGGAGAATGACGCAATGGAGACACAATTTCATGCAACGACAATCTGTGCCGTACGCAAGAACGGCAAGACAGCTATTGCTGGTGACGGACAGGTAACGTTTGGCGAGCACACGATCATGAAGGCGAATGCCCGCAAGGTGCGCCGCCTCTATCATAACAAGATCCTGGCTGGCTTTGCTGGCTCCGTGGCGGATGCCTTCACGCTATTCGAGAAATTCGAGGCAAAACTCGAGTCATATAATGGCAATCTGCAGCGGGCGGCTGTTGAATTGGCCAAGGAGTGGCGTACGGACAAGGTGCTGCGCAAGCTGGAGGCACTGCTGCTCGTGGCGGATCACGATACGATGCTGATGCTTTCGGGCAATGGCGAGGTCATTGAGCCGGATGGCGATGTGGCGGCAATCGGATCGGGCGGCTTCTACGCGCTTTCAGCTGGCCGTGCCATGGTCAAGCATACGGAGATGAGCGCTGGCGATATCGCCAAGGAGGCACTGTCGATCGCGGCAGATATTTGTGTTTATACGAACCATAACATCAAGGTGGAGGAACTGGACTAATGAAGGAAATCGGCGTAAATGAACAGACTCCGCGTCAGATCGTCGAGGAGCTCAATAAATATATCGTTGGTCAGGATGAGGCTAAGCGTTCTGTAGCTATTGCCCTGCGCAATCGTTGGCGCAGCCGTCAGTTATCTGACGATATGCAGGAAGAGGTCATTCCGAAGAATATCCTGATGATCGGTTCTACTGGTGTCGGCAAGACAGAAATTGCCCGTCGGCTGGCCAAGCTGGTCAATGCGCCGTTCATCAAGGTGGAGGCAACGAAATTCACCGAGGTTGGCTATGTGGGCCGCGATGTCGAATCCATCGTGCGCGACCTCGCGGAGACAGCGGTGCGCATGGTGCGTCAGCAGCGTCTGGATTCGGTGCAGGACAAGGCTGCTGAGCTGGCTGAGGAGCGCATCCTCGACGTGTTCGTACCTGAGCCCCGCAAAGCCCAGAGTCCGCTGGGCCGCCTGTTTGGCACCGATAGCGAAGAAAAGACTGAGGAGCAGCCTGAGCCTAAGTATCAGGCGGGCCGTGACTGGGTGCGCAAGCGTCTCAAGAATGGCGAACTTGAGCAGGAAACTATCGAAATCGATGTCGAGGAAGCTGGTAAGCCCATGGTCGGCATGTTTGCTGGATCAAGTCTCGAGGGGATGGGCGATAACCTGCAGGATATGATCGGCAATCTCATGCCCAAGCGTCATAAGAAACGCAAGGTAACAGTTGAGCAGGCCCGCAAGATCTTCACGCAGGAAGAGGCAGGCAAGCTTATCGACATGGACGCTGTAGCTGATGAGGCGATAAAGGTTGCTGAGCACAGCGGCATTGTGTTCCTCGATGAGATCGACAAAGTGGCTGTGAAGGGCAATTCTTCGGGGGCTGATGTTTCCCGCGAGGGTGTGCAGCGCGATATCCTGCCAATCGTTGAAGGCTCGACAGTCATGACGAAATATGGCCCGCTGAAGACGGACCATGTGCTGTTCATTGCTGCTGGTGCGTTCCATATGGCAAAACCCTCGGACCTTATTCCGGAGCTGCAGGGACGTTTTCCGATTCGCGTCGAGTTGAAATCCCTGCGCAAGGAAGACTTTGAGAAGATCCTTACGGAACCGCGCAATGCACTGCTGAAGCAGTATGAGGCATTACTTGCGACGGAAGATGTGAAGATCGTGTTCCAGCCGGATGCGATTTCCCGTTTGGCCCAGCTGGCCTGCGATGTCAACGAGCAGGCTGAGGATATCGGCGCTCGCCGCCTGCACACCCTGCTGGAAAAACTGCTGGAGGAAATCAGCTTCACGGCACCGGAACTTGCCGAAAAGGAAATCATCATTGATGCCGCTTATGTGGATAAGCAGCTGTCGGATATTGTCGTGAACCGCGATCTGTCCCAGTTTATCCTCTGAATGGGCACATCCTGTCAAATATTTCGAAAATTTAATTAAAAATATTGTTCAACATCTATGATTATTTTGAAAAATGTGATAAGATAATTATAGTTATAATCAGGCTGATTTATAGCCCGAGGAAGAATAGCGGAATATTTGAAAAAGGAGAAAGCTTAAATGGAATCATTACTGAAAAAAACCAGAAAGATCAATCAGCTGCTGCAGCGTTCGGAAAATGTCGAATATGATGGTATTTCCCGTGTACTCAGCAATGTCCTTGGGGCGAATGTCTATATCACGAACCGCAAGGGGAAGATTTTCGGTTATGCTTTCATCGATGACTTCGAATGCGATCTCATGGTCGACAAGGTCATCAACCAGGGTGAGTTCCCGAAGCACTATGTGAGCTGGCTCATGCGCATGGATGAGACGAATGCCAATCTGCGTTCCAAATCTGGCATGTGTGCTTACGAAGAGAATACGAAGTGCATGTTCAATGGCAAAAACACGACCATCGTTCCAATCTATGGTGTCGGCGAGCGCATCGGCACGCTGATCGTTGCCAAGTATGACGAAGAGTTTACGGATGATGACCTGCTGCTCTGCGAGTATGGTGCTACGGTAGTTGGTATGGAAATGCTGCGTGACCATGCCGAGAAGATTGAGATTGAGGCGCGCAAGAAGGCTACGGTCCAGATCGCACTTGAAACGCTGTCGTTCTCGGAGCGCAAGGCGGCGTTCGCTATCCTTTCGGCTCTGCAGGATACGGAAGGCCTGCTCGTGGCATCGAAGATTGCTGATGAGGTCAAGATCACGCGCTCGGTTATCGTCAACGCGCTGCGCAAGTTCGAATCGGCAGGCGTCATCGAGTCGAGATCGCTGGGCATGAAGGGCACGTATATCAAGGTGCTCAACGAGTACCTGCTCGATGGAGTGCGTAAATTGAAGGATTGAACATTCTGCTTATTATAGCTGGCACCATTTCGTGCCAGCTTTTTTCGTTCCTGAAAAAAATTACACAGGGTATCTTCTAAAAAAGAGAAAAAAATGATAAACTTTAAAGGAATTGCAGGCATTATGTAGAAAATAAATAAAAGGTAACTATAGCCGGACGGAAAATATGAAAGAAAGGATGTGATTCCGGAAATGCTGGAACAGATCGTGAACTCGTCGAACTTCGATTATCTGGGCCGGGGCCTGGCGGCGGCGACGATGCGCCATGAAGTCATCAGCAACAACATTGCCAATGTGAATACGCCGAACTTCAAGCGAAGTGCGGTGAATTTTGAGGACCTGCTGGCAAAGGAACTGCATCTGGACAATGACGGCAGAAGACTGAACATGGTAAGGACGCATGACCGTCATTTGCCGATGGCCTTGCCAGGCAAGGCGCAGGCTGTCATCGAAGAAGACGGAACGACGACGATGCGCGTCGATAACAACAATGTGGATATCGATATCGAGATGGCAGGGCTGGCGAAGAATCAGCTCTACTACAATGCGATGACCACAGAGCTCGGCAGCTTCATCACGAAGATGAAGAATGTCATCACAAGCGGCCAGAGCTGATGAAGGATCAGGGATATAGAGGAGATAACTTATGAGCATGTTCTTAGGAATTGATGCGGCAGCGTCGGGCCTCACGGCTGAACGCCTGCGCATGGACGTCATTTCCAACAATATTGCCAATGCTAATACGACTAGGACTCAGGAAGGCGGTGCTTATCACCGCCGTTATGTAGTCTTTGAGCCCCGTATGAAGGGAAACAACAGCTTTTCGAGTTTCCTGCAGAAATCGGTCAACAAGCTGGAGGCTGGTGACGGCGTGCGGGCTATTGGCATTCAGGCAGATGATACGCAGGGCCCGCTTGTCTACGATCCGGGACATCCGGATGCTAATGCACAGGGGTATGTGGAGCGTCCTAATGTCAATATCGTTGCCGAGATGGTCGATATGATCACAGCATCGCGTGCCTATGAGGCGAATACGACGACCATCAATGCGGCCAAGTCCATGGTGACGAAAGCCCTGGATATGGGCAAGTAAGCGCAATCATAGTTGTTTTTATTGAAAGGGTAAAGATATGGAGATAGCAGCATTGCAGATGACTCCGGTGTCCATGCATGCGGACAGTCATCTGGGCGAAACACAGCCTAAGAAAGAAGTCAAGGGCTTTGGCGAATATCTGACGGATGCCTTGAAAAAGACGAATGAACTTCAGCTGGAGTCTGACCGTGAAAATGCGCTGTTGGCAGCCGGTCAGATCGATGATGTCGCGCAGGTGGTCATTGCCAGCCAAAAAGCTGACATTGCCCTGCAGCTTACCCTTCAGCTGCGCAACCGTGCGGTTTCCGCTTATCAGGAAATCATGCGCATGCAGGTATGATGACACAGTATAGATGATATAGAATTGACTTGAAGGGATTGAGATCATGGGAGATTGGAAAGAGCGGTACGAGAACCTGTGGGCCAGGTTCAGTAAACGCCAGCGGTATATCATGCTGGGGTCCGCTTTGGCTATTCTCGTTGCTATTATCGGGGTCAGTGCCTGGTATGGCAATAAGCCGGATATGGTTCCATTGTTTACCAATATGGAGACAAAGGATGCCGGTGAAGTAGCGGCAAAATTGAAAGAATCGAAAGTTGATTTTGAGGTACAGGAGAATAAGCAGGGAACAACGATTCTCGTCCCGTCGAAGAATGTGCATAATGTTCGACTGGAATTATCGTCCCAGGGATTGCCGCGTGGCAATAAGGGCTTTGAGATTTTCGATGACAGCAAACTCGGTGTTACGGAGTTCCAGAATAAGGTAAATTACCTGCAGGCCCTGCAGGGAGAGCTGACGCGTACCATCGAGCAGATCGAAGCCGTTGAGAAGGCGCGTGTGCATATCGTGCTGCCAGAGGACAGCTTGTACAAGAAAAACGAGAAACCGGCGACTGCTTCGATCATGTTGCATCTCAAGCCGCATGTTGAGCTGAGCAAGAAGGAAATCAAAGGTATCGTGAACCTGGCTGCTAACAGTATCCAGGGGCTCAAGCCGGAGAATATCACGATCATCGATGATACGGGCAAGATCCTCAATGATCCGGATGAAAATGAAGAGAATAGCGTTGGCGCGAAGACGATGACGCAACTCGATATGACCAAGAAGGTTCAGGATAATATCCAGAAGAACATCCAGTCCTTGCTGGATCAGTCGCTGGGCGAGGGGCGTGCATTTGCACGTGTCAGCGTAGAGCTGGATTTTGATGACCGCACGACGGATAAGCAGACCTTTACGCCGGTGGTTGATGATTCGGGTATCATCCGCAGCCAGCAGGATCTCAGCGAGAACTACAATGGCACGTCGACGCAGCCAGGTGGTGCGGCTGGTGTCCAGTCGAATGTACCGGGCTACGTCGCTCAGAATGGCAATGCCAATGCTGAATACGAGAAGAAAGAGTCGACGAAGAACTACGAGATCAACGAGGAGAAATCGAAAGTCGTAGCTGCACCGGGCTCTATCCGCCGCCTGAATGTTGCGGTCCTCGTCAATGAGGATGTCAATGCGACGCAGCAGGACAGCATCATGCGTACGGTCAGCAGTGCCGCTGGCATCAATCAGGACCGTGGCGACACGATCTCGGTTGAGCCGCTGCCGTTCAGCACGGAGCTCAGAGACCGCCGTGCTGCTGAAGAACAGGCTGCTAAGGATAGAGAAGACCGCATCTTCTACATGCAGATCGCAGCCGTGCTGCTGGTACTGGCTTTGATCGTGGCCTATATCATGATGCGCCGCAGAAAGAAACAGCAGGAACTGGCGGCTCTCGAGGAGCAGAGACGCCTCGAAGAGGAAGAGAAACAGCGTTTGGCTGCCGAAAGAGCAGCTCTTGTGGAGGCCGGCGAAGTGGGCGAAGAAGAGCTTACCGAAGAAGAACAGCGTCGTCTCACCGAGAAACAGACGCTGCAGCAGCTCATCGATCAGAAACCGGCCGAGGTGGCTATGCTTATCAAGACTTGGCTTTCGGAGGATGAATAAATGGCATTTGATATGTATGGAGAAAGCGAGTCGGAGCTCTCCAATCAGCAAAAAGTTGCGATATTGTTTATAGCGCTGGGGCCTGAGTATTCGGCCAAGCTGTTTCAGCATCTCGATGATGAAGAGATCGAGAAGATCACCCTTGAGATTGCCAATCACAAGCAGGTCAGCTCGGAACAGAAGGCGGCCGTCATCAGTGAGTTCTATCAGATGGCGATGGCCAGGGACTACATTTCGAATGGTGGTCTCGAGTATGCACAGAACGTACTCGAGAAGGCCCTGGGCTCCGAAAAGGCGATGGAAATCCTCAACCGCCTGACGACGAGCCTGCAGGTCCGTCCGTTCGACTTCCTGCGCAAGACCGATCCGTCGCAGCTCATGAACTTTATCCAGAACGAGCATCCGCAGACGATTGCGCTTATCATGGCTTATCTCGATCCCGATCAGGCAGCTACTGTCCTCGGATCGCTGACGCCGGAGCAGCAGGCTGATGTTGCTAAGCGTATTGCGCAGATGGACCGCACTTCGCCGGATCTCATCCGCGAGGTGGAGCGTGTCCTCGAGCGCAAGCTCTCGGCACTGGTTACGCAGGATTTCACGACGGCGGGTGGTGTCAAGGCTATTGTCGAAGTGCTCAACCGCGTCGACCGTACGACCGAGAAATCCATCATCGAGACTCTCGAGGTGGACAATCCGGAACTGGCCGAGGAGATCAAGCGCCTCATGTTCGTATTCGAGGATATCGTCCAGCTCGACGACCGTTCGCTGCAGATGGTTCTGCGCGAGGTGGATACGAAGGATCTGTCGCTGGCTCTCAAGGCTACGCCGCAGGAAGTCGCCGACAAGGTATACAGGAATATGTCCAAACGTGCTGCCGACATGCTGCGTGAGGAGATCGAGTTCATGGGCCCGGTCAAGATCCGCGATGTCGAGGAGGCACAGCAGAAGGTCGTCAATGTCATCCGCACGTTGGAGGACAAGGGCGAAATCGTTGTTTCGCGTGGACAGGGAGACGAGATGATTGTCTAAGGTTATCAAGGCCGCTGTATGGAAAGACAATCCTCATTACATCGATACGCCGGAGCCGCCAAAGCAGGAGACTCCGGCTGATGTGATGATGGATGATGAGGCTTTGTCCCATATGATGGCAGAAATTGCTGCCAAGGAGCAGCGGGCATCAGAGATGCTCAAGGATGCCAAAGTAAATGCAGAGATAATCAAACAGGAGGCCCAGGCGGAGCATGAGCGGCTTATCGCTGAGGCTCAGCAGGAAATCGACGAGCTTAAAGAACAGGCTCAGCAGGAAGGCCGCCGTGAAGGTTATGAGGCTGGCCATGCTGATGGCGAGCAGAAAGTTCGCGAGGAGATGGCAGAGCTGATCCGGCAGGCCAATGCCAAGGCCGAGAAGACGCTGGCGGATGCCAAGGCTGCTTCGCAGGACTACGTCCAGCAGGCAGAGCACGATGTCGTGACGATTGCCATGAGCGTGGTGGAGAAGGTATTGCCGCAGCACTTCATCGATGTGCCGCAGGTGGTACTTCCCCTCGTCAAGGACGCTATCCTGAAGGTCAAGAATCAAAAGGAACTTATCGTCCATGTGCCACCGGAAAGCTATGATCTGGTACTCATGGCGCGTGATGAGTTCCGCACGATCCTGACCTATGGCGATGCTATACTGACAATCAAGTCTGATGAAAGCTTGAAAGCTGGCGATTGTTTGATTGAAACACCGAATGGCAGTGTTGATGCGCGTCTGGCGACGCGTATGGAGCTTTTGAAACAAGCAGTACGGGATGTAATGTTATGACTGATGTGAGGGACAACAAGGGGTTCCAACTGAATATCGGGAAGTTCACGGATGCTGTGGCGGCCTGTCCTTCGATGAAGCTGACGGGCAAGGTCACCCAGGTCATCGGACTGGTCATTGAGGCCCAGGGGCCGACGGTCAGTGTTGGCGAACTGTGCTATGTCCACTCACGTTTTGCCAATGTGCCGCCGATTCCGGCTGAAGTCGTCGGTTTCCGCGAGGGCTATGTCATGCTGATGCCGGTCGGCGAGATGCAGGGCATAGGGCCAGGCTGCGAAGTCGTGTCGGCGCAGAAAATGCTGCAGGTCAAGGTGGGGCCGGAGCTTTTGGGCCGAGTGCTCGATGGCTTAGGCAATCCGATGGATGACAAGGGGCCGCTCTTATGCAAGGAGGAATACCCTTTGCAGGCTGATCCGCCAGCCCCGCTTACGCGTCCGCGCATCCATGAGAACTTGTATGTCGGTGTGCGGGCAATCGATGGACTCATCACGATGGGTGAGGGGCAGCGTATCGGTATCATGGCTGGTTCAGGCGTCGGCAAATCGACCCTGCTGTCGATGATTGCCCGCAATACCGAGGCGGATATCAGCGTCATTGCACTCGTGGGGGAGCGTGGCCGTGAGGTTCGCGACTTCATCGAACGCGATTTGGGCGAAGAGGGCATGAAACGGTCGGTTGTCGTTGTGGCAACCTCTGATCAGCCAGCGCTCGTCCGCATCAAAGGCGCGATGACAGCTACGGCGATTGCCGAATATTTCCGCGATCAGGGCCGCAAGGTCATCTTGATGATGGATTCGGTCACACGCTTTGCTATGGCACAGCGTGAGGTGGGCTTGACGATTGGCGAGCCGCCAGCAACGCGTGGCTATACGCCATCTGTCTTTGCCATGCTGCCACGCCTGCTGGAGCGGGCGGGCACGAGTGCGACGGGCTCTATCACGGGAATCTATACGGTCCTGGTCGACGGTGATGATATGAATGAGCCGATTGCCGATGCGGTCCGCAGTATCCTTGATGGGCACATCGTCCTGAGCCGCAAGATCGCGGCCCAGAACCATTTCCCGGCTATCGATGTCATGCCGAGCGTCAGCCGTGTCATGAATGAAGTAGTATCGCCGGAGCATTTGAAGGCTGCACAGCAGATGCGTCAGCTTATGGCGGTCTACCGTGATGCGGAAGACCTCATCCATATCGGCGCTTATGTCAAGGGCTCAAGCGCCAAGATCGATGAATCCATCGCCAAGATCGATGCGATCAATGATTTCCTTTGTCAGGGAATCTTTGAGGTGGATACTTATGAGGATACCGAGAATAAGCTGATTGGCATATCTGGGTGAGTTGAATGAAGAAGTTCAAGTTTCAGCTGGAGACCCTGCTCAAGGTAACGCGCATGAAGAAGGAGGACGCGGAGGTGGCCTTCGCAGAATCGGCGCGTAAACTCGAGGAAGGCAGGGCGGCGCTGGCAACCCTCATGGCAGAGATGCAGCAGGGCCAGCGGGACTATGAGGCGTTATCGCAGGAAGGCATAAAGGTAACGATTGGGCGTCTGATGACGTTCAACAGTTTCTTTGCCTGGAAGCGTGAGCAGATAGAGATGCAGCAGGGAATCATCCTGCAGCTGCGCGCAGAAAAGCAGAAGAAACTGCAGGAACTCATGGAAGTCATGAGCTATCTCAAGAGCATAGAACAGCTCAAGGAGAAAAGGCTGCAGGAATACAAGGAAGAAGCGATGCAGGAAGAGCAGAAGATGCTCGATGAGATTGGCCTGCAGCTGACGATGAGAAGGAAGGCAGGGGAAGCTTCATGATAAACCTGATGGGAGTACGGGCCGTGCAGGCAAGGATTGCCCAGCTGCAGCAGCAGTTTGGCATGCCGGGGCCGGTTCCAGGCATGGACTTTCAGCAGAAACTCGATAAGGAAATCCAGCGGGCAAAGACAGGGGGAACAGCTGCTGCGGCAGCTGGCGCTGCTGCTGAGACGGCAAAGCTCAAGGATGCAGTGGTACATAGCAGCAATGATGCTGGCAGCACTGCAAACCCATTTCCATCCTATTCAGTCAACAGCAGCTTGCCGGTGGCTGATCAGAACCTTTCCACGCTCATCGATGCGGCGGCTCGCAAGTATAATGTCGATCCCAAGCTCGTATCGGCTGTAGCTGAAGTCGAGTCAGGCGGCAATCAGGATGCAACCTCGTCTGCTGGTGCAGTCGGTGTCATGCAGCTGATGCCTGATACGGCAGCTGCCTTGGGGGTCAATCCTTACGATAAGAAGTCGAACATCGAAGGTGGGGCAAAGTACCTGCGGCAGATGCTCGATGCCTTTGACGGCGATGTCCGCCGGGCGGTAGCCGCTTACAATGCCGGCCCGCAGGCAGTAAGGGATTACGGTGGAGTTCCGCCCTATCAGGAAACGCAGAATTATGTCAGCAAGGTGCTGGATATCTACCGGTGATGGTTCAGTCATGGTAAATAGTAGATCAAGGTAAAGGCAGGTAATACGATGGCAGGGGAAAAGCCAAAGAAAAAAGGAAAGAAAATAGTGAAGCTGCTGCTGATGCTCTTCCTGTTGCTGGTACTTATCATTGGCGGATTTGCCCTGGGCATCTATCTGCGGCTGTTTGATACACAGGAGGCAAATGAGAAGCTGGGGCTCCATGAGCTGCCTGTGGTGGGGCAGTATTTCGTGAAGCCTGCACCGACGCAGGCAGAGATGGAGAATACACCGGTGGAAGATGTCAAGCCGGAAAAAGACGAGAAGAAACAACCGCAGTCCAAGAAGATCACCATTTCCAAGAAAGAGATCGAGAAGCAGATGAAAGAGCGCGAGGCTGGTGAGCGTAAACGTGTCTCGAAGCTGGCGCGTCTCTATAATTCGATGAAGCCGAAAGATGCGGCCAAGGCGATGGATGAGCTGGATGATGATCTCTGCATCGCCATCCTGCAGCGCATGGATGAAGGCAATGCGGCCAAGGTCTTGTCGGAGTTCGAGGCAGGTAAGACTGCACGGCTGACGCAGATCATGTATGAAGGCACGCAGAAGCAGATGAATACGGAAGAAGATGTACGCAAGATGCTGGAAGCTGAACAGGCAAAGCAGAATGGTGAGAATACAGAGACATCGGCAGATCAATGAAAGAAAGTCCTTCCTGGTTGGCAGGAAGGACTTTTTTCGGGCAGCGAGAATTTATTACTTAAGAGAATCAAGGATTCTTACGATACATAGTATAGTAAGGAGGTGAGTGTGTGAATACAGCAAATGTAATGGCTGTTGCGCCGCAGGCTGGAGCACAGACGAAGGTACAGGCGAACAAGCCTGTCGTGAAATCTGGGAAAAGCGCTGGCAAGGGGATGGAATCCTTTGGCGATGCTCTGGATAAACTCGATCAGGACATCAAAGAAGCAATGACGCAGACAGCCGGAAAAGAGCAAGGAAGCACAGCAGACGATGGTGATGTCATGGAGGATGCACCAAAAGATCCGCTGGCTGCAGTGCTCGCTGCATCACAACAAGGGAATGAAACGCAGACTCAGGGAGAGGAAATGGCCGAGCCAATGCCGGAGGCAAAAGAACCGGCGACAGTAGTAGATCTTACTGCTGAGGCTGAGGCGGCTTTTATCGATAAAATGGTGCAGAAGGAGGACAAGGCCGCAGACCTGCAGAGCCTGATTCCTCAGTCTGCTGAGGAGAGTCAGAAAAAACAGGATTTCCTGGCCATGCTGTCTGGACAGCAGCTCAAGGGTAGAGACCATCGGGCGTCGGCACCGACAATGTCCGAAGCGGTAGAGGGAAAGCCGAAGCAGGCACCGACGCTGCTTGAGTCACAGCTGTTGAAGGCGCAGCAGGATGCTGCAAGTAAGGGAGCGGCTGTTCCTGCGGAAAATATCCTGCAGGGCTCCAATGCCCAGTCAAGGACAATCAATCCGCAAATGGCCCCGGCTGTGCAAGAACAGCAGCAGACTCCGCTTGCAACACAGCTGACAGCGGCTGCTCCTGCAGTACAGGAACTGGCAAAACAGCCGGCAGTACAGCAGATGGTGCTGCAGGATCCCGCTGCTAAGCAGGAAGCCAGGAGTGATAAGAACATCACGGAGCTTCTGGGAGATGCAGGATTCACAATAGAAGAGAACACGGAGACTGCACCTATCCGCATGGATACGCAGCAGACTATGAGGCAGGCTGGACAACAGGCTCAATCCAACGGACAGCAGCAGGCGAATGCTCAGCTGGTGGCAGAGGATGCTAAGACATCAGCATCAGTACAGCAGCTGCCAGAGGAAGCTGTTGGTGATAGGGCACCGGTAGATCAGCAGCCCGCTGCGGGACAGACGGTAAGTGCCTTCCAGCAGAGCCTGCAGGAGAGCATCACGGGCACAGCGGCCTCAAAGAGACAGGATGTGCAGCAGCCACAGACTGATTTTGACATCCCGCGTCAGATTATCGATCAGGCCCGTCTGATACGTCGGGCTGAAGATACGCAGATGGTCATCAAGCTCCATCCCGAGCACCTAGGAGAGTTGACGCTGAAAGTTTCGGTTACGCAGAATGGTTCGGTCAATGCTTCGTTCCACAGTGATAATGCACAGGTACGGGCAGTCATCGAGAATTCGCTCGTGCAGCTTCGTCAGGAGCTTAACAATCAGGGACTCAAGGTGGATAGCGTTGAGGTCTATGCGGGGCTGGCCGATGGACAGCTGCCGCAGGAACAGGGGCAGCAGGCCTGGCAGGATCAGCAGGGAAGCAATGCCAGCAATATACGCGGAATCGCAATGGATGCGGAGGAATATGGTGAGGAAGCTGAAGCACTGGCAGCAGCTGCTATGCAGGGAACAGCGCCGGCAGCTTCCGATGGCGTAGACTACCGGATATAGAAGTTAGGAAGTGAGTATATGGCAAATTCACTCAATACCATTACGACAAATGGTGTAACCCAGACGCTGGAAAGTTATCAGCAGTCGCAGTCTAATTCGACAAAGAGTGCCAATGATGCACTGGGCAAAGACGCATTCCTGCAGCTGCTGGTCACGCAGATGAAGTATCAGGATCCGCTGGATCCACAGGATAATGGCGAATATCTGGCTCAGCTGGCACAGTTCTCGGCACTGGAACAGATGACGAATGTTGCGGATGGCTTATCGAGTGTGTCGCAGCTGGTCAGCAATATCGATACGTCGGTCCTTGTTGGACAGCTCAGCAGCATGATTGGGCAGCAGGTCCAGTGGACGACGACGACAACGACGACCGATGCTGATGGCAATACCAAGACGCTCAAGAATACCTTGGAAGGCACGGTCAAGGGCGTCAGCATTTCGGATGGATCGCCATCCATCGTGGCTGAGGCCGGAGGCAAGACCTATCAGGTAGCTATCAGCGATGTGACGCGTATTGGTGAGGGATCGAAAAATACGTAATCGTTAATAAGGGAAAGGCAAGGGAGGAGTCTATAATGGCTGTTTCAAGGATGTATCTGAATACACAGCCACTTCTTCCTCTTTGCCAGCCTGCAAGCGATAAGCAGCAGCAGGTAGGAAAGGCAGATTTTTGCGGATTCCTGCAGGAAGCGCAAAAGGATGTGAATTTCTCGCGGCATGCAGCAGACCGGCTGCAGGAACGGAATATCCGTTTGAGCAATCAGGATCTGGTAAAGCTTGGCGACACAGTGGATCGGCTGGCACGAAAGGGAGCACGGGAATCGCTCATCTATATGAATGATGTAGCGTTGGTCGTCAGCGTGACGAACCGTACCGTGATAACGGCTATGGATGGCACAAGTGGAAATGAGAATATAATAACGAATATTGACAGCGCAGCAATCTTATGAAGTTGGACCTAACGGAAACTTTGGATGGCTGAATGACAGAGGCCGTCCTGCTGCGCATCAGTATGATGAAGAAAGAGATTCTTTCATGTAAGGAAAGGAAGTAATTCATTATGATGCGTTCGCTTTTCTCCGGTGTATCCGGACTTAAATCCCATCAGACTCGTATGGATGTCATTGGTAACAATATTGCTAATGTCAATACGACAGGCTTCAAATCAAGCCGCGTCACGTTTGCCGATACGCTTTCGCAGACGATGACTGGAGCATCTTCCCCAAGCGGTACGCTTGGTGGTACGAACCCGAAACAGGTCGGTCTTGGTACAGGCGTTGCGTCAATCGATCTGCTGTTTACGGATGGTTCTGTGCAGTCGACGGGTAAGAATACCGATCTCTGCCTGTCGGGTAACGGCCTGTTCGTGGTCAAGCAGGGGACGCAGACCTTCTATACCCGTGATGGTGCTTTTGAATTTGATGCGGACGGCAATTACGTCCTGCCGGGCTCTGGACTTTTCGTGCAGGGATGGACGGCAACGAATGGTACGTTGAATACGTCGGGGGCAGTGGGCAATATCCAGATCCCTGCTGGCAAGAGCATGGCCGCTGCGGCAACGACGACGGCAACCTATGCGAATAACCTGAATGCCGCAGCTTTGACGATAACGTCGATCACGCAGACGGTAAGCACGAGTGGTGTGACATATACGGCACCGGCTAATGCGACGACAACGCTGACCTGGTCGGATGGTACGACAACGGCTGGTACGGCAGGTACAACGTATACGATCGGCCAGGCTGGTACTGGTACGTTGACGCTGAAGTCGATTTCGGCGACGACGACAAATTCAGCGGATACATTGACTGCTTCGATAAATGCGCCGGTAACGATAACCATGAGTGATAAATCGACGGTTACGCAGACCACGGGTTCGTATACGCCGACTTACAGCCTGCCGCTTACTACGACAATCACTGCTTACGATACGCTTGGCAATGCGCATAGCATCCCTGTGTACTTCACGAAGACAAAGACGAGCAGTGCGATGGGCAATGAGTGGACGGTATCGATCACGTCTGATCCGACGGCTTCGTCTACTACCATAACGGAAAGCGATGGTTCGACAACGACTATCAATCTTACACCAGCAGTATTACACTTCTCGACAGATGGTAAACTGCTCAGTGGTACGGGTTCATTGGCACTGACTTTGACGAATGGCTCTACGGGAACCCAGAATATCACGTTGGCGATGGATTCGGTCACGCAGTATGCTGGCAACAGCACCATCAACGCTTCGGCAGATGGCAATGCTGCCGGTACGCTTTCGAGTGTCTCGATTGACAGCTCGGGCATCGTTACGGGCACGTATACGAATGGTGTCAAGCAGGCAGAGGCACAGGTGGCCGTAGCGCAGTTCACGAATGCTTCCGGTCTTACGAAAACTGGCAATAGCCTCTACCAGGAGTCGAACAACTCCGGTACGCCTAATGTCAAGACCGCTACGGATCTGGGTGTTACGATCACACCATCAGCACTCGAGATGTCCAACGTCGATATCGCTAACGAGTTCTCGGATATGATTGTTACCCAGCGCGGGTTCCAGTCGAACTCCAAGATCATCACGGTCGGCGATGAGATGATTGAGACTTTGATCAATATGAAGCGTTGATAACTAATAACGTGGCTTTGCGGCCGGTGCATGAAAATGCACCGGCCTTTATTCATGATTGTTTTCTGTTTGGAAATTTCTTGCAGGTTTTTTAGAGAATCTGGGAAAATAAAAAAGGAAATTGGGGGGGCGACGACGAAAAGAAAAAGAATGAAGATGTATAGTAGTGAGGATAAGGAGATGGGGCAGTTATGATAATGCTTACAAAATTTAATTCTAAGACAAATAAAAAAGGAGAATTTGTCCTCAATGCCGAAATAATAGAAACTATAGAGGAAACGCCGGATACGGTCGTCACGCTGACAAATGGCAAGAAGTTCATCGTCGATGAGCCGATGGATGAGATTGTCCGCCGCGTGATGAAATATCGTCGGGCGCTGCATCAATTTTGATGTAGACAAATCGAAAACTCTTGGTATAATTAGGAAAGCAGATTTAATGGAGGGAGTATCAAATGGCAGACGAAGAAAAGGAAAACGAGGCGGCGCCGGAAGAAGCGAAGAAGAAATCACCGATAATCCTGGTGGTAATTCTGGTACTGGTCGGCCTTGTTCTGGCCGGCGGTATTTCGTTCTTTATTACCACAAAGATGATGAAGGAAACGGCTACGGAGTCTGTGAGCGAGCATCATGACCCAGGGGTATTCATCAAACTTGGTGATGCCAAAGAGGGAATCATGGTCAATGTCGGTGGCCAGAAGGCCGGTAAGTTCCTCAAGGCAGGTATCGTACTTGAGATGAATCCTGGCAAGAAGGATAACATCGAGGAAGGCAAGCTCCAGCCGGTGGCAGAGACGAAAATCCTCGATACGACGATGCAGATCCTGCGTAGTGCCAAGCTCGATGAGTTTGATGCATCCAAGCAGGACGATCTGAAGAAGAAGATAAAGGATGAGCTCAATGCGAAGTTGGGAGCCGGCTCGGTCTATGATGTCTACATCACCAGTTTCCTGCTCCAGTAACATTACAGCAGTATAGCAGGAAGGAGGACGAAGGTTGGCAGATGATGTACTGTCTCAATCTGAGATAGATAAACTGCTTTCAGCGCTCTCAGACGGAACAGTATCCGCAGAAGAAGTCAAAGCAGACGAAGAACAGAAAAAAGTAAAAACTTACGATTTCAAGCGGCCGGACAAGTTCTCCAAGGATCAGATCCGAACCTTGTTCATGTTGCATGAGAGCTTTTCCCGGTTGTTGAATACCTACCTGTCCACGCATCTTCGCACATTGGTAAATGTCGAGGTGGCATCGGTTGAGCAGCTGACTTATCAAGAGTTTGTCCAGTCGTTGGCCAATCCGTCGGTAATCAGCATCTTGGCGGTTCCACCGCTCAAGGGAAACATTATCATGGAGGTCAATACCGAGATTGCCTTTGCATTCATCGATCGCGTATTTGGTGGTGAGGGTAGGACAGGTATTAAGCCACGTGTACTCACCGAAATCGAGGAAGTCGTCATGAAGCGCTTCATCGATACGGCGATGGGACATTTCAAAGAGGCTTGGTCCAATGTTGTCGAGTTCAGACCAACGTTAGAAGCGACGGAGTCGAATCCGCAGTTTACGCAGATCGTACCTCCAAGTGATATGGTAGTCATCGTCACGATTCAGATGAAGGTGGGCGATGTTGAGGGCATGATGAATATCTGTATCCCTTATCTGGTATTAGAGCCAATCATGTCCAAGCTGACCACGACGTTCTGGGTGGCATCTTCGGTTTCCAAGGATGACGATCCAGAGCAGGTCAAAATCCTGCAGCGTAAGATTGAACGCACTGAGGTACCGTTTGTCGTCCAACTGGGCGGCGTGGACATCACTATCAACGAGTTCCTGACTCTGGGCTTTGGTGATGTGTTGCAGATGGATGCCAAGGTGGATGACAATCTGCTCTGTCTGGTCGGGCATAAGCCCAAATTCTACTGCCGTCCCGGTACATCCGGCAAGAAAATGGCGGTACAGATAACCCAAATAATAAACGAAGGAGATGAAGATACTGATGAGTGACGATATGATCTCGCAAGAGGAGATTGACGCCCTGCTGAACGGCGGTGCAATACCGGAGGCAGGCGGCGATGCAGCACCCGCGGGAGAGTCGGAGGCAGCAGTTGAGGCACCAGCCGCAGACAGTAGCTCATCTCAGTTGGATGATGTACTCACGGATATCGAGAAGGATGCACTGGGGGAGATTGGGAATATCTCGATGGGCAGTGCAGCGACTACGCTTTCCGTACTGCTTGGCCATAAGGTAAGCATCACGACCCCGACTGTTTCGGTCTCGACGATGAGTATCATTCAGGAACAGTACCCGATGCCCTACCTTATCGTTGAGGTTGGCTATACGATTGGTATCGATGGCAATAATGTCCTGGCTATCCAGGCACAGGATGCCTCGATCATCGCTGACCTCATGATGGGCGGCGATGGCACGAATCCTGATACGGAAATCAATGAGATTGCTATGAGCGCCGTGGGCGAGTCCATGAACCAGATGATGGGCACGGTTGCTACTTCGCTTTCCACGATGTTCAACAAGAAAATCGATATCTCGCCGCCTAAGGTCAACCTGATCGATCTGGGCAATGAAGACAAAGTTACTGAGCTTGTCGGCGAGAATGAACCGGTGGTTCGGACGTCCTTCCGCATGGAGGTTGACGGTCTGATTGACAGTGAGATCATGCAGATCTTACCAGTATCGGTTGCTAAGGAAATGGTTGAGTCGCTGACGAACAGTGCGCAGGCAGAAGAGTCTGAGCCAGAGCCGGCTCCAGCACCCGCTCCTGCCCCGGCCGCTGCGGCACCCGCTCCGGCTCCGGCAATGGCGGCACCGCCGCCGCAGGCAGCTCCCGCTGCACCGGCGATGGCAGCCCCGCCGATGGGCGGCTATGGTATGGCGATGCAGCCTCATGTTGCAACGAACGTGCCGGTTCAATCCGCACAGTTCACGCCGCTTAATACGCAGCCTGTTCAAGTCAATGATGCCAATATCGGCTTGATCCTGGATGTGCCCTTGCAGGTAACGGTGGAACTGGGCCGTACGAAGAAATCCATCAAGGAGATTCTGGAGCTTACGAATGGTTCAATCGTAGAGCTTGACAAACTGGCTGGCGAGCCGGTAGATATCCAGGTCAATGGCAAGTTCCTGGCCAAGGGCGAGGTCGTTGTCATCGATGAGAATTTCGGTGTCCGTATTACGGAGATAGCAAGTCCAGCTGAGAGAGCGGCTAAGCTTCAGTGATACCCACTCTTGTTTTAGGCAGGACTTTCTTATATAATTAAAAATATATTGAACCAAGTCGAATGATTTTTTAAGATGAGGAGAGATGAAACATGGCAGTACGAGTATTGGTCGTTGACGATGCGGCATTCATGAGAATGATGGTTAAAGACATTCTTTCGAAGAATGGCTACGAAGTAGTCGGCGAGGCAGAGAATGGTATGAAGGCTCTGGAGAAATATCAGGAGCTTAAGCCGGATCTCGTTACGATGGATATCACGATGCCGGAGATGGATGGTATTAGCGCAGTCAAAGAAATCAAGAAAGTTGACCCGAATGCTAAGATCGTAATGTGCAGTGCAATGGGCCAGCAGGCTATGGTTATCGAGGCCATCCAGGCTGGTGCCCGTGACTTTATCGTTAAGCCGTTCCAGGCAGATCGTGTACTGGAGGCTGTCCGCAAAGCAGTAGGCTAATGGAGAGAAAACACATTCTTTTGACGTGTGTTATTGGGATACTGGTAATTCTAGTCTTGATGGATCCCGTCCTGGCTGCTGAAGAGGCGGCCAAGGGCGGGTATTTGTCAGGGTATGAGAATACAGACCCGAAACCCTCGTCGATTTCCTGGTGGTCATCTATTGCTTATTTGGTCAGCCTTTTTGCCATTTTTATTTTTGTGGTGGGGCTGGCTTATTTTGCTGCTCGCTTTCTGGGCGGGCGTTTTGCGCAACAGAAAATGGGGTATGGCGGGAAAATCCTTTCCCATCTGCCGCTGGGGCCGAATCGGTCGGTCTGTATCATTGAGATGGCTGGGCGCATGTTCATGCTGGGGGTAACTGAGCATTCGATTACCTTGTTGGCAGAGATAACCAATCCGGATGAGGTGGACAGGCTGCGTCGGGAGGAGCTGACAAGCTCCCAGGTACCGGAAATGTTCTCGCAGCAGCTAGGGAATCTGTCGGATCTTGTACAGAAGGTGCCACCGATTTTCCGCAAATGAGCAGCAATTGGTGTATATCTAAGAGTGAGAAAGGATTGTAGGCGCTTTGAAACGTCGGGATGTTCTGATTATGCTGGGGGGGCTGGCCTTCCTGCTGTTTATGACAAATAATGCCCTGGCGGCGCCTTTGATTCCTACGGTGAATGTGGATGTGGGAACCTCGGAAAAGCCACAGGATGTAGCAGTCACGCTGCAGGTCATGGCTTTGTTGACGATACTGACGCTGGCTCCTGGAATCTTGATCATGACGACATCGTTTGTCCGTATCGTCGTCGTTATCGGCTTCCTGCGCAATGCACTTTCGACACAGAATGTGCCGCCAAACCAGATCGTCATCGCGCTGTCGCTGTTCCTTACCTTCTACATCATGGCGCCCTATTGGGGGCAGGCAAACGAGAACGGTCTCCAGCCATATCTGGCCGGGCAGATTACCCAGGAACAGGCTTTGGAAAATGTTGCAGAGCCAATCCGTGAGTTCATGTTCAAGCAGACACGTGAATCGGATCTGGCCTTGTTTGTCAATCTGTCCGATGCGGAACGTCCTAATGGACCGGAAGATGTATCAACGTTCACGCTGATACCGGCATTCATCATCAGTGAGCTCAAGACGGCATTCCAGATTGGTTTCATGATTTATGTGCCGTTTATCGTCATCGATATGATCGTGGCAAGTACCTTGATGTCGATGGGTATGATGATGTTGCCGCCGGTCATGATATCGCTGCCGTTCAAGATCTTGCTGTTTGTCATGGTCGATGGATGGCATTTGCTCATCAAGTCCCTGATTGTCAGCTTCAAGTAGCAGGGGCATAAAAGGGAGGTTGTAGCATGTCGGGAGATTTGGTGGTCCAGCTGGGGCAGGAAGCCTTGTTCGTCGTCATGCTGGTGGCAGCACCGATGCTGGGCTTAGGCCTGATTGTTGGCCTTATGGTCAGTGTTTTTCAGGCAACGACTTCCATCCAGGAGCAGACGCTGGCATTTATCCCGAAAATAATTGCCGTCTTTGTGGCAATCTTGATTTTTGGGCCGTGGATGCTCCGTATCATGGTGGAGTATCTGACGAATGTTCTCGTCAATTTGCCGTCTTATATCGGTTAGAGGAGTGAATAATGGATTTCTATGATCTTTTGCAGGGCCATGCGGCAGTGTTTCTGTTACTGATGACCCGGGTCAGTGGGATATTCCTTATTTCTCCGTTTTTTGGCAGCATGAATATTCCTGTGTACTTTCGTGCGGTGGCATCGCTTGCGATGGCTGTTGTTCTGTATCCCGTCATTGATAATATGGGGATGATCCAGGCACCGGCAACGATATGGGCTTACGCAGGCGCTGTCTTGTCCGAGTTGTTTATCGGTTGGCTCATTGGCTTTGTCGCCTATATCTCGTTTGCGGCAATCACGATGGCTGGTAAGGTCATGGATATGCAGGTCGGATTTGCCATTGTCAATGTTATGGATCCAACTTCCGGTCAGCAGATGCCGCTTATCGGAAGTTTTCTTTATAATTTGACGGTCATTATCTTCCTGGTGGTCAATGGACATCATATGCTTATCGACGCTTTATTTGAGAGCTTCAAGCTGGTGCCATTGCTGTCGCTTTCCATGAATCTGTCGCTGCCACTGATCATTGCCAAGTTCACGACAGGGATATTCCTGACAGGCATGAAGATCGCAATGCCGGTGACCTTTGCCATCCTGCTGACGAATGTGGGCCTGGGTATCCTGGCTCGTACAATGCCACAGATGAATATCTTTGTTGTCGGTATCCCGATGCAGCTGACGATTGGTACGCTGATTTTGGCAATGGTCCTGCCGTTCTATGTATTATTCCTGGATGTGCTGTTCAATGAGATGTATGGAAATATCACAATCGCTTTACAGGCCCTACAATAGCAGGCCCTTTGTCTTTGACCTGCAGCTCTTTGCAGGCGATAAGACAGAGGAGCCGACTTCCAAGAAACGTGCCGACGCCAAGAAAAAGGGCCAGGTCGGCAGGAGTACGGAGCTCAATACGGCTTTTGTATTGTTGATCGGTTTCTTTATCATCAAGGTGATGTGGTCGAGTATCTATGGCAGCATCGCTGCGTACACGACGTATACATTCAGTCACCTGAATCAGCCGGTTGACACGGAGAATATAATACGCATATTCATCGGCATCATTGAGCTTTTGGCCCAGACGTCATTGCCCATCATGTTTGGCATCATGATCATGGGCCTGGCAATCAATTTCTTCCAGGTGGGCTTGAATTTCAATACAGAGGCGATTGGTTTCAAACCCGATAAGCTCAATCCTATCAATGGCTTTGGTCGTATCTTCTCGAAGCGGTCGTTGGTCGAGCTTGTAAAGTCTTTATTCAAGATTGCAATCATTGGTTTTTTCCTTTATGATTTCTTGAAAGATCATCTGATGGCGATGCCACAGTTTATCTATTTTGATTTGCCGAACAGTTTGGCGCAGATCGCAGACATCGTGTTCAGCATGGCCTTTGAGGTCATTGCCGTGATCATCGTGCTTGGTATTCTCGACTATGGTTATCAGAAATGGCAGACCACGCAGGATCTGAAGATGACCAAGCAGGAAGTCAAGGATGAGATGAAGCAGACCGAAGGTGATCCGCAGATCAAGGGCAAGATCAAGCAGAAACAGCGTCAGATGGCTATGAGCCGCATGATGCAGGAAGTGCCGAAGGCGGATGTCATCGTCACGAACCCGACGCATTTTGCGGTGGCCTTGCAGTACAGCAAGGGAATGGTTGCGCCGCTCATCGTGGCCAAGGGACAGGATCTGGTTGCTCAGCGCATCAAGGATATTGCGCGCGATGCGCGCGTGCCTATCGTTGAGAACCGTCCGTTGGCGCGGGCGCTCTATGCGAGTGCTGAGGTCGGTGACACTGTGCCGTCGGAGCTCTATCAGGCGGTCGCTGAGGTCCTGGCGTATGTCTACCGGTTGAAGAACCGGCGCCGGGCTTGATGGTTAATATATTTTTCGAAGGTAAGGAGAGTCATATATGGCTGCACCACAGGCAGCTGCTGCGTCAAATGCATTTGGCAAGGGCAGTTTTATCCAAAAATACAGTGATGTAATGATTGCGGTAGCAATCATTGTCATCGTTGTCATGATGATCATTCCGCTGCCAACGCTGCTGCTGGATATGCTGATCTGTCTGAATATCACGATCGCACTCTTGCTGGTCATGGCAGTTATCTATAACAAGGAAGCACTCGACCTGTCGATATTCCCTTCCTTGCTGTTGGTGACGACGTTGTTCCGTCTGGCACTCAACATATCCTCGACACGTCTTATCCTGCTCGATGGTTATGCTGGTGAGGTCATCACGGCATTCGGTAACTTCGTTGTCGGTGGTAATCCGGTTGTCGGTTTTATCATGTTCGTCATCTTGGTTGCCGTCAACTTCATCGTTATCACGAAGGGTTCTGAGCGTGTCGCAGAGGTATCGGCACGATTCACCCTCGATGCTATGCCTGGTAAGCAGATGTCTATCGATGCAGACCTCAATCAGGGAGCCATCACCGACGCAGAAGCCAAGATACGCCGCGAGAAGATCCAGCATGAGTCGGATTTCTTCGGCGCCATGGATGGTGCGTCGAAGTTCGTCAAGGGCGATGCCATTGCCGCTATCCTGATCATGTTCATAAACATTGCCGGTGGCTTCATCATCGGCATGATGCAGCGCAATCTTGAGGCTGTCCAGGCCTTGCAGACCTATACACTGCTGACCGTCGGCGAGGGCCTCGTCAGCCAGATACCGGCACTCTTGATTTCTACGGCAACAGGCCTGATCGTTACGCGTGCTGGTGCCGAAGGCAATATCGGCAGTGACCTCGTCAATCAGCTTGTTCGCAACGACCGTATTTATTTCATCCTGTGTGGCGTATTGCTGTTCTTTGCTATCATCCCAGGTTTGCCAGGAATACCATTCACGGTGCTGTCGCTGTTCTGCTTCTTCATTGGCCGCTTGCTGCGACAGGGAGTCGAGGTCAAGACCGAGACCCAGAAAGAGGCTAAGAAAGTCCAGGAAAAGAAGAAGGCTACGACACCGGAGAATATCGTATCGCTGCTGCAGGTCGATCCGATGGAACTGGAAATCGGCTATTCGCTGATTCCGCTTGTTGATACGGGACAGGGCGGTGACCTTCTGGACCGTATCGTCATGATCCGCCGCCAGTGTGCGCTCGAACTTGGCCTTGTCGTGCCGACAATCCGCATCCGCGACAATATCCAAATCAAGCCGAATGCGTATATCATCAAGCTCAAGGGCATTGAGATAGCCAAGGGTGAGCTCATGCTCGACCATTATCTGGCGATGAATTCCGGTACGGTATTTGAAGAGGTACCGGGCATCGAGACGACTGAGCCGGCATTTGGCCTGCCGGCCCTCTGGATTCCGGAGAATGAGCGTGAGCAGGCTGAGCTCAACGGCTATACCGTCGTTGATGCTGTATCGGTTCTGGCTACGCATCTGACAGAGGTCATCAAGCAGCATGCTGATGAGATCCTCGGCCGTCAGGAGACGCAGAACCTTATCGACAACCTCAAGAAGACCAACCAGTCGCTGGTCGACGAGGTTGTGCCGGATCTCATGAATGTCGGCGAGATCCAGAAGGTATTGTCCAATCTTCTTCGCGAGCGTATCTCGATTCGCGATATGGCGACGATTCTCGAGGTGCTTGCGGATTATTCACGAGCCACCAAGGATACGGAAATACTTACCGAGTATGTCCGCCATGCAATGGCGCGCCAGATTACCCAGCAGAATGTGCAGAATGGCACACTGCCCTGCATCACGCTGGATCCGGCGCTGGAAAACCGCATTGCCGGTGGTGTGCAGCGCACAGATCATGGCTCTTATGTCAGCCTCGATCCCGATTCGCTGCAGAAACTCATTACGGCACTCAATACAGAGCTGCCGAAACTTACAAACATGGGCTATCAGCCAATCGTGCTGACAAGTCCGGCGGTAAGGCTGTATTTCCGCAAATTGGTCGAGCGCTCTGTTCCGGGACTCATCGTCCTGTCACATGCTGAGATCGAGCAGAGTGTCGAGATTCAGATTCTTGGGGTGGTGAAGATCTAAGTGCAGATAAAAGTAGTCAAGGCTCCCTCGATGAAGGAAGCCATGCAGCAGGTAAAGGAAGAATTGGGACCAGATGCGGTCATCCTGCATACGAAAAAATACCGGGAGGGTGGCTTCCTGGGATATCATAGTTCGGAGGTCGTTGAGGTTACTGCCGCGATTGAAGAAGCAGACGCAAGGCAGGAGAAGAAGAAGGCGAAGCAGGCTCCGGCAGGCAGGCCAGCCAAGTCAATAGGCATGGGCAGCCGGTTGGACGTGGTGTCTCCGGCTGCACCGGTACTGCCGAACCAGGTTTTATCTCAGTACAAGACGAACGGGACAGAGGCAGGGGTGCGCATGGCGGAATCGCCAATCCCAGCACCTATGTTCCAGCAAGTACAATCTACTGGACAGGCTGGTAGTAGTACGCAGCCGTCAGTTCCCAGCGCAGACCCAGTCGAAACAGCAAAACAAGAGGAAGATGTACAAGTGATGGAAAAATCAGCAGCAGAAAACGTGGCATCCAATCCGGAAGATACTGAAAAGATCCAGCGGCTTGAAGACGAGCTGGCGCAGATGAAGGCAATGCTGGCGCAGGTGATGAGCAAGGACCAGCCGAAGGATCAGGTATCCATACAGGAAGCCCTGCGCCGTCAGGAAGTGGAGGAAGACCTGCTCAAGGATATGGCCGCGCAGCTGCCGGCGGGCGATACGCTGCTTGACAGCCGTGATGAGCGGGCTGCGGATGTGCTGGCCGGCTATCTGGGTGAGGCGATGAATTTCTCTGAGGGCATCACGCTCAATAAGCATGGTGTACGCATCGTGGCCTTGATTGGCGCTACTGGCGTCGGCAAGACGACGACATTGGCAAAGATTGCGGCCAGGTTCGTACTGGAGAAGAATATCCGTGCAGCGCTTATCACGGCGGATACCTACCGCATTTCGGCTGTCGAACAGCTAAAGACCTACTCGGATATCATCGGCCTGCCTCTGGAGATCGTCTATTCGCCAGATGAGCTCAAGGTGGCTATCCATAAGCATCGTGATAAGGATCTGATCCTTATCGATACGGCGGGACGCAGCCAGCATAACGAATATCAGATGAAGGAACTGCAGGATTTCCTGGCAGTGAATTCTCATATCGAGTGCCATCTGGTAATGAGTGCGACGACGAAAAGCCGTGATGCAGCTGATATCCTTGAGAAGTTTTCGGTCTGTGAGCCGGATCGGGTCATCTTCACGAAAACCGATGAGACCAGCAGTGTCGGACTCATACTGAATCTGCTGGCCCAGCGGGACATCGCGTTGTCCTTCCTGACGAATGGACAGAGTGTTCCCGATGATATCGTACCGGCGACACCGGTGAAACTCGCTGAATTGCTGTTGAGGGAATAAGATGGGAGATCAGGCGCAAAGACTTCGCCAGCTGGTTGGCGATAAAACGGAATACCCGACAGATTACAGTGTACGCAGCGCAGCTGATCCAGCAGAATTGCGCACTGGTGCCCTGGGCACCAGAGTATTGGCTGTGACGAGTGGCAAAGGCGGCGTCGGTAAGACGAACCTTACGGTCAATCTGGCAATTGCGCTGGGGATGGCTGGACAACGCGTTCTCGTCATCGATGCAGATCTGGGCATGGCGAATGTTGATGTGGTGCTGGGCAGCATGTCGCGCAAACATTTGCTGCATCTGCTGGAAGATGGTACGGAACTGCAGGATGTCGTGATGCATGGGCCCTATGGTGTCAATTACATCTCCGGAGGATCGGGCATCGAGAAGGCAGCAGAATTCACGATCGAGGAGCGGCAGCGTCTGATGCAGAAACTGACTGGCTGCGCAGAGTTGGCGGATATCATCCTTATTGATACGGGGGCTGGTCTTGGCAAGAATGTTATGGATTTCATCCTTGCTGCTGATGAGGTCCTGCTTGTGACAACGCCAGAACCGACAGCCTTGACCGATGCCTATGCTGTCATGAAGGCGTACAGTATGTATGCGAGCCATCAGAATATCCGGCTGGTTGTGAACCGCGTCTACGATGAGGCAGAAAGCCGTGAGGTAGTGGCAAAACTGCAGCAGACGTCGGAGCGTTTCCTGAACATGCCGATTGATTGCCTTGGATATATTTTCGAGGATACAGCCGTCATGCGGTCGGTGCGCAAGCAGACACCGTTTTTGGTAGCGCATCCTGGCAGTACGGCGGCACGGTGCATACAGGCTATGACCAATAGTGTCCTGTATGGCAGCAAGATGAAGGTTACGCAGGGGTGGAGAGGATTTTTGCGACAAATTTTTAGTTTTTCGCGTTAAACATGGAGGAACTTTACTATGGCGGGCGAATTAATAAAAGCAAGGGATGTCTTAAAGATTGGCCAGCGCGTGGAGTTTTTTGTCGAAGCGAGCGATGAACGCCATGCAAGCCGTATCGAGGGCATGACGGATGAAGAACTGATCGTGGCAATGCCGATGAGCAGCAAGCATGTGCCTATCATTCCACTTAGTGGATCGCACTTATATGGAGTGGCAGTAGGCAGGCAGTGCCAATATCGTTTCTTCACGACTTTTCACGAGACAGGGATGCTCGATGAACGCATTGCCGTCTGGTATATCAGTTTTCCAGAAGAAGTTGAGCGGCATCAGAATCGCGAGTTTGTCCGTGTGAAGGTCAATCTGCCGGTGATGGTACGGCTTATCGATGAGGAAGGAACCATCCTGTCGCCGGTGACGACTCGGATGGTCGATCTCAGCGGCAATGGGATCTGCTTTGCGCTGGATCGGGAGGTCAAGCCTGGCATGCAGGCAGCGCTTTCGCTTGACAGCATCCCGGGCGTGGGCTCGATTGAGCAGATGTGCAAGGTGGCCAGCTGCAGGAAAATCGAGAAGGATGATGGTGAGTACGTATATCACATCGGTGCATCGTTCCAGCATCTGCCACGCGCCGTGAGCAATCAGATTGTCCATTACCTGTTTACCGTACAGCGGACAACGATTGCTAAGGGAATCAACAAGAAGGACTTGTAAGGAGTTCTGAATGGGGGGAGCAGGATGATTCGTGTCTTGGTTGCCGATGATTCAGCATTTATGCGAAAAGTCTTAGCAGACCTGTTCCAAAAACAGCCGGACTTCGATGTAGTCGGGACGGCAATGGATGGCAAGGATGCGGTCAAGAAGGTAAAGCAGCTCAAGCCTGATCTGGTGACGATGGATGTCAACATGCCGGTCATGGATGGCATCAACGCATTAGCTGTCATCATGGAATCGTGTCCGGTGCCGATAGTTATGCTGAGCAGCTTGACACAGAAGGGAACGGATGCTACAATTCGGGCATTGAGCCTTGGCGCGGTGGATTTTATCAGCAAGGCCGGTGGATCGATCTCGCGCATTGATGACATCGAGGAGGAAATCCTTGCCAAATGCCGCAATGCTGCCAGGGCGCACGTCCATCGAACGTCCATGGCAGTGAAGTCGCAGGCAGTGGCATCAGTACCACCTGCCATGAAACGGGGAGAGCTTCCGCGTCGGCAGGGAATGAAGCTTACTACGCCGGCTGTAGCTCAGCCACCTGCCGGGCAAACGACAGGTGTAGGCGGCAAGCGGTTCAACCCACTGCTGCAGCCTCGTGCGAATGCGCCGGCAGCTGCCAGCAGGCCCGTACCTGTGATGAGCGGTTCTGTGGGAACCAGCAAGAAACTGGTAGTGATCGGCACATCGACAGGCGGGCCACAGGCATTGCAGAATGTCATAACAAGACTGCCGGGAAATCTTCCCTGCGGGGTTGTAGTGGTTCAGCATATGCCGTCAGGATTTACGAAAGCATTGGCTGACCGGTTAAACTCCATATCACAGGTGTCCGTCAAGGAAGCTGAGGATGAGGAGGTAATCCGGCCTGGCTATGTATATATTGCACCAGGAGATTTCCATCTGCGCATCAAAGAAGAAGGCGGAACACGCAAGATCAAGCTCAGTCAGGAGGCGCGGGTGGGAAACCATCGTCCGGCGGTAAATGTGATGTATGACTCAGCTGCACCATTGGGCAAGAACCTTGTGGCTGTCATCATGACAGGCATGGGGGCTGATGGCTGTGAGGGAATGAAGAAGATCAAAGCAGCTGGAGGTTACAGCATTGCGCAGAACGAGCCTACCTGTGTGGTTTATGGAATGCCAAAAGCAGTGGTGGATGCAGGGCTGGCCGATGAGATTCGGCCGTTGCAGGACATCGCCAATGCCATCGTCGAGGCTGTAAAGAGATAGAAAGGATATAGGGGGAATACAAATGGAAACAAATCAGTATATGGACATGTTCTTGGATGAGTCACATGAACATTTACAGTCTTTGAACGAAGGACTGCTGAGCCTGGAGGAGAATTCAGAGGATGTGTCGGTCGTCAATGACATCTTCCGCAACGCGCATACGCTGAAAGGCATGTCGGCAACTATGGGATATAATAAGATTGCCGAGCTGACGCATGAGATGGAAGATGTTCTCGATCTTATCCGCAAAGAACAGCTCAAACTCGATGAGGATATCATCGATACGCTGTTCAAATGCTTGGATTCGCTCGAGCAGATGATCAACAGTGTAGCAGATGGTGAGTCGGAAGATGTCGTTGATGTATCCGACCTCGTGGCAAAACTCAGCTCGATCTCTAAAGGTGAGCCGGCACCGGCAGCTGCAGCACCAGCAGCTGCTGTGCCTGCGGCTGCTGCACCGGCAGCTGCTTCTGCTGGCGGCATGCAGCTTACGGATATTGACCGTGACATGCTGCGCCAGGCGAAAGAAGGCGGCATGATTGGCGTACATGTCCAGATCACGTTGTCGGAGACCTGCCTGCTCAAATCGGCACGTTCCTACATGGTAATGAATGCGCTCGATGAGATCGGCGACGTCGTGAAGTCTGTACCTCCGGCTGAAGACCTGGAGCAGGAGAAGTTCGACCATACCTTCGATATCCTGGTCGTTACGGGGGCAGATAAGAAAGCCGTAGAGGATTCGCTGAGCAGCATTTCCGAGATTGATAAGATCCTGGTCGAGGTAGTCGATCCGGATGCACAGGCAGCCCCGGCTCCAGCTGCAGCTCCGGCTCCGGCAGCAGCGGCACCGAAAGCAGCTGCACCGGCTCCGGCAAAGAAAGAAGCAGCTCCGGCAAAGAAAGCAGCACCGGCGAAGGCAGCTCCGCCGAAGAAACAGCACCAGAGCCAGTCGGTTCGCGTTGATATCGACAAGCTCGATACGCTGATGAATCTCATGGGCGAGCTCGTCATCAACAAAGTCCGTCTTGAACAGATTGGTCAGACGCATCGTTTGGCTGAGCTCACTGAGACTCTGGAGCAGATGGATCGTGTGACGACTGACCTGCAGAACATCGTCATGAAGGTCCGCATGGTCCCGGTCAGTGCAGTATTCAATCGTTTTCCGCGCATGGTACGCGACGTTTCCAAAGAGCTCAATAAGGAAATCAACCTGACCATCGAGGGTGAGGAGACAGAGCTCGACCGTACCGTTATCGATGAGATCGGCGATCCGATCATGCATCTTCTGCGCAACTCTCTCGACCATGGTGTCGAGCATCCGGATGAGCGCGAAGCAAAAGGCAAGCCGCGTACTGGTGAGGTCGGCCTTATTGCCCGTCATGAAGGCAACAACGTCGTCATCATGGTTACTGATGATGGCGCTGGTATCGCAGCCGACAAGATCCGCAAGAAGGCTGTCGAAAAAGGCATGATCTCGCAGGAAGATGCGGATAAGCTCGAGGATGCGGATGCAGTGCGCCTGATTTTCCTGCCTGGCTTCTCCACGGCTGAGCAGATCACGGATATCTCGGGCCGCGGCGTTGGTATGGACGTTGTCCGCAGCAAGATCGAGTCGCTTTCCGGTCATGTCGATGTTGAGACGAAGATTGATGAAGGTTCGGTATTCAAGATCAAACTGCCGTTGACGCTCGCTATCATCCAGGCGATGCTCGTCAAGGTACAGGAAGAGATGTATGCGATTCCGCTGGGCTCGATTGACAGCACGATCAATATCCAGCCAGAGGATATCAAGACAGTAAGGAATAAGGAAGTCATTGTCCTGCGTGGTGAGATCATCCCGATTATCCGCATGGAAGAGACGCTGCAGGTACCGCACGTCAAGGATTCGGATGAGATTTTCGTAGTCGTTGTCCATGCTGGCGAGGCTAAAGCAGGTATCGTTGTTGACAACTTGATTGGACAGCAGGAAATCGTTATCAAGACCTTGGGCAACCTGTTCGCAGGCCTCAAGATGTTCTCTGGTGCAACGGTTCTCGGCGATGGCCGTGTTGCCCTGATCCTGGATGTCGCTACGATGATGCAGCAGTAAGAGGAGGTAGCTGAGATGGCAAATGAAGAGAACATGAATGAGATGGATGAAGGCAGACAGGTAGTAGCCTTCAAGCTTCGGGATGAGGAGTATGGTGTCAGCATACTGAATGTCCAGGAGATCCGCAATCTCACCGATATTACCCGCGTTCCTTTTTCCGCTGATTTCATCAAGGGCGTCATCAATCTGCGCGGTTCTGTGCTGCCGGTCATTGACCTCAAGAAACGCCTGGGACTCGCGGAAACGCCGTATACGGATGATACCCGTATCGTCACGGTGAATATCGACGATCTGCACGTCGGTATGCTTGTCGATGCAGTGACGGAAGTACTCACGATTGACAGCAAGCCGGTGGATACGAAAAAGGCGATCAATGATAAGAGCGGGTCGCGTTTCCTGAGCGGTATCGGCAATGTAGATGGCCGCTTGATCATCATGCTGAATCTCGAAGAGATTATCGGCAATGTCGGTGATGGCAAATAACTAGATAGTATCAGTGAAGGGGAGGGCTACGGCACGTCCCCTTCCTGTAGAAGAGAGGTCCAACTATGACAGATGAATTGAATCTTTCCGCCAATCAGCTTGATGCCTTGCGGGAGATTGGCAACGTTGGTGCGGGCAACTCCGCGACAGCGCTGTCGCAGGTCATCAATCGACGAATTGATATGAATGTACCAAAGGTAGCACTTGTTCCGCTCGAGGCCGTACCAGATCTGGTCGGTGGACCGGACGCTGTTGTCGTTGGTATATTCCTGCGCGTCTACGGCAAAGCACCGAGCAACATCCTGTTCCTGCTGCCGCAGAAAAGCGCGTTCTACCTGGTAGATACGCTTATGGGCAAGCCGCATGGTTCGACGACTTCGCTGGATTTCATGGATGAGTCGGCACTGATGGAGATCGGCAATATCTTGTCCGGTGCATATCTCAATGCATTCTTTACTTTCACGAAGATTACGATGCTGCCATCAATCCCTGCCTTGGCAATGGATATGGCAGGCGCAATCCTCAACGTCGTTTTGGCACAGCTGGGACAGATGGGCGACCAGGCACTTGTCATTGAAACGGAATTCCTCTCCGAGGATGATGGCATCAATGGCCAGTTCTTCCTGGTTCCAGATCCAGGCTCGTTGAATACAATTATTGACGCGGTAGGAGTTGAGTGATATGGCAGATCTTATTCGAGTCGGCATGGCAGACTACAAAGTAGGCCAGGCGCCGTCCACAATAATCAGCTATGGCCTCGGCTCCTGTATCGGCATATCCCTGTACGATCCGCAGACAAAGGTCGGTGGACTCTTGCATATCATGCTGCCGGACAGCACACAGGCCAGGCCAACCGATAACCCGGCAAAATTTGCCGATACCGGATTGCCGCTGATGCTGAAGGATGTATTGGCCTTAGGTGCTTCGCGTACACGACTGGTGGCTAAGATTGCCGGCGGTGCGCAGATGTTTGCTTTTGCCAATGCGACGGATATCATGCGAGTGGGAGCACGTAATGCCGAGGCTGCAAAGAAGATCCTGAAGGATCTGAATATCCGGCTGATTGCTGAGGATACAGGCGGCACATATGGCCGTACGGTTTCCATCGATATGGAGACCGGGGTATATAAAGTCAAGACCATAGACAAAGGTGAGAAGGAAATCTAAGACACAAGCTAGATCCGTTGGGAGGTGAAGCAGCTTTGTTTAAAATGGGAATGTCGTTGGTATTTGCGGTTATTTCGGCGCTGATCATAGTCCTGACCGGACTCAGCAGTGATGCGAGACTGACGACGGTGCTGCTCCGCAGCCTGATTGGTTTCCTGCTGACAGGTGCCCTGGTCTGGCTGGTGACATTCATCCTCGAGATGAAGGATATCGTTGGCTTCGATAAGAATCTGGAGCTCATAGAGTCTTTAGAGGAAGAGGAGCCCAAGAGTCCGGAAGAGTATGAAGCTGAGGATGAAGCTGAGGATGAAGCCGCAGCCGAGCAGGAAGAGCAGCAGTCAGAAGAGGAACAGGAGAATGAGCCGACGGGATTCAGACCGTTAGGCGCAGAGGATCTCAGACATATGGAGGCGCCGCCGCAGAATTGATGGTGCCTGCAAGAAAATGATGGAGGGAGGACGTTCCATTGGATTCTGTGGGAATGAACCAGGATGAAAATTTGGCCGATGTCACTTCCCTTTGGCATAGCTATCTGGAACATAAGACTGTCGAGCTTCGCAACCAGCTGGCCGAGCATTATCTGCCATTGGTCAAGCTGGTTGCAGGCAGGCTTGCAATCAGCCTGCCTGCCCATGTGGATCGTGATGACCTGCTTTCCAGCGGTTTTTTCGGCCTGATGGATGCGATTGACCGGTATGACATGGAGCGCAAGAACAAGTTTGAGACGTATGCGGGAGTCCGTATACGTGGTGCAATGCTTGATTATCTGCGATCGAAAGACTGGCTGCCGGTTGCAATCCGACAGAAGATACGGCGCTATGAACAGACTGTTTACGAGCTGGAAAACCGTTTAGGACGTCCGGCAAACGATGGGGAACTTGCTGCGGAACTTGGTCTGACCGACAAGGAGCTGCATAATCTGGAAAGCCAGATCAGTGTGGCGACTGTGATTCCGCTGGATGATTACCTGCGGACAGATTCGCCAGCCTCAGGCGAAGAGGGGCCGACGGAACGCCTGGAAAAGGCAGAACTCCGCAATACGCTGGCAACGGCAATCGAACGCCTGCCAGAAAAAGAAAAAAAGGTTGTAGCGCTCTATTACTACGAAGAATTGACGTTGAAAGAAATCAGCTTGATCATGAATTTGTCCGAAGCGAGAATCTCGCAGCTCCACACCAAGGCGGTGTTCCGGCTGCGGGGATATCTGGCCAGGATGAAGGCAAGCTTAGTATAGCAAATTCAGCCTTAGGGGGGACGTATCATGGATGACCAGACATTGCGCCCGGCAGTAGGCAGCATAGAAGCAGGCTACTTATTTGAATTTCGGGAAGATGGTGTCTATCTGACGATCTATCCTGATGCTGCTGACGGCCTTGCGTTCGAACTATCGGATATACGCCAGGTCCTGCATGACCATGGCGTTATTGATTACGACATCATAACGCTTTCTCAGATTGTGCGCGAGGCAGCTGGTGAGCCGCGGAAGCTGGCATCATCGTATGGTTCGCCGGAAGATATGGCTGAGCTGGAAAAGCAGCAGCAGGTCCAGAAGGAAGAAAAACCGGTCGAAGAAGACCAGAAGAAGGCAGGAATCATCGTCGATATCAGCCATGACAAGATGCTGGCAACCATTCGTTACGATACGAATGTCGGGAGACTGCTGCCAACCTATGAAGAAGTCCGGCAGGCACTGCAGGATGCTGGGGTCACCTATGGCATCAATCCAGATGCCATAAAGAAGGGGATTGAGAGCCTGTCGCCGTTCGTAGCGGCGCAGGGACAACCACCTCGGCACGGTGAGAATGCGCGGATTGAACGTCATTTCGACTTGGGGGTCAAAGGCCGTCCGAAAGTCGATGAATACGATCGCGTGGACTTCAAGGACATGAATCTCTTTGTACTGGCCCGGAAGGGTGACTTACTGGCAGTACGTATCCCACAGACGCCGGGAGAGGCAGGCCGGGATGTTTATGGGCGGGATATCAACGCCCGTAATGGCAAGCCGATTCCGATGCCGCAGGGGAACAATACCGAGATTTCCGGTGAGAATGAGCTCATTGCGCTGATCGATGGACAGATTGTCGATACAGGTAAGAAGATATCCATCGATCCTCATCTGCTGATCAAAGGCGGCGTGGGCGTAGGAACTGGTAACATCGATTTCGTTGGCAGTGTTGAGATCAAGGGCAATGTCGAGGCCGGATTCAATGTCAAGGCTACCGGCGATGTCCAGGTCGGCGGCATGGTCAGCGGTGGCAACGTAGAAGGGCGTAATGTCTTTGTCAACGGCGGTGTCAATGGTATGAACCGTGGTAAGATAAGGGCTGAGGAAGATGTTCATGCCACGTTTGCTGAGAATGCGGAAATCGAGGCGGGGCGTGATATCTATCTGCGTGATGTGGCCCTGCATTCCATGCTTACGGCAGGCAAACGCATCTATCTCGAAGAAAAGCGCGGCATGATTGCAGGCGGAAAATGTGCTGCCGGCGAGGAGATACGCTGCAAGATCGTGGGCAATCCAGCTTCGGTCGTCACACGGCTTTCCGTAGGTGTCAATCCGCAGTTGCAGAAAAAGTATCGCGATCTCTGTCGGGAGTATAAGGAGTCGAAAGATCGTCTAAGGCAGATCAATCAGATGCTCAATACCCTCAGCAAGATCGATATCAGCCGTCTGCCGCAGGAACGCATCAATCAGATCAATGCGCTGACGCGTTCGCAGTTCCCGCTAGCTGGCAAGATCAAGCGGGATGAACAGGAGATCCAGGCGCTGGGTGAGGAGCTGTCGCAGATGCAGAACGGCAAGATCCGTGTCAGCGATACGATTTTCCCTGGAGTCAAAGTTTCGATCAATTCGATCATCATGAACGTGCAATCGGAAATCATGAGAACAACGCTGACCGTGAAAGATGAGCGGGTGGATATTGGTCCGTACTGACTGAAGAAAGAAGGGGAGATCCGATGGATGTCACACCGATGAGTTTGCAAATGATGGTTCCGCGCTCTGCTGATGCGACGCAGGTGCAGCATAACCTGAATCAGGCGAATGCGATGCAGTCGGATTTTCAAGCCATCAAGCAGAAGGAAGAAGATAAGCTGAAACAGGAGCAGGTCCGTGAAAAGGATGAATTGGAGGACGGCCGTATCAAGGATGATCCGGAGCGGCAGCAGAAGCAGGGCAAGGGCGGCAGTCAGCGTCGCCGCTATGCGGCTGCGGCAGAGCAGCAGGATGAGCCAGAACTGGAACGTTTTGCCAAGGATCCGTCACGTGGAAATCTTCTGGACATCAGCCTATAGGAGGCAGGTTGCATTCGTTTATGGTCACAACATTAGGTTTACTTATCATTGTCGGTTTCCTGTTGGTCATGGGAGCCCGTTGGCTTTCGCAGCGTCAGCAGCAGCAGATTGACGGTGAGGCGCTTCGACAGTCAACGGATCAGCTCAAAGAGGAGTTGGAGCGGTCTGCTGATGCGGTAATCAATCGCATGGGCAGCCATATCAAGCATCTGGAGCGTTTATTGCAGGAGGCTGATGATCGCAGCCGCAGGTTGGAGGCTCAGTTGGAAGAGGCTAAGAAAGCAGGCCTCGATCTTGAGCAGCAGCTGCGTCAGCTTTCGGCAGATACGCTGGCTGCACATCGTGCCTCAGAGGAGCTAGCTTCGCGCTGGCAGGCGCAGGCTTCGCTGATGCCGCCTGTGCTGGCACCGATGGTGGGGGCTGCCGCACCATCGCCAGTCGCGGCCAGGGAGCCTGAACGCGTGGATGCGCAGGATTTTGCTCAGGTGCTGCAGCAGTCAATGGAGCGCGATGAGCTGACGCAGGCTCAGAATGTGGAGACTCCACCGGTAAGTGTCCAGCAGGCAGCTGGGCTTGCGGAGGCCATGAACAGCCGTGCCGCGCAGAGTGCGGTGGCGGAACCAGTGGCTGAATCGGAGGAGGCAGCGCCTGCCGATGATGGTGTCGATATCTCACCGAATGCCGCGAAGGCCAGAGCTCTGCTGCTAAGTGGTTACAGCGTCGAAGAAACAGCGCGGGAGACGGGCATCGGCAAAGGTGCTATCGAGCTGCTGCGCGAAATGAATCGCCGTGAATTGGAAAAGGAATAAAAAATAGTGCTATGAGATGATTGGTCTCATAGCACTATTTTTATGGAATCGTATCAAGCGTTGGACAGCTGACGGAATTCTTCAAGTTTTTTCATGGCGGCGCCGGAGGCGATAAGCTGACGGGCTTTATCGATACCAGCAGCGATGCTGTCTGCCTGTCCGCCTACATAGATGGCAGCACCAGCATTAAGGAGCACGATGTCAGTCTTAGGGCCGGTGGCGCCATTCAGGATATCAAGCGTAACCTGTGCGTTCTCAGCGGGATTGCCGCCGCGGATGTCGTCCTTGCTGCAGCGCGTGAAACCGAAATCTTCTGGCTTTACGGTGTAGCGCTTGAACCAGCCGTCGCGGAATTCGCAGACGCTGGTCGGGGCGCTGAGTGAGAACTCATCGAGGCAGTCCTGGCCATAGATGACCATACCGCGTTTGACACCCAGCGAGAGCATGACTTTCGCCAGCGGCTCGAGCAGATACTCGTCGTAGACGCCAAGTACCATATGGGTCGGATGGGCAGGATTGGTCAGAGGGCCGAGGATATTGAATACCGTGCGGATACCGAGTTCCTTGCGGATGGCGCCGACGTATTTCATCGAGGCATGATATTTCTGGGCGAACATGAAACAGAGACCAATCTTTTCGAGCTCTTCAACGACCTTCTCGGGGGGCTGGGAAAGATTCACGCCGAGGGCCTCGAGGCAGTCCGCTGCGCCGCATTTCGAGGAGGCTGCACGATTGCCGTGCTTGGCGACCTTCACCCCAGCGGCCGCGATGATCATAGCGGCTGTCGTGGAGATGTTGATGCTGTGCGCGTGGTCGCCGCCAGTGCCGACGATATCGAGCACGTCCATATCGTGATTGACACGCAGCGCATGGTCACGCATGGCGGCGGCTGATCCAGATATCTCGTCGATGGTCTCGGCTTTGGTGCTCTTGGTCGATAACGCCGAGAGATAGGCCGCATTCTGCACCTGGGAGGTTTCGCCGTTCATGATCTCATTCATGACATCATAGGCTTCCTGATAGGTCAGATCCTTTTTGCTGACAATCTTTTCAATGGCTTGCTTTATCATCAGTATTCACCTCAAATACATATTGTTTGCATAATCAAGATAAACACTATCATTAAAATGTAAAGTTGTCAACAAGACAGATCTGATAGCAAGGAAAAAAGCATCATAATGAAAAAAGAGTTGACAGCATAGGTTAAATTGGCTATAATACATGAGTGGTCTACGGGATGTAGCGCAGTTTGGTAGCGCGCCTGCTTTGGGAGCAGGATGTCGCAGGTTCGAATCCTGTCATCCCGACCATTGTTTTTTGCGTCAGTAGCTCAGTTGGATAGAGCAACGGCCTTCTAAGCCGTGGGTCGGGGGTTCGAATCCCTCCTGACGCACCAACGGAAATAAGGGCTCCGGGGAATCCTCGGGGCTTTTTTTGTATATCGTGGTTGGCGGAGGACAGGAAGTGCATGTTTTTCTTGCTTAACCAGGCCGTAAAGGGTAATATGATATTGGTGTGTTGTATATGTAAGCAACGTAAGAGCGGATTGTTTTGTTAGATGTGAAGGTTTAGAAAATGAAACAGATTCCTTTTTCCATAAAAAATCGTCAAGAACTCAATGACTGCATCGAGAAGGTACAGCAGGAGGTTCGGGCCATGAAGTCCCTGTCCTGCGTGCTGGTTTCGATTTTCATGGATACGGCCAATGAACGCATGTTGATGGAGATGAAGCATACGATCAACGCGACCTTTCCCGAGGCACAGATTGTCGGCTCCGTATCGATGGGGGAAATCGTCAACGGTACGCTGGTTGAGCATGATATTGTCGTGAATTTCACGTTGTTTGAGTGTTCGAAGGTGCGTGTGCTGTCCTATGATTTCCGGCAGATCGGCAGTCATCAGGCTGGCCGGGAGCTTTTGGCTATCCTCAATGCCGATAAGGATGTGGCTGCTGTCGAGGTGATATCTGCTGGTTTTCATCTGGATATCAACCCGTTCTTTCATGAGGCATCCAAGTCGCGGAAGGACATCGTCTTTTTCGGTGGCCTGGCTGATGATGGCAGCCTAGGGCAGAATGGTATGGTGTTTGCACAGAATACCACGCTGCGTCATGGTGTGGCCGTGGCGGTATTCAGCGGTAGCAAGCTCCATGTGCAGGCTAGCTCGAGTTTTGGCTGGAAGCCACTGGGGCGCAGCATGACCGTCACGAAGATGGATGGAGAGTTCTGTCTCAAGGAACTCGACGGGATACCGGCGCTCGATGTGTTCGAGCGTTATCTGGGTATCGTCAACGATGAGCGGTTCCTCGTTGAAGCTTTGACGTTCCCTTTCTATTTTGAGCGCAACGGTACGGTACTGGCACGCCATCCCCGCCGCTGTCGCGAGGACGGTGGCGTCATGTTCGGCGCGGATTTCCGCGTGGGTGAGAAGGTACGCCTGGCCTATGGTGATCCCAGTGACATCATCGAAAATGCCATGGTGCTGCAGGAGAATCTGGCCAATTTCCGGCCGGAGGCCATCTTCATGGTCAGCTGTGTGGCGCGCTGGATGCTGCTGGGCAGTGACACGGAGCAGGAGCTTTCGGTCACGCGCCATCTGGCACCGTCGTCAGGGTTCTATGCCTATGGTGAGTTCATGCGTAATGCCGATGGCGAAATCATGGTTTCGAATATGACTTTGGTGACAATCGGCATGCGCGAAGGCTTGGGGCATAGCGACAAGAAGAATATCAAGGTGGAGCATCCGAAGTTCAAGAAACATCGCACGATCATGGCACATCTCGTTCATTTCATCGAGACGACGACCCAGGAGCTTGAGGAGACAAATTCCAAGCTGTCCCGTTTGGCGCAGATCGACCGCATGACGGAGGTCTTGAATCGTGGTGAGACGGAAAATCGCTTGCGGGATATGCTCGACCAGGCTAAATTGCTTGGGCAGCCGATGTCGATCCTGATGCTTGATATTGATGATTTCAAGGGCATCAATGATACCTTTGGTCATGAGATGGGCGATAAGGTCATTGGTGCCGTGGCCGATATCCTGCGGGATTCGACACGCAAGGCCGATGATGCGCCGGGCCGTTGGGGCGGCGATGAGTTCCTGGTGGTCTTCCAGGATATGGAAAGCACTGAAGGCCGGGAAATTGCCGAACGCATCCGCCGGAAGGTGGCGGCCATCGACTTCCTGCCGGAGGGACGCAAGGTGACGGTTAGCATTGGCTTTGCTACGGCTGGTGAGGAAGATACGCCACATGAATTATGCCGGCGCGCAGACATGGCGCTCTATGAAGCGAAGCGCAGCATTGGCAAGAATATGGTCGTTGTGCACTAACAATTCCTGGTAGGAATAATAGCCTTGCTTTTTAGGAATACCTATGGTAAGATGTTGGTACAAATTGGATAGATAAACAAGGCGGAGTCTGGTCACCAAGGGCTCCGTCTATTTTTTATCTGGAATCGAAGAGGTCTTGATTGGACCTGTCAAAGGAGGCATATGATGGAAGTTTTAGCAGGTATTATCTTTATTTTCATGTATATGGTCATCGTATCGGAGAAGATCCACCGTACGGTTGCTGCCATGCTTGGTGCGACAAGCATGGTGCTGCTGGGGATCTTGAACCAGGAAACGGCACTGCACCATATCGACTTCAACACGTTGGGGCTTTTGGTCGGCATGATGGTTCTGGTCGGCGTGACGAGCCATACGGGGCTTTTTGACTATGTAGCCATCAAGGCTGCCAAGGTGGCCAAGGCTGAGCCGAAGCGGATCCTTGTCTATCTCGGACTTATCACGGCGGTATTCTCCGCATTCCTTGATAATGTCACGACGGTGCTGCTGATGGTGCCGGTAACGTTCAGCATCACGCAGAAGCTGCACATCAATCCGATTCCGTTCCTGCTCACCCAGATCATTGCGTCGAATGTCGGTGGTACGGCTACGCTGATCGGCGATCCGCCGAATATCATGATCGGCAGCGCGGTAAAAGAGCTGACCTTCATGGCCTTTATCGAGAATCTGGCGCCGATTGCCATTATCAACCTTATCGTTGTCATCTTCATCGTGGAGGTACTCTACAGCAAGAAGATGAAGACGAAACCGGAACTGCAGGCAGAGCTCATGCAGATGGATGAGAAGAAAGCGCTGAAGGATCGCAAGCTGCTGGCACGTTCGCTGTTTGTGCTCTCACTGGTCATCCTCGGGTTCTTCACCCATTCACTCACGCACATCGAGTCGTCGATGATTGCGTTGACTGGTGGTTTCCTGCTGCTGCTGCTGGCAGGCGGCAGCCACCATCTCGTCGAGACGACGATGAAGTCCGTCGAGTGGGCAACGATTTTTTTCTTCATTGGTCTCTTCATTGCGGTTGGTGGCCTTATCGAGACGGGCATCATCGGCAGCATGGCCAAGCAGGCAGTGGAGCTTACGGGCGGCGATGTGACGAGCACGTCGCTGCTGGTGCTCTGGCTCAGTGCCATTGTCTCGTCGGTACTTGATAATATCCCGTTCGTAGCGACGATGATCCCGTTGATCCAGAACATGGGAACGATGGGCGTCAGCAATCTGGAGCCAATCTGGTGGAGCTTGGCACTCGGTGCCTGCCTGGGTGGCAACGGTACGCTGGTTGGTGCGTCGGCTAACCTTATCGTGGCCGGCCTGGCGGCTGATCGTGGTGTCAAGATCACGTTCATCAATTATTTCAAGGTGGGTTTCCCCATCATGCTCTTGACGATTGTGCTCTCGACGGTGTATGTTTATATCCGGTATCTGATGTAATCCGGTAATAAGCGGTTATGGAATGATCAGTTCCATGACCGCTTTTGTTTTTCCTCATATTGTCTATTCTGGCAGGAATATGTCTATGAGAGGAGAATATAGTCGATGGTAAATGGTTTGGAGGGGTTCTTTTGGCAAAATTCAGTGGCAGAGGATATGGTATGTGTATTCTCTTTGTGGTGATAGGCGCAATCTTAGGCGGAATCTTGGGACAGCTTTTGATGAATGTCGATGCCTTGGCAGGCATCATGCCGTATCTCGTGACGACGTATCCGGTATTTGATATCGCGCCGGTGACATTCAATCTCTATGTGATCCAGTTGACGCTTGGTCTGGCCTTTGCCCCGAATCTCATGAGCATCCTGGGCATCGTGCTGGCTATCGTCTTGTTCCGCAAGTATTGAGAGGAGGCAGCATGATCATTTTAGCGTCGGGGTCGCCACGCCGGAGAGAACTCCTTGAGCAGATTGGAGCAAAGTTTGTGGTGCAGGTCAGCGATGCCGCCGAGGAAAGCGGCGACGCAATGGCACCGCAGGAACTCGTGAAGAGGAATGCCATCGTCAAGGCGGAGGCAGTGGCCAGTGAGCATCCGGAGCTGCCGGTGCTCGGGGCTGACACAGTCGTCGCCCTTGATGGGCATACGTATGGCAAACCGTGTGATGCAGAGGATGCCTGCCGCATGCTGCGCCTGTTTGCAGGGCGCACTCATGAGGTAGCGACGGGCATAGCAATCGTAAATGGCGGCAAGGTCTATGCTGATGTCGTGACGACCAAGGTCACGTTTGCGCCGCTGACGGATTCTGAAATCCAGCGCTATGTTGCGTCAAAAGAGCCGCTTGATAAGGCAGGCGCCTATGCAGTCCAAGGGCTCGCGGCAGTGTTCATCGAAAAGCTTGACGGCTCTTACTCGAATGTCGTAGGACTGCCACTTCATGCATTGGCACGGCTTGCCGGAAAGGCAGGCGTCGATTTATATGGCAATCATGGTGAGGGATCTGCCCGTTGAGGAACGTCCACGGGAAAGGCTGCTGCATGCTGGTGCAGCGTCGCTTAGCAATGCAGACCTTTTAGCGGTGCTGCTGCGGTCGGGGACGCGGGAACAATCGGTGCTCCGCATTGCGGAGGAAGTATTGGCGCGTTACAAGGAGCGTGGGCTCGAGGCTATCGTGCACATGCCGGCGGCAGAGCTGACGGCGATAAATGGTGTGGGATCAGCCAAGGCGGCAACGGTGTTGGCGGCAGTGGAACTAGGGCGGCGGCTGGCGATGGCGCCAGCCGCGCGCATCGTGGCCGTACATGGGCCTGATGATGCGGCTCATTTTGCGATGCCGCGGTTCCAGTTCGAGCAGCGGGAGCATTTTGCGGTCATGCTGCTCGATACGAAGAATCATATTCTCGGCATGCCTGATATCTCAGTCGGCAGCCTGCAGGCTGCGGTCGTACATCCGCGCGAAGTTTTCCGGGCGGCCATCGACTATGCGGCAGCGGCGATGATCCTATTCCACAATCACCCGAGTGGCGATCCGAACCCGAGCCGGGAGGATATCGCGGTGACGCAGCGGCTGGTCAAGGCAGGCAAGATCATGGACATTCCTGTGCTGGATCATATCATACTGGGACGGCAGCAATTCTTGAGCTTCAAGGATAAAGGATTGTTATCGTAAGAAAAAACCTTTATTTTTCTTGTCCTTTTCCGCAAATTTCCGTTACAAACAACCATGAGTTGTGCTACAATAAAATAGCTGTTTAAAAATAATCGTAAGATCTGCCGGTGGTTTCCGTCGGCTTGTTTAAAAGTTTCGAAGGGAGTTTTTCAATAAAATGTGGAGTCTTTTGGGTGGTTTATCGCACGATATGGGTATTGACCTCGGTACGGCAAATACGCTGGTTCACGTGAAGGGCAGAGGCATTGTCCTGCGTGAGCCGTCGGTTGTTGCCATCAAGAGCGACACGGGTGATGTCCTGGCTGTTGGCGAGGAAGCTAAGCAGATGATCGGCCGTACGCCGGGCAACATCGTAGCAATCCGTCCGATGAAGGATGGCGTCATCGCTGATTTTGACGTGACCCAGGCCATGCTCAAATACTTCATCCGCAAGGCGATGGGCTCGAAGTCGTTCATGAGCTCCCGTCCGCGCGTCGTTGTCGGTGTGCCGTCCGGTGTCACGGAAGTTGAGAAGCGTGCGGTCATCGATGCCGCTCAGCAGGCTGGTGCCCGCGAGGCATATCTGATTGAGGAGCCGATGGCAGCAGCAATCGGTGCTGGCCTGCCGGTCGAAGAGGCTACGGGCAGCATGGTCGTAGATATCGGCGGTGGTACGACGGAGATCGCTGTCATCTCGCTAGGCGGTATTGTTACGAGCCGCTCCATCCGCATCGGCGGTGATGAGATGGATTCCTCCATCGTGCAGTACATCAAGCGCATGTACAACCTCATGATCGGTGAGCGCACGGCTGAGGAGATCAAGATCAACATCGGCACGGCTATCGTCACGCCGGATACGGATAAGTCCATGGACATCCGTGGCCGTGACCTTGTCAGTGGCCTGCCGAAGACGCTGACGATCCAGGCTAAGGAAATCCGCGATGCCTTGAACGAGCCGATCTACAAGATCATCGATGCCGTCAAGGGCACGCTGGAGAAGACTCCGCCAGAGCTGGCTGCAGATGTCATGGATCATGGCATCATGATGACGGGCGGCGGTGCATTGCTTACGAATTTCGACAAGCTGCTCTCCCATGAGACGGGCATGCCGGTCCTCGTTTCTGAGGATGCGCTTTCCTGCGTCGGCGAGGGTACGGGTAAATCCCTTGAGAACATTGAGCTTCTCAAACGCGTAGTTATGACCTCGAAGAAGTTGAGACAATGAGCAATAGAGTAAGAAAAGATAAGGATTCGCATCGCAAGTTATGGGCTGTGCTCTTCGTCATTGTGAGCTTGTTCTGCATCATTTTCTTTGCCGCCCGCGGGCGGTTCCAGGCACCAGTGAGCAGCAAGGCTGCCTTGCTGGTGCTCTCGCCGTTCCAGCAGGCAGTTTCCTGGGTCGGCAGTCAGGTGCGTTATGTCACCAGCAGTGTCTGGGAAATCGTGACTATCCACGAGCAGAACAAGTTGCTGCGCAATGAGGTGGAGCAGCTGCGTGTGCAGAATCTTGAAGCCAGTGAGGCTTTGGCGGAAAATGAGCGCTTGCGGACCCTTTTGGGTTATCAGCAGATGATGACGCAGTTCGATATGGTCGGCGCCCGCGTCATTGGCCGTGAGTCGGCTACCTGGTCGAATGTGATTGTCATTGACCGTGGCCAGAAGGATGGCGTAGATGCCGACATGGCAGTGGTGACGGAGAAAGGGCTCGTTGGTCATGTACTTGAGGCAGGCTGGAATACCTCGAAGGTGCAGCTGATTCTCGATCCGCGCTCTTCGGTCGGTACGATCGTCCAGCGGGCTGAGTCCCGGGTTGCAGGTATCGTGCAGGGCGATCTGGATAATCCGACGATGCCGCAGATGGTCAATATCCCGAAGAATGCCGACGTAGTCGAGGGCGATGTCATCGTGACTTCTGGCTTTGGCGGCACGTATCCGAAGGGCATCGTCGTCGGCCTGGTTTCGTCTTTGCAGAACGATTCAGGCGGATTGCTGAAGATCGGCCTCTTAGAGCCGGCAGTGGATTTCCAGAAGCTCGAGGATGTCATGGTCATCACGGCATCCCGGGAGGCGCCTCCGGAGCCGATCAAGCCGCCGCAGCAGACGCCGGGGACGGAGACGGATCCGGCAGCGCAGGCGGCTGCTGCCAAGGCTGCTGAGGAGAATCCGCAATGAACAAGTTTGGAAGATTAGCGCTGTTTGTCATCGCCTTATATGTTTTGCAGACATCGCTGCTGCCGATGATTGCCTATCGTGGTATCAGCCCGAATCTCATGCTGCTCCTTACCGTATCGTTTGCTTTCCTGCGCGGTGTGCGTCAGGGCGGGCTCATGGGCTTTGCTACGGGGCTGCTGCAGGATCTGGCCTCGGGAACATTCTTTGGAATCAACGCCTTTACGAATATGCTGCTGGGCATGTTCTTTGGCCGTTTTTCCGACCGCGTGTTCAAAGAGCAGTTTTTCCTGCCGGTGATGGCATCCATCAGCGCAATTGTCGCGGACTATTTTATTTTGGCGTTGCTTATGGTATTATTAGGTTATCGCTTTAATCTGGTGAGCAGCCTGCAGACGATGCTTCTGCCGATGCTCATCTATCAGCTGGCTTTCGCGTATCCGGTTCATCGTTTTACTTATGAGTTGGACAAAAAGCTAAGTGAAAAAGAAAAACACTGATTAAGGCACCTTGCGGGGTGCCTTTCGTTATGGGAGAGATATTTCTTGGTCGAAAATGATGAATTTGGCGGCAGAATAAAAGTATTGAGCTGGCTGTGTGTGCTGGTCATTGCCGTACTCATCGGCCGGGCCGGTTATCTGCAGATCTACGATGGCGACTACTATGCAGCATTGGCTGAGGGCAATCGCATCCGCATCATTCCGGCGATGGCGCCGCGGGGGACATTCTATGACCGCAACGGCAATCTTTTGGTACAGAATCGTCCGGGCTTTACGGTATCCTTGCTGCCGCTTACAGCGCCGATTTCCGATGATGTCATCCAGCGCCTTTCAGATCTCATCAAGGTGCCGGTGCCGAAAATCAAGGAGAAGATTGCCGCGCATAGCGGTTTTGATCCCATCCGCATCAAGGCCGATGTCACGCCGGATATCGTGACGATCATCGAGGAACAGAAAAATAATTATCCGGGAGTCGTCATCGAGGTGCAGCCGATCCGTGACTATACCAATAAGCAGGAGGCTGCTCATACCTATGGCTATGTCAGTGAGATCAATGATATGGAGCTCGAGAAGCTCAAGGATCAGGGATATAAATCTGGCGACATCATCGGCAAGTTCGGTTTGGAGAAGGTCTACGACAAGGAGCTGCGCGGCGAGAATGGCGGCGAGCAGGTCGAGGTAGATGTTTCAGGCAAGCCTGTGCAGATCATCGGCAAGAAGGAGCCCGTTCCGGGCGATGACCTTTACCTGACTATTGATGAGTCGCTGCAGACGGCGGCGGAAAAAGCCGTCGATGAACAGCTGAAGCTCATCCATGCCAATGCCGCAGCTGCGGTGGCGATGAATCCGCAGACCGGCGAGATCCTGGCCATCGTCAGCCGGCCGGCCTTCGATCCGAACTTGTTTGCTCATGGCATTTCAACGAAGGATTGGAATGCCTTGAACAATAATCCCTATCATCCGATGGATAACAAGGCCATCACGGGCGAGTATCCGCCAGGCTCTACCTTCAAGATCGTGACGGGTACAGCGGCGCTGACGGAGGGAGTTGTTTCCCCGGAGGAACTCATCAATGATACGGGCCGTCACTGGATCATCCCCAAGGGCAATGCTGAGGGCGAGGCGTTAGGTCTCATCAATTTCCGTCAGGCTATGGCCCATTCGGATAACGTCTATTTCTATGAGATGGGCAACCGCCTCGGCATTGACCGCCTGGAAAAGTATGCACGCATGTTTGGCCTTGGCAAGACGACGGGCATCGATCTTCCTTATGAGGCTTCGGGGCTGGTGGCCAACCGCAAGTACAAGGAGCTCAATTTCGAGGATGGCGAATGGTATCTGTCGGAGACCTTCGATGCGGCTATTGGCCAGGGCTTCAATCTGGTAACGCCACTGCAGGCAGCCATGCTCATGGGAGAGGTTGCCGCCGATGGCAAGCGTTACCGGCCGCATGTCGTACAGCGTATCGTGGGGCCGGATGGCAAGACGGTCAAGGAGTTCAAGCCTGAGCTCCTGTCGACGCTCGACGTCAATCCGGCTATGCTGAAACTCGTGCAGGATGGCTTGCATGATGTTACGAAGTATGGTACGGCTGCATCGTCGTTCCAAGGGTTCACGATCGACATTGCGGGCAAGACGGGCACGGCGGAGAATCCCCATGGCCGTGATCACGGCTGGTTTGTGGCCTATGGCCCGTTTGATAATCCCACCATCGTCGTGGCGGTCATTGTTGAGCAGGGTGGCTTTGGTTCCCAGTCGGCAGTGCCGATTGGCCGCAAGATACTCGAGGCCGCCTTCGGCATCAATCAGCCCAGCGGCAAGGCGCAGGCAAAACAGTAAGCAAGTCATATAAAATAAAAGTAGAAGTGAGGACAGCCATGAGTGAAGAGATTGTAAAAATCAAAGGCAGCAAGTCCGGTCTGCAGCTCAGCTTTGCAGAAGGTGCTACTTTTGAGGCTGTGCGCAAGGACATTGAGGAGAAGCTGATATCCGGCTCAGGATTCTTCCTGCGTGGGACATTGGTGCTGCTTCCCCACGATGCTTTCAGCGAGGAGGAGCGCGGTCTGCTGCAGAAGATGTTCCATGAACATGGCCTGATCTGTCGCACGCTGAATCCTGAGACGCAGCAAGTTCCGTCGGAGCAGGTGCGCAAAGAGAATCAGCAGGAAAAACAGCAACAGCAGCAAGCTGCTGCCAAGGCGGCAGCAAGAAGAGAGAAAGTCCAGGAGATGGTCGTTGTCAACCGCACCTTGCGTGGCGGACAGGAAATCCGCACGGAAAGTTCGGTCATGGTCTGTGGCAACGTCAACCCTGGCGCGCAGATCATTGCCGGCGGAAGTATCGACATCCGCGGTACCTGCCGTGGCATGGTACATGCCGGTGCCTTTGGCGATAGTACGGCGTTCATCATTGCCGATCATCTGATGCCGACGCAGATCCGCATCTCGAATCTGATTGCCCGGTCGCCGGATGAGATGGAGAAGACAGAGCGAGCTGAGCGGGCTTCCATCAAAGAAGGCCGCATTGTGATTGAACCAATAGAAAGGTAGGAACGGACAATATGAGTGAAATCTATGTAATTACCTCCGGTAAGGGTGGCGTTGGCAAGACGACGACGACGGCAAATCTCGGTGTAGGCCTTGCGATGCGCGGCAAGAAGGTTGTACTGGTCGATACGGATACGGGGCTTAGGAACCTCGACCTGCTCCTCGGGCTGGAGAACCGCATCATGTATGACCTGATTGATGTTACCGAAGGCCGCGTTCCTTACAAGAAGGCACTGGTTCGTCATAAGAAATATGACACGCTGTTCCTGCTGCCGACCTCCCAGGTCAAAGACAAGATGGCTGTGAATCCGGAGCAGCTCGTCGCACTCTGCAAGGAGCTGCGGAAGGAGTTCGACTATATCCTGATCGACTGCCCGGCTGGTATCGAGCAGGGCTTCAAAACGGCAATTGCTGCTGCTGATACGGCGCTCGTCGTCACGATGCCGGAGATCTCGGCAGTACGCGATGCGGACAAGATCATCGGCGAGCTTGGCCGTGCCGATAAGCAGGACATCAAGCTGATCGTCAACCGTATCCGTCCGCAGATGGTCGAGAATGGTGATATGCTCGATATGAGCGATATCAACGATATCCTTTCGATCGACTGCATCGGTCAGGTGCCAGATGACATCAAGGTCGTCACGAGCACGAACAAGGGCGAGCCCTGCATCACGATGGATGATTCGCAGGCTGGCACTGCTTACCGCAATATTGTTGCCCGCATGTGCGGCGAGGATGTTCCGTTCATGGAATTTGCCAAAGAGGGTTTCTGGACGCGCCTCAAGCATGTTTTCGGTAAATAAGGAGGATTTGTATGATTGACGCATTGATGAAGATTTTCGGCAAAAAAGAACAGTCGGGCAAGATTGCGCGCGACCGTCTGAAGGTCGTACTCATTCATGACCGTGCAAACATTTCCCCGGAAGTCATGGATAACCTCAAGAATGACATCATCAAGGTCATTTCGAACTATATGGAAATCAACCAGCAGGATATGGATATCTCCCTGGCCAATGATGATGATTCGGTGGCACTGGTCGCTAATATTCCGGTCAGCCGCATGAAACATGACAAGGGTTCCCATTGAGAGATGAATAAAACGAAATGACGAAAAGCATATTACGTCGCACGGATTTCACCTTGTTGGCCGCGACATTGGGGATCATCCTCATGAGTCTTGTCATCATCGGTAGTGCGACTCATATCAATACGCCCAGTGACGACCGTTACTGGTTTGTGGCGCGTCAGGGTATCTTTGCTTTGATGAACATCGGCCTGGCTGCCTTCCTGATGAACTTCGACTACAAGATGCTGCAGGGGTACGGCAACCGGCTCTATGTATTCAACCTCATCATGCTAGTGGCTGTCATGCTCGTTGGCCAGTCGGCACTTGGTGCGCAGCGTTGGATATCGATTGGCCCTATCAGCATCCAGCCGTCGGAGTTCTCGAAGATCATCATGATCATCTCCCTGGCCGCGATGCTTGAAGAAAGGGTCGGCAAGCTCAACAATCTCCACGACTTGCTGCCAGTGGCAGCCTATGTGGGCGTGCCCTTCCTGCTGGTCCTCAAGCAGCCAGATTTGGGGACATCGCTGGTATTCATGGCGATTTTCCTCGGCATGATCTTCATCAGCGGCATAAACCTACGGCTGCTCGGAGGGATATTTGCCGCAGGCATCGCGATGATGCCGCTGCTCTGGCATGTGCTCAAGGATTATCAGAAGATGCGCATCATGGTCTTCATGGATCCGAATGTCGATCCGCTGGGATCAGGTTATCATATCATCCAGTCAAAGATAGCCATCGGTTCGGGGATGCTGTTTGGCAAGGGGCTGTTCGGCGGCACCCAGAGCCAGCTGAACTTCCTGCCCGAGAACCACACGGACTTCATCTTCGCCGTCGTTGGCGAGGAGCTGGGATTTATCGGCGTGACCTTCCTGCTGCTGCTGTATCTGGTGGTGCTCTGGCGCGGCGTGCTGATTGCCCGTGATGCCAGCGATATGTTCGGCCGCTTGCTGGCCGTTGGCATCACTTCGATGCTGGCCTTCCATGTGCTGGTAAACGTTGGCATGACGCTGGGTATCATGCCGGTAACAGGTATCCCATTGCCACTCATGAGCTATGGCGTCAGCTCGCTGACGACCAATATCATGTCGATTGCGATACTTTTGAATATCCAATTGCGAAAACAAAAATTGCTGTTCTAGCAGAATGATAGGCCTTCTCCGGGGATGCCACCGGCATCCAGCGCCTGACGGCGCCCTGTTGGGGAAGGTTTTTTTACAGACAGGAAAATAATCCGGAACTGAATGATTGATGGAGGAATGAACAAAATGGTACGACTTGACCACGAGGTGCTTCAGAACGTATTGAAGCCGTCCCGCTATACTGGCGGCGAGTGGAATGCCGTGAAGAAAGATTGGGATAAGGTGGATTGCACCTTTGCACTGGCGCTGCCGGATGTCTACGAGGTCGGCATGAGCAACCTCGGCCTGGCCATCCTGTACGAGGTGCTGAACCGTCAGCCAAACATTGCCGCAGAACGAGTCTATGCGCCTTGGACGGATATGGAGCAGGAGATGCGCGCGCGGCAGATTCCGCTGTTCTCGCTCGAGACCCATACGGAACTTACTGCTTTTGACCTGTTAGGTTTTTCGCTGCAGTATGAGATGATCTATTCGAACGTGCTCAACATGCTCGATTTGGCAGGCATACCTATCTGGGCCAAAGACCGTGATATCGATATGCCGTTCATCGTGGGCGGCGGCCCTTGCGTCTACAACGTGGAGCCTATTGCGGATTTCTTTGATTTCTTCCTCGTTGGTGAGGGCGAAGAGGTCGTCGTTGAGGTATCCAATGCGCTGATTGCCTGGAAGAAAGCCGGCCGCCCAGGGGGGCGCCGTGGTTTCCTCGAGCGACTGCTGACCATAGATGGCATCTATGTACCGTCCTTTTATGAGCCGGTTTACGCTGCAAATGGCGATTATGAGCGCCTGACGCCGCTTTCTGACAAGGCGAAGTCCATCATCTACAAGCGCGTCTGCCGTGATATGGATGATGCCATGTCGGTGGAGAATCCCATCGTGCCGTATATGGACATTGTCCATAACCGCATCATGCTCGAGCTGTTCCGTGGCTGCTCGCGCGGTTGCCGCTTCTGCCAGGCGGGCATCTGCTATCGTCCAGCCCGTGAGCGCACCGAGGCTAAGCTCAAGAAGATGGCCCGTGGCCTGGTGGATAAATCCGGTTACGATGAGATGAGCCTGACTTCGCTGTCGTCGGCTGACTATTCCTGCCTGGGGGGTCTTGTGGACAATCTCATGGAGGATTTCAAGGATGAGAAGGTCAGTTTCTCGCTGCCGTCCTTGCGCATCGATAGCTTTTCCATTGATCTGGCGCATAAGATGCAGCAGGTAAGGAAATCCGGCCTGACCTTTGCGCCCGAGGCGGGCACGCAGCGGCTGCGCGATGTCATCAACAAGGGCGTTACTGAAGAGAACCTCATGAACGCCTGTGGCTCGGCCTTCCGTCAGGGCTGGAAGCAGGTCAAGCTTTATTTCATGATGGGCCTGCCGACTGAGACCGATGAGGACATCATCGGCATTGCCAAGCTCGCCAAGAAGGTTGTCGATCTCTACACTGAGATCAAGGGGCGCCGCGGCGTGAAAGTTACGATTTCGGTTTCGTGCTTCGTGCCGAAACCGTATACGCCGTTCCAGTGGTTCGGCCAGCTGCCGATTGCGGAGTTTGAGCGCCGCCAGCAGCTGCTCAAGGAGCACATCACCGACCGTGCCATCACCTTCAATTACCACGATGCGCGCCTCTCGATCATCGAGGGCGTCCTGGCCCGCGGCGACCGCCGCTTGGCCAAGGTCATCTATCAGGCCTGGCAGGATGGCGCGAAGTTTGACGGCTGGTCGGATCTCTATAAGCATGACACCTGGCTCGCTGCCTTTGACAAGTGCGGGGTCGATATGAGCTATTACAATGAGCGTACCCGTGACTTCAACGAGGCACTGCCCTGGGATATCACTTCGCCGGGCGTCAATAAGGAATTCCTGCTGCGCGAGTGGCAGAAAGCCATGCAGGGAGCACTTACCATTGACTGCCGCCGCAGCAAGTGCACAGGCTGCGGCATCTGCCCGAACCTTGGCGTCCATGTCATCGACTACGCTAAGGAGGCGAAGCCTGTGGACTTGTCTGCAAAGCCTGCGGCACCGAAACAGCCGGAGACGGATCCGAAGGGCCCGGGCAAACAGCGCACGCTCTACAAGTTCCGTGCCGAAATCACGAAGGGCGACGAACTCCGCTATGTCTCACACCTTGACTATGCGAACCTCTTCCTGCGTGCCTTTGACCGGGCCAAGCTGCCGATGGCTTACTCGGAAGGCTTCAATCCGCATATGAAGGTGGCCTTTGCCTCAGCCTTGTCATTGGGCGTGACGAGTGAGGCCGAGTACATGGACTTCGAGCTTGTCAAGCCGGTCTGCCAGCCGGAGGTATTTGATCGCCTAAGGGCCCAGCTGCCGCCGGGGGCGGAGCTGCGGGAATTGCGTGAGGTACATGGCAAGCAGCCGGCCCTTATGGCCCAGGCTGATGAGGCCCGCTACACCCTCACGGTGCCATATGCTGGCAGCGAGGCAGAGGCACAGAAGGCAGTAAAAGCCTACAATGATGCGTCAGAAGTCATCTGGCAGCGCGTGACGCCGAAGAAGAAACGCGAGATTGAGACGAAACAGTATATGAAGAAGCCAGTCACGGTCGCGTTGACGCCAGCAGGCTTGCAGCTTGTCATGGATATCGTCATCACCCAGTCCGGCAGTGTCAAGCCAGTAGAGGTGCTGACAGCTATCCAGCAGCAGTTCGGTCTGGCTGTGGATGCCTCCCAGGCATTGATCACGCGCAACGGACTGTTTGGCCGTGGCAAACGGTTGATTGAACTGGTATAATGGATATAGTCAGCAAAGGTGAAAAGGGGGGAGCTTATGAAATCCATACTGGTGACCTGTGTACCCGAGGAAAATCGGGTAGCCATGGTGGAAGATGGTGTGCTTGAAGCCATTGAGATGGAGCGCTCGTCCCATTCACACCTGGTAGGGAATATCTACAAAGGGCAGGTACAGAACGTCCTGCCGGGCATGCAGGCGGCATTTGTCGACATCGGAACGGAGAAGAATGCGTTCCTCTACATCGGCGATGGGCTGCCACAGGATGTGGTCAAGGCGCTGCCCAAGGTGCAGCATATCCATATCGGCCAGCGTCTGCCCGTCCAGATCATAAAGGATGCCATCGGCACGAAGGGGCCGCGGGCGACGACGCATATCTCGCTGCCGGGGCGCAACGTCGTGTTGATGCCGACTGCTGCCTATATCGGCATGTCGCGCCGTATCGACGATGAGGCTGAGCGCAGCCGGCTGCATGAGATTGCCAGCCGTATCTGTCCGAAGGGCATGGGGCTTATCATCCGCACTGTAGCAGCCGGGCAGAGCGAGGAAACCCTGAAGGCCGATGTCGAGTATCTGGTCAAGCTATGGGAATCTATCATGGCGCGGTTCAAGCTCAAAGGCAAGGGCACAAACCTGCTCTTCCGCGATGCAGATCTCATCATCCGCATCGTGCGCGATTCGCTGACCGATGAAGTGGATGAGATGCTCATCGATGACCGCGAAGTCTGGCAGCGCGTGGTTGACCTCGTGCAGTTCCTGTCCCCGCAGCTGGTCTCGCGGGTCAGATTCTACGAGGGCAAGGAGCCGCTGTTCCGCAAATACGGCATTGAAGATGAGCTTGAAAAGCTCGGGGCCCGGGAAGTAGAACTGAAGTCTGGAGGCTTTCTCGTCATCGATAAGACCGAGGCCTTGACCGTCATTGATGTCAATACGGGCAAGTATGTCGGCAAGTCAAACCTCGGGGATACGGTCTATCAGACAAACCTTGAGGCAGCGGCTGAGATCCTGCGGCAGATCCGGCTACGCGATATCGGCGGCATCATCATCGTGGACTTCATCGACATGGAGAAGGAAGAGCAGAAGGAACATCTGCTGACCTACATGCGCGAAAATGTCCGTCATGATCGCACAAAGACCAATATCGTCGATATCACGAGCCTGGGCCTTGTGGAAATCACGCGCAAGAAATCGCGGCAGAATCTCGACAGTATCATCTACAGCGAGTGCCCCGTCTGCCATGGCCGTGGCCGCGTCGAGTCGCCGGAGACCGTGAGCATCCGCATCGCGGCGGCAATCCGCCGCATGGAGCGAACCTCGCATGCGAGCGAGGGCTATGAGATCGAGGTTCATGAGACCGTAGCCGAGGAGCTGCGGGCCAATCAGCTGATGATGGACCTGGCCGCGGAATTCGGCACGGACATCAAGGTAACGGTCAAGCCTGGCATGCATCCGGAAAACTACTCGATTCTCCAGCAGAGCTGAATATGAGAGATGACACCGCCTGCAGTGGATATCTATCCACTGCAGGCGGTGTCTATTTATGTATACAATACACATGGCGACTATATGTCTTTATAGTGTAGACACGTATGGAAACTATCAGTATAATAAAGGCAGATGAGGGATTGTGAAATCATATTATCTTATTTTCCAGCAAAGGAGTGATTGTTATGAACCTTTCAATCAAGATTTTTATCGCTCTGATACTTTCTGTTGTCGTTGGCCTTATTGCCGGTGAACCGGGACTGCCGTTCATCAACTGGTGGATTGCGCCAATCGGCACCATCTTCATCAATCTCATCAAGATGATGATCGTACCGGTCGTATTCTTCTCCCTCGTCGTCGGTATGACAAGTCTCGGTGATACGAAGAAATTGGGACGCATCGGTCTCAAGACGATCCTGCTCTATCTCTGCACGACGGCGGTGGCCATCGTCATCGGCTTTGGCATTGCCGGCCTTGTCCATCCGGGGGTGGGCCTGCAGATGGCCAGTGAGGCAGCCGTCAAGGTCAAGGAAGCACCATCGATCATGCAGGTGTTCGTGGCCATGGTTCCTGCCAACCCCATCGAGGCGATGGCTAAGGCCCAGATCCTGCCGGTCATCATCTTCTCGCTGTTTGTCGGTGTCGGCATCCTGAAGGTCGGCGGTGAGCGGGCGGAACTGCTCGTCAGATTCTTCGATGCTGGGGCAGAGGTATCCTACAAGATCATCGGTATCGTCATGAGCTTTGCTCCGTACGGTGTCTTCGCACTGCTGCTGCCGGTCGTAGCCAAGAATGGCCCGAAGGTACTGCTGCCGCTGATGTCGGTCATCGCCTGCGTGGCTGTTGGCTGCGCAATCCATGCGATTGCCGTCTACTCGACGCTGGCCAAGGTCTGGGGCGGACATACGCCGCTGGAATTCTTCAAGGGCATGAGCGAGCAGATGCTCATCGCTTTCACGACTTGCTCCAGTGCAGCGTCCCTGCCAATCAACATGAAGAACTGCCAGGAAAAGCTTGGCGTATCCCGGGAGGTCTCCTCCTTCGTGCTGCCGCTGGGGGCGACGATCAACATGGATGGCACGGCCCTCTACATGGGTGTCTGCACGCTGTTCATCGCCAATGTATTCGGTGTTGACCTGACGGCCGGTCAGATGATGATGATCGTGCTGACGGGAACGCTGGCCTCAATCGGTACCGCAGGTGTTCCGGGTGCCGGCCTTATCATGCTGGCTATGGTCCTGCAGTCTGTTGGCCTGCCGATTGAGGGCATGGCACTGGTGGCTGGTATCGACCGCGTCCTCGATATGTTCCGTACCTGCCTCAATATCACTGGTGATGGTGCGGTGACGATTGTTATGGATCAGGAAGAGAAAAAACATGCGGCAGCTTAATATAGCTGGCATTTATGCTTAAGGCGGGAGTTGTGAGATGACCGTCTGATGAATACGAAGACCCGTTGACATTACAAAAAGTCAACGGGTCTTTTGTTAAATTACAGTTTGTCTGTCAGTGCGCGATTACAATAAGCTTGCTGCAGCTCAGCTTGGGTGAGGGTGGGTGCACTTTTTCTCCGCTCCGCTAAATGACCCGCGCTGGCAGGTTGTACGTATCTAGGTACATGCGCCGGGCAGGCCGGCGGCGCGCCAATACATCTTGACGTTCTAATTTATACCTACCGCGTGCCATCCCTCACTACGTTCGGGCAATCGCTCCGTCTACGAAGAAAGTGTACCCACCCTCGCCCGCCGTTACGTTGGAATAATCCTGCTCTGTCCCGGCGAAAGGCCACGAATTACATCGATGTGCTTGCTGCGAGAGCAACGGTTCGTGCAAATTCAGACTACCGTTACCAAAGGGGCGAACGGGGTAGTGCTTCTTTCTGTCTGGAGCGACTGTCCTGCGCAGCAGGACTGGGCCGTAATCGTATAACCTAGAAAGAACTATGTACGTCGCGACCTGGTGACGGGAGCAGGTAACTAGATCCGTAGGACTGGTCGTACGGTCCATTCAGCGGAAACAGAAAAAGTACTACCCCGTGAACCCCGAGCTGCGTACTATTGGGATTCCGTTCCGCACGCACTGACAGACAAACTGCAATTTGAAGACTGATTATGGGGAATAGGTTTTTGTAGGGATAGGACAAAATTTTTTATTTTAAGGATTGCTTTTTTCTATTTGCCCATGATATAATATCCCACGGTGTAATAAAAAGCATGGGTTTCCGATATCTGCCCTGTGCCCTGATACAGGGTGGTGCAGAAGATGAGGAGCCCAGAAGAAAAAAACAGGAGGTGCACCAACATGGCAGTTATTTCCATGAAACAGTTACTTGAAGCAGGTGTCCACTTCGGACATCAGACCCGCCGTTGGAACCCGAAGATGGCTAAGTACATCTTCACGGAGCGCAATGGCATCTACATCATCGATCTGCAGAAGACCGTCAAGAAAGTTGACGAGGCTTATGCATTCCTTCGCAGCGTTGCTGAAGAAGGCAAGAGCATCCTCTTCGTTGGTACGAAGAAGCAGGCTCAGGAGGCTATCAAAGAGGAGTCTCTGCGTGCTAACATGTTCTATGTCAACGAGCGTTGGCTCGGCGGCATGATGACGAACTTCCAGACAATCCAGAAGCGCGTTGCTCGTCTCAAAGAGCTCGAGGCTATGGAAGCTGATGGCACGTTCGAAGTCCTCACGAAGAAAGAAGTACAGGTTCTCCGCCATGAGATGGAGAAACTCGAGAAATACCTCGGCGGTATCAAAGAGATGAACAAGCTGCCGGGCGCTCTCTTCATCGTTGATCCGCGCAAAGAGCGTATCGCTGTTGCTGAGGCTCGCAAGCTCAACATTCCTATCGTTGCTATCGTTGACACGAACTGCGATCCGGACGAGATCGACTATGTCATCCCGGGCAATGATGATGCTATCCGTGCCGTCAAACTGCTGACGGGCCGTATGGCTGACGCTGTCCTCGAAGGCCGTCAGGGCCAGGATGGCGAGGCTGCTGATACGAAGGCTGCTGAGTAATCCAGACTCACTACGGGAAATCATGACGGGGTAAGGGAATAATTATCCCTTACCCCGTTATTTATAATTTAGGAGGAAGAAGTAAATGGCAATTACTGCTGCACTGGTAAAAGAACTGCGCGAGAAAACGGGCGCAGGCATGATGGACTGCAAAAAAGCTCTGACGGCTGTCGATGGCGACATGGATAAAGCAATCGATTTCCTGCGCGAGAAAGGCATCGCTAAGGCTGAGAAGAAGGCTGGCCGCGTTGCTGCTGAGGGCGCTGTTGCTGCTTATGTCAGCGAGGATGCCAAAGTCGGTGCTGTTGTCGAGATCAACTGCGAGACGGACTTCGCTGCTGGCAATGACCAGTTCAAGGCTCTGACGGCTAAGATTTCCAAGCATATCGTTGAGACGAAACCAGCTGACCTCGATGCGCTGAACAACAGCGAGATCGATGGCAAGAAGGTTTCTGACCTCATCACGGAAGCTACGGCTACGATTGGCGAGAAGATCTCGCTGCGCCGCTTTGCTTGCTATGAGACGGAAGGCCGTGTTGCCAGCTACATCCACATGGGCGGTAAGATCGGTGTTCTCGTCGAGCTGACGGCTGGCGACGAGACGCTGGGCAAAGACATCGCTATGCAGATTGCTGCAGCTGCTCCGCAGGCTATCGATCGCGCTGGCGTTGACGCTGCTTCCCTCGAGCATGAGAAGGAAGTTCTCCGCAAGCAGGCTGAGGAAGAGGGCAAACCGGCTAACATCATCGATCGCATGGTCGAGGGCCGCATCAACAAATTCTATAAGGAAGTCTGCCTGAACGAGCAGATTTTCGTCAAGGATTCCGAGAAGACGATCAAAGACGTTCTCGGCGATGCCAAGGTTACGGCATTCACGCGCTTCCAGCTCGGCGAAGGCATCGAGAAGAAGGAAGAGAACTTCGCTGCTGAAGTTGCTGCTCAGATGAAATAATCCATTTCTGTTGAGGAAATGCATTTACGGGAGTACATCCGTCAGGATGTACTCCTTTTTTCGTGAAATGGACAAATCGGCGGGTGGAAACATTGTTTCGTATCGCATTTTCATGTATAATAGATGCAGTATGAGTTTGAATCGGGTACAGTGATGCCTGGATGGAGGTTAATTGTTTTGGAAACAGCAAAATATAAACGTGTAGTCCTTAAACTCAGCGGTGAGTCGCTGGCAGGAGAGCAGGGGTTCGGCATTAATCCGGAAGTCGTTGAGGATATTGCTGCGCAGATCAAGCAGGTCCGTGACCGCGGTGTGGATGTTGCCGTAGTCGTTGGTGGCGGTAATATCTGGCGCGGCCTGGCTGGCTCGGCAAAAGGCATGGATCGTGCAACGGCTGACTACATGGGCATGATGGCAACGGTCATGAATGCACTGGCACTGCAGGATGCGCTGGAGAAGATGGATGTGGATACCCGCGTCCAGACGGCTATCGAGATGCGTCAGGTTGCTGAACTCTACATCCGCCGCAAAGCCATCCGCCATATGGAGAAGGGCCGCGTAGTCATTTTTGGCGCTGGCACAGGCAATCCGTATTTCTCGACGGATACGACGGCTGCGCTGCGTGCTGCTGAGATTGAGGCGGATGTCATCCTGATGGCCAAGAAGGGCACGGACGGCATCTATGACTCGGATCCAAACAAGAATGCCGATGCGAAGAAATTCGACACGCTCTCGTACATCGAAATCATCAACCGTGGGCTTCAGGTCATGGACACGACGGCTACGAGCCTCTGCATGGATAACAAGATTCCCTTGGTTGTATTCAACATTGATGATCACAAGAACATCGTCAAGGCTGCTCTCGGCGAGGAGATTGGCACGACGGTAGGAGGTAATGACAGATGATTAAAGATATCCTTGCTTCCCACGAGGAACGCATGCAGAAATCCATTGAGGCACTCAAACGTGAATTCGCTACATTGCGCGCTGGCCGTGCTACGCCGTCGCTGCTTGATAAAGTCACCGTTGATTATTACGGGGCAGCAACGCCGGTAAACCAGATTGCGAAAGTATCGGTACCGGAGCCGCGCATGATCATCATCCAGCCCTATGAGAAGTCGATCCTGCATGAAATCGAGGTCGCTATCATGAAATCGGATCTGGGCCTGTCCCCGAACTCGGACGGCACGGCTATCCGCCTGGCAATCCCGGCCCTGACTCAGGAGCGCCGCCAGGAACTTGTCAAGTCGGTCAACAAGAAGGCTGAGGAAGCGAAAGTAGCTATCCGCAATCTTCGCCGTGACGGCAACGATGCCATCAAGAAACTGGAGAAAGCCAAGGAAATCACCGAGGATGAATCCAAGCGCGGCCAGGAAAGCATGCAGAAACTCGTCGACAAATACATCAAGCTCGTTGATACGACGAAGGATGCCAAAGAGAAAGAAGTCATGGAAGTCTGATATGGCTCTCGATGTGATTGGCCGTCCCTGGACAGAGGCGGAGCAGATGCTTCGCGATCAGGGGACTCTTTTTCAGACGGAAATATCACGTTCAACGCGTGATTTTTTCAAGACAGATTCGAGCTGTCTTTATGTCGTTCGTGAGCGAAATCTCGCTGACGGCACTCTGCTTGTGACCCTCGTGGCCAAGCAGAAGAAATGAGCGAAGGAGGTGTCTGAGTATGGCATACAAGATCAATGATGACTGCATTTCGTGCGGTTCCTGCGCTGCTACTTGCCCGGTTGAGGCAATCAGCGAGGGTGCTGAGCATTATGAGATCGATGCAGACAAATGCGTAGAGTGCGGCGCTTGCGCTGCTGGCTGCCCGGTATCCGCTATCGAGGCTCCCTGACGCATGAGGGAACTTTGGGTTCCAATGGGAATGGGCCCCTCTTACGGCTTGACGGAAGAGGGGCTTGTTCTTATATTCTAAGGAAATTAATATCCTAAGCGAGGGATTGCAATATGATAAAGAAGATTTTGGGGACAATCGGCAAGTCGGTTGTCTCAGGGGGAAACTTTGAGATTCCTGCCCATGATTCGCCGCTGTTTGCCAAGATTGACTGGGAAAAGCTGCCGCGTCATGTAGCTGTCATCATGGATGGCAATGGCCGCTGGGCCAAAGGGCAGGGGATGCTGCGCACGGCTGGTCATACGGCCGGGGTCAAGACCCTGAAGAACATCCTCAAGACGGCTATCGGGCTTGAGCTCGATGCGCTGACAGTTTACGCCTTTTCGACGGAGAACTGGAAACGTCCGCACACGGAAGTTGAATTCCTGATGAACCTGTTCTCGGAATACCTCAAGAAGGAACTGCAGGAGATGCATGAGGATAATGTGCAGATCCACTTCATTGGCCGCATCGATGGTCTGCCGGAGTCGCTGCAGGAACAGATGCGTGAGGCTGAGGGGCTCATGAAGGACAATACAGGCGTGAAATTCAATGTCGCTGTGAATTACGGTGGTCAGGATGAGATTGTCCGCGGTGTCCAGTCCATTGTCAGACGTGTGCAGGCAGGGGAACTGGCAGTGGCTGATATCGATGAGCATATCATCGAGTCATCACTGGATACCCAGGGGAATCTGCCGGTCGATCTCGTGATCCGTACCAGCGGTGACCAGCGTCTGTCTAACTTCCTGCTTTGGCAGGCTGCTTATGCGGAGTTCTGGTTCACTGAAACGAATTGGCCGGACTTCACGCCTGAGTGCTTTGTCGATGCGATGGTAGACTATGCCGGCCGCGATCGCCGCTTTGGTGGTCTGACTAAGCCGGATAAAGAATAAGGTAATAGGAGCGTTATAGTTGATTACAAGAATAATAACAGGCGTCGTCGGTATCGCACTGGCGGCATATGTCATCCAGACCGGCGGTATGGTGTTTGCTGGTTTTGCGCTGGTCCTTGCCTTGCTGGCCTGGTTTGAGTATGCAAGAGCCTTTGGAGAACGTGGCATGGGACTTACCTTGCTGACGGGATTCCTGGGGATTGCTCTGCTGTGGTATGCAGGTTGGCAGGGAAATGTTGAGCTCATGGTGGCTGCGGCCACGCTGATCGTGCTGGTCGTAATGCTCGAGAGTGTCTTGCTGCATGGTTCAGTCAGCATCATGGATGCTGTCACGTCGGCAGCTGGCATCCTGTATATCGGATTCCCGTTTACCTATATGGTCATGCTGCGTGCATGGTCGGGACATGATATGATCATGACGCAGTTTGGCGAGTTTGAATTCGGCTGCGCACTGATCTGGATCATGTTCATCGGCACCTGGGCAAGCGATACGTTTGCTTATTTTACGGGTTCGGCCATTGGCCGTCACAAACTCTGCTCGCGCATCAGCCCGAATAAGACCATCGAGGGCTTTTTAGGCTCTGTCGTTGGCACGACGGCTGCGGTAGCAGGCTTAGGTGTATTCTTTTCCCTGCCGGTGCAGGAAATGGCAGTGTTAGGCTTTGCCATCTCCATCCTGGCAACCCTTGGCGATCTGGTGGAGTCTGTTGCCAAGCGTTATACGGGTATCAAGGATTCAGGAAATATCATCCCGGGCCATGGCGGCATCTGGGATCGCTTTGACAGCGTGCTGTTTACGGCACCGCTGGTCTATTATTTTGTGAAATACGTCGGTCTGGCGATGAAGTGAATGTAAGGAGATTCGGCGATGAAAAATATTGCAGTATTAGGTTCTACAGGTTCGATTGGCACCCAGACCCTTGATGTGGTCCGCAGCCATCCGGAGCTGTTCCATATTTCGGTATTGGCGGCTAATGCCAGCGATGAGCTGCTTGAAAAACAGATCCGTGAGTTCACCCCGGAATTGGCAGTCCTGTCAGATGAGGCAGCCTACAACCGTCTGAAGAGCCGTTACAGCGGCCCCACCAAGCTGGTGGGCGGCCGTCAGGCCTTTATCGATGCCGCAGCCTTTGATGGCGTCGAGACGGTGGTGACCTCGATGATGGGCTTTGCTGGTCTGGAGCCGACGCTCAAGGCCATCGAGGCCGGCAAGGATATTGCCTTGGCCAATAAGGAGACGCTGGTGGTAGCAGGTGAGATCGTTACGCGCCGGGCTAAGGAAAAGGGTGTTTCCATCCTGCCGGTTGACAGTGAGCACTGCGCGTTTTTCCAGTGTTTGCAGGGCGAGCGTCTCGATACGGTAGAAAAGCTCTTGCTGACCTGCTCGGGCGGACCTTTCCGCGGCAAGAAACGGGAGGAGCTCAAGGATGTGACGCGGGCACAGGTGCTGGCACATCCGACCTGGAACATGGGGCAGAAGATTACCGTGGACTCAGCGACGCTCGTCAACAAGGGTCTTGAGGTCATCGAGGCCAAATGGCTCTATGGCATGCGTTACGATCAGATCCAGGTGGTCGTGCATCCGCAGAGCATCGTGCATTCGATGGTCCAGTTCCATGATGGTGCGGTCATCGCTCAGCTCGGTTCTACGGATATGAAACTGCCTATCCAGTATGCCCTGACTTATCCGGAGCGTACGGATTCGGAGTTTGAGCGCCTCGATTTCTGGCAGATGAAGGATCTGACCTTTGCGAAACCAGACACGGATACCTTCAAGGGCTTGCGATTTGCCTATGAGGCTGGTGAGATGGGAGGTAGCATGCCTTGCGTATTCAATGCTGCCAATGAGGTGGCTGTCGGTGCTTTCCTTAAAGATGGCATCAAGTTCCTGGATATCTACGATATCATCGAGGAAACCATGATGAAACGCGAATGTATCATGGAACCGACCCTTGAAGAACTGTTTGAGGAAGATCGTTGGGCACGTGAGTTTGCCACTAGCTTGTTGAAGAAGTAAAAGGCAGGTGTCGATATGGTTTTAACAATAGCAGCTGCGATATTCGTATTTGGCCTGCTGGTCCTCGTGCATGAACTCGGACATTTCCTGACGGCAAAGCTCACGGGCATGCGGGTGGATGAATTTGCCATCGGCTTTGGCCCTAAACTCATCAGTCATCGCTGGGGCGAGACGGTATACTCCCTGCGGGTGATCCCGCTGGGTGGTTTCAACGACATTGCTGGCATGAACCCTGATGACAACGATGCGGGGGAGCGTGGCTACTGCGAGAAGCCGGTGCTGTCACGCATGATTGTCATTTTAGCTGGTTCGGTGATGAATTTTATTCTGCCAGTGTTCTTGTTCTTCGGTATCTTCTTCTTTGCCGGGGTCAGCACGCCGAATCCTGAGCCAGTATTCGGATCGGTAATCGCAGGAAAGCCGGCTGCAGAGGCAGGTTTCTTGCCAGGTGACCGTGTCCTCAGCATTGATGGCAAATCTATCAGCAAATGGACGGAGTTTGTCGATGGTGTGAAAGACAACACGGGGGAGCCAATCGAATTGGTTGTCCAGCGTGGCGATGAAACGATCACGGCGACAATGACGCCGGTTTATGATGAGCAGGCGAAGAAAGCTATGGTAGGTGTCATGAGCTCTGTCGATACGCGGATGCCTGGCTTGGTGGAATCCATGCAGCTGGCTGTGCAGAAGACGGCAGCAATCATCGTCATGATGCTCGATGCACTCTACAAGATTCTCTTGGAATTATCAGGGACGGAACTGGCCGGGCCTATCGGTGTGGCGCAGATGGCTGGCGAGGTAGCGCAGATGGGCTTTGTACCGCTCTTGAACTTTGCGGCCTTCTTGAGCTTGAATCTCGGTATCGTTAATCTGTTCCCGATTCCGGCACTGGATGGTGGTCATTTTGCCGGCCTCTGCGTTGAGGCAGTACGGGGCAAGCCCATGGGGCCAAAGGCTTTGGAGTACACGCAGAAGGTCGGCATTGCCTTGCTGATCCTGTTGATGATCCTTGCCACAAAGAACGATATCGTACGCATCTTTACGGGAGGCTGAATATAGATGATGAAACGCAAGCATACCCGCCAGATACATATCGGGCCGGTAGCGATTGGCGGCGGCGCACCAATCTCGGTGCAGTCGATGTGCAACACGAAGACGACTGATACTGAGGCAACCGTAGCGCAGATCAAGGCGCTGCAGGCAGCTGGCTGCGACATTGTCCGCCTGGCTGTTCCAGACATGGAGGCTGCCAAGAATCTCGGGAATATCATCCGGGCGGTGGATGTACCGCTCGTTGCAGATATCCATTTTGACTATAAGTTGGCCCTGGAGGCAATCGAGCAGGGGATTTCAGCCTTGCGCCTGAATCCGGGCAACATCGGTGGCGAGGAAAAGGTAAAGGCAGTCGTGCAGGCTGCCAAGGCAAAGCATATCCCTATCCGCATTGGTGTCAATGCGGGATCGCTGGATAAGAAGATCCTGGCCAAGTATGGTGCTGTGACGCCGGAAGCCCTTGTCGAGTCGGCGCTGCAGCATATCCGCATCCTCGAGGCACTGGATTTCCATGACATGAAGATCTCGCTCAAGGCACACGATGTACCGCTTACGCTGGCGGCTTACCGGCTGATGAGTGAGACTGTCGATTATCCGCTGCACCTTGGCATCACCGAGGCTGGAACGGTCAATACGGGAATCATCAAGTCGGCAGTGGGCATCGGTGCCCTGCTGGCAGAGGGAATCGGTGATACTTTCCGCATCTCGCTGACGGGTGATCCTGTCGTCGAGGTCAAGGTGGCCAATGAGATCCTGAAATCCCTGGGACTCAAGGAATATGGGCCGACGCTTGTCGCCTGCCCCACTTGCGGCCGCACGAGCATCGACCTGCCGGCTATCGCAGCCCAGGTCGAGAAGAAACTCGAAGGCATCAAAGATCCCATCGATGTTGCGGTGATGGGCTGTGTCGTCAATGGGCCGGGGGAAGCGCGCGGCGCAGATGTCGGCATTGCTGGCGGTAACGGCGAAGGCCTTATCTTCCGCAAGGGCGAGATTATCCGCAAGGTACCAGAAGAGATACTCGTCGAGGAACTGTTCAAGGAAATCGACGCAATTTTGGAGGAACGTAAACAAAAATGAGAGCAAGTAATTTATATGCACCAACACTTCGTAACACCCCGGCTGAGGCGGAAATCGTCAGCCATCAGCTGATGTACCGCGCCGGCATGATCCGCAAGGTAGCAGGCGGCATGTATACATTCCTGCCGCTGGGCTGGCGGGTCATCCGCAAGATCGAGGAGATCATCCGTGATGAGATGGATGCTGCTGGCGGCCAGGAAGTCGGCATGCCAATCCTGCAGCCGTCGGAGCTTTGGGAGGAGAGCGGCCGCTGGGCAGCTTATGGCGAAGAGATGATGCGTATCAAGGATCGCCATGGCCGTGATTTCTGCCTGGGACCGACGCATGAGGAAATGATGACGGATCTCGTACGCGATGAAGTCCGCAGCTACAAGCAGCTGCCGCTGCTGCTCTATCAGATCCAGGACAAGTTCCGCGATGAACGCCGCCCGCGCTTTGGCCTGATGCGCAGCCGTGAGTTCATCATGAAGGATCTCTATTCCTTTGACAAGGATATCGAGGGCATGAACGAGTCGTACCAGAAGATGTACGATGCTTACACGAATATCTACAACCGCATGGGCCTCAAGTTCCGTCCGGTTGAAGCCGATAACGGTGCTATTGGTGGCGGCCATTCCCACGAGTTCACGGTATTGGCGGATGCTGGTGAGTCGAATATCGCTTACTGCACGAAATGCGACTATGCCGCCAGCGATGAGAAGGCAGCACTGGCGCCAATCCCGGCTGCTGAGGAAGAGGCACTGCCGTTGGAAAAGGTGGAGACTCCGAGCGTCAACACCATTGACGGTTTGGTTGAGTTCCTGGGCATTCCGGCGCAGAAGACCATCAAGGCTGTAGCTTACCAGACAGATACGGATCAGCTCGTGCTGGCGTTTGTCCGTGGCGATCATGATGTCAATGAGGTCAAGGTCATCAATCAGGTTGAAGGCGCGCTGGAACTGCGCATGGCTGATGATGCAGCCATTGAGGCTGTGGGCGGCTGTCCGGGTTTCATGAGCCCAATCGGCATCAAGGATGGCACGCTGATCCTCGTTGATCCGACGGTCATGAATATGGCCAACGCTGTTGCTGGTGCTAATGAGGCTGACCATCATTACAAGAATGTCAACCCGAAACGTGACTTCACCCAGGAGGGCATCGTGGTGACGGATCTGCGCATGGTCAAGGAAGGCGATGCCTGCCCCCATTGCGGTGCGCCGCTGACGATGACGCGTGGCATTGAGGCTGGACAGGTCTTCACGCTGGGCACGAAGTATTCCAAGGCTATGGGCGCGATGTTCTTGGACGAGAAAGGTAAGGAGCAGCCGCTCTACATGGGCTGCTACGGTATCGGCGTTGGCCGGACGATGGCTGCAGCGATCGAGCAGAACAACGATGAGCAGGGTATCATCTGGCCGCGTGCTATCGCTCCTTTTGAGGTCGTCGTCGTCGCTGTCAATGCGAAGAAGGAAGAACAGCTTCAGTATGCTGAGTCTATCTATAAGGAATGCCGTCAAGCAGGTATCGATACGCTGCTCGATGACCGCAAGGAACGCGCCGGTGTCAAGTTCGCCGACTGCGATCTCATCGGTTATCCGGTACGTGTGGTCATTGGCCCGAAGGCTGTCGAAGAAGGGCAGATTGAGGTCAAGGTCCGCAAGACGGGCGAGGTATTTACCTTCGGCCGCGATGAGTATCTGACCAAGGTACAGGAACTCCTGCAGACGCTCTAAAGAAAAAAGCATGAAAAAAGCTCCATCGGTGGATGGAGCTTTTTTCATGCCGGAACGATTATTCAGCAGCGCCAACAGCCTCGTTGAGACCCTCAATCAGGGCATCAACATCGATGCCGTGAGCCATAGCACCCTGCTCAATGTTTTCGAAATGAGCGGCAGCGCAGCCAAGGCAGCCCATGCCAGCGTTTACGAATACATCAACGGTATCCGGATATTTCTGAACAACTTCAAGAATGCTCATGTCTTTCGTAATTGCCATAACGTATGACCTCCTATATACAATTGGGCGGAAATGCCATCCAGGCGATTTCCATCACCCGAATTATAGCACATACAGCTGGCGGGATACAAGGAAAATGAACCGGATTCAGAAAAAATATCAGCAAAATATCATCAAGACTGGTTTTTTTCTTACAATCGGTTTAAAATGAGAGTATTGCAAGATTAAGGAAAAGCGGAGGGATTATACATGGGATTTATCGCCTGCTCTTTAGGCGGTGTATCAATCTATACGTATGGTTTGTTTGTTGCGGTGGCGGTGTTATTAGCCGTAGTGACAGCGGGAGTAAACGTCAGGCTGCATCATCAGCCGGCTGCCGTGCTGACAGATATTGTCCTATGGGGGATTCCTTTAGCGTTGCTGTGTGGGCGGGCGGGTTATGTCCTGCACCATTTTGAGCAGTACAGCAGCTGCTTATGGGAAATCGTGGCGATTTGGCATGGTGGGTTGTCCTTGTATGGCATCATAGGCGGCCTGCTATTGGCCGTGTGGGGAGTCTGCCAGGTGCACGGTCTTGATACCTGGCAGTGGCTGGATATACTGATACCAGCTGGCGTATTGGCACTGGTCATTATCGAACTCGGAATCTTCGCGTTGCAGCTCAATCCCGGCTTGCCATTTCCCGATGACCTGCCCAATGATCATCGGCTGGTTGAATATGTGGAGTATGCGTTCCGGCCGGTGGGCTTTGGCGATACACTTTATTTCCAGCCGATTGCGCTCTATCAGGCTGGTCTGCAGCTGCTGGTGTTCCTGCTGCTCTGTGTGTTGACTGTGGTGCAGCTTGTCTGGCAACGGCCACGGCTGCTGGGAACGTTATTTTTGCTGGGGACAGCCAGCCTTGCCTTTATCCGTCTTGGCTGTGGTTTCTATTATCTGGCCAGTGGCGCAGATATTGGAGCGGCAATGCCATTGGGACGTGTCATGTCCGGGTCTGCAGGGATGCTGGCTGTAATCGTGCTGATTTTGCGTAAGCGGTTTCACGCGTTGAAAAATAATTAAGGAGGCGTATCATGTCCTTATTTCATAAACAGAGCATGTTCCAAAGATGGTGGAAGAGAATAGCTATACTGGCCTTGCTGCTCTGCATTCCGGTATTGGTGTCAAGTCCTAAGCAGATGACGGCAACGATGGTTGCTGATAGTGAGAATGGTACCAAAGTGATGGTGCTCAACTATCATAAGATAGATAATACATTCATATCGCTGGCGGTACGGCCCGATGATTTCGAGGCGCAGATGAAGTACCTGAGCGAGAACGGCTACCATACCATCTCGCCGGATGAACTCTACGACAGCCTGGCTGGAACAGGAGAACTGCCAGAGAATCCTGTGCTGATTACCTTTGATGATGGCTACGAAGACAATTATACGAATGCCTATCCGATACTGAAGAAGTACGGATTCAAGGCAACGATCTTTGTCATCACGAGTTTCCTGGGCAAGGAGAAGAATTACATGACCTGGGACCAGGCTCGTGAGCTCGATGCCAATGGCATCAGCATCGAATCCCATACGGTAGATCACAAGTCGATGACCGATCTCACGGATGAACAGCTGCGGGTAGAGCTGGTAGAATCCAAGAAAAAAGCGGAAAAGGAACTGGGACATCCTGTGGAATACATGGCTTATCCTACGGGGACTTACAACCTGCATATCGCAGAGATGGTCCGGGAGGCTGGTTACAAGGCGGCGTTTACCATCAAGTACGGCAATGTCGACAAGGCCAGCAACATCTATGCGTTGGAGCGTGTACCTATCTTCCATACAGAAGATACCAATAAGGACTTCCTGGAGCGTATCCGCTATACGCCAATCTTTGAACGGTTTGGCTGGATAAAAAGTTAAGAGGAAAAACGAGAAGTGCCGTCTGCATCTGCGTGCAGAGGCACTTCTTTTTGTATGCGCAGAATGGATTTTGGCGAGGAAATCACGCAGGCAGGCAAGTTTCGCTTGCAAAAAAAAGGAATTTTTGATATAAAAGAGAATAGATAAAAAGTGGTAAATTGTGGGGGAAAGTGGTTCAAAAGACCAGAAAGGTGGTGACGCAGGATGTTTATGGGGGAATATGTTCATTCCATCGATGCCAAAGGGCGCATCATCCTGCCCGCTGATTTCCGTCAGGAACTCGGCGTGACCTTCATCATCACGCGTGGTCTCGACAACTGCCTGTTCCTCTATGGACAGCAGGCCTGGGAGGAATGGGTAGCTAAGCTGCGTGCTCTGCCGACTGCCAAGCCAGCGGCACGGGCATTGACCCGTTTCTTCTTTGCCGGAGCCCGCACGCTCGAGTGTGACAAGCAGGGGCGCTTTCTCGTGCCGGCCAATCTGCGTACCCATGCAGGGATAGCGCTCAAGCAGGACGTCGTATTGACGGGGGTGGATACCCGCATCGAGGTCTGGAGCAAAGAGCAGTGGGCCAAATATAATGAGGAAGTGGAGCCGGATGTTACGGCAATCGCAGACTCGCTTTCGGAGTTGGGAATTTAACCCACTTTTGTTAAGGATTACGGAATACAAGGGAAGTCAGGTGCAAGAAACATGGAGTTTCATCATATCAGCGTGATGCTGGAGGAGACCGTCAAGGGTCTCGTGACAAATAAAAAAGGAACCTATGTCGATTGCACATTGGGCGGCGCAGGACATTCCCGACGGATTGCGGAGCTCCTGGAGCCCGAGGGCAGGATCATCGGCATCGACCAGGACGAGGCGGCAATCGCAGCAGCTACTGAGCGGTTGCGAGATGCGGCCTGCCGGGTGGATATCGTACATAGCAACTTTCGCAATCTGGAGGCTATTCTCGCGGAAGAGAACGCTCCCTTGGTCGATGGTGTTGTGTTCGATCTTGGCGTATCGTCCCATCAGATTGATACGGCTGAGCGTGGGTTTTCGTATATGCAGGATGCGCCGCTTGATATGCGCATGGATCCTGAGTCTGGTTTTTCGGCCTACGATGTAGTCAACACCTACAGTGAGCAGGAGCTTGACCGGATTTTCCATGATTATGGCGAGGAACGGTGGGGCCGCCGCATTGCACAGTTCATTGTCAAGGAACGGGAGGCAAAACCTGTTGAGACAACTGGCGAGCTTGTCGATATCATCTGCAAGGCTGTGCCGAAAGCTGTGCGGCAGGCAGCCAATGGGCATCCGGCTAAGCGCATCTTTCAGGCTATCCGCATCGAGGTAAACGATGAGCTGGGCATACTGGAGAATGCTTTCCGCACAGCGGTGCGGCATTTGAAGCCCGGTGGGCGCATTGCCATCATCACATTCCATTCGCTCGAAGACCGCATTGCCAAGCAAACGCTGAAGGAAATGGCGCGCGGCTGCATCTGTCCGCCAGAACTGCCGGTCTGCATGTGTAATCACAAACCGGAGATCCGCATGCTTGGCAAGCCAATCCAGGCAACGGCGGAGGAACTCGAGCACAATTCACGTTCGAAGAGCGCTAAACTGCGCATTGCTGAGAAATTGGTACAGGCAGAGGAAGGGGGCGATTGCTGATGCTCGCAAGACAGGAAGAAGAACATTTTGAAGAAATGCCGTTGTCGCCAGAGGAAGAAAGACGGCAGCTGCGTCAGGCACCGAAAGAGCCACTGTTCAAGACGGTACTCGATACGAGCATGCGGTCGCATTGCCAGATCCTGTTCCTTACCATCGCGATACTGGCGATGCTGGTGACTATCGGCAGCGGTGTCAGTGCCAGCCGTGGCTATGCACTCGTGGAGGTGCAGCGTCAGGCTGATGCGCTCGAGCAGGAAAATGAGCGGTTGAAGATTGACATCGCCAAGCTCAAGTCGCCGGAGCGCATCAAGAATATCGCTAAGGACCAGTTGGGCATGGAAGTGCCGAAACACACGTATTTCAGTCAGGAAAAATGAATAATCAGCCGCTGCGGGCGGCGGGAGTAAAGAGGCTGTCATGGAAGATGAACAGCTTCTTTCGTGTTTATATGCCAGGAAAAAATACTACTAATTTTTCCCTAGACGGTTTATAATAGTGTACGGTCCGCTGATTTGAGGGGCGGAAACTGAGGAGGAAAACAGATGAAAACAATCAGTCAGCTGGCAGAGCTTGTAGCAGGTTCTGTCGTTATCGGCAATAAAGAAACGGAAATCACGGGTATCGAGCATGACTCGCGCAAAGTAGGCAAGGGGACCTTGTTTGTCTGCATCCCTGGCCTGCATGTGGATGGCCATAAGTTCATTCCGCAGGCAGTGGCGGCAGGCGCGGCAGCTATCCTCACGACGCGCGAGAACGTAGAAGTTCCCGCGGGCATTGCCGTACTGCGCGTGACTGATCTGCAGGCTGCGCTCGATGTCATCGTACCGTTCTTCCATGATTTCCCCGCACGCAGCATGCGGGTCATCGGCATTACGGGCACGAATGGCAAGACGACGACGAGCTATATCACGCGGGCTATCCTGCGGGCAGCCGGCTATAAGGTCGGCCTTATCGGTACGATCCAGATCATGATGGAAGATGAAGTCTATCCTATCCATAACACGACGCCGGATGTGGTGGAGCTCCAGCATACCCTGGCCATCATGCGCGATAAGGGGATGGACTATGTCGTCATGGAAGTTTCCTCCCATGCCCTGGACCAGAATCGTGTTGCCGGCATCGAGTTCGATACGGCGGTGTTCACGAACCTTACCCAGGATCATCTGGATTATCATAAGACGCTGGAAAACTATATGCTGGCCAAGGCCAAGCTGTTTGAACATGTTTCTGAGGCCGGTGTGAAGACTGGCAAGACGGCTGTTGTCAATATCGATGATGCTGCTGGCAAGACGATGCTGGAGCATACGGCCTGCCAGCAGCTTACATATGCCATCAATCAGCCGGCGGACTTGCGGGCTACCGATGTCGATGTGCTCGCCAGCGGGGCGAACTTCACGCTGAATCATGCAGATTTGGGGCAGATGGCACTCAAATTGCATATCACGGGTATCTTCAATGTCTACAATGTCATGTCGGCCGTGGGGGCGGCATTGGCTGAACATATCAAGCCGGAAATCATCGAGTCGGTGCTCAGCGGCTTTACAAGCGTGCCAGGGCGTTTTGAGCTTGTGAAGGCAGGACAGGATTTTTCGATCATCGTCGACTATGCTCATACGCCGGACGGTGTTGAGAACGTGCTGCGCACGGCAAGGGAAATTGCCAAGAAGAAGATCATTGCGGTATTTGGCTGCGGCGGCGATCGCGACCGCACGAAACGCCCCATCATGGGACGGATTGCAGCTGATCTGGCAGATGTCGTCATCGCTACGTCGGACAACCCGCGCTCAGAGGATCCGGAGTTCATCTTGAGCGAGGTCGAAGCTGGTGTCCAGGAAAAGATCGGGGACAAGCAGCATGAAAAGATCACGGATCGCCGCGAGGCAATCTTCCGGGCGGTGGAACTGGCCGAGACCGATGATATCGTCATCATCCTTGGCAAGGGCCACGAGGATTATCAGATCTTGAAAGACAAGACCATCCACTTTGACGATAAAGAAGTGGCTCGTGAGGCAGTTGCTGCCCGTAAGGAGGAGAGATAATGCCGGCTTTTACATTCCAGGAAGTTGTTGAAATCACGAATGCCAAGGTGGTTTCTAAGGATAAAGAGCAGTTTGCTGACTTGGTCAGTGACACGCGTAAGATTACGGACGGTGTCCTGTTCCTGGCCTTCAAGGGCGAGAAATTCAATGGTGAGGATTTTGCTGCGGAGGCACTGCAGAAAGGTGCGGCTGGCGTCATGGTCAGCCTTGACTGTGCAGAGGAAAAGCTTCGCGAGTGTCAGGGGACTGTACTGCAGGTTGAAGATACGCTGTCGGCATATCAGCAGCTGGCAAGAGCCTGGCGAGAGCGCTTCCCGCAGCTGCCGGTTATTGCAATCACGGGCTCTAATGGCAAGACGACGACGAAGGATCTGACGGCGGCAGCGATTTCAGCCCGCGGTCCGGTACTCAAGACCCAGGCCAATTTCAACAACGAGATTGGCTTGCCGTTGACGCTCTTAGGTATCCGTGAGGAACATACGGCAGCTGTCGTCGAGATTGGCATGCGCGGGTTCCATCAGATTGAGCCGCTGGCGAAGATTGCCCAGCCTCGGATCGGTATCGTCACCAATGTGGGCGAAACCCATATGGAGCTTTTGGGGTCACTGGAAAATATTGCCAAGGCCAAGGCTGAACTTGTCGAGGCAATCCCGGCGGGCGGCACAGTCATCCTCAATGCCGATAATGAATATGTCGCTGGTATGCGCAGCAAGGCAACTGCCGGTGTCCGCGTGTTGACGTTTGGCATCGAGCAGTCGGCTGATGTGCATGGCGAGGCTATCCGCACGGAAGGCCGGAACACGAAGTTCATGGTCGAATATCAGAACGAACGCCACGAGTATACGATTGCCATGGTGGGCCGTCATAATGTCTACAACGCGCTGGCAGCTATCGCGGCTGGTTTTGCGCTGGGGCTTACGGCTGAGCAGATCCACGATGGGCTCAAGAACCTCGAGGCGACGAAGATGCGCTTTGAGTGTCAGACGGTCAAGGAGTGGCAGATCGTCAACGATGCCTATAATGCGAGCCCGATGTCGATGACTGCGGCCATCAATACGCTGTCGGAGCTGGCGAAGGGGCGCAAGATCGCTGTCATGGGCGATATGCTTGAGCTGGGTAGTGTATCTGTAGAGGCGCATCGCAAGGTCGGGAAGGAACTGGCGGAAAAGGAATTTGCGGCTGTCATCACGCGTGGTGAGATGGGCAGCTATATCGCGGAAGGCGCAGAAAACGGCGGCGTGCCGGTCGTTTGCCGCTGCGCGTCGCATGAAGAGGCTGCGGCAAAGCTGCAGGAAATCCTGCAGCCGGGCGATACGATCCTGTTCAAAGGGTCGCGCGGCATGCAGATGGAAAAGATCATTGACCTGCTCTAAGAGCGGGAAACAAAAGGCAATAGAAAGAGGAATCAGATAGTGGAAACGAGTTTACTCATGGCAGCAGTCATAGCTGCCGGTTTTGTACTGGTGACGGGACCGTTTTTCATCCCCGAGCTGCATAAGTTGAAATTTGGCCAGAGCATCCGTGAGGAGGGCCCGAAAAGCCATCAGGCTAAGAGCGGCACCCCAACCATGGGCGGCATCATGATCATTCTGGGCATCACGCTGGGGACGATTGCCGCAGCACCGCTGTCGACGGAAATCCTGCTGGCACTTTTCATCATGTTGGGGCACTTCGTACTCGGATTCCTCGATGATTACATCAAAGTAGTCAAGAAACGCAATCTTGGTCTCAAGGCCAAGCAGAAGATGCTCGGCCAGATCATCATTGCCGTGGTCACGATGGTTATCGGCACGCGCATGCTCGGCATTGATACGAGCGTATGGCTGCCGCTGGCCAATACTTCTGTCAATATTGGCATCGGGTACTATTTCCTCGTGTTGTTTGTCATGGTGGGGGCTTCAAATGCCGTGAACCTGACTGATGGCCTTGATGGGCTCGCATCGGGCACCATGGCCATCGCTGCTAGTGCCTATGCGGCAGTATGCCTGCTGCTTGGCCATAATGATTTGGCGCTGTTCTGTGTGGCAATTGTTGGTGCCTGCCTGGCATTCCTGCGGTTCAATGCCCATCCGGCCAAGGTGTTCATGGGCGATACGGGTTCGCTCGCACTTGGTGGTGCCTTTGCTGCTGTGGGCATCCTTACGCATACGGAAGTACTGCTGGCCATCATCGGCTTGATTTTTGTCTGTGAGGCACTTTCGGTCATCATCCAGGTCATTTCCTTCAAGACTACGGGCAAGCGCGTATTCCGCATGAGCCCGATACATCATCATTTTGAGCTCGGTGGCTGGTCCGAATGGAAGGTTGTCTTCGTATTCTGGACTGTCGGTTTGCTGGCAAGCGTGGCCGGTTTATCACTGCTTTGATCTTAAGTGAGTTCGTACGATTTCATTGAGGGGGATTTCTTTGTGACTATGGATCTTTCAGGCAAGAAGGTACTGGTAATTGGTGCTGGCATCAGCGGTTTTGCCGCTGCCAAGCTGGCGAAGAAGTTTGGGGCTGAGGTGGTGCTCAGCGATGCCAAGAGCGAGCAGGATATCAAGTACGATTTCCAAGAACTCAGGGCGGCGGATATCCGCCTGGCGTTTGGCCCGCAGCAGGAAGAGCTGCTCGAGGGTGTTGATATGGTCATCGTATCACCGGCAGTTCCGGTCCGCATCCCCATCATCCAGGCTGCCTATGCACGCAAGATCCGCGTCCTGACTGAGGTGGAAATGGCCTATGAGCTGGCGGAGTCGCCGATTTGTGCGGTTACGGGAACGAATGGCAAGACGACGACGGTCACGCTTTTAGGCTTGCTGCTGGCAACGCGTTTCAAGCGCGTTGGTGTAGGCGGCAATATCGGTGTGCCACTGTCAGAAGAGGTCCTGCGTGTTGGCAAGGGCGGCTGCATCGCTGCGGAAATCTCCAGCTATCAGATGGAGGCCACGAAGGATTTTCATCCGCATGTAGCTGCGGAGCTGAATGTGACGCCGGATCATATCGTGCGTCATGGCTCGATGGAGGTCTACCAGCAGATGAAGGAGCGCCTGTTTGCACAGCAGACGGCTGAGGATTTCCTGGTGCTCAACTATGACGATGAACATACGCGTTCGATGAAGGAGCGGGCAGCGGCAAAGGTTTGTTACTTCAGCCGCCAGCAGGAGCTTGAAGAAGGTGCCTTTGCCCGTGACGGTCAGCTCATCATCCGTTGGGAAGGACAGGAATATCCGCTCTGTCGTGTAAATGAACTGGGCATCAAGGGCGCTCATAATGTGGAAAATGCGCTTGCGGCAGCTGCCTCGGCCTTCCTGGCTGGTTGTGAGCCGCAGGCCATGGTCAAGGTACTCAAGGAGTTCCGTGGCGTCGAGCACCGCATCGAATATGTCCGTGAGCTCGATGGCGTAGCCTATTACAACGACTCCAAGGCGACGAATACCGATTCGGCTATCAAGGCGCTGGAGACGTTTGATGATGGCATCGTGCTGCTGGCTGGTGGCGACGATAAGATGACGGATCTGACGGATTTCATGCAGCTCGTGAAGCAGCGCGTGACAGACCTGATTCTCGTTGGCGCTGCGGCAGAGCGCTTTGAGCAAGAGGCCTGCAAGAATGGCTATCCGCAGGAACATATCCATCGGGCAGGCTTTTCGATGGAGAAGGCCGTGGAGATTGCGCATGGATTGGCCCGTGCGCCGCAGGTCGTCCTGCTCTCACCGGCCTGTGCAAGTTTTGACATGTATGATGGCATGGCGCAGCGCGGTCGTGATTTCAAGCGGCTGGTCAATAATCTTTGATTGATAAGAGGGGTATTAAGTTGAATATCATCGTATCTGGTGGCGGCACTGGTGGGCATATCTACCCAGCCATCACGATTATCCGTACTATACAGGAGAAATATCCCGACGCGAAATTCCTTTACGTCGGTACGAAACGCGGCCTGGAGGCAGACATTATCCCCAAAGAGGGACTGCCTTTTGCCACGGTGGACATTCAGGGCTTTGAACGCCATTTGACGCCGGACAATTTCCGCCGGGCTGGCAAGGCTATGATAGGTGTGGCTAAGGCGGCTAAGATTGTCCGGGATTTCCATCCCGATGTGGTCATCGGCACTGGTGGCTATGTCTGTGGACCAATCCTGCTGGCTGCCAGCCTGATGCATGTGCCGACCTTGATACAGGAGCAGAATGTCGTACCGGGTATCACGAACAAGATCCTGGCAAGATTCGTAAGCAGGATTGCAGCAGGCACCGAAGAAGCCAAGAAACATTTTCCGGCTGGTAAAGTGGTGTTCACAGGCAATCCCATCCGTCGGGAGGTCTTGTCAGCGCGCCGGGAAGAAGGGGCGGCTGAGTTCGGTTTCGACCCGGCCCGCAAGACGGTGCTTATTTCTGGCGGCAGCCGGGGGGCACGTTCCATCAACCGGGCGATGATTGATGTGCTCGTACAGGCAGCAAAGCATCCGGAGGTTCAATATCTGCATGTGACGGGTAAGCTCGAGTATGAGGATGTGGTGAATCGGCTTGAAGCTGCAGGCTTAGATCTTGATAAGGCCAAGCATATACAGGTGCGGCCTTATCTTTATGATATGCCTAAGGCGATGGCTATGGCAGATCTGGCGGTATTCCGTGCTGGTGCGACGGGACTGGCTGAGCTTACGGCTCGCGGCATTCCTGCCATCCTGGTGCCATATCCTTATGCGGCCGAGAATCATCAGGAGCACAATGCCCGCGCCTTGGAAACGGCTGGCGCAGCCAGGATGATCCTGAACAACGAACTGACGAGTGAGCGGCTCTGTGCAGTGCTCACCGAGTTATTGAGTGAAGATGACAAGCTGACGGCGATGGCAGAAGCCAGCCGCAGTATGGGCAGGCCACAGGCTGCGGCTGATATTGCCGACATGGTGTTGGAACTTGCCGGTCAGTGCTAAGGGGGACTATAGTAGATGAAACAGCTGAAAGAGCTTAATGATATCAAGAAGATCCATTTTGTCGGCATCGGCGGTGCCGGGATGAGCCCATTGGCCAAGATCCTTGTCGAGCTTGGCTATGAGGTGTCGGGGTCAGACCGTGAGGATTCGGCCGTCATCGAGAACTTGCGCAAGATGGGGGCTAAGATCATGCTGGGCGGTCAGAAAGGCGAGAACGTCCGTGGCGTAGATGCCATTGTCGTATCGACGGCCATCCCTTACGACAATCCGGAGGTGCTGGCTGCCCGTGACCTGGGCATCACGAAACTGCATCGTTCGGATATCAATGCGGCCCTTGTCAATGAGTATAAAGGCATTGCCGTAGCTGGTGCCCATGGCAAGACGACGACGACTTCGATGCTCGGCGTGGCGCTGACCCATGCTGGCGTATCGCCGACGATGATTGTCGGCGGCGAGGTGCCGGATCTGGGAACGAATGCCAAGCTGGGTGAGAGTGAATACCTTGCCTCAGAGGCTGATGAGAGTGATGGTTCGTTCCTCAAGCTGCATCCGCATGTGGCGGTTGTGACGAATGTCGAAGATGATCATATGGACCATTATGGGACGATGGAAAATATCATCAAGGCCTTCACGCAGTTCATCGAGAATGTCGATAAGGAAACGGGCTATGCGGTCCTCTGTTTCGACAATGAGAACCTGCGCAATATCGCAAAGAATATCGATCGTAAATACTATACCTATGCAATCGATCATGAGGCTGATTATCAGGCGAAGAATATCACGACGGGAGGCAAGGGCATTGCGTTTGACGTCGTTCATGGCGAGGAAGAGCTCGGCCATATCTCGCTCAATATCCCAGGACGCCACAACGTTCTCGATGCGATGGCTTGCCTGGTCACGGGACTGACTATGGGTGTGCCATTTGAAAAGATGGCTGATGGTCTGGCAGCTTTCCACGGGGCAAAGCGTCGTTTCCAGACCAAAGGCCGCATGGATGGCGTCTGGGTAGTGGATGATTATGCACATCATCCGACCGAGATCGCTGCTACGCTCAAGGCTGCCAAGGAAACGAAACCGGCACGCCTCATTTGCGCCTTCCAGCCGCATCGTTATTCGCGCACGCAGCTCCTGCATGAGGAGTTCGGCAAGGCATTTGTCTCGGCAGACCTGCTGATACTTACGGATATTTATGCTGCTGGTGAGGCACCGATTGATGGGATCAATGGCGAAACAATCTTGAATGAGGTTCGCCGTCAGTCAGGACAGGATGTTGTCTATCTGCCGGATCGTGCGAAAGTCGCAGCTTATCTGAAGGATGAAGTAAAAGATGGTGATCTCGTCATCACGATGGGCGCAGGCGATATCTATAAGTCGGGTGAGGAACTCGTCGAATTGCTGCAGGAATAATCGAAGATAAGATAAAGGAGTTTTCATTCAAATGAATCAGGATAAGATCGTTGTTGTCATGGGTGGTACGTCTACTGAGGCGGAGGTATCCCGCCGCACGGGTACTGCTATCTTGAATGCGTTGCAGTCAAAAGGCTATAATGCCGAAGGGATGGAGCTCAATCCTGCTACCTTTGCGGAGGATATCCGCAAGAGTGGCTGTGCGATGGTATTCAACGCGCTGCATGGCAAGTTCGGTGAGGACGGAATCCTGCAGGGCACGCTGGAGATGCTCGGTATTCCGTACACTGGCTCGGGGGTGCTGGCGGCAGCGGTGACGATGGATAAAGTGGCATCCAAGCGTGTATTCATGGCCGAGGGCATTTCAACGCCGCGTTCGCATACGTATCATGCCTTTGAGGCGAAACGTGATCTCGTGCAGGAGATTGAGACAGCATTCCATCTGCCGGTGGTGGTCAAGGCTGCTTCCCAGGGCTCGAGCATTGGCGTGTATATCGTTGAGGATACCGAAGAACTTGCCGTCGCACTGAAAGAGGCATTTACGTATAATGATGAGGTCCTCGTAGAGGAATTCATCAAAGGCCGTGAGATGACGGTAGCTGTTTGGGGCGATGAGGAGCACAAAGAGGCATTCCCAATCATCGAGATCACGACGACTTCGGGCCGCTATGATTATCAGAGCAAATACACGAAGGGGGCTTCTGCGCATATCATCCCGATGCCGGTTTCCGATGAGAAGACGAAAGAGATCCAGGAGCTGGCTATCAAGACGTATACGGCTTGTGGCTGCCGCGGTGTTGCCCGCGTGGATATGATGTTCAGCGAAGACGAGAAGCCATATGTCATTGAGGTCAACTCGGTGCCGGGGATGACGGAGACCTCACTGGTTCCGGATGCTGGCCGGGCAATGGGCATCGAGTTCCCAGAGCTTTGTGAGCGCATCCTGGAAATGGCAGGCTATCAGAAGTAAGGAAGATTTACAGGCAAAGGAGTATGCAGCATGGCGGCTAAGGAAGAAGAGCAGCTGGCCGGTGACGAGCCGACTGCAGAAAAGAAGATACGCCGCAGTCCGAGACGGCTCATCAAGGGGCTCTTGTTTTTGCTGATATGCGGCGGTTTTATGGCCATTGTCGTCTATTCGCCGTTATTTACATTGCAAAGGATAGTCATCAATGGCAGCAACTACCTGAACCAGCAGGATATCATGACTGCCGGGCGAATTTACCAGGGAACACCGCTGTTTCAATTGCAGACTGATGTGATCACGCAAAATCTCATGCATGATCTGCGGATTGAATCGGCCATTGTGCGGCGTCGCTTGCCGGATACGATTGAAGTCGATATCGTCGAACGCACGCCGGTAGCTACGGCTGCCTGCGATTATGGGTATGTTGATTTTGATCGTCAGGGTAAAGTAATCAATAGCTATCGCAGTCTCAAGAAAATGCCGATTCCTTTGATTACAGGGATTGTGCTGCATGATCTCTATATCGGCGATGATAATCGGGATGAGGTAGTTGCCTGGATACTGCAGTTCCTGCAGCAGCTTGATGCGGAGGCCCTCAATCAGGTTTCGGAAGTGAATATCAGCAATCCGAAGATGATCGTTGCTTATACGACTAATTCTGTGCAGATACGTCTAGGGGACAGGGACCGCATGGAGGAAAAAGTCAAATTGACCCAGGATTTCCTTCTCAATCTGCCGAATAATCGTCATCAGATTGATTATGTTGATTTCAGTTATACAGCCCCATTTATTCGTTTGAAAAACATGCCGCAGGAAAAAGAAACGGTGGTCAATGAGAATGCCCAGTGATAAATCTGTTCTTATGAACCGTCACGTATAAGTTTTTTCATGAAAGCTATGGAATTCAAGGAAAAATGATGGTAAAATAAAACAGTATAATTGTGCAGATTGACAAGAAGTGACAATGTTTGCCACGGATAAAATATAATCGTCATGGGGGTTAATGCAGTGTTTGAATTGGATGATAATGGCCTGGATCAGCTGGCTACAATAAAGGTTATAGGTGTTGGCGGTGGCGGCAGCAATGCTGTCAATCGCATGATCAATCTTGGGCTTCAGGGTGTGGAGTTCATTGCCGTGAATACGGATGCGCAGGCATTGCTGAAGTCCTTGGCCCCGAAACGCATGCAGATTGGTGAGAAACTGACGCGTGGTCTGGGCGCTGGCGCACAGCCGGAAATCGGTCAGAAGGCGGCCGAGGAAAGCCGCGATGATATCCTTGAGGCACTGCGCGGCGCGGATATGGTATTCGTTACGGCTGGTATGGGCGGCGGTACGGGAACTGGTGCAGCTCCTGTTGTTGCTGAGTGCGCCCGTGAGATCGGTGCATTGACGGTTGGCGTCGTAACCCGTCCGTTCTCCTTTGAGGGTATGAAACGCCGCCGTAACGCGGAGTCTGGTATTGCCAATCTCAAGAAACATGTTGATACGATTATCACGATTCCGAACGATCGCTTGATGCAGGTCGTGGATAAAAAGACGCCAATCACGCAGGCGTTCAGCATCGCTGATGATGTTTTGCGTCAGGGCGTGAAAGGTATCGCTGACCTTATCGCGCTGCCAGGTCTTATCAACCTCGACTTTGCGGATGTCAAGAACATCATGAGCAACGCTGGTTCTGCCCTTATGGGTATTGGTGAGGCAACGGGTGAGAATGCGGCTGTAGAGGCTGCTAAGGCTGCGATTGCATCGCCGCTCCTGGAGACGAGCATCGATGGTGCTCGCGGCGTCCTGCTCAATGTAACGGGTGCAGAGGAGAACCTCAGCATGTTTGAGGTTACGGAGGCGTCTAATGCGATTGAGGCGGCAGCAGACAGCCAGGCAAATATTATCTGGGGTGCTGCTGTTGATAATACCATGGGGGACACTGTACGTGTTACCGTCATTGCTACGGGCTTTGACGCTCCTGAGGAGATTGGTGTGCAGGCGGCTTCAGCTGCATCTACGATGGCACAGCCGGCTTCTGCAGGCACGACGGCAGAGACTCCGGCAGCCCCAGCACAGCCGGCTCCGGATTTCATTGACATCCCGGTTTGGATGCGTAGCAAGTAAAATATTTTAGATTATTTACAAAAAACAGTTGACAAGCAAGTTAAGAGCAGATATAATATATCTTGTTCTTAACACTTGTTAATTGCATATGGGTAGGTGCCCGAGTGGTTAAAGGGAACAGACTGTAAATCTGTCATCTTCGGATTACGATGGTTCGAATCCATCCCTGCCCACCATCATGGCGGCGTAGCTCAGTTGGCTAGAGCATGCGGTTCATACCCGCAGTGTCAGGAGTTCAAATCTCTTCGCCGCCACCATTTGAAAGATGAAGCGTATCGCTGTTGCGATGCGCTTTTAATTTTTTCGGATCTTTTTCTAAAAAATGAACTTTTTTAGAAAAAGGTGTTGACATATCGACAAAAGACGTGTATCATAATACAAGTCGCTGAGAGATACGGCAACGGAAATCAATCAGAAAGCCTTGAATGGCAAGTGGTTGAAAGATGTTGGTTTTGAAAAGAATTTAAAAAAGTTCTTGACAGAAAGAAATCAATGCGATATAATAAATGAGTCGCTGAAATGAGCGGCACGGTTCGAAAGAGCCAGAGATTGTTCTCTGAAAACTAAACAATGCAGAATGAATCATGCAACATGATTCAAGCCAGATGTTTGATGAAACTTCGGTTTCATATTCAAAACATCGATTGGTATGAACAACATAGCAATCGGCAATTTCTTTTAAGCAGCGAACAGCAATTTTAATTGCTTGTGAGTCGCTTACATAAATCACTTCAGTGATTTATGAACCATAGAATAATTGAGAGCTTGATTGAGTTCTTCAATATGATTTATTGGAGAGTTTGATCCTGGCTCAGGACGAACGCTGGCGGCGTGCTTAACACATGCAAGTCGAACGAGACGATTGAAAGCTTGCTTTTGAGAGTCGAGTGGCAAACGGGTGAGTAACGCGTAGACAACCTGCCGCAAAGATGGGGACAACAGTCCGAAAGGACTGCTAATACCGAATGTTGTATCGTTTCCGCATGGAGATGATATTAAAGATGGCCTCTACTTGTAAGCTATCGCTTTG
>FPAX01000020.1 GCA_900116485.1 Selenomonas sp. GACV-9
TCCCAACATAACGGAGGGCGAGGGTGGGGACACTTTCTTCGTAGACGGAGCGATTGCCCAAACGCAGTGAGGGATGGCACGCGGCAGACAATTGCTAGAACGTCAAGATGTATTGGCGCGCCGCCGGCCTGCCCGGCGCATGTAACTAAATACGTACTTATACACCAGCGCGGGTCATTTAGCGGAGCGGAGAAAAAGTGCCCCCACCCTCACCCAAGCTGAGCTGTATCAAGCTTATTGTAATCTCGTATTAACAGACAAACTGCAATTTGCAAAGAAAAAACATCCGGCCGCATCGCAGCCGGATGTTTTATTCTAATCGTTCAAATCAATAGGAAGCTACTGCATCCAATGCCTTGACGCCATAAGATTTTTCCATATGGACAGCCTGACCGCCCGTGAAGATTACGAGGCAGACATCCGACGGAGCATTCGCCTTGACATAGTCGAGGTCGACCTGCATGAGCTTGTCGCCCTTCTTGACCTGCTGGCCCTGCTCGACGAAGACCTCAAAGCCCTGGCCACCGAGTTTGACGGTGTCAACGCCGAAGTGGATGAGGAACTCCGTACCGTCAGCTGCCTTCATGCCAATCGCATGCTTCGTATCGAATACGAACATGACCTCGGCATCGCACGGAGCAACGACATTGCCATCAGCCGGAGCAATGAAGAAACCATCGCCCATCATCTTGCCAGCAAAAGCAGCATCCGGAGCCTCGGTGATGGCATGTGCCGTACCAGCTACCGGAGCATAGAACTCATGCTCACCATGAGCTGCTGCCGGATCCTCAGCCGTAGTTTCTGCCTGCTCCTCTACTGCCGGAGCATCAGCCTCCGGCTCAACATCCGGAGCCGTAGCCAGATACTCTTCGAGGTTCGATTTGATGACCGCAACTTTCGGTCCATAGATGACCTGGACGCCCGTACCTTTGACGATAACGCCCGAAGCGCCCGTAGCCTTCAGGAGTTTCTGATCAACGAGCTCCGAATCTGCTACCGAGCAGCGCAGACGCGTTGCGCAGCAGTCCACCGACGTGATGTTGCGCTTACTGCCCAGCGCGCGTGCGATAACCGGGCTGAGCTCATCGCCAGCAGCACCAGCAGCGCCCTCTTTGCGGGCCTTGACGTCAGCTTTCGTATAGAGCTTCGTCTCTTCATCATCATCCTCGCGGCCCGGCGTCTTGAAGTTGAACTTCTTGATGAGGAACGAGAACGCAAAGTAATACAGGAAGAAATAAACGATACCAACCGGAATGATGAGCATCCAGCTCGTCTTGTCATTGCCCTGCAGGATACCGAAGATAAAGAGGTCAAGAAGACCGCCGGAGAAAGTAAGACCAACGGCGATGTTGAGCATGTGCGCAATCATGTAAGCTGCGCCAGCCAGGATGACCTGAACACCGAAGAGCATCGGGGCAACGAACAGGAACGAGAACTCAATCGGCTCCGTGATACCCGTGAGCATCGAGGTAAGGGCTGCGGAAAGCAGCAGGCCGCCAGCGACCTTTTTCTTCTCCGGACGCGCGCAGCGGTACATAGCAAGAGCAGCACCCGGCAGACCGAAGATCATGAAGATGAACTCACCCGAGAAATAACGCGTAGCGTCAGCACTGAAGTGTGCGACATTCGGCGAAGCCAGCTGCGCGAAGAAGATGTTCTGACCACCCTGTACGAGCTGGCCATCGATCATCATGCTGCCGCCAACGCCCGTCTGCCAGAACGGCAGATAGAAGACATGGTGCAAACCAAACGGAATCAGTGCACGTTTTACGATACCGAAAATCAGCGTACCGATGTAGCCCGTGCCCGTAACGACATTGCCCAGACCGAAGATGAGGTCCTGGACCACCGGCCAAACAAACGTCATCGCAATACCAACGAACAGGAAGACCACCGTCGAAATAATCGGAATGAAACGCGAGCCACCGAAGAAGGACAGCGCATCCGGAAGAACAATTTTATGATAGCGATTGTGCAGGATCGAAACGCCGATACCAACGATGATACCACCGAAAACGCCCATCTGCAGGGACATGATGCCGCAGCTCGATGCTATCGTACCCTCAAGCACGCCCGGTGCAATCGAGCCATCAGCCAGGATCTTGCCCGTCAGCTGGAGCATGGCATTACAGGAAACATGCATGACGAAGAAAGAAATCATAGCAGCCAGTGCCGCAACTTCTTTCTCGGCCTTTGCCATACCAATGGCTACACCAACGGCAAAGATGATTGGCAAGTTGCCAAAGATCGTACCGCCGGCAGCGCTCATAACCGTCAGCAGGGAATGGAGCACGGTTCCATCCCCAAAGATGGCTTCCAGTCCATAGGTCTTGATGGTCGTCGGATTCGTAAACGACGCACCAAGGCCTAACAAGAGACCTGCAATCGGCAGAACTGCAACTGGCAGCATGAAACTGCGGCCAACGCGCTGCAGCACGCTGAAAATTTCGTCTTTCATTAGACACATCCTCTCTCGTCCAATAAAAAAAGCATTTACCTGCTATTTAACCCGAGTACCATAGCAGATAAATGCTTATTACCGGACACACCATAAAATATTTACCGCGGTTATTATAACATAGCCGACCAAAATACTTCAAGACTCACGTCAAAAAAAATGTCTTTCGAAGCAAAAAATGGAACATTGTTACAAAATCATCAGTTTATTATCATATTTTTATCATTCAGCCAACCATTTGCGTGACCGATACCAGATTTCCAAAGACAGTTGTTTTCCTCTTTTGACAAAAAAACAAAAAACAGCGCAGCTCCGAGGGGCTCCTCGGAACTGCACTGTTTTCGTTTTTAAGGATTATAATCTAAACTTCTCCATCTCGGCCTGCAAATCGCCAGCCAGCTGAGCCAGACTGCGGGCTGCATCGGAAATCTCGTGCATGGAAGCACTCTGCTCCTCGCCTGCCGCCGATACAGACTGGGCTTCATCGGAATTCTTGCCGCTGGTCGCCGCAATATTGTTGCTGGCCTGCAGCATCGTTTCGTTCTCTTCTGCCATCTGCTCAATGCCCTTGGCGATGGTCTGGATCTTATCCGTCAGCTGATCGATAACCGCAACGATTTCCTGGAACGCGCCATCGGCAGACTGTACGGTACTGATGCCTTCCTGCACGCTCTGCGCCCCACTGGCACTGGCCTCAACCGCCGACTTCATATCCTGCATATTGGCCTGTACGAGCTGTGCAATCTGCTGCGAAGACTGATTGGAACTCTCCGCCAGTTTGCGGACCTCATCCGCCACTACGGCAAACCCGCGTCCGGCTTCGCCAGCCCGGGCTGCCTCGATAGCAGCATTGAGTGCCAGAAGATTCGTCTGCTCGGCAATACCGGTAATCATCTGCACGATGTCGGCAATCTGCTGGGAACTCTTGTCGAGTTTTTCAATGGACTGCTGAATACTGTCCGTGCTGGCAGTGATATTATTCATCTGCCTTACTGCCTCCTGAATGGACTGGCGCCCATCGGTAATCTTCGCCTTGGCAGCCACTGCATTATCCAGCACGATCTTGGTATCACTGACCAGCTCTTTGGCATGTGCCGTGACATCTTCCGCCGTAGCCTGGATATTGCCAGCCTCTACCGCCTGCTCGCTGGCGCCTTCGGCGATATTGACGACGCTGTCTGCGACCATATGCGAAGCCTGTGCCGACTGGTCAGCACTTGCCGTAAGCTGTTCGCTGGCCGCAGCCACCTGCTGGGACATATCGGTTACATGGCGGATGACCTTGCGCAGGTTCTCGATCATATGGTTGAGCGAGCCGCCCAGAGCGCCCATTTCGTCATTGGCTGCGACATTGACATGACCAGTCAGGTTGCCATCGGCAATCTGCCCGGCCTCCTCCATCAAGTGTCCGATGGGGTTGCCTACCCGGCGGTTGAAAATACCGATGAGCACGACGCAGAGTATCAGCATGACGATAAGGGCCATGACGATGCTCGTGTATTTCGCCTGCGTAATCGGGCCCGTATAATCAGATTTCGGTGCGACAAGAACCAGATTCATATTGTCGATAGCAAGCGGCACCATCATCAGATAGCTGTCCTCGCCCAACGCATCGCTTTCTACCAGCGTCAGTTCCTGGATACCAGCAGCCTGCTTGCCCAGCGCTGCCACCGACGGATTGGACTCTTCACTCATCTTGACCTTCATGTTCTTGTCGTTATCCTTATGGCCAAGATAGTAACCGTCCTTGCTGAGCAGGAAAGCATAGCCATGTTCGCCTACTTTGATGCTCTGTACATAGTTTTCCAGCTCATCGATACCTACATCCATCGTGATGACGCCGGCGGCTTTTCCATTCTTGGTAAAACCGCAGCTGCTGGTCAGCATATTCGTCCCGGAGGTATCATCATGATAGGGTCCATCCCAGAAAACCTTGCCAGGATTAGCCAGAGCCTCTTTGTACCAAGGATAAGAAAAATAATTATAGCTGGCCGTGCTGTACTCCATCGTCAGCTCGATCTGGCTGCCCTTGCGCATCTGATAAGGACCGTAGAATTCCATTCCCTCCTGATAAGCGTTCGGCTCAAACCAATAGCCGCTGCCGAGTACCAGCTTATCCGATTCGATAAAGCTCTTGGCGGTCGCGAGCAAGACCGTATTGTCATAGCTTGCCATATTGCTTACCGCACGGGAAAGGCCTTCGCCCTTCTGCTCAATCTGCAGCAAGCGCTGATCGAGCTTGGCAGCAATCCCCTGCCCCTGCTGTTCCAGCGTAGCTTTGACTTGCGCTTCCATACCTTTTTGGAATTGCGATACATTTATGAATGTCTGTATCGCTAGCAAGACACCCGTAATAACGACAATACATGTTATAAACAGTGTCTTGATACTGCCTTCTGGTTTCCTCATGATCTCCTCGTCCTCCCTTGTTCCATTGAACAATCACATCCTTTCCCTTACTGGATTCTACGGAGGACTTGATTTTCCTGCATAAATTTACTTTTACCGCCGAATATCACTTATCCCGCAATGACCGGATTTATTCATCACTCGAGAACAAGCGTCGGGCGATAGTCGTAGTCAAACATCAGATAACTAGAATCCGCATAATTGATGCAGCTGATTACGACCTGATATTTGCCAGCCTGTGGCAGATCCGTCAAAGGAATAACGTCACTAGCGCTCGTAGCTGCGCCCGGTGCCAGGACACGGTTCAGTTCCACAGCCTGAACCGTATCTCCCGTTACAGGGCTTTTCATAAACTCACCATTCGGGCCAACAGCTCTGACCAGCAGATCGAGGCTCTTCACCTGCTTGCCAGTATCATTTTGGTACAAGAAGCACAATTGCGGACGGCCAGATGCATCAAAAGAAATCTGTGCATCGGCTATCGTCAGCAATTGCTGACCGGTTTCTTTTAGACTTACTTTTAAATTTTTCTCCTTAATTGCTAACGTCCCTGCCGCTGCCGCCGGCTGCTGGGTCTGCTGGGGCTGTGCCTGTGACGGCTGGTTTTTATCCTGCTTCGTGTTGCTCCCGCCCGGTGCTGCCGGCTCGCTTACCTCCGTAGACGGCTTATCCTTTGCATCTGAGCCCGAGACGGCAAAGAAAACACCACCAACTGCCACTACCGCCGCCAACGTCAAGCCTACAATCTTCAGCGTTGAAGCTCGTTGCGGCTGCTGTGGATAATAGCCCCCCTGCCTGTTCATCTGCGAAGCCGTATGTCCCATCGGTGGCTCCGGCGGCTGGATAACCGTCTGCGGTTTCGCGGGCCCTGCCGATTCCTGTGTCAGACGTGCGCCACAATTTTTGCAGAACGTCGCATTATCCGGCAGCTGCGTGTTACAATTTTTACAAAACATAATCGTATCCTCCATCCATCTTTCATAAGAATTTTTCCGTTAGACACCATAGCACGTAAAAAATATAATTTCATTAAAATTTGCACGATTTAACGGATATCTAATCGAAGATTAACGCTTAGCAAACAATCCCTGCGTAGTATGTATAAGGAATAATTGTATAAACTATCTATATATATTGGATAGCTTAGCAAAATATTATTTAAAGTGAGGAATTTTTATGTTTTGCATGAAATGTGGTAATCCATTGGAAAATGATTCAAAGTTCTGTTCAAGCTGCGGCACGCCTGTAAACAGTCCAGGACCAGCAGCCAATCCAAATACGACTGACCAAAAGGCACCAGAATTTGCCACTGCTGCAGTTCCCCCTATGAACATGAACTACGCCGCCAGTGGCGCTGCGTCCGGTCCGGCAAACATGATTTTCCCCCCTGCGCCTGAGGATTTAGCGCTTCTGCAAAAAGGCTGGAACCTCTGCCGGCTGGCCTTGTTTCTCCCCTTCCTCTACGGCATCGTGCAGAATCCCCTGCATCTGCCACCTATGCCGCCCTACATCTCGCTCTTCTCTTTCTCCCTGCTTTGCATTGATAAAAACTACTTGGAACGCGCAGGATTTCCGCTATCCAAATGGTATTATCTTGCAATATTCCTCTGCCCGCCAATTTATTTATATCGTCGGGAAAAATTGACCGGTCATCGTCATTTCTTCTCATATTTCTTTGGCGCCGCCTATCTTTTCGGAGTCCTGGTCTTCCTCCTCATCATTGTCCTGGGCCGCTTCCATTGAATCTTTGACCGCAAGCGTTTAGCGGCAAAGGGGACGTCCAAGTGCGACGCGAAAAAAACTGCAAATAAAAAATGAGGATAATCGCATCAGCGATTATCCTCATTTTGCATTCACTTTTCCCGCAACGGCCGGATTTTCTCTATGAGCTCGATCACAGCCTCTTTGGCGTTGCGGTTGTATTTCAGTTTGCTGACACCCTCATGCTTTTGCTTATAGGCATCATAGTCGGTGACGAACGAAACCTTGTCGCCTTTCCTGAAAGTATCCAAGATAGCCAGTACGTCTTTTTTTCGGGCACACCATTCTTTCGTGAAATCGTTGATTTGGTTGGCGACGATTTCCTCAATGCGCGTCTCGATCACCGTCCGCGCATCAAGCCCCTTGTACTTTATCGGGTCTTGCTTCATATCCTCCCAGAATCCGCCAATGACATCGGCCAATGCCGGATTCGTCTCACGAAGTTTAGTAATATGGTTGTCGATGGCTTCATCCTCGATAGGCGCAGCGATGAGGACATCCTCCTCGGGCATGTAGCTCTGAATCAGTGAAAGGATATAGCGATAGTCGATGGTCACGCTGGTACTTAGTTTTAGTTCCCCTTAATCTCCCAATACCCCCCACGAGCAGCACCACACCTAACAAGAATTTTCTGCTCTCGCAAGCTTCTAATGTTCTTTTCCACCGCCCTTTGCGTAATATTTAGGCATTCAGCCATCATCGAGGCCGAAACGCTTTTATTCTCTTTTATCAACCTTAATATGGCTTTTTGCGTTTCGTTCAACGAGTTTTCTCCGAACTCCTCCGAACTTTCTCCGAACTTCTCCGAACTTTCATCTTCAGTACGGGGCACGTCTTTGCCCTCACCGTAATTCAAATTATACAACGTCAGCAAAAAATCCCTATGTTCTGCCATGAATTTCGGCATCAGTTCTGCTGTCGTGTGCTCTTGGAAATCGTAATCTTCCAGTATCTTCTTGAACCCACTGCCTCTGCGTTCCATAAGTTGCAGTCTGCTGAAGACGTCTGCCAGCACTGGATTCCTGCGCTGGGACGATATATGCCGCAGGTCGCGCCCCTCCAACGACGAGCCATCCACCATTCCACCGGGAGAATAAATCTCCAAACGGTCATCAAAGATATCAATATGGACTTCACTGCCGACTATCAGATAGTCGCGGTGAATCAAGGCATTGACCAAGCCCTCCATCACAGCACGCTTAGGATAGTCCGGATATTCAATCCTATGAGTAGGTGTTTTCCGCCATGCTTTCCTGTTATGGCGCATGATAAAACTCAGCGCATCTTGATAAAGGGAAATCAGTCCACCTGAATACTCCTCATCATCGATAGCATCCATCAAACCAGATGCTTTGGATAATCCATTCCATCTGGTACAGAATACCCGCGAATGCCTTACGGGTGATTCATCAGCCAGCAAAGCGCCAGTATTAGTCAGTTTGCCATTGTAATCAACCAAGCCAAAGGATTCAAAATCCGTCTCTTCAAAGGATTTCCCTGTTCTTTGCTTGTAGACAGAGCGCAGTTTCGTAAAGGCCATATCCTCAAACTTGAACCGCGACGGCAGGCTGTCATAGCTCTGCCCGCTTCCTCGGATTACCAGCTCACGCAGTTGCATGGGATTTGCTGGTACGCTTTCGTTTCCCAGACGCACAAAGGCCACCAACTGCCCTTCACCAGAATAATAGTATGGCGTCTCATCACCGGTCATGACTTCAACGATTATCAGTTCTTTACCATCCACCGCTTCAAACGATAATTTGAATTTTGGGATTGGATTCATGCGGTTCTTGATTATCTCACTGATTATTTCCGCATCTGCCCTGGCATTTTCCAGCCCCACTATCGTATCATCATCACAAATGCCAAAAATCAGCTTGCCGCCAAAGGTATTGGCAAATGCACTGATGCTTTTCAACCAGCTTTTTGGCTTCTTCACTTCCAAAGATTGCTTTTTATCATATTCCGTTGCTTCTCCGATTAAATCTATGATATTCATAAAACCTGTCCTTTATTCTATCCATTTATCACAATACAGGTAATTCAAGCATACAAAGAGCCGGCCACATGGGTATGGCCGACTTTCTGTCTTTCGACTGGTTTCCCAGCATTTATTATTTTATCATATTTTCACGCAATTTTACACCATCCATGCTCTGACGATGTCATGGCTCAGCCTCTTCGTCCATGGTTTCCAGCAGGAAACTCACGGGGCGGAAGCCGTCGTTGCAGGAAATCATAGCCGAACGGGGATTTTTCATCCAGCCATCGTAAAAGTTCTCCGCACCATGGGCCAGCCCCATGACAAAGGGAGACATGGATTCCCAAGCGCTTTCGCACATGCCCTCCGGCCGCTGCCAGCCATTGGCGATATACACATCACCTTCCTCCATATCACAGGCGTGCTCGATGGGATTTTCATATTGCTCAATCAAATCGTGATAACAGGCTTTCCGTACTATCGTTATCCTTACCTTCTTCATGCCAATCCCTCCGTTTCGCTTTCTCTACGTTAATTCTACCACAGCCCTTATCAATCGCAACAACGAAGTTTTCCCGCACAAAAATGACCGGTCAAATTGACATGTCAATAACTGTCAATCTGACCGGTCATGCTCTTACCGAATCAATTAAAATTCTTCGCTTTTGCTGGCGATTTTTTCCTGTACATAGGCAATGAAGTCGTCAATCTTCATCGTCGTGCTTTCCTGTACGCCGCGTTTGCGGACAGCTGCCGTCTTGTCGGCAACTTCCTGATCACCGACCACCAGCGTGTACGGCGTTTTCTTGACCTGGCTCTCGCGGATCTTGTAGCCGACCTTCTCATTGCGGTCGTCGACCTCTACGCGCAGGCCGAGGTCAAACATTTTCTTCTTGAGCTCGTAAGCGTAGTCCGCATGTTTCTCCGTGATCGGCAGGATGCGGACCTGTACCGGAGCGAGCCACGTCGGGAAGGCACCGGCATAGTTCTCGATGAGGATGCCGATGAAGCGCTCGATGGAGCCATAGACAACGCGATGCAGCATGACCGGACGATGTTTCTCGCCGTCCTCGCCCACATACGTGAGGTCGAATTTCTCCGGCATCAGCATGTCGAGCTGGATCGTGCCGCACTGCCACGTACGACCGATGGAGTCCCGCAGATGGAAGTCGATTTTCGGGCCGTAGAAAGCGCCATCGCCTTCGTTGACGATGTACTTGAGGCCACGATGCTCGAGGGCGTTGCGCAGGGCTTCCGTTGCACTCTCCCAGATTTCGTCAGATCCCATGGAATCTTCCGGACGCGTGGAAAGCTCAGCCGTATAAGTAAGTCCGAACGTGCTGTAAACCTCATCGAACAGGTCAATCGTATGCTGGATTTCCTCCTCGATCTGGTTCGGCGTGATGAAGAGATGCGCATCGTCCTGCGTGAAGTTGCGGACGCGGAACAGGCCGTGCAGCGCACCCGAGAGCTCATGGCGGTGAACGATACCGAGCTCGCCGAGGCGCAGCGGCAGGTCACGGTAGCTGTGCTGGTGGGATTTGTAGACCAGCATGCCACCCGGGCAGTTCATCGGTTTTACCGCATAGTCCTCACCGTCAATCTGCGTGAAGTACATGTTCTCTTTGTAATGATCCCAGTGGCCGGAAGTCTCCCAGAGCTTGCGGTTCATGATCATCGGCGTCTTGATTTCCTGGTAGCCATAGCGGCGATGGACTTCGCGCCAGTAGTTGATGAGCTCGTTGCGGACAACCATGCCATTCGGATGGAAGAACGGGAACCCCGGGCCTTCCTCATGCAGGCTGAAGAGGTCGAGCTCCTTGCCCAGCTTGCGGTGGTCGCGTTTGGCTGCTTCTTCGAGCATGTGCAGGTATTCATCCAGGTCAGCCTGTTTCTCGAAAGCCGTACCATAGATGCGCTGGAGCATCTTGTTCTTCTCGCTGCCGCGCCAGTAAGCACCAGCAACGCTCTGAAGCTTCAGTGCCTTGACCTTGCCCGTCGATACAACGTGCGGGCCGGCGCAAAGATCCGTGAACTCGCCCTGCGTGTAGAGCGTAATCAGTGCATCTTCCGGCAGGTCGTTGATGAGCTCGACCTTGTAGCTCTCGCCCATCTCCTCGAACATCTTGAGGGCATCGGCACGGCTGACTTCTTTACGCTCGAGTTTGAGGTTCTCTTTGACGATTTTCTTCATTTCTTTTTCGATATCCTTGAGATCAGCCTCGCCGAGCTGCTTGTCCATATCGATATCGTAGTAGAAGCCATTGTCGATAGCCGGTCCAATGGCCAGCTTGACGTTCTGGTCTTTATAGAGGCGTTTTACGGCCTGTGCAAGGATATGGGATGCCGTATGGCGCAGTGCCCAGCGGCCATCGGCCTCTTCAAACGTCAGGAAATCTACCTGGCAGTCCTTCGTCAGGACCGTCGTGAGGTCTTTCGTCTCACCATCTACTTTCGCAGCCAGGACTTTCTTAGCCAGGCTGTTGCTTACTTCTTTGACGAACTCGAGAATGCTCTTGCCTTCCTCGACCTCGCGGACTGCGCCGTCTTTGAGCGTAATCTTTAACATGAAAAAACCTCCTTAAAATAAAAAAGCTCCGCCCCTAGATAGGGACGAAGCTGTCGCATCGTGGTTCCACCCAAATTGCTCTCCTGCCAATCGGAAAGCCACTCAGTCTTTGATAACGGAAAAGTCTCCGGTCTCGCCTACACACCCGAAGGCTTCAGCCAAACAGCTCCGAAGTGGTGGCCACAGCTGCTATCCCGGGATGCTCGCACCAAATACATCCTTCTCTTAGAGACGCCCTTCTGCCGTCGTGTCTTCGTCTTTGCTTTGATATTCGATGTTCCCTATTATAGGAGCCTTCCCCGCTCCTGTCAAGGGATTTGCCGATTATTTTTCCGCCATCTGCGGACTTTCGCTTCGCCCCAGCACAGGCACCTGCAACTGCTGGCCGAGACGCAGTCCGCTGCCGTCCGGTGCCAGGCCATTCACTTCGATGATGGCCTGCCGCAGCTCGGCGGCCCGTTTCTCATTGGTCGTATAACGCGCGGCCAGCGACCAGACGCTGTCGTTCTGCTTGATGGTCACCGTATCGAAATCGCTGCTGCGCAGGTAATCGTTCGTCAGATGAAACGGCATAAACGCCGCTGCGGCCACCAGGACGATAGCCAGCTGAAAGAGTCTTTTCTTCATGCACTTCATGATGCTCACGCCTCCATTATCGAACATATTATTCCAAAACACATTTTCCTCAAACATGTCTTCTCCAAAACTTTGTTCTTATTCTAGCATAGAACATTCATTCCTGCAATACTTTTTGCGAACATTTTTTCTCTTGTCGCTATGTTCCCCCTTTGCTACAATAAAGACAGAAGATTGACCAGTCAGATCTGACCTGTCAGAAAGGAGTCTCTCCATGAATATCCATGGCGCTGTCATCATCGAACAGGGCGTGACCTTTGCCGTCATCGCTGTCAAGCAGTCCGTGACCATGTACACGACGCGCCTCATCAAGACACGGCAGGAGCTCTCGCAGTTCTTTCCGAACATGCCGATCATCCTCATGAGCCAGGATAGCAGCGGCAATCCGCATTATTATGGCCGTAAGGACATCGTTGATTTCCTCAAGACCATCCGCGTCGATCAGATTCCGTGGAAGGTCTATCATATTTACTGAAACAAACCATCAGTCAGGAGTTTTTTCTATGCAGATCATCCATTATCTCGTGCAGGCCGCCTGCTTCTTCTTTGCCCTGCTCACCCTCAACATCGTCTGGGAGAACGTCAAGGGCTATGGTGCCGAGAAGAAGTACGGCTACTGCCTGCTCTATCTTGCTGGCGGCGCAGCCGTCTTCGCCCTCATGGTGGCACTCACGAATCTGTCGAGCCGCCTGGTCCAGTAATCACACGTGAATCCAGCTGAAAGGAGCGTCTGTCATGAAGCTACTCAAAGCGCTGCATGAAAACGAACGCTTTTCATCCACTGAGCAGAACATCGTCCAGTACATGCTCGCCCACCCCGCCGAAATCGCCGCGATGACCACGCGGGAGCTGGCGGAGAAAACCTACACGAGCCCGGCAGCCGTATTCCGGCTCTGCCAGAAGCTCGGCCTCAAGGGCTACAACGAATTCAAGATCAAGTTCACCAGCGAGATCAACCGCGTGACGCCGCGCAAGGACCGCATCATCCACCGGCCCGTCACTGACAAGAGCCAGCCGGCTGACATCGTCCGCATCATGGCGGAGCTGCAGGTCGAGGCCATCGAGGAGACCAAGAATGAGATGGATCTCGAGCAGGTGACGCGCATCGCCCAATGGATGATGGACGCCTCGGCTGTTGACTTCTACGCCTACGACCAGAACTATCAGCTGGCCCAGACCTCCGTCTACAACCTGCTGCAGGTCAAATGCAATGCCGTCGCCCACAACGCCATGAACAGCCAGATTGCCGCAGCCCTCAACTGCGACAAGTCCCATCTGGCCATCATCATCAGCCGTTCCGGCGTCAACAAGCGGCTCATCCGCGCGGCGCGCGTGCTCAAGGAGCGCGGCATCCGCACGGTGCTGTTCTCCGTGTCCCGCGATACGACGCTTGCCCATCTCTGCGACGAGTTCCTCTACGTCGCTAACACCGTCGACTATCTCGACTTCGGCGGCAGCATCTTCAGCGTCGGCGTGCGCTACTACATGGACGTGCTGTTCGGCATCATCCTCTCGCGGAATTTCGACGAGGCCGAGAAGTTCTACCAGGATTTCGAGAACTACATCGGCCATATCGACGAAAACAACCGCATCTGGTAACATCAAAATCTTATGGCGAAACGTTGTTTCAGACGTTTCGCCTTTTTTATTGCTTTCTCTAAAACAGCGCCCCGCAATGGCCCAAACCTATTGAAAACAATACAAACATCCTTTATAGTAAGAAATGTCTTAAGGCAAACAAAAAAATACACGGTTGAATCAGTTTTATTGTTTACTAAGGTTAAAAGAGGGGAATTTAACATGACAAAACAAGAACTCTTCGACAAGTTCATCGACTTCATGGGACGCTTCGCCGAGATTCGTGCGGTGGCAGCTCTTCGCGATGGCTTCATCATGACAACGCCGTTTACGATTTGCGGCTCGGTATTCCTGCTGCTTGCCAATCTGCCGATTCCTGGTTATGCCGAATTCATGGCCGGCATGTTTGGTCCCGAGTGGACAGCACCACTCAACGCTGTATCGGGTGCAACGTTCAGCATCCTCGCACTTATCGCTGTACTGGCTATCACTTACAAATACGTAGAAGGCGAAGGCTGCGATGCCATCATGGCCTCCATCCTCGCACTCTCGACCTTCCTGATTGTCCTGCCGCCGACGCTTGTCACCAAGGGCGGCGAAACGGTCGGTGACATCATCCCGAAAGCCTGGGCTGGCAGCAATGGCGTCATCACCGCCATCATCATCAGCTTCCTCGTCTCCTGGGTCTTCTGCTACTGCGAGAAGAATCACATCGGCATCAAGATGCCGGATGCGGTACCAGGCGGCGTAGCCAAAGCCTTTGAGGCACTGACGCCGGGCATGATCCTCTTCACCTGCGGCTCGGTCATCTACGGCCTCTGCCACTTCGTCGGTGCTACGACGTTCCCGGAACTCATCTTCAAGATTGTCCAGACGCCTTTGCAGGGACTTTCCGATACGCTGATTGGTGGATCAATCATCGCGGCTCTGCAGAGCATCCTGTTCTGGGCTGGTATCCATGGTCCGAACGTCGTTGGTGGCGTAGTCAACCCGATTCTCATCGCCAACTCGCTGGACAACCAGCATATCCTCGACATGGGTATGCAGCTTGCTGGCAACCCGGATGCAAAAATCATCACCTGCCAGATCAACGATGTCTTCATCAAATCCGGCGGCTGCGGCCTGACCTTTGGTCTCTTGATTGCCAGCTGGCTGTCCGCGAAATCCCAGCAGATGAAGTCCATCACGAAACTCGCTACGGTACCGGGCATCTTCAACATCAACGAGCCGATTATCTTCGGTCTGCCGATCGTCTTCAATCCGTATCTGCTCGTTCCGTTCGTTCTCGTGCCGCTGCTGGCTCTCGTCATCTCCTATGTATCGATTGCCATCGGCTTCATGAATCCGTTCAGTGCCGTACAGGTTCCCTGGACGACGCCGCCCATCATCGCTGGCCTGCTCCTTAATGGCTGGCAGGGTGCTGTGGTCCAGATCATCATCATCACGATGGCTACGGCCGTCTACTTCCCGTTCGTCCGTGCCCAGGACAGAGCCATGCTCAAAGAAGAGCAGGATATGGATCAGTCCGAAGCTCAGACGGATGCTCACTCCGGCAATACCGAACCCGAGGGTCATCCTCAGATTCAGCATTAAATATACCAATAGTTCTACACGTTTTTTGAAAGGAAGATTCATCATGAAAAAGATTATTCTGCTTTGCGCCGCTGGTATGTCCACGAGCATGCTCGTCAAAAAAATGCAGGAAGCCGCTGCGGCCGAATCCTATGAATGTGAGATTGCTGCTTACCCGACGTCCGAGGCTACGACCAAGGCTGCCGATGCCGATGTCATCCTGCTTGGCCCCCAGGTCCGTTTCCAGAAGAACAAGATTGCCGAGCAGTGCCCGGGTATCCCGGTCGATGCCATCGACATGCGCATGTACGGCCGCATGGATGGCGCCGGCGTGCTCAAATTCGCTCAGGGCTTGATGGCGTGAGGTGAGCACAATGGAAGGACTTGAACTCACCGCATTCCAGATTATCTCCTCAGTCGGCACGGCCCGCAGTTCTTACATCGAGGCCATTCAGGAAGCGAAACAGGGCCATTTTGACGCTGCCGAAAAGCTCATCAAGGAAGGCGACGAGATGTTCGTCGAAGGCCACGACGCCCATGCGGGCCTGCTTACCCAGGAGGCCCAGGGCGGCCCTGGCAGCACGCTCTCGCTCTTGATTCTCCATGCTGAGGATCAGCTGATGAGCGCCGAGGCTTTCAAGACGATTGCCCTCGAATTCATCGATGCCTACAAGCGCATCGAAGCATTAGAAGAAAAAATCAAGTGAGGTAATATACTATGGGTTTTCCAAAAGGTTTCTTATGGGGCGGCGCGGTCGCTGCCCATCAGCTTGAAGGCGGCTGGCAGGAAGGTGGCAAAGGCGTAAGCGTTGCCGATGTCATGACCGCAGGCCGTCATGGTGTGCCGCGCGAGATCACCGATGGTGTCGTGCCGGGCAAGAATTATCCGAACCATGAGGGCATCGATTTCTACCACACCTACAAAGAAGATCTCGCCATGCTCGGCGAGATGGGCTTCAAATGCTTCCGCACCAGCATTGCCTGGACGCGCATCTTCCCGAATGGTGATGAGCTGGAGCCAAACGAAGCCGGCCTGAAGTTCTACGATGACCTCTTCGACGAGATGCACAAGAACGGCATGGAGCCGGTCGTCACCCTCTCCCACTTCGAGATGCCCTACCATCTTGTCACGGAATACGGCGGCTGGCGCAACCGCAAGCTCGTCGACATGTTCGTCCGCTTTGCCGTCACCTGCTTCAAACGCTATAAAGACAAGGTCAAATTCTGGATGACCTTCAACGAAATCAACAACCAGCGCGAGGTGAACGTACCGTTCACGGCCTTCACGAACTCCGGCATCCTCTATGGCGAGGATGAGGACAAGTACCAGACGCTGTTCCAGGTCGCTCACCACGAGTTCCTGGCTTCGGCCAAAGCCGTCATCGAGGGACACAAGATCAATCCGGAATTCAAGATTGGCTGCATGCTCGCCATGGGTCCGACCTATCCGGAGACCTGCCGCCCTGAGGACCAGATTGCAGCCCTCAAGGAAATGGACAAGAGCTATTTCTTCGGCGATGTACAGGCCCGCGGCCGCTATCCGTCCTACATCCTCAAGTTCTGGGAGAACAATGGCTACAAGGTGCAGATAGAGGAAGGCGACCTGGACATCCTCGAGCAGGGCAAAGTCGACTACTTCGCCTTCAGCTACTACATGAGCTCGGCTACTTCCGGCGACAAGAGCCGCTTTAAGGAGCTGCAGGGCGGATTTGCCACGGGCGTGGAAAACCCCTATCTCAAGAAATCCGACTGGGGCTGGCCGATTGACCCGATTGGCCTGCGCTATATGCTGAACCTGCTGCAGGAACGCTACGACCTGCCGCTGATGATTGTCGAAAACGGCATCGGCCTGCATGAAGAACCGGACAAGAACGGCGAGATCCAAGACGATGCCCGCATCGCCTACTTCCAGGCCCATATCCGCGAAATGAAGAAAGCCATCGACGAAGACGGTGTCGACCTCTGGGGCTACTGCCCTTGGGGCCCGATCGACCTCGTCTCGGCTGGTACCGGCGAGATGGAGAAACGCTACGGCTTCATCTATGTCGATAAAGACAATGAAGGCAACGGCACGCTCAAGCGCTCCCGCAAGAAGTCCTTCTACTGGTACAAGAAAGTCATCGCCACCAATGGCGAAGACCTTACAAACGACTGATACAATACCCTTTAATAATAAAAAATGCGAAACAATGTTACAGTTGTTTCGCATTTTTTATTGTTCTATCTAAAGCATTGTATCAATCCAGCATAAGGGAATTGTTCATAAATGAAAGAATATGCTATAGTTATATTGTCTTAAGACAGCACAGTTCGCACTTATACCCCAATCAACAACTAGCGAAAGAGGGAAACGAAATGACAAAACAAGAACTCTTTGATAAATTCGTTGACTTCATGGGACGCTTCGCCGAAATCCGTGCCGTAGCGGCCCTGCGTGACGGCTTTATCATGACGACACCGTTTACGGTCTGCGGCTCGGTATTCTTGCTGCTCGCCAACCTGCCAATCCCTGGCTATCCGGAATTCATGGCCAGCCTGTTCGGCCCCGACTGGACGGCTCCGCTCAATGCCGTGGCCGGTGGCACCTTCAGCGTACTTGCCTTGGTTGTCGTACTTGCCGTCACCTATAAATACGTGGAATCCGAAGGCTGCGATGCTATCATGGCCTCCATCCTCTCGCTCTCGACCTTCCTGATCCTGCTGCCCCCGTCGCTGACTACGAAAGCTGGCGAGACCGTCGGCGACATCATCCCGAAAGCCTGGGCAGGCAGCAACGGCGTCATCACGGCGATTCTCGTGAGCTTTGCCGCTTCCTGGATTTTCTGCTACTGCGAGAAGAACCATATCGGCATCAAGATGCCGGACGCTGTCCCCAGCGGCGTAGCCAAAGCCTTTGAGGCGCTGACGCCGGGCATGGCGCTCTTCACCGGCGCCTCCATCCTCTACGGTCTCTGCCACTACCTCGGCGCAACGACGCTGCCCGAACTCATCTTCAAAATCATCCAGACGCCGCTGCAGGGCCTTTCGGACACACTGATCGGCGGATCGATCATCGAAGCGCTCGAAAGCATCCTGTTCTGGGCCGGCATCCATGGCCCGAACGTCGTTGGCGGCGTCGTAAGCCCAATTCTCATTGCCAACTCGCTCGATAACCAGCATCTTCTGGACATGGGCATGCAGCTGGCGGGCAACCCCGATGCCAAGATCATCACCTGCCAGGTCGACTTCATGGTCAAGACTGGCGGCTGCGGCCTGACCTTTGGCCTGCTGATTGCCAGCTGGCTCTCGGCCAAATCCTCACAGCTCAAATCGCTGACGAAACTGGCCACGGTTCCTGGGTTCTTCAACATCAACGAGCCGATTATCTTCGGTCTGCCGATTGTCTTCAATCCGTACCTTTTGATTCCCTTCGTGCTCGTCCCGCTGATTGCCCTCGTCATGACCTACGCCTCGATTGTCGTCGGGTTCATGGCTCCCTTCAGTGCCGTACAAGTTCCCTGGACCGCCCCGCCCATCATCGCCGGCTTCCTCTTGAACGGCTGGCAGGGCGCTGTGGTGCAGCTTGCAACGATCGTGATGTCCACCATCGTCTACTATCCGTTCGTCCGCATGCAGGATAACGTCATGCTCAAAGAAGAGCAGGCCGCCGATGCAGCAAAACAGCCCCACAAAAACAACGACGAAGCAGAGGGCGTCCCGCAGACGCAGCTCTGATGCCTTCCCCATAAGAATACGCCTGACTGGTCTATTGACCGGTCAGGCGTATTCTCGTTCTCAGCCCAATGACTGCTTTTTCAAAATCTGCTGGACATCCTCCATCAGCAGCCCTTCCAGTTCATAGCTCTCAAGCTGCGGATGCAGTGCCTGCAAGATTTGCCAGGCGGTATTCTGCAGGATATCGTAGAGCGGCAAGTCCATCAATTCCTCAAACTCGCCTAGGCACCCGATCAAGTGACGGTATTCCTCCTCGGAGAAACGCACCGATCCGTCAAGGATACGGTCCACCTCGCGCTGCAAGCGGGCTTGCGGTTCCATGGACTGGGCCACGTTCACTGCCGCCAGCTTCCTCGTCAGCACGGCAATCTGTTCCTCCGTTTCCGCCGGCGCAATCTCGAGGATATTCCCCAGCTGTACCGCATAGTGGCGGTGCAGCGCCGCAATCTCCGCCCGCTGCTCATCGTAGGCCGCAAAGTCTGCGGCCTGTTCCACTGCCTCTTCATATAGGGCCTGTATATACTGCTCATCTTTCATAGCGATTCCCCCATCTCTGCCTTATTCCCCTCTATCATATACAAAGAACCGCGCCAGCGTCAAATCCCACAAGCACTGCCACTCATTCCTCCTCGTCATCCCACTCCTCTGTCATGGCGGAATGGAAGGCTGCGACGACATCATCTGGCACCACAAACGAATCCAGCCGGAACCGCGCATCAAACACCGCCTTGCTGTCCAATTCTTCATCCAGCAAAGCCGCAAAGCCTTCCGCCTTGGTGATGCTCTCCAAGTTTATCTTCTTTTCTATGGCTGGGGCCATGGCATCGAAATCGTAACCATACACAGTGATTACCCCATTGCTGCCCACCCAGGCTTTGACCGCATATAATGACGAACCTTCATAATCATAGCCAAACTCACAGGTACGTCCATTCATGGCCCAATCAACCCCTGTGCCATCGTCACCATTGTAGTAGCCAAGGGTCCGGATGAGGCCTTTATTGCCTCTTTCCGTAAGCTCGTCTGCTACATGATCCATACTCTCAACCAATTTCTGATAAACCTGTCCTACATCCATCACTGCATCCTCCTTGCTCCTATCAATCTTCTGAACCTATTCTTCTTTTTCCTCTTGCGTTTCCACTCAATGATAACGGACTGGTTTTCAAAGAAATTTATACCAGCTTTAAAATACCATTAAATCTCCCCCATCAAAAAGCCGCCATCGAGTGATCTCTCGATAGCGGCTTTCGTTCGCTTATTATCGTTGCTGCCGTTCCTGCCTTTCGGCGGCAAATCTCTCAGCCAAACGCTTGCTGATTTTCTGCCAGGCAGTATGCATCTGTTCCTGCTGCTGGATTTCTTCAACCGGCAGGCCTGGCCCCTTATCTTCCTCATCGGTGATAAACACAAAGGGCTGGCGTGGTGCCTCGCGCTCGTCTACGCGCCGGAGCTTATCCGTGAACTCCATATCCTTGCCCGCTGGCTTGCGGCCGCGCAATACATCCCCGGCGGACTCCGCCTGCTTATCGTTCTCCTTGCCCAGCAGAGCATCCAACAGCTGTCCTTCCTCCTCAGCCTGGCGGCGCTGCATAGCAAGATAGTCAAGTCCCTGCGCTTCTTCCTGCTTGTAGTCCTGCTTTTGCTTCTGCTTGGCTTTGGCAGTTTGTACCGAACCGCCAAAGGTCTTAGCGATGGCATCCTGCACTTCTTCTTGGAAGGATTCGCTCTCGGTGTCAATGGGACTGCCGCCCTTTACCTGATTTATCATCTTACGAATCTGATTGACGATATCATTCTCCCCTTGCGGGTCGAGTTCATTCAAGGCACTGGCTAGCGTATCATAGAACGAGTCATCCTTGCCGTAATCCTCCAAAAACCGGTTCAGCTGCGTGGCCAATACGCCAAGGGCACCCCCCTGCGTATTTTTCATCCGCATATCATAGCAAAACGTCTCTTCGTTGAAGGTCACTACGGGTGCCGATACCGCATCCCCATAAAGCGCCGCATAGGCTTCTTCATAAGTCGCATGAGGTTTTAGTATCTCGCCGACGGTGTCGGTGATATATCCCTGCATCCACTGACGGACTACGGACTTCCCGTTTGCGATCTCCTGCTCCTGCGTCAAGGTTTCCTCGATGCCCGTCGCTTCGGTCCAGCGGTAATGCTTCGTAGCGATTTCCGTTACTGGCGTATAGAGGCTTGCCGATGTATCAAGAACCTCGGCAGACGTAGCCGCAGCCGTTGCTGGCGGCTTGTCCGCTATGGCAAAATCCTGCTCGATTGCCGGCAAACCTAACTCCTTATAAGTCGCCGGCACCTGCGAAAATTCGCCCATCGGAATCTCTGAAACGATCTGCTCCAGCCGCTTTTTATCCGCCTCGGGGTCATAAGGACTGCCCTGTGAATAGTACCTTTCATTGCACTGCTGATAATAGGCAATGCCGCGCTCCAGTGCTGTCAGCTCATCGTCCCGCGTCCAGCCCTTTCCATAGGGCGTATAGGGCGCGTAGGCACCATTGGCTGGCTCGAGCCAGACCTTCCCTCCCTGTACACGCGTCGATATGCCTTCCAGCAAATTGGCGGCGATATCTACCTGATAAGCCGGTGCCGTCAGTAAAGACGCCGTATCTGCCGCCTTGCTCTGATTTTCTGCCTTATTGGCGGCACTTAGCTGGTAGTCGATAAAGCCCGCACTAGCCGCCTCTTTGGTGCCAATCATCATGCGATCATCCTCCTTGGCGCATCTTCCCCTCTCCCCAATATATCGAATATTTCGTAAAAAAGTTAAGAAAAAACGAGACCACCCACAAAGGATGGTCTCGTCTTACCGATAGGAACCTATCAAATCATGTTCTTGGAATAGGAATCGTAGAGTGCTTTGAGCTCTTCGATTTTGTCATACATCTCGACCTGCAGGCCCGATGCCGTGGCGTAATCGCCTTCGTTGAGGGCATTGATGAGCAGCGTGAACAGCGATTTCTCGTCGATGCTGTCTTTTGCCAGATAGGTGCGAATGCCGTTGATTTTGTTCCAGTTGTAGGAATCCTGATCCGTAACGAAATCGGATTTGATTTCGCGGGCCTTGCGGACAATGTCGCGGTTCTCCGGAATGATGCGGGCGATGAGCTCCGTCTTCCAGCGAATCAGCGCACCATCGCGGAATGCATTGATGATCTGGTCGTTCAAAGCACCGCCGCTCGTAATGACAGCTTTCTTCTCCGGATAGTTCTCGAAGTTCTGCATGTTCTCCCAAACCGTAGCCGGCGGAGCACCAAACAGGCGGTCACGCTCTTCTTCGGTATAGTCTTCGAATACATCCTTCTCCGAACGATACGCGCGGTCTTTCTCGAGGTAGAAGCCTTCCTCGCCAGCTTCCTTGGAAAGCTCAGCCAGAAGCTCTGCCGTCGTGTGTTTGACAGCGACCTTGATGCCGTCGAGGCAAGCCGAGTAGATGGCCGCAAGAACGAGATACGTATTCGTGTACGGGTTGCAGGCACGCAGCTCGAAACGCGTAGCATACGGATTGCCGAGGTCGCGGATAAGGCCGGCGAGGATCGTACGGTTACGGGACGGCTGATCCGGTTTGTGGCCCAGCGACGTGACGATGCAGACCGGAGCCTCGAAGCCCGGTTTGAGGCGGTTCAGCGAGTCATTCGTAGCCGAAACGAACGGGTTGATGCTCTCATAGTTCTTGAGCAGGCCCATGATGGCACCATAGCCCACCGAGCTCATGAAGTCTTTGAGCTGATCGTCCGCCGTGAACAGGTTGTGGAGCTTGCCGTCTTTCGTGATGGCAGCCATGCCGATGTGCGTATGCTCGCCGTTACCAGCCAGGCCAATCATCGGTTTTGCCTTGAAGCTGACCTCGAGGCCCATGGAGCGGAATACTTCCTTGACCACCGTGCGGACGAAGATCTCGTTGTCGGCAGCCTGCAGGGCATCGGCAAAGCGCCAGTCAATCTCGAGCTGCTCACAGACATGGGTCATATGACCGTTCTCGTCAATCTGTGCCTTGAGGCCGCCGACCTCTTTATGCCCCATCTCAACGTTGAAGCCATATTTATCCAGCTCCAGCAGGCAGTTCTCCATGGCCGTGCGGACAGCACCATGGGTACGCTCCCAATACTGCTCCTGCATGACCTGGGAAGCGGACATCTCCTCGATAGCAGCTTCCTCGAGCGGCGTCTTGACCCAGAACTCGAGCTCCGTAGCCGACGTGAAGGAGATATCGACGACATCGTTACCATCGATGCTCTCAAGACCGGACATCTTCGGATTCTCTTTGAAGAGCTTCAAGAGCTCATTCTTGACGAATTCCATCGAGTCAGCGAGGACGGCGCGGGAGTCAACGCGTTTGCCCTCATGCACGAGGAAGGACGGGATGCGCAGCGTGCCGACCGGCTTGCCCGTTTCGTCATCGTAGTATTCCATGTTGTAGTCAACGAACCAGTTGACGGACGGATCGATCGGCATATCGACTTTGGCGTTGTTCAGCGTAGCGATACCCGTGAGTACGACGGAAGAACCATCGGTCTGTACAGCCGTGCCGGCATAGAAATCATCGATATCCTTGAGGAAAATGCGGACCGGGATCTTTTCATCCGTATCGTTGCCGGCCATATCGACGCCAACGAGCGAAACGAATTTGATTTCCGGATGCGACTTGACGAGATCAAGCACTTCTTCTTTGCTGGAGTTTGCCGGGATTACATAGAGTAAATCTTCCATCGTATACCATCCTTTTCATTTAGACATACAGAAAAAGCCATACAGAATATACCCGAGCCGGGCGGCTCGCGGACTCCTATCCTGCATGGCTTCGTTGCCATAAGTTATTTTGTTTACAGGTGTTATATTAACACAGCCCGATTTGTTTGTAAAGGTACAAATTTTGTATACATCAACCTCAGCGATGGCTCTTGACCTGGCGCTGCACCTTGCCTTGGACGGCAGCTTCAAAGTCCACGAGATTCAGGCCAAACACCTGCCGGAAGGCCTTCTGACCATCGCCTGTCGAGCGCACGGCCTCCTGCCAGTCGGAAAGTGACTTCCAGCCATAGCGGGTCACGAGCTCCGCTGTCGCGTATTCGGTAAGCACCGAGGCCGTATCATCGGTAAAGCTGTCAGCGACCTGCCGATAGCCATCTGGCGTTTCCATCTGAGCCAGCTGCGGGATGACGCCCTTCTCGCGCAGGCTCGCAATCCAGGCGTGCTGGTACTGCGGCAGCGTGCCGAGTCCCGCCTCGCCGAGCCGCGCAACGCCCATGATGTAGCCGGCACCGCGCACGAGCCACTCGATGTTGCGCTCGGGCGCCCCCATGCGCTGTCCCTGCATAACGCGCATCAGCAGCGCCCCCATTGTGAAGATGCGCTGCCTGTCAGACTCGAGCTGCTGCGCATTGATGAGTATCGTACTGCCGTTCTCAATCCACAGGCTCGCAGCTGCTATTTCAGCCGCCTTTTCCGCAGGCAGATCACAATAGAGCGCCACGGCCTGCGCCATATCCTGCTGACTAGGCGAGAGCACGAGCTGATATTCGCCGCGCAGCTGCCGTCCCAAACGGCGGGCAAAGAGATCCTGGGCAGCTTCTGCCTGCCGCTGCAGGGAGTCCACCAGCCCCTTATCGACGCCTTCGCGGGCCTCGAAGTGCAGCGCAGCCGTTTTCTGCTGCTCGGCCGCCCACCACTGGGAAAACTCTTGCAAAAAGTCAGCAAGCTCGATGCCAAAGGTCTGGGCAAAGGCGTTTTCCCCTTGATGAATCTCCCGCAGCTTGCGGAAATAGTCCGCAAGCTTAATCTCTTCCTCGCCCTTGGCATAGCGGGTCAACAGATACCATGTCATAAGGTCAGCCATCTGATAGGTATGCAGATCCTTGCACATGAGGTCCTTGCGCTGGCGCAGCGTATTGTGCTGGAGCTCCTGGGGACTTGCCGTCTTTGGAGCCCGCATGAGCTCCACCTTGACGTCAAGGATCCATTTCGTCATCGTCTTGCCGCCAAGACTTTCCGCTATCCGCGCGCCGATATAGTCAGCCGAACCTTCTTCGAGCCAGAACAGCGCCTTCTCATCGGTATCATTGCCATCACTGAGCTCATACTGTACCTGATGGAAAAGTTCGTGAGCCGTCGTGCTGATGCGGTCGCTTGGCCCCGTCATGACGCCAGCCTTGCCATTGATGGCCGTAACGGCCCTTTTGCCGCCCGTCCAGCCCCCCGAAATGTCAGCAATCGACTTGGCCTCGGCAGGCTCCAAATCAAATTCCCGTTCGAGCACCTGCTGGTAGTCAGCCTCGCTGCCAGCCACATAGACCTCGACATCGCGCGTCAGTCGCACGCCCATGCCCGCCTGCAGCTGGTCATTGAATGCCGCAGCAGCCTTTTCTACATCACGTAGCATAGCTGCATCCGGCCTTCCTTCCGCCTGCACATGAATCGTGCCATCGCCTGTCCTCCCCCATGCCGTCAGATCCTTACCGCCCCATTTGAGCACGCCAATGGTCATGCCAGCAGCGAGCAGGAAAGCGAGCAATAAACAACCAATCTTTTTCATTGCATCACCTCACTGCTGCCAGCGGCAGGCAAAATACTCCACCAGATCGATAAGGCCAAACAACAACAGTCCCAGGAAACTCAGGACGACAATGCCGGCATACATCTCCAGATAATTGACCCGCAGCCAGGCATCCATGATATAGTAGCCCATGCCATACTGAGTGCCAAAAGTCTCCGTGAAGAACAGTACCGAGATTGCCGTCGCCATCGCCACGCGCACGGCCGTGATGAACTTCGGCAGCGACGCCGGGAAAATCACATAACGGAAAAGCTGGCCAAAGGAAGCGCCCAGCGAATACAGCGGATAATACGTCTCCTCGGGGATAGCCCGGATGCCATCGCGCACGGCGATGATGACCTGAAACACGATGATCAGGAAAATCATGAGGATCTTTGACCACTCGCCGATGCCTGCTAAGAGCATCAGTATGGGCAGTAAAGCAATCTTTGGAATCGGATAGGTCAGATAGACCAGCGGCGCCAGCAGCCTGTCGGCCCGCGGGAAATACCCCATGATGAGCCCGATCGGGTAGCCGATGCCTACGGCCAGCACGAGACCTGCGGCGATGCGCCAAAGGCTGTAAGCCCCATGAATGGCAATCGCCTGCATGAATACGTGACTGAGCTTTACCAACACCTTGTCCGGTGCCGGTATGATTGGCAGTTCCACCAGCAGGGAAATCGCCCACCAAAGGGCCAGCAGGAATACGGCGCCGCCAAGGTAGGCGCGCAATACGACTTTTCCATTTCTCATCGCCGCACCTCCATCGCCTTGATCTTATCGCGCAGCTGCTGACCTGCGGCAAAGAACTCCGCCGTCTGGCGTTTTTCGACGCTGCCGGCCAGACCATTGAGGCGCACGGCCTGCACCGTGCCCGGATGGGCAGCCATCAGCGCAATCTGCTGCCCCAGATAGAGGGCCTCCTCGACATAATGAGTCACTAGGATTGTCGTGATATGGTTTTCCTGCCAGAGGTCAAGGAATACCTCCTGCATCTCCTCGCGCGTAATCGCATCGAGGGCCGAAAAGGGCTCATCCATCAGCAGGATATCAGGCCGCAGCAAAAAGGCCCGGGCAAGGCCGACGCGCTGCTGCTGGCCGCCGCTGAGCTCCTGCGGATAGCGCTCCTCAAGCCCGGCAATGCCCAGCCGCTTGCATAGCTCCGCCATGCGCTCCTGCATCTCATCGGGGACCTCCCCCTTGATGCGACAGCCCAGCATGATGTTTTCCGCCACGGTCTGCCACGGCATCAGACCGTAGTTCTGCGGCATAAAGCCAATCTTCATCGCCCGCGGATTGATGTCCTTGCCAGCAATCCGCACCGTGCCCTGATAGTCATGGATAAGCCCCGCCACCACCTTCAACAGCGTGGACTTGCCGCAGCCCGAAGGCCCTATAACGGCACAAACCGTCCCTTGCGGGACGGTCAGGCTGACATCATGCAGGGCAATCTGTTCACTTCCGTCAGCGGGATAGCTGACAGTCAAATGCTCTACTTCAATCATGTTATTCTCTTACCTTCAGCGTTTATTTGCTCAACAGATCCAAAACGATATCCTTGTAGCTGTACGTCTCCGACACGAGGTTCTTGCTATTGAGCCACTTGATGCAGTCAATGACATCGCTTTCCTTCGGCAGAGCTGCCTCATGATACTTCGGCAGCTTGAGGGCATCCTTGGCCACCGGCGGGAAACCGCCCTTCTCAATCACGAGATCGATATACTCGGCCCGATCCGTATTATTCAGATACTGCACGGCCTTGTTGTAAGCGCGGTACATGGCCTGAATCTCGGCCTTCTTGCTGTCGGCAGCTTTAGCCGTGAACATGATGACACCGGGATTGATGCCGAGCTCGTCAGAACCCGTCACGAACTTACAGCCATTGTGGACAGCGATGCTGGCCATCGGCTCGGGCAGCGTAGCCGCTGCGAGCTTGCCGTTCTGCAGCATCTCCAGACGCGTCGGAATCTGAGGGATAATGACCTTGTTGATGCTGTCGCCATCCATATTCTCCTTGGCAAGGATCTGGTCCGTCACATACTCGATGATCGTATTGCGCGATACCGATACGTCTTTGCCCGCAAGGCCCTTGACATCTTTGATGCCCGAATCCTTGCTGGCAATCAGCTTGTAGCTGCCATCGGTAAAAGACGTGACCTTGACATCAAAGCCGCCAGACTTAGCAAAGGCTACCGCCAACATGTCCGAGACCGCACCGTCGAGGTTGCCGCTCTGCAGGGCCGAGTCGCGATCCATCGCACTCTTGTACTGCTCGATGTTCACCTCGATGCCTTCCTCCTTGAAAAATCCCTTCTCCTGAGCGATGATGAACGGCAGCGAGTCAGTATCCGGCATCAGGCCGATGGTCAGCGGCTGCATGTCCTTCTTCGTGTCTGCCTGCTTGGGTGAGCCGCAGCCTGCCAGCATCATCAGCGCCAGCATCGTCAGGCAAATGGCAAGTAATTTCTTCAAGAGTTTTCCTTCTTTCCCTAAATATCCCTAATATGTATCCATAAACTTAGTGTGAGAGCAGTCCTTCGAGCATGCCCGCGCCAATCTTGGCATAGCGGATAGCCTCATCGATCGTGCCCTTATTCTCCTCATAGGCCGCGGCAGCCCGCTCCTTGAGCTGGCTGGCCTCCTGTTTCATGGCCGCCACCGAATCGAGCTTGGCATTCACATCGTCAAGCATCTTCTGGGCCTCATCGATGGATTTGCGCACATCAGCTGCCTGGGTATCGCTCTCGGCACTCTGCTGCTTGTTCTGCTCCATCTGCCGCTGACGCTCCGCCTCCTTGCCCGTCACCTTGTCGACGAGCTTGCCGAGGGGCGAGCCCGGCGCACTGTCACCGAGCTGTTCGTTGCGACCCTTGGCCCGGCTTGACTGCTCCTCCAGCTGGCGCTGCTGCTCTTGCAGATCTTTCTTCTGCTTTTCGAGCTGCTCGCGTCGGGCCTTGAGATCAGCCTCCTGCCCCGCCAGTTTCTGTTCCTTGTCCTTCAGCTGCTGCTCCTGGACCTGACGCGTCTGCTGCTTATCGCTCTGATTCTGGGAATAACCGGCAATCATAAAGCCGATGAACAATGCGGCCGCAAAGCCGCCCATAAGGCAGAGCGCCTTCTTGCGCCCGGCCGTGAGGAATTTCTTCGGCTTCGCCTTAGCCTCCTCAGGCTCACGGTCATCACGCGAAAGTTCGCGCACATTGCTGCCAGTACGCCCCTGCGGAAAGGCTGGCTTGATGCCCAGCTCATCGTCGACGGGCGGCAGCTCCTGCGTATCCGACAGGCTCGGCCGGCGCGCCGACTTTACCTGCTCCACATCCCCAGGACGCATGTATTGGGTTTTCTCGAGATCCTCGTTTTTCATTCTTGTTCCTGCTTTTCCATTTGTTTCTGTTTCTTTTCTTCCTGCTCCAGCATGGCCGCATGCTCCTTCTGCATCGTCTCGCAAAGACGGCGCAGCGTCCAAAGCGTGTTGAACGGCGTCACCACTGACTTGAACCGGACCTTCGGCACGCCTGCCTGCTGCAGGGCCAGCAGCACCTCATCGAGGCGCTTGTTGCGGATGTTCTGCAGCACCATGACTTCGTGCGGGAACACGAATCCATCATCCTTCGTATCCGCTGCAGCCGCCTGAAAGCCCTTCAGTCCGAGAAGATAGCCGACCTTTTCCCGCCAGGCCTCCTCCGGCAGCACCTTCGAAGTAATGCCCAGACGATTCAGCACTTTGCGCGAAAGGTTCAGCTTTTCTTCATCGCGAAATTGATAGAATAAAACCTGTTCTTGTCGTTTCATCTACAATACTCCTTCGTCAGCGGGACAGGCCGCGCATGATAAGATAGGTCACCAGCTCGTCAAGCGACACGCCCTCTTCCTGCTTGCGCTCCTCCAGCGAGCGACGCAGCGATTTCGGCAGCTTGACCGACAACTGGCCATCGGCACTGACTGCAACAGGTGCTGCCTTGGGAGTCGCGGTCTTTTCCGGGGCGACTGGAGCAGCCTTTGCTGTCTTGGCTGGCTTTTGCAGCTTGCCAGCCTTTGGCTCTGCTGCCGTTTTCTCCTTGGCGTCCGCCTTGGTCGGCGTCGTTTTCTTCTTTGCCGTCTTAACGGTCTTAGACGTTTTAACCGCTGCAGCCTTTTCCGTCACAGGCTCAGCCTGTTTCGACTCCTGTTTGTCGGCCTTTGCCGCCGTCTTCTTCGCCGGTTTCTTCTTCTCCTCCGGCGGATAGACGAAGAACTCATTGTAGGCATTGCGCAGCGTCTCGCTGGCCTGCTTCGTGCCGACGCCGATGATGTAGGACGGCGTCTCCGAGTTCAAGAGCTCAGCAATCCGCACGAAATCTGAATCTGTCGTGATGATCAAAAACTTGCGCACGCCCTCCTGGTAGAGGATCTTGGCCGAATCATAGATGGCCGAGTCCAGCGAGTTCTTGCCCTGATAAGTGCGGCTGATCTGGCGGAACGTGAACCCTGGGCGGCGCATGAGCTTATCCCAGCGTTTCTGCTCGGGGCGCGCCTCCCAGTCCGAAACGACGATCGTGCGGCAGGGCTGATAGCGCCGTGCCTTGCCCAGCGTGTAGTTGAGCATCTCGAACGGTGCGTTTTCAATATCGTAAAGTATTGCCACCGTTTCATTACTCGAATCGAGTGTCATATAATCCTTCCTTCGAAATCTTCTAGTCTGATAGTCATACAGTCTTATCTATTCGCCCTTTAACGCAAAAATCCTGCCAACTCAGTCGCAACGGCAAACTTCTTCGATGATTCCGCCGCCGACCACCGTATCGCCATCGTAGAACACGATGGACTGTCCCGGCGTCGCCGCTCGCTGCGACTCATCAAAGCGAACCTGCAGGCGGCCATCCTCGCGCATGGTGAGACTAGCCATGCCCTCTTTCTTGCCATAGCGGATCTTGGCCGCATAGCGGCAGGGCTCCGTAAATTCGTCAAAGGCAATCCAGTTGAGGTCGCCAGCAATCAACCCATCGGCATAGACATCCTTGGCCCCGCCGACGATGACCTGATTGTTCTGCATGTCCAGCTCCGTAACGTAGAGGGGCTCGGGGGCCGCAATGCCAAGCCCCTTGCGCTGGCCAATCGTGTAAAGGGGCACGCCATCATGCTGACCGAGCACATGGCCCGCACGGTCGACGATATTGCCCGGTTTGAGGCAGCCAGGATTCTTGTCCCTCAGGAACGCCTTGTAGTCATCGTGAGGCACAAAGCAGATTTCCTGACTGTCGGGCTTATGGGCCACAGGCAGGTTGAACTTCTCCGCCAACTCCCGCGTATGCACCTTCGTCATGCCCCCCAGCGGCAGCATGAAATGGCGCAGAGTCTTCTGGTTCAGATGATAGAGCGCATAGGACTGATCCTTAAGGACATCCATGCCCTTTTTAAGGACATAGCGGCCGTTCTCATCCTGCTCGATGCGCGCATAGTGTCCCGTGGCCAGGAATTCCGCCCCCAGCTCCAGTGTCTTGTCGAGCAGCAGGCCGAACTTCATATAGCGATTGCAGGCGATGCAGGGATTCGGCGTCCAGCCTTTCGCGTAATCGGCCAGGAAATAATCGATGACATCACGCTGGAACGCCTCCTTGAAATTGACCGTGTAATGCGGGATGCCGATGGTCTCGGCCACGCGGCGCGCATCGTCGACGCTTGCGAGGCTGCAGCAGCCGCGGTCGTTGCAGTCAAAGTCACGGCTCTCCTCCGAAAGACGCATCGTGATGCCGATGACATCAAAGCCCTGCTCCACGAGCAGCGCAGCCGTCAGCGAGCTGTCCACGCCGCCGCTCATCGCCACTACTACTTTTTTCTTTTCCATATATCTCAAGCTCCTATATCCGTACTAAGCAGCATGTGCTAAAAATTCATTCGTATTCTTAAGTATAACATATTCTCGCCCAGACCCAAAGGAATCTTGTCACAGATGCCCAGCAAATGCTAAACTAGACGATGAACATTCCCTTTGACTGCAACAGGAGGCATCATCATGCACGTTACCGGTATCATCGCCGAGTACAACCCCTTCCATAACGGCCATCGCTATCAGCTCGAACAGATCCGCGCCCTTCATCCTCGGAGTATCGTCGTCGCTGTCATCAGCGGCAGCTTTGTCCAGCGCGGGCAGGCAGCACTCCTTGACAAATGGCAGCGCGCTGAGCTGGCCATCGCAGGCGGCTGTGACCTCGTGCTCGAGCTGCCCTTTACCTTCGCCTGCCGCAGTGCTCAGGACTTCGCCCGCGGCGGCGTGCGCCTGCTCGCGCGGCTCGGCTGCGTCGACACGCTGGCCTTTGGCGCCGAGTGCCCCTCGCTTGCGACGCTCAAGGAAATTGCAGCAGCCGTCGATTCAGATGCCGTCCAGACGCAACTGCACGAGCGGATAAAGGATGGAGCCTCCTACGCCCAGGCGCTCACAGAACTCACAGCTGCGGCCGCCGATGCCGACACAGCGCTCCTGCACGAGCCTAACAACATCCTTGCCATCGAGTACCTGCGCGCACTGAAAAAAACGCCTGCCATCGAGCCGCTGCTGATCCCGCGCGCCGGGGCCAGCTACCACAGCACCGACATCGCCGCCACCAACGCCAGCGCCTCGGCCATCCGCCAGCTGCTGCATAAAGCTGCTGCCGCTGCCCGTATTGCTGACGGCCGGCTGCTCGCCGCCCAGCTCACTGAACGCGACTACGCGGCGCTGCGCGAGTCACTGCCGCCCGCAGTCTTTACCAACATCCGCCAGCTCACAGCCGCCCAGCTCCCCGATCACGACCGCCTGCTGCTGCCACTGCAAGCCCTGATGCTGCGAACCGATAACGCAGCCCTGCGCAAGCTTGCCGGGATCAACGAAGGCCTTGAGAACCGCCTGCGCGACTGCCTGCAGACAGCTGCGACCTATGATGAACTTCTGTCTACGGCCACAACGAAACGCTATCCGCAAAGCCGCATCGCCCGCACGCTTATCCACCTGCTGCTCGGCGTCACGCAGGCACAGATAGACGCCATTGACAAGTCAGGCCCGCTCTACGCCCGCATACTCGCCTGTGGCCCGCGCGGCCGCAACCTGCTCCGCCACATAAAAAAAGCGGAAACGATTCCGCTCATCACCAAAACCAGTGCCTACCTGACCAGCACCCAGCGCGCCCAGGGGCTCGCCACCCTATCGCCCCTACAGCAACAGCTCGCCCTCGACACCAAGGCCACCGAACTGCGCCAGCTGATCACACCGCAAACCAACAAAAAGCGCAACGACTTCCAACAGTCCCCACGCTTTTTCACCTAAATCACAAATCCGTTGACTCCAAATTCTCCCAGGAGTCAACGGATTTTATTATGCACAATTACAGTTTGTCTGTTAATACGAGATTACAATAAGCGTGATACACCTCAGCTTGGGTGAGGGTGGGTGCACTTTTTCTCCGCTCCGCTAAATGACCCGCGCTGGTGTTTAAGTACGTATTTAGTTACATGCGCCGGGCAGGCCGGCGGCGCGCCAATACATCTTGACATTCTAGCAATTGCCCGCCGCGTGCCATCCCTCACTACGTTCGGGCAATCACTCCGTCTACGAAGAAAGTGTACCCACCCTCGCCCTCCGTTATGTTGGGATAATCCTGCTCTGTTCCGGCGATAGGTCACGAATTACATCGATGTGCTTGTTACGGGAGAAACGATTCGTACAATCTCAGATTTCCGTCGCCAAAGGAGCGAACGGGGTAGTGCTTCTTTCTGTCTGGAGCGACTGTCCTTCGCACGGAACGGCCCCCACCAGCGCAACAGCAATTTGAAGAAGTTCAGAGCTATTGCCAAACGTAAAGCCGCCGGACAGGAGAGTACCATAAGCGTAACATTGATGGTTTGCGTAAAGAAAATATTTTTTGCCCTCACATTTCGTTGAAAAATTCACACCGTTCAAGCGAAGCGCGTTTGGGAACTTTTTCAATGCTTAGTTAAAGGCAAAAAATATTTTTAGCAAAGCATCTAAGTGAAGCGTTGGTACTCCCCTGTCCGGCGGCGCGGCTTTATGCGAATAAGAAAAGGAAACTACAAACTGTAATTTAACCTCTCTATTTACCCCTGCGCATCGCAGTAGACAGCAATAGCCTGCGGCACCGTTTCAATAGTCAGCGGCAAAAGCGGCCCGATTTCGCCGTCGAGGTCACTTTGCAATGGTTCTGCCGATTCGATGCGAAAATCTTTTGCCTGGATGTGCAGCACTTTATCCTTCTCCGAAACCGGCTTGCCCGCGATGAGGTCAGCCGTCACTGCCATCAGCGACGGGATGCCGCATTTGCGGATAGCCAGCAGGTCCAGCTTGCCATCCGTGACCGAAACATCTTTGGCCACATTCTTCATGCTGCCGACGACGGCGCTGTTGATGACGACAAACAGGAAGGCCTCCAGCTCATGTTTCTGTCCGTCAGCCTCAATGGTCATTGGCACAGCACGAAACTTCGGCAGCTCGCCGATGCCCTTGATGTAATAAGCCATTTTGCCCATGGCATTCTTAAGCCGCGCGTCAACTTCATGCGCAATGCCCGTCATCATGCCGGCACTGGCAACGTTGATGAAATAGTCCTCACCCACCTTGCCGAGATCCATGCGGCAGGCTTTGCCAGCAGCGATGATGTCGAAATACTTCTCCATGTCCTCATTGATTTTGAGATAGGTGGCAAAATCGTTGGACGTACCACTGCCGATGATGCCCAAGGGCAGGTTGATGCCGTTTTTCACCATCAGATTGACACACTCATGCACCGTGCCGTCGCCACCAGCAGCCAGGATGCCCTCAGGCTCCGTCTCACGCACGAAATCAATGAAATCCTCGTTGCCCTCTTTCTTGGTCCGGTACATCAGCAAGAGGACATTGCGGCGCTGAAACGCCTCCACCATAGCGTCGAGCTTGTTCTTGAACGCGGCATGCCCCGATACGGGATTATAGAAAAGGACCAGCTTTTTCACTCTGTCTATACCTCCTAGAAAAAACGAGCAGGAACACTGCTCGTCTTTTATCTTATCCGTTTACTTTCTCTTTGAAGACACCGATGCGGCGCAGGAATTTGATGCCGATACGGCCAATCATCGGCATGCGCTCCAGATCGTCCTCACGCAGGCCGCCAATCAGCAACATAACTGCGATATAAACCGCACAGCCAAAGAACACCGCACCGAAGGTCGAGATGACCCCAATCTGCCACCAGGCCATTGTCCAGTCATAGAAGAAGTAGACCGCCGCCGCCATGACCGCCGAAGCGATGATAGTCTTCAACAGCTGGGGAATCTCCATGCGATACCCGATGAACTTATAAATGAAAATCAGATTGATGATGGCAGCGACACCCATATCGGCTGCCGTCGCCCAGGCCGCACCCATGATGCCGAGCCATGGGATTGCGGTAAGTTCCCAGTTAAGGACGACTTTGGCCACCGCGGCCAAAATCATATTGACCATCGGAATGGTCGGATGGCCAAGGCCCTGCAGGATGCCTGTCGATACCTGATGCAACCCCAAAAGAATGATGCTGACGGCCGAAATCATGACCGCCGGCCCAGCCCCTGGTGCATTGTAGATAAGTGATGAAATCGGCGTTGCCAGCACGAACACGATGACAAAGGCCGGGAAACAAACAAAATTCGAGATGCGCACCGAGGCCGCCGTCTGGTTGTAGACGCGCTTCATGTCCTGCAGTGCCCGCGCCTCGGAAATGGCCGGCACGATGCTCATGGCCATGGAGGCCGTAATGATGCAGGAAAGATTGACCAGCGGCACAGCCATGCCCGTAAGGTAACCGAAGAGCTCTGTGGCTTCATTGACGCTGTAGCCTGCCACTTCCAAGCGCTGGGGCACGATCATAAGGTCAAGGTTGGAGACCACCGGCAGCATGATGCTGGCTGCCGAGACCGGCAGCGACAGCTTGAAGATGCGCTTGATGATCTGCCAGGCGGGCTCGCTCTCCTGCCCTGGCAGCGGCTGCAAATCGTTGCCATAGTCGCGCTCGATGTCGCGGTCGAGCTTCCAGTGGAAGTAGACCAGCACCATAAGGCCCGTCACCGCGCCTGCCAGAGCACCAAGGGATGCACCTGCCGATGCGTAGTCAAGGCCCCAGGGCAGCAAGAGCTCCGCCAAGAGAATCATGGTAATGACGCGGAAAATCTGCTCGACGATCTGGGAAACCGCTGTCGGCGTCATGCGCTGCCAGCCCTGCAGATAGCCACGGGAGCTTGCCAGCAATGTGACGAAGAATACCGTCGGCGCCAGAACCACGATGGACTTATAGGCACGCGGATCGCGCACGAACTGCCAATCAATAAGCCAGTCGGCCGCAAAGTAGGTCAAGAAGGAAAATACGAGACCTGTAGCGAGCATCAACGCCATCGAGATATGGAATACGCGCCGCGCCCCGAAAATATCCTTGAGCGCCACCTTCTCTGCCGTGATGATTGAAATGGCCACCGGCACACCGGCCTGTGACACCGTCATGGCAAAGAAATAAATCGGAAAGGCCATCTGGTAAAGGCCAATACCTTCACCGCCAAGGATTCGGGACACAAAAATCCAATTCAGTGAACCGATGACCTTGACGACAAATCCCGCAACGGTCAGGATAAAGGTTCCCTTGAGGAACGATTCGCCTTTGCTGGATTTTTTTTCTTCTTTTACTTCCTGGTTACTTATGGGAAACACCGCCTATGTACAAAGGCACGCCACTTACCTGTGGCATGCCCGTTTTGCAAAATCATCGCAATATCGTTATAATGCTAATAATAAGGATACGCAACATAGGAAATTATATCATCATTGGCGTTGACTTTCCACTATTATTTCTGCCAACGGCCGAAATCGGCCAAGGAGTAGCTATGAACCAGAATCTCATCGAATTCGATATGGCAGTCGGCCGCGAAAAGCCGGTGACCATCTTCACCCAGGAAAATGCCTGCCCCTTCTGCGACACCGAGCATCTGACCGACATCATCGACCGCGACGGCACCATCATCCTGCTGCGCAATAAATACAATGTGCTGAAGGGCACCGAGCAATTCGTGCTGATCGAGGGCGATGCCTGCCAAAGCGATATGCCCGAGTACAGCCGCGCGCACATGCGCCGCCTGATCCATTTCGGCATCCGCCACTGGCTGCGCCTCAAGGAATCCGGCGATTACGAGGACGTCGTCTTCTTCAAGAACTTCGGGCCACTCTCCGGCGGCACCATCCGCCACCCGCATATGCAGTTTATCGCCTTCCCCACGCTGGCTGAGCCGCTGACTGTCCATCCCGAGGAATTTGCGGGCCCTGTCATCTACGAGCAGGACCTGGTGACGCTGACCGTCTCCGAGCAGCCGCATATCGGCTTCTGGGAATTCAACCTTATCGCCGCCTCATGCGCCGACAAGACCATCGACACACTGGCCGACTACATCCAACTCGTCACCGACTATCTGACCCACCACTTCCACAAGCGCTGCAACAGCTACAATATCTTCTTCTACTACCACGAAGGAACCATCTACGTCAAGCTGACGCCCCGCTTCGCCACCCCGCCCATCTATATTGGCTACAACCTCCGCGTGCGGCCATCGAACTATCAGGATGCCATAACGGAACTTCACCACATCTACGGCACTTCCCCATTTGCTTAAAAATTGCAGTTTATCTGTTAGTGCGTGCGGGAAGAAAAACCGAAAATACGCAGCTCGGGGTTCACGGGGTAGTACTTTTTCTGTTTCCGCTAAATGGACCGTACGACCAGTTCTACGGACCTAGTTACCTGCTCCCGTCACCAGGTCGCGACGTACATAGTTCTTTCTAGGTTATGCGCTTACGGCC
>FPAX01000028.1 GCA_900116485.1 Selenomonas sp. GACV-9
ACACCAGCGCGGGTCATTTAGCGAAGCGGAGAAAAAGTGCACCCACCCTCACCCAAGCTGAGCTGTATCACGCTTATTGTAATCTCGCACTAACAGACAGACTGCAATTTGCTTGATTTTTTTATGAAAAAACTTTACGTTTGACGGCTGTCCCTTTTTTTTTATTATTTTTCTGAGGGATAGCAGGGATTTTTATACTGCATAGCGAAAATTTAAGTATTGAGAGCTATACCATGAAGTAGGAAAAGGGAACTAGTGAGAATAAAGAGAAGCAGGTGAGCATTTGTGGAGAAAGTCAGAGTAATGATCGTCGATGATTCCAAGATCAGCTGCGCAATGCTGGAAGGAAGCCTCAAAAAGACGAACTTTGAGGTATGTGCGACGGCCAAGAACGCTGCCGAGGCAGTTCAGCTCTATGCCGAGCGCAAGCCGGCTGTAGTGACCATGGATATGAACCTTCCGGATGCAGATGGCATCGAGTGCAGCCGTCGTATCCGGGCCATCGATCCAGATGCCAAGATTGTCATGATCAGTGCCATGAAGGACGCCAGCCTGGTAGCTAAGGGACGTGAGGCTGGTATCAGTGCCTTCCTGCAGAAACCCATCAATACCAATGACCTCATCGATACGCTGATGATACTCTGCCAGAACAGGGTCGGCAAGGTGGCTGTGCTGCGCGAGTCGTATGCCAAGCCATTTGCCCGGGCTTTGCAGCAGGGCTTATTCAGCTTGATTGGTGTGCACAGTGAGGTGGAGGTGGAGCTCGATGAGCGTCACTTCCTTGATGTCAGCGGCATTGCCGTCATCATTGGGTTGACTGGCTATCCTGTGGGCCGGGCCATTGTGTCTATGGAGGCCGATACGATGCGGAAATTCTCCATGATCATGATGGACAAGGAGAGTATTGAGGACGTAACGGAAGAAGAGGCCAGCGAGTCGGTGGAGGAGTCTGCCAATATCATCGTGGGCCGTGGTGTTTCGAATATCAACGATGTATTCAAGGACAAGGAGATGCGCATTACTCCGCCGGGAACGATCTGCGGCAGCAATATCCGCATTGCCAGCCCGAAACTGACGACGTTCTGCATCGTGGCTAAGACGAGGATTGGTGATATCAGTATGAATGTGGGATTTGCGGAAGGAGATTGATGAGATGGATGCAAAATTAGTTAATCCGTTTGTAGATGCATTCACGACAGTCATGCCGCAAATGGGGTTTCCAGAGCCTAAACGTCTCAAGATGGGCGTTCAGAATACGAATGCAGTGGGCTTAGGCGTATCGGTTATCGTTGGTTTTACGAAACAGATTCGCGGCAATGTCGTTTATAATATGTCGGAGGATACGGCAAAATTCATCGCCTCGACGATGATGATGGGCATGCCAGTCGCTGAGTTCGATGCGATGGCGCAGAGTGCTATCTCGGAGATGAGCAATATGCTCACGGCCAATGCCGCTACGAATCTGACAGGTTTAGGCTTTGAAGTGGATATTTCTACGCCGTCGCTGTCGATTGGCAAGGATTTCCAGGTCAAGATCAGTGATGGGCAGTATCTGGTTGTAGAGATGGATTTGGCCGGTCACACGGTGGAACTTGATATTGCTGTCGATCAACAATGATATCAAGGTCAAGATTCATAGCATATAATCTACAATAGGCAATGACGCTTGATGGCAGGGGGATACCTCTGCTGTCAGGCGTTTTTTATCGCGTGTATGAAGATGGTTGAGCTTAGGTGTGGAAGGTGTTTTGGTTTGGATTATTCATGGGCCCATTTGGCAGTTATGGCTGTGACGATATGTGTGGTGCTGGCAGGTGGTTTGTATGCCGCTAAATCTGTTCATTCGGCAGAGGGCTTTAGCCTCGGTGGCCGGTCGGCAGGCATTCCGATGATCCTAGGCAGCATTGCCGGTACTTGTGTCGGTGGTGGTGCAACGGTAGGTACAGCCCAGCTGGCTGGTTCGGTGGGCTTGTCAGCAGTGTGGTTTACCATAGGAATCGGCTTTTCGCTGCTGGTCATGGGAATCATCTACGCCCGCCCGCTGCGGTATACGGGGCTGGAAACTATCTCGCAGTATCTGGTGGTAAATTATGGCAAGGGCGCTGGGCGATTTACCAGCTTTGTTACTTCACTGGGCATATTGTTCAGTGCAGTGGCCAGTACTTTGCCAGGGATTGGCCTGCTTACGGCTTTGACTGGGTATTCCTATCTGACGTCGGCAGGTTTGCTGCTCGTGCTTGTAATCCTCTATGCCTTCTTTGGCGGCATGAAAACAGCTTCGGTGGGCGGCCTGCTGAAGATGATCATCCTCTTTGTCACGCTGTTTGCTTTGGGAATCACAGCTTGGCATGGCTTGCTGGCTGAGCCGATGCTGCTGGCAGATAAACCAGTGGATTTCTTGAGCATTTGGCGAATCGGTACAGGCTCTATCCTGAATAATGTGGTTTCGGTCCTGGTGGGGATCATCTGCACACAGACCTATATACAGGCTATCTTTTCGGCGGCCACGCCGAAGACGGCAGCAGCAGGCTTGATGATTGCGTCGCTAGTAGCCATCCCCATCGGTGTGCCGTGCGCCCTGATGGGAATCTATATGCAGGCGGTTCATCCGGAGCTGCCTGCTATGATGGCCTTGCCTGCGTATCTGCTCCATTATGCATCGCCGTTGATGGGCGGCGCAGCTCTTGGCGGGATAGTGCTTGGCATCATTGGCTCTATTGCAGGCTTGTCCCTGGGCGTTGGTACGATGGTGGCAAGAGATATGCTGGAGCCGCTGCTGCCAATACGGTCAGAGCAGGGAAAGCTCATGCTGATGCGTCTGTCGGTAGTGGGGGCTGTCCTTGTCGCCATGTATATAGCGATAGCCTATAAGGATTCGCAGATCCTGTTCTGGAATTATCTCTCGATGGCATTGCGGGGCTGTGGTGTCTTTATGCCGCTGACGCTTGCCATATTCAAGCCACGGGCCCTTTCGCCTGCGTGGGCACTGGCCTCGATGGTCTTATCGTTAGGCGCGGCCATAGCCGCAGGTCTTTGTTATATAGATTCATCGCCTATATTCATAGGTTTGGGAGTAAGCATGGTGGTCGTACTGCTGGGGCTGATCCGTAAGCGCTTGCACCCCAGGAATCCAGAGGTTAGAAGGACAGATGTACTTGACATTGTTGGTAAGCAGCAGTAATATTAAACGTGTATTAGATGATAGAGCATTGCATAGAATAGACTGTGCAATGCTTTTCTAACATCTGAAGGTGTGTTGTGTTGATTCGGACAGGGATGTCCGGCAGGGGAATTTGGGAGGTTGAGTATGAAGCTTAACAGTCTGAGAACAAAGATCTTGGCAGTCTTTTTGCCGCTCTTCCTAGGCAGCTTTATCGTGTTCTTTGCGATTAGCTACTACATGTCGAGTCAGGCATTGTTCCGCAATGCCGATACGATTTCACAGGAAGTCGGCAGAAGCACGGCTTTGGAAATCGAGAAGATGTTCCAGCAGAAAGAGTTGGTGGTCAGCGCGCTGGCGCATAATCATGGCATCATCAATGGTGACCGGGAGCTGCGCACGAAGCTTTTGGCTGAAAGCAAAGCCAGAAGCGAGGGCTTTGCCATGCTGGCTTATTCTGATGTGAATGGCAAGGCCTATAGCGAGAAGGGCAAGGATATGGACCGCTCGTCGCGCGACTATATCAAGCAGGTTCGCGAGACGAAAAAGCCGGTCATGACAGGGCCATCCGTTTCGGGTACGAGCGGCAAACTGATTACGATCATCGCCTATCCGGTACTTGATGGCAACGAGCTGACTGGTATCGTTTACGGCACGATTGAGCTCGATGAGATTTCAGAGATTGCTGGCCGTATCAAATATATGGAAACGGGCAGAGTATACATTGCCGATCAGGATGGTCTGGTCATTGCTTATGCACAGCAGCCTGACGATGTCGGCAAGCTTGACCTGACTAAGGAAACGTCCAACAAGACAATCGATAAGGCGCTGGTGGACGGCTTTACCAATGCTGTGAGCCAGGACAAGCAGATGCCGGTTGAATACAAGACTTCCGGTGGCGTAGACTCAGAGGCAGTCATGACACCAATCCATCTTGGCAACCGCAACTGGGTGGCTGTATCTGTCGCTCCAGTATCGGAGATTCGCGCGGATGCGAATCGCCTGGTCACGGTCATGGGCATTGTGGGTTTCGCGATGATCGTAATCATTGCATTGTTGATCTGGTGGGTATCGGGCAGGATGGTGGCCCCGGTCATCGCCCTGCGTTCTGAGTGTGAGATATTGAATGGTGGCGACCTGCGTGACCGCCCATTGGCAAATGATGGCAACGATGAGCTCGGTGATCTGGCACGTGGCTTCCAGACCATGCGTCAGACCTTGCGGAATCTCATCAGCCACATCCAGGCAAACGCTGAGAAGGTATCGGCGTCGGCAGAGGAGCTCACGGCAGCTTCCCATCAGTCGGCGGAGGCATCGAATCAGATTGCCACGCAGATCACGGATATCGCTGGTGGCATCTCGACCCAGTCGGAGTCGGCTCAGTCGGCAGACGATGTGGCACGTGATATTTCTGAGCGCACGGACAACATTGTGATGAATACCGATGCATTGGCGGCTGTCACGAATATGACGGTCGAGAGCGTCGATTCTGGCCGTGATGCCATCAATTCGGTTGTCGGGGCGATGGAACATATCAATAGCAGCACGACGACAGTCAAGACGTCGATCCAGGCGCTTTCGAAGAGCTCCGATGAGATCAGCAAGATTGTCGAGATGATTTCGGGCATTGCCGAGCAGACGAACCTGCTGGCACTCAATGCGGCCATTGAGGCAGCCCGTGCCGGTGAGGCTGGCCGCGGCTTCGCTGTGGTTGCTGACGAGGTACGCAAGCTGGCTGAGGAGTCGGCTTCCTCGACGCAGCAGATCGCTAATCTCGTGATGAAGATCCAGAGCGATATGAAGGAGGCAGTGGCCGCTAGTGAGCTCAGCTCGGAGAGTGTCATGAGCAGCATGGATTCCGTCAAGAGTGCGGATGAGGTATTCGAGTCGATCAAGATCTCCATTGATTCGCTGTCGATGGGTATCGCTGAGGTGTCGACGAATTTCCGCAGCATCGCTGAGGGCACGACTTCGATGCAGGAATCGGTGAAGTCTATTGCTGATATCAGCACGCAGAATGCTTCCCGGGCACAGTCCGTATCGGCGACGACGGAGGAGCAGTCGGCTTCGGCTCAGGAGATTGCAGCAGCAACCCGCAGCCTGGCCGAGCAGGCCGAGAAGCTGGCCGGTGAGGTAGCGAAGTTCCGTATCTGATGAATGTGAATATAGACTGACAGCAGGCAGTACATCATCGATGTGCTGCCTGCTTTTTTTTATAAAAGGGAGTTGGCAAGGTCTATGCATTGGTTTATAATAGTGTACAGTATGTTTTTTGAAGAGGTGACGTCATGAGCGGAATGAATCCGGTAGTTGTCCGGATCCGCGGAACCCAGCGGGATGAGGCGGGGGAAACGAATACCATCGAGTCCATGGCTCTGGGCCGTCACTCGGTGAAAAACGGCAAGCATTACGTGCTCTATGAGGATGCCATGCTGCATGAGCAGCAGAGCCTTTCCACGGTGCTGAAGTTCAATGATGAGGAAATGACCTTGTTGCGGAAAGGCGCGCTGAATCAGGAGATGCGTTTCCGCCCTGGTGCTGAAACGGTCAATCGTTACCGGACGCCGTATGGTGACCTGGCGATGACGATACGCACGCACCGTTTGGATGTCAGCTATGGACTGATGGAGGGATTCATTGAGGCGGAATACGATATCGCCATCAATGACCAGCATCAGAGCACGAATACGCTGCGGATTGAGATTGCCAACGATAAGAAGAAAAAAGAGGGATAACATGGATATCAAAGATACGCTTTCGGCTGCGATTGAGCAGGCCGCAAAGGACGCTATTGCAGCGGGTGTGTTCCCCGATGGGGAACTGCCGAAAATCGTTCTGGAGGTGCCGCCACAGAAGGAGTTCGGTGATTTCGCTACGAATTTTGCCATGCAGTCGGCCCGCGTGTTCCACAAGAATCCGCGCCAGATTGCCGAAGAGCTGGCTAAGCGCATCGAGGGGGACTGGCTTGATCACACGCAGATCGCTGGTCCGGGATTCCTGAACTTCTATCTCAAGGGCAATGTGCTTTACGATTCGTTCCAGAAGATCTTTGCGGCAGGTGAGGCCTTCGGCCAGCTGCCGGCAAAGGATGCGCCGAAGATCCAGGTCGAGTATGTCAGCGCCAACCCGACGGGCCCGCTCCATGTCGGTCATGGCCGCGGTGCGGCAGCTGGATCGGCACTGGTCAACCTGCTCCGGGCAGCTGGCTATCCGGTGGAGAGCGAGTACTATATCAATGATGCCGGCAACCAGATGAACAACCTGGCTCGTTCGGTCAATGCCCGTTATCTGGAGCTGCTCGGCCAGCAGGTCGAGTTCCCGGAGGATGGCTACCATGGCCAGGACATCATCGATACAGCACAGCGCATCATCAAGAAGGAAGGCGACAAGTACCTCAACATGGATGAGGAAGAGCGCCTGACCATCTTCAAGGATCTTGCCTATGTCGAGAAACTGGCGGCCCTCAAGGAAGACCTCGAGGCTTTCCAGGTAACCTTTGACAAGTGGTTCAGCGAGCGTACGCTGCATCCGGAGGCTGTAAAGGCTGCGGTCAAGATCCTGCAGGACAATGGCAACATCTATGAGAAGGATGGCGCGCTGTGGCTCAAGTCTACGGCTTATGGCGATGACAAAGATCGTGTCGTCATCCGCGACAACGGCGTGCCGACTTATCTGGCTGCCGACATCGCTTATCATCATGATAAATACGAGCGCGGTTTTGACCGCCTGATCAATATCTGGGGCGCTGACCATCACGGCTATGTCTGCCGTGTCAAGGCAGCGATGGAGGCCCTGGGACACGATCCGGAGAAACTCACGGTACTGCTGCTGCAGATGGTCGCGCTGTTCCGTGGCGGCGAGCTCGTCAAGATGAGCAAGCGCACGGGCCAGAGCGTTACTTTGAACGAGCTCATGGAGGAAGTCGGCACCGATGCTGCCCGTTACTTCTTCCTGATGCGTTCGCTGGACAGCCAGCTTGACTTCGATCTCGACCTGGCCAAGAAAAAGTCCAACGACAATCCGGTTTACTACATCCAGTATGCGCATGCGCGCATCTGCAGCATCTTCCGTCAGGCGGAGGAGACGAAGCTGGTGCTTTCGGATAGACCGCAGCTTGATCTGCTGACCGATCCGTCAGAGATTGACCTCATCAAGAAAATCGAAGAGTATCCCGAAGAGGTGGAGAAGGCTGCGGCTGATTACGCGCCGCAGCGCATTGCCCGCTACAGCTATGATCTGGCGGCACTGTTCCACAGCTTCTACAATAAGTGCCGTATCATGGGCGTAGAGCCGCAGCTGGCGGAGGCCCGTCTGGCACTCGTGACGGTAACGGCACATGTCATCCGTCACTCCCTTGGCATCCTCGGCGTTTCTGCCCCGGACCATATGTAAGAAATATCTGCAAGAAAAGATTTGGAAGGAGACCATTATCTATGGATTTCGTCAACAGCTCGGAAGTAGACATCGCTTATCATATCCTGACCCAGAAAGGCCAGACCATCTATTACAAAGATCTGGTCCTCGAAGTCATCGAGAAGAAACACAAGCCGGTTCAGTCCCTGTCGGCGGCTATCTCGGAAGTCTATACGCTCATCAACATGGACAGCCGTTTCCACTATGAGGGCGATGGACAGTGGGGCCTTACGGAGTGGAACCCGCCCGAGGTGAAACGCCATAACAGCCGTACCGGCGCTGGCAAATCCAAGGCTGCTAACAAGGCTATCAACAATCGCCAGAAAAAGCTGGAAAGCATCCAGGAATAATTTTCTGGCACGTATTGACAGTCTTTGACAAAAAGGCTAGAATAGTCAACATGTAATTTTTGAAAGCAACAGGAGGCAGTTCCATGGCAAAGTATATTTTCGTTACCGGTGGTGTTGTATCTTCCCTGGGCAAAGGCATCACGGCTGCATCGCTCGGCCGTCTGCTCAAGAGCCGGGGCCTCAAGGTCACGATCCAGAAGTTTGACCCGTATATCAACATCGATCCGGGTACGATGAGCCCGTATCAGCACGGCGAAGTTTTCGTCACGGATGATGGTGCTGAGACGGACCTTGACCTCGGTCACTATGAACGTTTCATCGACATCAACCTGTCGAAGAACTCGAACATCACGACGGGTAAGGTATACTGGTCTGTCCTGAACAAGGAGCGCCGTGGTGAGTATCTGGGCTCGACCGTTCAGGTCATCCCGCACATCACGAATGAGATCAAGCAGAAGGTCTATGATGTGGCCAAGGCCGATGGCGCTGATGTCGTCATCACGGAAATCGGCGGTACGGTAGGTGATATCGAGAGCCAACCGTTCCTGGAGGCCATCCGTCAGGTCAAGAAAGAAGTCGGCAAAAACGATACGCTCTATATCCATGTCACGCTGCTGCCGTATATCTCGGCAGCTGGTGAGCTCAAGACGAAACCGACGCAGCATAGCGTAAAGGAACTGCGCGCTATCGGCATCCAGCCGGATATCCTCGTTTGCCGTACGGAAAAGACCATCTCGAAAGAGATGAAAGAGAAGATTGCCATGTTCTGCGATGTTCAGCCAGAGGCCGTCATCGAGAACCGCACGGCTTCGACAATCTATGAAGTTCCGCTGATGATGCAGCGTGAGGGCCTTGATAAGATTGCCCTGCAGAAGCTCAACATGGACTTTGGTCCGGCGGATATGTCTGATTGGGAGAAGATGGTCTACAAGATCAATCATCCATCCAAGAAGGTCAAGGTTGCTGTTGTCGGCAAGTATGTCGAGCTGCCGGATGCCTATATCTCTGTTACGGAGGCGCTGCATCATGGCGGTATCGACAATGATGCAGCGGTCAAGATCCACTGGGTCAATGCCGAGGCCATCGAGGATCCGGATACGGATCTTGACGAAGTATTTGTTGGCTGCAAGGGCATTCTCGTGCCGGGCGGCTTTGGTGATCGCGGTGTTGAGGGTAAGATCAAGGCTATCCAGTATGCCCGTGAGCACAAGCTGCCATTCCTGGGCCTTTGCCTTGGCATGCAGTGCGCAGTCATCGAGTTTGCCCGTCACGTCTGCGGCATGACTGATGCACACAGCTCCGAGTTTGACGAGGAGACAAAGCATCCGGTCATCGATCTCATGGAGTCGCAGCAGGGAATCGAGAACAAGGGCGGCACGATGCGTCTGGGCTCTTATCCGTGCAAATTGCGTGAGGGTACGCACTCGCTGGCTGCCTATGGCAAGTCTGAGGTTGAGGAGCGTCATCGCCATCGTTATGAGTTCAACAACGAGTATCGTCAGGCACTCACGGAGAAGGGGCTCGTCATCGCCGGCACGCTGCCGGATGATAGCCTGGTCGAGATGGTCGAGGTCAAGGATCATCCGTGGTTCGTGGCTACGCAGGCTCATCCGGAACTCAAGTCCCGCCCAAACAATCCGCATCCGCTGTTCCGCGACTTTGTCAGGGCCGCACTTGCTAACAGCCAGGTCAAGTAAATCATAGAAGATAGGAACCTGTCATCCCATCTGGGGCAGCAGGTTCTTTTATTATGCAAAAACTTTTGGGATTTGGAAGGATTTTACTTGACAACTGGCGAAATATTGACTTAGAAAACAAAGGTTGGCGAAATGGGAAATGGAAACAGAGTGTAAGGAGAGGAGGAAAACGGATGCTTATCGATACGGCCTGTTCATTGGCGTTCTACTGCCAGCGCTGTGGCCGGATTGAGCTCCAGGATGTGCCGCTTTTCAGTGGGCAGAAGTGTTTCACGCTGGAATGCGGCAGCTGTGGGCACACAATGGGAGAGATCTCATTGACATCGCGTCAGGGACTGATACTCACGACTACCTGCAGTGTATGCGGTGGTAAAAATCATCAACAGTTCACCTGGCGTCAGCTGCGCCATCTGCGTTTTGAGAAGCTATACTGTGAACATGATCATTTTGAGTTGGGATATATCGGTCAGTGGCAGGACATTGCTGAGTTCCTGGACTTCAACGCGGCGGAATACGACGCGCTGCATCCAAACGATGGCGATGAATACCTGGAGTGCCAGCAGGCACTGCTCGAGGCCTTGAACCGTGTCCACGAGCTGGCCGACAGTGGGGAGCTCAGCTGCCCCTGCGGCAGCAAGGATATAGCGGCGGAGGTCCGTGGCGAGGAAATCGTGCTGGGCTGTCAGTCATGCGGCAGCTATTGCATCTTGCCAGCGCGCACGGCTGAGGATTTGCAGAGCTTGCGCCCGGGACTGGCTGTGGATTTTATCTGGAAACAGCGTTCGTTCCTTGACGTCCGCTGAAAATAGGATTATCATAAAAGACATTGAAATGAAAGATTTGCAAGGGACTATCGGCTGCCAGCGCAGCCGGCAGTCCCATTTTGGCGTAATTGATAAGATTGACAGAGGTGCGAGGATGGATTCATTATTGGCGGTCATGGGACAGGATACCGCCGTACAGAAACTGCAGGAGCGCTTTGCCGGCAAGCCTGGCGAGACCTTAGCCTATGGACTCAGCGGTACGCAGAAACACGTGGCGTTTGCTGCCTGCTATCGGGCTAAGCCGCAGCCGTGGGTCGTGCTGGTGCATAGCAGTGAGATGGTCAGTGCATGGCGGGAGGACCTGTCGGCGCTGCTGCCGGAGGCGACAATCGTGCTGCTGCCTGAGCTGGATATCGCCAATGTGCAGGCAGCGGCTAAGAGTCTGGAACGTTCGGCTCGCCGCATGGATGTGTTGGGCCGCTTGATGCGCCATGAGCCGGTCATCGTGCTCGCCACTTCGGCGGCGGCCGTGCAGAAGGGCATGAGCCGCAATGAGTTTGAGCGGCTGAGTTTGAACGTCCGGATCGGTCAGCAGCTGCCAAGGGAAGAGCTGCTGGCACATCTGGTGCAGCTAGGCTATGAGCATGCTGAGGAGGTCGAGTGTGTCGGCCAGTTCAGCTCGCGCGGCGGCATTGTGGACATCTATGCGATAAACAGTCCGATGCCTATCCGCATCGAATTCTTTGATGATGAAGTCGATTCCCTGCGGGAGTTTGACCTTACGACCAAGCGCTCGATCCGCAATATCAGCAGCACGGCCATCCTGCCGCTGGCGCAGACCGATGAGGATGGCCGCCCGGAGCTGTTCCTGACTTACCTTGAGAAGAAGGGCGCTGTGTTGTTTGACGAGCCGATCCGCATCCGTGAGCAGATCAAGACGATGGTCAAGGAGAACCCGGACATCAAGAAGAAGGTGTTCAGCTGGGAGGACATGCTAGCGGCAGCCCAGGGCAATCATGTCTTCTATGCGGTGCTGATGCTGCAGCAGGTACATGGGGCTGAGCCCGACATGACCATCAGCTTCACCGCAACGAATATGACGCCGTTCCAGCGGCAGATGGACTTGCTGGAAAATGAGGCCAACCGCTGGCTTGGGCAAAAGCTGCGTGTGCTGATTCTCTTGGGGGACCGCACGAAAGCAGATTCGATGCGCGAGCTTTTGGCGCGTCATCGCGTGCCCTCGGCTGTCGTGCCCAAGGGGGATGAGCTGCATACAGACTTTGTGAATATCCAGCAGGGAACCTTGCTGGCTGGTTTTGAGATGGCATCAGCCCGCCTGGTCGTGGTGACTGAAAAGGATATCTTTGGCCGGCAGAAACGCCGCATCACGCGCAGCAGCAAGCAGGGCGAGAAGATTTCCCATTTCCGGGAAATCCGGCCGGGAGACTATGTCGTCCATGTGAATCATGGTATCGGTAAATACCTTGGAGTTGAGACGCTGGAGGTCGGCGGCATCCACAAGGATTACCTGCACATCAAATACGGCGGCGATGATAAGCTGTTCGTGCCCACCGACCAGGTCGGGCTGCTGCAGAAATACATTGGCTCAGAGGGAGATGTACCGCGGCTGCATCGCATGGGGGGGACCGAGTGGGTAAAGGCCAAGGCACGGGCCAAGAAGTCTGTGGAAGACATCGCCAAGAAACTCATCGAGATCTATGCCAAAAGGCGTCAGGCTACAGGCTTTGCTTTCTCGCCGGATGATGCCACCCAGCAGGATTTCGAGGATGCGTTCCCGTATCAGGAGACTGACGATCAGCTCAAGGCCATTGCTGAAATCAAGGCTGATATGGAGAAAGAAAAGCCCATGGAGCGGCTGCTCTGTGGCGATGTCGGCTTTGGCAAGACCGAGGTTGCCATCCGTGCCGCCTACAAGGCAGTCATGGATGGCAAGCAGGTGGCGGTGCTGGTGCCGACTACCGTGCTGGCCCAGCAGCATTTCCAGACCTTCAGTTCGCGGTTCATGGATTTTGCCCCTAATGTCGATGTCATCTGCCGTTTCCGTACGGCGAAAGAGCAGAAAGCAACACTGGAACGGGTCAAGGCGGGACAGGTCGACATCCTCATCGGTACCCATGCAATCCTCAATCAGAAGAAGGTACAGTTCAAGGATCTGGGGCTTTTGATTGTCGATGAGGAGCAGCGGTTTGGCGTCAAGCAGAAGGATAAGATCCGGAGCCTGTCGGCAGGCATCGATGTGCTTACCCTTTCGGCGACGCCGATTCCGCGTACCCTGCATATGTCGCTGGTGGGAGCCCGGGACATGAGCATCATCGAGACGCCGCCAGCTGAGCGTTTCCCCGTGCAGACATACGTTGTCGAGAATAACGACACGATACTTGCCAATGCCATCAAGCGCGAGCTCAAGCGCGGTGGGCAGGTCTATTTCGTCTATAATCGCGTCGATACGATTGACCGCATGCGCGACCATATCCAGCAACTCGTGCCTGATGCCCGCATCCAGACGGCGCATGGCCAGATGCCTGAGGAAATGCTTGAGCGTGTCATGATGGACTTCTATGAGGGCGAATACGATATCTTGTTGGCGACTAGCATCGTAGAGAACGGTCTTGATGTGGCCAATGCTAATACGATTATCGTCTACAATGCCGATCATTTCGGACTGTCCCAGCTCTATCAGATGCGGGGACGTGTGGGCCGCTCGCACCATATGGCCTTTGCCTATTTCGTCTATCAGGCTGATAAGATCCTGACGGAGACGGCGGAAAAACGTCTGCAGGCCATGAAGGAATTTGCTGAGCTCGGCGCTGGGTTCAAGATCGCCATGCGCGATCTCGAGATTCGCGGTGCTGGCAATCTGCTCGGCTCTCAGCAACATGGACATATTGCCAGCGTCGGCTTTGAGATGTACTGCAAGCTGCTCGAAGAGGCGGTAGACAAGCTGCGGCAGGGCAAGAAGGAAATCGAGGCGCCCAAGCCTGATCCGACCATCGACCTGCAGGTCGAGGCGTATATCGATGGTGGCTATATCGATGATGCGATGCATAAGATCGAGCTCTATCAGCGCATCGCAGCCATCCGCACCAATGAGGAGCTGCACAATCTGCTCGACGAGCTCATCGACCGTTTCGGTGAGCCGACAAAGCCGGTCATGAACCTGCTGGCGGTGGCCCGCATCAAGAATTATGCGCGGGAGCTTGGCATCCGTTCGCTGGCAGAGCTGCCGCAGGCCTTGGATATCTATCTGCTGCCTGAGCATAAGCTGCCAGTCAAGGGGCTGCTGACCCTTGACAAGATGTTTGGCCGGATGATGAAGCCACTGCCAGGCAAGAATGGCTATCGCTTTGCCATAAATGATAAATACAAGAAGAATATCGCCAACTTTGCCACGCGGCTGCTGCTGGCGGCTGCGGGGGATGAGACGGCCTTGGTGGCTAAGCATCCGGCAGGGGAAGCGAAAGGATAACAGGAGAGAATGAAATGGCAACCATTACAGTAACGGGGCTGGGCCCTGGACGTGCAGGACTCATCACGAGAGAGAGCTGGGATATCATGGCTAGCGCTCAGCGGCTGGTGCTGCGCACGCGCATCCATCCGACCGTGGAGGCCATCACAGCGGCCGGCATGGAGTTTACGACATATGATGGTTTTTATGAGGAGGCAGCTGACTTCGAGTCGCTCTACGCGGCAATTGCCCGTGACCTCTTGCGGCGGGCAGAGACTGAGGGTGACCTCGTCTATGCGGTACCGGGCAGTCCGCTCGTCGCAGAGCGCACCGTGGTACTGCTGCGCGACCTGGCAAAGGAAAGTGATGTGAAAGTCGACATCCTGCCGGGCATGAGCTTTGTCGAGGTCATGTATACGCGTCTTGGCATCGATCCGATTGATGGACTGACCATCATCGATGCCGAGGACGTCGCGACGCTCAAGGAGCGTCCGGCGCAGTCCCTGGTCATCACGCAGGTCTACAGTCAGCCGATTGCTTCCGATACCAAGCTCATGCTGATGGATCTCTATCCCGATGAATACGAGGTGACTTATATCCATAATCTGGCCTTGCCCGACGAATCCATTCGCCAGATCCCGCTTTATGAGCTTGACCGGCAGAAGGATGTCGACCACCTCACAAGCCTTTTTATTCGCGCAAAAAGCGAATAAGATACAATGATTGGTTTGCGTGATTTGATTTTTCGTGTTTTTTCGCGAAGGCTCTTGCTTTTTCCAAATATTTTTGTTACATTCTCTTATAGTGGCAGGAAATACGCAGAGGAGAGCGAATTATACTGTCGTAAACCATTATTTATCTTTAAGGAGGCTACGGTTGTGAATAAAACTGAATTGGTAGCTAGTGTTGCTGAGAAGACTGGCCTGACGAAAAAAGATGCAGAAAAGGCTGTAAACGCTCTGTTTGATAGCGTGCAGGCAGCTTTGACGTCTGGGGACAAAGTCCAGATGATTGGCTTCGGCACGTTTGAGGTAAAGGAGCGCGCTGCCCGCAAGGGCCGCAATCCGCGTACGGGCCAGGATATCGAGATTCCGGCATCGAAGAATCCGGTATTCAAGGCTGGCAAGGCACTCAAAGATGCAGTAAACGGCTGAGGATGGCAAATGCATAGAGTTAGGCCGGGTTCCGTTGGGAACCCGGCCTTTTTTCAAAAGGGAGATGGATGGAAATGGATATGAGGATGAAGGATAAGGTTGTCATGATATCAGGCGGGACGTCCGGTATCGGGCTGGCAGCTGCCCGTGATTTCCTGCAGGCTGGGGCAAAGGTCATGCTGCTGGGGCGTTCGGCAAAGCGTGGGCAGGAGGCGCAAAGCGAGCTGGGCAGCGAGGAGAGGACGGCCTTTCAGCCCTGTGATGTGAGCCGGCGCGAGGACTGCCGCCAAGCAGTGGAGGCTGTGCTGAAACGCTGGGGGCAGCTTGATGTGCTGGTCAATTCGGCCGGCATATACAGCGAAGGCGCCATTGAGGACGTGACCGAGGAGCAGCTAGATGAGGTGCTGGCCATCAACGTCAAGGGGACGTATTACCTTAGCCAGATGGCGGTGCCGGCGCTCAAGAGATCGCGGGGCAATATCGTCAATGTGGCCTCGGATGCCGGTGTCCATGGCAATTACTACTGCACGGCATACTGTGCAAGCAAAGGCGCAGTGGTCATGTTCACACGGGCGCTGGCCCTGGAACTGGCCGGTTTTGGTGTGCGCGTCAATGCTATTGCGCCTGGGGATATCCTGACGCCGTTGACGGAGCATCAGCTGGCGGCGATGCCGGACCGGGAGCAGGCCCTGCAGGAAATGAAATCTGTCTATCCGCTGGGACGCATCGGTACTCCCGAGGAGGCAGCTTCGTTGATCGCTTTTTTAGCATCGCCGGCTGCTGGTTTTGTAACTGGTGCGATTTGGGGAGTGGATGGTGGATTGACTGCCTGAAATGTGATACAATAGGCGGGTATGATTTTTAGAGAGGAGGGACAGGATGCGCGCAGACAGGATACTCATATTGACCGCGTCAATCGGCTCAGGCCATATCAAGGCGGCTGAGGCAGTGGCCAAGGAAATGCAGCGGCAGCTGCCAGAGGCTGATCTGGTCACGGTCGATTTCATGTCGCGTGAGACATCACTGCTGCACTGGCTGATGAAGAAGGCCTATCTTGTCATGCTGGCTTTCGTCCCCAATCTCTACGATGTGTTCTATAAGGTGTCGGGCGGGCAGGCCAGCGGCTCACTGGTGCAGAAAGCCTTTGCCATTGTCATGCAGCCTGTCGTGAAGCGGCTGCTTCTCCGCTATGAGCCAACTGCTGTGATATGTACCCATCCGTTTCCCGAAGGTGCGGTATCGCTTTGGAAACGGCGTCAGAAGAGCAGCCTGCCGTTGGCTGTGGTCATGACGGATTATTCGCTGCATCAGATATGGCTGTATCCACAGGTCGACCAGTACTTCATGGCGACAGAGGCGATGAAGGCTGAAATGACCGCATGTGGTTTTGCTGCTGACACTCTGCTGGCGGCGGGGATTCCGGTAGACAGTGGACTGCGTGGACTGCCGGGGAAGGAAGTCCTGCGTAAGCAACTGGATATACCGGACAAACAGCCGGCTGTGCTGCTGATGGGCGGCGGCTTAGGCTTAGGCGGCATCGCCTCTACCCTGCAGGCACTGGAAAAGCTGCCGCAGCGGCTGACTTTGCTCGTGATTGCCGGGAGGAATGAGCGCTTGCAGGCGGAAGTCAGGGCCTTTGCTCGCACTTCACGTCATCAGGTAAGGCTTTGGGGCTATACGGATAAAGCCCACGAACTCATGCGGGCGGCAGACCTGTTGATCACCAAGCCGGGGGCGCTTACCATCAGTGAGGCCTTTGTGCTCGGCTTGCCGATGCTGTTGCATGATCCCATACCGGGGCCGGAGACGGAAAATGCTGTCTATGCGACGCGGCATGGTGCTGCTGTCTGGCTCCATCCTGGTGAGAAACTGGCTCCGGCAGTGCGGGAGCTGTTTGCCGAGGATTGCCTGACGGAGATGTCTGAACGAGCACTGGCTTGTGCCCGGCCGGAGGCAGCTGCGCAGATTGCTCAGGCAGTGGCAGTATTTATCCGGGGTGTAGGGACAGGGAAAAAATAATTCACCGAGCAGGCAGGTTTTTGTCATTGGCATGGGGAATATATTAAAAGCAGTCTGCTGAATCAGCCGGAATGCCGGCTGCAGAAAGATATGGTGATGGAAATGGCCGTGTACCAATTAGACAAAAATGAACAGGGGCAATATATCTGTCCGAAGTGTCGTGGCACTCTTCAGTTTGTCGATGGCACGGCTGTGCAGATCGTTGATGGCAAGGCTGATATGTCAGCTATCCTGCCCAAATATGAATGCCATAAGTGCGGCGTTTATTTTCAAGAGTTGCTGGGATCGGGCTTCTATGATGAGCACGATCTGAAAAAGCCACCGCAGACTAAGGTGGTCAATGTGCGCAACACAGGCGACCTTGAGCCAATGCTATTGAAGAAGGATATCAACAATCAGTGTGTTTGTCCGCGCTGCGGCGAGATGATGGATTTCGTCGAGGGGCAGCCTGTCCGCATCGTGGATGGCCGGGCAGATATGGAAAACGTCAAAGATCACTTCCATTGTTCACATTGTTCGTCGAAATTCCGTCGGATTGCTTCAACAGACTATTTCCAGTGGTCGGAAAAATAATTGCAGTTTTACTTGCATCCGTCCATAAATCTCGGTATCATTAAGGGGATTGATGTTTTTCGTGAAGGGGGGATAGTGATGCAGCGCCAAAGACAACAGAAAAGACGCCGGTTCAGCTGGTTTTTTCTCATAATGGTTGGCAGTGTAATCTATTTTTCCTCGATCATCATCTCACAGCAGCTCTACCTGAGCCAGGTTGGTCAGGACCAGGCCGCGGCTGAGGCCAGACTGGCTGCCGCGCAGAAGGAGAATGAGGCTCTGCGACAGGAGAAAGAGAAACTCAATGAACTCGGCTATATCGAGAAGATTGCCCGGGAGGAACTCGGGATGACCAGAGCTGGGGAACTGCCCTATACGACAGGGCGCAGCAAATGATTATGTTCCTTGACACTATTTAGCGTGCAAGGGTATAATAAAGCGTGTATTCGTTAACACTTAAGGGGGAAGAATTAATTTGTCCATTGAAGTTGGCAGTGTGGTTGAGGGTGTCGTAAGCGGCATCACGAACTTCGGTGCATTCATTGAATTGCCGGAGGGCAAGACTGGTCTCGTCCACATTTCGGAAGTTGCAGATGTTTATGTAAAGGATGTCCACGACTTCCTCACAGAAAAAGATAAGGTAAAAGTCAAGGTCCTGACGATTGATGAGAAGGGCAAGATCGGGCTTTCCATCAAGCAGACTCAGGAGAAGAAACCAGAGGAACATGCCACTACCCAGCAGCATGCCGCCACGAATAATTCTTCCTTCCGGACGCCGCGTCCTGCTCGTGGGCCACGTGATTTCCGGAAACCGAATAATCGTTTCAACAATACCTCTGCTTCCTTTGAGGATAAGCTGTCGCGCTTCCTCAAAGACAGTGATGAGCGTCTGACGGATTTGCGCCGCAAGACCGATTCGAAACGCGGAGGCCGTGGTTCCCGCCGTTCGGACTGATGGGACGATCGTAGATTCGTAGTTTCAAAGCACTCTGCATAAGGGTGCTTTTGTTCGTTTGACCACAGATCCGAGGAAAGTCAGGTGACCGTCGTGCTGGAACAGATCGAGCAGTTTTGCCGCGATCATGCTTTGCTGAAGCGTGGCGACCGCATCGTTGTTGCGTGTTCAGGTGGCCCTGATTCGCTGGCACTGCTGGTCATTCTCTGGCGGCTGCGCCATAAGTATGCGCTGCATATCCTGGCGGCTCACTTTGAGCATGGTATTCGCGGTGAGGACTCGCAGGCTGATGCTGCTTTTGTGCAGGAATTCTGTGAGCAGCGGAAGATTCCCGTGCGGCTGGCGTCGGCCGATGTGCCGGCGTCTGCTTCAGTGCGGGGGATCTCGTTGGAGACGGCGGCCCGTGAACTGCGCTACCAGTTCCTGGAGCGCGTGCGGGTGGAGGAAAAGTGCGATGCCATTGCGGTGGCGCACCATGCCGACGATCAGGCGGAGACGGTGCTTATGCGCATCCTGCGCGGCACGGGAACGCAGGGGCTCGCGGCGATGCGCCCGCGGAGTGGCAGGGATGGCCATATCATCCGGCCGCTTCTAGGCGTGACGAAGGCTGCAATCCGTGAGTTCTGCGCGGTGCAGGGACTGCAGCCGCGCGAGGACAGCACCAATGCGCAGGCTGACTGCACGCGCAATCGGCTGCGCCTTGAGACGCTGCCGTTGCTCAAGCAGGCCTATAATCCAGAGCTGACACGGGCCTTGTGCCAGCTGGCAGAGGTATCTGCTGCCGAGAGTGATTATTTCGAGCAGCAGATCGGGGAATTGTGGCGGCAGGAAAAGCTTGTGCGCAGGCAGACGCCTGCCCTGTGCCAGCAGGAATTTGCCCGACTGCCACTGGCGTTGCAGCGTGGCCTGATCCGCCGCTTTTGGCAGGCTGCATCTGGTAGCCGGCAGGATTTAGGCTTCGTGCAGGCGGAGAAGCTGCGCAGCCTGCTGCTGACGGGAACGACGGGCAGCAGGCTGGAACTTGCGCATGGCTTTGCAGCCCGCCTGGCATATGGCTGGCTGACCTGTGGCCAGCCAACAGGCAGCGAGGAGGCTGCTGAGCCGGTCTTGCTGCAGATACCTGGTGCTACGGTCTGGGGCAGCTACTGCTGCCGGGCTGAATGGCGGGAAGAACTGCCAGCGGCGACATCGTCGTTTGAGTTCTATCTGCAGCCGGATGAGCTGGCCGAGCCCATCGTCATTCGCCGGCGTGAACCTGGCGATATGATGCAGCTGCCTGGTGGACGCAAGAAATTGAAGAAGCTCCTGATTGATGACAAGATTCCGCAGCAAGAGCGTGACCAGCTGCCAATCATCGCTGCTGGTCATGAGGTGTTATGGGTTGCAGGCCATCGGCGCAGTTCACTGTGCCCTGTGGCTTTCGATAGACCAATAGAGAAAAAGTTTTTATATCTCAAAATGGAAAGAAGAGAGGAAATTTATCATGATGAACGATGATATCGAGAAGGTAGTGTATTCGGAGGAACAGCTGCAGGCTAAGGTTGCCGAGCTGGGCCGTCAGATTACGGAAGATTATAAAGATGCCAAAGAAGAAATCTACTGTGTCGGTATTCTCAAGGGCGCGGTGACGTTCTACACGGATCTGGTCCGCCAGATCGATCTGCCGGTTCATTTCGATTTCATGATCGCTTCGAGCTATGGCAATGGCACGTCGACGACGGGATCGGTTAAAATTTTGAAGGATCTTGACTACGATATTGAAGGAAAACACCTCATCATTATTGAAGATATAATAGACTCGGGTACGACCATGAATTATCTCATGAAGTATTTCCGTGAGCGCAAGCCGAAAAGCGTCAAGCTCTGCTCGCTGCTCTCCAAGCCGTCCCGCCGTACGGTGGACGTCGATATCGACTACTGCGGCTTTGAAGTACCGGATGAGTTCCTGGTCGGTTATGGTTTGGACTATGCCGAGGTATACCGCAACCTGCCGTATATCGGTGTGCTGAAACCGGAGATTTACGCCTGAGCTAACTAGCAAAAAAATCCGAAGGCACCTTTGAAGGGCCCGGAAAGGGAGGGCAATGGATTGAATAAGTTTCTACGAAATGTAGGGTTCTACCTGTTGATTATCCTGGTCGCCATATCGATCATCGATTATTTCTCAACAAAGAACACGACAAAGCAGGAGATTGGCTATACGCAGTTCCTGCAGCAGGTGGATAAAGGCGAAGTTGCCAGAGTCACGATCATCCAGAATACGATACGTGGCAAGCTGACCGATGGATCGGAGTTCACGACCATCACGCCAGATGCACCGAATAATGACCGTCAGCTCTATGAGAAATTGAGCAGCAAGAATGTTGAAATCAACGCGGAGAATCCGCCGGAGCCGCCTTGGTGGTCCACGATGTTCTCCTCGGTTCTGCCAATCCTGCTGCTTGTCGGTGTGTGGTTCTTCATCATGCAGCAGACCCAGGGCGGCGGCGGCCGTGTCATGTCGTTTGGCAAGAGCCGGGCGCGCATGAGCGGTGCGGATAAGATCAAGGTCAACTTCAAGGATGTTGCTGGTGCCGATGAGGCCAAGCAGGAACTCGAGGAGGTTGTCGAGTTCCTCAAGCATCCGAAGAAGTACAACGATCTTGGTGCCCGCATCCCGAAAGGCGTACTGCTCTCAGGTCCTCCGGGAACTGGTAAGACCTTGCTGGCCCGTGCTGTAGCCGGTGAAGCTGGCGTGCCGTTCTTCTCGATTTCCGGTTCGGACTTCGTCGAGATGTTCGTCGGTGTCGGTGCATCGCGTGTCCGTGACCTGTTCGATCAGGCCAAGAAGAATGCGCCCTGCATCGTGTTCATCGATGAGATCGATGCCGTAGGCCGTCAGCGTGGTGCTGGTGTCGGCGGTGGTCATGACGAGCGCGAGCAGACACTCAACCAGCTGCTCGTCGAGATGGATGGTTTTGCAGCCAATGAGGGTATCATCATCATCGCAGCGACTAACCGTCCCGATATCCTTGATCCTGCCCTGCAGCGTCCGGGCCGTTTCGACCGTCAGGTCGTCGTCGATCGTCCGGATGTCCGCGGCCGTCTGGCTATCCTCAAGGTGCATACGAAGGGCAAACCGCTGGCTGAGGACGTGGATCTCGATATCCTCGCACGCCGTACGCCTGGCTTTACGGGTGCTGATCTCAGCAACCTCGTCAACGAGGCGGCCCTCCTGGCAGCCCGCCGTGATAAGACGAAGATCTTCATGGGCGAGATGGAGGAGGCCATTGAGCGCGTCATGGCCGGCCCAGAGCGCAAGTCGCATATCATGAATGACGAAGAGAAACGCTTGACGGCATATCATGAAGGCGGTCATACCCTCGTTGGCATGCTGCTCAAGCATGCAGATCCTGTCCATAAGGTTACGATCATTCCGCGTGGCCGTGCTGGCGGCTATACGCTGATGTTACCGAAGGAAGACCGCAACTATGCGACCAAATCTGAGCTCCTTGACCGTCTCAAGGTGGCCATGGGTGGCCGTGTGGCTGAGGAAATCGTGCTCAAGGAAATCAGCACGGGTGCCTCGCAGGATATCCAGCAGGCAACGCGCATGGTGCGCGGTATGGTCATGCAGTACGGCATGAGCGATGTGCTGGGCCCAGTGGCTTATGGCGAGAGCCAGAATCATCAAGTATTCCTTGGTCGTGACTTCAATCATGAGCGCAACTACTCGGAAGAGGTTGCAGGCGAAATCGATAAAGAAGTCCGCAAGTATCTCGAAGAGGCCTATGCTGCCTGCCGTGAGCTTATCACGGAAAACCGCGATAAGCTTGAGCTCATCGCGCAGGCCCTCATGGAGCGTGAGACGCTGACGGCTAAACAGCTCGAAGAGCTGCTCACGACTGGCAAGCTTGCCGACGATGAGGAGAAGAAGGATTCCTTGAATATCGATACGAAGAGTGACGATTGGTCATTCTTCGATCCGGCACCAGTCGGAAAAGTTGAGCAGCAGGAGGATGCAGATGCTGCCGTGAAAGAAGACGAGGAAGAAAAGGGAACGGTGACAGAGGAAAAGACGGAGTCGGAGAAGGAAGACAAGGCCGAGCCGAAATTCAATGTTACGCATTACGACCGCTGATTCGTCAGAATAAAAGGGCTGTGCAAACAGTCTGTTACAGATAAAGACCCGTTGGCTTTTTAGTCAGCGGGTCTTTTTTAGAAATTACAGTTTGTAGTTTCCTTTTCTTATTCGCATAAAGCCGCGCCGCCGGACAGGGGAGAACCAACGCTTCACTTAGATGCTTTGCTAAAAATATTTTTTACCTTTAACTAAGCATTGAAAAAGTTCCCAAACGCGCTTCGCTTGAACGGTGTGAATTTTTCAACGAAATGTGAGGGCAAAAAATATTTTCTTTACGCAAACCATCAATGTTACGCTTATGGTACTCTCCTGTCCGGCGGCTTTACGTTTGGCAATAGCTCTGAACTTCTTCAAATTGCTGATGCGCTGGTGGGGGCCGTTCCGTGCGTAGGACAGTCGCTCCAGACAGAAAAGATCACTACCCCGTTCGCCCCTTTGGCGACGGAAATCTGAGATTGTACGAATCGTTTCTCCCGTAACAAGCACATCGATGTAATTCGTGGCCTATCGCCGGAA
>FPAX01000007.1 GCA_900116485.1 Selenomonas sp. GACV-9
TACCAAAGGGGCGAACGGGGTAGTGCTTCTTTCTGTCTGGAGCGACTGTCCTGCGCAGCAGGACTGGGCCGTAATCGCATACCCTAGAAAGAACTATGTACGTCGCGACCTGGTGACGGGAGCAGGTAACTAAGTCCGCAGAACTAGGCATGCGGTCCATTTAGCGGAAACAGAAAAAGTACTACCCCGTGAACCCCGAGCTGCGTACTATCGGGATTACTTCCCGCACGAACCAACAGACAAACTGCGATTGTAGTAGAAAAAAGGAGTGCCAACATGCTTTCGCATGGGCACTCCTGCTTTTTAGTGGTTAGCCAGCTGATAGATCTCGATAGCCATCGTTTTGTCGAGGGGATGGAAGTTGCCGAGTTTCTTGGTGTCGCCAGCTGTGGCCATGTCGGCCAGGTGGGCGATGCTGTTCTTGTCCTGCACCCCGATGCCGAGTTCGGTGAAGTTTGTCGGCATGCCGAGGGAGCGGAAGTATTCGACCATGGCGGCGATGCCGGCCTTAGCTTTTTCCTCGTCGCAGCCTTCGGTGATGCCGAAGATGCGCTCGGCGAACTGGGCGAACCGGGGGACATCGTCCTGCCAGACGTACTGGGCCCAGGCTGGCCAGATGGTGGTCAGCGAGGCGCCGTGGGTGACGTCGAACTTGCCGCTGAGCTCGTGGCCGAGCTTGTGGCAGGTGAAGTCCTTGGCGCGGCCAAGCTCCGTGAAGTTGCAGTGGGAGACGCTGCCGCACCACATGATCTCACTCATGGCATCGTAGTCGTGCTGGTCCTGGATGGCGACCTTCGACTGGGCCATGACGTTCTTGATCAGCGACTCGGCGACGAGGTCGGTGAAGGCGTTCGTCTCCTTGCAGCTCGTGAAGTAGCGTTCGAGGGTGTGCATGAGGATGTCCGAGATGCCGCAGACGAGCTGCTTTTTCGGCACCGTGAAAGTGAGTTCCGGGTTCATGAAGGCGATGGCCGGGCGGTTGAAGGGGGTGTTGAGTCCGGCTTTCTTGCCCGTTTCCTCGTTGGTGATGACCGCTGAGTCGCTGGTCTCGCTGCCAGCGGCGGCCAGGGTCAGGATGCTGGCGACCGGCATGGATTTGGTGAGTTTCTCGCGTCCGCACCAGAAATCCCAGACATCGATGCCGGGGTTTGCCGTGCCGTGGGCGATGGCCTTGGCGCTGTCGATGACGCTGCCGCCGCCGATGGCGAGGATGAAGTCGGCATGGAAGGCGATGGCTGTGCGCACGCCCTGGCGGACAAAACCGAGGCGCGGGTTCGGCTGGACGCCGCCGAGACTCTGGACGGCAAAGCCGGCCGAGAGCAGGATGCGCTCAACTTTAGCCAGCAGCCCCGATTTGACGACGCTGCCGCCGCCGTAGACGATGAAGATATGGCTGGCGCCGTATTCGCGCAGTTTCGTGGCAACTTGTTCTTCGGCACCGTGGCCAAAGACGATTTCTGTAGGACATTTGAAGTTGAAACTTTGCATGAAGATCCTCCTATCTGCGTAATGATGCTAACTTCTAGCATAGCAGGGAAAAATCCTGCTTTCAAGTGAGCAGGTCACACTTTGTCCATTTAGGGAACCAGGTCCTTGCGGCCCTTTGTGTAACAGTGTTCACCAAAATTTTTCCAAGGTATAGCCAAAGGGCTTTCCATCTGTTAGAATCTAGTCTTGTCTATAAGAATGCAAGGAATGAATCGTGATGAAGGAGGCCGGAGGTTTTGAATACGAAACGCGCGGAGCTGCTGATGCTCTTTGTGACGTTCTGTTGGGGTTCATCGTATCTATTCATGAAGGAAGGGCTTGACTCGATTGGGCCGTTCACGCTGGTGGCTTATCGCTTTGGCATCGCTTTTGTGGCGGCGGCACTGCTATTGGGGCGGGCTTGGCGCAAGGTGAGCTGGGCGATGGTCAAGGCGGGCTTTCTTGTCGGGGCTATCGTGTTTGTTGCCTTCAGTGCTCTGGTCATCGGCCTTGAGTCGACGACGACCTCGAATGCAGGTTTTATCACGAGCCTCATGGTAGTCTTCATTCCCTTCGTGGAAAAGATCGTCTATCATCGTCCCGTGCAGCGCGGCATCTTTGCGACGTCGCTGCTGGCAGTTATCGGTATCGGTTTCCTGACGCTGCAGGATGGCCTGCGGCTGAATCCTGGCGACCTCTTATGTCTGCTGGGGGCAGCCCTCAATGCGCTGCAGGTCTGCTATGCCAGCCGCCTGCTGGTGAAGATGGATGCCCTTGTCCTGAGTGTCTTGCAGTTCGGCTTCACGGGCATCATGGGGCTGGTAACAGCCCTCATCATCGAGACCCCGGCACTGCCTGCTGGTGGTGCGGGCTGGTTTGCCGTGCTCTATCTCGGCCTCATCTGCTCGGCGTTTGGCTTTATCGCGCAGCTCGTCGCGCAGAAGTACACCTCGGCTGAGCGCATCGGCATCTTGTTCTGCCTTGAGCCGGTGTTTGCGGCGATGATTGGCGTCATCTATCTGCATGAGCCCTTTGGTGCTGGCAGCTTCATCGGGGCAGCACTGGTGCTGGCAGGCGTCATCCTTTCAGGGCGTCAGGGCAGGAGCAGCAAGCAGGAGAAAAGCGGCATTGTAGAGGCATAGCAGCGGCGTTTGTCTATTTATATCATACAGAAGCAGGAGTTCGTCCACAAATGGCGAACTCCTTTTTAGTTGTCAATATGTCATAGTATTCGTATGTTTCTGAAAGCATGCTGATGGAGAATGCTGTTTATTGTATACATATTATAAATTTACAAAAATGCTGGATTTTTAATATCGTATCTGCTATGATGTAAAAGTATATTGCAGAATATACATAGGTTCTATGTATTTTAAAGCATATTAACGTGCGATTTCTTTCGCTTGTGTGATTATTAGGAGGGACCCCGATGAAGTCAGAGATCACCATCAAGATGGCTAGGTGCAAGGGCTGTGGAATCTGCGTTGCATTTTGCCCCAAACAGGTGCTGGCGCTCGATGAGCTCGGCAAGGTACAGGTGGCAGACGGCGATGCCTGCATCGCCTGTGGGCAGTGTGAGCTGCGCTGTCCGGATTATGCGATTTTTGTAGACAGGGGGGCAGAGGCATGAGCAAGGCAAGATTGATGCAGGGCAATGAGGCCTGCGCAGAGGGCGCGATCGCCGCGGGAGTCCGTTTCTTCGCGGGCTATCCGATCACTCCGTCGACGGAGGTAGCTGAGACCATGGCGAAACTTCTGCCGCAGGTCGGGGGCAAATTCGTCCAGATGGAAGATGAGATCGCGAGCATGGGTGCCATCCTCGGCGCATCGCTGGCTGGCCAGAAGGCCATGGACGCCACGTCGGGCCCGGGCTTTTCCCTCAAGCAGGAGCTTATCGGTTATGCGGCCTGCGCAGAGATTCCGTGCGTGCTCGTCAATGTCCAGCGCGTCGGTCCCTCCACGGGCCAGCCGACGGCGCCGTCCCAGGCCGATGTCATGCAGACCCGCTGGGGAACCCATGGCGACCATCCGATCATCGCGCTCTCGCCCTGGAGCGTCCGCGAGACCTTCGATGCGACGGTCATGGCGGTCAACTACGCCGAGCGGTTCCGCACGCCGGTCATCCTGCTGATGGATGAGGTCGTCGGCCATCTGCGTGAGAAGGTCGAGCTGCCTGAGGCCAGTGAGCTTGACATCTATCCGCGCCGCGCGCCGAAGAAGACGCGGGCCGAAGGCTATGAACCCTTTGCTCCTGATGCGGATCTCGTGCCCAATGTCGCTGACTTTGGCCAGGGCTATCATATCCATGTCACGGGCCTCCTGCATGACGATACGGGCTTCCCGGTGGGCAGTCCGCAGGTCACGGAGACCTCCATCCGCCGCCTGCATGAGAAGATTTCCCGCGTTGGCGAGGAGATCATCCATACCGAGGAATATTTCATGGAGGATGCTGAGTATGCGGTCGTATCCTTTGGCGGTACGGCGCGCACGGCCTATGAGGCTGTGATGAATGCCCGCAAGAAGGGGCAGAAGGTGGGCCTGCTGCGCCTGATGACCATCTGGCCCTTTGCCGACAAGGCCATCGAGCGCTTGGCAGCCAAGGTCAAGGGTATCATGGTCGCTGAGCTCAACTACGGGCAGATTGTCCATGAAGTCCGCCGCGCAGCTGCTGGCCAGTGTCCGGTGGAGTTCTGTGGCAAGTACGACATGAAGGCATTTGAGCCGGATGAGATCGAGGCCGGCATCGACAAGCTTTGCGGGGAGGCATAACCATGGAAAGAAGTTACGAGAAATATTTCCGTCAGAACCGGCTCCCGCACCTCTGGTGCCCGGGCTGCGGCAATGGCATCGCTATGAAAGCAATCGTGCAGGCCATCGAGAAGAAGGGCCTGTCCCAGGATAATACCGTCATCGTCTCGGGCATCGGCTGCTCGTCCCGGGCGTCGGGCTATATGGACTTCGATACGCTCCATACGGCCCATGGCCGCGCCATCCCGTTCGCTACGGGCATCAAGCTGGCCAATCCTGATCTCAATGTGGTCGTCATCACGGGCGATGGCGACTGCACGGCTATCGGTGGCAACCATTTCATCCATGGCTGCCGCCGCAACGTCGACCTTACGGTCGTGCTGTTCAACAACAATATCTACGGCATGACGGGCGGCCAGGCCTCGCCGATGACGCCGCTGGGCAAGAAGGCCACGACGGCTCCCTACGGCTCGGTGGACAGGCCTTTTGATGCCTGCCATCTGGCTGAGGCTGCCGGTGCTACATATGTGGCTCGTTCGACGGCGTTCCATGAGAAACACCTCGTCGACATGATTGCTGGCGGCTTTGACAACAAGGGCTTCTCGTTCATCGAGGCCCTCGTCCAGTGCCCGACGGCTTATGGCCGCAAGAACAAGATGGGCAGCCCCGCCAACATGCTCATGTGGATGCGCGACAACGCCGTCATGAAAGCGGCTTGGGACAAGCTGCCGGATGAGGCCAAGGCGGGGGAGAAATTCCCGATTGGCTGCTTCTATCAGGCTGAGGCTATGGACTATGATACGGCCTATGATCAGGTCATCGAGCGGGCAGGAGGTGCGTCGAAATGAGAAAACAGCTGAGATTATCAGGCTCGGGCGGCCAGGGCGTCATCACGGCGGCTATCATCCTCGCCGAGGCGGCCGTCGCTGAGGGCAAGGAGGCTGTGCAGTCCCAGTCCTATGGCCCCGAGGCCCGCGGCGGTGCCTCGAAGTCCGAGGTCATCATCGATGATACGACTATCTATCATCCCCATGTACTGGTGCCAGACCTCGTGCTGGCGATGACCCAGAAGGCCGCGGACAAGTATTATAGCGATCTGAGCCCTGAGGGGCTGCTGGTCCTTGACGACAGCCTCGTGCCGGAGACGCCGGACTTTCCGAATGTTGTCCGCATCCCGATCACGAAACTGGCCATCGAGCAGGTCGGTAAGCCATTGTTTGCCAATATCGTCGCCCTGGGGGCGCTGGTGCGGCTGACAGGCATCGTTGCTTTCGATACCATCAAGACCGCCGTGGCACACCGGGTGCCGTCCCATACGGTGGAGCAGAATATGAAGGCCTTGCAGGTGGGCTGGGATGCCGCCGGCAGCGCTGCCAACTGAAAATAAAAAACAAGGGTGAGAAAAATGCGGGATCATTTTTCTCACCCTTGTTTTCTTACAGCCATACATGCCGCAAGCACAGTGTGATGAAACACACGACGGAGACGCCGAAGGTAAAGATCTCGATGCACCGCACAGGGTAGGCGTAGTGCAGCGGAATGTCGATGACGCGGGGCACATTGCTGGCTAGCAGCGAGGAGGCGATGGAGACGTAGAGCAGCACGTTGACGGGCGGGGTGGCCGTTGCCGTTGCGATTGCGCGGATCAGCAGGTAACAGGCAAAGGCGATGAAGAAGTAGGCGAGTTTATCCGCATGGAGCCGGCGAGGTGGCATAATATCACATCCTTTGACAGCAGTCTGTACATCCCGTACAGTTTTATTCAGCACGATTCTTATAAGTTATTTATAATATTTCGCGAACCATAGGCAAAATCCTGCAAAGTTTACAGAAAACTGCGAAGTTTCTTGGATGACAGCTGTTTGGTGATACGTGCATGAAATAAGCTTGCAACAGCTCAGCTTGGGCGGGGGTGGGTGCACTTTTTCTCTGCTCTCGCTAAATGACCCGCGCTGACAGATTGTACGTATCTAGGAACATGTGCCGGGCAGGCCGGCGGCACGCCAAGGCATCTAGACGTTCTAGAGAGGTTCTGCCGCGGGCCATCCCTCACTGCGTTCGGGCAGTCGCTCCCGCTGCGAAGAAAGTGTACCCGCCCCCGCCCTCTGCTACGTTTGGATAATCATGCTCTGTTTCGGCCAAAGGCTACGAATTACATCGATGTGCTTGTTACGGGAGCAACGGTTCGTGCTAATTCAGACTACCATTATCAAAGGGGCGAACGGGGTAGTGCTTCTTTCTGTCTGGAGCGACTGTCCTGCGCAGCAGGACTGGGCCGTAAGCGTATAAGCTAGAAAGAACTATGTACGTCGCGACCTGGTGACGGGAGCAGGTAACTAAGTCCGTAGAACTTGGTGTACGGTCCATTTAGCGGAAACAGAAAAAGTACTACCCCGCGAACCCCGAGCCGCGTATGAACGGGATTCCTTCCTGCACAAAGCAGCAAACGAACTATAATTTGTGCCCCCGCCCCCACCTCGACTGAGCTGCAACAAGGCTGTTTTTCGCACGAATCGGCGCATTGATCTGCGGCAAATGCGGCTTGATTGCGGTATAATAAGAGAATGAGTTTACGAGGAGGCGAAGGGATGGTTAGGCGTTTAGGGATGGCTGGGTTGCTGGTCTTGGCAGCAATCTGTCTGTGGCTGGCTGGCTGCGGGCGACAGGAGCCGGTGCGGCAGACGGTTTTGGTCATGGATACGGTGGCGACATTGACGGCGACGGGGCCGGAGGCGCAGGCGGCTGTGACGGAGGGTGTGCAGCGGCTGCGTGAGCTCGATGCGATGGCGAGCCCTGCAGGCGAGGATAGTGACCTTGCAAAGCTTGCGGCAGCTGCGGGAAATGGCCAGTGGGTCAGGCTGCATCCTGAGGTCTACCATATGCTGGCGGTTTCCCAGCAGTATAGTGAACGCTCAGGCGGAGCCTGGGATGTCACGGCGGGGCCGTTGGTAAAGCTCTGGGGCATCGGCACTGATAATGCGCGCGTGCCGTCGGCGCAGGAGATTGCGGCGGCGCGGGCCAAGGTTGGCTGGCAGAATCTGGAGCTTGAGCCAGCCTCGCAGAGTGCCCGACTCAAGGAGCCTGGCATGAGCCTTGACCTCGGCGGCATCGCCAAGGGCTATGCTCTCGATGAGGTGCGCAGGATCTACGCGCAGCATGGCATCCAGGATGGTCTTATCAATCTCGGGGCAAGCTCCCTTTATGCCCTCGGCAGGAATGACAAGGGACAGCCCTGGCGCATCGGCCTCCGCGATCCGCGCGGTGCAGATAAGGAGGCGCGGCTGGCTGTCGTGCCGCTTGCGGATGCGGCGCTGTCGACTTCGGGGGACTATGAACGCTATTTCGAGCAGGACGGCGTGCGCTATCATCATATCATCGATCCGCGCACGGGCGCACCGGCGCAGAATATGGCGATGAGTGCGACCATCGTCGTTGCGGGCAGCTTGGAGGATGCGGGCCTGCTTTCCGATCTTTTGACGACGACGGTGTTCGTCCTGGGCCCTGAGCAGGGGCAGGCCTTCCTGGCGGAGCTGCCCGCTGAGGTGCAGGGCATGATCTGTGACAAGCAGTATAGGCTCTGGGCGGCCCATGATTTCACCGGCTGCCTGCAGGAGCTGCAGTTGAATAAAATTGATAAATGACTAGAAAGGCTGACGATAGATATGCGTGACGATTTACAGGAGAAACTGGCGGTGCTGCAACAGCACCTTAAGGAGCTGGGCTCAGTGGCGGTGGCCTTTTCCGGAGGTGTGGATTCGACGTTCCTGCTGAAGGTAGCCCATGATGTGCTTGGTGAGCGCTGTGTGGCTTTTACGGCAGGTTCCGCATTCGTGCCTGAGCGCGATGTGGCAGAGGCGGCATCATTCTGCGCAGCAGAAGGTGTGCGCCATATCGTCCGGCGGTTCGATGTGCTGGCCATCGAGGGCATCCGCAAGAACCCTGCGGATCGCTGCTACCGCTGCAAATATGCGCTGTTCAGCCAGTTCAAGGTCATGGCTGCTGAGCAGGAACTAGGCTGTGTCGTTGACGGCTCGAATCTAGACGACGATGGCGACTACCGGCCGGGTCGGCGGGCCCTGCAGGAGCTTGGCATCGTGAGTCCGCTCCATGAAGCTGGCATGACGAAGCAGGATATCCGTGACCTGTCGGCAGAGATGGGCCTTGCCACCTGGGATAAGCCTTCCTTTGCCTGCCTGGCCTCGCGGTTTGTCTATGGCGAGGAGCTCACGACAGATAAGCTTGACGCGGTCAATCGGGCCGAGGAGTATCTGCTGGCACAGGGCTTCCGCCAGTTTCGCGTGCGCCGTCATGGGAATCTCGCGCGCATCGAGCTGCCGCCTGCTGACATCGACCGCTTCCTGACGGCAGGATTGCGCCAGCAGACGGCGGCGGCCTTCCGGGACATCGGCTTTGACTATGTGACGCTTGACCTGCTTGGCTACCGTACGGGCAGCATGAATGAGGTTTTGGAAGAAGGAGAGAAATGACATTGGCAAGGAGCAACCAGACGACGCTATGCTATATTGAGCGCGAGGGCCAGTACCTGATGATGCATCGCGTCAAGAAGGAACATGACATCAACAAGGATAAGTGGGTGGGCATCGGTGGCCATTTCGAGCCTGACGAGAGCCCTGAGGAATGCCTGCTGCGCGAGTGCCGCGAGGAGACGGGGCTCATGCTCACGGATTACCGGCTGCGCGGCGTCATCACCTTCATCTCCGACCGCTGGCAGACGGAGTACATGTTCCTCTACACGGCCACGGGCTTTGCGGGGACGATCGGCGACTGCAATGAGGGCACCCTCGAGTGGATCGACAAGGCGGCAGTCTATGACCTTCCGGTCTGGGAAGGGGACAAGCTCTTCTTCCGCCTGCTGGAGACGCATGCGGAGTTCTTCTCGCTGAAGCTTCGCTATGAGGGCGAGGAGCTCTGTGAGGCGGCCATCGATGGCCGGGGGCTGGATCTGACAAAAGGTCTTGAAATTTTCAAATGAAAGTACTATACTGAATTTGTTTGCTGATGAATATTCAGTAAACGATCTGGATGGGGACGTAGCTCAGCTGGGAGAGCATCAGGTTCGCAATCTGGGGGTCGAGGGTTCAATCCCCTTCGTCTCCACCATCGAAGTCACAGGTCAGGCAGATGCCTGGCCTTTTTTGTTTATTTCTTATTATTTTATCGGGGGAAACAGCAGGAAAAAAGCAGGGCATCGCGAAATATAGCAGTAGCGAGCCAAACTATATTAAGGATATCCTTGCGTCTTGTAATGATTCCATAAACAAAATTAATAGTGAGTACTGTTCAGAATAGATATGGATTTTTATTGTTCTATAGCGTATAATAGAAGTATTCACTATGTAGGGACCTTCTGCCGGCTGGTATTGAGCCACCAGCCTGAGGGATTCTATCGCAAGTATCCGCAAGGATAACATGAGGAGGTAAAAAAGTGGACAAACGGGAGAGTATGTGGGATTTATATCTCAAAAAAGGCATGAGCCGCCGCACGTTCGTCAAGAGCTGCGTGGCGCTGACGTCTCTGATGGGACTCAGCACGGACCAGGTGTCCAAAGTCGTTGAGGCCGCGGAGAAGAAACCGCTGCCAGTTGTTGTCTGGATTCATGGCCACGAGTGCACAGGCTGCGATGAGTCGTTCATCCGCTCCGGCGCACCGCTGGCATCCGATCTGGTATTGAGCCAGATTGCCCTCGAGTACGACCATCTGCTCAGCGCAGCAAGTGGCGAGCCTTTTGAGGCACATCTCGAGGAGACGATCCAGAAGTACAAGGGTCAGTATATCCTCTGCGTCGAGGGTGCTGCCTGCACGAAGGACAATGGTGTTTACTGTATGTCTGGTGGCCATACGTTCACGCATACGCTGCAGCATGCGGCTCAGAATGCTGCTGCGGTCATCGCCTATGGCACGTGCGCAGTATCTGGCGGTATCCAAGCCGCGAAGCCGAATCCGACGGGATCTTCGGGCATTGCCCAGTTCGCTGGCAGCACGCCGGTCGTGAATGTACCGGGCTGTCCGCCGATTCCGGAGGTCATGACGGGTGTCGTCATGCATGTCGCCCTCTTCGGTACGGTACCGCCGCTTGATGGCGAGGGCCGTCCGAAACAGTTCTATGGCAATCGTATCCATGATACCTGCTATCGCCGTCCGTTCTTCGATGCCGGCATGTTCGCCGAGAGCTTCGATGATGCTGGGGCTAAAGCTGGCTGGTGCCTCTACAAGCTGGGCTGCCGTGGCCCGGAGACGTACAACTCCTGCGGCAACCTGCGCTGGTTCCAGGGCATGAGCTATCCGATCCAGTCCGGTGCTCCGTGCATCGGCTGCTCCAATGCGCACTTCTGGGATGACGGTGCGATGACCGAGCGCCTGCCGAAATTCGGACAGCCAATCGGTGATGTCGACCAGATCGGTGCCGTCATGGCTGCCGCTACGGCTGTTGGCGTAGCTGGCCATGCCGCTGCCAGCGTCGTCCAGAAGAAGAAACGTATCGCTGATGAAAAGAAGAATGAGGGAGCAGGTGAATAAATGAAACACGTAGTAGTAGATCCAGTAACCCGTATCGAAGGTCATCTTCGCGTCGAGGTTCAGGTTGATGAAGCAACGGGCAAAGTAACCGATGCCCTTTCGTCCGGTACGGCATGGCGCGGCCTTGAGCTCGTCATGAAGGACCGTGACCCGCGTGATGCCTGGGCATATATCCAGCGCATCTGCGGCGTCTGCACGACGGCCCATGCACTGGGTGCTGTCCGCGCGGTAGAGGATGCGCTCGGCATCACGATCCCGAAGAACGCCAATTATATCCGTAACATCATGGCAGCTACGCTGACGGTGCAGGACCATATCGTCCATTTCTATCATCTGCATGCCCTGGACTGGGTCAGCCCGGTTGAGGCACTGGCTGCGGATGATATCGCTACGGCTAACCTGCAGAACACGCTGCTGAAAGACTATACGCTGCCGTTCCGTGCACCGGGCACGTCGGTGACGGAGGCCTATGAGCATGATTTCCCGGCAGCTACGCCGCAGTATTTCAAGCAGATCAAGGAAAAGGTCAAGGCCATCGTCGAGAGCGGCCAGCTCGGTATCTTCTCGGCGAACTGGTGGGATCATCCGGACTACAAGCTGCTGCCGCCAGAGGTTCATCTGCTGGCTGTAGCTCACTATCTCGAGATGCTCGACAAGCAGCGTGAGCTCGTCACGCCGCATGTCATCTTCGGCGGCAAGAACCCGCATCCGCACTATGTTGTCGGCGGTATGCCGTGCTCCATCTCGATGGAAGATGGCAACGCACCGGTCAATACGGCCCGTCTCGACATCGTCGACCGCGCCATCAACATGGGCCGCTCGCTGGTCAACAACTACTATCTGCCGGATCTCCTGGCTATCGGCTCCGCTTATGTCAAGGCTGGCCGCGTCGATGGCGGCGGTATGGCCAAGACCTGCGTGCTGGGCTATGGCGCTTATCCGGAAGAGCCGTTCAGCGGCACGAAGAACGGCGGTTTCTTCAAGAATCTGCTGATCCGCTGCAATGGCGTTGTCGAGGACTTCGGCAAGGGTCTCGCTGGCTGCAAGGTCACCGAGGTCAACGGCGAGGATTTTGCAAACCGCAAGGTCTTCACCGAGAGCGTCGATCACTCCTGGTACGAGTATCCGGCCAAGAGCGAAGATGCACTGAATCCGTGGGATGGCGTTACTTCGCCGAAATACACGGGCCCGAAAGAGGGTACGGCTACGGAGTGGAAGGCTCTCAATGAGACGGGCAAGTACTCCTGGCTCAAGACGCCGAAATGGAATGGCAAGCTCTGCGAGGTCGGTCCGCTGGCCCGTTATATCATCATCTATGTCAAGGCCAAGAAGGGCCTGCTCGGCGAGCTGACCTGGGCAGAGAAGATGATGATGGATCAGATCGATGCCGTATCGAAGGTGCTCGGTCTGGCTCCGGAAGTCTGGCTCCCGACGATGGTCGGCCGTACGGCTGCCCGTGCGCTCGACTGCCAGCTGGCTGCCGAGATCAACAAGTACTTCTTCGACAAGCTCATCGCCAACATCAAGTCCGGCGATACGAAAGTCGCTTCCAACGAGAAGTGGGATCCGTCCACCTGGCCGAAAGAGTGCGAGGGTGTCGGCATCTACGAGGCTCCGCGCGGCGCACTGTCCCACTACATCGCCATCAAGGATGGCAAGACGGACAACTACCAGTGCATCGTTCCGACGACCTGGAGCGCTTGCCCGCGTGATGACAAGGCCGGCCACGGCGCTTATGAGATGGCTATGATGGATACGCAGGTCAAGGTTCCGGATAAGCCGCTTGAGATCGTCAAGGTCGTCCGTTCCTTCGACCCGTGCATGGCTTGCGCTACGCATATGTTCAATGCCAAGGGCGAGAAGATCAACGTCATCACCACCGATCCGTATTCTGGCACGCACGTTGAGAAATAAGCCGGGCTACCGGATGGAAAGGAAGGGAACAGTAGAATGAAGGAAGAAAAACGCAAGATCTACTACCTGTTCAGTCCGTATCTGCGGATTTTCCATTGGATCATGGTGCTGGCAATCATCGTGCTCTTCATCACGGGGTTATTGGTCACGAAACCGGTAACCGTGTTGGGCATTGAACCGACCTACACATCCATGTCCATGGACTGGGTAAGGAATATCCACTTTATCGCGGCATTTGCGTTCTGCGCAGCGTTCATCCTGCGCATCTACGGGTTTATCGTGAACAAGGGCGATCGTCTTTTCCCGCGCGTTTGGGAGGGCCACTTCTACAGTGAGACCATTGACGTTGCGCTTCACTACATGCTTCTGAAACCGCACCATGCGCCGTTTTTGCGCAATCCGCTGGCGCGTGCCTCGTATGCTGGCCTTTACGCCATGGTACTCGTGGAGATCCTCACGGGCTTTGCGATGTACTATATGACAGAGCCGTCGAATATCGGCGGTATCCTGTTTAGCTGGGTCAATGTGGTCTTAGGTGGCGAGATGATGACGCACTGGGTGCATCACATCGTCGCCTGGCTCATCATCGTCTTCGCCATCGGCCATGTCTACATGGTCCTGCGTGCCGACATCATGGAGGCAGAGGGCGAGGCATCCTCGATGTTCTCGGGTGTCAAATTCCTTGAGCATGTACCGAAGGATGCCGGCGAAGTCGAGCCGCCGAAAACCGAGAAATAACGTCAATAGTACCAAAGGAGAATCAGATTATGTGTAAAGAATGTGGCTGCGGCGAGACGAATGGCAACACGCGTCTCCAGTTCTTTGTCAAAGGCTATACGGAAGAGAACGCCAAAGAGGTCGAAAAAGCACTTCTGGGCCTTCCGGGTGTCCTGTTCGTCCATATCCATGCGCACGATGGTGAGACGGTAGTTGACTACGCGCCTGCCAAGACGGGGCTCATGGACATCGTCAGCGTGTTCAGTGCACGTGGTCTTGAGGCTGCTCTGTAAGATTGGATAGGGGACTGCCGCTGCCGTGCGGCGGTCCCCTTTATTATGTACCAAAGGGCCGCAGGAGGCCTGCTGGCGCAGGAGGAAAACAAATGCATGAGATGGCTCTGGCCGAGGGAATCCTTGATATTGCCCTCGATTATGCAAAGCAGAACAACGCGCAGAAAATCAATGAGGTCGGCCTGCTGATCGGTGAGATGTCCGGTGTCGAGCAGGAGTCGCTGCGCTTTTCGTTTGCCATGCTGGTCAAGGGGACGATTGCCGAGGACGCGGTGCTAAGGATCAAGGATGTGCCGCTGATCGGCAAGTGCTCCAAGTGTGGCAAGGAGTTCCATATCGACCATTACGATTTCTGGTGTCCCGAGTGCAAGGATGGTGTCCTCAAGACGATTTCGGGGCGTGAGATGCAGGTAGAGTATCTGGAGGTAGATTAAATGGCTGAGATTCAGGTCATGAAAAATATCCTGGGGGAGAATGACCGCGTGGCGGCAGAGAACCAGGCGATGTTCAGGGAAAAGGGCGTCTATGTCATCAATCTGATGGGGTCGCCGGGAGCTGGCAAGACGTCAGTGCTCGAGAAGACGATGGAAAAGCTCAAGGAAAAGCTCAAGATGGCTGTCATCGAGGGCGATCTCTTTACGAGCAAGGATGCGGACCGCATCGAGCGCCATGGCGTGCCGGTCATCCAGATCAATACGGCTGGCGGCTGCCATCTCGATGCGCCGATGGTGCAGAAGGTGGCGCAGCAGATGGATCTGGACAATCTTGACCTGCTTATTGTCGAGAATGTCGGCAATCTTGTCTGCCCGGCGGAGTTTGCCGTGGGCGAGGATGACAAGGGCGTGGTGCTCTCGATTACCGAGGGCGATGACAAGCCGATGAAGTATCCGCTGATTTTCAAGGAGTCGGCCATTGCGCTGCTGAACAAGGTCGATATCCTGCCGTACTGCAATTTCGATATGGCAGCGGCCAAGGAGGATATCACGACGCTGCATCCTGGCATGAAGGTGCTCGAGGTGTCGTGCACGACGGAGCAGGGGCTCGAGGAATGGTGTGAGTGGCTGCGCAAACGGGTGGCGGATAAAAAGGCTGGCAGCAGGTAAGGGGGAGCATCGAAGGCGCGCGGACAGGTAAGGAATGCCAATGCTGCGCTTATAGCATCCCTTGCCTGTCCTTGCTTACGTAGAGCAAAAAGCCTTCCCCTCTGGGGAAGGTGGCAGCCGTAGGCTGACGGATGAGGTTTTAGGAGAGGTTTAATCATATGGCTGATGTATTTGGTAATGGCTCGGATGCGGTGTCGAGCCTTGATAATGTCCTGCATCCGGCGGATGTGACGATCTTGGGTGTGGGCAATGTGATCCTGCGCGATGAGGGGTTCGGCGTGCGGGTAGCGGAGTACCTTGATGCGCATTATGCGTTCCCTGAGAATGTGCAGATCGTCGATGGCGGTACGCTGGGAATCGAGCTTACGCAGTATGTGACGGGCACGAATAAGCTGCTGGTCATCGATTCGATCAATGGCGGTGCGGAGCCGGGGACGTTGTTCCGGTTCCATAATGACGATGTCATGAATCATTTCCAGGAGAAGATTTCGGCGCACGAGGTCGGTATCCAGGATGTATTGGCATTGCTCACGGTGACGGGGCATAAGATCCCGGATGTGGTGGTCATCGGGGCGCAGCCTTATGATCTGGAGGCTGGTGTGGAGCTGTCGCCAGGCATGCAGAAACTCATGCCGCAGGTGGTGGAGCAGGCGCTTGCGGAGCTTAAGGCCTGGGGCGTCGAGCCGCAGGCGAAGGAGCGTGCGGCGGCAGTTGATTTCGGAATCGTAGCCGAAGAGGCAATCAGGAGGGATTCATAATGTGTCTGGCAGTTCCGGCCAAGGTTTTGGAAATAGATAATGCCATCGGCAAGGTGGAGATTTCTGGCGTCAGCCGCGAGGTCTCGATGATGCTTTTGCCTGAGGCCAAGCCCGGTGATTTCGTGCTGGTGCATGCGGGCTTTGCCATGCAGATCGTCGATGAGAAGGATGCGGAGGAGACGAACGCGCTGCTGGCGGAGATGAAGGGCGCGCCGCGTACAGTCGGGGCGATTGAGGAGTCGGTCAGCAATGGATAAGCAGGAAGAACGGGAGCTGGCGGCGCGGCTGGTCAGTGAGATCAAGGCGTTGGCAGAAAAGACGGGGCGCAAGCTGCGCTTCATGGAGGTCTGCGGCACGCATACGGTAGCGATTTTCCGGGCGGGCATCCGCCAGCTGCTGCCAGATAATGTCGAGCTCGTGTCGGGGCCGGGGTGCCCTGTCTGCGTGACGCCTGATGACTATATGGACAAGGCCATCGCCTATGCGCTGCATCCCGATGTCATCATCACGACCTTTGGCGATATGCTGAAGGTTCCAGGCACGAGATCGAGCCTCAGTGAGGCCAAGACGAATGGCGCGGATATCCGCATCGTCTACTCGCCGCTGGATTCCATCCAGATTGCCAAGGACAATCCTGACAAGAAGGTCGTGTTCCTCGCTGTCGGTTTTGAGACGACGGCCCCGACAGCGGCAGCTACGGTGCTGGCAGCTGAACAGCAGGGCGTAAATAACCTCTTCATGCTATCGGCCCAGAAACTGGTGCCGCCGGTCATGGAGGTGCTGCTGAATGACGAGCAGGTCCATGTCGACGGCTTTATCCTGCCGGGGCATGTCTCCGTGGTGACGGGCACAGGCATCTATGAGCCTATCGTGCAGAAGTATCATGTGCCGGGGGTTGTCACGGGCTTTGAGCCGCTGCAGATCCTGCGAGCCCTCTATCGGCTGGTCAAGCAGGTGGCAGCTGGTGAGGCCAGGGTGGAAAACGAGTATGAGGAAGTCGTGCGGCCAGAGGGCAATCCCGTATCGCAGCGCATCACCGATACGGTCTATGAGGCTGCTGACACGGGCTGGCGCGGCATGGGCATCGTGCCGCTGTCGGGGCTCAAGATGCGGAGTGAGTACGCGGCCTTTGATATCGAGCAGGTCATGCCGCTGCCGGAAGGTGAGCTGCCACCGGCCAAGAAGACGGCCTGCCGCTGCGGCGAGGTGCTGCGCGGCATCGTGACGCCGCAGGACTGCCCGCTGTTTGGCAAGGCCTGCGTGCCTACGCATGCCATCGGGCCCTGCATGGTATCGGTCGAGGGTGTCTGTGCGGCCTGGTTCAAGTATGGACAAGGGAGATTCGAATATGGTAAGTGATAAGGTGACACTCGCGCATGGCGCGGGCGGAAAGATGAGCCAGGAGCTCATGGAAGAAGTCATCCTGCCGGCCTATGGCAATCCGCTGTTGGCGGAGATGCACGATGGTGCGCAGGTGCAGATGGGCGGCCAGGTGGCCTTCACGACGGATTCCTATGTGGTGCAGCCGTTGTTCTTTGCGGGCGGCAATATCGGCAAGCTGGCAGTCTGCGGCACGGTCAACGACCTGGCGATGACGGGGGCAATCCCGCGCTACATTTCGGCGGGGCTCATCATCGAGGAGGGGTTCCCGGTAAAGGAACTCAAGGAGATACTGGCGACGATGCGCCAGATGGCCGATGAGGCTGGTATCTATATTGTCACAGGCGATACGAAGGTCGTCGAGAAGGGCAAGGCGGACGGCATCTTCATCAATACTGCCGGCATCGGCGATGTCATCCGTGGCACGCATATCTCACCGAAGAATGTGAAGCCTGGCATGAAGGTCATCCTGTCGGGCTATATCGGCGACCATGCGGCAGCTATCCTGGCTGGCCGTCATGGTCTTACGCTGCCGGATACGGTCAAGACCGACTGCGCACCGCTCTGCCATATGACGCGGGCAATGCTCGAGGTTGCGCCTGATATCGCTGTATTGCGCGACCCCACTCGCGGCGGTGTGGCGGCGGTGCTCAATGAGATAGCTGTGGCTTCGGATTGCGGTATCCTCATCGACGAGGATGCTCTGCCCATCCATGAGGAAGTGCAGGGGGTCTGCGATATCCTTGGCTTCGATCCGCTCTACCTGGCCAATGAAGGCAAGTGCGTGGCCTTTGTGCCGGCGGAGAAGGCTGAAGAAGTCCTCGCTGTCATGCAGGCCAATAAATACGGCCGCGATGCGCGCATCATCGGCGAGGTCACGGAGACGGCCAAGGGCCAGGTCGGCCTGCGCACGGCTATTGGCGGCATCCGCGTCGTTGATATGCCGCTTGGCAACCTCGTGCCGCGTATCTGCTGATCATCTCGGTAAATCTTAATCTTGTGGCTATTGACGCTTATGGGCAAACTCTTCTATAATGGAAATCGTTTGAAGACTCTAGACTATAGAAGGAAGCGAAAGATTGATGATAAAGAAGCGTGTCCTGCCGTTTTTACTGATGGCCATGGTGTTCTTTAGCGGCACCTGCCTGGCAGAGAATATGCAGTTCGTGGATGCCAATGGCGCAACGGGCTACTATGTCGACGTGGACTCCATCGAGTTCTCGACTGACAAGGTATGGATACAGCCGGATCCGATCCCGGCCAAGGAGCCAGGCAAACCCTCGGTGGTACCCAAGGGCTATATGGCTGAGGTGGAGCTGGTGACGGCACGCGTGGCCGTCATCAAGGCTCGCCAGAACCGCCGGTTCATCTATCGCATGCGGTTCAATCCGACGCTGTCGACGTATCAGATCCTGTCGTCGGTTACCCAGCAGTATGACACGCGTGCGACGCTGCAGACCGATAATACGCCGCTTACGGCTACAGGGTATACGGTGGCGTCGCCGATGCATGAGATGGTGGACTTCATCTATGAGCAGCCACGAAAATAATGAGCAAAGAGCTTCCTCTGCCCCAAGAGGAGGCTCTTTTCAGATGGCGGCAGTAGGGATAAAGATTCTTTTTACCAACCTGCGGGAGGGATTCATATGACTGAGCATGCTGCACTGAAGCAGCGGACAGCCTGGCTGTCCATTTTTTCGAATACGACCCTTGTGGTCATGAAGCTGATTGTCGGCCTCTATGTCGGGGCTGTGAGCCTTGTCTCTGAGGCCTTGCATTCGGGTGTCGACCTCGTTGCGGCGCTCATTGCGTTCTGGGCGGTCAAGAAATCGCTGGTGCCGCCTGATGAGGAGCATGACTATGGACATGGCAAGTTCGAGAACCTCTCGGCAGCGGTGGAGGCGCTGCTGATTGTCGGTGCGGCCATCGGCATCGTCTACGAATCGGCGCAGAAGTTCCAGTCGGCTGAGGTCCCGGAAGCGTTGGGCTACGGCATCGCCATCATGCTCGTATCGATAGTCGTCAATATCCTTGTCTCGCGGCGGCTGATCCATGTCGCCAGAGTCACGGGCTCCCAGGCTCTCGAGGCTGATGGCCTGCACTTGCAGTCGGATGTCTGGACGTCGGTCGGCGTCCTTATCGGTCTGGCCCTCATGCAGCTTACTGGCTGGGCCTGGCTGGACCCGGTCATCGCCATCCTCGTTGCGGGCATCATCTTCCGGGCGGGCTGGCATATGGTCACCGAGTCGGCCATGGAGCTTACCGATGCGAGTCTGCCCGCTGAGCAGGAGCAGCGCATCACCCAAATCATCGAGAGCGTTCCCGAGGTGCGCAGCTGCCACTGCCTGCGCACGCGCAAGTCGGGCTCCTACAAGCTGCTGGATGTCCATGTGCTGTTTGATGGCAACATGCATCTTTCCCATGTCCATGCGGTCTGCGACGAGCTCGAGGAGCTTATTCGCGCGGAGCTCGGCACCTTTGATATCCTGATCCATCCAGAGCCAGATGGCTCCCATGCCCCTGAGACGAAATCCAGCCATTATGAGGAGTCGCAGCAGAAACAAGGGGCTGAGGCGGATTTAAGCCGGCATTAATCGGTCTTTTAGCAGGATTTCAAGTTTTTTGGCTGGAAATATGGTACAATGAATACCGAGTTCATTTTGAAACGGAGGAGATAGTAATGAGATTCCGCAAAGTATGCAGTATGTTTTTGAGCACGGTGCTGCTGGCATCGTCCATGAGCATGGCCGCTGCCGCCACGCCGGCCACGGTGCAGGACAAGCTGGCCATGATCGAGAAGGATACCTATGGCGTCGAGCAGACCGGAGCCATAACGGAGCGCATCGATAAACTCGAACGCGACTACAACGGCGCGCATCGCACGGGCAGCATGATGGCCCGGGTCGATGCCATCTACCATGACCTCTATACCAACGGTTCGACCCCGTCGACCATTGCGGAGCTCAATGCTATCGAGTGGAATATCGATCATGAGGTCAGCATGAATCCGGTCGAGAAACGCGTCGCCGATATGGAGATGTCCATCAACGGCAAGACGGCTGAAGGTTCCTATGATCAGCGCATCAAGGAGCTGGCAAAACTGTCCTTCGGTTCCGAGACGCTGCCGGTGGAGCAGGTCAATGTTCCGGCTAATACGCTCATCAAGGTGGCCCTCGTCGACCCGGTCAATGCCAAGAACCTCAAGGCCGGAGATACTGTTCGTTTTAAAGTAGCCAAAGATGTCATCGTGAACAACCGTCTGGTGTTCGCCAAGGGCGCACCGGGCGAAGGCAAGGTCCAGAAGGTGGAGCAGGCCAAGAATTTCGGCCGCAATGCCGAGGTGAAGATCGACTTCTACAAGACGAAGGCCATCGAAGGTACCGATGTGGACACGCTGCTCGGTGCTGAGGCCGAAAAAGAGATGAAGAATCTGGCCATGGCCGCTGGTGCAAGCCTTGCCGGCATGGTAATCCTCGGCCCAATCGGCATCATCGGTGGTGCGTTTGTCAAAGGCAAGAACATCGACCTGCCGGAGGGCACGGAGTTCTATATCCAGACTAAGGCCGATACGATGCTTTACGGCGTAGCTACGACGACGGCCGAGTGATTGAGATGAATATGCTGGAGGTCCGCTGGCTCAAGATGAGGGTCAGCGGACTTTTTGCTGTCGTTCCTTTTTATTGCGGGAAATGCATTTCTGTTATATTATTAAAGTAGTGTGTTTAATTTCAAACGTATTGTACAGAAGGAGACCCTTTTGATGAATAGCAACCAGAAAATACTGGCGGGGATGGCGGTGGCAGCCGCTGTGTTCCCGGTCGTGTCAGGAACAGCCTATGCGGCGTATTCGGCGGACTCGGATACGGGCATCGAGGCGCTTGATTATATCGAGAATGAGCGCATCGCAGAGCGTCAGCGCCGCTTGACGGATGAGCAGAAGAAACTGCTTGAGGATGCGGCGAATATGGAAAAACATTTGCGGCAGCCACTGGCTAAAGACAAGCCGATGCCGGTGGCCTTTGAAGGTGAAGACCTCACCTATGACCAACGTGACGGCAGTTTCATCGCCAAGGGCAAGGTGGATATCCTGCAGATGGATGCGCACCGTTTCCAGGGTGAGGAAGTCACGGGCAATACGGTAAAGCAGGAAATCGATATCCCTGACAAGGCCCATATCCTGCAGATGACGCCAGGACAGATGCGCGTGACCCTCGATGGCTACAAAGCGCACTACAACTATGGTACGAAGACCGGTACGCTGGAAAATGTCAAAGGCAAGGCTGATGCCCATTACATCACGGGCAAGCGGTTCGAGTTCTATCCGGACCATATGGTGGTATACGAAGGCACGCAGACAAAATGCGGTGCGAAATCGCCAGACTATCATCTGAGTGCCAAGAAGATCACCATGTACCCGAATGACAAGATCGTCATGGAGAATGTTTCCTTCTGGCTCAAGAAGGTCAAGATCTATTCGCGCAAGCGTTATGTTGTCGATATCCGTCCAGGGGCTGGCAATGGGAAATATCCTTATCCGCGTGTTGGCTACAATACCGATGACAAGCTGACATTCAGCTGGGATCTGTCTTTCCCTTTGCTGGATAATGTTGCTGCCAATGCGAATATCTATATCACAGGTGCCGATGGCTGGCGCAGCAACTACGATGTGACCTGGTCGAACAAGAAGATGGCAACGGGCATCACCTATGGCTATTTCGAGGACAGCGACAACCGCTGGATCCGCAAGCAGCCAGCGGTGTTCTGGCGCTATGGCGACCATATCGGCGACAGCCATTTCACTTATAAGCTCTATACGGAGTATGGCCGCTGGTATGGTTCGGGGATCCACAGCAATCACAGCTACTATTCAGCAACTTTGGGCTATGATCCCATCAAGTTCCATCGTTATACGCTTTATCTGAACCTTGGCTATAATATCACGCGGGAATCGTATGATGATTCGCGTGTGGCAGGCATCAAGGCTGATGCCGTGCTGACGAAGGACTTCAATGACCGTTGGGCAGCTTATGCTGGCTATCACTACAGCCGGAAGGATGCCGCAAGTTCCCTGTTCAATTTCGATACAGACGATTACCGCCGCAAGCTTGAGGGCGGGTTCAGCTACCGCGTCGACGAGAAGAACCGTCTGGCAGTTGGCACGAAGTACGATCTCGATCATGGCAAGTGGAAGAATATCGATTATTATTGGTATCATGATATGCATTGTGCGGAGTCGATCGTACGTTATAAATCCTTGCATAATCAGATCAGTGTACGCTTCCAGTTCACACCGTGGTAAGCAGGAACATAGAACAATTATCTACCGAAGAAGGTTGAATCATGAAGAAAGAACTGGCTCCAATCTTAGAGGAAATCCAGGGACAGAATATACTCGTCATCGGCGATATGGTGGCCGATATCTATCTTGATGGCCGCATCTCACGCATCTCGCGGGAGGCACCGGTGCTCGTGCTCGAGCAGGCCGGTGAGAAGATCATCGCAGGCGGTGCGGCCAATGTGGTCAATAACGTGGCGACCCTGGGCGGCAATGTCTTTGCCGTTGGCCTTGTCGGGCTCGACTCGGCAGCGCGCGGCCTCAAGGAAGCGCTCGAGAAGAATGGGGCCCATACCGATGGCCTGTTCTGCGATGAGAAGCGTCCGACCATCTCGAAGACCCGGGTCATCGCGGGCGGCCGGGCGACGGTCAGCCAGCAGATCGTGCGCATCGACAAGGAGAGCCATGAGCCCATGACGCCGGCTTTCGAGTCGCAGATCATGCAGTATATCAAAGCTCTGCTGCCGAAAGTAAAGGGCGTCGTCATCAGCGACTACGGCTCGGGGACAGTTACGCCAAAGCTTTCGCAGCAGCTTATCAGCTGGTGCCGCCGCCACGGCATCCCGAGCATGGTGGATTCACGCTATGACATCCACCGGTTCAAGGACATCGGCTATGTCAAGCAGAACGACGCGGAGCTGGCGGCTGCGGTAGGCAGGGATCTGGCGACGGAGGAGGATATCTATGCGGCTGGGCAGGAGCTTTTAGAGGAACTGCAGGCCGATGGTGTCCTGGTGACGCGGGGCGAGTATGGCATGGTCCTTTTGGAAAAGGATGGTGCCATCCACAACATCCCCGTGTCGGACAAGAGCGAGGTATTCGATGTATCAGGTGCTGGCGATACCTGCGTGGCGACGGTCATCCTGGCCCTGGCTGCAGGCGTGGAGCCGGCAAGGGCAGCCGAGCTTTCCAATATCGCCAGCGGCATCGCCGTGCGCAAGCTGGGCACGGCTACTGTCAGCAAGGCGGAGCTGGCCGCTGCATTAGGGAAATGATGAGGGAATGAAATGCTGATATCTAAGGATGATATCGCCGCTTTCTGCGAGGTACTGCGCAAGGGCGGCAAGAAAGTCGTGTTCACCAATGGCTGCTTCGACATCCTGCATGCCGGCCATGTGACGTATCTGGAGAAGGCACGCTCCTTTGGCGACTGCCTGGTGCTCGGGCTCAATAACGATGCATCGGTGCGAGCCAACAAGGGGCCGACGCGGCCCATCAACAGCGAGCTTGACCGTGCGAAGGTCGTCGGTGCCTTGAAGGCCGTCGACTATGTGGTGCTGTTCGGTGAGCAGACGGCGGAAACGCTGATTGCCAAGGTCAGGCCGGACATCTATGTCAAGGGCGGCGACTATACGCTGGAGACTCTGCCGGAGGCGAAGATCGTGCAGAGCTACGGCGGGCGGGTTGAGTTTGTCCAGATGGTCGAAGGCCGCTCGACGAGCAATGTGATCCGCAAGATCCAGCAGGGGGAGAACGAGTAAGGAAGCACGTATGAAAAATATACTGGTAGTAAAACTCAGTGCCATAGGCGACGTCATCCATGCATTGCCGGTCTCCTATGCCATCAAGGAAACGTATCCGGATGCGCATCTGACCTGGGTCGTGGAGCCGCCGGCTTATGACCTGTTGACGATGAATCCCTATATCGATGAAATCATCGTCTTTGAAAAGAAGAAGTTCAAATCCATCGGCGGGTTCCTCAGCAACTATGGGCCGCTCAAGCGCAAGATCCAGCAGCGCCGCTACGATGCGGTGCTGGATCTGCAGGGGCTGTTCAAGTCGGCGGCTATCGCCCGCCTCGGCCAGGCGCCGGTAAAGCTCGGCATGTGCAACATGCGCGAGTTCAGTGACAAGATCTCAAAACCTGTCATCGGGCCCAATGCCCAGGGGCATATTGTCGAGCGTTACCTCGATGTGGCGCGGGCCATTGGCTGCCGCGTCGATCAGGTGCGGTTCCCCCTCGAGGTTCCCGAGCGGGAGGCAGAGCTCACCCAGCGGATCTTCAGCCAGGCGGGGGCCAACATGGGCAATCCCTATGTGGTCTTTGCCATTGGTGCCAACTGGCCCAACAAGCGCTGGCCGGTGGAAAGCTTTGCCGAGCTCTCCGACTGGCTCTATGAGCGGCGCTTGATCCCAGTTCTCGTGGGCGGCGGTGTCGTCGATGAGCAGCGGGCCGCCGAGATCTGTGCGCAGACGGAAATCCCGCCGATAGATCTCGTAGGCCGCACGAACTTCAAGCAGCTCACCTATATCCTGCAGAATGCTCAGCTCGTCATCGGCGGCGATACGGGGCCGGTGCATCTTTCCGCCGGTGTCGGCACGAATACCATCATGCTCATGGGCCCCACTGATGCGAACCGCAATGGCCCCTACGGGCAGATGGAAAACGCGATCGAGGTTGACCGGGCCTGCAAGTACTGCTGGAAACGTGCCTGCCCCAAGCAGCTTGACTGCCTGGCGAATATCCAGGTTCAGCAGGTTTGTGAGTCTATAAAGAAAGTCTTGCGGTTATGATACGATTACAGAAATTCTTTGCGAGCATCCAACAGGATTTGAAGCTGTTTGCGGCTTTATGGTTGTTGATTTGCTTATACCGGGTTATTTTCATATGGGATATGTCGTCATATCTTTCTGCGGCTGCTGATGCCCAAGAAATCGGGCTGGCACTTTGGACAGGAGCCCGGCTTAGCCTGAAGTCTGCTGGAGCAATCACGCTGCTGTCCTTTGTGTTTTGTTCCTTGGTGGGACTCTTTTGGCCGCGGCCGGAACTGGGCAGGGGGCGGCTGTGGATAGGCACGGTAGCCTCGTTTTTCTTGTCGGTATTCTTCCAGGCGCGTTTTCCCTACTATCGGGAATTCCATATGACCTATAATATGCAGGTGGTGCAAGGCTGGCAGGATGACCGCACAGCACTTTTCTGGACGATGGTGCAAGAATATGGCCTGCCTTGGCGGCTGGCCGTGGCGATTGGCCTGACCGTGTTGTTCTGGTATATACTGAAACGTCTCTTGCGGACGTCTGTGTTCCCGCTGCCGGCGCTCAAAGGCAAGCTGCCCGTGGCGTTGGCATCACTAGTACTGACAGCTGTGATATTTGTCTTTGGCCTGTTTGTCCGCTTTGGCGCCAGTTTCAATTATGAGAAGAGCATCAATTGGGAAAACTGCGGTGTGACGAACGACGCGTTCCTCAATGAGTGCATACTGGATGATGTCCAGGCACTCTATCGTGCCCGTGACTTTGCCATCAATATGGAGGCGGGTCACATTGCTGGTGTGGACAGGGATAATATCGCAAGCTTCCTGCACCAGATCGCTGGTCATGAAGACCTGCAGGTAAAAGAGATAAAGCCTTATCTGGAGCGTACTGCCCAGGGGGCTAAGATACCGCGCCCCAAGCATATCTTCATCATTTTGGGAGAGTCATGGGCGCAGTGGCCAATGCTGGATCAGTATGCGGATCTTCAGGCTGCTGATGGCATCCGCAGCCTGGCGGCGGCCTCCGAAGGCTATTCTACCCAGTCGTTCCTACCCAATGGCGAATATACGGCAATCGCGATTACCGGCATGGTGACGGGACTGCCCGAAATCCATATTGCGCCGCAGTACCAGCTGCGGACCTTCAAGGAAGTCTATCCGACAGCCATGGCGCCACAGTTCAAGCAGTTGGGGTACCAGGTTGACTTTTGGTATGGCGGTATTCCCTCGTGGGATAGTATCAACCGGGTAACACTTGCGCAGGGGTTCGACCATTTCTATGGCTATCCTGATTACAACGCGCCTAAGCAGAGCGCTTGGGGGACAAAGGATGGCTATATGTTTGACGCGCTGGAAGAACACCTTGCCGATGAACCGCCGACGGTGCATCTCATCATGACGGTGACCAACCATCCGCCATACAATCTGGACTTGGCGGCCGAGGGCTTTGACCTTGAGCGGGAAAAGGCTGAGACAGCAAAGCTGCCGCAGGCCGATGATCCCGATGAGCTGGCTGTGGAGCTAGGCCATTACTGGTACATGGATAAGGTCGTGACTGATTTTGTCCGCAAGACCCGGGAAAGATATCCGGACAGCCTGTTTGTCATCACTGGTGACCATGCTGTGCGCATGGATCCTGGTACGCAGCCAACGCTGTTTGAACACCAAAGCGTGCCATTCGTACTCTATGGCCAGGGTGTTACGAAAGACATCCTGCCTGCGCAGGCTGTCGGTGGCCATCTGAATATCGTTCCCACGCTGCTGGAGCTTATTGCCCCGAAGGGCTTTCACTATTATTCGCTGGTACCGAGTATGACCAGCGGTTCGCAGGCAGCATTCAATGGATCGACCTGGATGGCTGACGGCATGATTGGCCAATTGGAGGGTAGCAAAGCATCGATGCTTGCTGGTCAGGAGGCTGATGATGTTTCTGCGGCCAGACAGAAGGTAGATAACCTGCTGCCGGCTGTACGCACGATAGCCTGGTGGCTGCTGCAAAAGGGGAATTCAGTGGAGGAGTAATCATTCGTGTATAAAAATATCCTCGTAATCAATCTCATGCATATCGGCGATCTGATGCTGGCAACGCCGGTCCTGCGCACCTTGCGCACGAATTATCCAGCGGCCCGCATCAGCCTGCTGGCGGACAAGAAGCTCCGCGACCTCGTCGAGCATAATGAATATATTGACGAATGCCTGCTTATCGACAAGAAGGGCAAGGATGACCATTTCGGCTCGCTGTTCCGGTTTATCTGGGGATTGCGGCAGAAGAAATACGACCTGGTCATCAACCTGCACCGCAACGAGCGTGCCTCGGCAATTGCGGCCTTTTCTGGTGCCAAGCGGATTGTCGGCTACAGCAAGCCGGGCTTTTCGCTGTTTTTTGACAAGGTCATGCAGAATCCGTCGGTGGCTCACCATATCGGCCAGGGGCCCTTTCATCTGCTGCCGCCGCATAAATACGTGCCGGGGTGGAAACATCAGGTGCATGCCCACCTCGAGGTATTGAAGGAAGCCGTCGGTGTCGATACCATCGATGATGGCGGCCTGGAGATGTGGCTGCCTGAGGCGGCAGAGCAGGAGGCGGAGTCCCTTTGGCAGCAGCATTTTGCGCCGGAGGACAAGGTCATCGCCTTCAATATCGGCGCCAGCTGGCCGACCAAGCGCTGGCTGGACAGTTACTTTGCCGAGTGCGCCGATGCGCTGATTGGCCGTGGCTATCAGGTGGCATTCTTCGGCGGTCCGATGGATCTATCCATCGTCGAGAAATGCATCGCCCAGATGAAGCAGAAAGACAGCGGCAAGCTGCATGTGTTTACGGGTAAGGTGAGCCTTTCCGTACTGGCAGGGCTGCTCAGTCGCTGCTGCCTGTTCCTGACGACGGACTCGGGCCCCATGCACATCGGTGTGGCGATGAACGTCCCAATCGTCACGATGTTTGGCGCGAGCCCTGTGCCGGGGTTCTATCCCTACGATGCCAAGGACGTGCTCATCAAGGCCCCTGTAGGCTGCCATCCCTGCGGCATCCATGAATGCCCGCACGCTGGCGAAGCGAACCTGGCCTGCATGAAGAAGATCACGCCGGCCGTCGTCATGGAACATGTCGATGCGCTGCTAGAAAGATATCAGGGCGTTCCCGCCTATCAGCTGCCTGCGCATTATGGGGAATATGAATGCCAGGTCGTTGAGGCTTGAATGAGTGGTCAAGGAAGGGAGAATCCGCGAATGGATAAGCAAGCGATGCATGATTTCATTGCCAACGGCACGGCAGGCTGTCGCCTGCTCGTCGTTGGCGATGTCATGCTGGATAAATATTTCTATGGGGAAGTCACGCGCATCTCGCCGGAGGCTCCGGTGCCAATCACCCACGTGCTGTCGTCGAAGGAGACACTGGGTGGTGCGGCTAACGTGGCGCATAATCTGGCCCTTTTGGGCTGCGCGACGGATATTGCCGGTTTTGTCGGTGAGGACTATCACTGCCAAAGCCTGCTGGATAAGTTCACAGAGCGTGACATCAGCTACAAAGGCCTCATCCATACCGACAGGCCGACGACTACGAAGCTGCGCATCATCGGCGGTCATCAGCAGATGATGCGGCTGGACTTCGAGGAGGCCGAGCCGGTCGAGGGCCCGTATGCGGACCGGCTGCAGGGCTATGTGCAGGCGGCGCTCGCGCAGGGCGTCGATGCCATCATCATCTCGGACTACGGCAAGGGCTGCTGCACGCCGGCAACCTGCCAGGCAATCATCCAGGTGGCGCACGAGCACCAGGTTCCCGTCATCATCGACCCGAAGGGCAATGACTGGGATAAGTATGCAGGGGCAGATTACATCACGCCGAATCTCAAGGAGATCAACGAGATCCTGCCAGTGCGCATCAAGAATGAGGATGCAGCCGTCGAGAAGGCTGCGCGCTATGCGATGGAGAAATACCAGCTCAAGAACATCATCGTGACGCGGTCGGAAAATGGCATGACTCTGGTGACGCCAGAGGCTGTCACCCATATCCCGACGAAGGCCCAGGAGGTCTACGATGTCTCAGGTGCTGGCGATACCGTCATTGCGGTATTCTCGCTGGGACTGGCTGGTGGCCTTGCCCCTGTCAGCAGTGCCCGCATGGCCAATCTGGCCGCCAGCGTGGTTGTTGCCAAGCTCGGCACTTATGCGATAAGCAGGGATGAGCTGCTGGAAGTCTTGAAGTAAGAGAATTGTTCTGAAATAGGAGGAGTATACCATGATTATCGTAACGGGAGGCGCCGGCTTTATCGGCAGCAACCTTGTCAAAGAACTCAACCGCCGTGGCCGCACGGATATCCTTATCGTCGATGACCTCAAGGATGGTCAGAACTACAAGAACCTGCGCGGTCTGCAGTTCATCGACTATCAGCACAAGGACGATTTCCTGCAGAGCATCGAGGAGGATGACTTCGACGGCACGGATATCGACGCCGTATTCCATGAGGGGGCCTGCTCTGACACGATGGAGTATGATGTCAACTTCATGATGCGCGTCAACTACGAGTACTCGAAATCACTGCTGCACTTCTGCCTGCAGCACCGCATCCCGTTCCTCTATGCATCGTCGGCATCGACTTATGGCAGCGGCCGCAATGGTTTCCGCGAGGGCGACGAGTGCGAGGATGCCCTCAATCCCTATGCCTTCTCGAAGCTGGCCTTTGACCGCTATGTGCGTCAGGTCATGCCGGAGGCCAAGAGCCAGATTGTCGGCCTCAAATATTTCAACGTCTATGGCCCGCAGGAGCACCACAAGGGCAAGATGGCATCGATCTTCTATCAGCTCTACAACCAGATCAACGAATCGGGTACGGTCCGCCTGTTCAAAGGCTGGGGGGATATCAATGGCACGCCGGTCAAGGATGGCGAGCAGCGTCGTGACTTCGTCTATGTCAAGGACGTCGTGAACGTCAACCTCTGGTTCTGGGAGAACAAGGGGGAAAGCGGCATCTACAACTGCGGCACGGGCCATGCACACACCTATAACGAGGTGGCCCAGGCAGTTATTGCGGCAATGGGCAAGGGCGAGATTGCTTACCGTGAATTCCCGGAAGTCCTCAAGGGCAAATATCAGAACTACACCGAGGCTGATCCGGCAAATCTTTTGGCAGCCGGCTATGATGAAGGTTTTCACGAGATGAGCGATGCCGTTAAAGAATACGTCGAGTTCCTCGATGCAGGAGGCTATTTTGTCTACGGCAAATAAGAAGGCGGTATTCTTCGACCGCGATGGCACGCTGAATGTCGACATCCACTATCTGCACCGTCCCGAGGATTTCGCCTGGATCGAGGGGGCCAAGGAGGCCATCAAGTATGTCAATGATCTGGGGTATCTTGCAATCCTCGTCACGAATCAGAGCGGTGTGGCGCGGGGCTATTATCCGGAAGAAGACGTGAAGCGTGTCTACGACTGGATGAATGGAGAGCTGGCAAGGATTGGAGCGCATCTTGATGCGCTCTATTACTGTCCGCACCACCCGGAAGGGAAAATCCCGCAGTATGCCAAGGCCTGTACCTGCCGTAAGCCCCAGACGGGCATGGTGGACAAAGCCTGCACGGATTATGGGATTGACCGCAGCCAGTCGTATTTTGTTGGCGACAGCGATGGCGATATGGAATGTGCCCGCAGGGCAGGGCTCACGCCTATACGCTATGGGGCAGGCAGTCTGCTGGACTGCCTGCAGGGCTTCATCGTCAAATAACTCTGCATCCCGCACAGGAATTTATTTGCAGGCAGCGAATAGTATTCCATAGAAAACAATTTATGAGGGAGGGATACCTGTGACCCTTTTTTTGCTGGCTGTGCTGCCGATTCTCTGGCTTATCTTAGCGCTTTCCGGCTTAAAAATGGCGGCCTGGAAGGCTTGCCCGGTGGCGCTGCTGTTGTCTTTGGTAGTAAGTGTCATCAATTTTGGCATGCCGTGGGATTACATGGCCAGTGCAGTGCTTGAAGGCACGGCGCTAGCGTGTTGGCCGATACTTCTTATCATCACAGCGACTATCTATACATATCATCTATCGGTACATACGGGGGGCATGGAGCGCATCAAGGCCATGCTCACCTCGGTCAGCAGCGATTACCGCGTGCTGATCCTGCTCATCGCCTTTGGCTTTGGCGGCTTCTTGGAGGGCATGGCGGGCTTTGGCACGGCGGTGGCGATCCCGGCCAGCATGCTCGCGGGCATGGGCATCAATCCCGTAAGTGCCGTGGCCGTCTGTCTGGTGGCTAACTTCGTGCCATCGGCTTATGGCTCGATTGGCATTCCGCTGGTTACCTTGTCGGGCATCATGGGGACAGATCCTGCCCAGCTGGCCACCTACGTGGCCCTGCAGATCAGCATCCTGGGCATTTTCTGCCCCTTCCTGATGGTGGCGATTGCTGGCGGCGGCTGGCGGGCTATCCGCGGCATGGTGCCTATCTGTCTGGCAGCTGGCGTCGGCTATGTCGCGGCCCAGCTCGTCGTATCGTATTTCCTGGGGCCCGAGCTGGCGGGCGTCGCGGGGGCTGTCTGCACCATGGGAGCCATCATGGCTGCCGTGCGGTTCTTTCCCCCGCAGGATTTTGCCTATGTGCTGCAGCGGGAGGAAGCGCCAGCCGTCAACCGCCGGCAGGCGTTCTTTGCCTGGCTGCCCTTTGTGCTGATCTTCATCCTGCTGCTCCTGACCAGCAAGCTGGTGCCGATGATCTATGATTCGATTTCGCAGATCCGCACGTCGGTGCTCATCTACAAGGGGGATGGCGGCAGTCCCTATACCTTCCACTGGGTTGCGACGCCGGGCATGGTGATCTTCTTTGCCACGTTCCTCAGCGGGTTCATCCAGCGGACGCCGGTCACCGATATGCTGCAGGTCCTGCGCAAGACGGTGTTCAGCCTGCGGCCGACCTTCGTGACGATCATCAGCATCATCGCCACAGCCAAGGTCATGGGCTACAGCGGCATGACGACGACCATTGCCGACCATACCGTGGCGGCCACGGGCGTCATGTATCCGGCCATCGCCGCCTTCATCGGCTCGGTGGGCGGTTTCATCACGGGATCGGCAACCTCCACCTGCATCCTGCTGGGCAAGCTCCAGATGGATGCGGCGGTGGCCATCGGGGCCTCAGAGAACACGCAGGTCTGGATAGCTGCGGCCAACGCCACGGGGGCCTGCGCCGGCAAGATCATCGCTCCGCAGAGCATCGCCATCGGCGTAGCGGCCATCGGCGTGGCTGGCAAAGGCAGTGAGAGCCATCTGCTGGCCTTGGCGATAAAGGTTTACCTGCCCTTTATCCTACTACTTGGCTTCTTGGTGTATATGGGCCGCGTATGGCTATAGATAAGGAAACGCTCCATCGGATGATGGAGCGTTTTTCTCATTGGGGGACGCAGTGTTTTTCATGGTTTTATGTTATAATATTACGTTAGAGATTAAATTTGTATGAAGGAGATTCTTATGCCTAGACTGGCTGTATTGATTTTGACTAAGAATGAAGAGGCAAATATTGAGGAATGCATCAAGAGTGCGTCATTTGCTGACGAGATCGTCGTGATCGACTCGGGCAGCACCGATTCGACGCAGGCGAAGGCTGAGTCCCTTGGCGCGCGGTTTGTCGTGCATCCGATGGATGACAGTGGCTTTGCTGGGCAACGGAACTTTGCTATGACGCAGACTGAGGCAGATTGGGTATTTTTCCTTGATGCGGATGAGCGTATCGTCAAAGATGCTGCGGAGAAGATCAAGGCAATCGTTGCGGCAGATACCCCGACTGCTTACCGCGTGCAGCGGAAAAATGTCATCATGGGGAAAATGATGCAATATGGTGGGCATCGGCCTGATTATGTAGCACGTTTTTATCCACGTCAGTCTGTAAAATGGCATGGACGCGTACATGAAGGGATTGAGACAGTACTGCCGATCAAGGAGCTGCCTGGGTGTCTCCATCACTATACTTATACCACTTGGCAGCAGTATTTCTCCAAGTCTAATCAATACACGTCGCTATCGGCACAAACTATGTTTGCCAACAAGAAAAAAGCCAGCAGGATGGGTGTGTTGTCACATGCGTTTTTTGCTTTCCTGAAATCGTATGTATTGAAACAGGGATTCCGTGATGGCTATCTAGGTTTTGTCATGTCGGTCTTAGCTGCGAATGCGTCAATGACAAAATATCTGAAACTGCGGAATCTCTATCGGTTGGCTAAGGGACAGCAGGAGTAACGGGGGAAATATCGTGCGTTTGATACAGATTGCGCATGCACTGACGTTGCATGATGCCGCAAGTGAATTTGTCCAGAATTTGGATGGGATGTTTCGAAGATTAGGTTATGATACGGAAATCTTTGCCAATAGATTGGATGCGCGGATAAAGAATGATCATATCCGCACCATGGAACATTTTGATGGGACGACTGAGGATATTGTCATCTATCATATGACGACGGGAACATCGTTCAATAAATGGGTGGCGAACTATCCGCAGCGAGTCGTCCTGTACTATCATAACATCACTCCGGCAAAGTTCTTCTTTGGCAATGCTTGGGGATCGTGGCTCAAATGCATACAGGGAAGACGCCAGCTCAAGTCGATTGCGAAGAACACATTCTATGCCTGGGCAGCATCTGAGTATTCCTGTGAAGAGTTACGTGCATTGGGCCTTCTGGAAGCAAAACCGCTGTCTATCATCGTTGAACCGGAAAAGATCCTGAAGCGTCCTTTGGTACACGATATTTACGAGAAATATCATGATGGGAAGCTGAATCTCTTGATAGTTGGTCGTGGGGTGCCGCATAAGAAGCAGGATGAGGCAATCGATATCGTCAGATATTACAAGGAGCATATCGATGCCGAGGTCCGCTTGATTGTCGTTGGCAATATGAAACCATCGTTTGAGAAAAAGCTGCATCGGATGGTAGAACGCTATGGGATGCAGGAGGATGTCGTATTTGCCGGAAGTGTCTCAGATGATGAGCTATGTACCTGGTATCAAGTATCTGATGCATTGCTTTGCTTGAGTGAGCATGAGGGATTTTGTGTGCCGCTAGTAGAGGCGATGGCCTTCGATAAGCCGGTGTTTGCCTATGCAGCGGCAGCTGTGCCGGAGACCGTAGGGCGCGCCGGTATCATCTTGCAGGATAAGACCCCGGCGCGGGCTGCACAGGTTATCCATGATACCTTGGCATCGCAGGAAGCATTGGCCAGATTGGCTGCTGGCAGGAAGAATCGGTTGGAAGACTTATCTTATGAGACGATTTTCCAACAGGTGAAACAGGATATCGCGCATATCGTAGAGTTATGGGAAAAGCGCGTGTGAATTTTGGAGGCAATGAGTGTGGAAAGTTTTACTTCCCTGGGGAAAAAAATCTATAACATGAGCAATCCGCGAGAGGCGCGTAGATGTGCTGTGTTCGTTGCGCGGTGCTGGCTCAACTATGGCCGGATGAAGAAGATTGATGCATTTTATCAGCAGAATGAGATGCGGCGGGAACTGGCCGAAATCTACCCGTTTGTTTATGAGCAGCCACAGCGGGCTTTTTTCTATAATAAATCGAATTTTGCAGAGCGGATGCGTTTGCTTCAGGAGCATTTCACTTTCTTGGAGCAGAAAATAAGACCAGAGGTATTGCTGGATATATATCGTGAGAATGATCAGATCCTATGGGAGAATGAACACGAGGGAGAACCGCTGCGCCTGGTAATCTACTATGAACCAGGACAGCGGAAGGAAGGCCTGCTGTCCGTCATCTTGCGACTGGGAGAAAAGCCATTATACCAAATGATATTCTGGATTCAGAAAGATCCACAGGGGGAATGGGCGGCATATATCGGTGCCATGCAGGGCCCCAATATGGATAATGCAAAAGATGTGATCAAGAAAATCACCAAACAGTGTCATGCCTACCGGACGAAAAACCTCATTCTGCATGCAACGCAGGAAGTAGTGCGAAATTTAGGGGTCAAGCATCTGTATGCTGTCACGAACTATGGCTATTATGCGAACAATCATGTCCGTATGGATCGAAAACTCAAGACGGATTTCAGTGAATTTTGGCAGGAATCCGGTGGGACTGCTTGTGGAGATGAGCGATTCTATGAGTTGCCGTTAGTGGAGTATCGCAAGACCATGGATGAGGTGCCCACAAGGAAACGTGCTGTTTACCGTCGTCGCTTTGCCTTGTTGGATGAGATCGATCAAAGCATAGCTGAGGCGATCCGTAAGATGCGCATCTAAGCATGTGATTTGAAGGCTTATTTAGTTGGTTGGATTTATGGTAAAGGAGTACTATGCGGATCTTATTTGTTTGTGCAACAGAATACCAATTGTTGAATGCTATATCGGCAAAGCTGAACTTATTTGCGCAGGTAGATGCTGATATTGTCCTGCAAAGGAAAAATTCGCGGGAGTTGGCAGCGCGCTTGAAGGAAAGCGGGCTGTTTGCGGAAGTATGTTATGCCGCCGAGGAGGCACTGGGACTCCATGACTGGTTGAGAAAGTTTACTTCGAGAAGTGAATCAAAAATAACGTTTGCTAAGGCACTATGTAATGATATTTCTACGTTCATAGTATCTGTTCAAGAGAAGATTTTTGGTGAAGACGTAACTTTAAATTATTTACTGCATGGATATGAGAGAATAAAAGGATATACGTATGATGAGATGCTGGCTCAAAATAATTCAAAAATTGTAAATGTTTTTTTGAAAAAAATAAAAAAACATAAATGTAAACTGTCAATCTTGGAAGAGGGGATTGGTTCCTATATGGAAGAAAATATAGGAGCTAGGGGGACTTTAGCTGATTGTGCATATCTCTATGATCCGAGGTTGGCACTATACAAATGTAAAGAATTTAAGAAGTTACCAGTAATTGATGGAGATAAAAATGTATTGAAATATGCAAATTTTATATTTGGATATTCAGATAGTGATAATGATATAAATTATGATAATAGTGTAATTTTGTTTGAAAACGGTTGTGAGAAAATGCCGGAATATTTAACAAATACACACGGCATCAAGAAAATATTGCTACGTAATCCGTATAAAAAACATTATAGGATGCATGAAAGATATGTAAAACAGGTTGAGTGTTTTAAAAAGATTGCTCAAAAAAGTATTGGTAATGTTTATATGAAATTGCATCCAAGAACTGCTAGCGGATTTATGGATGAATTTGCAAATAGTAAAATTATAGAAATAAAATCATATCAAATACCTTGGGAATTATTTACTTTGAATATGAAATTAAAAAATGTGACGATGTATGCAACGTTATCATCCGCAGTTTGTATGCAACCTGTATTGATGAATACTAGAAATAATAAGTATGTATTGCTTTACAAAATAACAGGTGAGACGGTGAGCGATGATTTTGTTAAGTTTATGGAAAAGATGATGACATATTATCCAAATGTCTTTTCAATACCAACGGAACAGTTGTGAAATTAATTGTTTTAGATAGTTAAGTCTCTGATGAAAAAGGAGAGATTTTTGGTGGATATATTGGCAATAATTCCGGCTCGTGGTGGATCTAAGGGGATACCTAAGAAAAATATTCGCTTATTGGGAGGCAAACCATTAATCAGCTATGCGATTGAAACAGCAAAATGTAGTCGGTATGTGACAAATGTTGTGGTATCTACAGATAGTAGAGAAATTGCTGAAGTGGGTATGGCATATGGAGCGGAAATCGTATATCGAGATGAGAATTTGTCTTCGGATATGGTTACGTTAGATCCTGTTATCTTTCATGCATTGGGAGAAGTAGAAAAAAAGGGGGGGCATTATGATGTTGTTATCACTATGCAACCGACTTCTCCAACCTTATCTACGAAAACTTTGGATGGCGCGATTGAGTATTTCCTGAATGGTGGCTATGATACTGTTCTCAGTGTGGTGAACCGACCGCATCTCTGCTGGGGAAAAAAGGGGGGAGAGGTTTATCCGCTTTATGAAAAAAGATTGAATCGCCAGGAGCTGCCTCCACAGTACTTTGAGACAGGTGGGTTTGTTATTGCCAAACATGATGTTGTGCGGCGGGATAGTCGTATCGGCAAGAAAATATCTGTTTATGAGGTACCAGAAAGAGAGAGCATTGATATCGATGATGAAAATGATTGGCTTTTGGTAGAACATGCTCTCAATCGAAAAAAAATCATTTTTCGTGCAGATGGCTATGAGAAACTGGGGATGGGCCATATCTATAACTGTATTACTTTGGCGTATAGTATGTTGGGGCAGAAGGTTTTACTGGTTACTAAGGCAAGTGCGCAGGCAGGTTTGCGCAAGATTCAGGCGTCCAATCTTCCTTATCGCATCATTGAGTCTGAGGCTGATATAGATAATATTATTTCTGATTTTCAGCCGGATATATGGGTGAACGATTGCTTGAATACTACGGCAGAATATATCAGCCATTTGAAGGAATTAGTGCCTAGAGTAATCACGATTGAGGATTTAGGTACAGGGATCGAAGTAGCTGATGCTGTAATCAATGCCTTATATACAGATCAGCATACTTTGCCACAGGTATACAGTGGTCACAAATATGTTTGTTTGCGTGATGAATTCCAGATGACACGACCGAAAGAATTTTCGGCTGATGTGAAAAACATAATTATTATGTTTGGTGGTACAGATCCGTCAAATCTCAATAAGATGGTATATGATGGATTGGTGGCAAAAAAAGGCATAGCTGGGGTGAATTTCTATTTTATCACTGGAATTGGTTATGATTGTGGGAAGAATGGAGTCGTTAGTCACCCGGAATATAATATTTTTGTATGTCCGGATGTGCCACGTGTAACAAAATACATGCAGATGGCCGACTTGGCGATTACCAGTCAGGGAAGGACTATTTTTGAACTAGCAGCTATGTGTGTACCGTCGATTGTGCTTTCGCAGAATGAGAGAGAGATGTCACACACGTTTGCAAAAATGAACAATGGATTCATTAATTTGGGGTTAGGAAGTCTAGCTTCTTTTGAAGGGCTTTATAATACGATTTTATGGCTTGTCAATACCCCTGTTATTCGTAAGGACATGTATGGCTTGATGAGAAAATGTAAATTACGCTCGGGGATTTCGCGTGTAAAGCAAATAATATTAGGGGATGAAATTGATGATTGATTGCATTAATAAAAGATTGTCTGCAGGCAAGTTTGTGTTGATTGCGGAAATAGGTGTCAATTATTATGATATTGCTAGTAAACTTAATATATCCTTGATGGAAGCTGCAAAATTCATGGTGTTATCTGCAAAGAATGCAGGAGTTCATGCGGTTAAGTTTCAAACGTATAAGGCTGAAACATTGGCGGCGAAAAAATCACCATCTTATTGGGATACGAGTGAGGAAGCAACAACCTCACAGTATGAGCTGTTTCAGAAATATGATCGTTTCGGTGAGGAAGAATATCGGCAGTTACAGTCTTTTTGTGAGCAGATAGGTATTGAGTTTTGTTCGACGCCTTTTGATATTGAGTCAGCAGATTATCTTAATCCATTGATGAATGTATATAAGATTTCATCTTCGGATTTAAGCAATATTCCCTTTATCGAATATATGGCAAAAAAAGGTAAGCCTATACTGTTGTCAATTGGAGCTTCCAATGAAGATGAGATTCGTCGCGCTGTGGAGACTATTGAAAAACATAATGATAAGAAAATCACATTGTTGCACTGTGTTTTAGAATATCCTACGCCGTATGCAGATGCCAATTTGGCTAAAATAGAAATGTTAAAGAAAACTTTTCCGCAGTGCTATATCGGTTATTCTGATCATACCAAGCCGGATGCAGGGTTTGATGTGTTGAAGGCGGCACATTTGTTAGGGGCACAGCTGATAGAAAAACATTTCACCTTGGACAAGAAATTAGTGGGTAATGATCACTATCATGCTATGGATGCTCATGATGCTGAAAAAATATTAAAGGCTATGGATTATGTAGATATGCTTAAAGGAAATGGCAATTTGGTAAGTTTGGATACGGAAGTAGCGGCTCGTATGAATGCCAGACGGTCATTGGTGGCGTCTGTAGATATAGCTAAGGGGACGGTAATTGAGCGTGAGATGCTTACTTTTAAGCGGCCAGGGACAGGGATAAGTCCAGCAAAAATTGATTGTGTGGTTGGCAAGACAGCTCTTTGCGATATAGCGGAAGATGATATATTGACTATGAACATGTTTAGCGAGGAGTAAAGAAATGAAGATATTGTTTTTGTCTAGGCCGATAACCAATGGTGGTGATTTCCTGTTTTCAGAACGAGCGAAAGAGTTATTATGTGCTAATCTTCCTCAGGCAGAAGTGACGGTACACCATTTGTTGGATGAGATGGATGCTGCTTATATTAATACGTTTGATAAGGTTGTCATTGCTGGAGGACCTTTGTACGATAATCGGTTCCTGACTCGCGAGTCGATTCCTTTTTTTGCTTTTCTTGCAGAGATAAAACCACCAATTCATTTTTTAAGTAATGGATGGTATGGTAGCAATATAAATAATATATATATATATATATATAATTTTTATGATAGCGTTATTGCTGATTTAAAATACATTGAGGAACATGGCGGCAGTTTTTCCTGTCGGGATTATATTACGGAAACGGTATTACGTAATAATGGTTTGAAAAATATACATATGGTTGGTTGTGCAGCCTGGTATGATATGGAAAAACTGGAAAATCAAAAGTTGCGGAATCTGGATTTTTCGAAGGTACGCAAAATTGCCATTTCTGATCAAGGAATGACAAAAAATAGTAAATGGCACGAAGTGAAATTTAAACAGACGAAAAAATTGGTAGAATTTGTGCAAACTAGATTTCCTAAAGTGGAAATAGTATTCACTTTTAATGGTGGCATTGATACGAAGTATTCGGGAAATTTTAATCGGCGAATATGTGAGTTTTTGTCAGAACAAAATATTTCTTTCTGTGATTTGTCTGGGAGCATGAATGGATTCCATGTATATGATGATATAGATTTGCATATTGGCTATCGAGTACATTCGCATATTTATTGTCTTAGTCAGCGTATTCCTACGGTATTGATTGAGGAAGATGCTCGTGGTGGCGGTGTCAATCAGGCTCTTGGGTTGCCTGATATACAAAACTATTCTACTAATGATGGCGAACAATTTATAGAAAATCCTTATTTGTTTAAGGAGTTAGAGGTCTATCTGCAAGAACTGCAACGGGAAGATTGTAGTCGATTGCAGCAGGCGGTGAACCGCATGGAGGATATTTATCAGCGAGTTGTAGTGCCTTACATAAAGAATGTAATCGGGGAGGTGCGGTAGATGTCTGTTGGTGATGAGATATACGCTTTTATGGAAAAAGTTTTCCCGTATTGCCGTAGTATTACTGGGGATGGTGTTCGGCAGACGCTCCGTGATATGAAAAGAATCTGCCCGTTGATGACTATTCACGAGGTTCCCAGTGGTACGCAAGTTTTCGATTGGAAGGTACCAAACGAATGGAATTGCCATCAGGCATATATTGAGAATTCTAAGGGCGAGCGAATCATAGATTTTAAACAAAATAATCTTCATGTGGTCAGTTATTCTCAATCAGTGGATAAATTTGTAAATCTAGAAGAACTTAAGGCGATTGTGCATACTTATCCAAAGCTGCCAGAAGCGATTCCGTATGTTACGTCCTATTATAAAGAAATGTACGGTTTTTGTATGTCACAGAAACAATGGGATTCTTTGCCGGAAGATACTTATCATATTGTGATAGATAGTTCCCTTACGCAAGGGGCGCTTACCTATGGAGAGGTGATTCTTCCAGGTGATTCAGAAGAAGAAATACTGTTTTCTACCTATGTTTGTCATCCATCAATGGCTAATAATGAATTATCTGGACCTGGAGTCGCTATCCATCTGGCAAAATATTTATCAGGATTGCCAAGGCATAAGTATACATATCGGTTTGTATTTGTACCGGAGACTATTGGTTCGATAACATATCTGAGTCGAAATTACAAAGAGCTAAAGGATACGGTAGTAGCAGGGTTTAATTTATCGTGTTTGGGAGATGATCTAGCTTATACCTATGTGGCATCTAAATATGGCGATACTTTGGCTGACAAGGTGGCAAAAAGCGTTATGGGGGCTTATGATGAGAAATATCACAGGTATAGTTTTTTGAAAAGAGGATCTGATGAACGTCAGTATAATATGCCAGGAATTGATCTTCCGGTAGTGGGGCTTTATAGGTCAAAATCCAATGAGTATGATTTTTATCATACATCACTTGATAATATGGATTTTGTATCGGCAAAAGCATTGGAAGAGTCGTATGAAATGATGAAATCAATCGTGCAGGTGTTGGAGAAAAATCATTATTATCAGGCGACGTGCCTTTGTGAACCGCAATTAGGCAGGCGGGGGTTATATCCTACAACGAGTGTTCGTGGTGGTTCGCGTGCCAGTGGTGCTTGGCATTATATTGATTTCTTGGCGTATGCGGATGGGAAAAATGATTTAATGGATATCAGTTGTCGTATTGAAGTTCCAATCAAAGAGGGCATAGCCATAGCAGAGCGATTATTAGAAGCTGGGTTAGTGAGAAAGGTGGAACGTAGCAATGGCCTATGAGGAAATATTGCGGACGTGGCAGGAGGTGCTGCGGAAGGTTGGTATTAGACATGGTGATATGCTATATGTTGCCTCGGATGCATCGCTATTGTTATTGGAGGCACGAAAAAAATGTGGAGTCAAGACAGCAACGGAACGTAATGTTTTTTTGAACGCATGGCTTGATACTTTGCAGGATGTGGTAGGGACTAAGGGAACATTACTGTTTCCTGTGTTTTCTTGGGATTTCTGCCATGGAAAGGGATTTAATATAAAGAACACGTTAGGTGAAGTAGGCGCACTGAATAATTGGGTGCTGCAAAACCGTGTGGATTTTCATCGCACAAAGCATCCGCTATATTCATTTATGGTTTGGGGGAATAGGGCTGATGAATTATTAGCGTTGAACAATGTTGATGCCTGGGGGGGGGATTCACCTTTTGCATATCTGCATCAGAATTCTGGCAAGATGTTGTTGTTAAACGTGTCTCTGCAGCGCGGTTTTACCTTTATGCATTATGTGGAACAGGCGGTTAGTGTTCCTTATAGATATATGAAAAACTTTCGTGGTATGTATACTGATGTGAATGGTATAGAAAGTGAGCGTAGCTATACAATGTATGTGCGCGATTTAGCTATAAAGTCACAGGAGTATGCGCCAGACGAAATGCTTGAAGTTCATGGCATAGTAGAACGGGCAAATTGGGGGAACTTAATCGTAAAGGCGTTCGATTTAAAAAAATCATTTGATATTGTTAGTGATGATTTGGTTAATAATGCAGGAAAAATGTGTTATAAATTCACAAACTATGAGATAGAATGGAACAAGGAGGCGACGCATGCAGATGACCTTAGTAACTGATTATTTGGATGAAACAGCGAGAAAATATCCAGAAAAAATAGCTTTTGCAAATGATAAAAGACAGATGACTTTTAGACAATTACGGCAGGAGGCTAGAAAGATTGCTAGGGGAATCATCCAAGAGGATATTTTTCGTCAGCCTGTCGTAGTTTTTCTAGAAAAAAGTCCGGAATGTGTTGCGGCTTTTATGGGCGCAGCTTACAGCGGAAATTTCTATACCCCATTGGATACACACATGCCGATGCAACGCGTGGAAAAGATTATGCAAACGTTACAACCGGCGTTGATTATAACAGACGAGATCCATAGAGATAGTGCTGCTCTTTTTTCTGACGATGCAAAGGTGTTGCTTTATGAAGAACTTTTACAACAGGATATCAATGATGAAACAGTAGACACTGTTAGTCGAAAAGTCACAGACGCGGATGTGTTATATGTATTGTTTACATCTGGCTCAACAGGAACCCCGAAAGGAGTCATTATTCCTCAGCGTAGTGTTATTGATTACACGGAATGGTTTGTTCATGAGTTTCAAATAACAGAGAAAGACACTTTGGGAAATCAGGCACCGCTATATTTCGATTTGTCGATTCAGGATGTGTATGCTACCTTGAAGTCTGGGTGTACGACTTATTTGATAGAGAAAGAAAAGTTTGCATTCCCAATTCAGCTGATGGAATATCTAAACGAAAAGCGGATAAATGTAATTATGTGGGTGCCATCCGCGCTGTGTCTGGTAGCGAATCTCAAAGCTTTACGAGCAGAAAAGTTGCCTGCTTTGCGCATGGTGCTGTTTTGTGGAGAAGTTATGCCCAATAAGCAGTTGAATGCATGGCGTAAAGTTTTTACTAAAACAACTTTTGTCAATCTCTATGGTCCATCGGAAACTTGTGATGCTTCTACTTATTATGTAGTAGACAGAGCGTTTGCAGATGATGAGGCTTTACCGATAGGATATCCTTGTAGGAATACAGATATAATCCTTTTAAATGAGGCGAATGAACTGGTGAAGGGCGACGAAGTGGGTGAATTGTGTATCCGTGGCACGAGTTTATCCTATGGATATTATCAAGATCAGGAAAAGACAGCGGCAGCTTTTGTGCAGAATCCCTTGAACGATTGTTATCCGGAACTTATTTATCGAACTGGTGATTTGGTTAAATACAATAAATATGGAGAATTGGAATATATAAGTCGTAAAGATTTTCAAATAAAACATATGGGTCATAGAATTGAGTTAGGTGAAATAGAAACAGCAGTTTCGTCTATTGATGGGGTGGAACGTTGTTGTTGCGTCTATGATGATAGGCGCAGCAAAATTGTGCTTTTTTATACTGGAAATGTTGACGGTCATGAAATAATACAGCAGCTGAAAAGATTGATTCCTGACTACATGTTACCGAACCGAAAGATACAACTTGATGATATGCCATTTAATTTAAATGGTAAAATTGATCGGGCGGCTTTGAAGGCAAAGTTGTAAAGGAGAATTACCATGAATAATTTAGAGTGTAAAATAATAGATATTATTAAGGCATTTAATGATGAGATTCCAACAGATGTAAATGAAGATTTATTGCATGGAGGTTATATTGATTCATTTGATATTGTAAATATAGTGGCTGATTTTGAGGCGGATTTTAAGATTGAAATCAAACCGGAGGACATAGTGCCAGAGAATTTTAATACTATAAGACATATGGTAAAAATGATGGAGAGATATTGTGAGTGATGGTAGGATAATTATTTGTTTGACTGATAATTGATTGAACTGGTTGGTGCTTTTTTTGATGTGTGTAATTGTTATGTGCTTTTGCATGTATTGAATATTTGATGTTATCGATATTTTGTAGTCGGTTATTATAGAAAAGGTTGTATAAAAAGTTGTCTGGCTCTGATGTTTTTAGGGGTAGTTTTACTGCTGCCAATGTGGTGCTTGAATGAGCATAAAGCGTTGGATGATGGTACATATAAATATGCACTCTTGTGGCTATATACGGGGATGTTTGTGGCTTTTATAATGTTGTTTTCATTTGGGATGATTGACTATCCGTATTTAAATGATTTGAATATTGAAGTAGTAGACGTTGAATCTAATATTGGGAATATGACTGTCCAAAGTATTGTTCTATATTTTACGATGTTAGGATATGTTGCAAATTTGACATATTTTCAAATGCCAATTAACGATAAAATAAATCTGTTGATTAGTAATGCTGGGTGGATGATGCCTCTTCAAATAATTGTTATTGTCAGTATGGTGGTTTTGATGTTTTTTGCAGTGCCTAGGTTGGTGAGGGGACTGTATAAAGATTTTTTTGCTTAATACACAAATGAAAACATATGGAATATCTTAGGTGTAGATTGTTAGTTGATATAACTGATATTTTTAAGGATGAAATAAGTGGATTCGGATTGATTATGCAGCTTTGAGGAGATCGTTGTTATGAGGATTACTGATGTAAAATTAACGAATTATACTGTATTTGAAGATATGCCAATGTCTTTTGCCCCAGGGATAAATATTTTTATTGGCAAGAATGGTACAGGCAAGACTCATTTGATGAAGCTGCTGTATTCTGCAGGAATGTGTGCGAATGGACGCATAACTTTCCCGAATAAATTGGTGCGCACGATGATGCCTTTGGACTGGCAAATCAGCAGACTTGTAAGCCGACATCGTGGTAATCGTTCGGCTGATATACAGATTACAGCTATTGGGGATGCCCCTTCGGCAAAGGCACAGTTGAAGATGAATTTTCATGCCAAAACGAAAAAGTGGGAAGCTGACGTGTTTGGTGTGGAAAAATGGGAGAAGCTTTTTGCATCAGACAGTATGGTGTTTATTCCTGCAAAGGAAGTGCTATCGAATAATTACAATCTTTCAGCTGCTGTAGAACGCGGTAATGTTCGATTTGATGATACGTATCTGGATATACTCAATGCTGCTAAGGTAGATATCAGTGTGGGTAGAGATGCGAAAGATAAGAGCAGGATGCTGAAGGATATAGAAAAAATGTTAGGTGGCAAGGTCTTATATGATGCCAACAAGGACACTTTTTTCTTGAGGGTAGCTGGTTCTAAACAAGAATTCAGTCTGGTCTCTGAAGGAGTAAGGAAGCTGGCTTTGTTGTGGACTTTGGTAAAAAATGGTGCGGTGGATAATAATTCTGTTTTATTTTGGGATGAACCGGAGGCGAATATTAATCCATCATCGATTCCAATCATCACAAACTTATTGTTGGCATTGCAACGAAATGGTGTACAGGTTTTTATTTCCACCCACGATTATTTTTTGAGTAAGTATTTAGATGTTAATAGCAAAGACACTGATTCAGTGAAGTATCATTCGTTGTATTATGATGGTGGACAGTTATGTTGTGAATCATCTGAGCAATTCACGTTATTGAAGCATAATGCAATCATGGAAACGTTCGTTTCTTTGTATCGTGATGAGGTGGAGGCAGCTTTTTGATGAGTAAGGTGATTACGGAATCTGAGGTTGATTTTGGCCCGTTTCAAGAGGATGATTTATTTCATATTGAAGAATCGCAGTTGTATCAATCGTTGGGGGCTGGGCTGAAAACAGTAGAGTTTATTTTTTTGAGGAATGAAGGGAAGAATATAGTACTGTTAGAAGCAAAGAAAACATGCCCCAATGAAGAGAACAAAGAGGAATCAGAGGAAAAGAGAATCAAATATGAAGAATATTTTGCGGATATTACACAAAAAGTGGAGGATTCTGTGAATGTGTTCATTGCAGCTATCTTGGGGAGATATCCTGATAAGGAAGAGCTGGGACACAATTTCTATGATAAGGTACATATGAGATTCGCAAAGTTAACATTTGCTTTGGTGATAACCTCTCCTGAGGCAGAAGAGGCATGGATGATGGGACCAAAAGCAGAGTTGGAACGAAGATTATTGCGACTGAGAAAAATATGGAAACTAGACATTGTAGTAATAAATCGCACAACTGCGCAGAAACGAGGCTTGATTAGCGTTTAGAGTCAAGATCGTTTGTTGATTGGGCGTAGCAGGAATAGTACGTTTTCGGTTATCGTTAGTCATCTGGGATGTTGGAGGTCAAGGAATGTTTTCGTGGTTTTGGGCAGGATTACAGCAGGATATCAAGCTGGTACTTTTGGCTCCGGCGGTTTGTGCGCTTTTTCGGCTGGCGTTCATATTGGTTTATGGGCCGAAGAAGAGTCCTGCGGGGGAGTGGCGTAAGTGGTTTACATGTTTCCGCTATGGTTTTTGGTGGGGCATGGATTTCAATGCTTATGTGTATCTGTATCTGCTGGTGCTGGTTTCATTACCGGCGGCATTCATACCGGCGTATCATGCTCTGAGCGACACTGTGCGTCTTGTGGGGGTGACGGCGTATCTGGTGGTCTTGTATACGGCCTTTATGGGAAAGATGATCTTCTATTATCATTTCCATGATACTTTCAATCCGACAATGAAGCTGGGACGTAATGCAGATAAGAAGAATTTCATCGATATCTTCTTCAATCAGAATCATGGTACATGGATCCTTCTCGGCTACATTCCCTATACCTGGCTGAGCTGGCAGGCAGGCAGCTGCCTGCTTCAGCTGCCGAGCCTGCCATATCTGTCCTTTTCGTCGTCATGGTTGCAGTATGGGCTCAATACGGTAGTATTCTTGGCTGCGGTGCTGTTCTTTTATTGGCTGCGTTATGGCGGTACGCTGCGCCATCGTCAGAAACCAGAGTGGGATGAGGTCCCGCCAATCGTTAAGGATGATATGTTCATGGGCAAGGCTACGGTGGATGACCTGATTGCCTTTGAGCTAGCGTGCAAGCGTAAGGTCAGTGAGGCGCTTCAGCATACGGATGATGAGGCTCTTGAGGTTTTGCAGCCAGTCCTTTCCTCAAAGCAGCTGTTTTCGGAAAGCATGTGGGCACCTTTCAAGCATCAGGCAAAGGGGCCTAGGATCAGCAAGCCCAAGCATATCTTTTTCCTCTTGGCTGAGAGTCATGGACAGGCTCCCTTTGATGCTCCCTATGGGTATCTGAATCTGATGGCAGCAAGCTGTCGTTACCGCAGCCAGGCGCATACGGTGGTTATGGATAATTTCTTGCCTGCGGGCATGATTTCCCAGCCGTCACTGGTCAGTCTGCTGGCTGGTATCTATGATGCAGATATGGAACTCAACGAGAACAAGGCGTTCTGGTACGGAAATATCCCTATATCGCTGCCATTGCAGTTGAAACGGCTGGGGTACCGGACAGAGTTCTGGTATGGTGGCGGCCTCAACTGGGGCAGCTTGGAGCATTTCGTGCCAGCCATCGGGTTTGATGCCTGGCATGGAGGCCCGGACTTCTGTCCGCAAGGCTCACCGAAGACTTGGCTCGGTGTCTACGACCATATCTTCCTTGAGCAGGCCGCGAAAATAATCCGGAAGGAGGATGTGGAGCAGCCGGTGTTCCATTTCCTTTATACGACGTCTAATCATGGCCCGTATAATATGCCCTATGCTGAGTATGGATTCTCGGCAGGAAAGGTCATGCCCGATGCCCCGGAGGCCCTGCTGAAACATGGCAAGATGATGAAACAGATGGCTGGTATCTGGTATGCGGATCAAGCACTGATCAAGTTTGTCGAGGAGATGCAGACGGCATATCCGGACAGCCTGTTCGTTGTGACTGGTGACCATACCACGGGGCTTATTCCGTTCCAGTGCGGTGTGGTTGGCCGCACGGAGCCGAATCTGCGTGAGCGGGTATTGACGTCCTTTGCCATGTCGCACCCCGAGCTTACTGCGGACATGCTGGCAGGGAATACGATTGGCGGTCATATGAACATCATGCCGACGCTGTTTGAGCTCATTGCACCGGCAGGCTTTACGTATCATTCGATTGCCAGCTCGCTGACGGAGCCTGTCGACCATGTCGTCACGCCGTATTGCTGGATGACACGCGATTGGATTGGTGATTATCGGGATGGCTTGTCACAGCAATTGGCAGTCTCGGAAGGATTGCTGCCATTTGCGCGTGACGGCGAGCAGTTCCGTGCGGAGCGCGATGCCTGGTGCGAGCTGACTGGTTGGCTGGTGCGCCATCCGGAACTGCTCGATGATGCCGGGCGCGGGCAGATGGTATGATGTGACTATGAGATTTGTTGTGGTTGGTGTATAATAGGTTTTGGCCCGGTGCTTTTGGCGCCGGGCTTTTGCAGGTAGTTTACAGAATCAAGGATTAGGATAGGAGAAGTAAAGTATGCAGGTTTCGGTGCTGGCCAGTGGCAGCAAGGGCAACGCGGTCTATGTGGAGATGGATGGATGTCGGCTGCTTATCGATGCAGGTATCAGTGCGACGCGGATCAAGAAGGCTCTTGCGGCACTGGATGTGGATGCGGCGACCCTTGACGGCGTGCTGATCACCCATGAGCATCGCGACCATATTGCAGGGCTTACGACGCTGTCGAAGTGGTATCATCTGCCCATCTTCACGCGGCGGGCAACGTTTGAGCATATGAGCTGCCGGGCGCAGCTGCCAGCTGAGTGCCTTTGTCCGATTGAGGATGGTTTTCGGCTGAACGGCGTGCAGGTTATGCCGTTTTCTACCTCCCATGATGCAGCTGACCCCGTGGGCTATCGCATCCAGGGCTCGAAGTGCATGGCGCTGGCGACGGATCTCGGTTTCGTGACGGCGAGCGTGCAGGCGGCGATTGACGGCGCTGACGTACTGGTGCTTGAGGCGAATCATGATCCTGAGGTGCTGAAGAATGGCTCGTATCCGTGGCCTCTCAAGCGGCGCATCCTGTCGAACCGCGGCCATCTGGCCAATTCGGATGCGGCCTGGGCGCTGGCACGGCTGCGCAAGCAGCCTGAGAAGGTTTTCCTCGCGCATCTGTCGGAGGAAAACAACAGGCCGGAGCTGGCGAAGGACACGGTACAGGGAATCCTTTCCCGTCAGGGCATTGCCATCGACTTTGCGGTGACGAGCCAGACGGAGACGGTGTCGATGATGTGATTCTAATTTGGAGGGATTTTTATGAAATCGTTCTTTCATGTAAATAGCAGCAAGAAACAGAAGAATATTATCGGAGCTTTGCTGATTGCCATGTCGGTAGTCTCGTTCTCGGGCTGCTCGGCGGGAACTTCGGCGGATAATACAACGTCGTCGGGAGCGGCTGCGGTAGCGCAGCAGACAGCGGCTAATGAAGCGAACCTGTCGGATGCGCGCAACACGCCAGTGGTGCGCGCGGCCAAGGCAGTGGGGCCGACGGTGGTCGGCATCACGAACAAGGCCATTGCCCGTGACTGGTTCAACAATCCTGTGGAGACCGAGGGCGTGGGCTCAGGTGTCATCTTCAAGAATGATGATGGCAAGAGCTATATCGTGACGAATAACCATGTGATCAGCGGTGCTAAGGAAATCATCGTCTCTTTGTCAGACGGCCGCAGCCTCAAGGGCAAGCTGGTCGGTGCTGATGAGATGACGGATCTGGCAGTTGTACGTGTGGACGACGGCAAGTTGCCAGCAGCAGAGTTTGCGGATTCGGACAAGATCGTGGTCGGCGAGCCGGCCATTGCCATCGGCAATCCGATGGGCCTGGAGTTCCAGGGCAGTGTGACCAGTGGCGTCATCAGTGCCCTGAACCGCACCCTTGACATCAGCGACAAGCGCGTGAAACTCCTGCAGACCGATGCGGCCATCAACCCGGGCAACTCGGGTGGTGCTCTGGTCAATGCGGACGGCAAGGTCATCGGCATCAACAGTGCCAAGGTCGCTGCCAATGGTGTCGAGGGCATGGGGTTTGCCATCCCGACGAATACGGTGCAGAACGTCATCGATGAGATCATGAGCAAGGGCTATGTGGCCCGTCCGTATCTTGGCGTCACGGTCTTCGATCCGCAGACGGCTGGCCGCTATGGCTATCAGCTCAACATCGACAAGGGCGTCTATGTATTCCAGCTCACCCTTAACGGCCCGAGCGGCAAGGCTGGCCTGCAGCGTGGTGACATCATCCTGAAGCTCAACGGCGAGGAGACGAACAGCGTCTCAGATCTGCGCGCCAAGATTGCCGAGCATAAGGTCGGCGATACGGTCAAGGTGACGTACGACCGCAATGGTGCCGAGCGCACGGTGGACGTGGTGCTCGAGGAAATGCCGCAGGATAACAAGTAATGAAGATTACGATTGTCTGTGCAGGCAAGATCAAGGAAAAATATCTGAGTGTGGGCATCGCAGAGTTCATGAAGCGTTTGCGGCCCTTTGCTCAGGTGGAAATCAAGGAAATCCACGAGGAAAAGATGCCCGATGAGCCATCGGCTGCTGAGAAGGAGCAGGTGCTGGCCAAGGAGGGCGAGAAACTCCTGCGGCTCGTACCCGCGGGCAGCTATCTGTTCGTGCTCGATGTGTACGGCAAGGAAATGCCATCGGAAAAGCTGGCGGAGAAGATTGACCAGCTCGGTATCCAGGGGCGCAGCAATATCACGTTCCTGATTGGCGGTGCCTTTGGCCTGTCCAAGGAGGTGCGGGCGGCTGCCGATGAGAAGCTCAGTTTCTCGCAGCTGACGTTCACGCATCAGATGGTACGGCTGCTGCTGGTCGAGCAGATTTACCGCTGTTTCAAGATCAATCGTGGCGAGAAATATCATTGGTGAGGAAAGCCTTCCCCTGCGGGGGAGGGCTTTTGTTCTTGGTGTTGTTCCACGATGTTTTGTGGTATGATATAAATGTCGTTTTTGTTATTTTTTTTCGTGAGACGGCAGGGAGGAATTGTCGCTATGCGGAATCTATATATAGGACTGGGGTTGTTGTTCCTGGCAGCTGGCGCTTATTGGGTCAGCGGGGATTTCCCGCGGCTGGGGATGGCGGCGTTGTTTGCAGGCGGCTGGTCGCTGGTGCAGGGGCTGCGTGCCGGGCGTGAAAGCGAGGAGCGCCGGCTGCGGACGGAGGATCTTTCCACGGAGCTTGCGCAGGCGGCTGAGGCTGGCTGGCAGAAGGCACTGGCAGACTATGACCGCATCGAGAATGTGCGGCGGCAGATCCACGATGTGGAGCTCAGCCGTCAGCTCACGACTATCCAGCAGGAGTCCTCAAGCATGCTGCGCTATCTGGAAAAGCACCCCGACCGTGTGCCAGTGGCGCGCCGCTTTATCGACTACTACCAGGACAGAGCGGCAAGCCTCAGTGAGGAGTTCTACGAGCTTGAGCAGACGCGGCTCGATACGGAGCAGGTGCGGCAGGTGCGCACGCGGCTCAAGGAGACGCTGGCGGCATTCGATGAGGCCTATGCGGCGGAGTTCGAAAAGGTCATGGGGCCGCAGCTCATGGATATGGATGCCGAGATGACAGTGATGCAGCAGCATTTCGAGTCCGAGGGCATTGTTGACGATCCCGGCCGGTCACAGGGGAAAGCGCAGCAAACAGCACAGCCCCAGCGGCCGCGGCAGGATATCCCGTTTTCCAGTACCAAGGGGCGTGCTGGCCGCATGAAGGGCGGTCATGGCAGCTACAGCATTGTGCCGCCAGCTGTGCGCGGCGATGTCGTCAAGGAAAAGATCATCATGAGCCTGCTGGCCATATTCCTTGGCTGCATCGGTGCCCATAAGTTCTATCAGGGCAAGACCTTTGCGGGCATCATGTATCTGGTGCTGTTTTGGACGTTCCTGCCGGGATTCATCGGCTTTATCGAGGGCGTCCGCTACCTGTTCATGCCCGTTGATGATTTTTATGAGAAGTATTACCGCTGATTTTTGAGGTGATGACGATGGATATCAATCTGGAAGATCTCATGAAGGCTAAGAAAGAAACAGAGGGCGCTAAAGCGCCGGTGGCAGTATCGAGTGAGGAGCTCACGGCTCAGGTCGAGCAGCAGACCTTGCAGTTGACGCCTGAGGAGCGGGCGCAGGCTGACAAGATCAAGGAAAGCCTTGATCTGACCGACTCGACGGCGGTGCTGAGTTTCGGTGCACCGGCCCAGCAGAAGATTGCCGAGTTTGCCGATGGCGTGCTGACACAGGTCCGCACGAAGGACAGCGGGCCGGTTGGCGAGCTGCTCGGCAGTCTTGTGACCGAGGTGCGCGGCCTTGAAGGGCATAAGCCTGGCGGCCTTTTGGGCAAGCTGCCTTTTGTCGGCGGTTTCGTGAGCAAGGCAGAGGATATCAAGAATGGCTACGACAAGCTTTCGGTGCAGGTGGATCGCATCCAGGGCAGTCTCGAGCAGGCTAAGGTCAAGATGATGAAGGATGTCGTCCTGTTCGACAAGCTCTACGATGAGAATCTGGCCTACTTCAAGCAGCTGCAGGTCTATATCCAGGCCGGCGAGGAAAAGCTCACGGAAATGCGTGAGGTGACCCTGCCGAAACTGCGGGCGCAGGCGGCTGCGGCCAATGACCCGATGGCGGTGCAGGTCGTGGCTGACTTCGAGGGCAGCGTCGAGCGGTTTGAGAAGAAGGTCCACGACCTCAAGATCAGCAAGACGATTGCCATCCAGACAGCGCCGCAGATCCGCTTGATCCAGAATAACGACAAGGCCCTCATCGATCGTGTGCAGACGGCTATCTACAGCACGATCCCGCTCTGGAAGAACCAGATGGTCATTGCGCTGGGCCTGTCGGCGCAGCAGCAGACGCTGCAGATGCAGCGAGCTGTGACCGATGCGACCAATGAGCTCCTGCGCCGCAATGCGGAGCTCTTGCAGCAGAATACGGTGGAGACGGCCCGGGAGAATGAGCGTGGTGTTGTCGATATCGAGACGGTGCGCGAGGTCAATGAGAAGCTTGTGGCAACCATTGAGGAGACAATCAAAATCCAGCAGGAAGGCCGGGCAAAACGGCAAGCGGCTGAGGCCGAGCTGGTACAGATAGAGGGGCGTCTGCGTGAGACTCTGCTGAGGAGCAGCGGCCGCCGGGAGTGATAGACGGGAATGAATAAGAGACGGTACACGACACAAAAGCATATTACCTGGCTGGCGATGCTGATGCTGGTCGTGTTGGGCGTAGTCGTCCTGCGCTATGGATGGCTGCAGCTCGTACAGGGCAATGAGCTCTCAGAGCGCATGAAGAACCAGGTCGGCCATGATTATGCGATCCAGTCGCCGCGCGGTGCAATCCTTGACCGCAATGGGCGGGAGCTGGCGGTCAGCACGATGACCAAGTCCCTCTATGTGGATCCCAACCATGTGGAGGATGCGGCGGTACTGGCGTCTGATCTGGCGTCGGTACTGGACAAGCCGGAGCAGGAGATCCTTGACGACATCAATGTCGGTGGTGGTTTTGTCTGGGTGAAGCGGCGCATGGAGCAGTCGGAGTACGAGGCTGTGCGCAAGCTGATTCGCGAGAAGTCGTATCAGTCATGCCTGGGCTTCCGCGATGAGGCCAAACGCTATTATCCCAACGATGCCTTGGCGGCTAATGTGCTGGGCTTTGTCGGCACGGACGACAAGGGCCTCGATGGTGTCGAGCAGGCCTTGGATGGCCTGCTCAAAGGCGAGATCAAGGAAAAATATCTGACGACGGATCGTCGGGACCGGCCAATCCTTGACTCAATATTCATGAGCAATCGCCGTTATCGTGGCGATTACTGCAAGACCGTCGAGCTCACGATTGACAGCGGCATCCAGTTCATCGTCGAGCAGGAGCTCGACCGTGCCGTGGCTGAGAATAATCCGAAGTCCATCACTTGCGTGGTCATGGATCCGAAGAGCGGTGAGGTCCTCGCGATGGCCTCGCGGCCATCGTACAACCCGAACAAGTTCTGGGATTATCAGCCAGAGGTCTGGAAGAACCGCGCGGTATCCTTCATCTATGAGCCGGGCTCGACCTTCAAGTCCGTGGTAGCTGGTGCAGCACTGCAGGAGAAGGTCGTAACGCCGAATCAGGTCTTTGTGGATCCAGGCTATGTCATGGTATCGGGACGCCGCATCCAGAACTGGAGCGGTACGAGTTTCGGCACGGTCACCTTCACTGACGTCGTCAAGCAGTCGCTGAATACTGGCTTTGCTCAGGTCGGCCTGCGTCTTGGTGCCGAGAAGATTACCGACTATGCTAAGAAGTTTGGGTTCGGTACGGCAACGGGCATCGATCTGCCGGGAGAGGAGAGCGGCATCCTGTTCGAGCCGGAGAACATGCGTGACTCGGATATCGCGACGATGTCCATCGGCCAGAGTATCGCCGTGACGCCACTGCAGCTCGTGACGGCAATGTCAGCTATTGCCAACGATGGCGTGCTGCTGCATCCGTATATCGTCAAGTCCGTCCGCAATGCCGACGGCTCGGTCTACGAGGAGCGGCAGCCCCAGGAGGTGCGTCGCACGATCGAGTCGGCGACTGATAAGACGCTGGTGGGGCTCTTAGAGCAGGTCGTTGCCAGCGGCGGCGGCCAGAAGGCGGCGGTCAAGGGCTACCGCATCGCCGGCAAGACTGGTACGGCCCAGAAGATCCGTGAGGATGGTGCAGGCTATATGGAAGGGCGCTATATTGCTTCGTTCTGTGGCTTTGCGCCGGTCGAGGATCCGCGGCTCACGGTCTTGGTCATGATCGATGATCCGAGCACGGGCAACTACTATGGCGGCCAGATTGCAGCACCAGTGGCGGGGCGCATCTTTGCCCAGCTGTTCCGCTATATGCACATCGCGCCGTCAAGCGATCCCTTTGCCAATATGGAGCCGTCAAAGACTGCACCGCAGCCCAAGCCGGTCAAGCCATACGACGGCGAGGTGCCTGAGGGCAAGATCGTGATGCCTGACTTCACGGGCAAGAGCCTGCGCGAGGCAGCCAAGATCGCCAGCGATAAGGGGCTGAGCTTTACCAGCGAAGGATCGGGTTATGCGACGGGGCAGAGCATCCCGGTAAATACGCTGGTCGACCAAGGGACAGGCGTCGTGGTGTACTTCAAGCCCGATTAGGGAAATACATAGGAATATGATACATATGAGTCCGTTGACACAGGTAAGTGTCAGCGGACTTTTCTTATGGAAAATTGCAGTTTGTTTGCTTAGTACGAGATTACAATAAGCGTGATACAGCTCAGCTTGGGTGAGGGTGGGTGCACTTTTTCTTCGCTCCGCTAAATGACCCGCGCTGATAGGTTGTACGTATTTAGGGACATGCGCCGGGCAGGCCGGCGGCGCGCCAATACATCTTGGCGTTCTAGTTTATACCTACCGCGTGCCATCCCTCACTGCGTTCGGGCAATCGCTCCGTCTACGAAGAAAGTGTACCCACCCTCGCCCTCCGATATGTTGGAATAAGCCTGCTCCGTTCCGGCGATAGGCCACGAATTACATCGATGTGCTTGTTACGGGAGAAACGATTCGTACAATCTCAGATTTCCGTTGCCAAAGGGGCGAACGGGGTAGTGCTCTTTTCTGTCTGGAGCGACTGTCCTGCGCAGCAGGACTGGGCCGTAAGCGCATAACCTAGAAAGAACTATGTACGTCGCGACCTGGTAACGGGAGCAGGTAACTGAGTCCGTAGAGCTAGCCGTACGGTCCATTCAGCGGAAACAGAAAAAGTACTACCCCGTGAACCCCGAGCTGCGTATTTTCAGGGGTTCTTCCCGCACGCACTGACAGACAAACTGCAATTTTATGGACTCAAGGAATGTGATGTGTTTGCCTGGGAAACTTTCTGTAAAATATAATTTTCACAATTAATAGGAAACAGGATATTTTGAATGTGAGTCGAATAGAGTAAGTGTATATCGATAGACGGGAGGAGAGCAAATGAAACAGGAACAAGGTCTCGTCGTCGAGGTCTATGACGGGCTGGCGAAGATAAAAGTCGGTCGCCATGCAGAGTGCACGAGCTGCGGCGCGTGCCCGTCAAGCCGTCAGGTGATGGTCGAGGCGGTCAATAGCCTTGGGGCCCAGCCCGGTCAGCGCGTGCGCTTTGCACTGCAGGAGCAGGATGTGCTTGTCGGTGCATTTGTCGTGTTCGTGCTGCCGCTGCTAGGTGCAGGGCTTGGTGCTGTGGCTGGCTGGTGGCTGGCGCCGTCTCTGTCTTTGCCAGAGGCACAGGGGAGCGTGGGCGGCGCGGTTATAGCGCTGGTGCTGGCCCTGGCCTTTGTGCGCTCCTTTGACCGCCGAGTGGCCAGACGGCAGGAGATGAAACCCGTCATCGTCGAAATCCTGACGGATTGACGCGTAGATTGCGAAAGCTATGAGGTGATGTTGATGTTCAAGAGTTTTTGGGGGGGAATCCATCCGCAGGACGGCAAGGCGCTGGCCAAGGATAAGCCCATCGAAGTGATGGCGCCACCGGCAGAGCTTGTCGTGCCGCTGAGCCAGCATATCGGTGCGCCGTGCGAGCCCTGCGTGAAGGTTGGCGATATGGTAAAGCGCGGTCAGCTTATCGGTACGAGTCCGGCGTTCATGCATGCGGATATCCATGCGCCGGCGGCCGGCAAGGTCGTGCGCATCGAGGAGCGGCCGCATTCGGGGCGCATCAGCTGCCTGTCGGTGGTCATCGAATGCGATGGCACTGACGAATGGGCTGACGGCTTGCCGCTTGCTCGTGACTGGCAGGCGATGACGGATGCGGAAATCCTCAGCGCTATCCAGTCGGCGGGCATCGTCGGCATGGGCGGTGCGACCTTCCCAGCACATATCAAGCTGAACCCTTCTAAGCCCGTGGATATCTTGATCCTCAATGGTGCGGAATGCGAGCCGTATCTGACGGCAGACTACCGGCTGATGCTGGAGGAGCCTGGGCGCATCGTGGAAGGTGTGCAGATACTGGCCCGCGTGCTCGGCGTCAAGCGCAGCGTCATCGGCATCGAGGACAATAAGCCGGAGGCTATTGCGGCGCTGGAGACGGCCTGTGCTGGTACGGATATCGAGGTCAAGGCGCTCAAGACGAAATATCCGCAGGGCGCCGAGAAGATGCTCATAAAGGTCATCGCGGACCGCGAGGTACCGATGGGCGGCCTGCCGATGGATGTGGGGGCTGTCGTGCAGAATGTGGGTACTGTGGCGGCCATCGACGATGCGGTGGTGCATGGTCTGCCGCTTACCGAGCGTGTGACGACGGTGTCCGGTGATGCGGTGGCTGAGCCCAAGAACCTGCGCGTGCGCATCGGCACGAAGTATAGCGATGCGATCGCGTTCTGCGGCGGCCTGCGCGAGACGCCGGATAAGCTCATCGCTGGCGGCCCGATGATGGGCATGGCCCAGGCGACGGATGAAGTGCCCATCATGAAGGGATCGTCAGGCATCCTCGCGCTGACGCGCAAAGTCACCGGGCATGGCCCCGAGATGAACTGCATCCGCTGCGGGCGCTGCGTCAAGGCCTGCCCGATGGGGCTCGTGCCGAGCATGCTGTCAATCCTTTCCGAGCGGCAGGACTTTGCGGCCTGCCGGGATGAATACGGACTCATGAACTGTGTCGAGTGCGGCTGCTGCACCTATGTGTGCCCGGCCAAGCGCAATATCGTGCAATACATCAAGAATGCGAAGGGCTTTGTGCGGGCGGAGATGGCCAAAGCCAAGGCCAAGGCTGATGCAAAGAAGAAGGAGGGCGATGGGAAATGAGTGAGACGCGCTACACGATTTCTGCCTCGCCGCATATCCGCGACGATGAGACGATTTCCCATATCATGTGGCAGGTCAATGCGGCACTTTTGCCCGCAGCCCTGTTTGCCATCTGGTGGTTTGGTTTCCCCGCACTTATCAATATGCTTGTGGGTGTCATATTTGCCGTAGGCGCTGAGTATGTCTGGCAGCGCGCGCTCAAGCGGCCGGTTACGGCCTTCGATGGCAGTGCCTGCATCACGGGCCTCCTGCTGGCGATGTCGATGTCGCCGCTGCTGCCGCCGTATATGGTGGCTATCGGCTCGGTGCTGGCTATCGTGGTGGCCAAGCAGTCCATGGGCGGCCTGGGATTCAATATCTTCAATCCGGCGCATATTGGCCGGGCGGCGCTGATGGTTTCCTGGCCAGTGGCGATGACGACCTGGTCGAAGATGCAGGACATGAGCGCCGGCGTCGATGCGATGACGAGTGCGACGCCCCTCAACATCCTCAAATTGCAGGGCTATGATGCGCTGGTGAATACCTTTGGTGGGCAGGCGACCATGTACTGGCATATGTTCGTCGGTACGCGCAACGGCTCCCTAGGCGAGACCAGCACGGTGCTGCTGCTCATCGGCGGCCTCTATCTGATTGTGAAAGGCTATGTGAATTGGATCGTGCCAGCGGTCATGATTGCAACGGTGGGCGTGCTGACCTTTGTATTTGGGCCGGCAGGACTGTTCACGGGGGATCCGCTGTTTCATATGATGGCGGGGGGCCTTATGCTCGGTGCGTTCTTCATGGCCACCGATATGGTCACGATACCGATGACGGTCAAGGGGCAGATTATCTTTGCCGTAGGTGCTGGTGCAATCACGGTGCTGATCCGCCTGATTGGCGGCTATCCAGAGGGGGTCTGCTACTCGATCCTGCTGATGAATGCGGTGACGCCGCTTATCGATCGTTTCACGAAAACGCGGATTTTTGGCGCAGGGGGTGACAAATGATGGCTGAGGAACATTCGATTGTGAAGATTGCCGCCAATCTGGCCATGGCGTGTTTCATCTCAGGCGTCGTCATCGGTTCGGTCTACTATGTGACTGCACCGGTGGCTGCCCAGAAGGCTGAGCTCATGCGGCAGGAGTCGATGAAGTCATTGGTTCCCGATGCGGAGGATTTCCAGCCGGTTGACGGTCATGAGGGCTGGTTTGCCGCACAGAAGGGGGGCAAGACCGCTGCTTATATCGTGCCGAGCGAGACCAAGGGCTATGGCGGCACCATCAAGCTGCTGGTGGCGGTCTCTGCCGATGCGAAGGTCATCGACTACAACATCCTCGAGCACAATGAGACGCCGGGGCTTGGCGACAATGCACAGAAACCGGCTTTTCGCGGGCAGTTTGCAGGCAAGAGTGCTGCGGAACTGACGGTCACGAAGAATCCTGCCGACAAGGAGGCCATCCAGGCCATGACAGGTGCGACCATCTCCTCGCGGGCTGTGACCAAGGGCGTCAAGCAGGCCGTTGAGGAAGTCGCGCAGCTGACGGGAGGGAAATGATATGAAGGAACTTTGGCAGATCTTCAGCAAAGGGCTCGTGGCGGAGAATCCTATCTTCATTCTCGCCTTGTCCCTGTGCCCGGCTCTGGCCGTCACGACAACGGTCATCAATGGCTTGACGATGGGCCTTACGGTCACCTTCGTCATCACGACGAACAATGTGGTCGTCTCGATCGTTCGCAAGTGGGTAAATCCCAAGGTGCGTGTGCCGGTCTATATCACGTCGATTGCCACGATCGTCACGGTGGCGCAGCTCGTGCTGCAGGCCTATTTCCCCGAGCTGTACAAGGCCATGGGCATCTATCTGGCGCTGGTCGTCGTCTTTGCGATCATCCTGGCGCGCGCCGAGGTCTATGCCTCGAAACATGGCGTCGTCAAATCCTTTGCTGACGGTTTTGGCATGGGCTGCGGTTTCACGCTGGCCATGCTGATCATCTCGGTGATCCGCGAGCTCATAGGCGCGGGGACAATCCTCGGCATGCCGGTGTTCGGCGAGGGCTATGAGCCCATGCTCATGATGGTATTGCCGCCGGGGGCCTTTATCCTGATCGGCTATCTCGTCGCGGCGACCAAGACCTGGAACAAACATGTGGAAGAACGGCGGGCGCGGGAAGCGCGCCGGCTCGAGGCAATGAAGGGGGCTGAGTCGTAATGGCAGAATATCTTACGTTGTTCATCGGCGCGGTCATCGTCAACAATTTCGTGCTGACGAAATTCCTCGGCCTGTGCATCTTCTTTGGTATCTCGAAGAATCTCAGCGCCTCGGTGGGCATGGGCATGGCTGTGACCTCGGTCATGACGATGAGCTCCATCCTGGCCTGGATTGTCTATTTCTTTGTGCTGCAGCCGCTCGGGCTGACCTTCCTGACGACTATCGTGTTCGTCGTGCTGACGGCAAGTTTCGTGCAGCTCTTGGAGCTCATCATCAAGAAACAGGCGCCGGCCCTCTACAACATGTGGGGCATCTACCTGCTGCTGATCGCGACGAACTGCATCGTGCTGGCTGTGCCGCTGCTGAACGTCGAGAACAGCTACAGCCTCATGAAGAGCATCGTCTTTGCCATCGGCTCAGGTCTCGGCTTTGCCGTGGCCATCATCCTGATGGCGAGCCTGCGGGAAAAGCTCGCCTATGCTGACGTACCCAAGCCCCTAGAGGGCATCGGCATTGCCTTCATCTTAGCTGGCATGCTGTCGCTGGCTTTCCTGGGCTTTTCGGGGATGTTATAAAGGCCTTCTCCAAGGAGAGGTGCCACTAGGAGGTACTCTATGAACACAGCAATCATGATAATCGTCGTGCTCGTTGGCGTCGGCGCTTTCTTCGGGATCGTGCTCGCGCTGGCAGACAGGAAATTTGCCATGGAGGTCAATCCGCTGATTCATGAGGTGGAAGACATCCTGCCCAAGGGGCAGTGCGGTGCCTGCGGCTTTGCAGGCTGCGCCAAGTATGCGGAGGCTGTCGTCGAAGATGAGTCGGTGCCGCCGGATCTCTGCGTGCCGGGCAAGGCGGCGGTAGCCGCTAAGGTAGCTGAGCTCACGGGCAAGAAGGCCGGCGCATCTGAGCCGAAATACGCACATCTGAAGTGCCGCGGCACCAAGACGGCTGCGGCTATGGCCGCAAATTACGAGGGCGTGCCTGACTGTGCAGCGGCAAAGCTCATCCAGGGCGGCCCGAAGGGCTGCAAGTATGGCTGCATCGGCTTTGGCAACTGCGTCAGGGCCTGCCCCTTTGGGGCGCTGTCGATGGGCGCTGACGGCCTGCCTGTGGTCGATAAGGCAATTTGCACGGGCTGCGGCAAGTGCGTGGCAACCTGCCCGCAGGCCCTGCTTACCTTGCAGACCTTCACGGCCCCCGTGCAGGTCGAATGCAGCTCCCACGATAAAGGTCCTGTGGCCAGGAAACTCTGCCAGAATGCCTGCATCGGCTGCGGGCTCTGCATGCGCAGCTGCACGCAGGGGGCTATCACCATCGACCGTTTCGTGGCCGTGGTTGATCAGTCAAAGTGCCAGGACTGCCTGGAACCCCTTTGCCTGGCCAAGTGTCCGACCAAGGCAATCCAGAGCCTCGTGCAGCGTGAGGAACGCGCGGCTGTGGTATAATGAAGGTATCATATACGATAAGGACTGATTGGATGAATGTAGAAACGGAAGAATTGCTTGATTTCATCGCCGAGTGCCCGACGCCTTTCCACACGGTGCAGGCAAGCGCGACGCGGCTGCGGCTGGCAGGCTTTGCCGAGCTGTCGCTGACTGAGCCTTGGGAGCTTCGTCGGGGCGGCAAGTACTTTGTGACGGTTTACGACTCGACCCTGCTGGCTTTTGTCGTGGGCGAGACGGAGGGACCACTGCGGATAACGGCGGCCCATACGGACTTTCCATGTTTCCGCATAAAGCCGCAGGCCAGCATCGTCAAGGAGAAGTGCGGCCTGTTGAATGTCGAGAAATACGGCGGTCTTATCCTGCGCTCGTGGCTTGACCGGCCGCTTTCTTTGGCAGGCAAGGTCGTCCTGCGCGGCGAGGATGCATTCAATCCGGAAATCCGGCTCGTGGATTTCGAGCGTCCGCTGGTGACAATCCCGAGCCTGGCCATCCATATGGACCGCGAGGTCAACGACGAGGGCAAGCTCAATGCCCAGACTGATATGCTGCCGCTGGCGGCAGCCTTTGCCGCGGCAGGGAAAACTGCTGATGGGGGCGAAGAAGAGGCGGGGGAGGACAGCGAGAAGGAATTCTTTACAAAATGGCTGGCCGCCGAGCTGGAGGCGTCAGCTCAAGATATCCTTTCCTATGAGCTGTCGGCTTATCCTGTGGAGCATGGTTGTGCACTGGGGCTGCGAGCTGAGCTTGTTTCGTCGCCGCGCCTTGATAACCTGACATCGGTGCAGGCCTGCCTTGACGGCATCTGCGCGGCTGATGCGGCAGGCCGGGGGCTGAGTCTTACCGCACTGTTTGATAACGAGGAAGTCGGCAGCAATACCAAGCAGGGAGCAGGCTCGGCTGTGCTTATGCAGGTGTTGGAGCGCAGCTATGCTGCCTTGGAGCTTCCTAAGGAGCAGCTTTTTACCGATATCGCCGCGGGCTTTATGCTGTCCGTGGATGTCGCCCATGCCGTGCATCCGAATCATGTGGATAAGGCTGACCCTGTCGTGCATCCGGTGCTGGGCGGCGGCCTTGTCATCAAGCAGGCTGCGAGCCAGTCGTATGCTGGTGATGCCGAGGCTGTGGCAATCGTGCGCGGTCTCTGTGAGGATGAGGACATCGCGTGGCAGCAGTTCGTCAACCGCAGTGACAGCCGTGGCGGCTCGACTCTTGGTTCGATTGCCTCGGCGCTGGTACCGATGCGGACGATGGATGTAGGTGTGCCAATCCTTTCGATGCATTCAGCGCGTGAGACGATGGCTGGTGCCGATCAGCAGGCCCTCGTGCGCCTGCTCCAGCGGTTCTATCGGGGATAGTATAAGATGGAAACGATGTGTGTATTGTATACAGATATACTTTACATACATCGTTTTTTTTTATGTTCAAGCGGTTGCTTGTGTATATGCACTATGCTATAATTACATATGAGATATGAATAATACTGTATGCAAAAAAAGACATGGGAGGCGTTTGTATGAACTTTGGTAGATTCAAGAAACTGGCAGCTATTGGTATGGCCATGGTCGTTTCGGCAGCACTGCTGACAGGTTGCGGCGGCGATGATGGCGGCAAGAAGTTCCTGAATATCGCAACGGGCGGCACGGCCGGCACGTACTATCCAATCGGTGGTGCGATGGCTGAGATCCTCAACAAGGATATCAAGGGCATGAACGCCAGCGCCCAGAGCACGGGCGCTACGGTAGCGAATATCAACATGCTGAAGGACGGCTCGGTGGATCTGGCTATCGTTCAGAATGATATTACCTATTATGCCGTCAATGGCACGGAGATGTTCACGGACAAGAAGGTCGACAATATCCGCGGCATTGCCACGCTGTATCCGGAGACCTGCCAGTTCGTGACCCTCGACAAGTCCGGCATCAAGTCGATTGCTGACCTCAAGGGCAAGAAGGTCGCTGTCGGTGCAGCTGGTTCGGGCGCTGAGGCCAATGCGCGTCAGATCCTCGAGGCTTATGGCATCACCTATAACGATATCGAAGTCCAGTACCTGTCCTTCGGCGAAGGCGCCAGCGCTCTCAAAGATGGCAATGTCGATGCAGCTTTCCTGACGGCAGGCTATCCGACGGCATCGGTACAGGATATCAGCTCCCAGAACAAGATCCGCCTGCTGCCGGTTGATGCCGACAAGGCTGATGCGCTGATTGCGAAGTATCCGTTCTATACGAAGACGACGATTCCGGCTGGTACGTATGCTGGATTTGATGAGGAGGTCAAGACGATTTCCGTCATGGCTATGCTCGTAGCAACGGACAAGGTGGATGACAAGCTCGGCTACGATATCGCCAAGGCCATCTTCTCGAACCTTGACCGCCTGCAGGCCGCTCATTCGGTCGGCAAGCTCATCACGAAAGAGGGAGCTACGAAGGGCATGTCCCTGCCGATGAATGCTGGTGCAGAGAAGTTCTTCAAAGAGTAAACGATAGTGATTGCCGCAGATATGCCTTCCTCAATATGGGGAAGGCATATTTAGTGAGAGGGAAGTGTCAGAATTGTCTAAGCTGAGGAGACTGCCTGTCTGGTTGTGCATCCTGGGCATATTGCTCGGGCTCGGGAATGTACTGAGCCAGCCATGCTTGTTCGTCAAGGCAGGCGGGCAGAGGGTGGCGGTCATGCCTGCAGCGCCGGGAACGCCATTTACGATCCATTTCATCCATTCGGTGCAGAAGACACCGATTTGGGAGAATCTGGCGGTGGCTGCAGATGGCAGCAGTTTTGTCCTTCACTCGACACGATATCAGTCTTTTGGCGTCGGGCTGCCCTTCCTTGAGCAGGAGGGCAATTTCCGGCAGGAAGGCGATTATTACATCATGGATGACATGGAGCGGCATTTCCCGCGTCTCACGCTGCGGACTGGCGTCGGTACAAAGCTGACGTTGACGCTGGGCGGGCGCGAATACCGTCTCTATGAATCGTATCCGCCGGGAACGCCGGTAGAACTATTTGTCAGTCCATTAGGGAAAGGAATGTTATCATGAAAGAGTCTGAAGCAAAAAAGGCCGAGGACATCCTGAAGAAATATGACAAGGAGTCCGACACCATGGAATACACGGGCTTGATGGCCAAGATCGTCGCGGCCATCGCCATCGCGTTTTCTGTCTTTCAGCTGTATACCGCGACCTTTGGCGTATTGGATGCCCAGCTGCAGCGCGGCGTCCATCTGGGCTTTGGCCTGGCGCTGGTCTATCTCTTGTACCCGACCTGCAAGTCCTGGTCGCGTCATAAGCTGCATCCGTTTGATTTGCTGCTGGCGATACTCGGTGCGGCGGCACCAGCCTATATCATCTATGAGTATCAGCATCTCGTGTTGCGCGCCGGTACGGTATCTGATGTCGACCTTGGCGTCGGCCTGATGGGCATCCTGCTGGTCATCGAGGCAACGCGCCGTGTCGTTGGCCTGCCGATGGTCTGTGTCGTATTGGCCTTCCTGGCCTATGCCTTTGCTGGCCCCTATATGCCGGGAGTGCTGGCCCATCGCGGCTTGACGGTCTCGCAGCTGGTCAGCCATCTGTATTTCACGACTGAAGGTATCTTCGGTATTCCGCTTGGTGTATCGTCGACGTTCATCTTCCTGTTCATCCTGTTTGGTGCCTATCTGGAGTCGACAGGATTGGGCAAGTTCTTCATCGATTTGGCCAATGCCATTGCTGGCTGGGCCAGCGGTGGCCCGGCCAAGGTTGCTGTCCTGTCCTCGGGCCTTATGGGCACGGTATCGGGCAGCTCGGTGGCTAACGTTGTCGGCACGGGCTCACTGACCATCCCGATGATGAAGAAACTCGGTTACCATAAGAACTTTGCCGGTGCCGTTGAGGCGGCAGCCTCGACTGGCGGCCAGCTCATGCCGCCGGTCATGGGCGCAGCTGCCTTCCTGATGGCAGAATTCGTCGGTGTGCCGTATATCGATATCGTCAAGGCCGCTGTCGTGCCGGCCTTCCTGTATTTTGCTGGTGTCTGGCTCGGCGTCCACTTCGAGGCCAAACGTGAGAACCTCAAGGGCATCCCGCGCGACCAGCTGCCGAAAATCATGACGCTGATCCGTGAACGTGGTCATCTGGCTATTCCGCTGATCATCATTGTCTATCTGCTGGTCTCTGGCTATACGCCGATGCGGGCGGCGCTTGTCGCTATCGTTCTGTCCATCCTCTGCTCGGCCCTGCGCAAATCGACGCGCATGAAACCGATCGAGATCGTGCGCGGCCTCGAAAATGGAGCGCGCAACGTGCTTGGCGTGCTGGTAGCCTGTGCGGCTGCTGGTATCATCATCGGTGTCGTCACGAAGACGGGCGTTGGCCTCAAGCTGGCCTCGGGACTCCTGCAGCTCTCGGGCGGTATGCTGCTGCCGACGATGTTCTTCACGATGATTACAGCCATCATCCTCGGCATGGGCGTGCCGACGACGGCCAACTACGTCATCACTTCGACAATTGCGGCTCCGGCCCTCGTGCAGATGGGAGTGCCGGTACTGGCTGCCCATATGTTTGTCTTCTACTTCGGCATCATCGCCGACGTTACCCCGCCGGTAGCGCTGGCAGCTTATGCGGGCTCGGGCATCAGCGGTGGTAATGCCTTGAAGACCGGTATCAATGCGTCGAAACTAGCCATTGCTGCCTTTATCATCCCGTATATCTTCGTACTGTCGCCAGTGCTGTTGATGATGGAAGGCTCCATGGCCGAGCTGCTGTTCTCGACGGTCACGGCCCTGGCGGGCATGGTTGCCATCTCGTCGGCACTTATCGGCTATCTGGCCGCCAACTGCCTGTGGCTCGAGCGTATCCTGCTCGTCATCGGCGGTCTGTTGATGATTCAGCCGGGACTCTTGACTGATGTCATCGGTTTGACGTTGTTTGGACTCATCCTGGTGTATCAGCTCAAGCGCCGCAGAGGCGAAGCTCAGACAGTATAATTCTTCTTCGAAAAAAAGTCCCCCTGGTTTCTGTCGAAACCAGGGGGCTTTTCGCCGTCAATGGGTTATCTTTCGTGCTGCAATGCTTTCCACAGTACTGCAGAGCTCAAGGTATCGCCATGACGTTCAAACGCTTCCTGCATTTTTTGACCTAGTCCCACTGTATCCAAGAGGATGTCTTCAGCCTTGGCCTGCAGTAGGAAGAAATCTTCCTCCAGCATAGTAAAGCTAGTGGGGGCTCGATCGGAATGTAGACTATTCACACCGGACCCTCCCGTTGGTATGTCGTCGGTCTTGCAGGACCGCACTATTATTATAGTCGAAAGAAGTGCGTTTCGCAATAATAGATAGGAAATAATCTAATAATCTTTTAAGCAAAAGGCAGGACAAGTTGATAAAAGCAACGGTATCTGTAAAAAATCGGAAAACCTGCAAGAAATCATCAATCTATCGCTTTACAAGGGCTAAGAATATATGCTATAATATTCCTGTTCGCAACGAACACGGAGAGGTGTCCGAGTGGTCGAAGGTGCTTGACTCGAAATCAAGTGTGGTTAATAGCCACCGTGGGTTCGAATCCCACCCTCTCTGCCATTGAGATTAAAGGGCTCGCGCGATTTTGCGTGGGTCTTTTTTGCTGTGTTTTTTAGAGGTTCAGCGGGTAATTAGCGGGTAACACGGAGGTATTTTTCCAGCCGTTACAGGCCATTTCGGGACGTTTTTCCGTCAGATAGGTCGGGACGAACAGGCAGATTTTTCTGCTCTGGTCGTCCCCTTTTTTCATTTCAACTGATATGATTTACTTTTATCACACTCTCCAAAATCCACGATATTATCCATATCTTCCTGCAGCCAGTTGCTGACCGCAGTCTTTTTTTCTTCATTGATATGTGTATAAATATCCATAGTAATTTGGATAGTGCTATGGCCCAGCTGCTCCTGAATATCCTTGAAGTCAAACTGGTGGGACGCCTTCATCCGACTGGCCATATCGTGGCGCAACATATGAAAGGTCGTCTGGATGCCCAGCTTCTTGCGGACTTTGGTGTACTGGGAAGAAAAGACGCAAGGGCTGATGTAGTCCCCGTCCTTATCCGTGAACACCATTTCCGGGTGCTCCCAGTGGCCATTCTGCAACCGCATTTTCATCTGCTGGACTTTGTAGGCCGCAAGCTCCTTGCAGAGGGCAGGCGGCAGATAAAGCTGGCGGCGGCTCTTTTCCGTCTTGGGCTGGCTCAAATAGACCGGGTACGCCTCCATCCCTTCTTCCTTCTGCCCGTTGACCAGTGCATGGCGGACTTTCAGCCAGCCTTCATCAAGATTCAAGTCCTCCCAATGGAGGGCCAAAAGCTCCCCGCGTCTAAGGCCGGTCATAAATTCAACCAGCATCATCTGCCGCCAGCAGTAATAGATGGACGGTGCCTCAATCAGCGCCTCCCGTTGCTCCTTGGTGGGTGCCACAAAGGGACGCTTGGGCGGTTTCTTGGGCAGTTCCAAATCCTCGGCAGGATTTTCCGGAATGAGCTTTAACTTCACCGCCCGCCGAAACGCCATGCGCAGAACCGTCCGAAAATACTGCGCCTCCCGATAATGGGTGTAGAGCCGCTTATTGATGATGTTCTGCAGGTCAAAACTGCACAAGGATTCAAGGTCAATACTGCCCACATACTCCTTGGCCAGGTCGAGCATGAGCAAATAACCCGCCGCCGTATTCTGTCGGATATGCGGCCGCGAATAGGTATCAAACCAGCGGTCAAGCCACTGGCCCACCGTCATGCTGCAAGCCAAAAGTGCCGTCTGACTTGCATACTTTTCCTTGAGCTCCGCTAGTGCCGCCTGCGCCTCCTTGCGGGTACGGGTGTATTTCGTCCGCTTGATGAGGCGGCCTGTCCGCCCGTCAAAGCCCACCGTTATCTGGGCAACCCAGCGGTCACGGGTGCTGTCCTTGTAAATCGAACCTTCGCCGGCACAACGATGTGCCGATTTCTTTATCGTTGTCATTTCCTGTCACTCCTTAACGTCGTCACAGGAAAGGCATGGACTTATCCACCAAAATGTGGATAACCTTGTGGATAAACTGTGAATTTCTTGTGATTAACCGGTGGATAACGGGCAGGGTTGGTACTATTGCGGGCACATCTGCGGGTACAACTGTGGGTACAACTGCGGGCACAATGTGCCCTGTGGATAGCCGCTATCCCTTGGGGCGCAAGGCCTCCAAGGCTCCCTAAGACGAACCCTATTTGAAGACATAACCTTCTATATAATAGTAGTGGGTAGGCTCTGCCCAAACACCGTCAATCCTATATCATGACTTGCTGGATTTATTGCTGCTTTTCTTATTGCTGTTCATACTGGATAAAACTAACTCCACAGCCTGCCGCTGCTCCGGTGAGAGAACGGCCAGCTGCTCGACAATGCGGCGGTTCACGGTGTCCCGATTGGCTCCGAGAAGATAATCCACCGTGACATCAAAGAAGGCCGCGATGCGCGGCAGGCGGTCAACGCTGGGAAAGGCTCTGCCCTGCTCCCAGTTGGCATAAGTGGTGCTGGGCACCCCCAAGATATCCGCCATTTCATTTTGCCGTATATCCAAATCCTGCCGCAGGGATTTAATCCGCTTGGGAAACAGGTTATCGCAAGCCTCCTGAGCAGCCAAATCAGCGAACCTTGCCGCTAAATCAGGACGCTCCTCCCGTATTGACCGGTCAGATTTTGCCACGCGGTCTTTGTTGCTCTTGTCGTTCATGGCACACCTCCTTTCACCCTTATTTTACCATAGTCTACCGCAAAATACCACAAAATACTGTTAAAATACGATAAAATCATTACATTTTGGTAGACAGTGCGCCCGAATAATAGTATAATAAGACTAACAGATGGGGAGTAATGTTTCAAAACCAGTTATTTTCTAGTAGTTCGGCAGATTTTGACTGGTCAATGTCCATGTGGGTAGGTACTCCCATCTGAATAGCAGGAAAGGCGTGGATGAAATGGCAGAAACAAGCAAGATTCTTTTATCGGTGCAGGAGTTTTCGAAAATCACAGGGCTGGGGGAAAAATCCATCCGGCGGCTCTCCCATGTGCGGGGTTTTCCAGCTATCCGCATCGGACATCGTATTATGATTCACAAACAGTCAGCAGAGGACTGGCTGGCAGACTATGCCGCCCATCAGGACGCCTGCCTGCCGTCCATTGAAATCTAATGGATACGGTGGGCGGGTGGATGCAGGAAATCCGCTTTTTTTACAAGCGGCAGCTGGCCTTCCCGTTATCCACCCATGCGCAGGCATTATGGTCTTATCTGATGTATCGGGGCAATGAAGCCTTTTGGCATTTTCCCCTGCGGCTGTCCCTGCTGGAACTGGCCGGGGGTACGAAAATGTCCGTGACCATGGTCAAAAGGGCCCGGCGGGAGCTGGAGGATTACGGTTATATCCGCCACACCGCCTTTGGAGGCAACAAGCCTGCAGGCTATTACCTGCTCTCGAACATCAACATCGGTCAGCCCCTTGCGCCCCGCCCGTCCAAAGTGAAGGCGGCGAGTGAGGGCAAGGCTGACCCGTCATAACGACATCAGGTGTCCTGATCCACGTGGGGGTGGGTCAGGGCACCCGGTAGGGGGAGATTTGACATTGAGAATTACGCGAGAAGTTGGATTCGAGGAATACACAGAATTTAGCGGCAGGACAGCCGTGGAGTGTGCGGTCTTGGAGGTGTATCGGCGGGCGCGGGTTCCCCTGTGCGTTGACCGGTCAACCATGGTCGCCTTAGTGAATGGCCGCCCGGTGGCCAGAGTTGCCCGGGCAGAGGAGAAAGGAGCGGTACGGACATGGAACGAAGCATAAGATTAAGGATTGACGGGCCGCAGGCCCTCTATATCGCAGATTGTCTCGAACGAGAAAAGCCCGCCTCAGAGGTTTTGTCCGGGCCGCCCACCCTCGCCGCTTACTGGCGGCAGCTACTGGATGAACGGCTGACTTCTGCGGGACTTTTCCTGTGGGTGCCCCTGCATATTGCGCCCCATAGCGTTGACCTTACGGAGGACGCTGACCTTTCCGGCAGCGATATACTGGATATTTCCCTTGCGCTGGGGGATTTTGGCTACACCCACATGGCCCGGCTTTGGGCCCAGCTCTATGCCAGCCTTGCCTGGAATGTGGCCCGGGAAATTCTGCCCCGCTGTGCCATGCTGGGACAGGATTATATCGACTTTTCCACCATCGCAGGCCGCAGGCTTTTTGAAAACGGCATGAATATCCGCGACCGGGAGCACGGCATCAAAAAGCGCCCGCCTCACGGTGTGCGGGAATATGTGGTAATGCAAATGTTCGGGGAGGTGTGACCATGTTATCGGCCAAAGCACAAAATCTCCTGCAGGTCATCACCGCCCGGGGCGGGGGCTACTTTGACGAATACTGGCTGCGGGATAAGACGGGATTAAGTCACGGCAGCATTGTGGCCGCCCGGCAGGAACTGGTGGCCGAGGGGCTTCTTTCCATCACCAAAGAGAGCCGCAAGCTCATCTATACCTTGACCAGTCAACAGGGCGAAAGCGGTCAGCAGGAGGAAAAGGGCCAAGGGAAGGCCGGGGACAATCCCAGCGGTGAAGTCCCCCTTGCCCCGCCCACCAATAACAGGCCTGCCCCTTCTGCCACGGCCCCTCCGCCCGCCGCCAAAACGCTCCCCGCCGCCCATGACAGCTTTCTGCCTGCCATGCCCCATGTCGCGGGGAATTTCTACGACTTTGACGAATGGACGGACGCCCTGATGAACGCGCTGGGCTCCTGTGTTGACATCAGCGAAAGCCTGCTGGAAGAAGGCACCTATACCGTATACTCCCACGAATACGAAGGGGAGGACACCTACCACACCTGGCAGACCGAGGACGGTTTTGTGGTAGAATAAGCCCTCTGTGGAAAGAAAGGAAGCGACTCTATGCGTGTATTCCTAAACCCCGGCCATGCTCTGGGCGGTGACCCTGACCCCGGCTGTGTCAATCCCACCTGCCGCTTGCGGGAATGTGACCTTGCTCTGACCTATGGCTCCCTGTGCGGCAAATACTTGGAGGCGGCGGGGTGCTCCGTCCAGCTCCTGCAAAGCCACAACCTCTATGGCGAGGCCCCGGGCTTCCCCTGCGTAGTGGATGCCGCCAACGCATGGCCTGCGGATGTATTCATCAGCATCCACGTCAACGCGGGCGGCGGGCGGGGCGCAGAAACCTTCTGCTACGACACGGCAGGCGCGGGCGGCAGACTTGCCCGCTGCATCCAAAACCAGCTTGTCAAAAGTCTCTCCCCCTTTGACGCAGGCTATAAAGACCGAGGCATTAAAGCCCATCCCTCCTTCTGCGTCCTGCGCCATACCACCATGCCCGCCGTCCTCGTGGAAACCGGCTTTATTGATAGCGCAGACGTCACCCTCCTGACCCAGCACGGTGACGACATCGCACGGGCCATCGCCCGGGGGGTGACGGACTACGCAAATTTTCTTGCCAGCCCCTAGCAGAAATGGTATAATGAAGCTACAAACGATGCAAGAGGGTAGACCACAAGTTTACACCGGTAAAGGAGCCTGCAGCTTGGTAACCTGCAAGGCTCTTTTATTATGCCCGATACAGAAAAAGCACCAATGCAATGCACTGGTGCTTTTCTGCGTCATCCGCCTGATTGGTAAGGGCAGACAGGTGACAGTTTTACCGGTTGCCGCTGTTACGGGTTTTGTCGTAGAGCCATGCAGCAATGAAGCTGCTGACTACACCTACGACAAACGATGCCAGAAGGTTCTCAACCACAAGCCTCACCTCCCTCGCTGCCGTGAGATTCCCATGGTAAGAGGTAGCGGCAAAAATAGTATAGCACAAAATCACGGCAATGTGCGCGTAACGTGAACAAAAAATATATACTTTGACCGTGCCCAGGCTGTTGTGGCGGGACGTGCGGGCGCACCTCCCGCTCGTCACAATCCGGCATCTGCAGGCCGTGGCCTTGTCGGTCAAAATCGTCAGCAAGGCGGGCGGCACTGCGGGCAGGGGGCCGTCTCTGCACATGGACGCATCCGCGTCCATTCTCCGCCCCCTTTCCCCCTACGGCCCCGTCCAGCGGGGCCTACCCCCTTACCCCTGATTTCCTGTCCTGCGGTGCTGTGGCTCCTCGGTCAGGAAGGGGAATAATGTGCCACGGGATAGGGGGACAGGGGGCTTGGCAGCCCTCCCTGCGGTCGGGACGACTACGGCGTCCAGCGAGAGCGGAGTGGGATAACTCGCGCCGCCGTACCGCCCTGCCCGCAGTGCCTCGTGCTGACCTCATAGACTGGTGGAAGCCTGCTCGTCGATAGGGCGTATTCGGTTTGTGTCCGCCTGCTCGGGTGGGCAGGAAACCTGCCCACTTCGCAGCAGACACTTTCCGTTGCTATTGATGGAGCGATATAATAAGAAACTGGTTCGCTTATCCCGCAAGAAAGAAGTTGACCCGTCAGGCGGGGCAGGACAGCGGGGCTTCACTCCTGCGGCCTTTCGGTCGTCAAGCTCCTGCCTGTACGGGTGCTCAGGTCTTCGCACTATTTCCGTACAGGTAGGAGTTTTCCTCCCTCCAGCACTTCGTCACTGCGCCCCGCAGACCTGCCCGGGCACAAGCGGTCACAGGCTACGGGGTGTCCGTTGGCTTTGGTGGACAGCTTCGCTATCCACGTCGCCAACCGACACCTGCCATCCCCGCTTTTTTTCAAAATTCCCTTAATAAATTGCAGGAATTATCCGATATATAGGTTGAGAATATTTAGGAACGGAACTTTTCAAGGAGGAAACATCGTGAAAATTGACAGCATTGCCAATGTGCCCGGCACTGGCATGAAATACCAATCCCCGGTCACAGTCAAGCAGGAAGACCCTATGGCCACGCCTGCCTATACGGTGGAGATTGCAAGCACACGAAAAGAAGAGGCGGCCAAAATCGCCCCGACCCTTGCAGACAAGCGCGGCCAGCTGCTATCAGACAGCACTCTCATGGACAGGGAAGCCACCCGGGCCATGAAGGCCAGCAGTCAGACCCAGACTCCGCTGTGGGAAATCACCGCTACGGACATCAGCATGGATTTATTGAGCAATCGGAACGGCGATACCAGTGCAGGCGTTTACATGGGGATTTTGCGCAGCAGTTACGGCTGGACGAAAAACTTTGATGCGGACGTTGTTGCCCGGCAGGAAAAATTCTTTCAGGCGGCGGACAACATACAGCAGGGCGGTGCCAAAACCTTCCTGCAATATAACCAGCTGTATGCAGGCATTACCCAGGCCGCCGCAGAGCGGAGCAACGAGGGAACCATTGAGGGCTGGAAGAAGGACGGCCAATGGTCAGCGTCATTGGAAAAATTCTATCAGGAGGCCAAGGACTACGCCAGTACCCTGCAGGGAAAATCCGGCGTACTGCTGGCCGTGGACTTAGTATATAAATCCCCCCAGCACCTGAACGCTGCCAACGGCATCGAAGCCAGCAATTTAGGTTCCATGGCTCATGTAGGCGTAAACCTGCTGAATTTCATGGCTAACCATCAGGAAGGGGAAGCCATCTGGATAAAAGCCGTACAGGGCGAGTACAAGGATGCAGACGAACTCTATGCCGCCCTGACGGAAGATGGGCATGAGGATTTGGCTGCTGCCCTGCAGGCCAATATCGAAGAAGCCCGCAGCCACATAGGCAGCGGCAGCATGAAACTGGATAAATCCGTGGGCCAATTCTCTTACAAGGCCAATATGGGCGAGCTGTGGCGGGAAACCGTCGGCGAAGAGGCCTATCAGGACTTTGCACAGAAATTAGGCCTGTCCGAAACGAAGGTGAGATTTTCCGCCAAGGATTTGGCCGCCATCGCCCAAAGGGGCAAGGAAGGACTGGCCGATTTGCGGGCCAATCCACAAAAGCGCGATGAAAACGGCTTTCTGGTGGACAATAAGGAAGACCAGGACGAACCTGTTGCCAAAAACAAGCAAGGCGAAGAACAGATAGCCGCCCTGCGGGAAAAAATCCAACGCCTGCGCCAGCAGATTTCCGCCCTGCACAAGAATTTCAACCTATCCCCGGAAGCTATCGAGAAACAGGCGGCAACCTATCAGAAGATGATTAACACCTACCAGCAGCAGATTGCCGACATACAGCTGCAACAGCTGGAACAACAAAGAAACCGCTAATCCATAACAACCAGCGGGGGCTGACCAGTCAATTTGACGGTCAGCCCCCGCTTTTGCCCTATGCTTCTTTATGGCAATAGACCCGTTCTATCCATTCGGTTTCGCCCCAGCCGTATTGTTCTTCCTGTCCTAAGTCATAGATATGGCCATTGCGGTATTCGATGCTTACATCAAAGTCGGAACAGGGGTCCCAGCCTTCTTCTACACGCTTGTATAGCTGCTGTTCGATTTTATATACCGCCACCTCATTATCCGCTATCACCTTGGACATATCCTCAGCGGCATCATATAGCCGGTCTAATACCTTGGGGGGCAGCAGTTCTTCATGCCGGTTGGCATACTTTTCAGCAATTATCAGTACATCCTCGATTTCCCGCAGGGTCATGGGGCGAAAATAGGCCTTTACCTTGTGCTGCAGCCGCGCAGGGTTCATGGAGGCAATCACATTCCGCAGGAGTTTCCGGCGGATGTCCTCCTGATTTAAGGTCTTTTCCATGATGGAGGCCGCCGGCGTTCCCTCATGGCCCACAACGCACCAGCCGCCGCGCCGGGCGGAAAAGTCAAAGCGGAAATTCCAATGGGTAATGTCGATATTTCGGTTGCCCATTTCGGCTGCCCAGTTGGACAAAAAGCCATTGCATACCATTTTGTCCAGTGTTTCCCGGGATTTTTTCAATAACATCTGTGGCCACGCAGATTCTTTTAGCGTCGCGGCATTCAGCCAGCTGGGCGTGGCAAAGTCTTCTTCGTTATCGCCTATCTTGCGCAGATTGGCCTCCCATTCTTCCAGCCATTGTGTCTGTCCGTCGCCGTACTGGTAATGGCTGTAATCGTAGAGGGAGCCGTTTTCATAGCGTATCTTGTGCGCATCCTGCGCCCAGGTCTTCAAGGCCTCCTTGTCCGCCTCGTCTGCCTTCATGCAGCTGCAATAGGTCATTTCCCGAATGTGTTCCGACAAGGCGCGGCCATTGCCCGGGGTGCGGTTGAGGACGTTTTCGACCCGCTTTAGCAGAGAAGCATCTGCATCCCCGATAACGTGGATTTTGTAGTCCGTGGTAACGGTGAAATCCAGCGAAACATTTTCCGGGATTTTGATATTTGCCGCCGTAAAGATATTGTCCAGCTGCTTGTTGATAATCTGCCGCTGAAAGCGCTTTTCCAAAGCCTCCTCCATGTCGCCTCTCATCACCGGCTCGCCTTTGAGGATAGGCTCGATAAGCATCCCCGTGCCAATACTGCCGGAGCCATCATCGTTCAAAAAATTCCATAATGTCTGCACATGATTAAACTGCATAAGGTCGGTCATGTCATAGCGCTTATACAGGATGGCGCCGGGATTTTCACTGTGCTGCAGCTCCACGATTTCATCATGGAAGTTATCGGCAATAATCTTTCCCTTCCGGGCGTTGATTTCCACCGTATACTCGCTGTCTGTGCTGAGATACTGCCGCTTTTCATTGGCAATGCGGTCACTGTTCTTGGTATAGACGTAATTACCGCTGGCATCCAAGTGACCTACTTTGTTATAGAGCATCGTTTTCGCCTCCCCGCAGAAAATCGCTCCAACCACTTATATTATCGGATAACCAGCTGATTTGTTAAATGGATTTTGTCATTTCTCCAACCGTTTCAGCTCCTGTATAAGCTCTCCCAGCTTGTCGGTGAATTTGTCCATGGACTTCTGGAAGCTGGTGAGGAGGTAAAAGGTCACCACGATGGGAAAGCCCACGGCGGAAATGGCGGTGAGTATGGTCTGTTCCATTTTCCGCCCTCCTTATGGCAAAGCCTGCTCATCCACAATGCGCAGGTAGGCCTTTTTGTAGGAAGTGGCCCGCACCCCGCCCTCGGAGAATATGACCTCCCGCTTCAGGAGTTCAAACATGGCCGTATAGACTTCGCTTTCCGTCAGGCCCTTCCGGGGGTCGGGGATGCCCAGCGTCATGGTTTTGCCGTTTTCCAGCCAAAGGATAATCATCAGTGTTACTTGCATCAGTCAGCCCTCCTCATTCTGCTAAATCGCACATATCCAGACGCTCCACGCCGTGCAGGGGGAGCGTCTGCAAGCCTGCAATGGTCTTGGCGGCAAGGAGCAGGTCGTCATCGGCCGCCTCGGGATTGACCGTCAGATTGATGTTTTTGCAAATCACCCGGTCGTAGTCATAGCCACACTCGCAGGCGATTTTCAAGGTGGTGGTCGGATTCTTTCGCATAATTCTTCCCTCCTATGAAAACAGGAGGCCGCAAGGTTTCCCCAGCGGCCTCCCCTTTAGGCGCAAATGCGCTGCCCTTATTCCAGTTCCGTCTCCTGAATGGTGCGGACGTAGGCCCGCTTAAAGGCCGTCACCGGGTTGCCTGCAGAAAGGACGGCCTTCTTGGCCACGATTTCCTCTGCCGCCGCAGCCACATCGGCCTTGGCCACATCAGCCCGGGGGTCGGGAATGGAAATGGTGGTGTTTTTGCCGTTTTCCACCGCAAACTCAATCAAAAGCGTTTCTTTCATGGTCTAGCCCTCCCTTAACCTTAGTGTTCTTCTGCCAGCGTACTTGCGTCAATGCGGCCAATGCCGTCCACGGGGTACTTCTGCAAGTTGCTGAGCTTGCTCCCGATGGAAAGCACGTCCCCGTCGGCAAGTTCTGGATTGACGGACAGGTTGACAAAATCATGGGTTTCCTTCCCCGTACTGGACGTGCCAGTGACACGGGTGATTTTCAAGGTGGTGGTCTGTTTCGTGCGAACAGTCATGTTGTTTCCCTCCTTATGGAACTCTGTTTCCTAGCAAAAGAGCCGCCGGATTGTCACCCGGCGGCCCTCTTGCGGAATGACAACCCATATATCAAGCGCGAGACTCGCGCCGGATAACCTTTTTTTCTGTCATTTCCGCAACGGTATTCAGTTCTTTCCAGTTCCATATTATGGAGTTGACCGGTCAAAAGCAAGAGATTTTCCAAAAATTTCGCGAAATCATTTAACATTCGGCCCCAGTTCACCGATAATATTATGTGGAATGAATTTATGCAAACAGGGAGGTATCGAAAATGCTTGTAGACAAAACATCCGGCCATAATCCATATTATATCAAACCCTACTCACAACAGCTCAAAGAGGAAGCCGCACCAAAAGACGGAGCGGCGCAGGAAAATGCAGCTTATCAAGTGGATATTTCTGCGGATACGATGCTGATAAATGCGAAAACCTTTAAGAACATTGATGCCAGCCAGCTCCGGGCGCTGACACCGGAAGAAATGCAGGCCAAACGTGAGGAGAAGGAAAGCCAGGAAAGCAGAACTGTCTGGGGAGGGACAGCGCTTGAGGCTTGTGAGTATGACTACGAGCTAAATCATCCCAGCAACGAAGTCCTTATTGATGGCGAAACCTTAATCAGCTGGGCTATCCAAATGCACCAGAATGACAAGGCAGCAGAAAATGCCGGCAATCTCAATCGCCTTTCCGGGAGCCTGGACAAGGCACTAAGCAAATTCCTCAATGTATATGAGAAAATTACCGCAGGAGGTGCATCCTCCTTCCGTGAATATAACCTGACCTTCGCTGCTATGACTTTTGAGGCGGAGACACGCACCAACGACCAAAAAGCCGCGAATCGTATCGAACGCGGTCAATTTACCAATGCGGAATACCAACAGGCCAAGAGTTACGCACAAAACCTGCAGCAAAAGGCAGGTGTATTTGTGTTGGTAAATCTCGGCACTTCCAGCCAGCGCTTTGAGACCAGCATAGACAGCAGCTACAATAACTCGCTCGTCAAAGTAGGCATCAAGGAACTGGGCTTTATGGCCGAACACAAAGAAGCAGAGTCTATCTGGGTAAGCGCGATACAGGGCAAGTATCATAATCAGGGCGAAATCGTGCAGGCGCTCAAAAACAGAGGCCTAAGTGATACCGCCGCAACTTATACCGAACACCTGCAAAAAGCGGTACGCGGAAAAGTCTACACGATGGACAATGTTCTAAACAATAACTTTACCCGTGAGACAGGCGCTCTTTGGGCCAGCAGTACAGGCTTTAATGGCCGGGAAGTGAGCGATACAAACTATCAGAAACTCCAACAACAGGCAGGCATTGAAAACGGCTCTAATTTGACCTATTCGGTCCGTGAACTAAATCGTGCGCTAAATCAGGCGATTGAAGACAACAACAATCTATACCATGCACCGGGAAGCCGCGCTCCTGTAAGCTGGCGCATATTAGATGACGGAAGTGTCATCCGAACAGATACATAAACACCTAAATACAACACCCAGCAGGGCTGACCGTCAATTTTGACTGGTCAGCCCCTTGTGTCGGTTGCTGACGTGGATAGCGAAGCTGTCCACCAAAAGCAACGGACACCCGAACCTGTGACGGCTTGTGCCCGGGCAGGTCTGCGGGGCGGAAGGACGAAGTGCTGGAGGGAGGAAGGTTCACACCTATACAGAAATAGCGTGAAGACTTGAACGCCTGCATAGGCGTGAGACTGACGACCGAAAGGCCGCAGGAGTGAAGCCCCGCTGTCCTGCCCCGCCTGACGGGTCAACTACTCATTGACGAGATAAGCGAACCAGTTCCTTTTTATATCGTTCCATCCATAGCAACGGAAAGTGTCTGCTGCGAAGTGGACGGCGAAGCTGTCCACCCGAGCAGATGGACACAAACCGAATACGCATGACCGACAAGCAGGCTGCATATAGCCCGTGAGGTCACTTCACGGCACTGAGGGCAGGGGGTACGGCGGCGCGAGTTATCCTGCTCCTATCTCGCTGGACGCCGTAGTCGTCCCGACCGCAGGGAGGGCTGCCAAGCCCCCTGTCCCCCTATCCCGCAGCACATTATTCCCCTTCTGGCCGAGGAGCTGCCGCACCGCAGGACAGGAAAACGGAGGAAAGAGGGTAGGCCCCGCCCGCCGGGGCCGTAGGGGGAAAGGGGGCGGAGAATGGACGCGGATGCGTCCATGTGCAGAGACGGCCCCCTGCCCTCAGTGCCGCCCGCCTTGTTGCCGATTTTGACCGACAAGGCTGCGGCCTGCGGTGACCGGATTGTAACGAGCGGGAGGTGCGTCTGCACGTCCCGAAACCTGCCCCCCCTGCGCATTGACCTTTGCATAATGTTGACCTTTTTCAAGATTGACTGGTCAATTTGTGCCTGTGTCTGTGGCGACGTGGATAGCGCAGCTATACACCAAAGCCACTGGACACCCGTTGCCTGTTGCTCGTTGTACGCGGGGGCGGTCTGTCCGACGTAGTGACTGAGCGCCGGAGGGAGGAAGGTCGGGACGCGGTGGCACGTCACGGCCTGACCTGACGGAGGGAGAAACGAGGGAACGGAGGCGGACAGTCCGGCTCCGCCTAGCTTTCCAGTGCCGATGATGAGTCAAAGGGCGGGGCGCGGTGTCCCTCTGCGACGTGGACGCTGGCCGTCCGTGGCGGTGGCACGTCGTCATGGGTGCCAGCGTCCACCAAAGCAGGGATGCCGCAGGGCGGGGAAACCTTTTGACCAATAAAAAAACGCATTGCCTTTGACCAGTCAACTCGCTAATATAGACAATAAGGAAAGCCCCTGCATAAACTCCCATCAAAATGAATAAATCCCCATTTGACTTTTTCCTAAAAAAAAAAGCCCTATGCTATCCACATAGAGCTTGTCAGCGTTTTCCAGTATATGATTTTGTTGATTGCGATAAATTAAGTCCACGCCTTTCCTTACTCAACCATTCACAATCTCAAAGATTTGCATCCTCATAATGTTTATTACCCCCACAGCGGGTAATAAGCGGGTTACCATGAAGAAATCCATCAGCTATTAAAAGGAACTAAACGTCACGAATCAACCAGTTTTCTAATCTCCCCCGCCCGCTCCCCAATCCCATCAAGGACTCCGCCACTCCGCACCAGTACACGCCTCGCAGACATGAGGAGAAATCCGTTTTCGCTCTCCTCGGGCAAGACTCGAAATCAAGTGTGGTTAATAGCCACCGTGGGTTCGAATCCCACCCTCTCTGCCATTGATATCATTGGTCTCGTGAGTTTTCACGAGGCTTTTTTTGTGCGTGTTTTTGCTTGCTTAGTGGAGATTGATGCGGTATCCTATTATATGTTGAGATAAAGGATTGAAGAACCGTTTGAGGAGTGATCAGCATGGATGTTTTTGCGGACAGGAAAGAATTGGAGGAAATCCTTCATAAGATCCCATTGGAAATGTTTCGTGGATTTCTAGCGGGGAGCATGACCCAGAAGACTATAGATACCGTGCTCGAGTCAATCGATACGCTGGGGGGGTTCTTGGCTGCTTCAGGAGAAGAGTTCCAGGCTATGCGCTATGTGGGCAAGAAGAAGGTCGATGGACTGCTTTGCCTCCAGCAAGAGATAGGGAAATGCATGGAGTCTATGACTTTGGAGACGCAAGGAGTATCGCAAGATACTGCAGCTTTTGTTCAGGGATTGCTGGGACGATTGATGAACGCGGATCAGCAATCTGCTTCTGCGCAGGCAGCGGGGCTTTTACAGAAAAAGCCGATCCAATTTGGAAATGTGAAGAATATGAGCACTGATGGATTGGCGAATGAAGTGTTTGTATATATGACCGATGTGCTGGAGGGGCATCCAGGTATCAGCAGGAGACGGTTAGAAGCGTCAGGAGCCTACGTGATATTAGAAGCAGCCATCATCGCGTTGCCTGTGGGGGTAATGGATTTTGGTGAGCAGGCGGCAGATATCGTGGGGAATCGCGAGTTCCGTAAGGTGCTGTTCCGTACGGAGCCTTTCCGGAAGGGGATGGCTAGATGGCTCGAGGTGGCAACGGATACGGAATGGCCGAGTTCGGCAGATATCATCCAAGAGAGTCTCGAGCGCATATTCCCTGCAGAATGGATACTGGACATGGGCGTACAGGAACAGCTGGATCAGGCGGTGGAATCCGGGCTGGTAGACCTTATGCCCGAGGGGTATTGGAGACATCGACCGGATATCCTTGAAGTGTTGACGCAAGATGAGGGAATCGGCTGGCGTAGTGACAATGTCTCGCGGGACAAGAGGATGATCCGTGCGGTACTGGGAGGAAAGCCGGCAGCACAAGCAGGACAAGAAGAAGGTCTGACTAGGCAACGAGCCTCTCAGATCATAGAATGTTTTTTCAAGCATGTCAAAGATGTTGATGCCGTGCGCTATCGGAACGTGTTCGAAGAATATGATATCGGCGAGCAAGATATGGTTGCGGCGTTCGATATCTTACCACAGACGTATCAGTACCTGAAGCTGAGATATAAGAAGGGGGAGAGGTCGGCTAAGGAAGCCTTGGTGGATGATTCTATCCCCAGGTCATATCGGAAACGATTGCGGAAGAGCTTGTATCGTTCCTACATCAAGCTGGATGGTACATATGTCAAGGCACGCAGGCACGATTTGCTGGAATATTTCCTGGAGAAGTTCTGTCAGGAGGATATCACTGTTGCTGATTTCCAGAAGAAGTATGAGTATCTCCTCATGCTCCTGGGGCGGGAAGATGAGGAGAAGCTGCATATTGAGGACAGGTATTATACAGCTACCTTGCCGATGTCCCATAAACTGTTATGGAAGCAGGGACAAGTCTTGCGTTATTATGAGGTCGATAGGGTAGATATCGATGAACTGCTTCGGGATATGCATGTCGATGAATATCAGGATGTGGAAGTGAGTGCCCAACTGTTCTTGGATAAATATCCCGCCTTGCGCGAACAGTATGACCTGCGGGATTGCTATGAGCTTCACAATCTATTGAAGAAACGGTTGAGTCCTGAACTGTGTGAGAAATATCAGCTGGGATTCGGGCGGATGCCGATGTTGAGATTCGGTGAAGCAGACACGGAGAGTCAGGTGCTAGATCTCTTGCAGGAGAAAGGGACAATCAAGCAGGAAGCGTTTGCAGAGGCATATCGGGAAATGTATGGAGTCGCATCAGATACATTCAAGGCTAACTTGGCAAAGTATATCCGGCAATACAGGCATGGAGATTCCTATACGGTGGATGTGAAGAAGCTGTCGCAGGATGAGTTGGCGGAACTCTCGTCCGTATTGAAACGCAGTTTCTATTCAATCGGTGAGATGAAGGGGATATTCCGGAAGCTGTTCCCCGACAAGCATGGATATCTCAATCATTACAATATGGAGCAACTCGGATATCGCTGGAATGAGCAGACTATCTACCGTACGGATTTTCCATCGGTCAAAGCTGCTATGGAGGCACAGTTCAGGCAGGAAGGCATCTTTGGGCTATCAGGTGATAGGGGGGCGGCTATGAGGTCGTACGGTGTCTTCTACAATTACCTGAATGCGTTCCAGCATGATCTGGAAGTCATCGAGTTCGCACCTGCGCAGTTCATCCATATCACGAAGCTGGAGAGTGTCGGTGTCACGAAAGATGAGTTGCTCGCAGCGGCCGATGAGGTCAAGCAGTTTGCCAAGGATGATTATTTTACGATGTATTCCCTGCGGAAAGCAGGGATGAAGCTGTCGCTAGACCGGTTGGGGTTTGAGGACGATTTCGTGGATTCGATCCTATGGGCTTCGGATGCGTTCCAGGTATTCCGCATGGGTGGGGTACAGGTGTATGCATCACTGAATGCCAAAGGGACTTTTGCGGGGGCCTTGGAATACCTGCTGGAGCGTGAAGGTTCTGTTGATCTGGATGATCTGATGGATATGCTGCGAATGGATTATGGCATATGCTTGCCGAATACATTCCATGTGTTGGACAATATCAGACGTGGTGATAATGAGCTCTATTACAACGACATCAGGCGTCGAGTCTATCGGGATTATGAGACATATTATGCGGAGGTTTGATTTATGGATCTTTTAGTTGAAGGTATCGAGAATGGTTGGGTAGAGAAGACGGAATTGACCCGTAAGCTTACGTTGGCAGGGAAGACTATGGCATATCCGGTCTATCGTGTCCGGCTGGACAAGTTGTACTATAACGATCAGAATGACCGTATCTCTACCTGGATCGAGGAGTATTGCCTGAAAAATGGCATAGATAAGCTGAACTGTAATGAGGATGAGATGGAGTCCTATAACAGCCTCATCGAGACATTCATCGAGGAAAGCAATCGGGAAAAGCTCGTGCAGACGCGCAACAACATCGCGATGTTCTGCCAGCGTGAAGCAGGCATCTCGTTGGCAGATGGCCGTGTCGTAGACGGGAATCGTCGCTTTACTTGTTTGCGTCAGCTTCACCGAGAGAATTTGCATAATGAGAACTTTGCCTTTTTCGAGACGGTAATCCTTCCGGAGAGCATCGAGAAAGATATGAAGCATATCAAGATGCTGGAGCTCATGGTACAGCATGGTGAGGAAAGCCGTGTGGACTATGACCCGATAAATCGCTTGGCAGGGCTCTATAATGACCTGGTGCGCAACAAGCTCTTGACGGTCAAAGAGTATGCCCAGAGCATAAATCAGCAGGAGTCCGATGTGCAGAAGGACCTGGAACTGGCGGAGTTCTTGGCTGAGTATCTGGATTCTATCCAGATGCCGCTGCAGTTCCATATCGCACGCAAGAACAAGCTGGATGGCCCTATCCGTGAGATCTTCTCGGTGATCCGTGCTGAGAAAGATGAGGATATGAAGGCAGACATGAAAGAGGTGGCCTTTACCCAGCTTACACTCATGCCCCATACCGATATGACGCGATACATGCGTAATATCAAGAGAATCTTGAAGGACAAGCGTCAGGCGAAGAACTTCATAGAAGAGCAGCTGGATATCGCCGAGAAGCTGACCGATGAGATCAGCGACAGCAAGATGGTCTCTGATGGCAAGGTGATGGAGACCTTGGAGAGCCTGAAGGCAGAGTCTGACTTGGCCAAGCAGGCATCACGCTGCACGGAGGTATTCGACAACCGTGTACGAGCTACGGCAGACCGCGAGCGTGCAGCCCATGTCATCGAGAAGGCGATCGATTCTATCCGTGAGCTTGACCAGAGAATCTTCCCGAAACTGTCAGAAGAGTTGCGGACGACGATCGTTGAGGATGCAGATGAGCTGATAGAGCTGTTGGGAGAGATCAAGGAGGCAGCAGGTGTTCACAGATCTGACGCTTAGTCCGTTCTATACATCGGAAGATGATATCGATAAGAACTTCTTGACGCCAGTATTGAAGGAGGCAAAGACCTATGACAGGGTCAGTGCCTATTTCACGGCTGGTTCCTTGGCCGCTTATGCGGAAGGCTTGGAGGAATTCTGCGGCAAAGAGCATTCCTATCGCTTGATTGTCTCCAAGGATATCTCAGAGGAAGATTTCGAAGCGATGAAACGTGGTTATGCGCTGCGTGATTCTTTGCGGCAAGAGATGCTCGCTGACCTTCGCCGGGAGTTGGATATATCTGCAGAGAAGGGACTCTCGAACCTTGCCCACTTGATTGCGATTGGAAGGATGGATATCAAGATCGCTTACAATAAGCGAGGGATATTCCATGACAAGTTCGGCATCCTTACGGATGATGCAGGGAATCGGATCAAGTTCATAGGCTCCAACAATGAGACGACTGCAGCGATGTGGCAGAATCATGAATCCTTTGATGTGGTCTGCAGCTGGTATGACAAGGATGGATTCTATGGTCGAGGTATCGACAAGTGCCAGCGCATCTTCGACGCGTACTGGGATGGCGGGTATGGTAGTGTGATCGTACGTGATGTAGATGATGTGGTACTGCAGGAGATCATGCGTCATGACAAAGGTGAGATGGTAAGGGAGGCTGCTTTGCTGATGGATAACGCCTGTATACTAGACGTCGTGGATGGGCGATTCCTCTTGCACTTGAATGTGGAAGACCGTGGAGAATACCTCAAGACCAGAGGCTTCATGCGGCGGATAAAGAAGTATATGGATCGGGATGCAGAGGAAAGGACCGGCAAGATCTTGTTCCGTGAAGGGCTCAGCCATATCGACTGCATCGCAATCGATAAGCTGCTGGCAGACCGCATCCCTAAGGAAGGCTATACTTATCGCATGACGGAGGTCTTGAAGGATTTCATCCGGGAGCGAGAGATCCATATCGATGAGCGTTCCACTATGGGGCTGGACATCAAACGGCGCGATGAGAGGTTATTGGAACGCTTCGAGGAGTTTGCAGTCATTGTCAATCATCGGATGGAACGTAAGCTGCGTGAGCGTCAGATGTGGGATGCGTTCTTCATGACGACTATGGTGAAGAGTGGCAACTTCTCGGTGCCAGGGTCGGGTAAGACATCCTCTGTCCTTGGTATGTACGCATTCCTGCAAGAGCGTGCAGGGATGCGGCGCATCGTCATGGTGGGACCGAAGAACTCCTTCGGATCCTGGATAGACGAGTTCCAGGCCTGCTTCGGCGATAAGCAGGAGCTGTGCTTGTTCAACCTCCATGATGAGGAGCCCCGTACGAAGGAAGAGAATCGTCGCCTGTTGCGGTATCATTTCGAGAATTATAATTTGATGCTGTTCAACTATGAAAGTATCGGAACCTATGAGGAAGAATTGAAGGCATTGGTCGCCAGGTCGGATACCATGCTGGTATTCGATGAGGTCCATAAGGTGAAGGGGGTCAATGGGAAGCGTGCCGAGGTCGCGCTTTCTATTGCAAGTGCTGCACGTTATGTGACGGTCATGACAGGAACACCGATACCGAATGGTTACGTTGATATCTACAATATGCTGCATATCATGTTCCCTAATGAGTATCGTTCGTTCTTTGGATATCAGCTCAGTGAGCTGAAAGATCCGACGGAGTGGGAGAAAGAGGAAATCAATCGCAAGCTGAAGCCATTCTATTGCCGTACGACGAAGGAACAATTGGCTGTCCCGCCAGTATCGCCAGATATATATCGTGAAGTGACGGCAAGTGAAGCCGAGTCCAGGTTGTTCTACATCCTGCGGGAGGCCTATGGCAAGGGGAATTCTTTGCTGTTCTTCCTTCGTGTGCTGCAGTTGGAGTCTGATCCTGCGATGCTCATGGATAATATCAGCATGTCGGATTATGAGGATGTCATGGAGTACGATGCCAAAGATATCGATGATATCGATTTCAAGGACTTCTCGGATGAGGTCCCGAAGCTGGTGGATGCATGTTCCGGTCTTAGCTCCAAGATGAGATGCTGTATCGAGCAGCTAGTATCGTTGGTGGCTGCTGGGAAGACTGCGGTATGTTGGTGCGTGTTCCGGCGTACGATCCGCAAGGTCCAGCAGGAGTTGCAGCGCAGGGGAATCCGAGCGAGGTTTATCGATGGCAGCGTAGAGCAGGCGGATCGGTTGGTGATCATTGATGATTTCCGCAAGGGAGGATTCGATGTATTGATCACGAATCCGCATACGTTGGCAGAGTCCGTATCCTTGCATAGCGTTTGTCATGATGCTGTATATATGGAGTATACCTATAATCTTGTCCATCTCTTGCAGTCGAAGGACAGGATCCATCGACTTGGGCTTCCTGATGGCCAATATACGCAATACTATTACATGATGGTAGACTTTGATTTCCAAGGAAAGCCTGTATCGGTGGACAAGGCTGTCTATGAGCGGCTCCAGGAGAAAGAGCAGCTCATGCTCACAGCTATCGACGATGGTGTGCTGGAAGATACGACTACCAGTGATGAAGATCTTGAGATGATCTTTGCGGAAGTCTTTGGTGATGATTGGGGAAGATCCTGAATCGATAGATATGGTAAAGGTGGTTTACTGACTCATAGGAGTCGGTGAACCACCTTTTGTTGGTTATGCTTATTTTCATGAGATGGGTTGCAGGACAAATGGATTTAGGACTAAACTGTATATAGGTAGATCATGACAATGGAGGAGATATCGTGAGATACGATGAGACTGACCCTATAGACATCGAGAGATATGGCAAGGAAATGATTGGGATGAGTTTCCGTGAGATATTCGAACGGGCAGTGGCGGAAGGCAATCCATTAGTAGCAGACAAGAAGTATATGGACATCCATGCGGATAAGAATTTCAAGGGCGGCATGGGAAACTTGGTCGAGGAATGTTGGTTTGGATATAAGGCGAACAGCAATCCGGAGCCGGATTTCGAGAAGGCAGGCGTCGAGCTGAAGGTCACACCATACAAAGCTGTCAAGAAAGGTTTCTCGGCAAAAGAACGTCTGGTCCTGACGCTGATCGATTATATGGAAGTGTATAAGGAGAAGGATCTGCTATCCAGTCATTTGTGGAAAAAGCTGGGGTGCATCCTGCTGGCTTGGTATCTTCATAAAGACGGTCAGAATGACATCGATAGCACGGTGGACTTCGTGCAGTTATTCACGTTGCCGGCAGAAGATCTGGAAATCATCAAGACTGATTATCGGAAAATCTTGGCAAAAATTGAAGCGGGAAAGGCAGAAGACCTTTCCGAAGGCGATACGCTCTATTTAGGAGCATGTACGAAAGGCTCTTCGGCCAAATCTGTCCGCAAACAGCCATTCAGTGATGTTGAGGCGAAGCAACGTGCATTCTCGTTGAAAAACAGCTATATGACGTATTTGCTCAATGAGTATATCCTCAAACAACAACCGACATACCATTATGAAGGACAGAACCGGGATGAAGAGTCAATTATATCATCGGATGTATTGGTCGATGATCTGGAAAAGTATGTGCAGCGGAAAATAGCGGCTTATATCGGACGGTCAGAGGATGAACTGGCTGTTGCACTTGAGATGGGATCCAATGCAAAAAATCGCTATGCAATGTTGGCTTATAGGATGTTGGGGATAAAGGGGAATTCTGCACAGGAGTTCCGGAAGGCAAATATCGTAGTGAAGACCATTCGCATCCAAAAGAACGGCAAAATCAAAGAAAGTATGTCGTTTTCACCATTTGATTTCCAAGCGTTGGTGAAGACGGAATGGGAAAATAGTGTATTCGGTAATTTTCTGCAAGAACAGAGGTTCTTCTTTGTGCTCTTTCAAGAAGGTGAGGATGGTATCTACCGTTTGAAAGGCAGCTGCTTCTGGAATATGCCATATCACGATATCGAAGGACCTGTCCGTGAGGTTTGGGAGCGGACACGTGATATCTTCAGGGATGGTAAGCTGATGCTGGATATTACGCCTGGCGGACTCGTGCGTAATAACCTTCCCAAAGCTAGTGATAATATGATTTGTCATGTTCGCCCGCATGGGGCTGATCGGTCGGATATGATACCTTTGCCGAAAGGGACGCATCTTACTGTGCGCAGCAATCGGTCAAAGGATTTTGAATGGCCGGATGATACGATGTTTTCTAAGCAGTGTTTTTGGTTGAACAATGATTATATCTTGTCGCAATTGAGGATGCATTTTGCAGGTACGAAAAAAGCATGAAGATCGACTGAGCTTCATGCGGCAAAAGTCAACTATCATTCTTGGTCGATGATATTGTTCAAGGTTTCGCCCATTTTCTCGACGCAATCAGTAACGAGGGCATTGCCCATACAGAAGTATTGGAATCGTTCGCTCATGCCGGTGTCTGTCCAGTGTTCGGGGAACCCTTGAATCTTGTTGGTCTCATTCGGAGTAAGCAGACGGAGCCTGCCGGTGTCGAGGTCTCTGACAACATGGGTGCTGCGGTTCGTGGTGGCTTCGCTCGTCAGCATAGTGCGAGCAGGTCTGTCTATCGGATCAGGAAAGGCAATGGGGCCTTCGGAGAAAATGTATTTATGGCCAGTCCGTGATGTTCGCTCAATTCTCTTGGCACCTTTCAGGTAAGTCCATTTTTCCAAATCATCGCCGATATAGTATTTCTCGTCAACATCATGATCCATGATGTCGGCGAGGACTCTATGCGGCCCATGATAAGCTGGAACAGCTTTTGCCGTAGCGATATGACCATCATGCATGTAGCCTGCTGTTTCGAAGGGGAACGAGAAATCTTGAGTGATCTCATAGAGGTCCTGGGATGGCAGGTCACGCTCAATTACTGTCGGACATTCTTCAATCGGGAATGTCCGGGCAAAGAATCCATCTTGGTTGATGGCTTCGAGCGGATCATGTCCGGCCATATCTTGTCCATAGTTGGTATCGTTACGATAAGCGAAAATGAACGTCCGGCGTCGGCGCTGGACAAAACCATAGTCAGCAGCATTGATGACACGCCATTCAACGCTGTAGCCGAATTCCCAGAAGGACGCCAGGATGATGCCGAAGTCGCGGCCACGCTTGCTGGCTGGAGACTTGAGCAGGCGGTCGACGTTCTCAAGCAGGACGAATGGTGGGCGCTTGACGTCAAGTATCTCACGGATCTGCCACCAGAGGACACCTTTCTTGCCCTCGATGCCTTTTGCACCGGTGCGGGCAACAGAGTAGTCTTGGCATGGGAAACCGCCGACCAGCAATGTATGGTCTGGGATGCTTGACTTGTCAATATTCCCGATGTCTTCATTTACGTAGATGTCTTTCTTGCCGAAATGTGCACAGTAGCAATCGAATGCGTCTTGGCGAGTACGGCTGGGTTCCCACTGGTTGGCCCAGACTGTATCCCATTCCTGAGAGGAACGTTCGAGCCCAACGCGGAAACCTCCGACACCAGCAAAGAGTTCGCATAAGGTTTTATCCATGATCGGTAGTTCCTCCTTATTGTCAGTACGATTGTTCTATTGGCCTATTATAGCACAAGAACTATTTTCGATCAAGAAAGATTTTTTGTCAAGGTTTTTCTGATGGGGGATGCTAGTATTGTCAATGGTGCATATGGCAAGAATTAGGGCCTTCAATGGTTTTGAGGTGCATGATGGTAAAAAATGCAAGAAAGACACGCAGTCAAGTCATGTCTAAGATACGCGGTAAGGATACGAAGCCGGAAGTCATGTTGCGCAAGGCACTCTGGCATAAGGGAATCCGTTATCGCAAGAACTATCGGGGACTGCCCGGGACGCCGGATATCGTGTTGACGCGTCAGAAAATTGCTATCTTCGTCGATGGTGATTTCTGGCACGCGCGTGGCTATCAGGATAATCCAGGGGCGCAGGTAAGGTGCAACAAGGAATATTGGACGCGGCACCTTGGGCGGAATGTCGAGCGTGACAAGGAAGTCAATGATGCCTTGACCCAAGAGGGATGGCTTGTCCTGCGGTTCTGGGAGAGCGATATAAAGAAGGATTTAAGCGAATGCCTTCGGCAGCTTGAAGAATATCTATGAATCGGATTGTAGTATCTGAGAAAAACTTTCATGAAAACATATTGACAACAATTCTCATTTACGGTATATTATGTACAGGCTTTCGTTATGGCATTTGTTCAAAGCGTGGAGGCGCTGAACGGGTGTCAAAGCTCTCCTAAAATATAATACACAGCAAGAAAGACAATCCGTACTGCTCATGCGGATTGTCTTTCTTGTGCGCGAATGTTATGGTATAATATGGCTTAGGAGAGTTTATGACGAATAAACGGAAAAAGGCTTCAGGACATTTTGTGTATTGGTCCTGAAGCCTTTACGATTTTATACGGGATGTGCCGCTGGGGCATTACAGCCCTAATACGGTACGGATTTTTTTGTAGGTGTCTTCGCAAATGGGGCGCGTGCCGCATTCGAAGTTGAGAATCAGGGAGGGGCGGACGCCGCATTTGAGTGCCAGCTGACTGCAGCTGAGGCCCTGATCGATACGAGCCGCGCGAATCTGTTCGATGGCGCGGAAGGATTTGATGTTCAAGCGAAAGCTCCTTTCTGTGAGTTTGTAGATATTACCCATATAATTATTGCATGAAAAAGAAGTGAGGACAAGGTTATATGTCCGCTCCTGAGTAAAATAACAGGGCAGCCAAAAGGCTGCCCTGTTATAGTATGCATTATTCTGCTGCTTTTACGACCTCTTTGCCATCATAGTAGCCGCATTCCGGGCATACATGATGTGGCATTTTCGGCTCGTGGCACTGCGGGCAGGCAACGAAGCCTGGGGCCTCGAGCTTCCAGTTAGCGCGGCGCTGATCGCGGCGAGCCTTGGAAGTTTTACGCTTTGGTACTGCCATGTTGATTTTCACCTCCGGAGCGAATCTTATTCCTTGTTAGTGAAATCCATGCAATGGGTTGATGCTGAATGGATTCATTTCACATGTTGATGTGCGTTGACACATGTTACTATGATACCTTCTTTTTGTCATTTATGCAAGCAAAATTTTTGCGCTCCGTAATACAATCAATCGGTGCGGATAAAATCAGCGATGGTGCGGCGCCGTGGCTGGGGTGCTGCAGGGGCTGCCGGCGCTGCTGCTGGCTGCGTGCTGGGCTGGATCGCTGGCTGCGGCGTGTGGATGAAACTGCTGATGCTAGGGGCCGCAGGTCTTTCCGGCTCAGCTGGCTGTGGCGAGACTGTTGGAGCGGTCTGTGCGGCAGACGTGGGCGGTTCCAGTGACGTCAGGCGCACCTCGAGGCTGTCGCCGTTCTTGACCGGATCGGTGAAGTCGACGGGCTGGCCATTGACGAGGATCGTGAAGGTCACGCGGCTCGTGGCAGCTGGCGGCTGGAAGTTTACGGCCAGCAGTGCATCGCTGACGGTTGTCGCCGTGCGCTCGGATTTGATGTAGGTGATCTCGCAGCCATCGTCAATCAATGTGCCCGGGCTGGCCTTGCGGCCGTTGACTGTGAGTTCGACGCTGGCGGAGGGGATCTGATACTCTGCGTTTTCGTAGTAGATGACGATGGAGGTATCGGAATTGCTGAGGTTTAAGATATCGCCAAGTTTTGGCTCCTCGTCGGCGATATATTCGACGTGGTCGCCTTCATGAATGGGCATCGAGATGCTGGCCGGATTGTCGTTCAAGAGGATTTCCGGTGTGCAGCTGTAAGTCGTATCGCTGCCATTGAGCTTATAGTGAATCTTGCGGCCTGTCGGCGGGTAGCCGGCAGCCAGCAGGGCCTCGCCGAGACTCTTGAACTCGCGGCTCTCGATGGTGTCGCCGTCGGCGAGCAGCTGGTCAGCTGTGGCCTCTTTGCCGTTGACGGTCACGCGCTGGCGGATGTGTTTTTCTCGGCCGTTGATATAGATGGTGTACTCCTGTCCGGCGGTCACGAGGTCGCCGAGGCGGACGCTCGGTGTCGTGCCGTTTTCGCCTGGGATGATCGTGATGCGGGCGCCGTCGTGGATGACGGTGTCGAGGTCGGCCTCTTCATCGCCAAGCATAATCTTGGCGAAGGTGCCGAGAGTGCCTGGGAAGAATTTCTTTTCGGTGCCGATGTTGACCATGAGGCCGAGGCCAGGATGTCCGTTGTATTTGCGCATGTTGATGCCGGCATTGAGCAGCGCGTCGGAAATCGTGAGTTCGCGGAAGTTGAACAGGCTGTATTCCTCGTCGTTGACATAGACGGAGAGGAAGTGCAGCGTGTTGAGCGAGGCGATCTTCAGGATACCGAGGGGCGTGACGGCGTCCGGGGAGTGGAGCTCCTCGGGCAGGTCCGTGATGCCGTCAACGCGGTCGGGTTTGCGCACGGCGACGCGGTTGGCGGGCATGCCGAGGGCCTCAGCCACGAATTCTGCCAGATGCGGGGTCAGAGAGCCGCCGCCGACGAGCATGACGGCCTGGGGCGCATCGCCGTTGAGCTCGAGGACCTGTTTGGCGATGGCGCCGGCGAGGTTCTCGATGTTCGGCAGCACCGGATCGATGATTTCGTTTGCCTTGAGTTCGTAGTCCATGCCGAGGATGTCGGTGAACGATACGTCCTCCCCACTAGCGGCGCGGCGCTTGATGTCCTCGGCGATATTGAAGTCCAGCAGGAAACGCTGGCTGATAGCCTCGGTAATCTCATCGCCGGCCAGCGGTACCATGCCGTAGGCGATGACGGAGCCATTCTTCGTGATGGCAACGTCGGAGGTGCCGGCGCCGATATCGACGAGCACGAGGTTCAGATGGCGCATGGTCGGTGGAATCAGCACGTTGATGGCCGCAATCGGCTCGAGGGTCAGTGCACGCATCTCAAGGTTCGTCGCATGGAGGGCGCTCTGCATCGAGTCGATGACTTGCCGTGGCAGGAAGGTGGCGATGACGACGGCCTTGGCCTTTTTGCCGCGCTGACCAATCAGCATCTTGAGCTGGATGTCGTCGAGGATATAGCGGATGGTGCTGTATCCGACGCAGTAGTAGCGCGTCGGGTCATCGACGGTATGAGAGTCGGCCAGTGCCGCCTGGGCGGCCTGTACGCCGGCAAAATCGAGGTTGCGCTGCTGCTCGGCGGTAATGAGGCCGTTGACATCCATCTCGGCCTCGGCGGTCATCGTGTAGAGCGCGCGGCCAGCGGCAGCGACGGCGGCGTTCTTGAGCGGGCCGGTCTTAGCCTCGAGGGATCTCTTGACCTTCTCGATGACAGCGGCTACCTGTGGGACGTCGTGGATCTGGCCGTCAAGCATTGCCCGTGTCGTATGCTCGAGGCGGTCAGTGGCGACGACGTGGAGCTGTTCGTCATCTTCATGGTATTCGGCGACGATGCCGATGACGCTGCGCGTGCCGATATCGAGGGAGAAGATGCGGTCGCCTGTGCCTTTCGCAGACTTTGACTCGGCGGATTTGGCGGCCGTCTTTGCCGTTTTGGCAGCTTTGGTTTTTGCCGCAGCTGCTGTTTTGGCAGCCTTGGTGGTCTTGGATGCTGCGGTGGTTTTCTTGGTGGCAGCGTCCGTGGATTTATCTATCGTGGGCATAAAAAAACTCCTTGTATTTTTAGAATTTTAAAGGTTATTTTTATTATTTCGCGAAGTATATAATAGAATCCTGTTTTTAGCAGAAATTTTCAAAGTTTGATACTACATTATAAAGAAACGAGTGTGATTGTTATGACAGGAAATAAAGAGGTAATAACTGCTGGCGATTTCAAGCGCATGGTCAGCGGTGCGTATAGCGAGTTCCTGCTCGAGTATGAGAACATCAACCAGCTGGCGGGAGCAGGCCGCCTGCCGGGCACCCATGTGCTGCGCACGATGGGGGCGGCGGTGATGCCGCTGCGGGATGTGAAGGATGATGGCATTGGCGGACTGGCGCGCCGTGTGGCATCGGGGGCCTTGTTTGGCGCCCGTGGCAGTGCCGGTGTCGTGCTGGCGCAGATGTTCCGCGGTCTCGGCAAGGGGCTGTCGGGCAAGTACAGTGCGACTTCCTCGGAGTTCGGCAAAGCCTTCCAGTACGGCATCCTCTACTCGCAGCGCGTGATCCCCGAGCAGCCGGAGCGGCCAATCATCAAGCTGGCCAAGGCGGTGGCCAAGGGTGCCTATCATGCAGTGCGTGCCAATAAGCCGATATCAGAGATCCTTGAGGCGGCTATCGCCGCGGGCGAGACGGCACTGCCAACGGTGGGCAGTGAGGATGCAGGCGCCTGCATCATGTTCACGTTCCTCAAAGGCTGCCTCAAGGGCCTTGATGGCAACTTCGTCTCACCGGCTGTGAGCCTGTCGCTGGGGCTGGAGTCACCGCAGTCGGGGATGCCGGATCCGCGCAATGATATCGTGCGCCCCTACTGCGTGCGCTTTGCCGTCATAAATGCCAAGCCTGACTGCAAGGCCATGGAGCAGCAGCTCAAGGAATATTCGAATTTCGTGCTGGTACAGCCACAGGAACGCGGTGTATCGGTCCATCTGCATACCGATCATCCGGGCAAGGTGATCGAGCAGGCTGTCGGCTGGGGGCCACTCAAGGATATCCATGTCACGAATATGAGCGAGAGTCATGTGCTTGGCGCTCACGGTGCGTTGATGCCGGTAGCGCTGATGGCTGTGGCCGAAAACAAGGTACAGGCGCGTGAATGGCAGGATATGGGCATCCATGTGCTGGTAAGTGGCAGCGAGGATGCTGGCCCGTCGGTAGCTGAGCTTGTCAGCGCCGCGCATAGCGACCTGGCTGATGCCTACATCATGCTGGCCTGGAGCCGTGATTTCTGGCTGGCGTTCCGGCAGGCCAAGCGCCTGCTGGGGGGCCGTGTGGAGCTGGTGCTCTGCGCGGACAAGCAGCAGCAAGCAGAGGCTGTCCGGCTGTTCGATCCAAAGAAATCAGTGGCCGACAATGTCCGCGCTATGACGCGGGCTGTCACAGTGGAATAAGGAAAAATCAACCGCCTGTCAGGAAAGCAGGCGGTTGATTCTTTCGGTGACCAGAGCAGGCTCGATGGCCTGCATGCAGGCATTCGTATGATGCCTGCATTTTGTTTTGCAGCAGGCCGTGCAGCTGTGCGGGCTGAGGATGAAGTGATGGCCAGCCGTCAGCGGCCCATAGATATCCGGATGGGTCGGCCCCCAGAGCGAAAGCGTCGTGAGGCCGACAGCCTCGGCAATGTATAACGGCCCCGTGTCGCCAGTCAAAAGCAGGTCGGCCTCGGCAAACAGGGCAGCAAGCTCCATAAGTGTCGTCTGGCCTGCAATGGAGAGACTGGGGCGGCTGAGGGATTGCTGAGCCTTGGCGATATAGGGCATATCGCTGGGAGCGCCGGTAAAGACGATCTGTATCTTAGGATCAATGCCGCGCAGGCAGCGGCCGAAGTTTTCGGCGGGCCAGTTCTTGTCAGGCCAGGTCGTGCGCGTGTTGACTAGCAGCAGCGGATGCTGGGGATTGCCGGTCTCGATGTCCTTGGCTTGCCAGAATCCTTGGGCCCAGCTGCGCTGGTCCGCGCTGATTGGCAGGACGAGGCCGGGCTGGAAGCTGTCAGGACTTATGCCGAGCGGCGCAAGGGCTGTCATATAGCGATGGATCTTATGGCTGGCGGTGATATTTGGAGCCAGCTCGGTCATGAACAGGAAATTGCCCTCATGGCGTTCATGGATGCCAATGCGGCGCGGGGCACCGCTCAGGCGGGTCAATAAGCCGCTTAAGAACAGGCCCTGGATGTCGAGGGCGATGTCGAAGGTATGGGCGCGCAGCAGCGCACGGGCTTTGCGGAGACTGCGCGCGATGGCGCGCAGGTCTTTCTGGGCAAAGGCGCGGTCGAGCTCGCGGCGGTCCCAGATGAGCAGCTCGTCGATGTCGGGATTGTTTGCCAGCAAGCCAGCGGCCGGCGGACTGACGAGCCAGGTGATATGGCAGTTTGGTTCGCTGCGCCGGAGATTATGGACCACAGTAGTCGCGTGCAGCACATCGCCGATTGCGCTGAGGCGGACGATGAGGATGCGGGTACCAGCTGTAAGAACCGGATGATTTTTCTTCATAAATTTCCTTCGTATTGGTTGGTTTTTCTACTGTTACATAGTAAAATAAAAGGATACGTAATTGCCAATAAAGCGATAGTATTATCTTAGCATAGGAAAAGCCGTGGATTCAAGCGCTGGAGGGCAGGATCCAGGCGGAAAAGGAGCGGAAACACTTGCTGAAAGATATGATGATTCGTACGGTGGCCAGCGACATGGCCTACAGCCGCGGTGTACGCTACTATAATCAGGGCCGGGTGGCACGGCTCGAGCGCGTGCGGGACAGCCGTTACCGGGCGGAAGTGGATGGCTCGGTAAAATATGAGGTGGAGGTCCGGCTTTCCAAAGATGGCAGTGGGATTGAGCACTACACTTGCGATTGTCCGGCGGCCAGCCAGTATCTTGGCGCCTGCAAGCATGTTGTCGCAGTGCTCAAGGCCATCCAGGAAGAGCAGGTTGACGAGGAGCATGAGAGCGCACTTTCAAAGGATGAGATTTTCAGCCAGCTCAAGCGAACTTTTGATGTGCGCCAGCAGGGCGAGCGCGGGGAGTCGACACACAGCCGGCGGATGTTCCGCTTTTTTGCCGATGCTGACCGTGAGGAAGATTCACAGTACCGGATGGCCAGCCAGCCGGCGTATCTTGTGCCGCGTTTGTATGTGGAGGATCTGTACGGGCGTACGGAGTGCTGGCTCGAGTTCCGCTTTGGCACGGAGCGGCTTTATGTGGTGCGCAATGTTCTGGAGTTCTTGAGCAGCAAGGAGAAGGGAGGGCATTGGCAGCTCGGGCGGAATGCCGAAATCGATCTTGCGGCCATCCGTTGGGCAGATTCCGTGTCAGCCAAGCTCTATGCGATGCTCAAGGAGGCACATCGGGCGGAGAAGGATGTGCTTTCCTATGGCCCGAACAGCGGCTTTTATTACACGGGTTATCACAGCTATATCTTTGAGCAGAAGAAGTTCAGATTGTCTGCGGATAATCTTGGCCGGTTCCTGGCGGTCATGGGGGATATGGCCTTTGAGATGCGCATCAATGGCGCGGATCTCGGCGATGTGCGCGGCAGTCAGGAAAAGCCGCAGCTGGGGGTCAGCGTCCGTGAGCAGGATGGGCGTGGGCAGGTCAGCCTGACAACTGAGGAGATCATGCCCCTGGACGATGCGTGCCGCTATATCTTTCAGGGACAGCATATCTATGCGGTGTCACCGAAATTTGCCCGGGCAGTAAAGCCTCTCTGGCAGTCCTTCCGCACAGCCTCGCGCATCGAGGTACCGCGTTCAGAGATGGGACGGTTTTTCAGCGAGGTGCTGCCGCGGATCGAGAAGGCCGCTGATGTCGAAGTAGACCCTGCGTTCCTGGAACAGTATACGCTCCAGCCGCTGACGGCAGAGCTCTATATCGATTATGCTGGCGATGGCATTGCGGTGCGGCCGCAGCTCTGCTATGGCGATGCAAAGTTCAACCCGCTGGTGACCGCGGAGCCACCGCTGCGGGATGGCCGCCATCTGGTGCGCGATGCGCGTGGCGAGCAGGAAATCATGCTGCGTCTTTCCCACTATGGGTTCCGGCCCGAGAAGGATCAGCTCGTGCAGAAAGATGAGGAAAAGAGCTATGATTTCCTGACCGAGGAATTGCCGAATTTGCCGGAATGGGTCGATGTCTTTTATGCAGACAGCTTCGTCAAACGGCCGATACGGCCGATGCCCAAAGTGGCGGCGGGCGTCAGCGTCAATGATATGGATTTGCTGGAAGTCACCTTCAACATGAAGGATCTCGATTTCCATGAGCTTATGGATATCCTCGATTCCTATAAGCAGAAACGGCGCTATCATCGTCTCAAGGACAGGACCTTTGTGACGCTGGAGGAGCAGCAGATGCAGGCGCTGGCAGATTTCGTCGAGAATGCAGGCATCACGCGCAAGAATGCGGCGGATGGTGCGACGGTGGAGCTGCCGCTGTCCCATGCCATGTATCTCGATGAACTCGCACGAGCCGATGAGAACCTGCACCTTGAGCGCAGCCGGACCTTCCGCGCCATCGTGCGCAATATCCGCCGGCCCGAAGAGGCGGAGTATGAGGTGCCAGAGGTTTTACGTGGTGTGCTGCGCGACTATCAGGTCACGGGATTCAACTGGCTGTCGACACTGGCCGACTATCATCTGGGCGGCATCTTAGCCGATGACATGGGCCTTGGCAAGACGCTGCAGGTCATTGCTTTCCTGCTGGCGCGGCAGGATGCGGCGCAGCCACCTTCCCTTGTCGTGGCCCCGACGTCGCTGATGTATAACTGGCTCGATGAGATCGCGCGCTTTGCGCCGTCGCTTAAGGCTGCCGCTGTAGCCGGCACCAAGGCGCAGCGCGAGGAAATCCTCGCGGCAGCTGACCAGAGCTACGATGTATTGATCACGACCTACAACATGCTCAAGCGCGATATCGCACTTTATGAAAAGCGCAAGTTCCGCTATGCGTTCCTCGATGAGGCCCAGCATATCAAGAACCCGACGACGCAGAATGCGCGGGCGGTCAAGAAATTGAAGACTGGCGGCTATTTCGCCCTGACAGGCACGCCGATTGAGAATACGCTGACCGAGCTTTGGTCGATTTTTGACTTTCTGATGCCCGGGTATCTGCTGACCCATAAGAAATTCAAGGAGCACTATGAGACGCAGATTGTCCGTGAGCAGGATGAACGGTCCCTTACGGATCTCAAGCGTCATGTGATGCCGTTTATCCTGCGCCGCATGAAGAAGGATGTCTTGAAGGAGCTGCCCGATAAGGTCGAGCGCAAGATGGTGGGGGAGATGACGGCCAAGCAGGAGAAGGTCTATCAGGCCTGGTTCATCCGCAGCCAGCGGGAGTTTGCGGCGGAGCTCCGGGCCAATGGCTTTGGCGAAAGCCGCATCAAGATCCTGGCTATCCTCACGCGCCTGCGGCAGATTGCCTGTGACCCGTCCTTGTTCCTCGAAGGGTATGAGGGCGGCTCGGGCAAGCTAGATATGCTCGAGGAAGTCGTTGGCGAGGCTGTGGCCAGCGGTCATCGTATCCTCGTGTTCTCGCAGTTCACGACGATGCTCGGCCATATCGGCGAGCGGCTCAAGCAGATCGGTGTGCCGTATTATTATCTGGACGGCTCGACACCGGCCCTTGAGCGCATCCGTCTCGTGAAGCTGTTCAATGCTGGCAATATTCCGGTATTTTTGATTTCACTCAAGGCGGGTGGCACAGGTCTCAATCTTACGGGGGCGGATATGGTCATCCATTTCGATCCCTGGTGGAATCCAGCTGTCGAGGATCAGGCGACAGACCGTGCTTACCGCTTAGGGCAGAAGAACAACGTGCAGGTCTTGAAGTTCATCACCAAGGGCACAGTCGAGGAGAAGATCTTCGAACTGCAGGAGAAGAAGAAATCGCTGATCGATCAGATGATCCAGCCTGGCGACAACTTCCTGTCAAAACTAACCGAAGAAGAAGTGCGGGAGCTGTTTTCCAAGCGCTGATATCATAGGGAAACAAAAAAGGCAGCCCATTGCGGCTGCCTTTTGCAATCAATAATGCGGATGCTGCTTTACGTAGTCGACCGGACGGCTCCAGTCAACATGAACTTTCGTTTCGTTCCAGAGACGCGTAAGGGCCAGCTTGAAACTATTCTCATCGGCCAGCGGGTCGATGGTCTCATGGGTGAAGTCCATAAGCGTCTCGTGAGGAATGTTGATTTCGTGAGTCGTGCGCAGATAGTCTTCTGTGAGCTTTTTGCCCTCGTCGTCGCTCAGATGAACCTCAGCTTTGCGGGCGTCAGCATCGTAGTCAATCCAGCCGAGAGCGTTATTGTAGCTGATTGCTACGCTGAAAGTAGTAGCCATAAGTAAAACTCCTTTATGCGTGAATGTATTGCATGTCATATTTCAGAAACTTATTTATTCATTATAGTCTATTTTGCCGCGAAAGTCCAAAAGGTGTTGGCAGAAATGCATAATGCGGTAAAAGTTAAAACATACTGATTTTTTTGTCAACTAACAACTAAGCCTTATTTGTCAAGTCTTGCATGCATATTTTTTTTATGCTATTATACAGACAAAGAAGGATAAGCCTGGAATGTGCGCGGGCTTTGTTATGTCTAACCTACATTTTTTCTAGGGAGCCTGATTTGATTCTGATGGAGGTCCGCCTCGGCGTATGCCAGAAGTCAGACTTAAGGCACCCACCTGCGAGTCGCAGGTTTTAGGCATGAAAAGCGAACGGCATTTTGGACCCCTGCTTTGAAGAGGGATTGCTGCCTTAGGGCTGGCAGTCCCTCTTTGTGTATATTTATCCAAATCAGTGCAGCTGGCGGCGCAGGGAGAAAGAAACCTCGTTGATGCGTGTGACCTTGGGCTCTACTGGCTGCTGCAGCGGTGCATCGACGATCTCGATGTTGTCGAGCATGCCCTTTACCTGGTCACGGATGTTATCGAGATATTCGCGGCGCAGGACCTGCTGCTCGGCCAGTTCTTCTTCCGTAAGGCCGACCGAGCGTTTCTTGCGGGAAAGCTCGTTGATGCGGGCGATGAGTTCCGGTGTAATCATGAAAAAGACCTCCTGATATTGCTGTCTTTGAATTTTGCGGTAATGCTACTATTATAGCGGGTCGCTGGGAAATTGTATAGGGAAATATGTCGCATTCAGCGAGAGAAATCCGTTTTCAATTCAGGACTTGTATGATATATTAATACCGTATTATTATGATAATTCACTCTAGGTGATATTTGACAGAGAGGGGTAGTTCCTGATGAGTATTCGTATTGGTATCCTGGGCTATGGTAATCTGGGCCGCGGTGTTGAGTGTGCCGTTGCGGCTAATGTGGACATGGAGCTTGCAGCTGTGTTCACGCGCCGCGATCCGTCGGCACTCAAGATTGCGACGGCTGGCGTGCCGGTCGTCAGTGTCAATGATGTTGAGGCTTGGCAGGACAAGATCGATGTCATGATCCTCTGCGGCGGCAGCGCCACGGATCTGCCGGTGCAGGGGCCGCAGTATGCGAAGTTGTTCAATATCATCGACAGCTTTGACACCCATGCGCGCATTCCTGAGCATTATGCGGCTGTCGACGCAGCTGCCAAGGCATCGGGCCATATCGGGATCATCTCTGTCGGCTGGGATCCGGGCCTGTTCTCCCTGGCGCGGGTCTACAGCAATGCTATCCTGCCGAACGGCAAGGACTACACGTTCTGGGGCCGCGGAGTCTCGCAGGGGCATTCCGATGCCATCCGCCGCATCAAGGGCGTAAAGGATGCCCGCCAGTACACGGTGCCGGTTCCGGCAGCTCTGGAGGCTGTCCGCGCTGGCAAGAATCCGGAGCTGACGACGCGGGAGAAACATACGCGTGAATGTTTCGTCGTGCTGGAGGAAGGCGCTGATGCGGCTTATGTGGAGAACGAGATCAAGACGATGCCGAACTACTTCGCTGACTATGACACGACGGTGACGTTCATCAGCGAGGAGGAGCTGCAGGCAAATCATCGCGGCCTGCCACATGGCGGCTCGGTCATCCGTACGGGTGCGACGGGACATGCGCAGGAGAACAAGCATGTCATCGAGTTCAAGCTCGACCTGGATTCCAATCCGGAGTTCACGACGAGCGTGCTCATCGCTTATGCGCGTGCCGCCTATCGTCTGGCGAAAGAAGGGCAGACTGGCTGCCGCACGGTACTCGATATCGCACCAGCTTACCTTTGTGCACAGAGCGGCGAGGAACTGCGCGCCCATCTGCTCTAAGAGAATATGATTGTTGGTCCGCCGATGCAGAGATGTGTCGGCGGATCTTTGTATTATAAATTGCAGTTTGTCTGTCAGTGCGCGATTACAATAAGCTTGCTGCAGCTCAGCTTGGGTGAGGGTGGGTGCACTTTTTCTCCGCTCCGCTAAAT
>FPAX01000010.1 GCA_900116485.1 Selenomonas sp. GACV-9
ATTCGGTATTAGCAGTCCTTTCGGACTGTTGTCCCCATCTTTGCGGCAGGTTGTCTACGCGTTACTCACCCGTTTGCCACTCGACTCTCAAAAGCAAGCTTTCAATCGTCTCGTTCGACTTGCATGTGTTAAGCACGCCGCCAGCGTTCGTCCTGAGCCAGGATCAAACTCTCCAATAAATCATATTGAAGAACTCAATCAAGCTCTCAATTATCATATGGTTCATAAATTACTGAAGTAATTTATGTAAGCGACTCACAAGCAATCAAGATTGCTGTTCGCTGCTTAAGAAATTGCCGATTGCTATGTTGTTCATACCAATCGATGTTTTTTAAAACATCTGGCTTAAATCATGTTGCATGATTTCATTTTACATTGTTTAGTTTTCAGAGAACAATCTCCGTCGCTCATTTCAGCGACTCATTTATTGTATCGCATCGATTTCTTTCTGTCAAGAACTTTTTAAATTCTTTTTCGGAAGCAACAGCTTCCAATCACTTGCCACTCAAGGCTTGCCGATTGTTTTCCGTTGCCGTATCTCTCAGCGACTTGTATTATGATACACGCCTTTTGCCGATATGTCAACACCCTTTTTATAAAAAACTCAAAAATAAATAAAAGGGGCCGTTTAGCCCCCTTCAATCAAAGCTGGATATTCGTGATAATGCGGCCAAGGCGTGTGCCGGAAAGCAGGTTCCACGTCCACTTGATGGCTACAGTAAGGTTCGTATGCGCACCAGCCAGGCGGATCAGATGAACAAACATCCAAGCACACCAAGCCATGAAACCCGTCATCTGCGGATTCATGCTCGTCTTGTTGACCACAGCCTCGCCACGGCCAATCGTCGCCATAGCACCAAGGTCTTTATACTGGAAATCAGCCAGGTCCTGCTGCCCATGGATGAGTTTCATGATATTATCATGGGCAACCTGTGCCTGCTGAGTAGCCACCGGTGCTACCGTCGGCAGCGGACGCTCTGTACCGTGCTGGAAGTGTGCGCAGTCGCCGATGGCAAAGACATCAGTGGCTCCCTCTACCTGCAATTTTTCATTGACGATGATACGGCCAGCGCGATCGACCTCACTGCCGCAGTTGGCAATGAACGGTACAGCTTTGACACCAGCAGCCCAAATGACTGTCTGCGTCGGGATCTCCCGGCCATCTTTCAGCTTGAGCGTCTTGCCATCGTAGTCAACGACCTGGGTATTGAGCATAACATTGACGCCCTTCTTGCGCAGGACTTTGACCGTATAATCGCGAAGATTCGGTGCCATCATCGGCAGGACGCTGTCCGTTGCCTCAATCAGGCTGACACTGACTTCGTCAAAATCTAGATTATGATATTCTTTCTTCTGGATGCCGATAAGCTCAGAGATTGCACCAGCCTCCTCGATGCCCGTCGGGCCGCCGCCGACAACGACAAAGCTCAGCATGCGGCGGCGAATCTCCTCATTGTCCTCATGCTTGTTGGCACGCTCAAACATATGGATGACATGGTTGCGGATATGGATAGCCTCCTGCAGCGTCTTCATGCCATAGGAATTCTTCTCGACATTGTCCATGCCGAAGAAGTTCGTCGTGGCACCAGCAGCCAGGATCAGATAATCATAAGCAATCTCGCCATGATTCGTCAGCAGCACTTTACGCTGCTGGTCAACGCCCTGGGCTTTGGCCATGAAGAATTCCACATTCTTGTTCTTGCGGAAGAACGTGCGGATAGGATAAGCGATCTCATCGGTAGAAAGGACTGCCGTCGACACCTGATACAACAGCGGCTGGAACAGATGAAAATTATGACGGTCCACCAGCATGACTTCCACGTCATCCTTTGCGAACAGTTTTGCCAGCTTTACACCACCAAAGCCAGCGCCAACAATTACAATACGAGGTTTCTTGTCTGCCATGATAAAGCCCTCCCAGCATCCATCAGCAAGATTACACAGTAGCTAATAAACGATAAAGTGAAAAAAATCACTTTAATTGCTAAAAATAAAAGACAATTCTTGGAGAACGTGTTTTTTTGAACTTACTCAGTTAGCGTCCAACCTTTGTTTGAATGTCTACGGGTACTATCATAACACGTTCTGAGACAAATGCAATAGGATATTTACATTTTTCTGTAAACTTATTATTGCATCCTATTTCTTTGTAAATTATCAGCTTATTCTGTCCTTTTTGATTTTCTTTGAACGTGAAAAGCGTAACAAAGTCAAATAAAAAAGATGCCAGGTTCCCCCGGCACCTTTCAGGATTGCTCCGGTCAAACGCAGCCGCTCAATAGCGTTTGCGTTTGACCGAAGATGGATATCCTAGTTGTTCGCGATATTTCATGACAGTCCGCCGCGACAGGTCCATCTGCCGCGCTTTGAGCAGTTCACAGAGCTTTTGGTCGCTGAGCGGCTTATGCGGATCCTCACCTTTGATCATTTCCTCGATTGCCGCCTTGGCCTGCACAGCCGCAAAGTCTTCCCCGCTGCCGTTTTTAGCCAGATTCGCCGTGAAGAAACGCCGCAAAGCCATAATGCCGTTGGGCAGCTGCACGTATTTATTGGCTACTGCCCGGCTGACCGTTGACTCATGGACACCAATCGCATCGGCAACGTCTTTCATCGTCATCGGCTGCAGGGCAGTCTTGCCCTGGGCCAAAAACTCCGGCTGACGCCGCAGGATTTCCTCCACCACATGGCGGATAGTCGTCCGCCGCTGCTCAATGCTGTTGATAAGCCAGGCTGCGGCGTTAAGACGCTGCGTGATATACTTGCGTGTCTTCTCATCGAATGACTCAGCATGCTGATACGCTGCCGAAATCCGCAGCTGCGGCACATAGTTATCATTGAAACTTATCCGGTAATCGCCATCAACCTCCTGCACGATGACATCCGGCGTTATAAAAGCCGCTATCTCACCGCCATAGGCAGCACCAGGTTTGGGATCCAAACGACGGACGATATCGACCGCCAGCTGGACCTCCTGCGGACGACAGTGCTCGGCCACCGCGATTTCCTTGATACGCGACTGGGCAACATCATCGAGATGCTTTTCAATGATTGCCGCCACGAGGCCCTCATAGATTCCCTGCCGCTGTGCCTGCAGGCGCAGGCACTCGGACAGGTCGCGGGCACCGACGCCAGCAGGATCGAAAGCCTGTACCTGCATGAGAACACTTTCCACCTCTGCTACCGTGGCCTGCATGGCCCGAGCAATCTCAGCCAGCGATACCACCAGATAGCCACGCTCATCAATCGAACCGACAATGAATGTAGCTATTGCCCGCTCCGTCACTGCGGTGAACGTAAACTTGACCTGTTCGAGCAGCTCGTCCTCCAGCGTCAGCATTTCTGCCTCAGCAGCCTCAAAGCTACGCTCCTGCTCATCGCCGAAGTATCCAGCCGAGCCATTATCCTCGCCCAGATAATCATTTAACCGTGACAAGGTGTCTGCCTGCAGCAGATTATCCTCTGCCGCAGGTGCTCCATCGCCATAATCCATTTCCAGCGCAGGATTCTCCAGATATTCTTTTTCGATCTCAGCCCGCAGATCCTGAGCGGAGAGCTGCAGGATCTGTATAGCCTGCTGCATCTTCATCGTCATCGCCAGATGCTGCGAGAGATTCATATTCAGTGATTGTTCTGCTTGCATAAAAAAGGGACTCCTTCGCTGGAAATATACCTTATTTCTGCGACATTGCTGCCGCTATGGCTGCGCCAAGGCCCGAACCACCATTTTCAAGGACCGTGTCGATCTCAGCCGCATCCTCGCCGAGGAGTTCCGAAAGAGCACGCATGATATTCTCCTTAGCCAGCGGCATCTTCTCATAGACCGAACCGTCGACGGCAATATGCTGTTTCTGCGGCTTGCCCTTGCCGGCCTGCTGCCAGATGATGCCGACAAAGGATGCCGTAACCAGGCGTGCCGAACGGACCACGAGAGCCGAGGCCAGCTGCTGGACGAGCTCGCAGTCTGCCAGCTCCAGCGTCTTGCCCGTCTTAGCGGCAACGATTTCAGCCACTTTCGCACGATCAGCGCTCTCATCGACAATGATATTGCTCATGTCGATGCTCGTGAAACCATAGGCCTTGCCTTTTTCGCCCAGCAGTTCGGCCATAGCCATACCGAAGAGCTCGCCCATGTAGCGGCCCGATACCATCTTCTCGAGACGCTGCTCGCCCGGTTTCTCCGAATTCTTGTCATATTCGACATCAAAACGGTTCGGCGCCAATTTCATGAAGCCGCCCGACTCGAGGTTCAGGATCATCGGCTCAGCCGCACTGTCAGCATACGGCTCAAGGTAGCAGGTATTATGTCCCGTCGCATAAATCGAGCCGATGTAGATATCCGGCTGCTTGTAGGCAGCGGCCAGCAGTACTGCGACCGTATCGTTGATGACAGCCGTCGGCTCAACATTGTCGATGCCCTGGCGATGCAGTGCTGCCTTGAGCAGGTCATTGACAACCTCACCCTCGACACCAGCCGTAGCAAACTCCTTCGTCCAGATGATGAGCTTGGCATTGTAGAGATCCGTCTGCTCCGATGGGAACGAGAACGTGTGGCCCAGCAGATACTTCGTCTCATGGTCACCTTCCACGGCTTCATCCACGAGCTCAGCGATAAAGTCAAACATCTGCTCAGCCGTCGAACCAGCACCGACAAAATCATAGACGCCCTCCACGCGCAGCGGTTTGGCCACTTTCTTGACTACCTCAAACTTGCCTGCGCCCTCAAGACGGATGCGCAGTACGCGCACGTTCGTACCACCGAAATCCAGGGCCAGATACTCGCCCGTCTCCTTGCCCGTCGGCAGGCCTACATAGGATTTGAGCATGCGCAGCGAAGACTCGTCAGGGTTTTCCAGCCCCTTGACCAGGTCATAGCGGAAATCAGCCGCAATCTCATGCAGCTGCTCGCCATTTACCGTGAATTCCCGGATGATGTCCTCAAATAGATTCTTGTCGAATGCCATGGTTACTGTCTCCTTTTACCTCTTGAATTTATAAGTCATTGCTGGTTTTCAGCAATTTCCTCCAGATATGCCCAGCGCTCCATAAGCTGCTCCAGCTCAGCCTGCAGCCGGCTTTCCTCTTTGCTCAGTTCGTTCAGCCGGCCATAGTCGGCTGCATTCTGCGCCATCTGCAGCTGCACGACCTTGAGCTCGCCTTCCTTGCTCGCGATGATGCCCTCGATTTCCGCATACTCCTTCTGTTCCTTGAAGGTAAGCTTTGGTTTCGCCTCTGTGCGCGGTGCACTGCGCGCCTGCCCTTTCACGGGCTGCACCTCCCGCACCGTTTCCTGCTGCTCAACCGCAGCTCTTGCTGCGAGCTTTTCCTTGTAGTAGGAATAGCCCCCCGCATACATAGTCAATGTGCCATCGTCTTCATAGGCAAAGACCTTCTCGGCCAGACGGTCGACAAAGAAACGGTCATGGGAAACGAATACGATAGCCCCGCGGAAATCATCGATGAAGGCCTCGAGCACCGCCATGGTCTCAAGGTCGAGATCATTGGTCGGCTCGTCTAAGAGCAGCACATTTGGCTCCTCCATGAGCACGCGCAAAAGATACAGCCGCCGTTTCTCGCCGCCCGACAGCCGGGAGATTGGTGTCCACTGCAGATTGCCGGGGAACAGGAACCGCTCCATCAGCTGTGACGCTGAGATCCGCGTACCATCTGCCAGCGTGATATGATGCGCTGCCTCCTGGATGTATTCGATGGCCCGCAAACGCTCGTCCATCTCGACGTTGCGCTGGGTGAAATAGCCGATCTTTACCGTCTGCCCGATGGTAACGGTACCGCTTGTGGGCTGCAAGCGGCCTGACAGGATGTTGAGCAGGGTAGACTTGCCCGTGCCGTTGGGGCCGAGTATGCCCACCCGGTCATTGCGCAGCAGCGTATACGAAAAATCCTTGATGATGATCTGCCCATCCACCTCATAATGCACATGGTCAAGCTCGATGACCGTGCGTCCCAGACGGCTGCCGGCAAGACCGATTTCCACCGTGCCCCGATCAAGGTCGACGCTTTGATTCTTGACTTCCTCATAGCGCTCGATGCGCGCCTTCTGCTTGGTCGAGCGCGCCTGTGCCCCGCGGCGGAGCCACTTGAGCTCGTTGCGCAGGAAATTCTGGCGTTTCTGCTCGCTGGCCTGCTCGCGCTCGATGCGCGCCGCCTTCTGCTCCAGGAAATCCGAGTAATTGCCGCTGTAAGTGTAGGCCTGGCCCTTGTCCAGCTCGAGAATCTTCGCCGCCGTATGATCGAGGAAATAACGGTCATGGGTGACCATCAGCACCGCGCACTTCTGCCCCTTGAGATACTCCTCGAGCCAGACGATCGTCTCACTGTCGAGATGGTTTGTCGGCTCGTCCAAAAGCAGCAGGTCGCAGGGCTGGATAAGCGCCGTTGCCAGGGCCAGCCGCTTCTGCTGACCGCCCGAGAGCGTGCCAGCCTTAGCCGTATAGTCGCCAATGCCCAATTTCGTCAGCACCGTCTTAGCCGCACTCTCGATCTGCCAACCGTCAAGCTCATCAATCTTGGCCGTATAGGTCATGATCTGCTGCTGGACGGCCTTATCCTCGGGATGTCTCGCCGCTTCAGCCAGCGCCAGCTCATAGCCGCGCAAGGCCTGCATGAGCGGGGTCATGCCGCGGAACACTTCCATCAGGACCGTGTTTTCCGGATCAAAGACCTTGTCCTGCGCCAGATACTCGATGCGCAGGCCCTTCATCGTAATCATCGTACCCTCGTCCACTGGCGTAAGCCCGGCAATCGCCTTGAGGAATGTCGACTTGCCTGTACCATTGATGCCGACGATGCCGACCTTGTCCCCTTCATCCATGCTGAAATTTACCCCTTGGAAAAGCTGTTTTTCTCCATAGCTCTTGGCAAAATTCTCGATTGTAATTATCATGCAATAATCTTCCTAACTTACAACAGGCTCTTTCATTATAATTGTTTTGGCATGAAAAACCTAGTACAAAGGCCGTAACTTGTTACAACACGCCAAATCAAACGATTTCTTCATGCGCCTCGGTCAAGGGATTCGCCAGTTTCACGAGCACCCGCGTAATCCGCGCGCCGTCGACTTCCTCGACAAACAGCAGATTGCCGGCGGCGGCGGCCATCTGCCCCACCTGCGGCTCACCACCAAGCTGGTCGTAGAGCCAGCCGCCGACGCTGTCCACATCCTCATCCTCAATCTCAATCTCGAGGATGTCTGCCAGTTCCTCCAACAGCATCTTGGCATCGACCGAGTAGACGTGATTGCCACGGTCTTCTGCCGTCGGCCGCTCCTCGTCAAACTCATCCTGGATGTCGCCGACGATTTCCTCGACGATATCTTCGATAGTCACCATGCCAGCCGTGCCGCCGAACTCATCGACGACAATGGCCAGCTGTGAATGGCTGCCCTGCATCGTCTTCAGGAGCACGTTGACATCCATGCTCTCTGGCACGACAAGGGCCTTGCGAGCCAGTTTGCGCAAATTCGGTTTCCTGCCCTCCACCATCATTTTCATGAGGTCCTTGACATGCAGGAACCCGATGATATGATCCTTGTCCTCACGGCAGATGGGGTAACGCGTCAGCTGCTCCTCCATGATAATCTCCAGATTGTCCTCAAAGCTGTCCTCGAGGTAGAGCACCACCATATCGGTACGCGGCGTCATGATCTCACGGACATTGAGCTCTGTGAAATCAAAGACATTGTCGACGAAATTCGCCTCAGTATCATCGATAAGCCCCTGCCGGTGGCTCTCCTCCATGAGCAGGCGGATCTCTTCTTCAGTATGAGCATTCTCCCCCTCAGTTGCCGCCTCAAAGCCCATGCGCTGCGTGACCCAGTTGGCCACATGATTGAGCAGCCAGACAAACGGATACATGATCTTGTGGAAGATCAGCATCGGCAGGGCGACGGACAACATGATTTTCTCGACGCTCTGGATGGCCATGGTCTTTGGCGTGAGCTCGCCGAGGATGATATGACCGGCCGTGATGATAGAAAAGGCAATCACCAGCGAAATCGTATGACCAATCGCTGCATCAAGGCCCAGCACCTGCGTGACTGGCAGGATCAAGGTGGCCACAGCCGGCTCGCCAACCCAGCCAAGGCCCAAAGAGGCCAGCGTGATGCCCAGCTGCGTAACCGAAAGCGAAGCATCGAGATGATCCGTCAGCCGTTTGGCGTAAACCGCCCGCCGGCTGCCCTCCTGAATCAACGTTTCCAGACGCGATGGCCGTATCTTGACGCAAGCGAACTCCGCTGCGACAAAAAAACCGTTCATGAAAATCAGGAATACAACCAGTACTAACTGCAATAGTATCGGCACGATATCCAAGATAAATTTCCCTCCTGCTTACTGTTTGACTGGCTTTGCCATCTTATCCTTCGGCAAGCCCTTTTGCTGATAGGCCCTATAAGGGCGCTGTTTCTGTTTCTTTTTCTTATCCTTGCCCGCCGGCGCTTTTTTCGCCTTCTTGAGGGGCTTGAAGGCTATGTCGAGACGCTTTTCGAGCTGCTCGAGCTTATAAGCCTCCTTGATATCGGCTAGCGTTATGACCGCACCCTTGGCGCCGGCTCTTGCCGTGCGGCCAGCCCGGTGCTGATAGACCTGCGCATCCTCGGGCAGATCTAGATTGAATACATAGTCCACGCCATCGATATCGAGCCCGCGCGCGGCAAGGTCCGTCGACAGCAGCAGCTGGATGCGGCCCTTCTTGAGATCGGCAATGGCCTTCTGCCGCGCCTGCTTGTTACTGTGGCCCAGCAGGGACTCCGCGCGGATGCCATCATAGCGCAGGCGTGCCAGTGTCTTTTCCGCATCGTAGACGCGGTTGATGAATACGAGCCCGCGCTTTACCCCCAGATTGCGCGTGAGCTTGCGCACATTCTCGATCTTGTCACGGAACGGCGTCATGAGGTAATAATCTTCCCGGGCCGCCATGACCTCAGGATCGGCCTCGATGACGATGTGCTCAGGATGCTCGAGGAAATCTGCGCGCTCCAGCGCCTTTTTCGGTGCCGTTGCCGAGAACAGGATGACCTGACGCTCCTTGGGCAGCAGGCGCACAGCATCGGCTGTATTCTGCAGGTTCTGATCATCAAGCAAGCGGTCGAATTCGTCAAGCACCAGCAGCTTTACCTGCTGCAGCTTGAGCTTGCCTTTGCGCGCCAGCTCGATGATGCGGCCGGCAGAGCCAACGATCAGCTGCGGTTTCTCCTTGAGCTTATCGATCTGGCGGGCGATATTGGCCCCGCCGATGAGCCCCTGTACCTTGATGCCCAGGGCAGCTGCCTGGCTGAGGTCGCGGGCAACATTGGCAATCTGCATGGCCAGCTCATATGTCGGTGCCAGGATCACCACCTGGGCCTGCCGCAGCTCCGGATCGATCTGCTGCAATGCCGGCAGAAGATATGCCAGAGTCTTGCCCGTGCCCGTCGGCGCCTGGCCGATGATATTGCTGCCTGCCAGCACCTTGGCAATGGTCTTTTCCTGAATCGCCATCGGCGCAGCAATGCCCTGTTTGCCCAGAGCATCTGCCAGCGCCGCATTTATGCCTAACTCTTTGAATGTTGTCATTTATTCTCCTTTTGAAGCCTCTTATATGACAGGCTTTCCCTTCTCATCATCAAATGTTGCCGTGCACCGCGGATAATTCGTGCAGCCCCAGAACGTACCGTTCTTGCCGCGTATCTGCCGCAGATGGCCCTCACGGCAGCGCGGGCAGAGATATTTATCCTTATCCTTACTATCTTTCGCCTTTACAGCTGTATTTTCCTCCATGTGCTCCATGGGGCTGGCCGAGTATTTGGGCTTATCGGCCCAGTTCTGCCAGCTTTTTTTCTGCTGCTGTGGCGGCACATAGTTCTGCATGGCATCAGCCATGCTGGCCTCATAATCGGCCGCCGAGAACAGGGAGTTCAGATCCTCCATATCCTGGGCCGACGGGGCCGCATACGACTGGGCCGAATACACCGGCGTCGGCGGCGCACTATAGCTTTCCGCAGCTGCCGGACGGCCGTAGCGCGGACTGCTGTCCTGCCGTGCCATTGCCGAGGCCGATACGGCCGCCGGTGCCATAGCGCGCGGGCTGCGAGCCAGCCGCGACTGTGCGTCGGCCATGTCCGGCTTGCCATCTTTATCGTTGCAGGTCATGCGGCACTTCGGATAGTTCGAGCAACCCCAGAAGATACCATTCTTGCCCTTGCGCTGCAAGAGCACGCCTTGATGGCAACGCGGGCAGACATTCTCGCCCTTGACCTCCATGCGCGCGTTGCCCGCCTTGCCGCAGAGACGCCGCGTGAACTCGACCTGTCCTTTGAGGAATTCCTCGAGGGAGCCATCGCCCTCCGACATCGAATGAAGCTTATCCTCCCAGATAGCCGTCGAATCCGGATATGTCATCTCGTCAGGCAGGGCATCGACCAGCAGGAATGCCGCGGGCGTCGGGCTCAGGTATTTCTTCTTGCCCTTAGCCGTCATGAACTTGCGCTTGATCAGATCATCGATGATCGTCGCCCGCGTCGCCTCCGTGCCGATGCCATAGACATCCTTGAGCTGTTTCTTGGCCTCGGGATTCTTGACGTATTTATGGATTTCCTTCATGCCGGCCAAGAGTGTCGACGGCGTGAACCGCACCGGCGGCTTGGTCGCCCGCTGCGTGATATCGCCCCCCGACCAGTCGACGCCGTCCTTCTTCTTCATGGCAGGCAGCGTCTTATCGCTCTCGTCCTCTTCCTTATTCTCATCTTCCTCATCGGACTTCTTGCGCTTGGACTGGTACATCTCTTTCCAGCCAAGCTCCCGCTCCGTGCGGCCACTGGCCGTGAACAATTCGTCCTTATAGGTGACCTCGACCTTCGTCTGGTCATAGGTGTGGACTGGATAGAACTGCGCGATATAGCCGCGCGCGATCAGATGATACAGATTGCGCTCCTCCGCCGTCATCGTCAGCACATTGGCCTGGACCGTTGTCGGGATGATTGCATGGTGGGCCGATATCTTCTTGTCGTTCCACGCTCGGCTCTTGATCTTCCTATCCGCTTTCGGTGCCCAGGCTGCCACCTCAGCATCACCAGCAGCAGCAAGATTCTGAAGGATCTTGCCCGCATCGCCGAACTGGTTCGTCGGCAGATACTCGCAATCCGAACGCGGATACGTCGTGAGCTTCTTCTCGTAAAGCTTCTGGGCCGTATCGAGCACAAGCTGCGGTGCATAGCCATACATCTTGCCCGCCAGCACCTGCAACGTCGACAGCGAAAAGGGCAGCGGCTGCGGCTCCTGTTTCTTCGTCTTCTGATAGGCCGTGATTACGCCCGCATGCGGCATCTCTTGGAAGAACGCCAGCTTGTCTTCAGCTATCTGCTTGTCGATCAGACGGTTCTCGCTGTCGAGGCCCGCCATCGTATCCTTAGGCTTCCACTGCGCCTGGAACGAACCATTGGCATGAGCAAAGGTACCCTTGATTGTGTAGTAATCAACAGGCTTGAAATTCTCGATCTCGCGCTCGCGGCGCACGACCAGTGCCAGCGTCGGCGTCTTGACGCGACCGATTGGCAGCACGAGCTTATCATGCCCGGCCCGGCGTGCCGCCAGCGTATAGGCGCGCGACAGGTTCATGCCGATCAGCCAGTCAGCGCGCGCACGCGCCAGAGCCGACTGTTTGAGATTGAAGAAATCCTTGTTCTCGCGCAGGCTGCTGTTGGCCTTCTTGATACTCGTCTCATCCAGGGCATTGAGCAGGATGCGCTTGACCGGTTTCGTCGTGCCGATATAGTCCAGCACCTCATCGACGAGCAGCTGTCCCTCACGATCTGGGTCACCGCCATGAACGATCTCATCGGCCTTCTCAATCAGTGATTTGACGATGGCAAACTGCTTCTCGCAGTTCTTGTCCACAAACAATTTCCACTGGTCAGGGATGATTGGCAGATCTTCGGCCCGCCATCGCTTGTACTGCGGATTATATTCATCCGGCTCAGCCTGCCGCAGGATATGACCGAATAGCCAAGTCACGATGCCATCGCGCGTCTCCAGATAGCCATCGTGACGCACCACCGGGCCAGTCAGGCACTTAGCCAGTTCCCGTCCGACACTCGGTTTCTCGGCAATATATAAACGCAAAATAAAACTCCTCTTTCTCAAGCAAAAAACAGCCGCCACAAGCCATAGACAATGAGCCCGATCCAGGCGAGCACGAACAGTGATGCCGCAATAAGCACCGCCGGCATATAACGCGTGGCCTGGTCGGCGCGGGTCTCCGCATATCGACGCACATGCGAGGGCAGCAGATTCGTCAAGCCGCAGATAACTGTCGGCACGATGACCGCATCATCGATAAGGCCGGCAAATGGCACGGCATCGGGAATGATGTCCACAGGACTCACGAGATACAGGAGGGCAAAGGCAAGTATCCCCTTGATGCGGCCCGGCGTATCACGATGACGCAATGCCATAAGCAGCACAATCAGATCATAGCGGAACACTTTCAAGAAACTCAGGAATCTTCGCATCTTCATCCTCCTCATAACGGCCTTTTCTTCTATATAATATAGAACCATTGTATCATTTCTACCTGCTGATGAAAAGAACGAATGGAATGAGTATACTATTTTTTTATAACTGTTGACTTTGTTATGCCGTCTTGTTATAATTTATTTACAAATTTACAATCAAGAATAGTTCTCTCTATCTATCAGGAGGTATCGATATGGCAAAAAAAACATTCCCACTGAACAAAGCCCAGCTGCAGGAAATTATCGCCAAATATCCCACGCCGTTCCATATTTATGATGAACACGCCATCCGCGAGAACATCCGCGCTCTGCAGAAAGCCTTTGCCTGGGCACCATCCTTCCGCGAGCAGTTCGCCGTCAAGGCACTGCCCAACCCGCGCATCGTGCAGATCCTGCATGAGGAAGGCGCTGGCACCGACTGCAGCAGCCTTGCAGAGCTGCTGCTCTCCGACATCGCTGGCGTGAAGGGCGAGGAAATCCTTTTGACCTCCAACGATACCCCTGCCGACGAATTCCAGAAAGCCATCGAACTCGGCGCCATCATCAACCTCGACGACATCAGCCATATCGAATACCTCGAGAAGAATGCCGGCCTGCCGAAGATCCTCTGTTTCCGCTACAATCCTGGCGATCTTATTGAGGGCAATGACATCATCGGCAAACCGACCGAGGCAAAATACGGCCTGACCCGCGACCAGCTGTTTGAGGCCTATAAAATGGCCCAGGACAAGGGCGTACGCCGTTTCGGTCTCCATACGATGGTCGCCTCGAACGAGCGCCGCACCGAGGCCTTCCTGTTCACGGCCAAGCTGATGTTCACACTGGCTGTGGAACTCAAGCAGAAACTCGGCATCCATGTCGAGTTCGTCAATCTCGGCGGCGGTTTCGGCATCCCCTACGAGCCCGATCAGCAGCCGCTGAACCTCATGGAAATCGGCGAAGGCATCCATCAGCTCTACGATGAGATGATGGTTCCCAACGGACTCGGCGACGTCGGTCTCATGACCGAAAGCGGCCGTGCCATGACCGGCCCTGCCGGCTGGCTCGTCTCGACAGTGCTGCATGAGAAGAAGACTTACAAAGACTACATCGGCCTTGACTCCTGCATGGCCAATCTCATGCGCCCGGCCCTCTACGGTGCCTACCACCATATCACGATTGCCGGCAAAGAAAATGAGCCCTGCGACCATCTCTATGATGTCACGGGCTCGCTCTGCGAAAACAATGATAAATTCGCCATCGACCGCAAACTGCCCAAGATCGACATCGGCGACCTCGTGATCATCCACGATACCGGTGCCCACGGCAGTGCTATGGGGTTCAACTACAACGGCAAGCTCTGGTGCGCCGAGCTGTTGCTGCGTGAAGACGGCAGCATCGAGCTCATCCGCCGCGCCCAGACCATCGACGACTATTTCGCCACACTGAAATATCCAGGCTCACTGGTAAAATAATTGCTTCTATAGCCAAAAACTGCTCAATCCCAAAGTATTGAGCAGTTTTTTATTATCATCAATTAGCATGAGCAGCCACCAAGACCTCATCAGACAATTGAGGTTCACGGCAAACCGTATTGCGGCCGCTGCGTTTGGCTGTATAAAGTGCCGTATCCACACGCTTGATAAGCTGCGCGGCACTGTCATTTTCGCCCTGCCAGGAAGCCACCCCCACACTGCAGGTGATGCGGCGCTGGCTGAAGATCCGCGACCACTCCACCTGACGACGCAGGCGCTCAGCTACCAGGAAGGCCTCATCGCCCGAGCAGCCGCGGCAGATCAGGATGAACTCCTCACCGCCCCAGCGGATGAATATATCGGACTTCTTGATGTTGTTGCGGATGACACCAGCAAAGGTAGCCAACACCTCATCGCCGGCATCATGGCCATACGTATCGTTGATATGCTTGAAAAAGTCAATATCGAGCATGATGAGTGAAAACGGTTCCTTTTCCTGCCGATGTTGGCTGATTTCCGCCTCAAGCACCGCCTGCATGCGGTTGCGGTTATAGCACTGCGTCAAAGTGTCAATCTCAGAGCGCGCCACCGCCTCGGCCACAGCCTCCTCAAGGCCAGCAGCCCGTGCCAGCAGCAAGCGTTCCCGCCGGATCTGCTGCTGCACGATGTAGAGGACGAAAATGCCAATCGTGATCGTACCATACGGGAGCCAATACCCCTTTGCCGTCAGCCAATGGAAATGACGGGAAAAACCATCGAGGGTACCAGCAGCCACCAAGCCCAGCAGTGGCACGAGAAGCGCGCGGCAATACTTATTGCCGCGCCAAGCGGACTGAAGCGTCCAATAGGCCACCATGCCCTCGATAGCTGGCAGCATGATATAGAAAGCCGACGCACAGCCATCGAGGCCACTGAGGCCAAAGACCTCCGACAAGATAGCAATCAGGAGCAGCACGACAAAGGACAGCATTGCCATCCACGTACTCCGCCGGTATTCCCTGTCGACCACCCGGTAGATGATCAAATTAGCCAAAATCGGGAAGAAGTAAACATCGATGCGCTGCAAGCCCCACCAGAATACCGGAGCATCCAGGAAAAGCTGCTTCGTATTGGATACACTTACCATCCAGACCACGAAAGCCAGCATGAACAAGATCAGCTGCATATAGAGTGTCTTCGGCGCATTTGGCGACATATAATACATCAACATGATCAGGATCATGAACACGGCGAGCGGAATATTGGCAATATACGAGATATCCTGCTGCAGCAGCGTCGACATCTGCACGACACTCGCATCGAGCTTGATGGGTTCAAAATTCCCCAGGCATAACGGATTCGCTGAATACGCCCGGATAAACAAATGCCGCCCGGCATAATCAGCTGGCAGCGGAATCAGGTGCCATTTCTGTCCATAAGACATCAATCGCGGTTCCATATCGCCGTAGCTGTAAATCCGTTTCCCATCGAGCCAGACCTCAAAGCTCTGGTCCGTCACCGTCATAAGCAGCGATGCATCGCGGATTTCCTCGCCCTGCGGCAATGTCGTCATAAGCCAGATGTACTTCTCCTCGCGTTCAAATGGCGGCTGGGCTGGCGCATCATAAGGCTGCCAATCCCCCATGCCAGCCAACGCTCTTTGGATGACATCCTCACTCGTCTCCGCACCTGCGCTCACCGGGTCCTGCTGCCAATACCACTGCCCCGTGAGTTCCTCGGCCCTAGCCTGCGGCATCATGAAACACAGCAGGCAGGCCACCAGCATAAGCATTGCTTGTATTCTATTCCGTCTAAAAGTGCATTTTCGACCAACCATTACCTAGCACATCCTCTGTGGCAGAAAAATCCCACTGTTGCCAGTGGGATTGATAAAATTCAGCTTATGCGAGCACACGGGCCAGACGCACGAGTTCTGGATCCAGTGTCTTCTGATTATTGACCGCATCAAACAGATTGACGCTGACAACCTTACCTTCATTGAAGCCAAATACGACATTCGTCGCGCCCGAGATGATGGCAAGTGCTGCCTTCTCGCCCAGCATCGAGGCCTTCATGCGGTCTTCAACCGTAGGCGACCCCCCACGCTGGATATGACCGAGTACCGATACACGCGTATCGATGCCAGTCTTTTCCTCAACGACCTGGCCAAGGCCAACAGCCGAGCCAGCACCTTCAGCAACGACGATGATGCTGTAACGTTTGCCGGCATCATACATAGCCTTGAGCTCATGGCACATCTCATCGAGGTCATATTTGACTTCTGGAACGAGCACATACTCAGCACCGCCAGCGATACCAGCCATCATAGCCAGCCAGCCGGAGTTGCGGCCCATGACCTCAACGAGCATGATGCGGCGATGTGCCGAAGCCGTATCGCGCAGCTTGTTGATGGCATCGACAATCGTATTGGCAGCCGTATCGCAGCCAATCGTGTAGTCCATGCCCCAGACATCGTTATCAATCGTGCCCGGCAGGCCGACAATCGGCATACCAGTTTCCTTGGAGAGCAGGCTGCCACCTGTGAGGCTGCCATCACCACCAATGATAACGAGACCTTCGATGCCGTGTTTCATCAGGTTATCAAAGCCCTTCTTGCGGCCTTCCGGCGTCTTGAACTCCATGCAGCGTGCCGTGCCGAGGAACGTGCCGCCGCGCTGGATGAGGTCGCTTACGCTGCGGCTCGTGAGTGGGACGATATCATCGTCAACCATGCCCTGATAGCCGTTGTTGATGCCATAGACCTCTACACCTTCATACAATGCCGTACGGACCACTGCACGGGCAGCCGCATTCATTCCCGGGCTGTCGCCGCCAGATGTCATTACCGCAATCGCTTTTTTAATCATGGAAACATCTCTCCTACCAAACCAAAAACTATAAACAGATAAATCTTTGTTATCAAACCATACTACTTTATTTTACGAAACTCAGCCATAAAAGTAAAGCTTTTCAACAGAAAAAGGAGCTGAAAATCAGCTCCTTTCCCAATTTTGTAACACTGTTTTATTTTACGTTCATGATACCGAGGGCATAGCAGATGATGCCGACTGCGAACAGACCGAAAATAATCGTGATAGCGCTAACCTTGCGCTTGAGGAGTGCCATGCAGGCAAAGGTCATGAGCAGCGGAACAAGACCCGGCATGAGCTGGTCGAGGATACCCTGAACCGTCGTAACGACATGCTCACCTTTGGCGTTCGTGATTTCCGAAACGACAACCGGGATATTGACCGACGTCCATTTGTTGACGAGAGCACCCATGACGAACAGACCGAGGATGGAAGCACCTTCCGTGATCTTCTGGAGCTTGTTGCCAGCGATATCTTTGACGATATCCGTACCTTTGGCATAGCCGTATTTGATGCCGTACCAGCGGACTGCCAGGCGGATGGCATTGAACAGGACGAAGAACAGGATTGGGCCGATGATGCTGCCCGTCAGTGCGAAAGATGCACCAAGAGCTGCCGTGATCGGACGGAGCGTGCCCCAGAAAATCGGGTCACCGACACCAGCCAGAGGGCCCATCATACCGACTTTGATACCGTTGATAACACCATCTTCGATTGGAGCACCATTGGCTTTCTTCTCCTCCAGAGCAGCCGTGATACCGATGATCGGTGCCGTTACGAATGGCTGCGTGTTGTAGAACTCGAGGTGACGTTTGATAGCCTTCTTGAGTTCCTCACCCTCATAGAGACGGCGAAGGATTGGAACCATGCCGAAGCAGTAGCCCAGACCCTGCATACGCTCCATGTTCCAGGATGCCTGCAGGAAGTTAGAACGGACGAACGTCCAGAAAAAATCGTTGGAAGTAATTTTCTTTTCCATTATGTATATCCTCCTCTACTCGCGCTTAGTCAAGTTCGTCGTCAAGATCGTCGCCAGAGCTGGAAGCTGCTGCTGCCGGAGCTGCGGCTACTGCCTGATATTTCGGGTTCAGCTGGATGTAGACGATAGCTGCTACCAGACCGATAACACCGAGAGCAACGAGGTTGAAGTTCGTGAACGCTGCGACAACGAAACCGAGGAAGAAGAACGGCATGAGGTACTGAGCCCCCATCATGTTGATGACCATTGCATAACCTACGACAACGATGAAGCCACCAGCGACCTGAAGACCACCGGAGATAACCGGCGGAATAGCACTCAGCATATTCTCAACAGCACCCGTGCCGACCGTCATAGCGACGAGCAGAGCCGGAACACCGACGCGGAGACCCTGCAGGATCAGAGCGCCATAGTTGCACAGATCGATACCGAAAAGATTCCCCTCTTCTGCGTAATCGTCTGCTTTGTGCTGGAACACAACGGAAACCGTCTTACAAATGATAGCCAGTACCTGACCAGCAGCAGCCAGCGGCATGGCGATAGCGATACCAGTTGCCACGTCCTGATGGCTGGCAACGACGAGGATCGTCGAAATGACCGAAGCCAGTGCAGCATCCGGTGCGATTGCAGCACCGATGTTCATCCAGCCAAGTGCCATCATTTCAAGCGTACCACCGATGATGATACCAGTCGTCATATCACCAAGAATAAGACCAGTGATCGTGCAAGCGATCAGCGGACGATGCGTCTGCATCTCGTCCAGGCAGGACCCCATGCCTGCGATCGTCGCAAAGATAAAGATAAGCAGGATTTGAATAGAGCTCATTGTGTATTCCCTCCATTATGTAATATGAATTTCCCCCAGCAGGGAGCCTTCCCAAACAACTCCCTGCCAGTCATATGAAGAATATCCTTATTTCAGGACATCCATCAGCATAACTTTCTTGTCCGTATCAACCTTACGGATCTCCAGCTCGATGCCTTTCTCGTTCAACTTATTGAATGCATCGATGTCTTTGTCATCAACGGAGACAGCACCCGTAATCTGATGCTTGCCTTCCTTGAAGCTCATGCCGCCGATGTTGACGCTCTTGATGTCAACGCCATGCTCAACCATGTAGAGAACGCTGGTCGGGTTCGTGAACAGCAGCAGGCATTTCTCATTCTCGTATTTCGGGTTCTGATAAACGCGGACTGCCTTCTCGAGGTCAACGACATGGGACTTGATACCAGCCGGAGCAACCTGTTTCAAGAGCGTTGCGCGGATCGTGTCCTTGGCTACCTCATCATCGCAGACGATGATGCGCGAGCAGCCCGTTACCTTCGACCAGACCGTGGCAACCTGGCCATGGATCAGACGGTCATCAATTCTTGCTAATACGATATTCATTATAAGTCCTCCTCCTCATCATCGGAAATCTGGCTGGCATGGAACGTCTGCGTGCCGTTCTTGCCGGCCTCTACAGCTTTTTCCATCAGAGCCTGGATATCCGAACCATCATCAATCATCTGGGCGCTGCACATCTCGATAAGCATCGGGAGATTTACGCCTGTTACGATGCCGTAGTTCTCATTGCTGATAACCAGACGGCAAGCTGCGTTGTACGGGCTGCCACCGAACAGGTCATTCAGGAACAGGACGCCGCCGTCGCAATCGAGCTCTGCAATCGCAGCCTCATACTTCTTGACGACATCATCCGGCCCTTCGCCCGGAATCAGCGTTACGGCACGAACATTTTTCTGCTCGCCACAAATCATTTCACAGGATTTCACAAGCTCCTGCGCAAAGATGCCGTGCGTACCAACGATAATACCAAACATTTAAAGTACCTCCTTAGAATTCATTCCCCATATAACCATTTTCATTTTTGGTCGAATCTGAATGTTTTTGGCTTTTTGCCTTACGCCCCTATATAATGCAATCCGCGTGCCAACTTTGTGTATCAAAACAAAAAATTCTTCTTTCACTTGATTTTACAGGGTTTTTTCAGATAAATTTTTTTACCGCCGATACTATTGATACACTATTAATACACTTCCATATACTTTTTGATACGCTCTGATACTGTCAGAAAATAAAATATACCCAAATAAAATACACTATGGCGTATTTCTTCGCCATAGTGTATCATGTTGCGTATTTTCTTTATTGTTTTATATCATATCAGCCATGAAATAGAACTCATCTTCATCGAAACGCAGCTTTAGTGTCTTATCGAATACTCTGGCCGCTTTTTTTACTGCCTCGAATTTTTGTGTATCGACAGCCGTCTTATCGCCCTTATAGGTCAGCGGACTGCGGGTAACGATACGCTCCAGTGCACAGCCACAGTGAACGATGATACGGATACGCAGCGGATTCGAAAGCTTGATGCTGAGTTCTGTCTCAAGCTGCCGGTCAAATTCCAGCAGGCAGCCCATGATCTTGGCTGGATTCAGATAAGTCAGGAACTTCTGCAGCGATTCCTCACAGAGTTTCTGTACCACCATATTGCTTTTGACTTTAGGCACCATACTGATCTTGCGGTCAAGCATCAGCTCATTGAGCAGCTGCTCGCCGGTACCATCAATGAGCTGTTCCAGGGAAATGAACGGCACTTGCGCCTGCGGCTTTTTCATGCCGACAGCTGCTACGATATGATAGCTTTTCGCGATTTCCTCGATGCGCTCATCCATATGTACCAAGCCAATCGGTATGACTTCCACCGCGCGGCCCGCATTGCGCAGGATGTCCTCGACCAATGCCTTGAGCTTAAGCGCCGCGCCCTGCCCTGTCGAGCAGATGGTCACGATAGCCTCCGGACCATTTTCGCCTGTGGCCACCGTCTCCGTCGAATCCACGGCCTCATAGCCCTTGAAGTTGCGTAGCGACTCGTAGATGCTGTCAAGATCCATGCCAGCGATGTCCACCTTGCGCATGGCCTCAAGGATCAGCGGCGTCGATACCATATCGAGCGTGCGGATAGGGATCTTGAGTTTTTCCGCGAGCATCGAGCCGATGTTGCAGAGCGATCCCATATCAGCAAGGATCAGTACCCCCTTGGTGCACTTCATCGCCTGCAACATGGCTGCCGTCTTGTCAAAGATTTCCTGTGGCTTGACCTCCAACGGCATGTCCACGGCAATGATATTCGTATCGGTCGAGCTGAACAGTTTCTGCGCCACATCCACCATCGAGCTGGCCGTGCTCTTGCCATGGGTTGCCACGAGGATGGTTACCTTCTCATCGAGATCGTCATCATCAGAGGATTCCAGCAGCAGGGCGATGTACTCGATCTCATTGCGCGGCACCTTCAGATGGTAATGTTTTTCGACCATCTCGCCAATTTCGACAGCCACCTGCAGGCACTTGGAATCCTGGGGGATAGCACCCTCGATTTCCGTATAAGGGATGGATTCTTTCGACTTGACACGCTTGAGGAATGCCGACAGATGCAGACTGAAGGCATAGAGAAAACGGTCGCGGTAACTGCGGTTCATCCGTTTTTGTACAAATAGCGACACCTGCTCGGAAAAGTCCACGAGGGCCTCATCCACAATCTTGAGCAAGCGCTCGCGCGTCGTCATGTTGACCGAATGTTTCTTATTATAGAGGTCTTTGACATAGACATTTACATCGGTCGCGACAATCTGCTTGATCAGCTCATCGCTGATGCCCTCGCCTTTCAAGAGGGCCACCTTGTCCTCGACCACCTGATACAGATTGAAGCCGCCTTCGCCGCCATTCTCATCCTCAAGCTGGATCTTCCTTCCCGGCGGCGAAACAACCAGCGGCTCGCTCACGTATTTCGTCAGCTCAGCCAATGCCTGGCGATTAGCTGACAGCGTCAACAGGCCATCCTTGACATTGCCCGGCAGCATCTTGAAATCGACCTCGATATAGTTCGGATTGTCAATACCGTTGAGGAATGCCTGGGCGCAAAGGAGCTTGATGTTGGACTTCAGCTGGCCGACATTGCCGCTGCCGATGCTGCCGATCAAAGCCTTGACCGACTCCACGCTGATGCGCACCGGTTTCTTGACCCGCTGCGCCTCATCCATGAAGAGCAGCTTGAGTATGTCCAGCTGCTCCTCCAGCGTGCGTTCCGCCAAGGGACGGATCGTGATGATATTCGGGATGCGGCGCACGAAGGTACGCGTCAGGGCCGAATTCGGGTCTTCCGTTGTCGCACCGATTATCAGCACCTTAGCCCGGCGGCTGCGCGTCGTCTCGCCCAGGCGGTTGAATGTGCCCGTGTCCATGAAGTAGAAAATCATCTCCTGCCCTTCCGGGGGCAAACGGTGAATCTCATCGAGGAACAATACACCGCCATCAGCCTCTTCCACAAGGCCAGCTTTGGCCGTATCCGCCCCGGTAAACGCGCCCTTGATGTGACCGAACACATGCGAGATCAACAGCTGCGGGTTGTTGTAGTAATCCGCACAGTTGAAGGTGATGAACGGCGCCTCGCTGTCAAAGCGATGCATGGCCTTGCCATAGGCGAACATCATATGCGCAAACAGAGTCTTGCCGACGCCTGTCTGGCCGACAATCAACGTATGCAGGCCATCGGGGGGATAGAGGATAGCCGCTTTGGCCTGCTCCACCTGCCGCTTGAGACTCTTATCGGCACCAATCAGATGCTCAAACGGATTGGCATCCGCCTCACTGTCCCCGCTGGCCTCACGGCATTCCCCAATGTCCTGGAACTGGCATGGCCCCACACCAAAATCCGTCTCCAGCAGATTTTCGAGAGTCTCCTTGTCAAAATAGCGCACCGGACGGCCTGCGAACTTGACGATGCGGTCCTGCCGATGCAGCTCGTTGAGCTCCTTGGACACATTGTTGCGCAGGATATCGAGGGCGGCCGCAATCTCCTGTGCGTCGAACCCCACCTGCCCTTTCAGCTGCTCTTTCGTATAAGCCGCTGATCTTTCCTGGATGTAATTGTAGATGCGCTCGCTGCGTTTCATCCGTATTCCTCCATTCTGATACTCTATTTTTTATTATAGCAGTGTATCAGAAAATAGCAACGGCCGGCAGTATCGACTGCCGGCCGTAAATAGCTTTTGCTTATTTCTTATCTTTTTTCTGCTCTTTCGTGTTCTCCTTGAGCGCGGCTAACGAGAAGTTCTCCAACTGCCCCTTCTTGTCGAAAATAAGCTCACAGCGCACAAGCTGTTCCTTCTCAAAACGCATGAGATAGATCATCTGATCCGCCTGATCGAAACGCGTCCAGCTGATGAACTTGGACTCCTGATACTTGCCGAACTTCTGGTTGAGCTCCGACAGGCTCTTGCCCAGCTTGTCCGCCTGGATATTCTTCTGTGCCTGCGGCCCCATCAGCTTGATACCTGCCGCCGCGTCCTGCTTTACCAGCATCGCGTCCACCCATTTGACAGCAGTTTCCTGTTCTCCCGACAATGCTGCAGCATCCGGCGTCGCTGCCAATGCACTAGCTGAAAAAGCCAGCAGGCAGGCCATACACAAAACCACAATATATTTCTTCATATTGAAAGCCTCCTCTGTATTGATACACTATCATTATTTTATTGTAGCACAGATTATGCTTGAAATCCCAAGAAACGCATTAAAAACTTGAATATTCGTATCCTTTTGTTCCCTACAGCGTTATCTTCGCTCTGGACGTCAGATAGACAACATCTTTCTGCGGATCATCATAGACAGTAAGCCTTACTATCCCAAAATCATCATACTGAGCATCGCCTAAGCCCATCTGCGTATAGAACGACTGCAATTCTCCATTGGTATCTGCATTCTGCTCTTCTGGCATAGGTATGATATTTCCCTCTGCATCTACGATACTCTGCGCTATGATGATCCCGGAGAACTTATGGTTATTCCCTATTACATGCACCGGGCTATTGGGCGCATAAAGGATACCACGAAAATCGGCTTCCAAATTGAACGTCAGCGTCCTGGACTTGCGGCCCACACCACGCTCATTATCTTCGCCCACTGGGCCATCATAGAAGAACGCTATTGGCCGGTAAAGATATTTTCCCGTGATGATGGATTTTCCCGTATTATCCGCCGTCTCCTTGATATTGATCTGGATATCGCGCACCGTGTTCGTGACCCAGTTGCTGCCACTGGCCGTATTATATTCCTCACTTTCAATGCGGACAAACATCGGGTCTAGTTCATTGGGGCTATCTGTATACACGCTATAAGAAACCTCATCCGCACTCAAATTTTCCACATCCCGCACCTCATAAGGATTGATCACATTGATTATCGAAGCTATCCGGGCATTCAGCAAAGTTGCCGCCACAGTCTCACCAAAATTTTTTTTCAATTTGTCATAGAATTTTCCCCACCATTCCGTACCGCCTTCCTTTGTCTCGATGATATTGCCTGAACTGTCGATCAGCTGCCAATTGGTGATTTTCATCCCATGATCAGAAAAATATTGCCGTACATCATCATTGCTCATATTGAGCACCTTGTCCAAATCCCAATTCCCTGTCAATTTTTGTGTAGCAGTGATATCGGGCTTGAAATTTATCAGCAGTTTCTTCATATTGTTGTTTATTGCCGCTGTTCCATCCATAGAAAAGACTTCCTGCCGGGTACCATCCGCATGATAGGCAGGACCTGGATTGGTAAAGCTTATCGCCTTGATATGATCATACGACTTCCCTTTATAATACGCCTGCAAATCCTGAAAGGTCGAATATGTGTCTGCCGCTGCTACCTCCGACATCTGGGTCAGCAAGTCAATCCCCGCCAAGGGATTGTTATTCGCCATCGCCCACGCCTCCACCTTAACCTTCCAATCCTTAGGCATCAGCGCTTTGGGCAAAAACATTGCCGCATATTGGAACTCCATATCATCGGACAATGTCACTTTATAGTAATAATTAACAGCCCTATTCTTCAAGACAGGGCTGTTCTTCTTGAGATTGATTTCCTTGCGCAGTTCCGTCGTAATATTTTGTCCCTCATTGTTCCACGTACTGCCGGTATCCATAGCCAGGAATCTTTTGGCCCCGTTATCCGCTTTTGTACTCGGCTCCGTTTTTATATACTGTCCCAAGACGGGCACGTCAGTCCCTGTTACCAATCGGGCCTTTTGTCCACTGACCGTTTCTGCCCCAGCCAGTGCGGCTGCATCAGCAGCATTCTGCATATACGATTTATACAGATACGCACGGCCAATATCAATCGCCACACCTGCAAAGAGAATCAAAAATGGCAGCATGAGAGCGACAAAGACAATCACCGTCCCCTTCTCGGCTTGTTTTCCTCTCATGATTCTCCCCCCCTATTTGGTAACCACAATATTCATCAGCCCATCCGTCTCATTCCTGATCCATTGGCCAGTCTCTGTATCCTTCTTATTGCGGGTAGCCCAGATCCGGACACTCTCGGCCTGCCCCTGGCTATTGAACGCAAAAGTACAGCGGACACTGACCGCATATTCGCCCGCTTGATGTGGTGTACCATTCAAGACGCCGGAAGGATCGATCAGGTCATCGGAAAAAAAGTACCGGCAATCCGACTCCCGGGTCTTTTCCGTCGACTGGAATTGGGTATAATTCCCCTGCATCCAATTGAGCAGGTTATCCTTAGCAACCAAGCCATTATCAAATACAGTCCTGACAGCACCGTCTTCTCCATCGCCTGTGCTTTTGATGTAATAGTCAAAAAGCAGCGTGCCCTGATTCAAGGCTTGGTTAGGATTGTATTTATTGAAATTGGCATTCCCCGTCAACATGGCGTTGATTTCAGCCTTTGTCTTCCCCAGAAAGACCCCAGCCAGATTCTGCAAGGATGTTTTATCGAGAGCGATACGCAGGTCATTGCTTTCCTGCCTCAGCACAGAATTTGCTATTTTCCCATATTTATTGATTGCCTGCTCTGTGGAAGGTGTACTGCTTAAATAACGTCCAACATTATCATAGGATCCTCTTACCTGCGAGAGCAGACTGGATTCGCGAAAAAAATAGAACACCCCTACCGCAAAAAGCGCTACCAAAGCCCATTCTGCCAGCGACTGTCCCTTTTCACTGCGCATGATCTCACGTAGCTTTATCAGCATCCTGCCCGCACCTCCATTCAGTAAAACATCTCTATCTATTCAGTGATTTGAGCAGCGTTAATGCGGCTGGGAAAACCACCATGACGAAAATCGAAGGAAAGATAAACAAGATCATAGGCAAGATAATCTTTACAGGGGCTTTCAAGGCAATAGCTCTCACCCTCTGCCGATGACGATCCCGCATATTGTCCGCCTGATTCTTCAGCGTCCTGGACATACTGGTGCCCAGATGCTCGGCCTGTATCACAGATGCTGTAAAGAGATAGATTTCCTCAATATCACAGCGCTTAGCCAGTTGGGTCAAGGTTCTCTGCCGATTCATGCCCAGCCCCATATCCCTGAGCATCCGCCGGAACTCATCCATCAAAGGTCCCTTCATGCGATGCACGATCTTGGCTACAGCACCATCAAAAGAAAGCCCCGCCTGAACGCTGACACAGAGGAAATCGAGGAACTCAGGCAGCTGCCGCCTTATTGCCGCCTTCCGCTGCCTGATAGCCGACTGCAACAACAGGAACGGAATCACTGCTCCCGCCAGCACCCCCAGCCCCACGATGGCAATCTGCTGGGTCATATGCAGCGGTGAAAATCCATAGATAACGGCCAGGGAGGTCATGCCTCCTGCCATTACGCCTAATACCCAGCCAGCGGCCAGACGATTCACGCTCCACTGTTCCTGCACCCCCAAATGCATGAGCATCTCTTCTAACATCGTACGCATTTCCCGCGGGGCAAAATGTGTCAGCCATGACTCTATGGACATCACCAAAGGATGGATAACGCGCTCCCGGAAGGATAGTTCCCGCACGCTATTGTAATCGGCAATCTTCCCCGGTTCCACGAGCTTCCGCTTTTGACGCTTAGCGGCTCTCCGCTGGGCTTCGGCCTCAGCAATCATCTTTTCCAAATGCTGCTGGGTCTGCATCTGGGGCCTGCGGGCAGCATAAACCAAAAGAAACAACATCACCATAATCAATGCGGTTATCAATGCCGCTGCTAAGACTATCATGGTAACGCCTCCTTCAGTCCTTGCTGAAAATATTCGCAGGCAGCTGCACGCCGTTGATCCGGAATTTTTCCATAAAATTCGGCTGCAGGCCAGTAGCTTCAAAATGTCCCACCGATCTGCCATGATCATCGAGATAATCCTGCACATAACGGAATAATTCCTGCAGGATGATGGTATCTCCATCCATGCCTTGGACTTCAGTTATATGGGTAATCTTGCGGCTGCCATCCTGCAGACGGGACTGCTGGATGATCAAATTGATAGCCGAAGAGATCTGCGTGCGGACTGCCCGCACGGGCAGCTCCATGCCTGCCATCAAGGTCATCGTTTCCAAGCGGGACAGCACATCCCGCGGACTGTTGGCATGCGCTGTGGTCAGAGAACCATCATGACCAGTATTCATGGCCTGCAGCATATCCAAAGCCTCACCAGAACGAACTTCACCCACGATAATACGGTCAGGACGCATGCGCAAAGCATTGCGCACCAGATCGCGGATAGTAACGGCACCAGTACCTTCGATATTGGCAGGGCGGGATTCGAGCGTCACCACATGACGCTGCTGCAGCCGTAATTCCGCCGCATCCTCAATGGTGACAATCCGCTCCGTAGCTGGAATGAAGGAAGACAATACATTAAGCGTAGTAGTCTTACCAGAACCTGTACCGCCAGCCACCAGGATATTCAGCCGTGCCTTGACACATCCCTCCAGGAAGACCGCCATATTCTCGCTCAAGGTGCCATACCCCACCAGGTTTTCCACAGATAAAGCCGTCTGCGAAAATTTACGGATGGTTACGGCTGGCCCAATCAATGACAACGGCGGGATGATGATATTCACACGGGAACCATCGGCAAGACGAGCATCCACCAAAGGTGATGCCTCATCCACCCGCCGTCCTAAAGGTGCTAATATCCTCTCGATGATATTCATGAGATGCGCATCATCATAAAAGCGGGTATCAGACAGCAGCAGCTTGCCATCTCTCTCGATAAAAACATCCTGTGGCCCGTTTACCATGATTTCCGTGATGGATCCATCCTTGAGCAACGGCTCCAAAGGCCCTAACCCCAACAGTTCATCACAGATATCGTCCACCAGTGCCATGCGCTCGGCTCTGGATAAGCTGTAATTATTCGTGGCCATTTCCCGTTCAAAGTAGGTAGAAATCAGATTCTTGATCTGTTCCCGAGCCTCTTTGCCCTGGGCAATCAACTGTTGTTCTGCCACCGTCATTTCATCCACGATACGACGATGGATAGCCAAGCGCAGTTCCTGTATCTGATCGATCTGCACGATAGCAGAACGCCGGGCTGCAAAGGCTGAGGCCATTTGCGGCTGCGTGGAAGGGGTTTTCTCGATCAGTCGGGAATAGGTATCCGTTTCCTCTGTCTGCCAGGCATCCCCCTTGCGGTTGACATTTCCTGTCCGTTTCTCCCCGCTTTCTGCCTGCGTTTTTTCACCACGTCTTTCTACTTCCTCAATGGCTTGTTCCCTGGTTCTTCCCAAACGCTTTAAGAGCGACATCCAATCACCACCCTACTCTGTATGATCCAAGTCCTTTTCTATGGGCATGGTGCATTGCAGTGGCTTGAGTTTTTTCGGCAAGACTTTAGCTGGGAACCCGCTGCCGCCCAGCTCCTCATTCAGGTTCAGCTCCACGCTGACCGTTACGAATCCTGGCTCTTCCGTAGTGCTTTCCTGGAGGGTGACCGAAAACTTCGCATCATACAATTTGGTCAGCGGATCGGCGTATTTCTTGACCATACTTGCATTATTGTTGCCATTCAGTCCCGTCGCAATAGCTACCCGCTTTTCTGCTTTTTGCATCGCTATGTCTCTGGCTGCCTCCCGCACGGCCGTACTATATTGCAGATAATCCGCATAAGCAAAGCCACCGTATATCATGCCCAATATCAGGAGAAGAAATAATGGTATGATCAGGGCGAATTCCACCACAGACTGCCCTTTTTGTCGTTTCACCACCATCACCTCCTGGGTTGTATCCGCTTCATAGAAAGAAAGCGGGGAAATCCCCGCCTTCCCCCTGTTGCAGCAATCCCATTTTCCAATAACATTCCTTACGGATTGGAAGTATTCGCATTATTATTATCCGTAGTGCTATTAGAGCCACCAGCTTGTTCAATCTTCTGGCCCGTACTTTGGAATAGATTCTGGATTGCCTGCCCGATAGTACCATTGTCCTTCAATGCAATGACGGCAATGGCCACCACGAACGCCAAGATCAAAGCATACTCCACTATGCCCTGTCCCTTTTCCGACCATTTCTTCTCAATACGCTGTAACATATTCTCCACATCCTTTCAAAAAATATCACTTTGCTGTATGAATTATACGTCTATATGGACAATCCTCTGAATAACCACATAGCCGATAACCTCCAATATCAATGACACCAGCAAGGCCATACGCCCTATAGGGTCAGTAACCAGCAGTATCAGCTGCTCACGGTTGAACACATACAGGAACAACGCCAGGATAAATGGCAGTATCAGCAACAACCCTGCGGATAACCGCCCCTGTGCCGTCAGAGTAAAAATCTCCCGTTTCATGCGGATACGTTCATGGATGGTATCGCTGATACTATCGAGGATCTGGGCCAGATTGCCTCCCACTTCCCGTTGGATAAGCACAGCTGTTATGACCAGATCCAGATCTCCGCTGCCGACCCGGCGCCCCATAGCCTCAAGCGCCGCCTCCAAGGGCACGCTCATGGCCAGTTCCCGGGATACCTGCGCAAATTCATCACGGATAGGCGGCTCCATTTCCCGGGATACTACCCCCACTGCCTGAGGGAAACTATACCCTGCCCGCAAAGCGTTAGCGATGGTTGTCAGGCAATCTCCCAACTGCTCCGTAAAAGCATTGCGGCGACGGTAGATTCGCCAGCTCACAAAGCCCCAGATGACAGCGGCCGCCATCACCCCCATAAGCATAGCCATGCCAACTTCCAATGTCAGCATCCAAGTCAGTAAACCTACCGCCAAACCAAAACCAGATAATAAGATCAGGAACTCTCCCCCCAGCAAAGGTATCCCTGCCTGACGCATGCGGAAATCCAAGGCATGTATAGGGCCTTGCTCGGCCAGGGGGGAAGCAGCCTTGCTCAGCAGCCTGCGCAGGCTGTCAAACCAATAAGTCTGTTCTGAGGCCTGTCCCGACGCTATGATATGATGACGACGCATACGATAAAAAATATTCATCCGCCGCATGTGCTGGATATACACCGTCAGCAACAGAACGAGAATAAAGCCCGCCAGCGCCGCTATCACAGCTGCAAAAATCACCATAGGCTTCACCTCCTGCCACTGACAATATCATCCGCAAAATCTGACAAAGCCTGCACATAGGGCGCATGTTCTGGCAAATCCTTCATGATGCGGCCACTGCCTGTAACATCCACAATCCGCCGCTCCTCCGGCAGTATCATCGTTACCGGCCCTCCCATCTCTCCTTCCAATTTCCGCTTATGGGATTCATTACAATTCTTCACGCCTGAAAACACGGTATAAATGCGCTTGCCATAAGAATCCCACATATGGAACAGCTTCAGGGAACGCTTCACATGGCGAACTTCGTAGCCACTTCGGAGCATAGACACCAAAATATCCGTGTCCGCACACTCCGCCAGTGCCAGCGAAATAGGATTGAACCCCATGGGCAGATCCAGCAGCACATAGCGAAACAAGCTTCCCGCCATCCGTACTACTTCAATAAGCCGGTCAGCTTCCACCAGCTCTGCGTGTTCCGGCTGCAGAGGACCACTCATGATCCACACCCCTTCTCCCACCTGATGGAAATAGTGTCCCAAAGTCGAGGGTGTCAGGAGTTTTATATCATGAGATGCCTCGACCACATTGTGCTGTGGTACAGCATCAAAGAACATAGCCACATCCCCAAATTGCAGATCAGCATCGATAATAGCCACAGACTCACCGCTTCTTTTCGCCAGCTCAATGGCCATGACGGCAGCCATGGTCGTACGGCCCGAATGTCCCTTCGGACTGAAGAAGGCCAACGTGCGGGTCGGTAATGCCTGCCCCCGCCGCTTGTAGATCTCCAACGCCTTCATGATATCAACAGTCCTGAAGGGTTTAAGGATACACCCGCTGCCCCCAGCATCCAACACCCTGTCTGCCGTGCCAGCATCCCACTTCTCCATCAAGCCCAATACCATAGCCTTGGGAAAGTCTTTGACGAAACTAGGAATACGCTCTACAGCCTCGGGATCATCCACATCAAGCAGGAATAGCGTAGGCCGGAAGACACTGCTCTGTCCATAGGCCGTTTCCGCATCATGATAGGTAGATGCCAGATCGAATTCATCATCAGCCTTGAGTACTCCCGCCAGCCGGGACAACATATCACTGTCATGTTCAACGAGAATCACACGATAACTCATCCAGGTCACCTGCCTTACTTCGTGTTCTGTGCCGTCTTCCAGCCAGTACGGCCCATAAGCCAGGAAAGCAATCTGCTCTTTTCCTTTTTTCCCTGTTCCCGCTGCCGGGCTCCTTGATGCGGCTTGCTCCTGTTGGTATAACGCCCCACCAGCTGCCAATAACTCTGGGTCAAAGGCGACAAGGGAACGGAATACATCAACGGCCTTCCCATGCGGATGGAATGGGTCACCGCCTGATCATCACTGGGCAGATGATGGTAAAACCTTGTCCCCAAAAGCCGTTCCACATCCTTGGATTTTATGTAGCGGTCAGGATCAGCCTGATTTTCCACCAAACAGATCTTGCTTTCCTCATAATCGAAACGCAACAGGGTATCATACCCCACCTTGTAATTCTTCACTGCAGGCAGGAAATCCATGACCCCGACGAAATTGATCACGGTACTCATATCCAGCATCGACAAGTTCAGGGTACTGAATGCCGCTGTCAGATCCAGCACGATGAAGTTGAACCCCTTCATGGAACCAATGATTTTCTCTACTGCCTCCACATTTATCTGATATGCATCATTTATTTTTCGTGGGGGAGGCATTACCGCAAAGGACACATCTCCGCATCTGTACTCTGTCAAGTAATCCTCAACCTGAAAGCATTCTTCATCTCTCAGGATAGCCCGTTGGGCATCAGCAAGCGTAAAATCGCTGACCATGTCCAGATACCCCATGACATCACCGAACTGCAAGTCAAGGTCCACCAAACAAGTCCGATAACCCTCATCCGCTAATCCCGCTGCCAGATTTATAGCTGTGATGGTCTTCCCGCTGCCGGATGATGTGCTGAAAACAGCAATAATGATACTTCTATGTCCTTCCATATCATTAACCACTCCTTCTCACAAGATCCCTGCACTTACTTGCGGGGCAGACTATCGCGATTCAGGTATTTTCCCAATATGGATTCCTGAGCCATCTCTGCCGCTGCCTGCCTTGAATCAGCCTTTTCCTGATCCGCATCCACAGCTTTCGTCTCCGCGTTACGCTCATCTTTTGGAGACGTTCCTTCATTCAGGTCAACCTGATTCATATCCTCTTTTTCCTTTTTCCCCTGCTGATAGATTTCCTGCATATCCTTGGACATGCGTCCTATCGACACATCATTCTCATCCACCAGCCGCGGTGTTACCAGGATAATCAGCTCCTGCTTATCCTGGGAATGGGACGTGTATTTGAAGAATTCCCCAATGACGGGAATATCCCCCAGGAAGGGGAATTTCCGCACCGTCTTATAATCCCGCGAATCCATCAAACCGCCAATGACCATGGTAGAACCTGAATTTACCGTCACTACGGCATCCGCCCGCCGCCGGTCAAGAATGGGCTGCTTGTCCACGGTCTGACCGCTGGGCATGCTCACCTCAGTATGGACCGAAGCTACGATGCGATTTCCTGCATCAACCACAGGCTTGAACTGCAGGATAATACCGTAGTCCTTGAACTCTGTGGTAGGATTCCCGTTGCTGTCTCGCGTGGTGTAAGGAATCTCGCCGCCCACCTGGATGACCGCGGCCTCCCCGCTCATGGTCGTGATGCTGGGCCGGGAAAGGATCTTGGCCTTGCTCTGGGTAACCAAGGCGCTCAAGGTCATATTGATATTAGCCCGATGTTCTGTCAGCCACTTCCAAGGATTATTGCGGAATGGGGTCCCGTCACTTCCATAGGACTCACCTGCATAGAATATGCCCGGCGAGCTCAGCAGGTCTGTACCTGAAGCCGAACCATAGACCACGCCCAAATCTTTGGCCTCCTCAGGATTTATGGCAATGACCTGAGCTTCCAATTTTATCTGGGAGGGATGCCGCATATGCAGAAGATCGATAACCGAACCAGCGTCGGCCCCATTATTTCCGCCCACCGTGCTGGATTTCGATTCCTTCGTGGAGCTCTGGGTGCTCAAGCTTACATTGGTATTGCTGCCCACACTGATGCTGTCAGCCTTGTCTGCTTCCTTCACGAAGAGCTGGGCCGTCCTTACCGCATAATTGCGCTCATATTGATTCTCCACCGTACCGGATAGCAGTACCTTGCCATTTACCATCTTGACACGTACCCCCGGCAGATTGATGGCCGTTTCGATGACTTTCGCCTGTCCCTCATCCTCGGGGGACACGCCCACAACGTATTCATAGCGCGCCCCATCTTCGCCCCATACCATCAAGGAAGTAGTACCTGCACGATGGGCCACCACCATGAATTCTGATCTTGAGGACGGGACCTGCACGATTGTCGCGATATCCGGATCGCCAATGGCAATGCGGATAATCGGGGTAGGCATGGATATGTAACGGGAACTATGAACGCCCACCGACAGCAGCTCCGCTGCTGAAACCTGCGATGACAACAAGCAGATACCTGCCATGATTCCAATGATCTTTCCCCATACTTTCCTTTTCATACCATCCACCCTCACTTTGCAATGACTTTATCCCCTTGGATGATTTCATAACCTGCCGATACGCGAGGAGCCGCTGGCGCACTAGGTGCTGCTGACACCGATGCCGGTGCTGCATAAACTGGCGCAGCTGCCGGAGCCGGAGCTTTCACCACTTCGCTCCCCTTGACCGATCTGAGGGTGTAGGTATCCAAGAAATTCCCCGTATCATTCGTATGGAAAGGACGCAGGGCCAGATAGATCTCGCCCACAGCTGCGGCTGAGATCAGCTGCAGCATATCATCAGGTGCCAAAGCCAGTGTAGCTATTGCCGGTTTGGCTTTGGGTCTATCCGTCTTGCTGCTATCCTTTTCCTGTGCCGTATCCTGATTGATTCCCAAAAGCAGGACATTCCGCAGTAAGAAACGGCTGGTCGCGCCTTGATTTCCCTTTTCCACCAAGATTACATCCACATAATCTCCCGGCTTAGCAAAACCTGCGACTCCAGTAATCTCGCTGATGCCCACTGACACGGCCCGGCAGTTTTCCGGTATCTCAGCCACAAAACCTGTTTTCAGTTTATCGACTATCAATTTCGACAGGGTAACCACATCACCAGCATAGATGGTAGACGCCGCCGGCTGTCCCACTACATCCTGCAGGCTCATCATAGCACCGCGGGGAATAGCCTCCGCAGGAACTTCCTTCATTTCCAGCATGCTCTCCTGGATGACAGCACGGGAGGGAATATCTTCCTTGGCCATCACCACCTGCGTAGTAAGCATCTGTTTCACAGGAGCTACTTTCGTCTTCCCCTCATCCTTGGCCATCATGCTGGACAAGGCAAGATAAACGGCTAGAAACATCACCACTGCTGTTACTCCGGCCAGCATCAATAACTGTCTGGGCTGTAAATCATTCAATACATCCATTAGCTTGGAAAACATTGGCAACACCTTCTGTTCTGTATAAAGCTTGATGATAGATAGTTATAATAGATATCTATATACTTTCAGGTTCTTTCATAACCGAGCTCAGCTGTTCCAGCCTGCTCTTTCAAAGCCCGCTTCCGCTGATACATCTGCAAGTCAGCTCGTTCAAAGATCCTCTTATAGCTTTTGTCTTCGTCAGGCTTGTATTCAACCATCCCCACCGCGATGACAACGGCACCCTTGCAACGATTCGTTTCTATCTGCTGATTGAATGCCTGCAGCAATCGGTGCCTATTCTCATAGTCATCATTTTCCAGGATTGCTACGAATTCATCCCCGCCCACACGATACACAGGGCTTTTCTTGAATATTTCACAGATCAAGTGGCAGGCCTTTCTGATGAATGCATCACCGATATCATGCCCCAAGGTATCGTTGACACGTTTCAGGTCGTTGACATCAAAGACGGCAATCGCCAGCTCCCTTATCGTACCAGCAGCAATCTGCCTGTCAATCTGCTCGCCCTTCTCAAGATAGGCGAGTTTTGTCTTGACGCCAGTGAGTGCATCCGTATAAGCCAGCTTCCAAGCGTTTTTCAACTCCTGAAGCTGTTTCTTCTCCCGTTCCAGCGAGATTTCCAGGCTGCAACGGTACTCCTCCCGTTCGTTCTCAATAACGAAGGTACGCAGCAGGCAACATCCCAGCATATAGCTGATTGCATAGAGCGGATACGTCGGGAAAAAGATCTGCACAGCCACGAAAACCATCATGATCAGCCCCGAAAGACCGATAGTCAAATGACGCTGCCGTTTCCTATCCACGCTGTGCCACGAGACCGAAAGTGTATAGATGGCAGTCAACAGCAAGAGCACCACCTGAAAGACAAACATGAATTCCCGGGCAATACCGGTCTGATAAACACCCTGCTCATCAAACCAGAACATGACAGGCTGCCAACGGTTCAGCAGCGTGACAATGATCACATAGATAAACAAGATGCGTCCGGCATAAGTCAGCAGTCTGCTGAAATCTGTCCGGCTGCCCAAATACTCCACCGCGAAGTGTGCCCAGAGCAGGATTCCTGCTGCCATTACGACAAAGTATATTTCTGTATCCACATACAGCCAACTGATCCAGGAGCGGATATACAACCAGTCCCAAAGCATATCGGTAAAATAATAAGCGATAACCGCATACAGGAAATAGCGGTAACGCTTTTGAGTCACCGAGTCTGTTGACTCTGGCTTTTTCAGCAGGACATCATGATTGGTAATGAGCAGTACCAGCAAAGCCAAGAAATCTATCAAGCAATAATAGTACATACGCTTTCCTGCCCCCTTTGCCAATTCAGTGAATTTTGAATCATTAATATAATTCGAGAAAAAAAAAAAAATACCTGCCTGTAAACAATAAAATTTTTCCACACCCCGGTATAAGGAAAACCTTATGCTTGAATGGAAACAAAATCATCCTGAGCCATAGAAAAAATCGTACAACAGGAGTATAATGTTATAAATATCTAAATTATCGGATAATCGAGCAAAAGAGGTGCAAGGGCATGAGCAAAAAAAGCATTTACAAGAAATTGTTCCTGATATTCATACTGATGGGCATGATACCTCTGATAGCCGTCATCCTCTACGGCGGATTGCGCCTGGCCAATCATATGGAACAGCACGCTAAGAACACCGGTATGCTGAACAATAATATCGTCAATGAACATCTGACCGATATCCTGCAGAATAATTTCTATGTCCTGCACACACTGGCCAACGCGCCTACCATCAAACGTTATACCGCTTCGCCCAATCCTGCCGACGAGGCAGTCATACGGCAACTGCTCAAGAACAACGATGATCTGTTCCGCGACAATAATCTGACAGCACTTACGGATGCTCACGGGCAGCAGATCATGCGCAGCGATAACGCCCCCTTGGTCAACGTAACCCAGCGTCATCATTTCCAGGAAGCCATGGCAGGACATCCCTATGTCTCGGAAGTCATCAACAGCATGTCCACCGGCCAGATGATCGTGGTCATCGAGGTTCCGATCTTCGATGACAATCATCGTCCCATCGGCATGCTGCAGCGCAATCTGTCTGTAGACAACCTGCAGGAATTCATCCTCAGCCAGGCCCATGACGGTCTCTCCGTCATCGTCATGGATCAGGCCAACAAGATTGTGGCCCATTCCAATCTCGAGGCAACCGATGGCGAACACAAGGATAATGATTACTACCAGAAACTCCTCCGGGTCATGGACAATGATTCCGGCGTTGCCCGCATCGAACTGCAAGGCGAGGATACCTTCGTGACGTGCCAACGCAATCCGCTGGCCAACTGGATTATCGCCACCACCCAGCCAGGCCGGGTGGTTTTCAAGGCTGCCAATGATGAAGTCATTCATTTGGGCCTCCTGGGCATACTGTTGCTGATCATCGTCAGTTTCTTCGCCCATATCATGGCCAACCGTATTACCATTCCCCTCCGCCAGATCTGCAAGGTGATCACGGATATTGTCAGAGGAAATGATGATGAGAAGAAACTCAATATCTTATCCGAAGATGAACTTGGCGAAATGGCCACTGCCATCAACGAAATCCGCACCATGCGCAGCAGCCTGAAACAAGAAGCGGAACTCGACCCGCTGACAGGCCTTTCCAGCCGGGCAGCTGTGGAAAGTGTCTGCCGCCAGCGCCTGCAAGAATATGAGGAATCCTACGCCCCCGGCATGATGGCTATCTTCCTCATCGATCTCGACAACTTCACGAAAGCCACGAAAGAAGAAGGCCATCAGTACGGCAATCGCATCTTGCAGAAATTTGCGCATGGTCTCAAAGAACTGTTCCGTACCTATGACTGCGTAGGGCATCTGGATGGCGATGAATTCGTCGTCATCATGGACCATCAGAATGATTTGACCATCATCAAACGAAAAGCTGCTGAAATCAACCAGCTAGCCCGCAATCTTACCGTCGGGGAAACCAATGTCGGTATCAGTGCCAGCATCGGCATTGCCATATCGCCGCAAAACGGCAAGACATACAATCACCTCTTCCATGCCGCTGACCTTGCTCTTTTCGCCGCCAAAGAAAAGGGCCGCGACTGCTATCATATTGCCGGTGACGAATGACGATAAGTCGCAATAACACAAAAGGAGCTGTTGCCCGTAGCAACAGCTCCTTTTGTGTTATCTAGATCAATCCACCAGCTCGTAACCAGCCGTTTCTATTACAGTCTTGAATTCCTCGCGGGAAATCTCGCGGCTGGCCGTGACCTCAGCCTTGCCGCCCTCAAGGTCAACGGTAACGCTCGTGACGCCATCCATCTTGGACAGCGCATCATTCACGTGTTTCTGGCAATGCTGGCACATCATGCCCTCAATCTTCAAAGTCGTTTCCATTTGTTTTTCCTCCTTATATTCTTCCGATAAGTTCTCTTCTATAGCTGCGCTTCCTGCAGCAGCCACCGGCTGGAAGCTGCGCAGGCGCAATGCATTCAGGCAGACGCAGACGCTAGACAGGCTCATGGCCGCTGCCCCCATGACCGGCGAGAGCTTGATGCCCAGCGCCGTATAGAATACACCAGCCGCCAGCGGGATGCAGATGACATTGTAGAAAAATGCCCAGAACAAGTTCTCCCGAATATTCTTGATGACCGCCTTCGACAGGCGCACGGCATTTACAGCAGCGAGCAGGTCGTTCTTCACGAGCACAGCATCGGCGCTTTCGATGGCGATATCCGTACCGGCACCGATGGCAATGCCAACATCAGCGCGCGCCAGTGCCGGTGCATCGTTGATGCCATCGCCAATCATTGCCACCTTATGGCCCGCAGCCTGCAGCGCTGCGATATGTTCTTCCTTATGGGCCGGCAGGACCTCCGCGATAACCTTGGGGATATCCAGCCGGCGGCGGATGGCCTCAGCCGTCCGCGCATTGTCGCCAGTCAGCATGACCACATCGATGCCCATCGCCCGAAACTGGCGGATGGCCTCAGCACTCGTGGGCTTTTCTGTATCAGCCACGCCGATGATGCCGACAAGCTGCTGCCCGCGCGCAAACAAGAGCGGCGTGCGGCCTTCATCAGCCAGGGCATCGAGACGGCTCTGGTAAGGAGCCACGTCAATACCTGCCTCCAGCAGGAACTGCTGATTACCGGCCAGCCAACGCTGCTCGTCATACCGCGCCTGGACGCCACGGCCGAAGACCGCCGCAAAATCAGCCATGGACACAGGCTCGATACCACGCTCACGCACATAGCCAACCACAGCTTCAGCCAGCGGATGCTCGCTGCCCTGCTCCAAGCCGGCAGCTGCCGCCAGCAGCTCTTTCTCCTCAATACCCACTGGCAAGACCTCTGTCACCTTGGGTCTGCCCTCGGTAATCGTACCAGTCTTATCGAGGACAACCGTATCGATGGCCTGGGCATTTTCCAGCGCCTCGCCGGATTTTATCAGGATGCCGTGCTCCGCCCCCTTACCCGTGCCCACCATGATGGCGACTGGCGTTGCCAGCCCCAGCGCACAAGGACAGGAGATCACAAGAATCGAAATGGCAATCGAGAAGGCAAACTCTGCCCCCGCACCCAGCGCCAGCCAGATGCCGCCCGCAGCCAAGGCGATAGCGATGACCACGGGCACGAAGACACCAGCAATCCTATCGGCCATACGGGCAATCGGTGCCTTGCTGCCGCTGGCCTCATCGACCAGGCGGATGATCTGGCTGATTGTCGTATCCTCGCCGACGCGCTCAGCCGTGAAATGGATGAAACCCGTCTTGTTGATGGTCGCTGAGATCACCTTGTCGCCCACCCCTTTGGTCACCGGTATGCTTTCCCCTGATATGGCTGACTCATCCACGCTTGTCGTGCCGTCTAAGATCCTGCCATCCACAGGGATGCGTTCACCAGGACGGACGACAACCGTATCGCCCACTGCCAGCGACTCGATGGGAATGACCACTTCGGCGCCATCGCGCAGGATCGTGGCCTGCTTAGGCGCAAGATCCATGAGCTTTTCGAGGGCCCGGCTCGTCTGCCCTTTGGCACGCGCCTCAAGATACTTGCCCACCGTAATCAGCGTGACGATCATGCCCGCTGACTCAAAATACAGGTTGCGGCTGTACTCATCCACAAGCACCATGTCGCCATGACCGAGCCCCCAGCCGATGCGGAAGATCGCAAAGGCGCCAAACAGCGCTGCCGCCATCGAGCCCATGCCAACCAAAGTATCCATATTCGGCGCGCCCTGCAGCAACGTCCGCAAGCCCACGCTATAGAAATGACGGTTCAGGTACATGACTGGCAGGACCAGCAGCATCTGCGCAAAGGCAAAAGTGATGGCGTTCTCCGGCCCGTCAAAGACTGCCGCTATCCCCGATGGCACTGGCATTCCCAGTGCCATGAAGATCATCCCGTGCATGGACACGGCGACGACCGGCAGCAGGAACAGCAACGACAATACCAGCCGCCGTCGCAGCGCCTCAGCCTGCGCTTCGGCAGGCCTTGCCTGTGGCTCCGCACTGCTGCCTGCCGCCTTGTCGCTTTGGCAGGTGGCACCATAGCCGGCTTTTTCCACTGCGGCAATGATAGCCGCAGGACTTGTGATCGTCTCATCATATTCAAGCTGCATGCTGTTGGTCAGCAGATTGACGCTGACCGCCTGCGTGCCCGCAACCTTCTCCACGGCCCGCTGCACCCTGGCCGAACAGGCCGAGCAGGTCATGCCAGTAACTGCAAATTTCTCTTTCTTCAATGGCTCACCTCCACGATAAAATCAATAATCATTCGCATGACTTATAAATGTATCTTATACGTGAAAACCATTGCTGTCAAGGCAAAAAAAGAGCCCTCCCCCACAGGGGGACGGCCCCAGATATCAGTCTTTCTTGCCCATCAGGATCTTTTTCGTGAACAGCGTCACACAGAAGATTGCAAAGAGGATACCGCACGGATACGTGATGCTCGTCGCCAGCTTGAATCCCTCTGGCGCCTGCAGGATATACGTGAAGGTAACCGCCGACATGAACGTTGCCGGAACGGCCGGAATCATCCATGCCTTGCTGCCCTTATGGACACGGTAGAGATACGTTGCGCCCGTCCAGAGGACGATCATCGCCAGCGTCTGGTTCGTCCAGGAGAAGTAACGCCAGATGATATTGAAGTCCATCTGCGAGAGGATGCCGCCGATAGCCAGCAGCGGAACTGCGAACATCAAGCGTTTGACAGCCTTGGTCTGGTCGATGCCGAACCAGTCAGCAAGCGTCAGGCGCGCACTGCGGAAAGCCGTGTCGCCCGAGGTAATCGGGCAGGCGATGACGCCGAGCATCGCCAGCGTCGCTCCAATGTAGCCCGTCATGCTGCCAGCGCCGCCCATGAAGCCGACGCAGATATCGTAGACCACCGAACCTGCGCCGCCAGCTGCCATAGCCTTGGCCAGTCCGCCTGTGCTATCGTAGAACGTGACACCAGCTGCTGCCCAGATAAGGGCAATGATACCCTCAGAAACCATTGCACCGTAGAATACCGGCCGCCCCAGGCGCTCATCCTTGAGGCAACGGGCCATGATCGGCGACTGCGTGGAATGGAACCCCGAGACAGCACCGCAGGCAACCGTGATGAACATCAGCGGCCAGATTGGCATTGCATCCCCTTTGGGGTGCAAATTGGCCAGCTGCATTTCCGGCATCGTGTGACCGCCAACACCGAAGAGCATACCACCCATGATGCCCAGCGCCATGATGATAAGGCAGGCGCCAAACAGCGGATAGAAACGGGCAATCAATGCATCAATCGGCAGGAGTGTTGCCAGGAAGTAATAGAGCAGGACACATGGCAGGACAATATTGACGGCCACGCCCGTGAGCTTAGCCAAAAGGCCCGCCGGCCCTGTCATGAATACAGTACCGACTAATACCAGCAGTACGACTGAGAATACGCGCATGATGAACAGCATCGTGCCGCCCATATGATGACCGACGACCTCGGAGATACTCTTGCCATCCTCGCGCAAGGAAATCATACCCGAAAGGTAGTCGTGGACGCCACCGGCAAAAATCGTACCAAGGACGATCCAAAGGTATACCGACGGTCCCCAAAGGGCGCCGCCCAAAGCACCGAAAATCGGGCCAAGACCGGCGATATTCAGCAGCTGGATCATGAATACCCGCCAGGTCGGCAGCGGGATGTAGTCAACACCGTCATTATGGACCAGTGCCGGCGTAGGCTTGTCAGTCGGGCCAAACAAGTTGTCGACTATCTTGCCATAGATGAAATAACCACCAATAAGTGCCAATAGAGCAATCAGAAATGTAACCATTGAATGTCCCCCCATTCCAAGAATAAAGAATACAACTAAAACGTTTGATTGCCTGTAAATTATCTTAGCATAAGTATCATGAATTGTCTATATATTCCGAACTATAAGTATATAAAAATTTTACATTTTTCTGATAAGTTGTAGTTATAAAGAACCGCCGCATGACGTCTCCATCGTCCATGCGGCGGTTTCTCCCTGCTCAACGCTCATGCAGGATATAATCTACGTCTTCATCGATGATCTGCAGCATCACATCGGCAAACTCCGGATCGAACTGACTGCCACGGCCCTTGGCAATCTGATCACGCACGACGTTCTGCGGCAGGATATCGCGGTAGCTGCGTTTCGACGTCATCGCATCATAGGCATCAGCCACAGCGATGATGCGCGCATAGATGGGAATCTCAGCTCCCATCTTGCCGTCGGGATAACCCTTGCCATCAAAGCGCTCATGATGAGAACGCGCGCCAATCGTCAGCTCAGGGAACTCTGCCACGATCTCCAGGATCTCGGAACCGATAACAGTATGTTCCTTGATCTTGCTGTATTCTTCATCCGTCAACTTGTCCGGCTTATTGATGATTGCCTCTGGTACACCAATCTTGCCGATATCGTGGAGCAGCCCCATGAAGTATATCTTCTGCTGTTCCTCCTCGTGCCAGCCAAGCTTATAGGCAATGAAACGCGCATATCTGCCCACGCGCTGCGAGTGGCCGCGCGTATAGGCATCCTTGGCATCGATGGTCTTCGCCAGCGCCATGACCGTCTCCTCGAACAGCCGCTGGCTCGATGCCAGACGTTCCTCAGCCAGACGCGTCTGCCGCCTGACCTCGCTGCGCAGATGGCGGTGCAGATACTGCAACTCCAGTACCTGTTCCACCTTCTTGACCACGATGATTGGCACAAAGGGCTTGCGCACGATATCAAAAGCGCCCGCCATCGTAATGGCCGCTTCAGCCTTCTGACTCTGATCCGTCGTCATCATGATGACCGGTATATCCTTTAGCCGCTCATCTTCACGGATACGTCGCAGCACCTCAAAGCCATCCATATCCGGCAGCTTATCGGAAAGCAGCACGAGCTCAGGGCAGTTGTTCCCCATGTAGGCCAGTGCCTCGCTGCCCGCCGTTACGCCCCAGAGGTTCACGCGCAGTGCCAGGATATTCTTCAATTGTTTGCGGTCAGTCTCGCTGCCATCTACCACCAGCACCGCAGACTGCCGCATCAAATCCATTTGCATAAATTCATATCACCTGTAAGAACTCTTATATCCGAAACAATTATATTCTTATAATTATCAAAAATTTCCCTATTATATTTTGCCTTGTTTCACTCAAAAAAGCAAGAGCCCCTACCTACAAATCTTTCAGAGCCGCTCCCTGCTGGACCTGCTGCTCGATAAGCCGCCCTACCGCCGCAGCCAGCTGTTCGATACGCTCGATGCGCGCCACCTGCTGTCCGTATATCTCCCGCGCAGCAGAACTCACGCCCTCACCAGCCACCGTACTGTTCACCAGGCCAATCAGCCGGATACCTTGCTGACGCAGCGCTTTTGCTGCCGCCGCTGTATCCTGGATGGCCGGTGTATCCATATAGCGGCGGCTCATGAGGCCACCGGCCAGTGGCAGCCCAAGCTCGTCACTCGGATTCGCATCGGTGAGCACGAGCAGCAGCTGTTGGCGGCCTGCAGCCTGGCGCAGCAGCTTCGCTGCTGCCGGCAGGGCCAGTCCATCCCGGTTCCAGCCACGCGTTGCATAGTCGAACACGCCCTCCGCATCGCCAGCAGCAAAATCCTTGAGCTGGCTCAGCACCGTAATCCCACTCAGGCTGCAGAACGCCAGGACCTGCACAGGAATCCTGCACGCCATGAGGCTCATGGCAATCGCATAGGCTTGGGCAGCAATAGTTCCCTGCTGTGCCCGCCGGGACTCCGATGCATCGAGCAGCAACGTCACATCAAAGTCAGACTGCTCATCCACCTGCCAGGCAGTAAACACACGGCTGTCCTCAAGGCATACTGCCCGCCATACCCTGCCGGCAGTAAAACGCCCCTTATGCGCTGGCAGGGCAAGTGGCTGCTGGTATACGCTCAGGCAGCTCTTCAGCCGCTCACACAGCTGGCGCATCACCAGCCGGCAGCGCACCTGCTGCTCCTGCCAGAAGCCCCGATTCGCAAGGCTTGCCGGATTCGCGCCCCCCTTGGCATAGTAGAGCCGCACCTTACGATGACTACCTCGGCAGAGCTCCTGCTCAATGCGCAGCCGTTCTGCCTCGGGAAGCAGCGGTACACCAAAGTCCCGCCGTACCTTTGCCATTGCGTCCTCCGCCGGCAGCGGACAGCTTTCCACGCTGCCATGGCCAGCTGCCGACCTGGCAGTATTGCCCAGACGCTGTACAGACGCTGCCGCCTCATGCGGCACGAACCGGCGCAGCCAGGCACTGACGCAACTGCCTAAAGGGATGTGCCAGCTTCGCTGTTGGCCGGTCATCAGACGGAACACGAAAAAGCGCCGCAGGATCCCTTCTGTGCGCTGGATGATCTCATCCGTTGTGATCTCGGCCGGATAGTCAAGGGCGGCATAGAGGCATTTATCCCAGGGATTGCGGATGCCTGTCGGACCGCCTAATATCTCATGGCAGCGTCCGGCCTTCAGCGTATGGACGATTTCGCTGCGCAGCATAAGACTCTGCATGGACACATCGATATCATCGCGCAGGAATTGCCTTGCATGCTGCTGCCTCAGCTCAGCCAAGGCCGGCCGCACCGGCAGTTCCCGCTGATACACCGCCTGCTCGATACCCAGCCAAAGGATATCCTCGAATATCTCGTGCAACAGGGACCGATCGAGCTGCCGGACATATGCAGCTAATTTCTCCGCATCATAAAAGCGATGGGCCAGTCCCACGATGGAATTCAGATAGACATCCGGCGTCCCATCACGCTGGAACGCCAGGAAATCCGGTCGGAAACCGTATTCGCCAGCCGCTGTCCAGACGATGTTGAGCGCCCGCCGTTCGCGGCTTTCCCTGCCAGCTGTCTGCATATGTGCCTCCGCCCTCAATCAAAAAGCTCTGCAGCCGTCATGCTGCCTGCAATGCGCAGGGCAATGGTATCCTCCACGAGCTCGCGTTCCTCGGCATCAAAGCACTTGTTTACCAGCCCCATGGCCAGCGCCTGCCGCACGCTCAGCCCCAGCTCGATAAGCCGCAAGGCATCGAGCAGGCCGCGCAGGTCCACCGCTTTGCTGCTGATCTGAGCATGTTCGCACTTCTGCTGCAGGTCGAGGAACAAGGCCGCAAACTGCCGCCGCCCCGGCGTCATGAGCCGCGGGAACTCCGCGGCCAGCAGCCGCTCCACGCCATCGCCATCAAGCACCGGCAGCTGCAGGATCACGAAGCGCGAAGCCAATGCCTCGTTGAGCTCCCGCGTTCCCGCATAGCCGTGATTCATCGTCGCAATGAACCGGGCTGCCGGATGGATACGTAGCCGCCCATAGCCCGGAACATCGAGGATACGCCGGAAATCGAGCAGCGAATGCAGGACCGCCAGCGCCTCATTGCGAGCCATGTTGATCTCATCGAGCACGCCAAAGCCGCCGCTTTCCGCGCACGCATAGACAGGCCCCGGACGGAATTCCACAGCTCCCTGCCGAAAGGTATCTGTGCCGATCAGATACGCAGCATCCATGTTGATATGGAACGATACATTCCAATCCGGACGCCCGAAGGCTGCCGCCAGATTCTCGGCCAGCACATTCTTTCCTGTGGCTTTTGGCCCTGTGAGCAGCAGATTCTCTCCTGCCAGCATAGCCGTGACAGCCGCCTCGATGATCTCCCGGCCATAGTAATGATACCGTGGTGCTGCTAGCGGCCGCTGTCCCTGCCACGGATACTGCTGGCGAAAGCGGTCTACAGCCGTCAGCAGTGTTTCACGCAATCCCTGTTGCTGCCAAAACTCTCTCATGACGCATCATCGTCTCCATTCGGGTCAGTTGCGCACGGTAATCTGGATATCCGATGCCAGGCCGCTCTCGTTGATGGCCCCCGTGATGATCTCCCCGAGGATATGCCCCCAGTCGATGCCACCGCCCGATGGACGCCGTGGCTGCCTCGAAGGGCCTCTCCGTTCCGGCTCAGCCTGAGGATATGCCATCTCCTCAGCCCGCTGCATAGCTTGGTACATCTCACGGTCCGTGTGGTCCGATGCATCCCAGGCCAGCTTGAGTTCCTCATAAGCATCCTGCCAACGGCGGCGGTCATAGTAAATCAGGCCGCGATAGTAATGCGACCGCCAGACTGGATAGATACTGTCGTTATGCGGCGTCCGCTGTGACTCACTGAAATTCTCCAACGCCATATCATATTCGGCCAGCTCATAATAGGCCCGTCCACGCAGATAGTAGGCGTATGCGAGCGGACTGTCCGTCACAGACTTGTCACCTATTACCTGACTGAGCTCACTTATGGCCCGCGACTGCTCGCCGCGCTGGATCATCGCCACACAGCGGTCGAATACCTGGCCAAGGTCATACTGCGATTCGAGTTTCGTCCCGATCTTATCCTTCTCCGCCCCCTTGGCCTTCCTGTATTTTTCCAACAGCTCTTCATTCTGTTTTTTCAGCTCATCCCGCTCTTTCTGCAGCTTCTCGAGCTTGGCACGGTTATCCATCATGGCCTTGAGATCGATATTATCCGTATCTACCTCCGCCGTGATCGTCACTTTATAACGCCAGACACCATTGGTAAGATCCGGCTCAGCCTTCTCATCGGTCACCTTGAGGATTGCCCCCGATATGACCTTGACATCATCTTCACTGAGCTGCATATTCTGTGTCTTGGAGTAGCTCTCCACATAGACGCCAGCTTTCTCAGTTGCCACGCGCATGGCCTCCTGCCGGGCGGCATCCTTAGCTATCTTCGGCGAGTCATTCTCGCCCATCGTATAGGTTCCTGACGCCGTAATGACCTGTGGTGCTGCCTCGCAAGCCACCGTCCCTATGAACATCATGATTGCAGCCAGCAGGCCAGTAAGAAATCTCCCCATATATACCACCTTTGCCTCTTATCCTCCCACAATATCTACTATTATGTATCTTCATCATAAGAAAATCAGTTGACAATGTCATTAATCCCAATTAATATTTCGATTAAATCGCTACTAGGAGTATTTCTCCAAATCCAGCAAAAGTCCTGCCTACGCAAAAAAGGTCTCCGATTTCTCGGAGACCTCATACTCTCAATGGAGCTGATTATAGGACTTGAACCTACGACCTGCTCATTACGAATGAGCTGCTCTACCAACTGAGCTAAATCAGCAAAGAAAAATGGAGCTGATTATAGGACTTGAACCTACGACCTGCTCATTACGAATGAGCTGCTCTACCAACTGAGCTAAATCAGCAATCTGTCAATCACTTCCGTAACTGACAGGATTAATTATAAGCGATGACAATCATCCTGTCAACACTTATTTTTTATTTCTTACATTCTTCTGAGACCGAACCAGCCGCACGATGCATCCCAGAATACCTGCGTCTGGAAATCTACATGGCCATAGCCATCCGTGCTTGTCACCACGAGCTGCTGATCGACGATGCGCGAGGACAGCTGATGCCAGCGATCGACGCGGAAGCCGATATTGGCTAAGCTGTTCCAGGATACATATGTCGTCCACTGGCCCATATGCTTGCCCACGAGCCAATAGCCGCAGTTCTTGCCATTGCCGCCGCGCGTTGCGATGATCTCAAACAAGCGCTTGCCTGGATCTGCCGTCTCGATCGCCCGGACACTGAACTCCACTCCCGTATACAGGCCATCAAAGCTGTTGAACGACATGAAATCCTTGGTACCGTCGGCACTCATCAGTCGCATGACCTTGCCATCGGCGACGAACTTGATCTTCTCGCCATCCTGATCTGTTGCCGTTACCGTCTTGTCGGCAATCGTCATGCTCTGACTGATTCCCGTGACGACCATGGCGTCGGCCTGGCCCTGGGCAAATACCATAGCGGCTGCAAAGCCAGCGGCTGCAAACAATCTGCTGATTCGATTCATGATACATACACTCCTATCTTTGTTTCCATTCCTCTGGAAACTATTCTACCATCCAAAAATATTAATTCAACATTTATCTGCATATTCCTTCTTTCCAGCAATAAGTATGATATGCTACAATGAAGCCAGATATTCAGGGCTGTTCTGGCCGCAAAATGGAGGCATGACATGCGGGATATTCGGCTGTTGCTCATCGAAAATTCCATATTCTTCCGGGATGCCTGTGCTGATGCCCTGCTGAAGCGGCTGCCATCCGGCAGTCTCATCGAACGGGCTGGCGATCCCATCGAGGCACAGAGCAAGCTGTCACTGTTCCGCCCTTCCATCCTGCTCATGAATTTCGCCATGGGCGTCATCACGGTTGACGGCAATCCATTCCTGCCCCTGCTGACTAGTCAGCATCCAGGTCTGCCCATCATTACCTATGGGCTGCTGAGCACCAGCCGCCGCACGGCTTTGGGCTGCGGCGCTATCGCCCACGTCCAGAAGCCCGGCCCCAATCAACCCCTTGACAGCTTTTTTGACGAATTAGTCCAGCTGATTACGAGCCAGACACCAACGGATAAAGTCGAACACACTGACGTTGGCCCGGGCGCTATCGTCACGCGTGAGATTTGGACAGCAACTATGCCCAGCAAAGGCTGGCTGCCACTGTCGTCTGCAGCCCAACAGGTCCTGCACACGAAGGCTGCCCCGCAGCCTTCGCCGCCCATCGCGCCTTCTGATACACCACCAGTCACACCATTGCCGCCGGCATCGCCACCGCCTGTTTCACAGCCGGCAAATCTTGCCAAGGCACAGATCCAGCTGATTGCCATCGGCTCTTCCACAGGCGGTACCGAAGCTCTGTCAGCTATCCTGCCCCAGCTGCGGCCGCCACTGCCTGGCATCGTTGTCGTCCAGCATATCCCGCCGATGTTCTCCCGTCTGCTGGCGGAGCGCCTCAATACCGAGTGCGTCCTTGACGTCAAGGAAGGCGCATCTGGCGACATTGTCCGGCCCAACCATGTCTACATTGCCCCTGGCAATATGCATATGACCGTCCAGCGCCAGGGCACCCAGATGGTACTCGATTGCCATCCCGGCGAACCTGTGCACAGCTGCTGCCCTTCGGTCGATGTATTGTTCGAATCCGTTGCCAGGGAAATCGGCAGCCATGCCCTTGGCGTCATCCTTACCGGCATGGGCAAGGATGGTGCCGAAGGCCTCCTGCATATGCGTGAGCAGGGCTCACCGACCCTGGGACAGGACGAGGCCAGCTGCATCGTCTACGGCATGCCCAAGGCAGCCTATGACTGCGGCGCTGTCGAGCGGCAAGTAGCACTTGACGGCATGGCAGCTGCCATCACCTATGCCGCCCGCACCTGAATGCAAAAAGCAAGGCTCCAGGCACATGCCTGGAGCCTTGCTTTTTTTGCCGTGCTGCACGATCCTCAAAGCTTGAACTTGCCGATAGCCGACTGCATATCGGTGGCCATCTTGGCCAAAGCCTGGGATGCCGCAGCAATCTCCTCATTGGAAGCTGACTGCTCTTCAGTCGCCGCCGAAATGCTCGACGTGCTTTCCGCCGTCTTACGGCTGATGGTATCGATGGAATCCACCGCCTCGACGATATGGCTGGCACCATCGGTTACTGTCTGCACCGAGGCATTGATCTCTTCCATCTGCGTGTTGATGCCGTTGACCATCGACAGGATATCCGCAAACTGCGCACCGACCTCGCGGATAGCAGTCGTACCAGATTTCACTTCGTCCGTCCCCGCCTCCATCGACTCGACAGCCTCAGCCGTATCCTTCTGGATTGACGCGATGCGCTCCTTGATCTGCTCCGCCGACTCCTGCGACTCAGCCGCCAGCTTTCTGACCTCCTCAGCCACGACAGCAAAGCCACGGCCGTGTTCACCGGCGCGTGCCGCCTCAATGGCTGCGTTGAGTGCCAGCAGGTTCGTCTGCTCGGCAATCGACGAGATTGCCTCAACGATCTGACCGATCTTCTGGCTGTTCTCGCCGAGTTTCTTGACCACCTCAGCCGACGACATGACACTGGTCTCGATATTGCCCATGCGCGCTACTGCATTCTCCATGAGCTGTGAGCCCTTCTGGGCAGCACTGGCTGTCTGGGTCGATGTATCTGAAACAGTACGCGCCTTCTCTGCCATGGAGTTGATATCCGTAAATACCGTATCGACATTCTTCTTGGCCGCATCGATATCCTTGAGCTGCTCAGCCATGCCCTGGGACACATCGCCGACGGTCTCAGCTACATGGACCGAGGCATCAGCCGACTGCTGGGCATTGGCCGTGAGCTCCTCCGACGATGCCGCCACCTGCTCTGAAGTCGTCGCCATCTGTGAGATCAGTTTGCGTAGATTGCCGCTCATCGTATTGAAGGCCTGGGTCAAAGCGCCAATCTCATCCGCCGACATCACTGGCAGATCTTCCATATGCAGATTGCCATTGGCCAGCTCAGTGGCATGATTCTCAAGCCCTAAGATTGGTGTCGTGATGCGGTTCGCAAAGGTCAGGAACACGAACATCGTGAGCAGCAGCCCCACCACTGTCAGGACACCATAGATGATCTTCAGATGATTGAGCGATGCAAAGACAAAGGATTCCGGCACGGCAATGGCCATGACCCAGCCAGTTGTCGGCACCGTCCGATAGGCAAACAGCTGCGTCGCACCATTGAGCTCGATCTCGAAATACCCCTTCTCCGTCTGCAGCATCTCATCAAAATGCTTGCCGACACCCTCGACGTCCTTGATGTTCTTCATCGCCTCGCCAATACCGGTCGTAGCCAGGATATTGCCAGAGCGCTCCATGATGAGGCCGATACCCTCGCCATGGTATTTCATCTCCTCGGCCTGCTTGTCGAGCACGTCGAGCGCGATATCCGTGCAGGTAGCACCGATGAACTGGCCCTCATTCTTGATTGGCGTTGCCACGGATACGACGAGCTTGCCCGTGCTGGCCGCTACATAAGCCTCGGTGAACACCGTCTTGCCCGCAGCCTTAGCCTCTTTGTACCAAGGACGCTGTGTCGGATCCTTCTTGCCCGTCTCATCCGGCGAATAGAATACACCGAAATACCCATCCTCAAGACCGATGGACATTTCGAGGATTTCCTTGTCCGAAACGATCGTGCCCATCGTTGCCTTGGTCTTGATGCGGCTCATATCCCCCTTCATCTCGGAGGCCGTGTTGGCCGTACTCACATCAACAGCCTTCTTTTCGCGCAGCCAGCCATCCAAGGTGGCCGCATCGCGGGCTACCGTTGCCCTGAGTTCTGTCTCGACACTTGTCTTCAGGTCACTGCTGGCCATATAGTAGCCGATAAGCGACATGACAGCCATGAGAATGCCCACAACACCTGCGAGCGTCAGGAATTTCTGTTTCAACCCCATGATACATACCTCTTTCCTTGCAATTCATCTCCCTAAACATCACTATTGTTTTCTATATTCGCGCTTTCCTGCCTGAACTCCTGCCAATAAAAAACTGCCATCGCTATGCGATGACAGTTTTTTCAGGCATCATGTTTTCTTTCGCGATAGAGGTAGCCTAGCCACAGAGCCAGCAGCCAGACCGGCAGCAGATAGACGGCCAAGGCCATATCGGGAATCTGCAGCATGAAGTACCAGACAGCAGCCAGGAACGCGATGCAGATATAATTGACCGCCGGATAAAGCGGCGATCTGAACTTCGTAACCTTACCCTGCTCACGGCAACGACGGCGGAATTTCAGATGGGTGATCGTGATCGTCATCCAGCTGATGGTCGCCGCAATCGTCGCAATCGACATCAGATACATGAAGATCTTGCCCGGGAAGAAATAGTTGAGCGCTACGCAGATCAGCGTGATGCCTGACGAGACGAAGATGCCCTTGACTGGCACGCCGCGTCCCGACAGCTGTGCGAGGAACTCCGGCGCCTCATCCTTGCTGGCCAGGCCGTAGAGCATGCGGCTGTTGCTGTAGATGGCCGAATTGTAGACCGACACCGCCGCCGTGAGGACGACGAAGTTCAGGATATGGGCTGCGGCCGGCACGCCGACATGGGAGAAAATCTGCACGAAGGGGCTGGCCTCAGCACCGACCTGATTCCACGGCCAAAGTGCCATGAGCACTGCCATCGTACCGACATAGAAGAGCAGGATGCGCCAGATGACCTGATTGATTGCCCGCGGGATAGTCTTGTCCGGCTCCTCAGCCTCGCCAGCCGTGATGCCGATGAGCTCAATGCCGCCAAAGGAGAACATGACGACTGCTGTCGCCAGCGCCAATCCCCACCAGCCATTGGGCAGGAAACCGCCATTGACCCAGATATTGCTGAAATTATCAGGGAAGCTCTGCGGTCCCGCAAACAGCAGATATAAGCCCAGCACGATCATCAAGACGATAGCTGAGATCTTGATCAGCGCCATCCAAAACTCGAACTCGCCGTAGAGCTTGACATTGATGAGATTGATGGCCGTGATGACCACGAGGCAGACCAGCGCCGCAATCCACTGCGGCAGGTCAGGATACCAGAACTGCATATAGATGCCGACTGCCGTGAGCTCGGCCATCGACACCAGCACGTAGTTGAACCAATAGTTCCAGCCGGACAGGAACCCTGGAAACTTGCCCCAATACTTCGTCGCATAGTAGCTGAACGACCCCGATACTGGCTCATCAACAGCCATCTCCCCCAGCATGCGCATGATAAAGAAGATCACGATGCCGCCTAGCAGGTAGGCCAGCATGACCGCCGGCCCTGCCAGCGCTATTGTCGAAGTCGAGCCGTAGAAAAGTCCCGTGCCGATGGCGCCGCCCAGCGCTATCATCTGCAAGTGACGATTCTTGAGCCCACGTTTCATTTTCGTCGGTTCACTCATAGATTCATCTCCAATTCAAAGAATACCTGCCTATTATACCATTTCCCGCCACTGCTTTACAACATTACACCATTAAAAACATAAAACAAGTCCCGCATGAAGATGCGAGACTTGTTTCCTGTTCTTTCCTCAATAGCGCTGACGGTCTTTCAAGGCGCGTTCCACATCGCGCTTGGCCGCCTTGGCCTGCAGGTCCTGACGCTTGTCGTAGTTGTGCTTGCCGCTGGCCAGCGCGAGCTCGAGCTTGGCGCGGCCATGCTTGAAGTATACCTTGAGCGGCACAAGGGTAAAGCCCTTCTCCCGCGTCTTGCTGAACAGCTTGATGATTTCCGCCTTGTGCATCAAGAGCTTGCGGGTGCGCAGCGGATCATGGTTGAAGATGTTTCCCTGCTCATACGGGCTGATATGCATATGCTCGACGAAAACTTCGCCATTCTTGATGACGGCATAGCTGTCCTTGAGGTTGGCCTTGCCGGCCCGCAAGGATTTGACCTCGGTCCCCTGCAGGGCCAGTCCTGCCTCAAAGGTCTCATGGATGAAAAAATCATGACGTGCCTTGCGGTTTTCGCAGGCAATCTTGATGGCAATGTTTTTCTTCCCCAATAATGTTCACCTCACTGCTTTCAGTGGGAATAGTCATTTGCTGTTGGCCGTACCGCCCTCGGTCTTGCGATGCGGACGCGGACGGCGTTTCGGAGCTTTCTTGGCCTTTTCTTTCTCCTGACGGGCCTCCTCCCGCAGCTTGCGCTCATGATACCCCGGCGGATCCGGCCAGACGGCACTGTTCAGTCCCGTCACATAGACGCGATGGTAGTCACCTTCCTTGCCACCGCGGCGCTCCTCACGGTTGCGGCTGCGGTCGCCGCTCTTTTCCTTTGCCTGCGGGGCCTTGTCCCCACGCTTGCGGCCGCCCTTGGCCGGCTGGGCCTGCTCCTTCGCTGGCAGTTTTTCTCCCGAGGCGCCGCGTTTCTTCCCACGGTCACCACGGGAACGTTTCTTCTTCGGCTTTTCCTCGCCATCGACAGCAAACAGCTGCTCAGCGATAAGCTCATCGGGGCTGATGTCAGCCTTCTTCGGCTTGCGGTCATTGCGGCCCTTGGTCTTCTTATCCTTATCCTTGCCGCCCTTCTTGTCGCCTTTGCCCCCTTTGCCGGACTTGCCCTTGACGCCATTGCGGCCGCCGCGGACAGCGTTCTTCATGGCCTCGGGGTCATAGGCACCATTGTCCTTGAGCACGAAGTCAAGGTTGCGTTCCTCAACGCTGGCTCGCACAAGCAATACCTCCACTTCATCGCCGAGGCGGTACTTGGCCTGGGTGCGCTCACCGACCATCGCAAACTGCTCCTCGACGTATTCATAGTAATCATTGACCATCGTCGAGACATGGACCAGCCCCTCGACGCCGTTGTCGAGCTCGACAAAGATGCCGAAGGCCGTGACGCCGCTGATGACACCGGAGAATTCCTCGCCGACAAACTGGGCCATATACTCGATTTTCTTCATATCCGTCGTCTCGCGCTCAGCCTCGATGGCGATGCGCTCGCGCTGCGACGCATGGTCGGCCGTCTCCGGCAGCACGGTCTTGAGCTTGGCCTGACGCTCAGCTGGCAGCGTGCCCGTGGCAAAGGTCTCCCGCAGCAGGCGGTGCACGATAAGGTCCGGATAGCGGCGGATTGGCGACGTGAAGTGCGTATAGTAACGCGCCGCCAGGCCGAAATGGCCGAGGCTGAGCTCCGAATAACGTGCCTGCTGCATCGAGCGCAGGGCCACGGTGCTGATGATGCGCTCCTCAGGACGGCCCTCGACCTTCTCGAGTACCTTCTGCACATCCATCGGCTGGATCTGGCCAGCCTCGTCCTGACGGACAAACAGGCCAAAGGCCCCGAGCAGGTTGTTGAGACGCTCAATCTTCTCCGTCGTCGGCTGCTCATGGACGCGGTACATGAACGGCAGATGTTTCGTATCCATATGGCGGGCCACCGTCTCGTTGGCCGCCAGCATGCACTCTTCGATGATGGACTCAGCCAGTGAACCCTCGCGCTTGATCAGCGCAATCGGATGGCCCTTCTCGTCGAGCTTGACCTTTACCTCCGGCAGGTCGAAATCAATGGAGCCCCGGCGATGGCGCTTAGCCTTGAGCACGCCGCGCAGCTCGGCCAGCGTCTCAAGCATCGTGCCGATATCATGGTTGTCGGACAGGAAGGGTTCTTCCTTGTCGACCAGCACCTTATTGACGATATTGTAGGTCAGGCGGCGGTATACATGGATAACCGTCGGCAGGATCTCGTAGCTCGTGATCTCACCCTCTGGGGAAATCTGCATCTCGCAGGCCATCGACAGACGGTCAACGCCCGCATTGAGGCTGCAAATGCCATTCGAGAGTTCCTTCGGCAGCATCGGGATGACACGGTCGACAAGATAGACACTCGTGCCGCGCGCATAGGCCTCGCGGTCCAGCGGCTGATTCTCCCGCACATACCAGCTGACATCGGCGATATAGACGCCGAGGAAGAACGAGCCATCCTCATTCTTGCGTGCAAAGACACCATCGTCGAGGTCCTTGGAGTCCTCGCCATCCACCGTCACGATGGGCAGATTGCGGCGGTCGGCACGACCGCGGTATTCCTCCGGCGACGGCTCCTGTTCCACTGCATCGGCAGCTGCCTGCACATCCTCGGGGAATGTCTCCGACAGCTCATACTGGCGCATGACCGCCAGCACATCGACACCAGGATCGCCCACCTTGCCGAGCACCTCGATGACATCGCCCTCGGCATTGCGTCGGCCATCCGGCCACTTCGTGACCTTGACGACAACCTTGCTGCCCGTCTTGGCCCCATGGAAGAACTTCTTCGGCACGAAGATATCCTGGGTGAGTTTCGTGTTGTCCGGCGTCACAAAACCAAAGGTCTTGCTGCTCTCGAAGGTACCGACAATCTTCTCATTCGCGCGCTCCAGGATGCGGATGATCTCGCCTTCCCGCGAACGGCCCGGTTCCTCCGACGGCGTGACACGAGCCACGACGCGGTCGCCATGCATGGCCGAGCCCACGCCCGGGCCCGGTACGAATACGTCCGTCTCCTCTTCGGTTTCACGCACGTCAGGAATGATGAAGCCAAAGCCCTTAGCCGTCATGGAAATACGCCCTACCACAAGATGCATGCGGCTGGGTACACCGTAGAGGTCGCTGCGGTTCCGGATGATCGCGCCCTCCTGCTCGAGCTCCTCAAGAGCCTGAGGAAACTCCACCTGCTCCTCAAGGGTAAGCTCCATCTCCTCAGCCAGATCCTCAGCCAGCAGCGGCTTATAGGCGTCCTCACGCATATACGCGACAATTCTTTCTTTCAAATCCATAAAGTTTCTTTTTCTCCCTTTTCCTCGAAGAGCTCACCAGCTCTTGCGACTCGATTCTCCTGTCCGGCACCACTTACGCGTCAGGCGCCTGCAGGAAGGCCGCAGCCTCAGCAAATACTTTCTCGCGTTCCACTGCCACTGGCAGCAGATGGCCGGACTTTTCCAGCCAGCATATCCGGCGGATATGACTCTGTACATGTTCATAGATATATTCTGCACTGGCAGGTGCCGCCGTATGGTCATCATGGCTATGCATGATGAGTACCGGTGCCGTGACCTTATCGATACAGCCCTTCGTCTTCTCGATGACATCGACGAGCTCATGGACGCCGATGAGCGGCATCTTGCGGTATGTGTTGTTGACCGCCTCCGGCACTCCCTCGAGACGGCGGCGAGCTTTCGGGATGAACTGGTTGTTGCAGACCTCACGCGGCGGCAGGAACCTTATACCGCGTTCCTCCGCGATCTGGATAGGTGCGGCCAGTGTGACCACCTTGCCGATCTCCTCCTCCGTCGACAGGAGCAGTGCAAACAGGCCCCCCATCGAATGACCGATGACATCGATGGTATCACAGAAACCAGACAGCAGGGCATAGCCATCCCGGACGGAATCCATCCAGTCCTCCCAGGTCATATGGCTCATGTCCTCAACAGTCGTCCCATGACCGGCCAGCCGGACGCCAAGCACCGTAAAGCCGCGCGCATGCAGGTGCTGCCCCAAGAGCAGCAGCTCTGCCGGCAGCCCCGTAAAACCATGGATCAGCAGCACACCTTCCCTGCCTCCTGGCAGGAAAAACGGCTCTGCACCGGGTAATATCATCCTCTTGCCTCCCTCGCCATAATGCAAAACGCCCCTGCTCTGATACTGCAGAACAGGGAACGCTCTCTCGTATTAGTTGGTCATGCGGGCAATCACGATCGTAATGACCGCAAATAAGATCGCAAAAACCACGGTCACGCGTGCCAGCAGCGCATCCATTCCCCGAGCCTTGCTCGAGAACACGGTATCCGCACCGCCGCCCATGCCGCCCATGCCAGCGGATTTCGCTTCCTGGCCCAGCACCGACGCGATGAGGATAATTGCTACCAATGCATCTAATATCATCAAAACGGTAAGCAACATCTATGTAAGCCTCCCTTTAATTACAGTTTCCATATTATTCTACCATAGAGTAGCTCCCCTCCGCAAGAAAAAGCATCGAAAAACAAAAAAGGAGTCTCCCCGCAGGGAAACTCCTTGAAAAGTCTGATGGATCTATCAGATAGCGTAAACACGGATGGAGTTCGTGTTCTTGCCGACAGCAGCGCTGCTGTCAACTTTGATACCAGAGGTAACGATCGTCGTGTCGCCGCGTTTTACGTACTCGTTCTTGACAGCGGCAGCCGTAGCATTGCTGAGCATCTCGTCAACATCGTTCCACTCCGTGCCGAGGATCGGATATACGCCCCAACGCAGGTTCAGCTGACGGACAACTTTCTCGCTCGGCGTGTAAGCAACGATAGCTGCTTTCGGGCGATACTTGGAAACGACTTTCGTCGTGTAACCGCTCTCGGTCGGCGTGATGATAGCCGGAGCATCGAGCTCATAAGCCATCTGTACCGTAGCATGAGCGACTGCACGCGTACGGGACTGGAGATGCTCGAAGCCGCGCTCGATGAAGAGGTCTTTGTACTCCAGAGCGGACTCGATGCGGCAAGCGATGCGGTTCATCGTAGCGACTGCCTCAACCGGATAGTCACCGGAAGCCGTCTCACCGGACAGCATGATGGCATCCGTACCATCAAGGATAGCATTACCAACGTCGGAAACCTCTGCACGGGTCGGACGCGGGTTACGCTCCATGGAATCAAGCATCTGCGTAGCAACGATGACCGGTTTGCCAGCCTTGTTGCACTTGCGGATGATCTCTTTCTGGATCAGCGGCACATCCTCAGCCGGAACCTCAACGCCGAGGTCACCACGGGCAACCATGATACCATCGGAAACCTCAAGGATAGCATCGAAGTTCTTGACGCCTTCGAGGTTCTCGATTTTCGGGATGATCTCCATATGGCCATTGTGCTCCTCGATGAGCTTACGGATAGCCAGGACATCAGCCGGACGCTGGATGAAGGAAGCAGCGACAAAATCCATGTCCTGCTCGCAGCCGAAGATGATGTCTTTCTCATCCTGCTCAGAAATCGGCGGCAGGCCCAGCGATACACCCGGTGCAGCAACGCGTTTGCGCGTGCTCATTTTACCGCTGTTCTGGATTGTCGTGACAATGTCTTTGCCCTTGATCTCATCAACCTTGAGTGCTACGAGACCATCGGACAGAAGCAGCGTATCGCCCGGTTTTACTTCCGTATAGAGACCTTTGTGGTTGACGGAAACATGCGTCTCATCGCCCGGCTCATCATCATACGTCAGCGTGAACTTGTTGCCCTTCTCGAGCATGACTTTACCATCTTTGAACTCGCCCAGACGCATCTCCGGACCTTTCGTGTCCAGAACAAGGGAGATGACCTTGCCAGCCTTCTTAGCAGCCTCGCGTACCATGTTGATACGGTTCAGATGCTCCTCATGGTCACCATGGGAGAAGTTGAAACGGGCCAGGTTCATACCGTTTGCAATCAGCGCGTCGATAACGCCCGGTTTCTCCGTGGATGGTCCCTGCGTGCAGATGATTTTCGTCTTCTTTAACATGTTGTAAATCCCCACCTATTCTTTTTACTCCATATTATCACAAGCAGCCTGCCTCCGGTTGCCCGGCGTCGCTGTGGCAGGTTCTGCTCACGGCCTGAACATATGAGGGAACAATCCCTCTGACAGTTATTATTCTACACGTTTTGCCCCTATAAGTAAAACAATTTCCGCCATATTCTGCCAAAATAAATATTTTCTGAAAACACACGCCTTGTTTGAGATTCATTGGCTTTGTTCCCCCAAATAAACTATGCTTATTCGTATGATTCACGAGTGAATCGTAATGCGAAATTCTCCTTAATTTTTCAATTCGATTTGACGATATACCAATAGGGAGAGTTTGTGCGCTCCACTAAAAAAGAAAGGAGGGATCATCATGTCCACCATCTCATCCATGGCCAATGACACGTATACCCTGTACAAGATGGCTTCGGGCAATACCCCCAGCACTTCGTCCAGCAGTTCTGCCAGCTCATCTAACACTAAGGCCAGTGCCACGGAAAGCAGCGGAAACAGTACCAGTTCGGCATTTGCCACAGCGGCGGCCAATGTGTCCTCGCTGAGCAATCTCGTCAACGCGTTTTCCTCGTCGCACTCGACGAAGAAGACAACTGCCGCGCAGGATTCACTGACAGATCTCTGGTCCAGCTATACGTCCTCGGCCAGCTCATCAAGCAGTCTTGCGAGCCTCAGCTCGATTTCGGGTATCAGCACAAGTGCCTCCGAGCTCGTCAGCTCGTACGACGAAGCCAAGAAGGTCTTCTCGACCCAGTTTGGCTCTGCTATGAGCGATCTCAAGGACTCGGCCAAGACAGTCGCCAAGATGAACTACAGCTTCAGCGAAAGCGACATCACCACGGCAGAAGACGGCACCAAGACGTACAGCGATTCGCTCAAGAGCGCAATCAAGAACGTCAAGCAGCTCGTCTCTGACTACAACGATGCCCTGAACCTGACCAGCGACTACAGCAGCGTCAGCAAGCGCATGAAATCCTTGGCCAACACCTTTGCCGACACGACGTACCGTGCCGACACCTACAAGAAGATCGGGATCAGTGTCGACAGCTCCACCGGTGAACTTTCTGTCGATGAGGACAAGCTTGCTGCCGCCCTCGTGGAGAACGGCAGCCGCGTCAAGAATGCCCTGGGCTCAAGCGGCCTGGCCGGCAAGGCTGAAAGCCACGCCGACTTTGCCATCTCGCAGCAGGACAAGGCATTCCCATCGATGCAGAAGATGCTCGGCAATCAGCTGTCACTGGCATCGGCCTACACGAATCCCAAACTTCTCTCAGCCAGCGTGCAATATGGCATGATTGGCAACCTTCTGAGTATGTCACTGTGACATATCCAATCCTTTCTTGCGAGCCTGTCTCATTTTTGAGGCAGGCTTTTATTGACAGCAAACTAGGACTTTGGTACTATAGGATAAAGGATAAAGGATTGGAGTGTACCCGCCTATGACGACGGAAACCATGCCCGCAAAAGAAGTTCTCCAAGAAGAACAATTCATCCACATCACAACCAGCAATGAGGACTATCGGCTGGACCTGCACGGGATCATCGCTGAGATATCCCTGCGCTATCTGGCCATCCATATCGATTGTGTCCCAGAGACTTTCCTGAATGTGCCCACTGATGATGTTGCCCTCGAATGCGCTGTCACCGGCAACGGCTGCGTCTACCGGTTCACGACCAGTTTCCGCAGCAGCTCCGTGCTCGAGGAGATGACCTGGTATCTGGAAAAACCTGACACGGTCGAACGCGTCCAGATGCGCCGCTTCGTCCGCGTTCCCATTGCCCTGCCCATGCTGGTCAAGATCCCTGGCCGCTACGGCAACCTGCGCAATGCCACGATCACTACCCTCGTCGATATCAGCGGCGGCGGTCTCTGTTTTGCGTGCAACGAGGAAGTTCCGCTGCAGTCCCGCGTCGCCATTGCCATTCCCGGACTGCCCCTTTACGGCACGCTCAAGACCGATGCCATCGTCGAGCGCTGCACCCCCATCGAGGTGCCTGCTGGCACCGTGTACCATATCGGCGTATCACTGGAAGACCGGCTTACCCTGCGGCAACAGGACAAGCTCGTCCAGAGCGTCTTCTATCTGCAGCGCGATTACCTGAAGAAAGGCCTGCGCATGCCGCACCTTGACCATACGCATCCAAACAGCGAAAACTGAAACGACCTGCGGGAGATTTCCCGCAGGTCGTTTTTTTCATCAGAATTTCCACAAAGCTCCCATCTGAGCGCTGAAGCCACGCTGTTTGCCAACCCAGCCAGTCGCACCCAGGTCGATGGTCACCGGGCCACCAGGCTTGACCTGCCAGCCAAGTTCCAGCATGCCGCTGCCGCCCTTGATGCTCGGGCTGGGAGCCGCAGTACCGCCCCCATAGGTAGCTCTGGCATCGCCCGCAAATTCATGCTGATATGCCAGGCCGCCATAGATGCTGTTCTTGTCGTTTACCTTGTGGGTCAGCCTTGCTCCCACGCGCAGGCGGTGGCTGTCCACGCTGTCAAAATTCATGCCAGCCGTGCCTTTGGCTCCGGTCAGGGTATTGGTGATGGTAGCTGTCACATCATCCCCAGCCGTATGGCTGTAGAAATACTTCAAGTAGTAGTCCAAAGCATTATCATTGGCCAGTTCCACTACCTTGCCTACCCCCAGATGGGCGCTCCAGTAGCTGGAGCTGCTGTCGTAGCTTGCCCGGCGGGTTGCCGTCAGGTTGCAGGCATAATCGGACTTCACGTTGCCGCCGCGGATACTGCCCTCATAGTAGAGCCCATCGTTATTGGTCTGCCGTGCCATCAGGCCCACGCCCCAATAGCTGCTGTCGCCTTCGCCATGGGTGCCATCATCAAGATAGCTGTCATAACTTCCCCGGCCATATTCCACAATGGGGCCAAAGAGCAGTTTCCCGTCCTTGTTGGCCACTTCCCGGGCAAAGCCAACATTCAGTCCCATTCCCTTGCTGTCTACATGGGAGCCGCTTTCTGCCCGCAGGCTGGAACCGCCCATGGCAACAAAGGGTACAAACTGTCCCCGGACCTGCGTATTGAGGCTGTCGCGGATATCCTTCCCACTGCCGCTTTCCTGCTGCTCTGCCATATCCAGGGCCACTGCATTCGCCGCCTGCTGGAAACCAGCGCTGGCCAGCAGGTCACTGCCGCTGTTCAGCATAGTCACGGACGCCGCCCGGGTTTCCACCGGGGACTTCATATACTCAGCCGAATCATCAGCCGGTTCTGGCGTTGGCTCTGGTGTTGGCGTCGGAGTCGGAGTCGGTGTTGGTGTTGGCTCTGGCGTTGGAGTTGGTGTCGGCGTCACATTCTCCTTGACATTATCCACCGTGGCAATGATGGTATTCGCATCCTTCTTACTGATGGAAAGCTCATACTTGGTATCGGTGGTCCAGCCAGAAGGCACCGAAAACTCGCTGGTAGCCGTGATGTTATCGTCAGTAGTGACCCCTGATCCATTCACCAGCAGGTTCACCGTATTGCCCTTCACCAAGTTCACGCCAGACAGTGCTGCCAGGCCATAGCTTACGCCGGTAAGGTCAGTAGCACTGCCGCCATTGACGGTCAGCATGGTATCGCCGTTGGCGATATCCGCAGGCAGCAGGAAGTTGATATTCTGGAACCCGGAAATAGAGTTTACCGTATTGCCCTTGGAACCAAGGTTCAAGGTATTGCCAGTGCCAGAGGCATTGGTTCCACCCACCAGCTTGTCCAAGGCCACCGTGGTAAAGAGATTCACGGTATTGTTGTTGGTTTCAGCAGTTGCTGCATCATAACTTTTGGTACCGCCATACACCGACACCGTATTATCATTGAATTCGCCACCAGTAATGGTTACGGTATTATTGTTGGCCTCATTTTTTGCACCACCACCGGCAATATCTACATTCGCGAAGGTACCACCACGGATGATTACACTGTTATTCGTTGCCACCCAGGCCCTTGACGAGTTAGCAGTAGCATTAACCATTCCACCTGCGCCCAAGATATGGGTATTCGCACCACTGGTACCTTTATTGAAATTACCACCACTGATTTCCACGGAATTATCCGTGAGATTAACCGCCCCATTGGTTTGATTACCTGCCCGGTCACAACCAACTGCACCGGCAATCATATCGCCAGTGGCAAACGTACCATTCTTGATGATGAGCTTATTCCCCGAGGCTGTCGCACCTTCTGTAGTGTTTCCTGCCAATGCACCAGTAATATACCGCGCACTATTGAATGTCCCCGTGGTATCTATTTCCAGGACATTGTTTTCCAGCGTGATCTTCTTTACCAGCCCAAGGCTGTTTGAAAAGAAACCTGCCCCCATGATATGGCCGGTAGCATAGCTGTTCCCTGTGATAGACGCTTTATTATCATGGAAATCATATGTTCCGTCAAGAGTATAGTTCCAGATGCCAAGATGCACATACGCTGCCCCGAAACTTGAGCCACTTATCACTGCCGCATCACCAGAAAGGGAAACCTTATTGTTAGCAAAGGTAAAAGCATGGTCTTTTGCTGCCCCAGGGCTGGTCGTAATCGTCCAGCGGACAGCACCAACACCTTCGTTGAAATTCCCCGTTGTTACGCTTTTCTCGATTCCATTATACGTTGTATCCGCATCGGGTATGGAATCTACAAATACGGTTGCCTCAGCAGCAGCCTCAGCCATCGCCGGCGTGGCCAAAAAACAACCACAAGCCAAAGCCGTCAAGACAAACGTCCCTGGGGGGGGGGGCATATTAAGGCGCAAAAAATCAGCCAGTCTATGTTTCCTTTTCAAACTTTCCATACTCTTCATACATGAACACCCTTTCTTCCCTAAAATGAAGTATGAAACTCCTTGAATTTCTCCATACCTCCATTAATTCGCCATTCCCATCCCCATTCCTGCATCAGGAATCATTTTTTTGCCCGAGCAAAAAACGGCAGCAGCAAATGATTGCTGCTACCGTTAAGGTATGACTTTATGGAATCTTATTTCATGCGTTTTACCGTGAAACGGCCCTTCTCGACTTCCTTGCGATGGCAGTGGGGGCACTCATTCTCGATGAGGCCTGTATAGCCGCAGACCGGATCGCGGTCAACCGGATGGTTGATGGAGAAGTAGCCCATGTCAGCATCATGCATGGCACGGACGACACTCTCGAAGGCCTTGACGTTCTTCGTCGGATCGCCATCCATCTCGATATAGGCGATATGACCGGCATTCTCGAGGGCATGGTACGGCGCCTCGATGCGGATCTTATCGATAGCCTTGATCGGATAGTAGACCGGCACATGCGAGGAGTTCGTCATATATGCACGATCCGTGACGCCTTCGATCACGCCGTAGTTCTTGCGGTTGCTGCGCTGGAACTGGCCAGCCGTGGACTCGGCCGGCGTGCCGAAGGTCGACCAGTTCATATGCTCGTCTTCCGTATATCTGTCGGTTGCCGCCCGCAGATGGCCGACAATCTTGAGCCCCAGTTCCTGCGCCTCGGCGCTCTCGCCATGGTGCTTGCCGATAAGCGCCTTGAGGCACTCGGCCAGACCGCAGAAACCGATGGAGAAGGACGCATGCTTGAGCACATCCTTGATGCCGTCATCATTGGACAGTTTATCGCTGTCCATCCATACGCCCTGCCCCATGAGGAACGGATAATTGTAGACATGTTTCTGCTCGATGACATGCAGACGGGCCAGCAGATAATCATGGCTGAGCTCGATATACTTATCGAACAGCTGCCAGAACTTGTCCATATCGCCCTTGGCCTCCAGAGCCAATTTCGGCAGGTTGATGGTCGTGAAGGCAAAGTTGCCGCGGCTGCCGGATTCCTCCGGGCCATTGATGTTGCTCATGACGCGCGTGCGGCAGCCCATCGTCGCCACGACGCTGTTGTAGTTGCCCGGCTTGTAGTACTGCAGATTGTACGGCGCATCGATGTTCACGAAATTCGGGAACAGGCGCTTGGCACTCGTCTTGCAAGCCTGCAGGAACAGGTCGTAGTTCGGGTCCCCCGGATTGTAGTTGACGCCGGCCTTGAGCTGGAAGACCGAGATCGGGAAAATCGGCGTCTCGCCGTTGCCGAGGCCCGACCAGATGGCATTGAGGACCTCGCGGACGGCCAGGCGGCCCTCCGGCGAGGTGTCCATGCCATAGTTGATAGAACTGAACGGCACCTGCGCACCAGCGCGGCTGTGCAGCGTATTGAAGTTGTGGATCAGAGCCTCCATGGCCTGATGAGTCTCCTCGACGACATCGGCGCAGGCCAAATGATAGATGACCTTGGCCATCTTTTCCACACCGTCGGTGTCCTTATGGTAGACCTCAGTCAGCAGCGTCCGGACAGCCTGCTCAATGGCCGCAATCGAACGGTCAGCATCTTCATCCTCGGAGCTTTCCGTGTAATGGCACTCGCCGAAGACCATGACCTTCTTGAATTCCTGCTTGAACTCCTCTTCCGTGCCGAAATCACGGCAGGCGAACTGATAGAGCAGTGCCTTGTAGGCCTCATCGATCACGGCCTTGTGGAACGACTTGCGCACGCCCTCCGCCATCGCGTAGTCGAAGGCATTGATGGACTGGCCACCGAACATATCGTTCTGATTGCTCTGGATAGCGATGCAGGCCAGCGATGCATAGGCGCGGATACTGTTGGGCTCACGCAGGAAACCATGCCCCGTCGAGAACCCGCCGTGGAACAGCTTCAGCAGGTCGATCTGGCAGCAGTTGAACGTGATCAACGAGAAATCCTTGTCATGGATATGGATCCAGTTCTCCTTGTCCGCCTCGCGGAACTCATCCGTCAGCACATAGTTGTCGACGAAGTGCTTGGCACCCTCGGCACCGAGCTTGAGCATGATGCCCATCGAGGCATCGGTATTGATATTCGCATTGTCGCGCTTGAGATCCACGTCTACAGCGTCGGCAAAGAAGATATCGCGGTATGACGACATCAGATGTTTCTGCGCCGCCCGGCGTTCCGCATGTTTTTGACGATAGGTGATGTATTTCTTCGCCACATCGTAGAAATTGTATTTCATGAGCTCCTGCTCAACGATATCCTGGATCTCCTCCACGCTGATATTCACACGATCCTGGATATCCCACTCGACCTGGCTCGTCACCTCGTCGATGTCCCTATCCGTCATCATGTTGCCGCCATCAACATTGGCGCCAGCAATGGCATTGAAGATTTTCTCACGATTATAGGCCACCGTATGGCCGGAACGTTTCGTAACTGTCTTTAAGTTCATATACTAACCGGACATCACACCATATCTGCGATATCCGCTTACGCCTCCCCCTATATATTGTGGTTATAACTTGTCGTAACGGTATATATTGTACCAAATAACCTATTTTCTGGCAATGGCCAAAAGTCACAGCTATGTCACCCAAAAGGGGCAGAATCCTTTTTGCGCCTGCCCCCATTGCTAAAAAAAATATTTTTGATACGCAAACTATCTCATCAAGATACCAAATCCCTATGGGCGATCAAATTGACGGCACTACCAATTTCGTGTAGAATTGTCATTGGTTTTTCCGTTTATCTCTATTTATAGAAGGAAAGAAGATTATATATGAAACTATCAACGATAGACCAGGATAATATCATCCGCTGGTTCGTGGCTGCAGCAGTATATTTCATCTGCCTGATTGCCTTCTACATCGACATTGGCCAGGATATGGGTGCCCATTACTTCATGCCCATCCTGTTGCCGATTCTTGCGGGGCTCATGCTTGTCCCCTATGGCACCCGGGTGCCGATCTTCAGCAAAGCTGCCCTGCCAAATCTTTTGACAGGCCTTGGCTGGTGCGTGACCTTTCCGCTGCTCTACGCCTGGACGTATAGTGCCACCTGGTATCAGTCCAAGATCTGCTTCGACTTTGTCGTGGGCACAGCAGCGTTTATCCTGTTGATGGCCTTGGAAGGAGCGCTCTTCCGACTGGGCTGGCCAAAGCTCATAGCCGCCATCATGGCAGTGCTGAACTTCCTCGGCCTGGCAATCCCGTTCATCCAGGTGGTCTACTACTGCCTGTTCTGGCACTGCCTCTCGCCGGCCTCGCTGATGGCCCTTTACCTCACGAACTATCATGAGAGCATCGACTTCATCCAGTCGAACCTCGGGCTCGTGCCGACGCTCTTGATCTTTGCTGGCTTTGGCCTGTTCCTCTACGGCTGCTATCGCTGTCATCTTGCTTTTGCCCGCCGCACGCTGGCGGATGATACGACAGCTGGCCGTATGGGCGCCCTGGCCCTGCTCACAGCTGCTGCACTGGGTGCCCAGTCCTGGTACCTGCCCCAGACTTCGATTGCCGACCTCTGGAACGATGTCATCTCCTATGTCAACCAGACTCAGGAGTACAGTGTCGGTCACGATGAACGGCTGAACAGTCTCATGATCGACAGCAGGATGACGTTGGCCGCTAAAGCGCCAGGTACCGTCATCTTTGTCATCGGCGAATCAGCATCGCGCAACTACATGAAAGCCTACACCCCGGACTTCCCCTTTGAGGACACGCCCTGGCTCAGCGAAAAGCTCGCCCAGGGCGATCCCGGTTTCCTGAAGTTCGACAATGTGTATTCTTCCTGGTCCCAGACCGTACCGGTACTGCAGCGCGCACTGACTGAGCAGAGCCAATACAACGGCAAGGAATTCTTCGAATCGGCCTCGATCATCGACGTGGCCAAGAAATCCGGCTATGAGACCTGGTGGTTCAGCAATCAGGGCCGTTACGGCCAGTACGACAGCGCCATCACGCTTGTCGCCAAGACAGCCGACCATGCCGAATGGACTGACGACTCCTATAACTTCTCCGATAAATACGACGAGTCGCTGCTGCAGTATCTCTCGCAACTCGATCCCACCAAGAACAACTTCGTTGTCCTGCATGTCATGGGCAGCCATATCTACTACAACAACCGCTACCCCAGCGAGTTCAGCCGATTTGAAACGCCAGAAGGCGAGTCGACGGTCACTTCGCTGCCCTCCTATGCCAACAGCATCCTCTACACCGACTACATCCTCTCCCAGGTCTTCGATTACGCGCAGAAGAACCTGAACCTCCAAGCCATGGTCTACTTCTCCGACCACGGCGAGAACCTCGAGATTTCCCATAATCCGGATGTATTCAGCTTTGACATGGTCCGCATCCCCATGTGGATTTACCTGTCGCCAGCTTATCAGCAGGCACTGCCGGGCCATGCCCAGGCACTGCGCAGTCATCAGAGCCGCTACTTCACCAACGATATGCTCTATGACACCATCTGCGGCCTGCTCAATGCACCGTCAAGCCGCTACAATCCCGAGCAGGATTTTGCCAGCTCCACCTACGGCTTCCACCGTGGCAATCTCACCACCATGCTCGGCCAGCACCGCCTGACCGATGATCCTGATGGTCTGCCAGAGGAGCTGCCGCAGCCATAAAAAAAACGACCTTGTGGAAAACCACAAGGTCATTTTTTTTCGTCATCCGTTGTTTCCTTTTCCATCTCATCAATCTGCTGGCTGCCCGGTCCAAACCACATCCAGAACAGGATGGGAAAAATCACGAACTCAAGCACCAGAATGCCCAAAAACAGGCCATTGATGAAATTCCAGCTCAGGAATACCGGTTCCTGTGATGACGATGCATCCGCGGGCTCCGACGCAGACGGCGGTGGACCTTTCAGCGACTCTGGCATAAAACCGCCGATTACCCGCGGCCCATCCGCATCAGCAGCTGCATAGCTACGCTGCATTGGCACACCATTGCCGCCACAGGGAACCTGCGACACAAAAATGGCCACTGTCGTTGCAATGAGCAACAACACCAGCGATGACAGCAGCAGTCCCTCCGGCAATCCCCTTTGCCGCGTACCCTCTGCCTTTCTGATAATAATGCCCCCTATATAAACACATCACATTCGCCTTTAGTATTCTAATCCTTTTCTAAGTTCCTATATATCCATTCTACACCCAGTCTTCATTTCCTGCAAATCAGCAGAAAAATAACAAGAACCGGCAGATTGGCGAGTCAATTGACACGTCAACTGCCGGTTCTTCTCGACTAAGCTTTACGATCTGACGCCACGGCCATCAAAGTCCGGGACGAATCTTTCCGAGGCGGTCTGCCCCTCCTGCACATAGCAATGGGTGATGCCAAGCTCCACGGCATGATCAACCACTGACTCATACTCAAAGGTCGTGAGCCGCCGATTCATGCCCTTGTGCTCAGCCGCCCGGTACATCGGCGTATACTGGTTCATCAGGCTCAGCTGCACCGTATCGCCAAATTCCTGCCACAGCCAGTCGAGGGCCCTCATGCTCTCATGGCGATGCCCTGGCAATACGAGATGGCGTATCAGTACGCCCCGCGTCATGCGGCCGTCAGCTGCAAACTGCACGGGCCCTGCAATCTCCACCATCTTGCGGATGGCCAGCGCAGCCTGTTCGAAGTAATCAGCAGCCTGCGAATATTCCGCCGCCGAAACTTCGTCGACATACTTGAGGTCGGGCAGGAAAATGTCCACATAGCCCCGCAGGCTCATGATGGTTTCCACCGAATCATAGGCCCCTGAGTTGTAGACCACTGGCAGGGAAAATCCCTTTGCCCGCGCCAAATCAAGCGCATGGATGATCTGCGGCACATAATGGGTCGGCGTCACGAGGTCGAGGGTTGCCGCGCCGCGCTGCTGCTGCTCAAGAAATATCTCCGCCAGGCGTTCATCCGTCACTTCCTGGCCCTTGCCCTCATGACTGATCTCATGATTCTGGCAATAGCAGCAGCGCAGATTGCAATAGGAAAAGAACACCGTGCCGGCACCTTTGGCGCCAGTTAGGCAAGGCTCTTCCCACGGATGCAATGATACCAATGCCACCCGGGCCTTATCCCCTGCACCGCAGAATCCCGCTGACTCATGCCGGTTGACCCCGCAGCGCCGCGGACACAGCTCACATTTCTCCAAAGAAATCATACCATCTATCTCCTGCCCAGCCCTCAGCGCCGGGAGTCTTTCTCCATATTCACCTTGATGTCCTTGATGCCATAGTATTTGCAAAGGCCATCCTTCGTCACACCGCTGTCGAAATCGGCAAAGAACACATGGCGCAGAGCGCGGTTCTTCAGCGGAATCGGGTCCATGTAGGCGATGGGCTCCCCTTTATCCGCTGCTGCCTGTACGATGGCCAGCCGCGCATCATTTTCCTGCCGCAGCGCATACGTGACAAGCATGGCCGCCGACAGCGTGAACAAAGCCAGACCTGCAGCCCCCGTCGCCAGTACAGTACGAGCATGAATGGCGAAATACTCACGAATCACAGGCTCACGCAGGACGGCAATCGTCGCCATGATGATCATGGCCACTGAGCTGAAGGTCGCCCGGGCCGGGAACGTCGGCGCAGCCAGCATGACCATATTGTTGATGAGTGCCAATGCCAGCAGGCAGCCTGCATAGCGGACAACCGGGAATGCAAGCCAAACCTCACGGGCCTTGACCTTGCCAGCCAGCAGGCGGATGACTGGTGTTGTCAGACCCAGCCGTTTCTTGACCAATGCATAGACAAAGAAGATTGTCAGCCAGTAGATGGCCATCTCATCAAAGCCCTTGAACAGATTGTCAAAATGATCGATGGTCTTGGGCTTAGTCAGCCCCAGCGGCACCATCACGATGGCATAGAGGATATCGCGCACAGTCCAGGCCACAAAGCTGCCGTTGAAATACGAGACGACGAGCAGCAAAATGAAGCCCAGCAGTGCCCACTGGCGGCCGCTTAATTTAGCCGCGCTGCGTTCAATCTTACAGCCCTGACGCTCAGCCAGCACCATCTTGAAAACGCGCCAGGCACAGAGCAGCAGCAGGATCAGCGGCAGGATGTAGAGCACCATCTCCGCGTTGCCGGCAATCTGGTTGCCGATATGGTCAAGGATGCCCTTGCCGCTGCCCTGGTCGTCATAGCGGACAAAGTTGCCCGGCGCCGCCACAAGACCGATAAGCCCCAGCAGTGCCCCCGCGAAGCCAGCAGGCATCCAGCCCGCCATGGCGCCCTGACGGCCCATGTACCAGCTGATGCCTGCAGTCAGTGCGACCACCGTCACTGCCAGGTTCTCCACCGACCAGCCGGCAATGATGCCGAGCAGGAACATCGGCAATAGCCATACGCTGCGCAGTACAGGTTTCCCCTTGGCCAGCGACAAGTTATACGGCAGCAGGAAGAGCGCCACCGGCACTGCCGACCAAAGGTAGACCGTCGAGCCGCTCTTCCAGACGGCCACCTCACCAAAGTGCGGGAATGCCAGCCAGGCTAGCAGCCCTGTAGCGGCAAGCATCACCGGCTCCTGCCGCCATTCGACAGCCCGGCGGGCATGGAAATACATGAGCACCACCAAGGCGACAAACATCAGCGCATTGGCAATGTCAAACCACAGCTTGCCCAGCCAGAGGAACAGATCGAGGCAGAATACCGTAACCATGCGGCCACCATGCAAGAAATAATGGCGGTACGCTGAAGTCACTACATCCTGGAACGACCCCACATGCTCCGAGGTCAGCCATATCAGCGAATAATCGTAATCGTCGCGATGAATCGGCATCCACTGATTCAGCACGAACATCAGCAGGAAAATCCCCAGCAGAACCAACAGGTTCTGTCCTAAACAACTCTTGCTCTGCGACAAATCGTCACACTCCTATCTCTTATTCTCCAACTCCTGCGGCAGCCGGTACTCCGGATTATCATATATCAGCTTTTTCCCATCATGCTCATCCACCAGATATATCGGCCGGCGCTTGCTTTCCGTGAACACGCGGCCAAGGTACTCGCCGATGATGCCCAGCGACAGCAGCTGCACGCCACCCAAAAAGAGCATGACCGTTATCAGCGTCGGATAGCCGGCTACAGGATCGCCGTAGCATAGGGCATTGAAAAGCACCCAGCACATATAGAAAAGTGCCAGCAGCGACACGCAGAGCCCCAGCAATGTCGTCAGGCGCAGCGGCGCCGTCGTGAAGGAGGTCAGTCCCTCAACGGCCAGGTTGTATAGCGCCAGATAACTCCAGGTCGTCGTGCCTGCAGCGCGCGGCCGCACCTGGAATGGAATCTCCTTCTTGCGATAGCCCACCCAGGTGAACATGCCCTTGGTGAAACGCTGGTTCTCCCGCATCAGGCGCAAAGCCGCCACGCAGCGCCTGTCGAGCAGGCGGAAGTCGCCGACATCGCGCTGCACCCGGAACTTCGAGACTGCCTGCAGGCAGCGGTAGAACAGATTGGCCATATGACGCTTGAACCACGTTTCATCCGCGCGATCGGTGCGCTTGGCACAGACATCATCATAGCCCTTATGCCACCAGTCGATCATCACCGGAACGAGCTCCGGCGGATGCTGCAAGTCGGCATCCATGATGATGACCGCATCGCCATCCGCATAGTCAAGACCGGCCAGCATGGCCGCCTCCTTGCCAAAGTTCCGCGACAGGCTCAGATAGCTTACGTTCTTCTCCCGCGCCGCCAGTTGCTGCAGACAGGAAAGTGTCGCATCTGTGCTGCCATCGTTGATGAACAGATAGGTAAAGGCACAGTCGGGCACATCCTGCAGGACCCGGGATACCTCGGTATGAAATTTCTCTACGACCTCCTGCTCGTTATAGCAGGGGACGATTATCGTTATCTTATCCATCCTTGCTCCTCAGCGCGCCTGATAAAGCCCGCGGAAATCCGTGATCTCAACTGCACCAGCGGCTGCAAGCTCCCGCACCGCCGGTGAGACGATGGCAGCAAGCTCAGCCTCAAAGTCATGCTCCCAACCACAGTCGGGGATAAGCACATCGTTATCCGTTCCTGGATGCATCATGACCTCGGTGGTGCCAGGCTGCAGATTCTGGATGATCTCCATGAGATAGGTCTCCGATACAGCCTCCCCGGCCACGATACCAGCAAAGTGCTCCGGCGTCACGAGGCCGCGCCCTTTGGCCTTGCCAACCGCTATGCGCGCCAGCGTCCCGAGGCCCAGCCGGCCAACGAGCTGGCCGATGCCGCCGAACTCGCCGCAGAAAAGCGGCGTGCGCGGCGTGCGCACAGCCTTGATGCCTGCCACCTGCGTCAGCTCCAATACGATGTCGATGATTCCCGGCAGCGTATGCATATGCTGATGGCTGTCGGCATGCGTGAGCGTCAGCCCTGCCTGCTCGAGTTTCTGCAGCTGGGCCGCCAGCTCGGCGCGCACTTCTTCCAGGTTCACTTTGCCCGTGATAAACCGTTTGACAAAGGCCGTATGGTCATCATAGAAGACGCCTGCCTCTGTCACCAGTGATGGGATCTCCGCCGGCGGCAGGACCGGATATCCATTGACCAGCGTAAAGTGTATGCCCACGCCGAGCTCAGCATGACGCTTGGCCACAGCCACAGCCGAGTCAAAGGCCTTGCCCCCCGGCATCAGCGTTGCCGAGCGCAGGCAGCCTTCGGTCACACCGCGCTCGACAGCCTGATTGATAAGTTCATGCCGCCCGAAATCGTCGGCATTGACAATTAGTCGTTTCAACATTCTTCATCCATTCTCGCTATAATCCTGTTATCAGATACATTGTACATTATAACAGATTATCGGCTAAAGCCAATCAACGATCTTTCAGCAGCGCGGCATCGAGCAGTGGCCCGTATTTGGGCCGCCACCACGAAAGGCTGCGCACCGCATTGATATAGTCCTGCATAGCCTGGTCATCAATGACCGGCGGCGCGCCGCCCCCCAGAGCCTCGGGCACCAGGGGTACCGTATCAGCCTTGCCGATGGCCTGCCGCGTGATCCAGAACCCATAGTTGACGCCGCGCCGATTCCCTGTCGTAAGGCTCGAGCCGATGGCCATATAGTCAAAGCCTTTGGGGGCAATGAGCTCGATAAGGGTGGGCACGATATCAATCTGGCTGCCAGCCGAATCAGTAAGCAAAGTCCCCTTATGGATGCCACGTCCCGTAATGATGAACGGGATACCATAACGCTCATAGGTTGATGGCGTCTTATCGATATTGTAGCGATCAGCATGATCACCCACAATGACAAACAAGCTGTCCGGATATCTTTCTTTTACTTCCCGCACGAATCTTGCCAATTCGCGGTCAGCATACCAGTAATGACCAAGCTCCCGCAAGAGCTCCTCATCTGCCTGCGCCTCTGGCGGCAGGGCAGCCCGTACCGCCTCTTTGTCAAAGCCCTTGGCCTCCACATCCACATCATAGGGCGAATGGTTCGACGCATTGAGGATGACGTTGAAGCTCGGCGCATCGGAAAGTCCAGCCAATACCTGGGCATAGAGATATTCATCCTCGCAGCCCCAGACACTGCCCGGCACATCACCGAAATCGCCGCGGCTGTAGAAATGATCGAAGCCCTGAGCCTGCGTGAACGCACCGATGCGCTCCCAGGTGGCCGGCCCTGCATACCAGAAATTCGTTGCATAGCCGAGTCTTTCCATCTGCGGCGCACTGGCCGTCACATATGGCTCCCGGAACGACTCCGGCATCGTCGTCAGATAGAGATTCGCATCGGCAAAGCCCGTTACCACACCGGTCACAGCTGACACCGTACTCGCGCCGTTGGGCAGGAACGTCGGACAGTAGTCCGTATCTGCCTCGGCAATCAGTGACCGCATGCCCCCAGCGATTGGGATATCCTTATATTTATCGAGCAATGGCCAGTTGGCAAAGCTCTCGGACAGGATGACAAATACATGCCCTGGCCTGTCGATGCGCGCCCCCTGTGCCTGCCTGTGCAGATAGACATCGAGATTGTCGCTGTCGGGCTGGCGGCCTGCCAGCAAGGCAGCCAGCCCGCGGATATCCTCCACCGTGAAATCAAGCCCGTTGCAGGCCAGCATGCGGTCATTCAGGACCCAGGCACGGTAGATGGCCTGCGGGTTGTCAAGGATGGCCTCGTTGAGGAACTCATCCTTCGTGACGCCGGCATTTTCCCAGTCGACAGCCGTCTGCCAGCCAAGGCTGCCGCCAAAGATTCCCAGCAGCACCGCCAGATAACAGCCCGCCAGGAAGGCCAGCCGCCCGAGCCAGCGCACAGGCGCAGGCAGCCGGACTGCACGCAGCCACGACTCTACAGGCTGCCAGCGCAGCCAGGCCAGCAGCAGCCGCCAGAGACCATAGGCCAGCAGCAAGGCCCCAGCCAGACGCACCGGCAGCCAGTACTGCTGGATCATCGTGATGAACAGCGCATAGATATCGTCATTGGCCCCCGTGAACAGCATCTGATTGAAATTCATGCGGAACTGCCGGTAGAACGGGAAACTAGCCACATAGAGGATCGACAGCGCCGCCAGCAGGATGCCATTTACCAACCGCCAGCCCCAGCGCTCCCAAGCGGGCCAGACATAATGCAGCAATAGCGACGGCACAAAGCTCATGAGAGCAAGGGCCCCCGCCGTCTGCATCGAAAGACGGCTGCCACGCCATAGCGCCAGCAGGATATCATCCGTGCCGCTGGCTGGCCCCAGATAATCATGCAGGTAAACAATGAAAAAGAGCCGGAAAAGGGAAAGGACTGCCAGGTAAAAAGCATATACCTTCAGTCCTTTCAGCATTACCGTATGAAAACTTTCCCAGCTCAATCTAGCAGGAAAGTCTTTTTTCATGGCAGGATGATCTCAACTCCATAGGAATCTGCGGCATCCTGGATATCACGCGCCGGCAACGTATCCGTGATCAGGCCGGACAGCGTATCGAGGGTCGTGTAGTTATAGTTGCCATCCGTGCTGAGCTTGCGGGCCTCTGCGACAACATAAGCCTTCTTGCTGTGACGGATGATGGCCGCCTTGTTGATACCATCGTCGATATCATAGGTGGAGACGCTGTTCTCCTTGACATCGACACCTACAGCGCCGACAAAGGCGATGTCCGGTTTGAGGCGCGAGATGAAGTCAAGCGTCATGCCGCCCCAGAAACCATCGCGGCTCTTGTTGATCTTGCCGCCAGCAAAGACCACGCGAATCTTCGGATTGCGAGCCAGCACCACGAGGATATCGATCATGTTCGTGACGACCGTGATATCCTGATCCATCTTGACCAGCAGCTCAGCAATAGCCAGGTTGCTCGTCGAGATATCGAGGAACACCATGTCCTTCTCATGGATGAGTTTCACAGCAGCCTGGGCGATGCGCTGTTTCGCCTCCACATCGGTGTTGCGATGCTTGCTGACCTCGACCATATGGCTGTTCTCACGGATGCGTACAGCACCGCCATAGGTACGTTTGAGCTTGCCCTTCTTCTCGAGGGCACCGAGATCCTTGCGGATGCAGTCTTCCGTTACCTTGAACTTCTCACTGAGTTCGCGGACGCGGACTTTGCCATCACGGGCAAGCATATTGAGAATAATTTCCTGACGTTCTTCCAAAAACATCTTTTCATTCACTCCTATAAAAATAAAAGCCAGGTTATTGTTTGCTCTTGTTGTACGACTATTGTACTAAATCTGCCAGAAATTATCAAGAGGACTTTTCCCTGGCCAGGGATTCCAATGCACCTTTCTGCACATCATCGCTAAGGATATAGAGGTAATCGCCCTCCCGCAGCTGCAGGCTGCCATTGGGGGCGAGCTCCTCGCCACCGCGGCGCACATTGACGAGCAGGCTGCCGGCCGGCCAGCCGGCATCGCGGACCAGCGTTCCGTCAAGCTGGCTGCCCATGCCGACAATCAGCTCGCTCATGATGCGATGGCGGCGGACCGCCGTTGCGATCTTGTCGCGGACAGCCAGGCTGCGGCTTAGCAGCATATCGTAGACCGGCTCACTGTTCGTGAGGTCAGCCACCAGATAGGCCGTCATCGAGACGAGGATCAGTGCCAGCATATGGTCAAAGGAGCCCGTCATCTCCATGATCAGCACCGCTCCAGTGACCGGCGACTTGACGACCGCCGCAAAATATGCCGCCATGCCAAAGATTATGCAGTTGACCGTCCAGACTGGCTCCATGACACCAATGGCCACGGCTAGTTTCGCAAAGACGGCACCGCCGATACTGCCGAGTACCAGCATCGGCAGGAAAATGCCGCCAGGCACCCCCGAGCCAAAGCAGAGCATCGTGAAAAAGAATTTCCCGAGCAGCAGCACCACTAAGAACAGCAGCGAGTAGTCGGTCACCACCAGCGCATCGACGAGCCGGCTGCCGCCGCCGAGCACCTGAGGCAGCACAAAGCCCAGCACGCCAGCTGCCAGCAGCGGCACCATCGGCTTCATCCAGGCCGTGAGTGGCGCTCCGGCATAGCCAGCCAGCGCCCGCGTCAGCATGCGGTTGAAGGCCAGCCCCAGCACGCCGACAAAGGCGCCCAGAGCAATCAGCAGGGCATAGATACTGCCTGTCGCCACTACGGGAATCTCCCCCATATGAAAGACCGGCTCCATGCCGAAGAAATACTGCGTGACTGTCGTCGCCGTCACCGCCGCCGCAATCGATCCCATGAGCACGAAGGGCGAGAAATTCTTCGTGAGCTCCTCCAGACAGAAGATCACGCCGGCCAGCGGCGCATTGAAAGCCGCGGCCAGACCTGCGCCAGCACCGGCCGTCAGCAGGTAATGATTCTCGGCTGCCGAGCGGTGCGTCATGCGGCCAACACCTTGTCCGACACAAGCGCCGAGCTGTACGCTGGGGCCCTCGCGCCCCAGCGACAATCCCGCACCGATGCCGAGCACCGCGCCGGTAAACTTCAGCACCAATACGCGGGCCCAGTTCATATCCATGCGGCCCAGCAGGATGCCCTTGAGCTGCGGGATTCCCGACCCCGACGTCATGCCATCCGTCTGCACGATGCGGTAGAGGACCAGGCCAATGACCAGCAGCACCACCAGCCAGCCAGGAATCCAGAGGGGATTCTCACTGAGCCAGCCATAAAGCTGCGGCGTATAGTGTTCCGATAGCTCCAGCAGATAACGGAACAGGGCGATGATAAGCCCTGTGAGCACGCCGATGATATTCCCCTCCAGGAACAAGCGCAACTTGAAATGGCGCGGTTCCGTAAAGATGCGCATGGCCGTCTCAATCTTATTCGTCATAGAGCCACCTCCCTGCGGCTGAAAAAGAATAGAAAAAAGGTGCTGTACCGAAGTACAACACCCTGAAATGTCTCTTACTCTGCAGTGAACGGCAGCAGCGCGATGTTGCGTGCGCGTTTGATTGCAACGGTAACCTGACGCTGATGTTTAGCGCAGTTGCCAGAGATACGACGCGGTAAAATCTTGCCGCGCTCCGTAATGAAGCGGCGCAGTTTTGCAACGTCTTTATAGTCGATATGCTCGACCTTGTCTACGCAGAACGAGCAGACCTTTCTACGAGGTCTTCTGCCTCTGTCACGTCTCATCAAAGTAATTCCCTCCTGTCTTAAAATGGAATTTCTTCTTCAGGGATGGACGGGCCAAAGGAGCCTGCATCAGCCGGCTGCTGCGGAGCTGCCGGAGCAGGGGCGCCGAAGCCGCCTGCCTGCGGTGCCGAGCTTCTGGAATCCAGGAACTCGACCTCGTCAGCTATGATTTCCGTCACATAACGCTTCGAGCCATCCTGTGCGTCATAGCTTCTAACCTGTATGCGGCCTTCCACCGAGATACGGCGGCCCTTGACCAGATTGTTGCCACAAACCTCAGCAAGCTTGCGCCAGCACACGATAGGAATGAAATCCGCTGTCGGCTGACCGTTGTTCTCGTCCTTGCGGGCAAAACGGCGGTCAACAGCCAATGTGAATGTGCAGACAGCCACACCAGACTGCGTATAACGGACTTCAGGATCGCGAGTCAGACGTCCAATCAAAATTGCCTTATTCATGGTAAATCCTCCCTGTCACCTTGCGGTGCACTTCTATACGTCTTATGCTTCTTCGTCGGATCTAACGATCATGTGCTTCAGGATGTCGTCCGTAATCTTCATTACGCGCTCGCACTCAGCAACGCATGCCGGCTCAGCCGTAACGTAGAGCAGTTCATAGAAACCCTCAGCGCAGTCTTTGATCTCATAAGCAAGACGTTTCTTGCCCCAACGATCTTCTTTATCGATCGTACCACCATTCTCAGTGATGATCTTGGTGAACTTGTCGATGACAGCGTTCGTAGCTTCCTCTTCCATCGGCTTAACGATAAATATGACTTCGTACTTTCTCACGAAATCACCTCCCTCTTTGGTCTTTGGCTCCTGCTCGAACAGGAGCAGAGGTTGAAACGAATCATTTCAACTCAAAACTTTATTTGTCTCACGACTAGAAAATTATACCATGCAAGGAGAGGGAAAGCAAGGATAATTTCACCGATTCGCCTTTATTTTCCTCCACAATTTACAGGAATTGCGTTTGATGATAGGATTTATACTGAGAGACTTACATATATAGAAAGAAGTGAACCACTTGGATGGCATGAACCTCCGCATCCTTTTCGTCTTTACTGACCTGCTGCTGCCGCTGCTTGCCGGCTGGTACCTGCATGAGCGCCAGCTGGTTTCCGATACGGCCATGAACAAGGTAATCCGTTTCAACGTAGTCTTCGTCTATACGGTGCTTTCACTGCTGAGTTTCTGGGTACTGCCGCTGTCCTGGGGCCTGCTGCTCGTGCCGGTCTTTGGCTTCCTGCTCGTTCTTTTGCCGGGCCTGCTGGGCTACCTGCTGTTTGCCCGGCGCATCGATAACCTGCTCGACCGTGGTGCCTACGTCGCCAGCGCCATGCTGGCCAATCTTGGCACCCTTGGCGGAGTCTGCGCCTTCATCCTCTACAATGAGGAAGGATTTGCCTATACACAGCTCATCGGCACCTGCCAGAATATCTTGCTGTGCCTTTTGATCTTCCCGCTGGCCCAGTATTATCATCTCAAGCACACCGCAGCCCGCCGCAAGACCAGCGGTCTTCAAAGCCTGCGCGCAATGTTCTTCTCCTTGAACCAGCTGAGCCTTGTCGGCATGATGGCCGGCTTTGCCCTCAATGCTGCTGGCATCGAGCGGCCAGAGGCCTTGGCACCACTCTTCCAAAGCCTTGTCCACATCGGTGCCTGGATTGCCATGCTGCCCGTAGGCTTCCTGATCGACTTCGATCAGGTACGTCATTACGCCCGCCAGACACGCAGCCTTGTGGCTCTGCGCTTTCTCTTCACTCCGCTGCTGTTCGTGGGCCTGACCTGGCTCTTCGTAACCGATCCAGTCATCAGCGGCACACTGATCCTGCTGGCCTTCTGCCCCACTGCCATCAACGCCGTCCTCACATCGAAACTCTACGCGCTCAGTGTCGGCCTGGCCATTTCCTCCTTCGTCATAACCACAGCCGCCTTCCTGCTGGTGATTTTCCCCCTCCTGTTCTTCCTGCTCAAATAGAAAGAGCCCATTCCGGCCACCCGGAATGGGCTCTTCGTTTATTCTGCGTCCTCGCTGAGCGTCACGCGCTCACGGGCGTTTTTTTTTCGACGATGACGGATATACATGACGGCAATGATCACTGCACAGACACCGACGAAGACCAGGCTCGCCGTATGACCATAGCCCAGCATGACCTGCCAGCTCTTGCCGAGCATCATGCCTGCAGCCAGGATCAGCGCCGTCCAGGGCAGGGAACCAGCAAACGTCAGCACCAGGAACTTCTTCATATCCACATGGGCAAAGCCTGCCGGCAGCGAGATGAAGGTACGCACAACCGGCAGCATGCGGCTGAAGAACACAGCCTTGAGACCATATTTGTCGAACCAGTTCTGCGCAATATCCACGTGACTCTTCTTGACAAAGAAATAATGACCGTATTTATCGACAAAGGAACGTCCGCCCTTATGACCAACAGCGTAAGCAAAAATCGAGCCTGCCATACCTCCGACCATGCCAGCCGTCAAGGCGCCGGCAAATGTCATCTGGTCAGCAAAGATAAGGTAACCGGCGAATCCCAGGATCAGCTCACTGGGAATCGGAATGCAGGCATTCTCTGCCGCCATCAGGATGGCAACTGCCACATAGCCCCAAGAAGCGATGAACTCCAAGAACAACGTCGAAAAATGTTCCATTTCTATTGAATCTCCCTTTCTTTACATCAAAATCCAATACTATCGCCTATTATACTGCATAAATCTGAAAAAGCAAGCTGTAAATCGCCTGCTTATAGCAAAGATTTTACCAGGCCAGCCACGCCAAAGAGCAGGAAGATTCCCGCCGACAGGAGCCGCATCTGACGGGCCGGTAGCCGGCGATGCAGCAATGCACCAGCAAGGATGCCAAGGCTGTCGGCCACCAGCATTCCCAGCAGGGCTCCCAAGAGCACCGCCAGCCAGGCTCCCTCATACTGTGCAGCCATGGTCATCGCCGCAAACTGCGTCTTGTCTCCCATCTCGCCGACAATGAATGTCATGGCCACGGTCAGCAGTGGCCCAAAACGCGAATCATGGGCCTCCTCTTCCTCCTCATCATCGCCTCGCAGTGTCCAGACACCAAAGCCGATGAATATAATCGACGCCAAGATTCCCATAAGACTGGCGGGAATGAACTCACCTGCCAGTGACCCCAGAGCCACGGCCAGCAAATGCACCACGAGGATTCCCAGCGACATCCCGGCAAAAACCTGCTTCCAATCGTATTTACCCGCAAAGGCCATGACGAGGAACTGCGTCTTGTCCCCCATCTCAGCGAGAAACACGACCAGGAACGAAGCCAACAATGCTTCCATAATCATCTCTCCTGATATTTACCTATAATACACAAAAAGACCCCGGTACTATGTACACAAGGTCTTATTTCCTAAGTGGTGCCTCCGAGCGGAATCGAACCACTGACACGGGGATTTTCAGTCCCCTGCTCTACCAACTGAGCTACAGAGGCAAATGGCGACCCGAAGGGGACTTGAACCCCTGACCTCCGCCGTGACAGGGCGGCATTCTAACCAACTAAACTACCGGGCCATCTATCAAAAAATAGGAATTTACAAATGGTGGCTCACCCGGGATTCGAACCCGGGACACCCTGATTAAAAGTCAGGTGCTCTACCAACTGAGCTAGTGAACCAGGTGAGCAGAATATCTCTAGCTAGGTATAAACTGAATCAACTGATACGTCACTCACAGGACATAATTATACGGATAAACCTATCGCTTGTCAACATTAATTTTAAAAGAAAATAAAAAAGACGCCATTTCGGCGTCTTTAAGGTACAAATCTTAGTTGAGGCTTTCCACGTATTTCTTGAGTTCCTCAGCCGCTCTCGTTACGCGGGAGAGGTTCGCCGTGATTTCCTCAGTCGAAGCAGCCTGCTCTTCACTGATAGAGCCAGTCGTCTCGATGGACTTGGAAATCCCCTCGACGGCCTTGTTCATCTCGTTAAGGGTGGATTGGATCTTCTCCGTAGCCTCACGGGACTGCTCAGCGAGCTTTCTGACTTCCTCAGCAACAACGGCAAAGCCACGGCCCTGCTCACCAGCACGTGCAGCCTCGATTGCTGCGTTGAGGCCCAGGAGATTCGTCTGGCCAGCAATGTTCGTGATGAAGTCGATGACCTTGATGGTATCGGCATTCTTCTCCTGCAGGAATTTAGCCTGCTCAACCGACTCCTGACCAGCTTTTGCCAGGGCGCTGGCACTCTTCGCTACCTGCTCAACGGCCTCATAGACCGTCTGCGTCGACGTAGCAATCTCCTCAATCGATGACGTCAGCTTCGCGTTAATATCTTCTCTGCTCATGGTATCCTCTGCCATTTATATTCCTCCCCATTTCGATAACTAAAATTGGTATATTCCCAATGAAACCGCAACAATTTTTCCTTGCTTTATTCTTATTCCACATAAACCTGGAAAAACCTTCTAGTCGCAAAAAAAAATAAAAAAAGACATCCACAACGTGGATGCCTTTCGCTTAACTGGCAACTCCCTATCCTCCCAGTCCGTCTCCAGACAAGTACTTTCGGCGTATATGTGCTTAACTACTGTGTTCGGTATGGGAACAGGTGGAA
>FPAX01000001.1 GCA_900116485.1 Selenomonas sp. GACV-9
GGCCTGCCCGGCGCATGTAACTAAATACGTACTTAAACACCAGCGCGGGTCATTTAGCGGAGCGGAGAAAAAGTGCACCCACCCTCACCCAAGCTGAGGTGTATCACGCTTATTGTAATCTCGAACTAACAGACAAACTGCAATTTTACAGCAAACGGCCCGCTGGTTTTTATGTGCCAGCGGGCCGTTTGTTTTATTTTTCCTGCATGAGGAATGGGCGCAGTTCTTCTTCGTCGGGGGTGATGTAGAGAGTCTTTTGGTTCGTGAAGATGACGAAGCCTGGTTTGCTGCCCGAGGGCTTTTTGACGTAGCGGATTTCCGTGTAGTCCACGGGAATTTTGGAGGAGCCCTGGGCTTTGCTGAAGTGGGCGGCAAGGCTGGCGCAGAGCAGGATGTTGTCTTCGCTTACGGGCTCGCCGCCGTTGCGCAAGATGACGTGGGAGCCCGGGATGTTCTGGGTATGGAACCAGGTGTCGTTGAAGCTTGCCGTCTTGCAGGTCAGCTTATCGTTCTGGTAGTTGTTCTTGCCGATGAAGATGTCGATGCCGTCCGGCGTCTGGAAGTGGAAGGGATGGGATGGCTTGTCGTTGTTCTTGCGCTTGAGTTTTTCCCGCAGGTAGCCGCTTTCCACGAGTTCGTTGTGGATCTCGGCGATTTCCCCCAGGCTTTCCGAGGCCAGCAGGGATGCTTCGATGCTTTCAAGATAGGTGATGTTGTCTTCGCATTCGCGGCGCTGGATTCGCAGGAGTTCCTGGGCGCGCTTTAATTTGTCGTATTTCTTGTAGCAGGCCTGCATGTTCTGGATAATCGTATAGCGCTGGTCCAGCGGAATCGTGATGGTCTCGCCAGTTTCGCTGTAGATGTTGGCCACGGTGATTTCGCTGTCTGCATGGTCCTGGAACTGGTACTGATAGGTCATGAGGTTGTCGCCACGAATCCTGTATTCTTCGGCGTTTTCCGCTGCCGCGATTTCCTCGTCGAGTTTCACGAGTTTGTTCTCGGCACGGTTCAGTTCGTTCTTGACGAGTTTTTTGAACCGGTCTTTGTCGGGGTGCACATAGCTGCCTGCAAGCTGGTCGGCCTTTTCCAGCATGGCGCTGATGGTGGGGAAGGTCAGGCTCGTTCCCTCTGGCAGATAGTGGAGGGGAAACGAGCTCATGGCCAGGATTTTTTTGTTTTCACCTAGTACCAGCACAGGAGAAGCCTCCTCGTTGCTGGCGGCGGTGCGGATTTCCATAAGGGCATCCCGGATGGCCGCAAAGTCCACATCTTCAAGGGTGCCGATGCGGGTGCTGGGGGCAAGACCCGCTGAAAAACAGGTTTCCTTGGCCGAGACAGGGCCAAAGCCCATGCAGGCAGCGAGCAGGGCTTTATCGAGACGTTGCTCGCCATCGGTTTTGATGCTGGCCATGATGGCATCGAGGTCTGCGGTAAAGAGGTCGAGTTTATCCTGCCCCGGCGGCAGTTCATAGGCATCGCCAGGCAGGACTGTGCGCACGCGGCTGCTGTTGGTGCCAATCTTGCGCAGGGCGTCGATAATGGTGCCTTCCTGTACGAGGATGATGTTGCTGTATTTGCCCATGAGCTCTAGCACAAGGGTCTTGGTGACAATCTTGCCGCCAGCGGCTAGGGAATCGATATCCATGAGCAGAAGTCGGTCGAGGCCATGCTGGCGGATGGCGGCGATGCGGCCGGTTTCAAGCTGCTTGCGCAGGACCATGCAGAACACCGGCGGCTCGGGCGGGTTCTCGAGATTGCGCGCGAGAAGATGGGCCGAAGGATTCTGGGAGTTGATGGAGATGTGCAGCAGATAGTTCTGTCCGGGTTGACGGATCGACAGGATGATGGACTGTTTGTTTGGCTGCGTGATTTTATCGATGCGCCCGCCAGCAAGGGTCGTGTTGAGCTCCTGGGCGAGGGCATGCATGGAAAAGCCGTCAAGACTCATGATGATGCTCCTTTATAAATCGTAGGGTATAACTTCTAAATTATATCATCATTGGCAGGGCGGGGCAATTCGCAGCAGTCAATTTACGCGGGTGCTCTTGCATAAGATAACGAAAAACAATATAATATTATAATGAGTAACTAGAAACAGGAGGCTGTGTTCGATGAAATTTACGAAATGGCAGGGCTGCGGCAATGACTTTGTGCTTTTTGACTGCCGCGAGCAGGAGCCTGATGATTACGCGGAGCTTTCGCAGAAGGTTTGCGACCGTCATTATGGCATCGGAGCAGACGGTATTCTTGTCGTATTGCCATCGGATAAAGCTGATTTCCGCATGCGCATCTTCAATACGGATGGCAGTGAGGCGGAGATGTGCGGCAATGGTATCCGCTGCTTTGCCCGCTATCTCTACGACTATAGATTGACCAGCAAGACCGAATTCACGGTGGAGACTGGTGCCGGCATCCTCGTGCCGAAGATCATCCTCGCGGGAGATAAAGTAACTGGCGTCCAGGTGGATATGGGCGAGCCGCATCTTTTGGGGCAGGAGATTCCCGTCGCTGGCTTTGACGGCAAGAAGGTCATCGCCGAGCCCATTACGGTGGCTGGCACGACCTATGCGATGACGGGGGTATCGATGGGCAATCCTCATTGCGTCGTCTTTGTGGACGATGCGGAAAGATTCCCCATTGAGAAGCTTGGCTCGCAGTTTGAGCATCATGCGATGTTCCCGCGCAAGACGAATACGGAGTTCGTCGAGGTCAAGGACCGCAGCCATGTGCGCATGCGCGTCTGGGAGCGCGGGGCCGCAATCACGCTGGCCTGCGGCACAGGGTCCTGCGCAACTGTCGTGGCTGGCGTGCTCAACGATAAGATTGACCGCAAGGCTGAGGTTCAGCTCGATGGCGGCAAGTTGATTGTCGAGTGGGCCGAGAATAATCACGTATTCATGACTGGTCCGGCTGAACTCGTGTTCACGGGGCAGTGGAACGGTTGATGAGCAGAAAGAGGCGGTTGGATGCTTAAGAGCATGACGGGATTTGGGGCGGCTGTTGTCGAGACCGAGGACTACAAGGTTTCGGTCGAGATAAAGTCTGTCAACCAGCGGTTCCTCGAAATCAACTTTCATATGGGACGGCAGCTGAGCCAGTGGGAAGATGAGCTGCGCAAGTGCATCAAGAAGGTGGCTGCGCGCGGCAAGATGGATGTTTACATCAACTTTACCGATAAGCGCGAAAGCAAGGCCAGCATCCGGGTAAACAAGGGGCTGGCGCTTGCCTATCAGCAGGCACTCCATGAGATGAGTGATGTGCTCCATCTGGCGCGCCCTGACGATGTGCAGACCTTTGCCGCGTTTCCCGATGTCCTGCAAATCGAGAGTGACAGCGATATTTCGGATTTAAAGCCCCAGCTCTTCCAGGTAATGCAGCAGGCTTTGGCGAATTTTGATGCGATGCGTATTACAGAGGGCAGCAACATCCACAAGGATTTTTGCCTGCGTCTCGAAAACCTTGCGGCGATGCGCGACAAGGTGCGTGAGCTGGCACCGGGCGTGGTGGCAAGCTATCGCGAGCATCTGCACAAGACTATCGCTGATGCCCTGCAGAGCCAGACTTTCGACGAGACAAGGCTCATACAGGAAACGGCTATCTATGCCGACAAGGTGGATATCACCGAAGAAATCGTGCGCCTTGGCAGCCATTTCCAGCAGTTTCGCCAGATTATCGATAGAGCGGCAGAGCCTGTGGGGCGCAAGCTGGATTTCCTGATCCAGGAAATCAACCGCGAGACGAACACCATCGGTTCGAAGGCCAACAGTATGGAGGCCGCGCAGCTGGTGGTGGACATGAAGAGCGAAATCGAGAAACTGCGCGAGCAGGTTCAAAACATCGAATAAGAGGAGGTACCCCCATGGATATCAAACTCATCAATATCGGCTTTGGTAATATCGTATCGGCTAACCGTATCGTGGCCATCGTGAGTCCCGAGTCGGCACCGATAAAGCGCATCATCCAGGAGGCCCGTGATGGCGAGCGCCTGATCGATGCGACCTATGGCCGCCGCACACGAGCTGTCATCATCATGGACAGCGATCATGTCATCCTGTCGGCTGTGCAGCCTGAGACGGTGGCACATCGCGTCGAAGATGATGACGATGCCGAGGTTAAAGCTGAAATCAAAGAGAAAGAAGACGAGACGCAAGAATGAGCAAGGGATTATTGATTGTTGTTTCCGGCCCGTCGGGTACCGGAAAGGGAACGGTCTGCGGAGAACTGCTCGCGCAGACGCCGGAACTTGCCTATTCCATTTCGGCCACGACACGTCAGCCGCGTGAGGGCGAGGTTGAAGGCAAGAATTATTATTTCATGGATAAGGCACAGTTCGAGAAAATGATCGAGGAGGGTGGTTTCCTCGAGTATGCCAATGTCTATGGCAACTACTATGGCACGCCGCTGGGCAAGATTGAGGAGCGCCTCGCCGCTGGTGAGGATATCCTGCTCGAGATCGATACGCAGGGGGCACTCAATGTCATGAAGAAATGCCCGGATGGGCTCTTCATCTTCCTGCTGCCCCCGTCGATTGGCGAGCTTGAACGCCGTATCCGCGGCCGCGGCTCGGAGTCAGCAGAGTCGCTCAAGAAGCGCCTGGGTGCCGCCAGGGAAGAGATTGCCATCGGCCGCCAGTATGGCTATGCCGTAGTCAATGACACGGTACGGCAGGCTGTCAAGCGCATCAAGTGCATCATGACAGCGGAGCATTGCCGTGTAAATATGAACCTAGATAAATTTGAGGAGTTGGAACATAATGAAAGCAAATAACAATCCAGAGATGAGCATGGTCAATCCGTCCACGGATACGCTGATGAAACAGGTGGACAGTCGTTACGGTCTCGTGGTCTGTGCCTCCAAGCGTGCCCGCCAGCTGCTGAGCGGCGAGGAGCTCAAGGAGCTCAAGTCGAAGTCCACGAAGAATGTCACGAATGCGCTCGAGGAGATTGCTGAGGGCAAGATCAACTACAAGATTTCCAAAGCGGACCTCTAAGCCATGGAACTTCAGGGCAAGAAAATCGTCGTTGGCGTGACCGGCGGCATCGCTGCCTACAAGGCAGTCGAGATTGTCAGCCGTCTGCGCAAGGCAGGCGCTGAGGTTCACGTCATCATGACGAAAGAGGCGACGGAGTTCGTCACGGAGCTGACCTTCCGCGAAATCAGCGGCCAGCCTGTGGCCGTCGATATGTGGGAAAAGGTCACGCATTTCAATGTGGAGCACATCGCGCTGGCGCAGCTGGCAGACCTCATGCTGATTGCGCCGGCTACGGCCAACATCATTGCCAAGGCAGCTGTCGGCATCGCCGATGACATGCTCGCGACGACGTTGCTGGCGACAAAGGCGCCTATCTTTATGGCGCCGGCGATGAATACGAACATGTATGAAAATCCCATCACGCAGCGCAATATTGCTGAGCTGAAGTCACGCGGTTTTCATATCATAGAGCCGGCGGAGGGCCATCTTGCCTGCGGTACCAGCGGCAAGGGGCGTTTGCCAGAGCCTGTGGACATCGTGCGCATCGTAAGTGAGGCTTTGACAAGTCAGGAGTTGACTGGTCAAGATTTGACTTGTCAATTGACCGGTCAAAAAATCCTTGTCACGGCTGGCGGCACGATTGAGCCGCTTGACCCTGTGCGCTATATCGGCAACCGGTCGACGGGACGTATGGGCTATGCGGTGGCTGAGGAGGCTGCGCGCCGCGGGGCTGACGTGGTGCTCGTATCGGGGCCAACGTCGCTGAAAGATCCCGATGGTGTCCGCGTCATCCGTATCGAGACGGCGCGGCAGATGCGCGAGGCGGTCTTGCAGGAGTTTCCGACGGCGTCGGCTGTCATCAAGTCAGCGGCCGTTGCAGACTATCGTCCGGCAGCCGTTTCCGAGCAGAAAATCAAAAAGAGTGATGATGATTTGACGCTGCAGCTTGTGCGCAATCCCGATATCTTGTTGGAGCTTGGCCAGATGAAGGAGCATCAAGTGCTCGTCGGCTTTGCGGCTGAGACCTGCCAGGTGGAGGAGTACGCGCGCAAGAAACTGGCGAAAAAGAATCTTGACTTCATCGTAGCCAATGATGTCTCCGAAGCCGATGCGGGCTTTGGTGTCGAGACCAACCGCATCAAGCTTATTGACCGGTCAGGCAAGATGACGCCCTATCCGCTCATGAGCAAGAAGGAATTGGCGGGCATCATTCTCGACCATGTGTCTGCGGCGCTGGGAAAAATCGACAGATGAGAAATGAGGCGGAAGAGGTCTTTTACGACTTCTTCCGTTTCTTTGTGAGGAGATGAATCGGTGTACCTTCACTACTATTGGCTGCGCCTAAAGCATCTGATGCGCTGGTTTGTGTATCATTATGGTAGATTGTTTTTGCTGCTTGCGGCCTGCAATATCCCGACCATGGTGCAGATCGGCATGTTCCAGGAGGAGGCAGTGCCCTTTGCTGGCCGTATGGCGCTGACCTTGGCGGGCATCGTCCGCACGTTGGGCATGGTCTTCCTGCTGACCTTGGCGCTGGGCTGGCTGCCCAAGGTGGTGCAGCGACTGGCTGTGCTGGCAAGTTTCCTGCTGGCACTTGTCGATGGGTTTGCCCTCTATAGCTATCATAATTATCTTGATGAGGGCATGATGCAGGTCATCTTTGAGACGAATCCGCAAGAGGCGCGTGAATACGTGCTGGCCCAGTCGGGGCATCTGGTCGTTTTGCTTGCAGCGGTGGCAGTTGCCTGTTGTCTGCTGCGTTGGGGACGGGGATGGTTTCGCAAGGTCTGGCACAGGGCACAGCCAAGACTTGCGGTGGTGCTGGCCGTTGGCGTCTTCCTGTTTGCTGGTACCGCAGCCTATGCCGGCTCGGAAGCAATGCAGGATGGCATGGATGCGGCGGTATACCTAGGCAAGAATTATCCTCAGCAGTATTCACTGGGGCGGGTGGCCTATATCATCCCCAAGGCCTTTGAGGAAATCGGCTCAGCTGAGTACGTGGACGCTACGCTGGCTGCACAGCCGGTGGAGCTTACCCGGCAGGAAAATGATATCCCGCAGGTCGTGTTCATCCTCGGCGAGTCGACGAGCCGCCATCATATGCAGCTCTATGGCTACGAGCTGCCGACGACGCCACAGCTTGCGGCACGAGCGGCAAAGGGCGAGCTTACGGTGTTTACCGATGTCATCAGCCCGCATGCGGCAACGATGGCCGTCATGAAGACGCTGTTCTGCTTTTATGATCTTTCCCAGGAGCAGGCAGGGGGCGTCTGGTATGAGCAGCTCAATCTCTTTGACATCCTGCGCCGAGCCGGCATTCGCACAGCCTGGGTATCGAATCAGGAGTCGGCGGGCTTTTATGGCAGCATTGGCCGCACGCTGGCGGGGCGCTGTGATGAGCATCGCTTTACCAGCTCGACTTCTCATACGATCGATCTTGTCGAGCGTTATGACGAAGAGGTGCTGCCGTTGCTTGACGACAGCTTGACGCGCAGTGCAGGCCAGAATTTCACGGTGGTGCACCTGATGGGGGCCCATGAGGACTTCAACCGCCGCTATCCCGCGTCATTTGCCCATTTCACTGCCGATGATGAGAGCGGGGAGGGCCGCGCCGTGCGCGCTGAGTATGACAATGCGGTGCTCTACGATGACTACATCGTCGATCAGATCATCCGCCGATTTGAAGCGCAGGATGCCATCGTTATCTTCATCTCGGACCATGGCGAGGAAATCAACGACACGCGCGCGGTGGTTGGCCATGGCGACGAGAGCAGCAGCTGGCAGCGGGATATCCCGATGGTCTGCTGGACCTCGGAGAAGTTCTGCGCCAAGCGTCCGGCACTGGTTGAGCGGCTGGCAATGGCCAGCACGCGGCCCTATATGACTGACGACATGATCCATACATTGCTGGACCTCCTGCAGACGGAAGTGCCGGCCTACCGGCGCGACAAAAGCATCCTGCAGGCAGGATATCTTGGGCAGAAGCGGCTGCTCAAGGGGAAAAAGCCCTATAGATACAGGGGAGAGGACAGAGAACGTGAAGAAAGACTATAAAATGCTGGCGTTGGACTTTGACGGTACGACGCTTGATTCGGCCAAACGATTTCCGGCGGAAATCAGCGCGGCTGTCCATGAACTCAAGGCACGCGGCATCGAGGTAATCGTCTCGAGCGGCCGCGGCAAGGCCGAGCTCAAGGACTATGAGCAGGAACTGGTAGACTTTGACTATGGCGTCATGATCAGCGGCGGCCTCGTCTATGATTTTTGCAGGCACCAGGCCATTTTCCGTCAGCCCATCCCGCAGGCGGCAATCCTTGCGGCTTTTGCTGCGGCAGAACAGGAACAGGCGATGACTCAGCTCCTGACTGTTGACGAGTCCGTGACCCGTGGCAGCCATATCGCGCGCATGGAGGACTTCCATATGGAAATCTACCGTGAGATGTACGAGCGGGTCTGCCGTCAGGAGGAAGACCTCGCGGGCTTTATCGCGGCACAGGCCGGAGAGATTTGCAAGATGAACATCTATCATCGCGATGAAAACTCCCGGCTGCGCAACTATGAGCGGCTCGAAAAGCTTGGGCTTTCGATCACGTTTGCCGAGCAGACATCTTTGGAGCTGTCTGCAAAAGGGATCTCCAAGGCGCACGGGCTCAAGGTCATCTGCGACCACCTCGGCATCAGCACTGACGAGGTCGTGGCCATCGGCGACGCGCCCAATGATGAAGAGGTACTGAAACTTGCAGGGCTTGGCGTTGCCATGGGCAATGCCAGTGAGGAAATCAAAGCCATCAGCGACGTCGTAGTGGCCGACAACGACCATCTCGGTGTGCTGGAGGCCATCAATAAGTTCTTCTAACGAAAGGATGATTACTATGCCAAAATCTATGCCGAAATTCTACAATTCCTTGGTTCAGGCTTGGAACACGATTTTCTTTGCGATGCTGCTGGTCGGCGGCATCTATGCATTCATGTCCGGCCATCCCGTGGCTGGCGTGCTCATGGTCATCGCCGGCGGTTGGGGCGTATGGTTCTGCGGCAAGCAGGTCAACTACCTCATGAATACGAAGGCAGAGGACCTGCCCAAGACCAAGCTTGACGAAAAGCTGGCCGAGCAGACGGCAAAAGCGCTGGAAGCGAACATGAAGAAAGGCGAATAAAGATTGAAGATTGACGAGTCAGCCTGGCGTTGGCTCGTTTTTTCATGCGCAGAAGGAAGACCGCCGCCGAGGCGTCAGCCATATCGATGTGCTGGTGGCGGAAGCAACGGGCTGCATGGACGGGATTGTTTCCTGCATGGAATAATCTGGTAAGTATGTCTGAAAGTGTTTTGTTTTGGGAAAAGAATCGTTACGAATGTCCGCCTGCTAAAAACTCTACTGGATTTTATCGTTGTAACATTGTATAATGTTACATGGTATATAAATTATTTAAAAGGGTGGGAGAATCATGAAATTATCACGCAAGGTAAAACTGCTGGCACTCGGCGTTACGACGATGCTGGCAACGGGAATCATGGCGGGCTGTGGCGGCTCGGAGCAGGCGTCCAGCAGTGGCGGCAAGACCTATAAGATCGGTGTGGTGCAGCTCGTCGAGCACAGTGCCCTTGATGCTGCCAACAAGGGCTTTGTTGATGGTCTCAAGGAACGTGGCTTTGAGGAAGGAAAAAACGTTACCTTTGACCAGCAGAATGCACAGGCTGACCAGTCAAACCTGCAGAACATCGCGCAGCGTTTCGTCAGCGGCAAGATGGATCTGATCTGCGCGATCGCTACGCCGGCTGCCCAGTCGATTGCCAACGCGACGAAGGATATCCCCATCCTCGGCACGGCCATCACGGACTATGTGGGTGCAAAGCTCGCAGCCAGCAACGACAAGCCTGGTGCTAATGTCTCGGGCACCAGCGATATGAACCCCATCAAGGAGCAGGTTGATCTCCTGATGAAGCTTTGCCCGAACGCCAAGACTATCGGCGTCATCTACTGCTCGAGCGAGGTCAACTCCGAGGTGCAGGTCAAGGCAATGACGGAGTATGCAGCCTCCAAGGGGCTGACGGTCAAGACGGCGACAATCTCGACGGTCAACGATATCCAGCAGGCGGCGCAGAGCCTTGTTGGCGCTGTGGATGCCTTCTATGTTCCGACGGATAACGTCATCGCCTCGGCTATGCCGACTCTTGTAGCCATCACGGATGCGGCCAAGAAGCCGGTCATCTGCGGTGAGCCGAACATGGTCAAGGCCGGCGGCCTGGCTACCTATGGCATCGACTACTACAAGCTTGGTGTCCAGACGGGCCACATGGCAGCCGATGTCCTCGAAGGCAAAGCGAAACCGGCTGATATGCCAATCCAGACGGCTAAGGATCTCAAGGTCGTAATCAACAAGAAGAATGCTGCAGCACTTGGCATCACGCTGCCGGAGGATGTCCTCAAAGGGGCGGAAGTCATCGAGTAAGTAATTCATGGATATAGGAAGGAGCGCAGGCCAGTGCAGTTCTGCTGCATCAGCCGCGCTCTTTTTGCTACAACGTCTAGGTAATAGGAGATGCAATTATGGATTTAGTAATCGCTACGGTCTCGCAGGGAATGCTATGGGCGCTGCTGGCTATCGGCGTCTATCTGACCTTCCGCGTGCTCGACATTGCTGACCTCACGGTGGAGGGCAGTTTTCCCCTTGGTGCAGCCACGGCAGCGTCGATGATTGTCGCCGGAGCCCATCCGCTGATGGCCATCGTGGCTGCCTGCCTGGCGGGGATGCTCGCCGGTGTGGTCACAGGCTTTCTCTGCACGAAACTCAAGATTCCGGCACTGCTCGCAGGTATCCTTACGATGATTGCCCTTTATTCGGTCAATCTGCGCATCATGGGCAAGGCCAATCTGCCGTTGTTGCAGCAGGATACGGTCTTTACTCTCTGGAATGTCGGCGGACTTGACAAATCAATGACGACGCTGGTCATCGGCACGGTCATCGTGCTGGTGGTGGCACTGCTCAATTACTGGTTTTTCGGCACGGAGCTTGGCACGGCGGTGCGGGCGACGGGATTCAATCCACATATGATCCGCGCCAACGGCATCAATACGGATAACATGATTGTCTTGGGGCTCTTGCTGTCCAATGGTCTTGTGGCCATTTCGGGGGCACTGGTCGCCCAGAGCAATGGCTTTGCCGATGTGGGTATGGGCGTTGGCACCATCGTCATCGGCTTGGCCTCGGTCATCATCGGCGAGGTGCTTTTTGGCACGCGCAGCTTCAAGAACTGCCTGATTTCCGTCATCCTCGGCTCGATCGTCTACCGTGCCGTCATTGCTATCGTCTTGCAGATGGGCATGCCGCCCAATGATCTCAAGCTGTTCACGGCAATCCTCGTCGCTCTGGCGCTGTCGCTGCCGCTCTTGCAGGCGCGCTGGAACAAGTTCCGGAAGGGGGCACACTGATGCTGCATATCGAAAATATTTCCAAGACCTTCAATCCGGGGACCATCACGGAGAAATTGGCCCTGCATAACGTGAGCCTGCATCTGGCACCGGGAGATTTTGTCACGGTCATCGGCGGCAACGGCGCGGGCAAATCGACGCTGATGAACTCGATTGCCGGCACATATCCGGTGGACGAGGGCAGCATCATGATCGATGGCACCGACATCACCAAATGGCCCGAGCATAAGCGCGCCAAGTATATCGGCCGCGTGTTCCAGGACCCGATGATGGGCACGGCAGCGGGCATGATGATAGAGGAAAATCTTGCGATTGCTGAGCGGCGCGGTCTGACGCCGACGCTGCGCTGGAGCTCCTCGGCTGATGGCCGCGAACATTTCCGCAAGCTCCTGAAGGGGCTCGACCTTGGCCTTGAGGATCGGCTCGAATCAAAAGTCGGCCTGCTCTCGGGCGGCCAGCGTCAGGCGCTGACGCTGCTGATGGCGACGATGGCGCAGCCGAAACTTCTGCTGCTCGACGAGCATACGGCAGCGCTGGATCCGAAGACCGCCGAGAAGGTGCTGGCGCTGACGGAAAAGATTGTGGCCCAGCAGCACCTCACGACTCTCATGATTACCCATAACATGCGCGATGCTTTGAAATACGGCAACCGCCTCATCATGATGTATGAGGGCCATATCCTGTTCGATGTCGACAGTGAGAAGAAAAAGACCCTGGGCATCAAAGACCTGCTCGAGATGTTCGAGCAGGCAGCGGGCAGTGAGCTCAGTAGTGACAGCCTGCTGCTCAGCTGAGTTATCTGGTATAGGAAACGGCGCCTGACCAATCAAATGACTGGTCAGGCGCCGTTTCATTTATAATGTAGTCTTTTTTTCTGTTTCGAGTTCTGTCTGCCGCATGATATCCTGCGCGGAGGGGCTGAGGTCCAGGACAGCTGCCTGGCCAAAGCGCCGGTTCATTTCAGCATCGGAAGGTGGTGCAAGCTGGGCACTTGGCCTTGCCGAGTCTTCGGCCAGCAAGGAGCTGAGTTTCGTATCAATCGACTCGACTTTTGCCTGCAGGTTTGCAATCTCCGCAGCATTCGACTCGCTATCCGCAGCGGTTAGCTGGTTGATTTGGTTTTCATAGCTGTTCTTCTCGGCGGCAAGTTTCTGCTGCAGATCGCCGCCTGCGTGGATTGGTGGTTGGTTGCCTGGTGCTTGGTAGGCAGACAGCACCTCGGCTACGCGATAATTTCCCTGAATCGTTGTCATAAGGTTCCCTGTTCTTCTGAATCCTTCGCATGTATTTCAATCCCTTTCCATTAGCAAGATAGTATCATAAGGATAGCAGCTTGTATATAGGCGCAGATTGCTGTGCACGAGCTCGTCAACATTATTTTTTAATTAGAAAGATGGGCGGCGCTGGCTTGATTTATGAATACGATTCAGAAAAATATCTTGACTTTATACCGGCAGTAGCGTATGATGAATGTAACAAAGCTGAATATGAACTCATCCAGAGCAGTGGAGGGAATGGCCCGATGAAACTGCGGCAACCATTGATGCAAGTCAAAACGGTGCCAATTCCTTTAGGTTTTACCTATAAGATGAGAGTTAGGAAATCAAAGCTCTCGTTTTAACGAGGGCTTTTTCTTATGAATCGGAACGTTTGAGGCTATTCAGCAAAGATAAAGGAACTACTAGGGAGGTAGATTAAATTGAGTAAGAAACGTATGCTTTTTACGTCGGAGTCGGTAACCGAAGGTCATCCGGATAAGATGGCTGACCAGATCTCAGACAGCATCCTCGATGCCATCCTGGCTGAGGATCCGATGGGACGCGTTGCCTGCGAGACCATGGTGACGACGGGACAGGTTCATGTGGTCGGCGAGATTTCGACGAAGTGCTATGTGGATATTCCGAAAATCATCCGCGACACGGTTAAGGAAATCGGCTATACGCGTGCCAAATACGGCTTTGATGCGGATACCTGCGGCATTCTCGTATCCCTTGACGAGCAGTCGCCGGATATTGCCCAGGGTGTCAACGAGGCCATCGAATCCCGTGAAGGCGAGATGGACGCAGCTGAGGCCATCGGTGCTGGCGACCAGGGCATGATGTTCGGTTATGCCACCAACGAGACGCCGGAATTCATGCCGCTGCCGATTGCGCTGGCTCATCGTCTGGCCCGTCGCCTGACGGAAGTCCGCAAGAACGGCACGCTGCCGTATCTCCGTCCGGATGGCAAGACTCAGGTCACGATTGCCTATGAGGATGGCAAGGCAGTAGCTGTTGAGACCATCGTTATCTCGACCCAGCACGACGAGGAGGTAACCCTCGAGCAGATTCGCAAGGACCTCATCGAGCATGTCATCAAAGCAGTCGTTCCGGCTGAGCTCCTCAAAGAGGATACGAAAATCTTCATCAACCCGACGGGCAAGTTCGTCATCGGCGGCCCGCAGGGCGACTCGGGCCTCACGGGCCGCAAGATCATCGTCGACACCTATGGCGGCTGGGCCCGTCATGGCGGCGGTGCTTTCTCGGGTAAAGACCCCACGAAGGTTGATCGCAGTGCCGCCTATGCTGCCCGTTATGTGGCCAAGAACGTTGTTGCTGCAGGTCTTGCGGACAAGTGCGAGGTTCAGCTGGCTTACGCCATCGGCGTAGCTTATCCGGTATCGATCATGATCGACACCTTCGGTACGCACAAGATTGCGGAGGAGAAGATCGAAGAGATCGTAAGCCGCAACTTCGATCTGCGTCCGGCTGGCATCATCAAGATGCTCGACCTGCGCCGTCCAATCTACAAGCAGACGGCTGCTTACGGCCACTTTGGCCGCACGGATGTTGACCTGCCGTGGGAGCACACGGATAAGGCTGACGTGCTGAAGAAAGAAGCAGGACTCTAAGGATACAGCAGGGCTCCCTCATAAAGGGAGCCTTTTGCTATTTTTATCTGTCTGTCAGGGTGTCAAGGAAAATACCTGTACAATGCGGTAAAAAGTTATTGACAACTCAGACGGTCAATATTAAAATTAGATTGTTGCTTTACGATACGAGTAATGTAATATGTAAGAGAGGATGGATACCAAAGCGTATCCCTTTTTATTTATAGGAGGCAGATTACACAGAATGAGTATGATGACCAATGACAAGCTGAGAAATATTGCAATTATCGCCCACGTCGACCATGGTAAGACGACGCTGGTCGATGCAATGCTCAAGCAGAGTCACGTTTTCCGTTCCAATGAGCAGGTTGCAGAGCGTGTCATGGACTCCGGCGATATCGAGCGTGAGCGCGGTATCACGATCCTGTCCAAGAACACGGCAATCATGTACAACGACATCAAGATCAACATCGTTGATACGCCGGGCCATGCGGATTTCGGTGGCGAGGTTGAGCGTGTCCTGAACATGGTTGATGGTGTCGTTCTGCTCGTCGATGCATTCGAGGGCCCGATGCCGCAGACGAAATACGTTCTGCGCAAGGCACTCGAGCAGGGCCTCAAGCCAATCGTTGTCATCAACAAGATCGATAAACCGAACCAGCGCGTAGACGACGTTTACGATGAAGTCCTCGAGCTCTTCATGGAGCTCGATGCCGATGACGATCAGCTCGACTTCCCGGTCATCTATGCTACGGCCCGCGATGGTGTCGCTAAGTACAAGATGGAAGACGACAATGCAGATCTTACGCCGCTGATGGAGACGATTGTCAAAGAGATTCCGGCACCGAAAGGCGATCCGGAGGCTCCGCTGCAGATGATGGTCACGACGCTCGAGTCTGATTCCTTCGTTGGCCGCGTGGCTATCGGCCGCATCATCCGCGGTACGGCGAAAACGAACCAGAATGTCGTTCTCATCAATGGCGATCAGACGATCAAAGCCAAAATCGGTAAAGTTTTCGTTTACCAGGGCCTCAAACGCGTTGAGACCGAGTCGGCCAGCATGGGCGACATCGTTGCACTGACGGGCCTCGGCGATGTTTCCATCGGCTACACGGTTGCCGATGCCGAGAATCCGGAGGCTCTGCCGACGATCAACATCGACGAGCCGACGCTTTCCATGACCTTTGGTGTCAACACGAGCCCGTTCGCAGGCCGTGAGGGTGAGTTCGTTACGTCCCGCCATCTGCGCGATCGTCTGTTCAAAGAGATTGAGACGAACGTTGCCATGAAGGTCGAAGAGACGGATTCTGCCGATGTATTCAAAGTTTCCGGTCGTGGTGAGCTGCATCTGTCCATCCTCATCGAGACGATGCGCCGTGAGGGCTATGAGCTGCAGGTCGGTAAACCGGAAGTTGTTTACAAGACCATCAACGGTCAGCTCTGCGAGCCAATTGAGAACCTGACGGTCGAGGTACCGCAGGAGTTCATGGGCGCTGTCATGGAAGGCCTCGGCACCCGTAAGGCTGAGCTCGTCAACATGACGGAGACGGCTGGTTACATGCGCCTTGAGTTCACGATCCCGGCCCGCGGCCTGATCGGTTTCCGTTCCGAGCTCCTCACGAGCACGAAGGGCAACGGTATCATGAACCATGTCTTCCACGGCTATGCTCCGTACAAAGGCGACATCCCGGGCCGTACCCGCGGTTCCCTGGTTGCTTTCGAGCAGGGCGAGACGACGGGCTATGGTATCTTCACGCTGCAGGATCGCGGCACGATGTTCGTCGGCCCGGGCGAGGCTGTCTACGAGGGCATGATCGTCGGTGAGAACTCCCGCGAGAACGATATCGACATCAACCCGTGCAAGAAGAAGAACGTATCCAACATGCGTACGTCCTCTTCGGATGAAGCTATCCGCATCACGCCGCCGCGAATCCTTTCCCTGGAGCAGGCTATCGAGTACATCAACAGCGATGAGCTGGTTGAGGTTACGCCGGAGCACGTCCGTCTGCGCAAGTCCATCCTTGACCGCACGATTCGTGGCCGTAACGCCAAGAACGCTCGCAAAGGTTAATCTTAGCTAAAAGATTATAATAACATTACAATTAGGAAGTCCTGCTGGAAAAATATATTTTTTTCCAGCAGGACTTTTGCATTTTACCAAGAATTATGATATCATGTGGATAGTTAAACTATCAAATGAATATGATTCAATAGAGAATTTCGTTGGATTGGATTTATAACAGTTAAGATTGATTTGGAAGGACGATAATCATGGGAGCAGGGGCAGTAATTAAGGACAAGATCAAGCAGTTGCAGGATCTGCTGATGCCGATAGAGTACGTTGACGATTTCGAGGAGGATTTCGTCGAGGAACAGAAGTCTTCGCAGAAGAAGGCTGCATCGGCAACGCAGGAGCGCGTAGCGAGCTACGATGAGGAAATCAAGGTTTCCAATGGCGGTTCGTACCATGTGAGCCGTCCGAAGTATACGACAGGTTCCTACCAGAGCCAGCAAGAGAAGAGCCGCCCGCAGCTGACGGTCCATACGACCAAGAAGATGGCGCTCAAGGTGCAGATTTATGCGCCGACTAATTTCGACCAGGTAACTGGTATCGCCGACGACCTCAAAGAGGGCAAGGCCTGCGTCGTCAACTATGAGAAGATCGAGGCAACGGAGCAGCGCCGTATCTGCGATTTCGTCAATGGTGTCTGCTATGTGCTCGATGGCTGCGCGAAGCGCGTCACGGGGCAGATCGTGCTGTATGTTCCGGCTGGCGTTGATGTTGCCGAGGCTATGACGGTAGCAATGCCGGAGTGATTACTGCCCGCAGTTTGTGATTTTATTTGTTAATGAGACCAGGCAGTCTATGGAGACTGTCTGGTTTTTATTTTTTAAGTTAGTGAGGGGTTTCAATGGAACAGAACAATGAGATTTTAGACGGCGTATTGGACGAGTTTGCAAAACTTGCAGCTATCCCACGTAAATCTGGCCATGAGCAGGCAGTCAGTGACTTCCTGAAGAAATATCTGACCGATGCTGGTTTCCGTGTCGTGCAGGACGAGAAGAACAACATCATCGCCGACAAGCCGGCCTGCAAAGGTTTTGAGAAGGCACCGCTGACAATCCTGCAGGGCCATATGGATATGGTCTGCGTCGCCGAGGAGGGCTATGCCTACGATCCACTCAAGGATCCCATCAAGCTCGTGCGCGGCGAGAAGTTCCTCGAGGCTGAGGGCACGAGCCTCGGCGCCGATGACGGTATCGGCGTGGCTGAGGCCGTGTATATCATGAAGAATGCCAAGGATCATGGACCGCTGCGCATGATCGTGACGGTCGATGAGGAGCAGGGCATGACCGGTGCCATCCACCTTGGTGCCGAGCATCTGCAGGATGCCAGCTTCCTCATCAACTGCGACTCGGAGAACTACGATGAGCTGACCGTCGGCAGCGCAGGTAGCATCAATCTGGATTTCTCCCGCGAGATTGCACGTGAGGAGGCTGCGCAGGCAAATAGCTGGAAAATCGAGGTCAAAGGCCTCTTGGGCGGCCATTCGGGCGAGCGCATCGGCGATGGTCGTGGCAATGCCATCCGCACGTTAGCGCTGGCACTGCTCGCTTTGCAGGCTAAAGGCACTGTGGAACTGGCAGACTTCCGGGGCGGCAAGGCACGCAATGCCATCCCTGATGCTGCAGCTGCGGTCATCGTAACAGATCTTGATCACCAGGCTGTGGCTGAGGTGCTGGCGGCAGAGAAGGCACGCTTTATGCAGAACTACGGCACAGTTGACCCGGATATGGACTTCGTTCTGACGGCAGCCAACAAACCAGTGGCTGTACTCAAGGCTGGCGATGCCCAGCGACTGCTCCGCCTGCTGACCATCCTGCATACGGGTGTCTATGCGATGTCGACGGTCATTCCGGGACTGGTGGAGACGTCGGCGAACCTCGGCGTTGTAGCGATGGACGAGAATAGTGTCAATGTCCAGTTCTTCCCGCGTTCGGCCATTGACGGCAAGAACGATGAGTTCGCGCTGATGGCACAGGAATATGCGGCACTGACGGGCTTTACGGCACATATCGGCACGAAATCCCCGGGCTGGAAGGAAAACAAGGACAGCAAGCTCGCCAAGATCATGGCTGAGACGTTCAAGGCACAGAACGGCAAGGACATGAAGGTCGAGACCATCCATGCTGGCCTCGAGTGCGGCTGGCACTTCCTCAAGAACCCGCAGCTTGACATGGTATCGATTGGCGTCACGACCATCGACATCCACAGCCCGAACGAGCGCTTGCTGCTTGAGACGGTAAAACCGCAGGTTGACCTCATTGTCGAGACCCTGCATAAGATTGCAAAACTCTAAGCGTGTTTTCGCAGAATATTGATGGAGCATGGAGCCCACTGATGCAAGGAGCGTCAGTGGGCTTTTTCGATTTGTTCGTGTATGTATGATTTACGATTTGTGATTTTTGATTCCAAGGAGATTTCCCGTAGCAGGGAGAACTATAGGTAAGGGTATCTGTACTTGATGAGGAGTGATGAAAATGTTAAGCAGGCGTTCTTTTATTCGCAATTTAGTGGTCGGTCTTGGGGCGCTGACCTTTGGCGGTTGGCAAAGGCTGGTCAGTGCCGAGGGGCGGGGGTATTACCGGATTGTCGTGCTTGGCGACCCGCATCTGCCAGTGCGCGTGGCTGAGCATACGGATGTCAAGGAACAGCAGAAAATCATGGCGGCCAAGGACGATGTGATTGCCGATATCAATGGCTGGGAGGATGTGTCAGCCGTCGCTGTGGTGGGCGATATTGTCGCGCGACGGGCTGTGCAGTCTGAATATGAGTATATCCACTCGTTCTTTGGCAAACTAAAGAAAAAACTCTGGGTCGTCAACGGCAATCATGAGTTCCTCTACGAAGATGATCTGCAGCCCAATGGCAAGCTGAAAGTAGCCAGCCTTGCGACTTGGCGCAGGAAACTTGCTTATTTTGCTGCGTTCTGGCAGCTGCCGCGGCGCTGGTATGCCAAAGACCTTGGCCGGTATCATCTGATTTTCCTGTCGACGGAGGGACCGCTGCCCACGCAGATTGGCGAGGAGCAGCTTGACTGGTTCCGTCGGGAGCTTTCTAGGCACCGCGATAAGATCACGCTGGTCTTTTTCCACGGGCCGCTTAATCATACGCTGCGGACGTATAAGAAATCCATCAATACCGAAAAGACGATAGCTATGCCTGCCGCTGCAATCGATGCTATCCTGGCCGAAAATCCGCAGGTAAAGCTATGGGTATCGGGGCATACGCATACGCCCTGCCGCAATCCGAGCTACGCCGATATGGAGGTCAATCACTACAATGCGCATACCTATAACATCCATAACGATTGCATGGACAAGAAAAAGATAACGACCAATTCCATCTACTTATATGAAGACCACATCGAAGTCCGTACCTTCGACCATAAGCATAAAAAATGGCTAACAGAATTTGACCGGTCATTTTGACTTGTCAGATCCTGTTAGCCAGGGCATGTTCTTATTTTTTCGCCAGCACGAAGACGGTGCCCAGGATGAGGGCTGTGCCGAGGTAATCCATTGGGGCAAAGCTGGCATGCAGGAAGAGCATCGAGAGGATGATGGCAGACAGCGGCTCGATGGAGCCGAGGAGACTGGTTTCGGTGGGGGAAATGTATTTGATGCTGCCCAGGTAGCAGCCGAAGGCTATGACCGTGCCAAAGAGGATGATGTAGGCGTAGTTGATGGCTGCTAGAGTGCTCCAGCTGCCAGAAAACTGCCAGGGAGGACAGATGGGCATCAGGGCAAGGCCGCCCAGCAGCATGCCCAAGCCGGTAATCAGCGTGGCCCGCCATTTGCGGATAAGGCGTTTGGGCTGGGTGGTGTAGAAGGCAGCGGCAAAAGCGGAGCCAAGCCCCCAGAGCAGTGCGGCAAGCGGAATCGACAGTGTATCGAGCTGCCCATGGGTGACCAGCAGGAATGTACCGCCTACGGCCATCGCCACGCAGAGGAATTCGCGGCGGGGCGGTATCTTGCGGGTGGAGAGGGCTGTATAGCCGATGATTATCACGGGCATCAAGTATTGCAGGATGGTAGCTGCGGCGGCATTGCCCTGCTGGATGCAGGCAAAATACGTATATTGTACGGCCAGCATGCCGAAGATGGCAAATAGCAGCACGTCGTGCCTGTCCGCCTTGTCTTTCCAGATGGACAGGATATTTTGCCGGTAGCAGCTGTAATCGATGAGCAGGAACAGACAGCCAGCAAGCAGCATGCGGGATACCACGAGCCAGGCCGTAGAAAAGCCGCAATCTTGCAGCAGGTATTGTCCCGCCACACCGCTGCCGCCCCACATCGAGGCGCCGAGGCAGACCATGAGCAGGCCTTGTTTTCGTTTTGTCAAATCTTCATCCCCTTAGCAGGCAGATACCTTGTGGTTAAAAAGTGCCACTTCTTTCGCAAAAGGCGATTACGCGTCATTGCGAAAGAAGTGGCATTTCGTTTATTTTTTCTTTGGATATACGCCGATGGTCAGTTCATTGATAAGCGGCAGCTTTTCGCCAAGCTTGCGGCAGAGGATTGCGCCGAGCATGGCGAGGATAAGAGTTGCAAAGTAGAAGCCAATGGCAATCGGTGCGGTCATGATGCGGCCGCTGTGTTGCAGCATCATGCCAAGATAGGTGATGGCCAGTGGATGGGCCAGATAGGCAAAATAGGAATGCTTGCCGAGCTGGTGCAGCAGCGGATTGAGGAAGCCCGGATAGCTTTGGTAGGTGAAAACCATAAAGAAGAACAGCGATGCTGCGATGGTGTAGAAGATGCCCGCTGGGCAGAGCTGATGCGCCGTGTTGATGGCCTCAAGCGGCGTGTAGCCGGTCTTATCGATCAGCTTGTAGTAGTAGCCCATGAGGGCGGTAAAGCTTACCCAGAAGAAGGTCGTGATGCCAAGGGCGTGCTTTTTCATGAAGTTCATGAAGGCATCGATATGGACGGCCAGATAGCCGCCGAGCACGAAGATGAACACGTAGTGCATGACCCAGTAGTTCAAGCGGTACATCAGGAATGGTTTGAGGATTGATCCGTCAGGCAGTCCGTAGACAAAGAGATTGAAACTCGTAGAGAAGCTGGACCAGTAGTCAAAGCCAATCTGGGCGAGCAGCAAAAGCGCAAGGCTTGCGATTCCTGCGCGGCGTACCATCCAAATCCAAAGTGGCATCAGGAGGTAGAACCAGAGCAGGATGACAAGGAAATAGAGCTGGTACTTTGCATTGCCGAAGAACAAGAGGACGATGAGATGCAGCGGATCGGGAAAGCCCACACCGTAGAGCCAGCCATCGTGCAAAAGGTAGAGGAAGGACCAGACGAGATATGGGATTAGCACCGTCTTGAAACGCCGTTTCATAAAAAAGCGGAAGTCAAAAGGGGCGTTAAGGTCGAGATTGTAGAACAGGCCGAAGGCGGAAATGAAGAAGAAAATCGGTACGCTGAATCGCGTGGCGACTTCAAAGAGGGCGACGAGGTCGATGTTGGCAGCGGTGTTGCCAAGGTATTGGGAACCAACATGGATACCGATGACACCCATCATAGAGATTCCGCGGATATATTCGATGGCAGCCAAGCGCGGCTTGCGCGGGCGGGCTGCTGTTGCTGCTTGTTCTTGCACTTGCATGAAAGTAAAGACTCCTTACTGATTGTTATGGGATTAGTTTTCCAGGATATAGTCGATATGGACGCGGGCCGTAAGCGACAGGCTGCCCGGCTCAATCGTAGTGGCGGCAGCGGATTTTGCTGCCACGAGCATCGCATTGTCATAGCGGCGGGACTCGAGGTAGCCCGTGCTTTCCGAGACGTTCTGGATGCCGACGATGCGCTTGCCAAGCCCCTTGGCCAGGACATCCGCCTTGTCGCGGGCATCCTGTACGGCTTTCATCAGCGCCTCTTTGCGGACGGCTTGCGTATTGCTGGCCGTAAAATCGAGCGAATGGATTTGGTTGGCACCAGCGCCGAGGGCTGCGTCGATAACCTTGCCGGTCTTGTTGATATCGCGAACGATGACGATGATGGAGTTGTTTACCGTGTAGCCGCTGATCTCGTTGCGGTGGTTCTCAGCCGTGCGGTAGTTGGGGCGGAACGAATAGTTGTTGGTCTGGATATCCTTGGCCTCGATGCCAAGGGCCTTGATGGCCTTGTTGACCTGCTCGGTCGTCCAGGCGTTGTCGTTCTGTGCCTTGCCGGCATCGGTGGCCTGGGTGGTGACAACAATCGTGACCGTCGCGCGGTCAGGGGCAGCGATGCCGGTGCCTTCTCCATCCACGGACAAGGTCGGCGGATTCTTGGCTGCTGGGGCAGCGGCGGCAACACTGGTCAGCAAGAGCAGCAGCGCCAGCAAGACAAAAGCCATGCGTTTGATATTCATCATAAAACCTCCTCATATATATGCAGGAAAATTTGCTCATTATATTCTACCATATTTTGCGGGCAAATGACATGTCACGTGTTCCACTTACGTGGAAGATGGTAGTGGTTTACAAAGTTACAGAAAAAGTTTTCAATATGGCAGGAAATTTGCTATAATTAGACGAACATATAATAGTATTCATAGTTATATGTATTATGTTACACCTAGGTGCAATTGTAGATTGGAGTGCTTTATTATGATGGCATTGAACTTCCAGGCAGCAAAACATAAGAAGATGCTCATGGAACGCACGAAAAACTGTACGGTACGTCTCGGTGATGTATCCAAGCTCTATCCTGAGGGCTCTGTCGTGTGGATTACGACAGGCAAGAAGGGGGAGCCGAAACATAAGCTCTACTCGGCCTATCTTGACAAAGTCCGCGTCAAGACGATGGGCACGCTGACCTCTGATGATTTGGGTCATCAGAATCCAGAGATCAACTCGAAAGAAGAGCTCGTCGAAGACTTCGAGAAAATCTACAAGCGCCGCATCCTTATGGAAGACACGGTTACCGTTATTTATTTCACTGAGGTCCACGATGACCTTTGATGATTAGCCGCTGCAGTGCCGCAGATCATGCCGATAGATCTGCGGCATTTTTGTTGGATGGTAGATGATTTGGAACTTGCTGTTTTCTGTAGTAAAATAAGGTTATTGCAGAGAATGGATTTTAAGGGGAAAGGGAGAGTGACTGTATGAAACTGGCAATCTTAGGAACGGGCTTTATTGTAAAGGAAGGGGCTCTTCCAGCACTTAAAGAAGTGCCCGACGTGGATGTCGTGGCAATCTTTGCCCGTCCTGCCAGCAGGGGGAAAGCAGAAGAGCTGAGCGTGGCGTATGATATTCCGAAGGTTTACACGGATTATGAGGAACTGCTGGCCGACGCGGAGATTGACTTTGTCTATGTAGCTCTGATCAATAGCGTCCACTATGAGTATACGAAGAAGGCCCTGCTGGCAGGCAAGAATGTCATCGTTGAAAAGCCTTTTGCCTCGGCTGCCAGAGAAGTGCAGGAACTGAAGAATCTGGCTGTTTCCAGAACGTTATATGTATTTGAGGCTGTGACCATCCATTACCTGCCGAATTTTGCAGCCATCAGGGAGAATCTGCCCCGACTTGGCAAGATCAAGGCTGTAGTGGCCAATTACTCCCAGTATTCGAGCCGTTATGATAAATATCTGCAGGGGGAAGTTTTGCCAGCCTTTGATCCTAAGCGCAGCGGCGGTGCCTTGTATGATATCAATATCTATAACTTGAATTTCATCATTGGCCTGTTTGGAAAACCGGAATCGCTGACCTATACGGCAAATCTTGGCTTCAATGGCATCGACACCAGTGGCATGGTCAATATGAAGTACCCGGATTTCTTTGCGCTGGCCATTGGTGCCAAGGACACGGAAAGCCCAGGCTATATCACCATCCAGGGGGAGAAGGGCTATATCAAGGTAATCGATAAACCCAATGAACTCCGCTCCTTCGAGATAAGTCTTCGCGGCAGTGGTGTTACCACGCATTATGAGCTCAATCGCTATAGTCATCGCATGGTCCACGAATTCCAGGAATTTGCGCGAATCTATGCCGCTGGCGATTATGAGACCATGAAGAGAGGGCTGGAGGTTTCCGTCGCTGTACTCGAAACAGCAGAAACAGCCCGCAGGCAAGTGGGAATCGTCTTCCCTGGCGATGCGGAATAGTTATGATCAGTAAGTATTGATGGAGAAGATGCGATGCTTCATATAGGTTGTCATTTATCGTCGTCGCGGGGGTATTTAGCGATGGGCAAAGAGGCGGTGGCTTTGCAGGCGGATACCTTTGCTTTTTTTACGCGCAATCCACGCGGGGGGCGGGCCAAGGAGATCGATGCCGATGATGCCGCAGCGTTTCGTGCGTTTGCCGCAGTGCATGATTTTGTCAAGATCGTTGCCCATGCGCCCTATACGATGAATCCCTGCGCGGCCAAGGAGGAGCTGCGCACGTTTGCCCGGGACATGATGGCTGATGACCTGCGGCGCATGGAGTATACGCCTGGGAATTATTACAATTTCCATCCGGGCAGCCATGTCAAGCAGGGGGCCGAGGCAGGTATTGCGCTTATCGCCAGCCAGCTCAATGAGGTACTATGTCCAGAGCAGACGACCGTGGTGCTGCTAGAGACGATGGCTGGCAAGGGCACGGAGGTCGGACGTGACTTTGCTGAGCTGCGGGCAATCCTTGATGCGGTGAAACTTCGCGATAAGATGGGGGTCTGCCTTGATACCTGTCACGTTTGGGATGCTGGCTATGATATCGCAGCGGATCTCGATGGAGTGCTCACTGAATTTGATCGGGTGATCGGGCTGGATAGATTAAAAGCCATACATCTAAACGACAGCCTGAATGATTGTGGTTCTCACAAGGACCGCCATGCGCGCATCGGGGAGGGCAGGATTGGTCTTGCGGCACTGAAACGGGTGGTCAATCATCCAGCGCTTTGCGAGCTGCCCTTTATCCTGGAGACGCCCAATGATCTTGCCGGCTATGCCCAGGAAATCAAAATGATGCGCAGCTAGCGCGATGATTCTTGCGCTTTTCAGAGAGTTTCCTTATAATAGGGATAGCAATCTTGAAGTGATGAGGTGTAACCTATAATGAAGGAAAAGAAACGTCTTTATACACTGGCTGGCGTGGTAGTAGTTGTGGCCGTCGCTGCTGGTGGTTTTCTGTGGAATGGGATGCAGTCGTCCCAGAACGCGCAGGTGGATAGTGGTGCCGTAACGTCAGTGGAGCAGGCCAAGGAGCCTCAGGCCGTCACAGAGCCGGCTAAGACAGAGGCTCCGGCTGCACAGAAACAGAACCTTCCGGCAGAGGACGTCGTGGCAATGACCTTTGAGGGTACGAATACCTATATTGTCGCAGGTTCGGTGACGGGCACGAAGAATGGCTCCCAGTGGGCAGCGACGCTTCGCAATGGCAATGCTGGCAAGCTGTCAAAGGTCGAGTTCAAGCAGGAAGGGCAGAAACTTATGACGCGCAACGATGATGGCCCTTGGCGTCCGGTCGACGAGATGGACCGCTCGATTTTCAACAAGATCCAGGAAATTGTAGCAAAATAGGAAAAAAATCAAAAAAGTTTCATTTTAGGTGTTGACAAGTCATACCCTTATCCGTATAATAATATTTGTCGCTGAGAGATACAGCGGCGAAACAAAAAAACGGCCCGGTAGTTTAGTTGGTTAGAATGCCGCCCTGTCACGGCGGAGGTCAGGGGTTCAAGTCCCCTTCGGGTCGCCATTATGCGGAAATAGCTCAGTGGTAGAGCACCACCTTGCCAAGGTGGGGGTCGCGAGTTCGAGCCTCGTTTTCCGCTCCATTATTTCGGCGACATAGCCAAGTGGTAAGGCCGAGGACTGCAAATCCTCTATCCTCAGTTCGATTCTGAGTGTCGCCTCCAAAATAAGCAATTTGGTCTGGAAAAGATGTTTCCAGGCTTTTTTTGTTACAAAAAAGATTTTCAAACTATTATAAATTATCATATAATAAGAGTGGACGTTGGATCCGAAACAAAAAGTGAGGAGGTTTAGACAATGCGCAAGAAATTGATGGTGGCGGGAATAGCGGCAGGGCTGCTGACTGTGCTGGGGCCGGGGAGTGTGGATACTCCATGGCAAGCGACGGCCAGTGCCTGTGAGGAGGGGGCAGCTGAGGAACGCATCCCGTTCAGCATGCCACTGGCCTATTCCTCGGATGTCGTAACGAAACAACTCTATCATGAGCAGGATGGCAGGCTGCTTATCGAGGCCAAGACGTTTTCCGTGACGCTGTCGGGAAAATACATGGGATACTATCCACAGCTGCAGCAGACCTTAAAGCGCATCTCGAAGGAAAACCGCCGGCATCTAAGCAAGGTGCTGCGGTCGTGGCGGCAGGACCTGGATGAGACCTATGAGCTGCGCCGGCACGATTATGCGCTCCACAAAGATGAGGTTCCATTTACCTATGAGGAAAGCTATAGCGGCTTGCGGGCTGACTCCCATGTATTCAGCTTTGCATGCAGCGAGTACAGCTATCTGGGCGGTGCCCATCCGGTGCTTTATTATAAGGCTGTGACGATTGATACGCGAACAGGCACCATTCTGAAACTTGCCGATGTCCTTCAGCATACGGATGGCTTTGCGGCTGTGATTGCTGACGAGGCTATTGCGCAGCAGGAATACCGGGGGCAGCTGCCAGAGCGTGACGAAGCTATCAGACTCATTGAGCAGATGATTGGTGACGATAGTTTGGTGTTCGGTCTCGATGACGATGGCATGAAGGTCTACTTCGGCAATTATGCGCTGGGCACTTATGCGATGGGAACGATGGTCGTCAATGTTCCCTATGGAGCCCATGGCGATTACTTCCGCCCCAAATACATCTTTGAGGGAATTCGGGCGAAGGGATAAAACTAAATCGATATGACAGACCGGAACGGTGACATTGATACGTTCCGGTCTTTTTTGTACCCTTTTCATTCTCAATGAGAACTGCTATAATTAAATATTGTTTTATTAATGATATGAGGAGTTGTTCGCCAATGGCTAATGAACCGTCCCGGATTACTGATAACTTGCTGAATGTCTATAATTACTGCTTTGTGGAGACCGTCCCGTACGCGTTCTTCAAACCCAATCCGGAACGGGATATTCCGGTGAAACTCGTGGATAAGGAGTATCATTGCGAGGCTTGCGGCAAAGTGACGAAAGTCAAATACAATCCGCGGCCGCTGACATATTATTCGAAGGGAAAGCTTGCCCAGCAGCGCCGGATTTACGATACGATTGGCAAGTCGTTCCCGTTCATGGGCGAAATCGCAGCTGGCGAACCGTTTACCAATGAGGCCGTTGGCCTTTGCCGTGAATGTGCCGCAAAAGAAGTGCTGACGGCAGAAACGCCGGAGCAGCAGGTGGTAAACCTTTCGGAAGAGCTGCATCGCGCCGATGAGCTCGTTGTAGCCAAGGCGCGGGCGGCGATGGAGAAGGCGCTGACCGATTGGCTGGCTGGCGTTGAGACGCCCGAGACATTCCTGCAGTACAATCTTACCGATTTCAATGCCTTGCGTGATTTCATCTGTGCGGTTATGCTGGAGGATACCACAGGGGTTCAGGCGGTACTGACGGAGTATCTGGCGACGGTGGGCGAGGTCGAGACGCGCCTGCGCGCGCTGCTGGCGCAGCTTCCCGAGCAGTGGAAGGCCTATGCGGCGCGTTCGACGGCTGTTTTTGAGTCGATGCATGACAAATTGTACCATGAATATACGGTGGCCTTCCCGGCAGCTGGCCAGTTGCCACAGGACTACTATATCAACCGTTCAATCGAGAAGAAACGCGTGCTGATGTTCCTCGAACAGCCTCGGGTTGAGTCGCTGGAGGAGCTCTTGCAGGAGGTCGGTTTCCATGGTGAGTGGATCGATCTTGTCAATGCGCGGCTGCAGCAGTTCGGGTCAGAACAGGAAAAGGAATAAGGAGTTACAGAGAAGAATGAAAAAGGCTTTTATTGGCGTCTACGGATGCCAAATGAATATCAGTGATGCCGAGCGCATGGAAGGCCAATTAAAGACCATCGGCTACGAGCGCGTGGAGGAGATGGAGGGCGCCGACCTCATTCTCCTGAATACCTGCTGCGTGCGCGAGACGGCCGAGGATAAGGTCTATGGCAAGATTGGCGAAATCAAGCATCTGAAGCGTGCCAATCCGGAGCTCATCTTTGGTATCACGGGCTGCATGGCCCAGAAGGAGAGTGACGGGCTCATCAAGCGCGCCCCTCACATCGACTTTGTGCTTGGTACCAATAAGGTCCATGAACTGACACATGTTGTACAGGAAATCGAGCGGGAGCGCGGTCATATCGTCGATACGCAGCTGGGCGAGACAGAACTTCCCGACGATGTGCCGGTGGCCCGCGGGGGCAAGTTCTCGGCCTGGGTACCTATCATGTACGGCTGCAACAATTTCTGCACCTACTGCATCGTTCCCTATGTGCGCGGCCGTGAGCGCAGCCGTCTGCCCGAAGATGTCGTGCAGGAAGTCCGTGAGGCCGTGGCTCAGGGCTATAAGGAAGTCACGCTCTTGGGCCAGAATGTCAATTCCTATGGTAAGGACCATAAGCAGGCCGACTTTGCCGATCTCTTGAAAATGGTCGACGAGGTGCCGGGGATCGAGCGCGTGCGCTTTATGACGTCGCATCCGAAGGATTTGAGCGATAAGGTCATTGCGGTAATTCGCGACGGCGAGCATATCTGCGAGCACATCCATCTGCCGGTACAGTATGGCAGCAACAAGCTGCTCAAAGCGATGAACCGCGTGTATACGGTGGAAAGCTATAAGGATTTGGTGCGACGCATCCGTCAGGAGATTCCGAATGCTTCGTTGACTACAGACCTTATCGTTGGCTTCCCAGGTGAGACTGAGGAAGATTTTGCCGAGATGCTCGCGTTCCTCAAGGAAATCCGCTATGATTCGGCTTATACGTTCATCTACTCGAAGCGTTCGGGGACGCCGGCTGCGACGATGGAAAATCAGGTGGACGACAAGGTCAAGCATCAGCGCCTCGAACAGCTGATGGCCCTGCAGAATGAAATCAGCCTCGAAATCAATCAGGGGCTCCAGGACAAGGTGCTGGAAGTCATGGTCGAGGGGCCGAGCAAGAACGATGCGGACACTTGGACGGGCCGCACGCGCACGAATAAGATCGTACTGTTTGCTCATGGTGATGAGCAGGAGGGCGATTTCATCAATGTCAAGATTACACAGCCGCAAACCTGGGTATTGAAGGGCGAGCGGGTTTAATAGACCGGAGGTATATCCATGGAACTTACGCCGATGATGCAGCAGTATCTGGCTACGAAGGAGCAGAATCCCGGAAGTATCTTGTTCTTCCGCTTGGGCGATTTTTACGAAATGTTTTTTGACGACGCCCGGATTGTCTCCAAGGAGCTGGGGCTGACCCTTACAAGCCGCAGCGGCAATAAAGATAAAGCGCCGATGTGCGGCGTACCGTATCATGCGGCGGAGACCTATATCAATAAGCTCGTGGGCCGTGGCTATAAGGTGGCGATTGCTGAGCAGATTGGCGACCCGAAGGCCAAGGGGCTCACGAAACGCGAAATCATCAAGATCATCACGCCGGGCACGGTGCTTTCCGAGTCGGCCCTCAAAGATGCGCAGAATAACTACATCGCGCTGGTCTATGAAAAGAATGAAGATATTGTGCTCGCTGGCGCGGATATCTCCACGGGCGAGTGTTTTTATGGCATCTACACGGGGGGCAACCGCCTGCAGATGCTCTTGGATGAGCTCTACCGCCTTGCGATGCCGGAGCTCTTGGTCGTCGGCAAGCCGTCCTTTATGGACGCGCTCAAGGAGTTTACCGATTTGCGTCTGCCGAATTGCTCGTATACGCTGCGCGAGGAGATTTCGCGCGCCGTTGACGACCGCATCATCCAACATTTCGATGCGGCGACGCGGCCCGATAATCAGGAGGCCCGGGAGGCTGTCGCAACGCTTCTGGACTACCTCCATGAAACGGTCATGACGGATCTTACCCATCTGAACAAGATCACCTATCTTGATGCGTCAGAGAATCTCGTTATCGATACGTATACGCTGCGCAATCTCGAAATCACGCGCAACCTGCGTGATGGCGGCAAGAAGGATACGCTCCTTGACGTACTTGATTTTACCGAGACGGCCATGGGCAGCCGCCTTTTGAAGAAGTGGCTCGAGTATCCACTGCTCAACGTGCTGCCGATAAACCGCCGTCTCGATGCGGTCGAGGAACTCACGCAGGATTTTGCCCTGCGCGGCGGCCTGCGGGCAGACTGCAAGGAAATCCACGATTTCGAGCGGTTGCTCACGCGCATCGAGGTTGGCACGGCCAATGCCCGCGACCTTATCGCCCTGAAGATTTCGCTCATGTGCCTGCCGGGCATCCAGCAGCATATGGCTGGGGTCAAGTCCCAGGTGCTTACGGAGTGCAAGGCGGGCATCCAGTCATTTGATGCCCTCGTGGACCTTTTGCAGCGCTCGATCGTCGAGGAGCCTGGCATCTCCCTGCGGGAGGGCGGCATCATCAAATCCGGCTACAACGCCGAGCTTGACGAATACCGCCGCATTGCCCATGACAGCAAGGCCATGCTGCAGGAAATCGAGGAGCGGGAGAAGGAAGCGACGGGCATCAAGTCGCTGAAGATTGGCTACAACAAGGTCTTCGGCTACTATATTGAGGTGCGCCACAGCGGCACCGACCTCGTGCCCGACCGCTATATCCGCAAGCAGACTCTGGCCAATGCCGAGCGCTATATCACCGAGGAGCTCAAGGAATTTGAGACGAAAATCCTCGGTGCACAGGAAAAAATCGTGCAGATTGAGTACAATCTGTTCACCGAAGTCCGCGAGACCATCAAGGGCCAGCTGACGGAAATCCAGGCTACGGCTCACGAGATTGCGATTGTCGATGTGCTCACGAGCCTTGCGGAGGCGGCAAGTACCTATAACTATGTGCGCCCGCGCATGACAAATGATGGCGCCATCGACATAAAGGACGGCCGCCATCCGCTGGTGGAGCGCATCTTGACGCGGGATCTCTTCGTGCCGAACGATACGCGGCTCAACCATAACGACTGCGAAATCATGCTGATTACGGGCCCGAACATGGCCGGTAAGTCTACTTACATGCGGCAGGTGGCGCTGCTGACATTGATGGCACAGATCGGCAGCTTTATCCCCGCGCGTGAGGCAGCGATTTCGCCCGTTGACCGCATCTTTACGCGCATCGGGGCCAGCGATGACCTCGTCAGCGGCCAGAGTACGTTCATGGTCGAGATGAATGAGGTGGCGCAGATCCTGAAATATGCGACCAAGGACAGCCTCGTGATTCTCGATGAGATTGGGCGCGGCACGAGCACGTTTGATGGCATGAGTATCGCCCGCGCCGTCATCGAGCATATCGAAAGCAAGGTCCATGCCAAGACGCTGTTTGCCACCCATTACCATGAGCTTACGGACCTCGAGGACGATAAGGTCAAGAACTTCTGCGTGGCAGTCAAGGAACGCGGTACGCAGGTTGCCTTCCTGCGCCGCATCGTGGCTGGCTCGGCCGATAAGTCGTACGGCATCCATGTGGCACGGCTGGCGGGCCTGCCGAAGGCCGTGACGAAGCGGGCCGAGGATATCCTGGCCGCCCTGGAATCCGAGCAGGGGGCAGAGGTAGCCGCGGCGACTGCGCAGGTCGCAAGACCCGCGGAAAAGGCCGCTGAGGCGGACGCGATGATGGGCTCGCTGTTTGCGAGCAGCTTGAGCGACACTTTGTTGTCACTCGATGTTATGACCATGACGCCCCTTGAGGCGATGAATGAACTTTACAAACTGCAGGAGCAGGCAAAGAGGGAGGCTGGACAGGCATGAGTCTTATCCATGTTTTGGACGATAATACCATCAACAAGATTGCTGCCGGTGAGGTGGTAGAACGGCCGGCGTCGGTCATCAAAGAGCTGATAGAAAATGCGATGGATGCTGGCGCAAACCGTATCGAAGTCGAGATCATGGCCGGCGGCACCAGCTTCATGCGCGTTACCGATAACGGCAAGGGCATGAGTATGGAGGATGCAAAACTTGCCATCCTTCGCCATGCGACGAGTAAGATTCGCGAAGTCGGCGACCTCAATACCATCGGCACGCTGGGCTTTCGCGGCGAGGCCCTGCCGACGATTGCCTCGGTCTCGCGCTTTACGATGCTCACGCGTCAAAAGGGCGATGACCTCGGCACGCGCGTCGATATCAGCGGCGGCAAGACGCCCGATATCATCGAGACCGGCTGTGGTCTCGGCACGACCATCAAGGTAGAGGATTTATTTTTCAACACACCGGCGCGCAAGAAATTCCTCAAGACGAACCACACCGAGGGTTCGAAAATCAACGACTTTATCGTAAAACTCGCTTTGTCGCGGCCCGATATCGAGTTCCATTTCATCAACAACAACAAGGTGTCGGTTGTGACGCCAGGCAATGACAATCTGTTTGATACGATACAGGCCATCTATGGCGCAAATGTCGCCGATTCGCTATTGGCATTGAGCCTGGAAAGTGAAGAAGTCAAAATCAGCGGCTATATCACGAAACCGTCGCTGCTCAAGAGCAGCCGCGGCTGGCAGACCTGCATCGTCAACGGCCGCATTATCCAGAACCGTGCGATAGCCAAAGCCATCGACAACGCCTATAAGTCGTTGATTCCCAAGAGTGGGTTTCCGCTGGCCGTGCTCAAGATTGAGGTGCCACAGCGCACGATTGATGTCAACGTTCATCCGCAGAAGAGCGAGATGAAATTCGAAGACGAGGGGCTTATCTTCAAGGCCGTCTACAAAGCGGTGCTCGACGCCATCCGTCCCGCGTCGGACCGCCGGCTCGGCGAAGTCGCAGCCGTCGTGGAAAAGCCGCGGCCCAACTATACGATGGAGCCCATGCATTTCGTGCCGGCAACGGAACCGGCACGACCGGTTTCCACGGCAGCTTATAGCCGTGACAGTGCTCCGCGCACGATTTACGAGGCCGTGCATCGGTCCGCAAGCCAGCCGTCGATTTCTTTTGCCACTGCTCAGGCTGAGCTTCAGCAGGCACGGCAGACGCATTACCCCGCCGTGGAATCACAGGAAACGGTCGCAGAAAGCACCAAGAGCTTTGGAACATCTGACCAGTCAATGTTGACAAGTCAAGCTGACAAGTCAGAGTTGACCGGTCAAATTGACTTGTCAGCAGCGGATCAGAATGGCGAAAATGCACCGCAGGCAGATGGCGATGGGCAGGCCCTGCTCGATGCTGATGGCACGATTATCCCGATTGGTCAGGTCGACCTTACGTATATCATCGCACAAGACGCCAAGGGACTCTATCTTATCGACCAGCATGCGGCACACGAGCGCATCTTGTTTGACAAGCTATCGGCGATGGCCGATGGCATCCCGTCCCAGCAGCTTTTGGTACATCAGCTGCTGACTTTTGACCGCAAGGAAGCCGCGCTCGTCGAGGAGAATAAAGAATTATTTGCCAAGCTAGGCTTTCACATGGAGTCGGCAGGAGATTTGGATTACCGTCTTATGGAGGTGCCGGCTGATGTGCCGGTCAGCGAGGCGGAGGACATCATCCGCGAAATCCTTACGGGACTTAATGAGATGCATGAGACGACGGCCAAGGAAATTCGCCAGCACTGCCTGGCGACGACGGCTTGCCGCGCTGCCATCAAGGCTGGCGAGGAACTCAATCTGCGGCAGATGCAAATCCTCTTGGAGGAGCTTTCGCATACGCCGTTCCCGTATACCTGCCCGCATGGACGGCCGACGATTTTGAAATTTTCCAGTGAGGATTTGGCCAAGATGTTCAAACGGACAGGCTTTGGCTTTTGATAAAGGGAGAGACTATGACAGATACTAAGCTTTCGGCGGCAGTTACGACGGCGCGCAAATGGAATGACGAGTCGATTGCGCTGGCCAAGGCGACGGCCGAAAAACTCGGCATTGCCTATGTGCCGCGTTTGCGTCTATCGGTCGATGAAGTGCGCGAACGCTATCACGTGGAGTTTGTCCTCGTGGCGAAGCAGGATTTATTGGTGCTCGACACGCCGCAGGGCGAGCTGTTCTTCCATCCGAATATGGCGCATCTGCGCCTCAAGAATATCCGCAAGGGCGATGGCGACCGCATGGCCGAGGCTATGGATTTAAAGCCTGGTATGTCTGTGCTTGACGGCACGTTAGGCTTTGGCGCCGACTCGATTGTCGCCAGCTTCGTCGTCGGTCCTGAGGGCAGTGTCACAGGACTGGAATCGCAGCCTCTTATCGAGGCCGTCGTGAGCCGTGGGCTTTCGCATTTTTCTGGCGATACCTGGCGCATCATCGAGGCTATGCGCCGCGTCAAAACGGTCTGTATGGATTCGCTGGACTATTTGAAAGGCCAGCCCGATAAATCAGTGGATGTGGTCTACTTTGACCCGATGTTCCGCCATCCTTTGATGGACAGTGTGAGCCTCACGCCGCTTCGTACGGTGGCCAATCACGCGGCGCTTACGCCCGAACATATCGAGGAGGCGCGCCGCGTGGCCCGCCACCGCGTCGTGTTCAAGGAAAACGCCCGCAGCGGCGAATTTGCACGGCTGGGCTTTACGCGCATCGAAGGCGGCAAATACAGCAAGGTGCATTACGGTGTCATGGTGCTGGATGAAGAATAAAATCGCATAGCATAAAACGGCTGCCCACAGGACTTACTGGTGGGCAGCCGTTTTTACATGGTGATGATAACGCGGTATATGGTATAGAAACAAGTGAAGTATAATAGCGTGAAGATGATGCGCTTGATGATGGGGACAGGAAAGAAGCGGAAGGTCAGCTGTCCTAGCAGGATGCCGCCGGCTAAGCCAGGCAATAGGTAGGTGAATTCGTTTAATGCTGGCAAAAGGTCCACACCGCCAAGGGTAAAGGTCGTTAGCGATACCAGGTTGGAGAAGAAAAAGAAACCGATGGAGGTGGCTCGCAGTTCCCGAGCGGTTATGGCGGTGCTGGTAAGGTACATGATGATGGGCGGCCCCGCCATGCCCGTGGTCATGGCCATGGTGCCAGCGGCAATGCCGGTGAACAGTGTATTGCGGGGGCTGATGGCAATCTGCTGCTTGCGCAGCTGCATGATGGTAAGGGAGAAGAGTATCACGATGCTGATGAGGATTTTCAGATAGTGGGCAGGGATGGCGGCGTAGATCTGATAGCCAAGGGGCTGGCCGAGGATGGCGCCCAGCAGCAGATAGCCGATGAGCTTCCATTTGGCTTCGCGATGCAGCAGGAGGGTCTGGGCGATGTTGCCGCAGGTGGCCAATAGAATCATGATGGGGATGACGAGCTTGGGATCGTAGAAGAACATTAAAAGCGGCGCTGCGACGATGACGAGGCCGAAGCCTGTGATGGACTGCAGGAAGGCTGCTAAGAAAACGCAGGCTAGTGGCGCCATATGCAGCGAGAGGTTTATAAGATATGTGTCCATAAAAGTACACCTGCCTTAACATGAGTCATACTCCTATTATACTACAGGATACGGAATCTTTTGACTTCAAGGATTCAATAAGAGTATAATAAATTTAAAGTTATTAAAGATATTATTTTCGATTATTTCGTGTCTTTCTGTGTGATCCTATTTGGCCAGGAGGATTTCGATGATGCAGTTCAAGTCCATGCAATCTCGTTTGACAACAATATTTATCGGCATATCTTTTTTGACGATGCTGTTTTTAGGCGGCTGTGGCATTTATGGTGCCGTGCAGGAAAACAACCGCCTGATTGAAGAGTTCCGCAAGGATATGGAGGAAAATGCCAAGCTACAGCTCGAGTGGCAGACCCATTCGGCCCTAAGCGTTGTGGAAAACTGTTACCAGGCCCAGCTACGGGGCGAGCTGACCCAGGAAGAGGCCATGCAGCGGGCCGCAGATCTCGTCCGCAATATGCGTTATGATAACGGGCAAGGGTATTTTACCATTGACACCGATCAGGGAGTTAATGTTGTTTTGCTTGGCAGTGATGCGGAGGGCAAATTGCGGATTGATGCCAAGGATCCCGAGGGGAACTATTACATCCGCGAGATGATTGAGCAGGCTAAGCAGGGCGGTGGGTTTTCGGACTTTATGTTTCCCAAGCCTGGTCTTCGGGAGCCGCTGCCCAAGCGTTATTATACAATGGAATTTGCGCCCTATCATTGGGTGATTGGCACGGGAATTTGGCTCGATCAGATTGACCGTCGGGTGGCTATGCGGGAAAAGGCCTTTGTCCAGAATATGAAGGAGCAGGTCATCCGCACCCTTACGGGGCTTGTCCTGCTGGAAATCCTGTTCGTCATGATGGCAGTCATTATCGGACGGCGTCTGGCCTATCCCATCAAGGTGGCGACCAAGAGGATGCGCGAGCTTGGCAATGGCAAACTCAAGATGGATGCACAAACCGAAACGGAGATGCAGGAGCTTTCAGAGCGCGATGATGAGCTCGGGGCCATGAGCCGGGCTATGAACGAGATGAACCGGAAGCTCTATGACAATCAGCAGCTCATCCTGCGCATGGCGCAGCGGGATGCGCTTACAGGCCTTGCCAATCGCCGTCATTTCACCGAGTTTATCCGGAAGTGCTCGCCAGATACCATGTTCACGCTGATATCGCTGGATCTTGACCATTTCAAGGAGGTCAATGATAATTTTGGCCATCAGACGGGGGATGCGGCCCTGCTGATCCTGGCTGAAGTCCTGAAAATCCAGTTTGCCGATGCCTTGAATGTCCGCATGGGCGGCGATGAATTCCTCGTGGTGCTTACGGGGAAGGTAGACCATGCGCAACTCGAGGAGCGGCTGCAGGCTTTCATGCGCCAGTTGATTGCCGTCTATCGGCGCGACCCGGGACTTGACTGCCTGACCATCAGTGCAGGCATTGCCTATGCCGCCGAGCAGCCGGTTCCCATTGATGTGCTGATGAATCGCAGTGACGAGGCCCTCTACAAAGCAAAAGCATGCGGGCGTTCCTGCTATCGCGTTTATCAAGAGTAACAAAAAACGAGGCATAACGCCTCGTTTTCGTTGTATTGGCAGTTTATTTTTTGGTAGCGCCTTCAATGACGATCTGCAGGGCCCAGCGGGCGGCATCGTAGAGGTCTTTTTCTGCGATGTATTCTTCCTTCGTGTGGCAGTTTTCCATGCCGACAGAAAGAACTACCGTGGGGACGCCGTAGGTGTTGAAGTGGTTGGCGTCCGAGCCACCACCGGATTCTTCCAATTTTACCGGGAAGCCGAGCTTTTGGGCGGCCTGGCTGGCAAGTTTTATGGCTGGGCAGTCTTTTGCGAGCTCATAAGGGCCGTAATCGGGACTTACCTCGGCTGTTATCTGGCAGCCGGTGGCTTTGGCGCCTTCTGTGAAGTGGTCGATGATAGCCTGCGTAATCTTGTCGAGCTTTGCCTTGTTGCGGCTGCGGCTCTCGTAGTAGATGTCGCAGGTATCGGCAACGACATTGGTGGCACTGCCGCCGACAATCTTGCCCACATTGCAGGTGGTCTCTTCGTCAATGCGGCCCTGTGGGGCAGTGGCGAGCAGTTTGCCAGCTGCGATGATGGCATTGTTGCCAGCTTCGGGCGCCACACCGGCATGAGCGGCCTTGCCTTGGATATGGATATGGAGCTGGTTCTTGCCCGGGGCCATGAAGGTCATGCAGCCCGGGTGGTTATGGGTGTCGAGGGTGTAGCCAAAATCCGCGTGCAAAAGGCTCGTGTCAAGATTCTGGGAACCGTGGACGCCGTTTTCCTCAGCAATGGTGAAGACGACCTGCAACGGGCCATGGGAGAGCTTTTGCTCCCGCAGCTGCCGCAAGGTCTCAAGGATAGCCGTGACACCGGCCTTGTCATCACCGCCGAGAATCGTCGTGCCGTCGGAACGGATAATGCCGTTCTCGCGGATGGGATGCACGTCACCGCAGGGTTCCACGCAATCCATATGAGCGGTCAGCATTATGGTCGGCAAATCGCTATGGACGTCATCCGAGGCGGGAAAATCCGCTATGAGGTTGCCGCAGTTGCCGCCGAGCTTTTCGCCAGCGTTATCTTCGTGGACGGTGCCGCCAAGGTCAGTCAGGCGCTTCGTCAGGATATCGCCAATTTCGCGTTCGGCGCGGGTGGAGCAGCGGACTTGCACGAGTTCCAGGAATTCGTCGAGCACACGCTGCTCATTAATGGTATCAGACATCAAAAGACTTCCTTTCTGAAAAACTGCTTTAGAGCAGGATCATTAGTACAATGGCGGCAGCCAGACAGGGCAGCGCATTGCGTTTGGATACTTCAATGGGGTTGACCTTGGCAAGGCCGGCACAGATGATGGCAGCACCGGCAACTGGCGACAACGAGCGGCCCATAGCACCGGCAATCTGTGCCAGGGAGCCAAGGTCCATGATGCTCATGCCGAACTGTTCCGCATATGGTGTGACGGCGCCATTGAAGGCGAAAGCAGCAGCATCGCCCGAGCCCGAAATCACAGCGATGAAGAAGGGGCCGAAGGTGCCGGCAGCAGCGGCAATCGACTGGGAGCCCTTCATGAGATCCGTGAGGGCCCCTGTAAGCCCCACGGCCGTCATGCCTGTCGTGAATACGCTGGCGCAGACGATAAGGCCGATGACATCGCTATAGGCATTGCCCATGCCCGTGAAGAAATTGCGGCAGACTTCCTGGGCATCCGACCAGGTGACGATAAGGCCGAGCGCTACACCGATAAGCATGGATAGCGGTACGCTGATTTCTGGCAGTACAGCGACCTGTTTCGAGCCGAGGATCAGCAGGAACAGCGGGACGATCGGAACGAGGGCGCGCAGCGGATTGACCTTGAAGTTACTAAGCTGCAGGTGCTCTTCTTCCGCGATTTTCTCCTGGTACGCCTGGCTGCGCTCAATAGATGCGCCTTCGTGGAAGAAGTAGGCATAGGCCGTCATGACGGCAACGCAGGCAATCGATGCGATGATCGATGCCGGTGTTTCGTTGATGATGACGGTCATCATATCGGTGCCCGCCAGATCAGCGACGAATGGGTTGTGGGCGTTGCCCGGGCTGATGGCACTGCCCCAGGTGCCGGCAAGTACCGTGGCGGCAGCCATGGCCGGATGGACACCAGCAGCGATCAGCGTCGGAATCAGGATACTGCCGACAGCAGCCGAGCAACCCGAGGCCGAGGGGATCGCAAGACTGATCCACCAGGTCAAAAGGAACGACAGCGGCACGAGCAAGGCACGGCCGCGATTGAGGATACCCGAGATGGACTGGACGAGGTGCTGGTCACATTGGGTGAGTTTCATGACATAGGAGAAACCCATGACCGTACAGATTGTCGGTACCAGCGAGTTGTTGACCATGGCCTTCGTGAAGGCCTTCATGACGTCTCCTGGCAGACCGCCAATCAGACACATGATGAGACCGGCGCAAAACAGCACCAGGCGGGCTTCGTACTTCTTGACGATGAGCACGAAGGTGAGAATTACCAGAATACCTCCAGCAATCAACATAATAAAACCCTCCAAACAATGAATGAAATTTGACAAATCAATTATACATTAATAATATTTATCTTACAATACTATACAACAATACCAATGAACTCGTTTCACGGACATGCCTGACGGGTGTAATGTAACTATGTAATGGTGTCTATGCTTTTCCAGTTGCATTATCCTAGTCGTAATGCTAAAATAATAGGGAATGATTTGATCGGATAAGTGTTATAAACTTTTTTTATCTTTTGTACGGACAATGATTGCTTCAAACGCAATAGCATATAAATTCAATAGTTGGAGGTGTATTTTTTGGCTAAAGGAGCACAAAAACTACAGATTATTCCCCTGGGTGGACTAGGGGAAATTGGTAAGAACATGACGGTTGTTCGCGTGGATGACGAAATCCTCGTGATTGATTCAGGCCTGATGTTCCCTGAGGAGGATATGCTGGGCATTGACCTCGTTATCCCGGATATCAGCTATCTGATCGAGAACCGTGATAAGATCAAGGCAATCGTGCTCACGCATGGTCATGAGGACCATATCGGAGCACTGCCGTATGTTCTCAAACAGATCAATGTACCGGTCTATGGTACGCGCTTGACGCTGGGCATCCTGGAGGGCCGCCTCAAGGAAAATGGCGTCGATTCGAGCAACCTGCATTCGGTCATGCAGGGCGATATCATCAATGTCGGCTGTTTCAGCGTCGGTTTCATTCGTGTCAATCATTCAATTCCAGATGCAGTCGGTCTTTCTATCAAGACGCCGGTGGGCATGATTGTCCATACCGGTGATTTCAAGCTCGACTACACGCCAATCGATGGCAAGATGACGGACTTCCGTCGTTTCTCGGATCTCGGCAACAAGGGCGTCCTCGTCATGATGGCAGATTCCACGAATGCTGAGCGCGCTGGTCATACGCCGAGCGAGAGCACGGTGGGGGCATCCTTTGACAAGGCCTTCCACAACGCCCGTGGCCGCATCATCGTCGCGACCTTCTCCTCGAATGTCCATCGCATCCAGCAGGTCATCGATACGGCTGTGCGCTACAAGCGCCGTGTGGCTGTGCTGGGCCGCAGCATGGTCAACGTCGTGAACATCTCGCTGGAGCTTGGCTACATTACCTGCCCAGAGGGCACGCTCATCGATATCGATGAAATCAACAACTTCCGCGCTGAGCAGCTCGTCATCGTAACGACGGGCAGCCAGGGCGAACCGATGTCGGCGCTGACGCGCATGGCGATGTCTGACCATCGCAAGGTCACGATTGCTCCGAATGATACGGTCATCATTTCGGCAACGCCGATTCCGGGCAATGAGAAACTCGTTTCCAAGACGATTGACAACCTGCTGCGTCTCGGTGCCAATGTGGTTTATGGCCGTGACAAGGGCGTTCATGTCTCGGGTCATGCGAGCCAGGAAGAGCTCAAGCTCATGCACAACCTCGTGCGTCCGAAGTTCTTCATCCCGGTTCATGGCGAATACCATCATCTCGTCCAGCATGCGAAACTCGCACAGGAGCTGGGCATGCCGAAGGATCATATCTTCATGGGCGAGAATGGCGTGGTCTTCGAGTTCACCCGCGATAAGGGTACGGTAGCTGGCAAGGTAACAGCTGGCATGGTCATGGTCGATGGCCTGGGCGTCGGTGACGTCGGCAACATCGTCCTGCGTGACCGCCGTCAGCTGTCCCAGGATGGCATCTTGATTGTCGTTGTTACCATGGACAAGGCCAGCAACACTGTTGTCGCTGGTCCGGATATCGTCTCCCGCGGTTTCGTCTATGTCCGCGAGTCGGAGGCGTTGATGGATGAGGCCAAAGCCCGCGTCGAGCAGGCTCTTGACCGCTGCGAGGACGAAGGTGTCAAGGAATGGGCTGCCATCAAGTCCAATGTCCGCGATGCCTTGGGTCGTTATCTCTTTGAGAAGACGCGCCGCCGTCCGATGATCCTGCCGATCATCATGGAAATCTAAAGTATCTGCCGCAAGGCAGCTATTGCATAAGAAAAGACTGCGAGAAGATTGCTTCATCTTCTCGCAGTCTTTTTTGTATTGCAGATTAAAGATGGATATTGCGGCGCAGGACCGGCAGCAAGAGCAGCGCTGCGGCCGAGTTGATAAGTCCTTCGAGGAAAAGACCTGGGGCCGAGGCGATACCTGCGCTGAGGCTGTCATAGAGCAGGGCACCGAAGAGGGTGTAGCCGGCAGTCATCCAGAGGCTGGCAATCAGGAACGCTATGGCTGTGCGCTGGACGCTGCTATCTTTCTGTGCGAGTTTCAGGACAATATAGGCCATGACGAATTTGATCAGCAGGGTCGGCAGGATCCAAAGGGCAAAGCCGCCGAGCAGGTCGGAAAGTGCCGAGCCCAGACAGGCGGCCAAAAGTGCCGGGCGGCTCGGCAGCAGCAGGACCATCAGGAAGATGGCAGCATCGCCGAGATGGGCATAGCCGAGAGGAATCGGGATGCGTGGCACGAAGGTCGCGAGGAAGACGACGGCAGTCATCACAGCGGCGAGGCAGAGCTCGCGAGCATCCCAATGTGTCTTTTCAACGTGTACTGTTTGTGCGGATATGGTGTTCATTGACATAAACTTCAACCTCTTTCTTGTAAATGGTATGAGCTTATTGTATACTGAATCTGGCTATAGAAAAAGAATCAAAATAAATCATTTTTTTATGTCAGATGAAGAGGATGAGAAGATTGTTGACCTATTCCTTTGAACAGGCGGGCGATAAGCCGCTTTATGAATATCTCTATGAATGCATCCGTGACGATATCCTGTCAGGGCGCTTGCAGGCAGGAGAAAAGCTGCCCTCGAAACGCGCGTTGGCACGCAATTTAGGTGTCAGTACGATTACGATCGAGGGGGCATATGGCCAGTTGACGGCCGAAGGCTATTGCCAGTCGGCACCGCGCCGTGGTTTTTTCGTGTCCAATGTCGTGCCGCGGGCAAAGGCTGAGCCGCAGGTCTTGCCAGAAAAACAGACCGTTGACCGGTCAGCGGAAAAAAAGCAATGGCTGGCGGATTTTACGGCCAACAGCGTTCCGGCCAAGCTCTTTCCTTTTGACCTTTGGACGCGGCTGCTGCGCAAGGTTATCAGCGAAGATGCGGATTCCTTGCTGGCCCGCTCCGAATCCTTTGGCGTCATGCCCTTGCGGCAGGCGATAGCTGATCATCTGCGCAGTTTCCGCGGCCTGTCCGTACAGCCGGAGCAGATTGTCATCGGTGCTGGCACGGAGTATCTATACCATCTGCTGGTGCAGTTCTTTGGCCGTGACCGGCGGTTCTGTGTGGAAAATCCTGGCTATGACCGCATCCGCAAGGTCTATATGGCCAGTGGTGCGGACTGTGTGCTGGCCAATATGGATGAACAGGGGGTGCGGCCGGAGGATTTGACCCGTCAACAGGCGCAGATCCTGCATATCAGTCCGTCGCATCACTTCCCGACCGGAATCATCATGCCGGTGAGCCGCCGCTATGAACTTCTGGGCTGGGCGGCTGCCGCACCTGACCGTTATATCATCGAGGATGACTACGATAGCGAATTCCGTCTGACTGGCAGGCCGATACCGACGATGATGGGAATCGATGTCAGCGACCGCGTCATTTACATCAACACGTTCTCGAAGAGCCTGACGCCGACCATCCGCATCAGCTATATGGTGCTGCCCAAGGAGCTCGTGGCGCCATTCAGGGAAAAGCTCGGATTCTACAGCTGCACCGTGTCGAATTTCGAGCAGTATACGCTGGCGCGCTTTATACAGGATGGTTACTTTGAGAAGCACATCAACCGCATGCGCAATTTCTACCGCCGCAAACGCGAGCGGTTGCTGGCACTGCTGAAAGGGCCAGCGGCAGCCGGCAAGCTGACAATCATCGAGCATGGCTCGGGCCTGCATTTCCTGCTGCGGCTCGCGCTGAGCGAAAGCGATGCGGCCTTTGGGGCAAAGCTTGCGGCCCAAGGCCTCCGCCTGCGTCCGCTGGCTGCCTACTACGAGGGCAGCCCTGAGCATTGCCAGCACCTCTTCGTCCTCAACTACTCGGGGGTGACCGATGATGTACTCGAAGACGCGGTGCAGCGTCTGTTACAGTGCGTGAAATAACAGGTACCATATTTATTCCTACGCAGGAAACTGATAGCGAGATGGCGAATATTGCAACAGGATATAGTTGCTCGGCAAATATCAGATTAATGCTGCCCGACGGGTTGAGACAGGGAGGTATAAGATGGATCTGAAAAAGAAAACAGTATTATTCCTGAACGTATGTATTGCGTTCGCATGCCTCTGCGTTGGTATCCTGGCCTATAAGAATGCCGATGATGCCTTTTCCGCTGTGTATATTGGTAAGGTATCTGATGATGCGAAGCATCTTAGTATGCTGCTGGACAAACAATTTCCGGGAAAATGGCAGATCAAAGATGGCAGGCTGTACAAGGGCGATAGGCTCATGGAAGACTTGACAGACGGTATTGACGGCATTGCTGGTGATGATGCGATAACCATTTTCCGTGGCAATATGCGGGTTTCGACAACCATCAAACAAGAGGGCAGCCGCGCTGTGGGAACACAGGCGGGAGACAAGGTGGTCGAGGCGGTAATCGGCCGGGGAGAGACCCTGGCTGTTGAGACGGATGTGCTCGGGGTGCCCTGCTTTACTTGCTATTTGCCCATCGTTTCCGAGAGTGGAGAAAGGATTGGCATGTTCTTTGTCGGTGCACCCAGTGCGCCGGTAATCGAAGTCCAGCATCGTTTTGTCCGCAATATGATTCTTACGATTCTCGTGCTGGTGATGATTATGGGAGTCCTGGCAACTGGGATTATCACCAAGCAAATGATGCGCATCCTCGAAGTGCAAAAGACCTTAGCAGCGATTGCTGGCGGCGATTTGAGCGGCCGGGATATTGAACTGAACGGGAATGATGAGATTTCAAAGCTTGGTCAGGATACCAACCGGATGAAGAAGGCCATGAGGGCTATCATGGAAAACATTGCTTCTTCTGCGGAGCAGGTGGCCGGTGGTGCCAAGAATATTTCTGATTCGAGTATGGTCCTTTCCCAAGGCGCCGCCCAGCAGGCGTCTTCTGTTGAAGAGCTGTCGGCCTCCATTGCGGAGATTTCTTCCCAGACGAAAAGCAATGCCAATAATGCTGAGCGGGCCAATACGATTACGGTCGTTACCCGTGCCAATGCGGAAGCCGGCAATGAGGATATGCTGCGCATGCTGCAGGCCATGGAGGAGATTAATACTTCCTCCGATGATATTTCGAAGATAATCAAAGTCATTGACGAAATCGCATTCCAGACAAATATCTTGGCACTCAATGCCGCGGTGGAAGCTGCCCGGGCAGGGCAGCATGGCAAGGGCTTTGCAGTGGTGGCCGAAGAGGTTCGCAATCTGGCTGCACGTAGTGCCAAGGCCGCCAAAGAGACGACGGCGATGATTGAAAATTCCATTGCCAAGGTGGATAATGGACAGGTATCCGCCCACCAAGCGGCTGAGAAATTAAAGACCATCGTGGCCAATGTATCCGAGGTGGCAGATTTGGTGGAATCCATTGCAAAGGCCTCGAAGGAACAGAGCTTAGCCATTGAGCAGATTAATCAGGGGGTATTGCAGGTTTCCCAAGTGGTACAGGCCAATTCCGCTACCAGTGAAGAAAGCGCCTCGGCTAGTGAAGAATTAAGCCGTCAGGCGGAGCTCTTAAGCGATGAAGTGCGGAAGTTCAAGATTTGAGAAGGAATAAAGGACATAACATTTTAATCCAGTCTAAAATGAGCATAGACCGATACGGCTATGCTCATTTTGTGTTATACTAGTAGTCACTGATATGAGAACGAAGATTTAATGAAAGATTTAATATAGTGAGGAAGTGATTGCTAGATGGTCAGCAAGATACCTTTTTGTCATCTGCATACCCATACGGAATTCAGCCTGCTCGATGGCGCGAGCCGCATCAAGGAGCTGGTGTCGGCGACCAAAGAACTCGGGATGGATTCGCTTGCCATCACCGATCATGGCGTCATGTTTGGTGTCATTGATTTTTATAAAGAGTGCAAGAAACAGGAGATAAAGCCAATCATCGGCTGCGAGGTGTATCTGGCACCGGGGGACCGCAAGGATAGGCAGGAGATAAATGGTGTCAAATATTACCATCTGATCCTGCTGGCTGAGAATCAGACGGGTTACAAGAATCTCGTGCAGCTCGTGTCGCTTGCAAATATCGAGGGCATGTACTACAAACCGCGTATCGATAAGGAGCTCTTGCGCAAGTACCATGAAGGCATTATCTGCCTGTCGGCATGTATCGCCGGCGAGATTCCGCGGGCCTTGATACAGGACAACAAGGATAAGGCTGAGGCGCTGGTGCAGGAGTATCTGGAGATTTTCGGCAAGGATAATTTCTTCCTTGAGATCCAGAACCATGGACTTCCCGAGGAGCGCAAGGCTAATGCAGGGCTTGTCGAGTTGGCCGAAAAATACGATATCGGGCTGGTGGCCACCAACGACTGCCATTATGTGAAACGCGAGGACAGCGAGTTCCATGATGTGCTGCTTTGCATCCAGATGGGCAAGACCATTGACGACCCGGATCGCATGCGCTTTAACAGCGATGACTATTACCTGAAGTCGCCGACGGAGATGGCGGCACTGTTTCCCGAATATCCGGAGGCGCTTGCCAATACGGCTAAGATTGCGGCGCGCTGTCAGGTTGATTTCGAGTTTGGCAATATCCAGCTGCCATATTATCCGATCCCGGCGCCCTATGCTGACGATGAGGCCTACTTGCGCGCTCTTTGCGAAGAGGCTTTGCCGTCGCGTTATCCAGAGGTCACGACGGTAGTACGCGAGCGTCTTGACTATGAGCTCGACATCATCCATCGCATGGGCTATGACAGCTACTTCTTGATTGTCTGGGATTTCATCAACCATTCTCGGGAGGTCGGCATCTCGGTGGGGCCAGGGCGTGGCTCGGCAGCAGGCAGTATCGTTGCCTATCTGCTCGGCATCACGAATCTTGATCCGCTCAAGTATGATCTGCTGTTTGAGCGTTTCCTGAATCCGGATCGCGTGACGATGCCGGATATCGATATCGACTTCTGCTATATCCGTCGCGAGGAGGTCATCGACTACGTCAAGGAGCGTTACGGCTATGACCATGTGGCGCAGATCGTCACCTTTGGTACCATGGCGGCCAAGGGCGCAGTGCGGGATGTGGGCCGCGTGCTCAATATGCCCTATGCCCAGGTGGCCGATATCGCGAAGCTCATCCCCAATGAGCTCAAGATGACCCTTGATAAGGCCCTTAAAGAGTCAAAAGACCTGCATGTGCTCTATGAGGCCAATCCGGAAGTCAAGCGCTTGATTGACCTGGCCCGCAAGGTTGAGGGGCTGCCGCGTCATTCGTCGACCCATGCGGCTGGCGTCGTTATTGCGCGCCATCCGCTGACCGACTATCTGCCGGTCACTGTGTCTGATGGCACGCTGGTGACGGAGTTTGATAAGGACCATGTTGAGGAACTGGGCCTTTTGAAGATGGACTTTTTGGGCCTGCGCACACTGACGGTCATCAGCGATACGCTGCAGAATATCGAAAAGACACGGGGGGAGAAGGTCGATATCAACAAGATTCCGCTCGAAGATGAGCTCACGGCCAAGATGCTTTGTGAGGGGCGCACAGGGGCCGTGTTCCAGATGGAGTCTTCGGGCATGACCCAGCTCGTCAAGGATCTGGCGCCGCAGAATTTTGCCGACCTCATCCCGACGGTGGCACTTTACCGTCCGGGGCCGCTCGGCAGCGGCATGGTTGAAGACTTCATCAGCGGCCGTCATGGACGCAAGGAAGTCACCTATATGCATCCTTTGCTCGAGCCCATCCTCAAGGAGACCTTCGGCGTCGTGCTCTATCAGGAGCAGGTCATGCAGATCGTGCAGGTACTGGCAGGTTTCTCGCTGGGGCAGGCAGACCTTCTGCGCCGCGCTATGGGCAAGAAAAAGCATGAAATCCTGATGGCGCAGAAGACGAACTTCCTGTCGGGCTGTGCGAAGAATCATATCGAGCCGGGCCTTGCGAATACGATCTTCGATTTGCTCACGCATTTTGCCGACTATGGTTTCAACAAGTCCCACAGTGCCGCCTATGCACTGGTCGCCTGGCAGACGGCCTATCTCAAGGCCCATTATCCGGCTGAGTTCATGGCCGCAATGCTCACGAGCATCATGGATACGCAGAAGGTGCCGACCTATATTGAGCTTTGCAAGCGCATGGGCATAAAGATATTGCCGCCGGACATCAATGCCAGCTCGGCCAACTTCAGCGTCGATGGCGAGGCCATCCGCTTTGGCCTGGCCGCTGTGCGCAATGTCGGCGATGCGGCCATCCAGGATATCACGTCGGCGCGCAGCCAGGATGGCGCTTTCAAGTCGCTGGTGGATTTCTGCAGCCGTGTCGATATGGGCAAGGTCAATAAGCGCGTCATTGAAAGCCTCATCAAGTGCGGTGCCTTCGACTCGTCCGGGGCTAAGCGCAGCCAGCTGTTGGCTGTGCTCGAGGCGGCGGTCGGTGAGGCCCAGCGCCAGCAGAAAGACGCCCAGAATGGTCAGCTGGGACTGTTCACTGATGAGACCATGGGCGAGGCCGGTGAGCTCAAGCTGCCCGATATCGCGGAGGTGTCTGAGGCTGAGCGTCTCGAATGGGAGAAGGAAACAACGGGATTCTATATCACGGGCCATCCGCTGGACCAGTTCCGGCGCAAGCTGGAGAACCTGCCGGGCATCGCGACCCTTGAGAAAGGGGCGGTCAAGGACAAGCAGCTCGTCCGCATCGGCGGCATGTTGACGGAGACCAAGCGCATCACGACGAAAAAAGGCGATACGATGTGTTTTGCGACCCTTGAGGATTATACCGAGCGCATGGAAGTCACGGTGTTCCCGCGGACGTTCTATGAGAATGCGAACCTGTTGGTGCCCGATATGGCCGTGGTCATCCAGGGCAAGACCGATATCGGCGACGACGGGGTGAAGATCCTGGCGGACAAGGTCTGGTCGCTGCGGGAGTACCTACCGGAATACTATCTGCGCCTGCCCGAGGGGGAGGATATGGCCGGACTCCGGGCAAAACTGAAGGATATCATGGCGGCCCATCCTGGGCAGCAGGCGGTGTTCCTGCAGAGTGGCGGCCGCTGGCAGAAACTCGGCGAGGCCTTTTGGCTCGATGACAGTGATGAGGTATTTGCCGAGCTTACGGAACTTTTAGGCCCGAAATCCGTTAAGAAGCGTTGATTGCCGGTGTTGCCAAGCCATAGGGCGAATGATAAAATAGTAAAGTATATCTTATCGGAATTGGAGTGTTTGTTTTTTGAGGAAATCGATCCAGAAGAGTGTGGCAATCTGCCTGCTGGGAACAGGCGTGTTTATGAGTGCACCGGGCATAGTGACTGCGGCGGGAACGGCAAAGCCGGCGATTACGGCGGCAGACCTGGCGAAACTGCCAGACCCATCGACGGTGGGGATTAAGGTCAAGGCTGGCGATGCACTGCCAAAACTCATGGCGCATTCGGCGGTGCTGATTGAGGCCAAGACCGGCAAAGTCCTCTATGAGCGGGATATGGGGGTAAGACGTTACCCTGCCAGCACGACGAAGATCATGACGCTGATTGTTGCCCTCGAGCATAGCAAGCTTGACGACATTGTGACCGTAGGGCCGCGGGCTGTCGGCGTGGAAGGTTCATCGCTGAATCTAGCTGAGGGAGATAAGATCCCGATGAAGGAACTTTTGATGGGCATGATGATGCGGTCCGGCAACGATGCAACGATTGCTGTGGCCGAGCATGTGGCTGGTTCGATGACAGCCTTTGCGAAGCTGATGAACGACAAGGCGCAGGAAATTGGCGCTGTCGATACGCATTTTGTCAATTCCCATGGCCTGCCTGATGACAATCATTATACGACGGCCCATGATCTGGCTCTCATCACGGCCTATGGCTTCATGATTCCGGGCTATGAGGAAATTGTCAGTACCGATCGGGCCGTGTTCAACTGGTATAACGATGCGTCTAAGGAAGTAGTCAGCGAGAACAAGCTGCTCTGGCAGTATGAAGGCGGCAATGGCGGCAAGACAGGCTATACGCAGAAGGCTGGCCGCTGTGTCGTGTCGACGGCCAAGCGCGATGGCATCCAGCTGGTGGCCGTGGTGCTGGACAGTGACTTCATGTGGACCGATGCCTACTCGATGCTTGACTATGGTTTTTCAAAGGTCGAGCCTCTGCCAATCATCAAGCGGGGCGAATCCGCTGGTACCGTCGATGTTGATGCTGGCGCCAAGGGTGAGATCAAGGTCGTTGCGGCCAGGGACTCAGTAATTGGCTATGAGGCTGGCGCCAAGCCGAAAATCGAGAAGAAAACCGATATGCCGCGAAGTATCGATGCGCCAATCAAGAAGGGCGATGTAGTCGGCAAGCTGATCTGCTATGCCGATGGCAAGGTCGTTGACCGCGTGGATTTGCTGGCAACGGAGGATGTGGCGTATCATTCCTGGTGGATGACCATCAAGGAATGGTGGGCAAGGCTTACGAAAGGATTGTTCTGATGCAGGAACGGTTGCAGAAAATCATCAGCCAGGCGGGAATTGCCTCCCGGCGGGCAGCAGAAAAAATGATTGCCGACGGCCGTGTCAAGGTCGACGGCAAGGTTGTGACGGAGCTCGGCCGCAAGGTTGACCCGTCAAGGGCCGATATCCGTGTGGATGGCAAGCGTATCAAGGCGGCAGAGCAGCATGTCTATTTCCTGCTCAATAAGCCCAAGGGGTATCTGTCGACCGCCCATGATGAACGCGGCCGCCGCACGGTGCTCAATCTTCTGCCTGAGGTGAATGAGCGCGTCTATCCGGTGGGCCGTCTTGATAACAATACCGAGGGGCTGCTGCTGATAACGAATGACGGTACATTGATGAATGGTTTGCTGCATCCGAAATACGAGGTCGAAAAGACCTATATTGCCCGCATTGCCGGGGAGCCCGATGAGCTGGCACTTGACCGTTTGCGGCAGGGTATCCGCCTGGAAGATGGCATGACGGCACCGGCTAAGGTAAAGCTTTTGGAGCAGGCTGGCGGGCAGAGCCGTGTGGAAATCTCAATCCATGAGGGACGCAACCGGCAGGTACGCCGCATGTTTGCAGCCATCGGCTGTGACGTTCGGGCTCTCAAGCGCGTGCGCTTTGCTGGGCTTACGCTGCAGGGCGTCAAACGTGGCAAGTACCGTGCGTTGACAAAAGAAGAGCTCTTGGCGCTGTTTAGATTGGCGGGGATAGAACGATGAAACATATCTTAGTGGTGGGCGCGGGACCGGCTGGCATGATGGCTGCCATCAAGGCGGCAGAAAATGGTGCCGAGGTAACCGTGCTCGAGAAAATGAAGAAGCCCGGCCGCAAGATGATGATTACGGGCAAAGGCCGTTGCAATATCACCAATGCAGCTGATGTGCCGGAAATCATCCGCAATATCCATGGTAATGGGCGATTCCTCAACAGCTCCATGCGCGCCTTCGACAATCAGGATGTCATCTATTTCTTTGAAGGCCAGGGCGTGCCGACGAAAGTCGAACGTGGCAATCGCGTGTTCCCTGTCAGCGATAAGGCCCAGGATGTCGTCGATGCCATGGTGCAGCGGCTGCATGAGCTCGGTGTGACTATTGAGACGGAAGTGGCGGTCAAGGACCTGCTGACTCAGGATGGCCACATTGCCGGTGTGCGTACACAGACCGGGGCCATCTATAAGGCTGATGCGGTTATCCTCTGTGTCGGCGGCGCTTCGTACCCGGGAACGGGCTCGACAGGCGATGGCTACGGGATGGCGGCGGCTGTCGGACATACGATCGTGCCTGTCCGGCCGTCGCTGGTGCCGCTGGTGACTGAGGATGAATGGGTCAAGGATGTCCAAGGCCTGTCACTGCGCAATGTGCGGGGCACACTGCGTGTCGATGGCGAGAAGGTGCAGGAGATGTTCGGCGAGATGATGTTCACCCATTACGGCGTGACCGGGCCCATCATCCTTTCCATGAGCCGTATGGCCTCAGAATATCTGGCTGATGCTGGTCACTTTGTTGAGCTGTCGCTGAACCTTAAGCCGGCACTTTCCCAGGAGAAACTCGACGCGCGCGTCCAGCGTGACTTCGAGAAATATCAGCGCAAGCAGCTCGGCAATGCGCTGGTGGACCTGCTGCCGCATAAGCTTATTGCGCCAGTGCTTGATAGTGCTTTCCTGGCTGCCGATAAACCTGTGCATCAGGTTACCCTTGAGGAGCGCCATCGTCTGGTGGAGACCTTGCAGGATCTGACGCTTGTCATCGTGGGCACGCGGCCGCTGGCTGAGGCGATAGTCACCGTTGGCGGTGTATCGGTCAAGGAGATCAACCCGAAGACGATGGAGTCGAAGCTAGTGCCGGGGCTTTATTTTGCTGGCGAGGTCACTGACGTTGACGCATATACGGGCGGCTACAATTTGCAGGCGGCTTTCTCGATGGGCGCCGCTGCCGGCAACTGGAGCGTCTGGAACGACTGACGCCGCGATTGTTACAGCAGATAATAGAGGAGTTGTGGAGCAATGAATACGAAAACGATAGCAAAAGCAGTAGGTGGACTCAAAGGCGAGATTCAGATCCCAGGCGATAAATCCATATCGCATCGCAGTGTGATGTTCTCAGCACTAGGCAGCACACCAGTTCATATCACGAATTTCCTGCATGCCCAGGACTGCATGTCGACGGCTGCCTGCATGCAGGCACTGGGGGCGAAGGTGGAATTCCTGAGCGATACGGAACTTATCGTAACTGGCAATGGCCTGCATGGTCTCAAGGAGCCGGACACGATCATCGATGCCGGCAATTCGGGGACGACCCTGCGTCTGATGATGGGCATTCTTGCTCCACAGCCTTTCCTCACGACGTTCACGGGCGATGCTTCGCTGCACAAACGGCCGATGGGACGTGTCATAAAGCCCTTGTCCCAGATGGGGGCTGAGATCTTTGGCCGCCAGCAGAACCAGAAACTGCCGATTACGATCGTGCCGGTCGAAGGCAAGCTCAAAGGCATGACATATAACAGTCCGGTGGCAAGTGCGCAGGTCAAGTCAGCTATCCTGCTGGCAGGCATGTATGCCGAGGGGGATACGACGGTCGTTGAGCCCTTCACGTCGCGCGACCATACGGAGCGCATGCTGGAGGGCTTTGGCGTCCACACGGAAAAGAATGGAACGGCGGTGACGATTCATCCGGTAAAAGAGTTCTGCGCGCCTAAGGAAATCGAAGTTCCGGGCGATATCAGCTCGGCGGCTTACTGGCTGGTGGCTGGCGTCATCATTCCGGGCAGTGATCTCATGCTGCGCAATGTCGGTGTCAATCCGACGCGCACGGGTATCCTCGATGTGCTCAAGGATATGGGCGCAGATATTGAGCTGGTAAATGAACGCACGAGCGGTGGTGAGGCGGCAGCCGACATTCGCGTGCGTTACAGCAAACTGCATGGCACCGAGTTTGGTGCTGAGATCATGCCACGTCTTATCGATGAGATTCCTGTCATCGCTGTGGCGGCGCTGTTTGCTGAGGGCGATACGATCATCACGGGCGCTGGCGAGCTGCGCGTCAAGGAGACGGACCGCCTGCAGGCCATCACGGATCAGTTCAACAAGCTGGCACCTGGAGCTGTTGAAGGGCAGGAGGATGGCCTTATCATCCATGGTAGCCAGAAAATCGAGTCTGCCACGGCGTTTTCCTATGATGATCATCGCATCGCCATGTCGCTGGCAATCCTTGGCGCTGCTGGCCAGGGCGTGACCATCGAAAAGCCCGGATGTGTCAACATCTCATATCCGACGTTCTATCAGACGCTGGAGGAATTGCGGTAATTTGCGGTCAGCAGTTGACCGAAATATAGGAGGAATTGATTTTGAAGAATTTAGTTGTTGCCATTGATGGACCCGCAGGTGCGGGCAAGAGCACGGTTGCTCAGCTGGCAGCCAAGCAGCTCGGCTATACGTATATCGACACCGGTGCGATGTACCGTGCAGTGGCGTGGAAGACACTGCAGCAGGACAAGGAGGTCACGGATGAGCTGATCCTTACGGTCGTCAAGGATATCGATGTCAATCTGCAGTATGCAGATGGCAAGACGAAGGTCACGGTTGATGGCACCGATGTCAGCACAGCTATCCGCACGCCGGAAGTCAGCGCCATTGTTTCCAAGGTGGCAGCACTGGGACCTGTCCGCGTCAAGATGGTTGACTTGCAACGCAAGATGGCAGCCCGCGGCGGTGTGCTCATGGATGGCCGTGATATTGCGACGAACGTGCTGCCGAACGCCGATGTCAAGATCTTCCTAACGGCGTCGATTGAGGAACGTGCCCAGCGCCGCTGGAAGGAACTCAAGGAAAAGGGCTATGATATCACGCTGGAAAAACTGCAGCAGGACATCGCTGCCCGTGATAAGGCTGACAGTGAGCGGGAGATTTCGCCCCTTGTCCAGGCTGACGATGCAACACTGCTGGATACGACGGGACTTTCAATTGATGAGGTCGTTGCGCGGATCCTTGCAATGTGCCAGTGAGGTGAGCCGATGTTATACGGAATCCTTCAGATTGTCTTTGGTGCCTTCTTCAAGATCCTCTTTCGCGCTGAGATCATCGGCCGTGAGAATATGCCGAAAGATGGCGCCGTTATCCTGGCGGCCAATCATATGAGCAACTGGGATCCGCCCTTTGTGGCAACCTTCCTTAAGCGTCCGGTCAGCTATATGGCCAAGATCGAGCTGTTCGAAAATCCAATCTTTGGTGCGGCCATCCGCTCCTGCCATGCCTTTCCCGTAAAGCGGGGTGCTGCTGACCGCGGGGCTATCAAGGCTGCCATGCAGGTGCTCAAACAGGGCCGCTGCCTGGGGCTTTTCCCTGAAGGGACGCGCAGTCGTACGGGCAAGATGAAAAAAGCTGAGGCTGGTGTCGGACTTATTGCCTCGATGACGGAGGCACCGGTGGTGCCGGCAGCCATCATCGGTACAGACCGCATCTTTGCCAATGGCGGTCATTTCCCGAAACTCAAGGTCATCTATGGCGAGCCGATGCATTTCACGGGGAATCGCAAGGACAAGGACCAGCTTGAAGCCTTTTCCCAATCCATCATGGACAGGATTGCTGAGCTCAAGGAAAAAAATCTTTAAATTGTAAAAAAAATAGTTTGCTTGTCTAGACATTATATGATAAACTAAGCATTAGATTGCGAAAAATGATAGCTAATATATCAAATTCGCATGAATGAATGTTGGTGGTTGATATATGGAAGTCATTTTAGCAGACTATCTTGGATTCTGTTATGGCGTCAAGCGCGCAATAACGATTGCCAAGGAAAATGCTTCCGCTGATGGAACTGCCTGTACATTGGGACCAATCATCCATAATCCACAGATGGTCGAGCGTCTGAAACAAGAGGGCGTAGGCTCAGTGAATGCGTTGGATGAGATGGAGAAGGGTACTGTCATCATCCGTTCCCACGGTGTCGGCCCGCAGGTATATGATGCGGCTGAGGCTCGTGGCCTGGAAGTGGTCGATGCAACCTGCCCGCATGTCAAGAAAGCGCAGTTGTCTGCCAAATCTCTCGTTGATGAGGGCTATTCGGTCGTCATCGTCGGCGAGAAGGAGCATCCGGAGGTTCGCAGCATATTTGAGTGGTCGGCCGCCAAGGCGTCGGTTATCGAAACCGTGGAAGAGGCTGTTGCGCTGCCAAGTTGTGCGAAGCTGGGAATCGTTTGCCAGACGACGTTCTCGGGCGCAAAGTTCCGGGAAATCGTATCTCATCTGCTGGAGAAATCCCGCGATATACGGATACTGCGCACGATATGTACAGCGACGGATCAGCGGCAGGCAGCAGCTATGGAATTGGCTGCGAAGGTAGACATGATGCTGGTTATTGGTGGCAAGAACAGCGCCAATACGACGCGGCTTGCACAGCTTTGTGCAGACAAATGCAGAACTTATCACATCGAAACTGCGGCAGAACTGCAGGACGAGTGGTTTGATAAAATTGAAAAAATTGGTATTACAGCGGGTGCTTCTACACCTGACTGGATTATCAAGGAGGTATATATAAAGTGTCAGAACAGATGAATATGGAAGAATTATTAGCACAGGCAGAGAGCTCGATGCCGGATATCCAGGAGCGTACGGTTGTTGAAGGTACCGTTATCCAGGTTTCCCGCGATGAGGCCTATGTTGATATCGGATACAAGCAGGAGATCGCTATTCCGAAGCGCGAGCTTGCTTATCCGGCTCCGGAGTCCGCTGAGGACGTTGTCAAAGTTGGCGATAAAATCGATGTTTATGTTGTTTCCCTCGGTGGCGACAACGGCGGCATCCTTTCCAAGGTAAAAGCTGACCGCATGGTTGCTTGGAAAGAAATGGAAGCTGTCAAAGAGAGCGGCGAGCATGTACAGGCTCAGATCAACCAGGTTGTCAAGGGCGGCCTCGTTGCATCCGTCAATGGCCTGCGCGGCTTCATCCCGGCTTCCCAGATGGAGCTCCATTTCGTAAAAGATCTGTCTGTCTATGTTGGTCAGACGGTTGAGTGCGAGATTATCGAGATTGATGTTCATAAACAGCGTCTCGTCCTTTCCCGCCGTGCTCTGCTTGAAGTTGAGCGTGCTGCTAAGGAAGATGAGATTTTCTCCACGCTCGAAGCTGGAACGACGGTTCATGGTACGGTTAAACGTATCGTTGATTACGGTGCATTCATCGATATTGGTGGCGTAGATGGTCTGGCTCATATCTCCGATCTCGCTTGGCACCGTGTAAAACATCCGTCGGATGTTCTCGAAGTTGGTCAGGAACTCGACGTTTATGTTAAGTCCGTTGATACGGAAGCAAAACGTATCTCCCTGTCTGTAAAAGACACGATGCGTGATCCGTGGCTCGACAATGCTGAGAAATACGCTGAGGGCGACATCATCGAAGGTAAAGTCATCAAACTGACGGATTTCGGTGCATTCATGGAAATCGAGCCGGGCTTTGATGGCCTGATCCCGATGGGCGAGCTCGCTGAGAAACGCATTGAGCGCGCTGATGAGGCTGTTCATGTTGGCGATGAGGTCAAGGTCAAAGTTCTGCGCATCGACACGAAGCGTAAACGCATCTCCCTGTCCATCACGAAAGCTAAAGACTGATCACTAGTCAGTATATCAACTGGATAGAATAACTCAGAGGAGTGATGATATAGCATCACTCCTTTGTTTTTGATGGAAGAAAAGATAAAGGATATAGGATATCGGGACTGAACCGAAAGAAAGAGACGACGTATGAGCAAGCAACATGCAGGCGTAATCCTGCGCATATATCCGGGCAGCCTGGCGGAGGAGCTTGAGCTAGTACCGGGGGACAAGATCGTGTCCATCAACGGGCAGGAGCTTCGAGATATCATCGACCTGAGCTTTGCCATGGCTGACGAGGAAATCGACCTGCTGATTGAACATGCGGATGGAGAGCAGGAAATGATTTCCTTTGACAAGGAGTTTGACGAGGAACTCGGTGTCGAGTTTGAGTCAGCTGTTTTCGATGGCATCCGTAACTGTGCCAATCATTGCTATTTCTGCTTTGTCGATATGATTGCACCGAATATGCGTGGCAGCCTGTCCATCAAGGATGACGACTATCGCCTTTCGTTTCTCTATGGGAATTTCGTCACGATGACGAATATGGGCCCAGCGGATTTCAAGCGTATCGAGCAGTTCCATCTGTCACCGCTCTATGTTTCGGTGCAATGCATGAATCCGGAGCTGCGTGCCCAGATGCTCCGCTGCAAAGGTGCGGCCAGGATTGCTGAGCAGCTCGACAATCTTGAGCGTGCTGGCGCCGAATATCATACGCAGGTCGTTCTCTGCAGTGGCCTCAATGATGGCGAGGAGCTTGAGCGCACGATCCGGGAGATTGTTGCACGGCGGCCTCATGCGCAATCGTTGGCCATTGTGCCAGTCGGCATCACGAAGTATCGTACCGATCCATTTCCTCTTGAGCAGTTTGATGCGCAGGGGGCGGCCCGCGTGATTGACCAGGTGGAGAAATGGCAGCGCAAGATCCAGCAGGAAGAGGGGCGTACGTTCATCTATCTTGGTGATGAGTTCTACTTGCTGGCTGGCCGCGACGTGCCGCCATCGGACTTTTACGATGGTTTTCCCCAGCTCGATAATGGCATCGGCCTTACGCGTAACTTCATCAACGACTGGGAAGCAGCTCCAGATCAGCCCGATGTATATGATGAGCCAGTCTATCTCGATGTGGTCACGGGGACGTCGGTGGCACCGATGTTGCAAAAGCTGGCCGCATCGCTGGACAAAGAGAACCTGCATGTGCGCATCGTACCTGTGGAAAACGATCACTTTGGCCATACGGTAAATGTTTCGGGGCTGCTCACGGCTAAGGATATCATGCGTAAATTGGACAGCCTGTCAGGCAAGCGTACGGGCATCCTGATTCCCGAGTCAGCACTTCGCTCGGGGGAAGATGTTTTCCTGGATGATGTGACGCTGCAGCAGATGCAGGCCCATTATCCAGCAGCGCGCGTTGAGCCGGTACAGGGCGGCAAGGATTTCCGGGCTGCCCTGTCGGGCTGGACGAGCTACCATAAGGACCGCAGCGGCGAGACTGCCTATACGTGGCAGAGCAATGCCGGTTATACGAAAAATATCCAATACTGATAACGGAACCATTTATGATAAGAAAGAAGGTAATAACATGAGCAAACCAATCGTGGCTATTGTAGGCCGCCCCAATGTTGGCAAGTCGACCTTGTTCAATCAGATTGGCAAGAAGCGCGTATCCATCGTCGACGATATGCCGGGCGTAACGCGTGACCGCATCTACCTCGATGCCGAGTGGCTCGACCATGAGTTCACGATGATCGATACGGGGGGAATCGAGCTTGATGAGAGCAATCATATCTTGAAATCCATGCGCGATCAGGCACAGATTGCCATGGAGGAGGCCGATGTCATCCTGTTCCTCGTTGACGGCCGTGCGGGGTTGACGACGGCTGATGAAGAGGTAGCCAAGATCCTGCGCAGCACGAAAAAGCCGGTTATCCTTGGCGTCAACAAGATAGACAGCACGCAGCTTTCCATGAATGCCTATGAGTTCTACAATCTTGGCCTTGGCGATCCGATTCCTCTGTCGGCATCGAATGCCATGAACCTTGGTGATCTGCTCGATGCTATTGTGGCCGCATTCCCAGAGCATGAAGTTGAGGACAAGGATGAGGATGAGATCAGCATTGCGGTCATTGGCCGTCCGAATGTGGGCAAGTCCTCTATCGTCAATCAGCTGCTCGGCGAGGAGCGCGTCATCGTCAGCGATATGGCTGGTACGACACGTGACGCCATCGACACGCATTTTGTCAAGGACGGCATGAAGTTCATGCTGATCGATACGGCCGGCATGCGCCGTCGCGGCAAGATTGATGAGCCGGTTGAGCGTTACAGTGTCATGCGTTCCTTGCGCGCCATTGACCGTGCGGATGTCGTCTTGATGATGATTGATGCCTCGGAAGGCATCACGGAGCAGGACAAGAAGATTGCTGGCTATGCGCATGAATCGGGGCGCGGTGTTGTCATCGTCGTCAATAAATGGGATATCTATCCGAACAAGGATGACAAGTCGACGCTGCGCTTTACCGAGGAATTGCGTGAGGAAATCGGTTTCCTGCAGTATGCACCAGTCCTCTATGCCTCGGCACTTACTGGCCAGCGCGTCGGCCGTGTGACGGAACTAGTCAAGTATGTGGCTGAGCAGCAGTCGATGCGCATCAAGACCAGCGTTCTCAACGAACTCATCCGCGATGCGGTATCGATCAACCCGCCACCGATGCATCGTGGCCGTCGCTTGAAGATCCTGTTCATGACTCAGGCCGATGTCAAACCGCCGAAGTTTATCATTTTCGTCAACGATCCGGAGCTCATGCACTTCTCGTATCTGCGATTCATCGAGAACCGTCTGCGCGAAATGTACGGTTTCGAGGGTACGCCGCTGCGCCTGATCGTGCGTGCGCGGGATGAGGAGGATGAGTATTGATGGAGAATATGGCAATTGCCTGCCTCATTGCGTATCTGCTGGGCTCGATTCCGAACGGTCTTGTCTTTGGCAAGCTGATCTGGCACATTGACCTGCGCGAGCATGGCAGCCACAATATCGGCGCGACCAATGCCTGGCGCACGCTGGGCAAGGGGCCGGGCTTCTTGATCTTTCTGCTTGACTTCCTGAAGGGCGCACTCAGCGTTTGGCTGGGCTCACTGCTCGTCGGCACGCCGCTAGCCATGGTACTGGCTGGCGTTTTGGCAATCGTTGGCCATTCGTGCTCGCTATTCTTGAAGTTCAAGGGGGGGAAGGGCGTAGCGACGGGGCTCGGTGTCATCGTTATGATGATGCCGCTGCCGGCGCTTATCGTCTTTCTGGTCTGGCTGGTTATCGTCAAGGTCAGCGGCTATGTATCGCTGGGATCGATCGTTGCTGCGGCTTTGGTACCGGTTCTTGCCTGGCAGTTTGACTATCCGACAGAGTATATCGGCTTTGGCGTGCTCGCCGCGGCCTTTATCATTATCCGCCATCATGCGAATATCGGCCGTCTTCTGAGTGGAACAGAAAGTAAGATCAAGGCTGGACATCGTTGACAATTTTTGCAAGATTTTAGATAAAACTTTACGTATTTTACAAGTGTGATGGACATTTGTAAAAAATATATTGGCAATCGTCCACGAGTTGTGGTATACTATCTTTTGTCAGTAGAAATATATCCATTGGAGGCGCAATATATGAATAATCAAAAGAGCGGATTCTTCCTCGTTCGCGAAGAAATCCTTCCAGAGGCTATCAAAAAGACAATCAAAGTCAAAGAGATGCTTAAACGCGGTGATGCTCGTACGATTAACGAAGCCGTTGAAAAGATGGAGCTTTCTCGCAGTGCTTATTACAAGTACAAGGATTATGTTTTCCCGTTCTATGAAGCCAGCCAGAACAAGATCGTTACGCTGACTTTCCTGCTTGAGCATAAGAAGGGTGTGCTTTCGAGTGTACTCAACACGATTTCCTCGGATTCGGGCAGCATCATGACGATCAATCAGGGCATTCCTTTGCAGGGCGTTGCCAATGCGACGGTTTCGATCGAGACGGCCAACCTCAGTGTAGATCTCGAGGCATTGCTCGATAAACTGCGCATGGTTGATGGCGTGAAACGTTTAGAAGTGTTGGGACAGGCTTAAGCTGAAAGGAGGTGCGCTGATATGGAAAGAGTCATTCGTGTGGGGTTACTCGGAGCCGGTACTGTCGGTTCGGGTGTCATTCAGGTCTTGGCGATGAATCGGCGGCAGATTACCGAGCGCGTCGGCGCACAGATTCAGCTGAAAACTGTCCTGGTCCGCAATGCGGCCAAGAAACGTCCGCAGCTTGATGGATTTAAGGTTACAGATAATATTGAGGATATCGTCAATGACGATGAGATTGATATTGTCGTTGAACTCATGGGCGGTTTGGAGCCTGCCCGGGAGTATATGCTCAAGGCAATGGAACATGGCAAGAGCGTCGTAACAGCCAATAAGGATGTCGTGGCCCAGTTCGGCAAAGAAATGTTTGCAATGGCTGAGAAGCATGATGTTGACTTCATGTTTGAGGCCAGTGTTGGCGGCGGCATTCCTATCATCACACCACTCAAGCAGTGCTTGACGGCAAATAAGATCACGGAAATCATGGGTATCGTCAATGGAACGACCAACTATATGCTCACGAAGATGACCGAATGCGGCAGCGACTACGACGAGGTGCTCAAGGAGGCACAGGCCAAGGGCTATGCCGAGGCGAATCCGTCGGCTGATGTGGATGGTCTCGATGCTGCGCGCAAGGCAGCCATCCTGGCATCGCTGGCCTTCAATACGCGCGTGGAGCTCAAAGACGTATCGGTTGAAGGTATCACGAAGATTACCCCTGATGACATCGAGTATGCGCGTAATCTTGGCTATGTCGTGAAACTGCTGGCTGTTGGTAAGGACTCGCCTGAACACGGCGTTGATGTCCGCGTTCATCCGGTGTTCCTGCCTAAGGAACATCCGCTGGCGGCAGTAAATGGCGTGTTCAATGCGATTTTCGTGCGCGGCAATGCTATCGGTGAGGCCATGTTCTATGGCCAGGGCGCCGGTTCCTTACCGACGGCTTCGGCGGTGGTCTCCGATATCATCGATGTTTCGCGTGATATCGTGAACAAGACCTTCGGCCGTGTCCGTTGCACCTGCTATGAGCAGAAAACACTTTGCCCGCTGGATGATACGGAGTCTTCCTACTATGTGCGCTTGCTTGTCGATGACAAGTCTGGTGTCTTGGGCCTTATTGCTACGGCATTCGGCGATGCTGGTGTCAGCCTTAAGTCTGTCATCCAGACGCAGCGCAATATCGTCGACCATGCTGAGATCGTGGCCATCACGCATACGGTCCGTCATGCAAGTATCCAGAAAGCCTTGGAAGAGCTTAAGGGTATGCCAGTAGTCGATGAGATCCGTAATGTCATTCGCGTAGAAAAGGAGCAGGTTTGATGTCTTTTGCAGATCGTACGATAAAGATCCGCGTTCCGGGCACAAGTGCCAATTGCGGGCCGGGTTTCGATTCGATTGGGCTGGCCTGCACGGTCTATAATGACTTGGAACTCACGCTCAAGAAGGAACCAGGTGTAAAAATCACGATAAGCGGCGAAGGAGCCATGAATATTCCCTGTGATGGCCGCAATATCGTCTGGCGTTCCGTGCAGTATCTGTTGCGCAAGGCTGGCCTTGCCGATGAATATCCAGGTGCTATGATTCATATGGATAATCAGGTGCCGCTCTCGCGTGGCCTGGGCAGCAGTGCCACGGCAATCGTTGCCGGGCTCAAAGCGGCCAATGTGCTGATCAATAACCGTTTCAATCGCCGTGAACTGCTGCAGTTTGCCACGGATATCGAGGGACATCCGGACAATGTTGCACCGGCGCTGTTCGGTGGATTCACGGTCAGCACGGTGACGAAGGGTAAGGTGGAGTGTTTCTCATTCCTGCCGAAGTTCCGCATGAAGCTAATCGTGGCGGTGCCGGACTTCCCGCTGTCGACGCGCAAAGCGCGTGCAGTGCTGCCGATACATGTACCGATGGAAGATGCAGTCAACAATATTGGCCGGGCAGCGATGCTCGTAGCTGCACTTTGCAAGGGCAATGATAAGTTCCTGCGCAATGTGTTTGATGATGCTTTGCATCAGCCGTATCGTGCCAAGCTGATTCCGGGCATGTATGATGTATTTGAGGCCGCTCGCAAGGCGGGGGCACTTGGAGCGAATCTCAGCGGTGCAGGCCCGTGCCTTATTGCCTACGCCTTGGAGCGGCGTCACTGTGAAGAGGCGGTTGGTGCAGCAATGCAGGAGGCCTTCCGCAAGCATGAGGTCAATGCGAAGGTACTCATCATGGATCTTGATACGCGCGGTGCACATATCGTAAAATAAAAGCAATGCAAGCAGCCTTCCCTATGGGGAAGGTTTTTTTGCCGATATGAGAAAAGATATGAGGATGGTTATGAAGGAAGTTGAATTTGCACAGCGGCTTAAGGGGGCCGGAGCGCGGGTGTTTCTCGTAGGCGGCTGGGTGCGGGACTATGTGCGCGGTGTGGAGCCACATGACAAGGATTATATGGTGACGGGCATTACCGAAGAAACCTTTACCGAGCTGCTGCCGGAGGCAGTGAAGGTAGGCAAATCCTTTCCGGTCTATCTCGTGGAAATTGATGGTGTAAATTCCGAGGTCGCCTTTGCCCGCAAGGAAAAGAAGACCGGCAGCGGTTATTGCGGTTTTGCCGTCGACTATGATTCGTCGGTGACTGTCGAGGAAGATCTTTATCGCCGTGACACGACAATGAACAGTCTGGCGATGGAATTGCCACAGGGAAATATCATCGATCTTTATGGCGGCATCGATGATGTCCATCAGCGGCGCATCCGGGCAGTGTCGGCGCATTTTTGCGAAGATCCGGTGCGGGCACTGCGCGCTGCGCGGCAGGCTGCTGAATTTGATTTTACGATCAGCGAGGAAACCTATGATTTGATGCGTGCATGCCGCGATGAATTGCAGGCAGAACCGGCGGAGCGTTTGCTGGCTGAATTGCGCCGGGCTTTACAGACGCCGAAACCATCACGTTATTTCCGCTGCCTGGCACAGGCGGGGCTTTTGCCTGTGACGTTTCCAGAGCTTGCGGCGCTGATTGGCAAGACACAGCCAGCAGCTTTTCATCCCGAAGGTGATGCCTTTGAGCATACTATGCTGGTGCTTGATACGGTAGCTGAAGCGACGGATTCGGTCTTGGCGCGCTTTGTCGGCCTTGTCCATGACTTAGGCAAGGGGCTGACGCCAAAAGCGATGGAGCCGCATCACTATGGTCATGAAAAGCGCGGGCTTGAGGTGCTGAAAGCTTGGAATGCGCGCATGACACTGCCGAGAGACTGGCTGCAGGGCGGTTTGTTCATCATTGCCCAACATATGCGTGCCCCACGGCTTACCAAGCCGGCCAAGATTGTCGATTTGCTCTTGGCGGTGGAAAAGAGCTGCCTTACTTGGGCGGAGTTCAAGGCCGTGATTCGTGCCGACCATCACAGCCTGCCGCATTATTTGGAGAAGGCAGAGCAGATTGTCTGTCAGCTGAAGGCGATACGTGGCAAGGATTGCCCAGCGGAAATTACAGGCCCCAGGGTGGGGGAGTGGATACGGAACCAACAGGTCCTTCTTTATCGAAATATCGTGATTGATTCGGATTGCGCCGATTGATGTTGCCAAATTTTCAAAAAGTCGCTATAATTAAGATAATAAATGGCGTATAACATATGGCGCCAGGCGATAGGGAGATTATGGGGAGGCGATAGCTCATGAGCTGCATCATTCCGTATAAATCGGTTGCACCAAAGATTGATTCCAGTGTATTTTTGGCACCATCAGCCACAGTGGTCGGTGATGTTGAAATCGGCGAAGGGGCAAGTATCTGGTTCAATGCGGTGGTTCGCGGGGATTTCCAGCCTATACGCATCGGTAAGAACACCAATGTTCAGGACAATGCCGTGATTCACGTCATGGCAAATGTTCCGACGGAGATTGGCGAGGAGGTTACCATTGGTCATAATGCAATCGTCCATGCCCGCAAGATTGGCAATAACTGCCTGATTGGCATGGGATCGATCATTCTCGGTTACACGGAGATTGGCGACAATGTCGTGATCGGTGCGGGAACCTTGATTACCCAGCACAAGAAGATACCAAACAATTCGCTCGTCTATGGCAATCCGGCACAGATTATCCGTGCATTGCGTGAAGACGAGATGGAGGCGCTGCATGACTCGGCACTCGATTATCGCAAGGTAGCAGAAAATTACAAGGCAGAATTGCTTTGATTGATTTTAATATTTAGGCAAGGGGATTTGTTTTAATGGAAAAAACACTCGTACTCATCAAACCAGATGCGTTCAGCAAACATTACAGCGGGGATATCATCAAGCGCTATGAGCAGGAAGGGTTCCGCATCGTAGCGATGAAACTCTTGAAGATGGATGAGCGTCTGGCCTCCATTCACTACGAAGAGCATATCGGCCGTCCCTATTATGAGGATCTTGTGAGCTTCATGACGTCGGCACCATTGATTGCTTTGGTGCTCGAAGGCGAGGATGCCATTGCTCGCGTGCGCAAGCTGCATGGTAAGACCAATCCGGCCGAGGCTGAAGAGGGGACAATCCGCAAGCAGTTTGCTGCCAGCGGCAGCCGCAATGCAGTCCATGCATCGGACAGCGTCGAAAATGCCAACCGTGAGATCCACATCTTCTTCAATGAGACGGAAATCCTTGATGGCGAGTATCACGCAAAGGAATAATATTTGCTTATAAGCAAGAACTCCAGGCTATAGTTTGGAGTTCTTTTATTGTATACAAAAAAATAGCAATTAAAGCAGGATATTATAAATTTTCGGAGAATACAGATAATATCATAATAATAGGAGGGAATGTCAATGAAGAACTATAAAAGTACCAATATCCGCAATGTTGCTGTCGTGGGGCATGGGAAAACGGGCAAGACGAGCCTGCTGGATGCTTGCCTGTTCAACACGGAAGCCGTAAAGCGTCTCGGAAGTGTTGAGGATAACACGAGCGCTCTTGATTATGAGCCCGAAGAGACAAAACGTGGCATGACGATCAACCTGAAACTGGCGGCCTGCGAATGGCGGGACTTCAAGCTCAATTTCATTGACACGCCGGGGTATCCCGATTTCGTCGGGGAAGTCAAGGATGCTATGGCAGCAGCTGATAGTGCCTTGATTGTCATCTCAGCATCATCGGGCATTAAATCCGGGACAGAAAACGCTTGGTATTATGCAGAAGAGAATGAATTGCCAAGGGCATTCTTCATCAATAAGATGGATCGCGAGCATGCTGACTTTGACGGTGTCGTGGAAGAGCTGCGGGTCCGTTTTGGCGATGGCGTCGTCCCTGTCCAGTTGCCCATCGGCAAAGAGGCGGCGTTCCAGGGCGTCGTTGACCTGCTCTCGCTGCATATGAAGATTGTCACGCATGATAAAGAGGTCATCAAAGATGATGTGCCTGAGTATATGACGGCAGAGGTCGAGCAGGCACGGCAGAAGATGATTGAGGCGATTTCAGAGTTTAACGATGAATTGCTGGAGAAATATATCGAAGGGGCAGATATCACTGAGGTGGAGATTGCCGCTGCCTTGATTGAAGGTATCCAGGCAGGCAAGATCTTCCCTGTATTCTGCGGCTCAGCTAAGCAGAACATCGGCATGCGCAAACTCATGAACGGCATTGTCGAGTATATGCCGACACCGTACTTCAAGGTATCGATAGGCCTGGATCCTGTTAGCGGGGAACTCAAGGAACGTCATACGGAGGATGCCTTCTCGGCCCAGGTGTTCAAGACCATTGTCGATCCGTTTGTGGGCCGCCAGAGCTATATCCGCATCTTGTCAGGCGATATGCGCGGCGATGCATCGTATTATCATCCGAACAAGGAGAATGAAGAGCGCATTGGAACGCTGTTCACGCTACAGGGCAAGGCCCAGCATAATCTGAACCAGGTGGCCGCTGGCGACATTGTCGTGACGACAAAGCTGCAGCAGGTAAAGACTGGCGATACGCTCTGTGATAAGAGCGATGCTATCCAGTATGAGCCAATCGCATATCCTGAGGCCATGCTGGAAATGGCTGCCTCAGCACATAAGAAAGGTGAAGAGGACAAGGTATTTGGCGCACTGGCCAAGCAGCAGGATGAAGATCCGACATTGCTGGTGACGAAGAACAAGGAGACTGGTGAGACATTGGTACGCGGAGTAGGCGAGGTTCATCTTGAGATCATGGCCGAAAAGCTCCAGCGAAAATTTGGTGCAGAAATCGAATTGTCGAAACCACGGGTACCGTATCGTGAGACTATCCGTCAGAGCGTCAAGGTACAGGGACGCCATAAGAAACAGAGTGGCGGACATGGCCAGTTCGGCGATGTCTGGCTGGAAATCGGCCCACGTGAGGCCGGTTCGGGCAATGAGTTTACCGAGACAATCTTCGGCGGCAGCGTGCCAAAACAGTATATACCAGCTGTGGAAAAGGGAACGGCTGAGACGCTGGCTCAGGGCGTGCTGGCTGGCTATCCGGTTGTCGATGTCAAGGTCAATCTCTATGATGGGTCCTATCATCCTGTCGATTCCTCAGAGGCGGCCTTCAAGACGGCAGCAGCTCTGGCCATCCGCAAGGGAGTCATGGAGGCAAAGCCAATCCTGCTGGAGCCGATTGAAACCATCAAGGTGCTGACACCTGAGTATTATCTCGGCGATGTCATGGGCCGTCTCAACAGCAAGCGTGCCCATGTGCTCGGCGTTGACAGCAAGGAGCGTGATATGAGCGAGATCCAGGCGCTGATTCCGCTGGCTGAGCTCTATAAGTTCGCGACAGATCTGCGCTCGCTGACGCAGGGGCGTGGCTCTTACCAGCTGGAGTTTGCCCGCTATGAGCCGGTACCGGAAAAAGCGGCTGCCGACATAATTGCTGAGGCGCAGGAACACTGAACAGGTTGTCATTTGCAAGGGTTTTTCCGATTCGCGGAAAGACCCTTTTTACTTGCAAACGGTGGGTAAAGATGTTAAGCTAATAAAGTACTTACTGCTGTATGAGCAGAAAATAAAGTAAGAAAAGAGATAGTGTATTATGTGGGAAAAAGTATGCGCTGGTATGCTTGGCGCGATGATGATAACGGGGACAGCAGGCGTTTCGGCTGCTGGGGTCAATAAAGTACAGGCTGAGCAGCCGGTAGCAGTAACGGCAAAGGCTCCTGCTGAGCAGGCGCAGGCAGCACAGCAGAAGGAGGCGCCTGAGGCGACGACGGCAACCGCCGCACAGGCTGCTGCTGAACCAGCCAAGACGACAGGCGAGGAACCGGCACAGGTACAGAAGAAGGAAGAGCCGCTGAAGATATCCATCAATCTGGCAGCGCGTTCCTTGGCTTTGTACCGCGGTGCGGAAAAAGTGCGTTTGTATCCGATTGCGCCAGGCAAAGCATCAACGCCGACGCCGACGGGCTACTATAAAGTACGTGAGAAGGAAGTCAACCCGACCTGGACGGATCCTGAGACCGGTGTGTCTATCCCGACGGGCCCCGAGTGCCCGCTGGGATATCGCTGGATTGGCGTGCAGGGCAACATTGGCATCCACGGTACGAATAATCCGAGCTCCATCGGCACCTATGCCTCCCATGGCTGCATGCGCATGTTTGAAAAGGATGTAGAGGAGCTTTACAGCCTCGTAAGTCTTGGTACGCCGATTGAGATTACCTACAACCGCGTCGTTGTGGAAAAGGCACCGGCTGATGATACGGTAGTATATTACATCTACCCGGATGCATATGGCTGGCAGAAAGTATCTACAGAAGAGGTACATAAATGGCTGGCTGGCTATGGCGTAGGCAACTTTGTCAGCGATGAGGAAATCGACAGGAAGATTGCAGAGTCAGATGGCAATCCTACCTATGTAGGTAAGGTTTATCCGCTCTATGTGAATGGCAAGCGTTTGAAGAACAATGCTGTAGAGCAGGATGGCGTCACGTATCTGCCGGCGATTGATTTGGCTGATGCCGTCAAGGTCAATCTCGGCTGGCTGCCGGAGGCTAATACGCTGGTAAGCACGTTTGGCAAAGCCGAGGGCTTTGATAAACGTGATGTGCTTTATTGCAAGGATAAAGATGTCCGTACGTTATTCCACCTGGCTGGCGGTATTGATAAGGACAAGCACTTCACGCTTGCTGCCGTAAGCGCTGAGGTCACGGAAAACAAGCTGCCAGTTGCTGAAGAGAAGAAAGCAGAAGGCAAGGCAGAGCAGAAAGAAGAAAAGCCTGTGCTCACCGATGGCAGCGCCAGTAAGAAGTCGTTGACAGAAATCTATCAGGAGGCCACGAAGTAACCAGCATTCGGATGGTTGATGATTTTTTGGTACATTATTTAATTGAACAATATAGAGGAGGAATCCTGTTGAGCCAGCGTTTTGTGATTTTGGATGGCAGCAGCCTTATGTATCGTGCGTTTTATGCGCTGCCACCGCTAACGGATTCCCAGGGCGAGCCGACCAATGCGATATTCGGTTTTTCCAATATGTTGACGAAGCTTCTGGGAGAGCTGAATCCTGATGCTTTGGTCATCGCCTTTGATAAGGGAAAAAAGACGTTCCGTACGGAGCGTTACGCTGAGTACAAGGGAACGCGTGATAAGACACCGGAAGAGCTCCTCGCCCAAATCCCGCTGCTGCATGAATTTGCAGCAGCTTTTGGCATTTCATTCATCGAAAAGGAGCGCTACGAGGCCGATGATATCATCGGTACGCTGGCAACGAAAGCTGCGGCGGCTGGTCATGATGTCATGGTCGTGACCGGGGATAAGGATGCCTTGCAGCTCGTGCGACCGAACCTGCGCGTCATGTTGACGAAGAAGGGCATATCGGAACTCAAGGCCTACGATGAAGCGGTCTTTACCGAGGAATACGGATTTGAACCGATTCGCATGATTGATCTCAAGGGACTTATGGGCGATACTTCCGATAATATTCCAGGCGTTCCGGGGGTAGGCCCCAAGACGGCGACGAAACTGCTCGTCGAATATGGGACGCTTGAGAATGTCTTGGAACATATCGAGGAAATTTCGGGCAAAAAGCTCAAGGAGCGCCTGACCGAGAATCGTGAGCAGGCCATCCTGTCGAAGGAACTGGCTACGATCGAACTGCAGGTGCCAGGTATCGTGCTGCAGATGGATAGCTATGCCATCACGCCAGATCATGCGCGGATGAAACAGTTCTGTGATCGTTACGAGCTCAAGGCAGTCTGGAAAAACTTCACGAAAATCTACGGGGCAGAGGGCGATGGCCTGTTTGCGGGGATGGACATTCCTGAGACGGTCACGGTTGACTTGTCATATCGCCGTTGGGAGCAGGACGAGGCTGCGGCTTATCTTGCCAAGGCGGAAAAGCTGGCCGTAAGCGGCATGTTCTCCGGTAAGGCGCCCTTTGAGCAGCTTGATGGTGTAGCTGTAGTGACATCGCCAGGCGGCGAAGCCGGTTTTGTAACGGCAGACTCAAAATCTTTTGTGCAGCTTTTGGCAGCGATGGAGTCAAAGCCTGTGACGGTGTTTGAACTCAAGCGCTATTACCATGCGGGACTTAAGCCCGCCAATCATTATTTTGATGTCAAGCTGGCGGCATATCTTTTGCAGCCTGAGCTTTCAAAATACGAGCTGGCGAATCTTTCCCATCAGTATTTCCCGGAGCAGAGCGTTCCCGAGCAGTTTGCCGATAAAATCGAGCAGGCAGTCTGGGAGGCAAGACTGCTCGCGCAGCTGCAGGATAAGCTGATGGCTGAGCTGGAGTCGCTGGGCATGAAGTCGTTATATGAAACGATTGAGTTGCCGCTGGTTGAGGTGCTCGCGGCCATGGAACAGAATGGCGTCTATGTGAATCGTGACCATCTGGAGCGTAAGGCAGCTGAGGTCGGAGCCAAGATCGAGGAAATCCAGCAGGATATCTATACGCTGGCCGGGACGGAATTCAATATCAATTCGCCCAAGCAGCTTGGCGAGGTCTTGTTTGAGCGCTTGGGGCTGCCGGCCACCAAGAAAACGAAGACGGGATATTCCACGAATGCGGAGGTATTGGAGTCGCTAAGGTTCCAGCATCCTATCGTCGAGCAGATCCTGGCCTACCGCATGTGGACGAAATTGAAATCGACGTATCTTGATGGCATCGGCGAGCTCATCCATCCGGAGTCGGGCCGTGTCCATACGAGTTTCAATCAGACGGTCACGGCGACGGGACGACTGTCGAGTTCGGACCCGAACCTGCAGAACATCCCGGTTCGCACGGAAGAGGGGAAGACAATCCGCGCGCTATTTGAACCAGGCGAGGGCTATGACTGCCTGCTTTCGGCGGATTACTCGCAGATCGAGCTGCGGCTGCTGGCCCATATGTCGGGGGACGCAAGTTTTGTCGATGCCTTCTGCCAGAATCAGGACATCCATGCGCGCACGGCTGCTGAAGTCTTCGCGGTGCCCTTTGCGGAGGTCACGCCGGATCTTCGCCGCAAGGCCAAGGCGGTAAACTTTGGTATTGTCTACGGTATCAGTGACTATGGGCTGTCGCGCGACCTGCATATCCCGAAGAAAGAGGCGGCTGAGTATATCAAGAATTATTTTGCGCGTTATCCTGGCGTCAAGAAGTTTCTCGATGATACGGTAGCTGAGGCCCATGAGACGGGGGGCGTCAAGACCCTGTATGGCCGCCGCCGTGAATTGCCAGCCATCAAGAGCCGCAACTTCATGCAGCGTTCGCTGGCTGAACGCATGGCCATGAATACGCCAATCCAGGGTACGGCTGCTGACATCATCAAGCTGGCGATGATTGATGCCTACAAGCGGCTGCAGGCAGCGGGTGTCAAGAGCCGCATGTTGCTGCAGGTGCACGATGAGCTCGTGCTCGAGACGACTCAGACGGAACTTGAGCAGGTCAGTGCCATCCTCAAAGAGTCGATGGAACACATCGTTGAACTTTCGGTGCCGCTTATTATCGATATCCATAGCGGTAAAGACTGGGCGGAGGCGAAATAAGATGCCGGAAATGCCTGAGGTGGAGATTATCCGCCGCTATCTGGACAAGGAATTGACCGGTCAGCGCATCATGGGAATTGACATATTGTTATCACGCCAGATCAAGTGGCCGGAGCCCGAAGGCTATCGGGCCATGGCGATTGGCCGCAGGATTGCTGGCATGAACCGCCGGGGCAAGTATCTGCTGCTGGTGCTTGATAACGGCAGTGAGCTTGTCTTCCATCTGCGCATGACGGGAAGGCTAGTCTATGAGCCGGATGGCGTAAATCACGACAGCTATGCCCGGCTGCTTTTTCATCTGGATGGCGGCGGCCTGCTGGTCTATGGCGATACCCGCACGCTGGGGACGCTCTATGCGTTATCCCCAGGCGAGCGCTGGCGCATACATGGCCTTTTTGAAATGGGGCCAGAGCCGCTTACCGAGGACTTTACGCCAGCATATATCCAGCAGACGGCCAAGGGCCGCCGGACGGCGGTCAAGTCGTTCCTGCTCAATCAGAAATATATCGGCGGCATCGGCAATATCTATGCCGATGAGGCATTGTTCCTAGCGGGCATCCATCCGCTGCGGCCTGTGGGCAGCTTGTCAGCGGCAGAATGCCAAAAGCTGCATGAGTCCGTCAATGAAGTCATTGCTGCCGGTATACGCGACGGCGGTACGACCTTCCGTGACTATAAGAACGGCGAGGGCAAGCAGGGCAGCCATCAGGAACAGCTGTATGTCTACAATCGCAAGGGAGAACCATGTCACAAATGTGGCACGGAGATTGAGAAGATAACCGTTGGCGGGAGGGGGACCCATTTTTGCCCGCACTGTCAGCGGTCCTAAGGGATAAAAGGGATGGGAAGTATATGAAGGTAATAGGGCTGACGGGAGGCATTGCCAGTGGCAAGAGCACCGTCTCGCAGTACCTGCGTGAAAAGGGCGCAGCCGTTCTCGATGCTGATGCGATTGCTCATGCGCTGGCAGAGCCGGGGGGCAGTATCTATTGTGCGTATCGCAGTCATTTCGGTGATGGGATATTGCAGAGCGATGGCAGCCTGGATCGGGCGGCCATCGGCAAGATCGTCTTTGCGGATCCGGCCGAAAAAGAATGGCTGGACAAGGCGGCGCATCCGCTGATCCAGGCGGAAATCGAGCGACAGCTCGCTGTAGAAAAACAACGTGAGGTGCCGCTTATCGTGTTGGATGTTCCATTGCTCTTTGAGGCAGGATGGGATAAAATGACAGAAGAAAACTGTCTTGTCGATGTCAGTGAAATGGTGCAGCTCAAGCGGCTGATGCAGCGTGATGGCTATGACGAGCAGGCGGCACGTGCGCGCATGGCCGCGCAGATGCCTCTTGAGGAAAAACGGCGGCGGGCAGACCGCTTGATTGACAATAATGGTGACTTGCCGGCGACCCTGCGGCAGGTTGACCGCTTATGGAAGGAGTGGACGCATGACGGATTTTCACAATAGGGTCCGGCAAAGCAGGCAGATGCAGCATCGCCGCATGGTTGCCTGCTTTTGCGTCGCATTGTTCATACTGGTGATGAGCCTCAGTGCCTATCTGATCCTGCAGTTTGAACCGGTGCAGCGCAGCTATTTCTATGTGTATCCCTACCATGATACTGTGATGAAGTATGCGTCCATGTATCGGGTGGACAGCAATTTGGCGGCTGCGGTCATCAAGAAGGAGAGCAAATTCAAGCGCGATGTGCATTCCCATCGCGGGGCAATCGGGCTCATGCAGATCATGCCCGATACGGCTAAGTGGATATCGACGCAGCTGGGTGATACGGGCTATTCCGAGGAGGCTCTCCACGAGCCTGATCGCAATATCCGTTATGGTACCTGGTATCTGGCCACGCTGCAGAAGGAATTCCATGGCAACGATGTGCTGGCACTGGCGGCGTATAACGCCGGGCGTGGCAATGTGCAGGAATGGATGAAGGAAAATGACTGGTCCTATGATTTTGCCGACATCGAGGCGATTCCGTTCAAGGAGACGCGCGAATATGTCCGTCAGGTTTTGGCAGACCAGAAGAAATACCGGGAGCTTTATCCCGAATAATAGATGTGCAATTTGAGGGAGTTTGGCAACATGCAGAAGTATCGGATTGTCCCGAAACAAGAGAATATGTTTTGGCAGCTGGTTCAGGGAATGTCGCTTGCTGATGGGCAGAAGGAGCTCATGAAAGCAGCGACCATCCGGCATGTGGAGGTCTGCACGAAGACAAGCAGCTGGGAAATCGCGCTGACAAGTCAGACCCTTATTCCCGATGCCTTGCTGCAGGAGGCGGCGGTACAGATCCGGCGCAAATGCCAGCTCGAAAGCGTCGTCTTCTATCAGGATGTCATCAACATCGAGGACGGCATCCAGCAGATCTGGCCCAAGCTCGTGACTGTGGTCTCTGAGGGCAATCCGACGGTGTTCCAGCTGCTCAAGCGCTCGAAGTACAGCGTCGATGGCAGCAAGCTCATCATCGATGTGCCAGGGGAGCTCGGCGGCGAAATCATGCGTGCCCATTCGGTCACGCAGCTCATGAGCCGCGCCATCAAGCAGATGCTCGGCTATCGTTGCCCAGTGGAGTGCAATGCCAGCGATGAGGTGTTGCAGAATCTTGAGGTTGACGATAGTTTCAATACGCCCGAATACCTGGCGGCCTGCCGGCAGGAGCGGGTGGCTGAGACCCGCGCAGCAGCGCCGGATCAGGCTGCGAAGAAGGCCGCAAGTCCGGCAGCCAAACCGGTGGCTAAGCCGGCAGCTGCTGCCGACAAGCCGAAACTGCCCAAGCATCATGACGATTTTGACAAGCCAGTCGTGGTACAGGGCGCTGGCAACTTGATTTTCGGCCGCGGCGTCATGGGTGAGCGCAAGCTTATCGATGAGCTCGAGGGCGAGACGAAAAATGTCATCTTAGAAGGTTTCATTGGTGAGGGCTCTGGCTCTGGCCTCAAGACAATCGAGTTCAAGACGGGCACGAAACTTTTGACGTTCTGTTTGGCTGACGAGTCCAACGGCATTGCCTGCAAGAAGTTCTTCAAGCCCAAGCGCGGCAAGAATGGTCCCGAGGAGGACTACGACGAGATCATCGGCCGGCTCAAAGAGGGCATGGAGGTTCGCGTGCGGGGATCGGTGCGCTTTGATACCTATATGAACGAGTATGTATTGTTCATCGATGCGATGGCTAAGAAAGAAAAACAACAGCGCGAGGATACCGCTGAGGTCAAGCGCGTTGAGCTACATGCGCATACGACTATGAGTGCGATGGATGCTGTCGTATCGGTCAAGGATCTCATCAAGACGGCTGGCCGTTGGGGATGGCCAGCCATAGCTATCACCGATCACGGTGTCGTGCAGGCGTATCCAGATGCGGCAAAAGCAGCCAAAGACGCTGGCATCAAGGTCATCTATGGTATGGAGGGCTATCTGACTGGCGATGACTATGAGCAGAAACGCGCCAACCATATCATCTTCCTGGCGAAGAATCCCAACGGTCTGCGCAATCTCTATCAGATGGTTTCGCTGGCCCATGTCAAGTATTATCATCGTCAGCCGCGCCTGCCCAAGAAGATTGTCCAGGAGTACCGCGAGGGCATCCTGATTGGCTCGGCCTGCGAGGCGGGGGAACTCATCCGCGCCATTGTTGAGGGACAGTCGGATGAGGAGCTCATTGAGATTGCCAAGTTCTACGATTATCTGGAAATCCAGCCAATCCACAACAATGACTTCTTGAAGCGCAGCGATAAGTTTCCCGACATCACGACGGATCAGGACCTTATCGACATCAACCTCAAGGTAGCAGAGCTTGCGCAGAAACTCGGCAAGATGCTCGTCGCGACCTGTGACGTGCATTTCCTGAACCCTGAGGACAGCATCTATCGTGCTATCCTGATGAAGGGCAAGGGCTTTGATGATGCTGAGCTGCAGCCGCCGCTTTATCTGCGCACCACGGAGGAAATGCTAAGAGAGTTTGACTATCTCGGCGAGGAACTGGCCTATGAGGCTGTCGTCACGAATCCGCGCAAGATCAACGAGATGATTGAGTCCTTCAAGCCGATTCCTGATGACCTCTATTCGCCGATGATTCCCGGGGCTGACGATGAGATTCGCACGATGTCATACAATCGGGCTAAGGCTATGTATGGCGAGAACCTGCCCGAAATCGTCGAGGCAAGGTTGCAGCAGGAACTGAAACCTATCATCGGCCATGGTTTTTCGGTCTTGTATCTCATCTCGCAGCGTCTTGTTAAGAAATCCAACGACGACGGCTATCTGGTTGGCTCCCGTGGTTCGGTCGGCTCGTCCTTTATTGCGACGATGACCGGCATCACCGAGGTAAATCCATTGCCGCCCCATTGGCGCTGCCCGCATTGCCAGTATAGCAAGTTCATCACCGATGGCTCCTATGGCTGCGGCTATGACCTGCCAGATATGACCTGTCCGGTTTGCGGCGAGCCGCTCATCAAGGACGGCCACGATATCCCGTTTGCCGTCTTTCTCGGTTTCGATGGCGATAAGGTCCCGGATATCGATCTGAACTTCTCCGGTACTTATCAGCCGGTGGCGCATAAATACACCGAGGTATTGTTTGGCAAGGACAACGTCTATCGCGCAGGTTCTATCCAGACCGTCGCCGATAAGACAGCCTTTGGCTACGTCAAGAAGTTCTTCGAGGAGAAGGGCGTCAAGAAACATATCTCGTATATCGACAGGCTTGCCCATGGCTGCATGGGTGTCAAGTCAACGACGGGCCAGCATCCGGCCGGCATCATGGTTGTGCCGCGCAATATGGATGTGCATTTCTTCACGCCAATCCAGCATCCGGCCAATGATATGAACTGCGGCACGATCACGACCCACTTCGACTATCACTCGATAAGCAGCCGTCTCGTCAAGCTCGATATTCTTGGGCACGATGATCCGACGGTCATCAAGATGCTCGAAGATCTCACGTGCCGTGATCCGAAGACGATACCCTTTGATGATAAGGCCACGATGTCGCTGTTCAATTCGACGGTGGCTTTGGGCCTTTCGCCGGAGGAGCTCGGGGCGACTTCGGGTACCTTTGGTATCCCCGAGTTCCGCACGCCGTTCACGCGGCAGATGATTGACGATACGAATCCAGACGTGTTCTCGGATCTCGTGCGCATATCGGGCTTCTCACATGGTACCGACGTTTGGCTCGGCAATGCCCAGGACCTTATCCGTGGCGGCCAGTGCACCATCAAGAACGCTATCTCGGCGCGTGACGATATCATGATGTATCTGATTCATAACGGCATCGATCCGTTGCTCTCCTTCAAGACGATGGAGAAAGTCCGCAAGGGCAAGGGAATAGCGGATGATGTGGTCGAGATCCTGCGCAAGGGCGGTATCCCGGAATGGTATATCGAATCGTGCCAGAAGATCAAGTACCTGTTCCCTCGTGCCCATGCGACAGCCTACGTCATGATGGCCTATCGCATTGCCTTCTGCAAGGTGCATTATCCGTTGGCATACTATGCGGCGTACTTCTCAATCCGCGCGGCCGAGTTTGATGCCAATGTCATTGCCCGTGGCAAAGACTACGTTGGCGAGCAGATCCACCAGCTGGAGCTGGCGGCCAAGGAGAAGAAACTCGATGCCAAGCAGAATGCGACGCTTATCGTCCTGCAGCTGGCCTGGGAGATGTATCTGCGTGGCTACAGCTGCGAGTATGTGGACATCTACGAGTCGGATGCGGAGAAGTTTGTCATCCATGAGAAATCGTTGTTGCCGCCAATCGCGAGCCTTAGCGGCATGGGTACGAAAGCTGCCCAGAGCATTGTCGAGGCGCGCAAGGACGGTGAGTTCACAAGCATTGAGGACATGCGCCGTCGCACGGGTATCTCGAAGACCAACATTGAGATCCTGCGTGACCATGGTTGTCTTGACGGTATGGGCGAGAGCGATCAGATCGCGCTGTTCAGTTAAAGCAAATTGGTTATCTAAATAAAGGAAGTCTAAGTACCCCATGGAAAAGAAGTTTGATATCAACGAAGAAGGTTATAGCATCCGCTGCAAGCTGTTCGTACGTGACAGTGACAAGACTACGCGGACGTTCGAGGATGTTGCCATCATCACGCACGGTTTTGGCAGCCATAAGGATACCTCCGGTACGGCAAATTTCGGCGAGCACCTTGTCAATAAGTACAAGGGTTATGCGGCCATTGCCTTTGACTGGCCCTGCCACGGCGAGGATGCGCGCAAGAAACTTTCGATTGCCGAATGCCTGACGTACCTGCGGCTCGTGACAGCCTACGTCCGGCAGGAGCTGCAGGCGCAGCATGTCTACAATTATTCGACGAGCTTTGGCGCGTATCTGACATTGCGTTATATCCGCGAGCAGGAGAATCCCTTCGCGAAGATTGCGCTGCGCAGTCCGGCGGTCACGATGCTTGATTCCATGCGCAATCATATCAGCGAGGCTGACCGGTCAAAACTGGCCAAGGGCAAAGAAATACAGGTTGGCTTTGAGCGCAAGCTGAAACTTGACCAGAGCTTTCTTGACGACTTGGCTGCCTTTGATGTCATGGAGCAGGAGTATTTCGATTTTGCCGATGATATGCTAATCATTCATGGAACTAAGGATGAGATGATTCCGCTCGCTAAGTCCCAGGAGTTTGCCGAGAACAATGTTATCGAGTTCGTGACGGTTGAGGGGGCGAACCATCCATTCCAGAATCAGAATCACATGGCACTGGCCATCAGCAAGATCGTGGAATTTTTTCAAGTGAAAGAGCATAATAGGGAGGAATGAACCAAAGCATGGAACGCTTGGGGGAGAAACAAGAGAATAAAGAGCAGGTTTTCAGCCAGCCATTTGCCGAAATCGGGCCGAAGATGCATCTGCTGCTGCATACGGGCCAGCTGTTGATGGAAAATGGCGCCGATTCGGACCGCACGGTTCGCGATATGATGCGTGCGGCGGCCTTTATGGGGATACCGAAGGAGAATATCCATCAGCATGTCATGTATACGACGCTGATGCTAAATGTCAATGACGAGCAACGATCCTATACGGAGTTTCGCAAATGTACGAAACATGGCGTCAACATGACGATACTGTCGGCCATCAGCAAGCTGACCTGGCGGGCCATGGCGAAAAACTACTCGCTGCAGGACTACGAGCGGCAGCTCGATAACATCCGCAATCTGCCGCGCAACTATCCAGTATGGCTTACGGCCTTAGGGGCTGGCGCAGCCTGCGGAGGGTTCTGCAAGCTCTTTGGCGGCAGCTGGCTCGATTTCGTACTGACGGCAGTTTGTGCGCTGCTGGGCTTTTTGATCCGCCGCTGCTGTGTGGGCTATGGATTCAATACCTATGCGGCCATTGCAATCACCTCCTTTGCGACGACGATGCTGGCCTGGGCGACGCAGTTCCTGACGGGGGGACTCAACTGGTATCCGCTCATAGCCTGCACGCTGTTCCTGGTTCCAGGTATTCCGCTTATCAATGCTGTCGATGATCTTTTGAATAACTTTATCGTTTCCGGTATGACAAGGGCCATGCATACCTTGCTGGTTGTCGGCAGTATGACCTTTGGCATCGTGACAGCTATCCGCTTGGGCGGCGTGACGGACTTCACGAGCGTGGGGTTGACCCCTGATACCTTCTATATGTCGCAGGCGATTGCCGCAGCCGTTGCATCGATGGGCTTTTCCATCATCTTCAATATCCCGAAACGCCTGCTGCCGGTGGTGGCTGTGGGGGGTATCATCACGGTGCTGCTGCGCAATATCACGGTATTGGAGCTCGGCTGGTCCCAGGCAGCTGGTTCCTTCTTCGGGGCAGCTGTTGTCGGCATCATTGCGCTCAAGGCCATCCATTGGTTCCATACGCCAAATATCATCATGACCATCCCATCGGCTATCCCGATGATTCCAGGCGTATTGCTTTACCGGCTGCTGTTTGCCTTGCTCAATATCGAGTCGATTACTTCCGAGGCCTTGCTGGCTGGTATCCGCAGCGGCGTATCGGCCGTCATCATCATCATCGCGATTGCCGTCGGTGTGGCGATTCCCAATATCTTTATCCATCGCTATATCCAGCAGCGCAAATACAGTGCTGAGCAGCGCCTGCTCGCGCAGCGCTATGCGGAAATGGACGATTGATACAGGCAGGAAAGCAGAAAGAGGCGATGCCGCAAGCAGGAAAGACTTGCGGCATCGCCTCTTCTATTTGACTGTTCAGCGGATATGCTTTGCCTTGCCCCAGTCGCTGACTTTCTGGTAAAGCGGCGTGGGAACCTGGTATCTTTGGCCTAGAGCAACGATGCGGTTGACGAGACCGTCAAACTCGGAGACGCCGCCTGCAAGGACGTCGCGCTGCATCGAAGTACGCAGGCCAGGTTTGAAGGCATCAATCATCTTGAGTCCTGTGGCGACGAGATCGTTTTCCCATTCGAGACCCATCGCGTGACCAATGGCGACGACTTCGGCAATCAGCCCAGTAAACAGGCTGCGTACCTCGCCTTCGTGCTGGAAGTCGTCGCTTACGGCATCATAGTAGAGGCCGGCAGCTCCCATCGGCGAGACAAAGGCGAATTTCTGCAGGGCGTCACGCTGGATATGGGCGGTGAAATGCGCGCGGATACCGGCGTCATTCATGATCTGCTCAAGCTCCTGTGCTTTGGCAGAAAGACGCTGGTCCTGTCCGGGCCGGAATCCGAAGAAGACGCGTAGGATCTTTTCGGGCTGCAGGATGACGCCAGGTTCGCCAATCTTGGCAAAGACGTACATGCATCCATCGAGGCAGGTGAGGTCCGGCAGATGCTGCTGCATGACTTCGCCGGTGCCAAAGACGTTGAGGATCGGGACAATCAAGGTGTCGGGGCCGGCGGTACGGCGGGCAAGCGCGATGGCGTCTGCTAGCCCGTAATATTTGACGCAGATAAGCATGACGTCAGGGACATCGTTGTATTCTGCCATCGTGCAGGCTTTGGCCGGCTGGATGACGATATCGCCGCGATGCTCTGTGCGGACGGTCAGGCCATGCTGCTGCATGGCGGCAAGGTGTTTGCCGCGGGCGATGAACGTCACGTCCTGACCGCTGGCGGCAAGATAGGCGCCGAGCGTACCACCAGTGCCGCCCGTGCCAACGATTGCAAATTTCATGAAAATCCCTCCTTGAGGACTATTCTATCACAGGCAGAGATAATAATAAATGAGCAGGATGGCAAGCAGACCGAGATTTGCCAGGGTGAAGAGGGAAAGATAAGGACCGGTCTTATGGAATCGCGTACCCTGATAAGCTTTGAAGGAGATGACGCTGGCCATCGAGGCGATGATGGTGCCGAGGCCGCCGATATTGACGCCGAGCAGCAGCGGTCCGGAGGCTGTCGTGTACTGGGCGAGCATAACTGTGGTCGGCACGTTGCTGAGCACCTGGCTCATCAGCAGGGAAACGAGAAACTCATGACCAGCGAGCAGCTCAGCAGGGCCGGTCTGCAGGAAGGGGATGCGGGCAAGGCTGCCGACGCCGAGGAAGAGGAAGGTAAAGAGCAGCAGCAGTTTGTAGTCTACTTCGCGGAATAACTTGCGGTCGAGCAGGGCAATGCCCGGCACGACGATGACCATAAGCGCGGCAAAGGGCAATAGCCGCAGCACGTTGAGCAGGCAGAGCGTGAAGAGGAAGAGCAGCGGCATGATGCGGCGCCAGTGGAGAAATTCTTCATTTTGGGCCGCTATCGTTACCGGCTTATCCTGTAAAAGATAGGTGGCAAGATAGATGATGATGCCGCTGAGCAGCACGATGGGGCCCGTGATGGACAGGAAATCCGTAAGGGGCAGGCCGTAGTAGGAGTAAATGAAGAGGTTCTGCGGATTGCCGATTGGTGTCAGCATGCTGCCCATATTGGCGGCAATCGTCTGCCAGATGACTACAGGAATCAGCAGGCGGATGGCGCGGACTTCTGTCAATACGAGGATGGCCAGCGGCACGAAGATGATGAGGGCGACGTCGTTGGTAATCAGCATCGAGCTGAAAAAACAGCTGAAGATGAAGAAACGGCCAAGTGTGCGGCTCGAAGTCTCGCCATGGAACAGCTTTAGGTAGATGGCAGAAAACAGGCCGCTTTGACGAAGGCCGGCGACGATGCTCATCAGGCAGAACAGCAGCCCGAGTAACGGCAGGTTGATGCTCGCCAGCAGACTGGCAGGCGGTGCCGGTGCCAGGGCAATGGTTATAAGGGCAAAGGCAAGGGCGGCCGCAAGGTCGGGATTGCGGCGCAAATATTTACGGCAAGCCGTGAAGGACATATGAATCAAGTCTCCTTTAAAATAACGATAGACCTATTTTAATATAGATTTAGCCGAAGTCCAAGGAGAATTTGCCTGCAAGGGAAGGACGCGGGCAGCTGGTAACGAATATTGGTAATGAAGAGCAGCAAAGGAGAGTATGCATGCAGACAGTAAGCAATGTTTTGGAACTTATGCATCTGGCAATCGTTCCCGTATTGGGGCGGGCCGAAAATGTGGTGGATGCGACAGCTGGCAATGGCCATGATACGTTGTTCCTGGCCGAGAACACGCCAGCCTCAGCACATATCTATGCCTTTGATATCCAGCCCCAGGCCATCGCAAACACTAAGGTGCGCACGGAAAAGCACGCGTCGCGTATCAGCTATATCTTGGACAGTCATGAACATCTCGGAGAGCATGTTCATGAACCGATTGACGTCATACTATTCAATCTCGGCTATCTGCCGGGGGCTGAGCATACGGCCGTGACACGGCAGGAAAGCACGGAAAAAGCTGTGGAGCAAGCACTGGAGAAACTCAAGGTAAATGGCCTCGCGGTAGTCGTCGTCTATCCCGGACATCCCGAGGGAAAAGTCGAGGCCGATATGCTTGCCACGTATTTTGCATCATTGCCTTGCCGCATTTTTACAGTAGGCTGTTATCGGTTGGTGAATCACAAAGAGACTGCTCCATATGCGTATGTAATTGAGCGTGTCAGGTCAACTGACTGAATCAGATTGATAAAGGTTAACAAAATATTGACAAAACAGTGATAAAGATATATCATTTGTAATATAAGTTGATATACTTGCAAGTATCCATGGATAAGTTTTCTATAGAAAATGACAAAGGCGTCAAAAGCACAGGTTGCTTTTGACGTTTTTTATTTGCCGCAACAGATAAGCTGTTGGTGAAGGGATTGTAGGAAGACGTTGGGCTTACAAGGAGATGTTATTATGGAACTGGCTCAGATTTTGATGGTCATTACCTTGATATTCATGGTATGGGGGAAGACACCGCTTTACTTGACTGCAATTGTTGGATCGACGATTGCGGCCCTGGCTGCTGGTTTTCCTATTTCTGGCAAGGCAGATGTTACATTGATCAAGCTGGTCAACGGCGGGTTGAATCCTGTTATTGCAGATATCACAGGAGTCCTTATGTTTGTGGGGATTCTTGAGAGTTCTGGCTTTTTAAAAGTTATCATCAATAAGATAATGGCTTGGGGGTCTCAGTTAGGCGGGGCACCGGGAATTACTGCTGCAGGGAGCTTGGCTGCTGGCTGCATTGGTGCTTTGACAGGCTTTACGCAGCCTGTAGTTACAGCAGCTATTACTGGTCCGGCTGCGACAAAGTTGGGAATGGATCCCAATAAGACTGCTGGCCTGGCTGCTCATGCAGGTCATTTTGGCAACTTTGCTGGTTTTACGCATCCTACCCAGGTTGCTGTAGTGGCAACGGCTGCTATTGGCTTTGGTGCAATCAATGTCGTTGGCGCTATCGTGGGTATATCCATCATATTGTTCAGTTTCGTTCGTGTGGCAAGCGCAATGAAAAAGAATCCGCCAGTCCTTGATGAAGAAACAAAAAATGAAGTGGAGCGTTCTTTTGCGAATGTTTCTGAATATAGTTTCGGCTTGGCTGTTTTCCCGTTTTTGCTTTTCTGTGCCGGTTTTGTGCTTGGCTTTCCCGTATTTATCGTCGGCTCCGTTTGTGCAATACTAGTTGGTCTTTTAGCCAAGATGGAATTGCATAAGAGTGAAAATGAGATGATTGATGGAGTGAAGAAAGCAGCGATTCCAATCGTGGCTACAATCAGTTTCCTATTTATGAGTGGTGTCATCAATAAGATTGGTCTTGTGGATGTCATCGCAGATATCATGGGACCGTTCGTGACGGTGTCGCCGATTTATTCGATGCTGTTTGTATCAGCGCTGGCAGGATTTATCACCCAGTCAAATGCCGCCTCAGTTGCTATAGATGTACCGTTCCTGCAAGTCGTGTTAGCTGCTGGCGCAGATCCGCTCACGGCAGCTTGTGCCGCAGCTGGCGGTTCGGCTGTCACGCAGTACTATTTGACTGGTGGGCCGGTGGCAGCGCTGTCTACCGTTATTCCTGTGGTCAAGGACTCAAATCTAAAGGATGCCAATAAATTTCAGCGCCCGGCGATGTTGTTTGGCTTATTGGTTTTGTTTGTCCTTGTAAGTGTATTGCTGATAGTTCGTTGATGGTGAGCATCAGCAGAAAGGTGGGTATGAAATGAAAAAGATTGTTGCCATTACGACTGGTGGCACGATTGCGATGAAGTTGGATCCGTGTACAGGCGGGCTCATTCCTGCTGTAAGTGGCAAAGATTTGCTCGATGCAGTTCCTGCACTGAAGGATATTGCCGAGATTGAAGTCGTTGAGCAGTCAAACATTCCCAGTGGGCATATGACGCCTGCGATGATGTTGGACCTTTCGCGGAAAATCGATGAGCTAGCCAAAGATGACAGCATTGCGGGTTTTGTCGTGACGCATGGGACCGATACGTTAGAAGAGACAGCGTATCTGCTGGACCTCACGCTGCATACGGAAAAGCCCGTATGCGTGACCGGGGCCATGCGCGGCGCGTCAGATACCAGTTGGGATGGGCCGGGAAATATCCTGGCTGCCGTAAAGACGGCTGCCTGTGATGCGGCAGTTGGCCAGGGCGTCTTGGTGGTATTGAATGATACGATACATGCGGCTGGTGAAGTGACAAAAACACATTCGGTAAATACTGCGACATTTGCCTCGCCTTGGTGGGGGGCTGTTGGTCATGTGTATTTCGATAAAGTCGTCTTTCGGCGTAAGCCTATAGCTCGACAAAAGATTCAGCCAGAAAAGTTGGTTCCTGATGTTTATCTGCTGAAATGCGTAGCCGGGATGGATGATTTTTTATTTCGGTGCTTAATCGAGAAAAAGATTAAGGGTCTGGTCGTAGAGGCGTTCGGTTGTGGCAATGTGCCACCAGGTGTGCGTGCGGGCATTCTGGCAGTAAGACGCGCGAGAATTCCTGTGGTACTGGCTACGCGAGTCTATGGCGGGCGCGTCGTACCCTGCTATTCGTATACGGGCAGTGCTGGCGAGATGCTGTCATCAGGAATCATCCTGGCAGGAGAATTGAATGGCCAGAAGGCCAGGCTAAAATTGATGCTGGCCCTGGGGCTGACCGATGATAATGAGAAGTTAAAGGAATATTTCAAGCCGTAAATCTTGTTGAATATGTTTGACGCGAAAGTGGCACTGTCCTGGGAACATGGAGTGATGATTGGATCCATCGGGAAAAGGACAGTGCCTTTTGTTATGGACTTTTACAGCCGATGTGCAATGAATACAAAAAATAATGCTTAATTAGTAAAAAAATACATTGGAAAAGATTTGACTGTATAGTAAGATAATGATTATGAAGAGATTAAGGAAGGCGATATGAGTATGATAGATTTCAAAATTGGCCGCAGTGCAGCACAGCCAATTGATTCTGCCATCGAAAAGGCTTGTCAGGGGATGACGGAGCCAAAGTTCGTATGGTTTACGACAACGGTGGAGGCATTCAAGGAAACTTCGGAAAAGATGCAGCAGCGTTTCCCTCATAGTATTGTCATGGGAACGACATCGATTGCGGCGTTCTCCCATGAAGGCATCTTCCATGATTCCTTAGAAGTCTTGGCCATCAAAAGCGGCATCAACTGCGTGGCAAATGTCCTCGAAGAGGCAAATCACTGCCCGCTCAAATATGTCAGACGTGTGCAGGATGCGGTGCGTTCCTTGGGCAGCCATGGAAATGGCGATACGATTTGCCTTACGGCGACGAATGGGCTGATTGCTTGTGAAGAATCGGTCCTGTCGGTGCTCAATTCCGTATTGCGTCAGGAAAACATCCCGGTATTCGGCGGAACGGCTGGCGATAAGGGGCTGGCAGAAAAGACCTATGTGTCACTTGATGGCAAGGTCTATGATACGGCTTGCGTATTTGTCCTGCTGCGCAATCTCGGTGGGCGGATCCATCTCTATCGTGAGAACATCTACAAGCCGATCTGCGAGCCGCTTACGGCGACGAAGGTCGATGCCTTCTCCCGCAAGGTCATGGCCTACGATGGCCGTCCAGCCTCGGAGATGGAGGCGAAGATGCATGCACTTACAGTCACGCAGATGGACCGCGCTTTCCTCGACAGCAACCCGGTCGGGCGCATTATCGGCAAGGATATGTATATCATCGCCAATGACGATATCGACTCTGATCGGCAGACGATGAAATATCATGCGCGCATCTATGAGAACGATCAGATTGTCATGCTGCAGCCGGATGATTACCGTCAGGTCAATAAAGAGACCATGGCCAGGATCCGCCGTGATGTTCCCCGTCCTGCATTCTCGATCATGGTAAACTGTCTGGCACGGACGCTGCTGTTCAAGAGCGAAGGGTATGCCGATGAGTTCTTCCGCAGCATGGGCACCGCGCTGGGCGAGTATATCGGCTGGGGCGGCTATGGCGAGCAGATTTACGAGCAGCATTTCAATCAGACGATGATTGCTGCGGTATTCGAGTAAGGGGGGAACGGCATGGGATTCTTTAATTTTGGCAAACCAAAGGAACCGCTGTACAATCAGCGGGCAAAAGAAAAAGCGCTGGCAAGGGAAACGGCAAAACCAGCTGTGCCTGCCAGAGCGGCAAAGCCTGTCAGCGCATCGCAGCAAGCTGCTGCAAGCAACGAGAAACAGCTTGCTTATGGTATTGAATATCTGGACACGCGCATGAAAGAACTCACTGAGGCAGAGGCAGGTATTGCTGAATATGTGCGCAAGATGAGTGAGACTTACGCGGGCATTGGCCAGGTCAATGAGGACTTTTCCTCCCTCAATGATAACTTCAATGACCTCAACGACTATGCGCAGCACATCTCTACGATCATGCACGAGTCAAATGAAGTCGTCAGCGCCGCTGGCAGCGAAGTTGGTGAGCTGTCGGCCAAGACGCAGGAAATCGAAGAAAAGCTCGACAGCATCATGCAGGTCTTCAAACAGCTGGAAGAGAACTTCGATAACATCAACAAGATGTCTGAAGGCATCGAAGGCATCGCTACGCGAACCAATCTGTTGTCCCTCAATGCCTCGATTGAGGCAGCGCGGGCTGGTGAGGCTGGCCGCGGATTCAGTGTCGTAGCAGAAAATATCCGCGAGCTGGCAGCATCGACGAAAGATATGGTCGAGGGCATTGATACCAACATCAAATCCTTGCGTCAGTCCTTGTCCAGCCTCAATGCGGTTATCGATGAAACCAAAGAGAAGGCAGCGGAAAATGCAGTCTTTGTCGATCGCGTGCAGGCAAGTTTTACTGACGTGGCGAAAAAGACAGAAAGCGTCAATTCCTATAGCAGCAAGATCGTAGCAGGTATCCAGAAGACCAGTGACATGATGGGTAGTGTGACGGATGGTACGAACTCCGTTGGCGGACTCGTTACCTCCATGCGCCAGAATATCCAAGGCCTGAAAGAACTCATGAGTGAGAAGAACGTGATTGCCTGCAGCATGATCGACTTCCTGCGACAGGTCAAGGTGCTGCTCAAAGAGCGTCATTGACAGCTGCCGTCCAAATATAAAACTTAATCTTCTGATGAAGAAGGAAAAAATCACTGTCCTGTAGAAATGGAACGTTGTTTAAATCCATGTACTGAGGACAGTGATTTTTATGTTGGGGGAAGAAAGCAGTTGGAATCTGTTGACCGGTCAAGCCTTACGGGAGGTAAGACAGGGGCGTGTGTTGGCAGGAAAATCATCGGCAGTGGTGCGGCTGGTTGACTGGCTGATTGACCGGTCAATCGCGTATGGAGCAAGCGACCTGCATCTTGAGCCGCTCGCTGACGGCATGCGCATACGTTACCGCCTCGATGGCATCCTGCAGCAGGCGCCCTATAAGATTCCGCATGAGCTTGTAGCACCAATCCTTTCGCGGCTGAAGGTCATGGCGGGGATGGATATTGCCCAGCGGCAACGGCCACAGGACGGACATATCCGTTATGAGGCTAGCGGAAAGTCAGAGCTCGATATCCGCGTAGCGGTCATGCCAGTGCTTCATGGAGAGATGATGGTACTGCGGTTCATGAATCTCGCGTCGGAGCTCTTGGATATCGCAAGTCTCGGCTTTTCGGCGCAGAATCAGTCAAAATTCGAGGCGCTAATTCATCGGCCCGCGGGGCTTTTAGTGATAGCAGGGCCGATGGGTGCTGGCAAGACCACGACGCTTTATGCGGCGCTCAGTGAACTGAATCAGCCAGAGCGCAACCTGATTACGCTGGAGGATCCGGTGGAGCGGGAAATCCCTGGCGTCAATCAGGTGCAGATCAATCCCAAGGCCGGACTTGACTATCTGAGCGGGCTGAAAGCGGCCTTGCGGCAGGATACGCAGGTGGTGCTACTGTCGGAAATCCGAGATGCGCAGACGGCGGAAATGGCGGTGCGCATCGGCTTGACCGGTCATCAGATCATGACGACACTGCATACGGAGACGGCGTCGGCCGTGATATTTCGTTTGCTCGAGATGGAGGTAAAGCCATATCTGTTGGCGGCGACGCTGTCGGGCATCGTGGCCCAGCGGCTGGTGCGAAGGATCTGCCCCCAGTGCCGGGAGGAATATGAGCTGGCGTCCGATTCGACAGAGGCATTGCTGCTAGGTGAGCAGTATCAGGAAGGGATGCATTTATGGCGCGGACGAGGATGCAACCATTGCGGTGGTACAGGCTATCGCGGGCGGCTGGCTCTGCAGGAAGTCTTGCTGATTGATGAGCCTATCCGCCAGGCAATACTTGCTATGAGCAGCCGGCAGATAGTAGACAAGTTGGCCGCGCAGCAGGGAATGCAAGATCTTTGGCAGGATGGCGTAGCAAAAGCTGTGCAAGGACTGACGACGCTAGCGGAAGTCAAGCGGGTGCTTTATGGATAAGTGCAGGAGAGGAGGGCCTTAGGATGCAGACAATTGAGCGGGGAAAAGATGGCGTATACCGCTGGGTATATGAGTTGAATCTCTATACGAATCCGACGATATTCTTGCTGGTCAGCAAGATATTCCTGGGGATAGCGGTGGCAATCAATATCTTTATCTTGCTGCTGGATGTTATCGAGAATGGTTTCCGGCTGGAACTCTTGGAGGATCTTGCCTTTGGCTTTGCCTGTTTCGTGGTGGGGATGCTGCTATTGACAGCCGTAGGCTATCTTGTCTATGCGTTTATCATGGGCGGCAAATATTGTGTGCTCTTTGAGATGGATGAGCAGGGCGTGAAACATACGCAGCTGCCACATCAGATAAAAAAAGCACAGGCTATCGGAATCCTGGCTCTCTTGGCAGGGGCGTCTGCGGGCAATCTGACGACGATGGGGTCAGGCCTTCTGGCGGCTTCGCGCAGCAGTACGTATTCAAGGTTCCGTGATGTGAAAAGCATAGAAGTCCTGCGCAGCCGCAATGTCATAAAGCTCAATGAACCGATGAACTACAATCAGGTGTATGCAGCTGACGAGGATTTCGCGTTTGTACTTGATTTTATTCAAGCGCGAGTGAAATGAGTAAATCGCTTGCGAACGTGCTATAATGGATATAGCATATTTCGAGGTGAGAGTTTGAAGGTAATCAATTTTTATGGCGGTGCAGGGATTGGCAAAAGCACAATCGCCGCAGACATTTTTTCAAAACTGAAACGCAAAGGGCACAAGACGGAACTGGTGGGAGAGTATGCCAAGTGGCTCTGGTATCAGAATGCCACGGATATCGTGCAGGATCAGTTGTACCTTTTTGCTGAGCAGGTACATCGGCTCAAGACATTGGAACGTTATGGCGTGGAGTATGCGGTATGCGATTCACCGCTGCCGCTTAACATCATCTACAACAGCGAGCCGGATGATTTATTTGACCAGCTCGTGCTGCATGAACATGCCAAGTTTGATAACGTGGAATATCTTTTGCGGCGGAATGATGATTTCATCAGTATCGATGGCCGTAAGGAAACCAATCTGGAGCGGGCCAAGGTAAAAGACGAGGAAATCAAGAAAGTTTTGGAGGGAGCTGGCATCAGCTATTCGGTCATATCTCCGTGGGAGACCGATAAAGTGCTGCTGGACTTGAAGATGAAATGAAGATGGAACAAGATAAGCGTGCGATTCCCCAGACGGGAGAAATATGGCAGCATTTCAAGCAGAAGGAATATAAAATCATAGCCTGTCCGGCAATCCATACCGAGACCGAGGAGCCTTACTGCGTATATCAGGCACTGTATGGCGACTCGTTTATTGGAATGGCGATAAAAACTATCCAATCTGGGATGCAGGCAACCATGGCGGCTCCTGCATAGACTTGAGTTCTGCTGTATTGAAGGCGGACAGCAGCCGTGAATGCTTGATTGCGGTATTGGATTATTCGGTTAATTTTGATACAGACAGCATGGCATCAAAAGGCGTTGTCCAGTTCCGGGAAAACAAGAAAACAGGGAAGCTGTACTTCAAGGTGGAAGGAAGTAAATGGGGCTGGCAGGAATTTGGCTCCAGTTCACACAAGGAAGTGTATTATCTTGTGAAGTCGTGGTTGGTAAATAAATGGAATAATGTAAATATGACCATCAAAACAGGCAGTGTCTCCTTTGCATAAAAGTGTAGAGGGAATGCTGCCTATTGTCATTTATATGGTATAGGTAATGGCATTGATATCGGGGCGAACTGATCATAGGTGGGAAACTTAACTGCTAGTAGCTGGATATGAGGCGATATGTAGGCACCATAAGTCCTTTAGCAGGTTTTTCCTAGCATGAGTCGAATATATAAAGGAAACTCCGTACACTCATGTGAAGGCAGTCATACTGTGAAGGGGGGGAGAACTGTGGTTGATAAGGCTTATATGTTAACAAGAAACAATGAATGGCAAAAAAGTTCTGATCGAGTGTTCAGAGAAACTGACATCACAGAACTTCCCTATAGATTGATTGTTGGTTCAGAAAGCTCCATACAGGAACAGCTTATCTGGTGCCAGAAACACAGACAGTTTGAAGCCGTTAGGTCCGATTCTCAAGAAGAAACCATATCGGATTTTGGATGTAAATTTACCGGAGTATATGTGTTAGTTATGGAGACACCTGATGATATACATCAAGAGGATGCTATAGAAGCAAAACCAACCAGGTGGCGTATCTATCAAAAAAAGACGTTATCTCCAATATTTGTGGCTGCAGATGTGGCAAAATTGCGATTTATGGTGACACCAGGTAAAGGTGAGACGCCTGCTTTTTTGTCTGGTGTTAGGGTTGAATGGGTAGTCAGAAGTATATCAATAGATGTTGCAAAAGACAAATTTATATACAACAGCTTGTATACACAGAGACACATAAAATATCGGTACCGTTATGAGCTTATTCCGATTCCTGCTAAAATCACAAACGAATTGTTTTCAATGTTGATTAACGACGCTGAAATGTATTATGGAGTTGAGCCTATAAAAGATGATGCTTATACAGGGTTTGTAAAAATCAAAAACTTCATGGCGTATCCACTCAATAGAAATGTTATTGAGATACAAAAGATACGAGATAATAGACGAGAGAGAAGTAATGATTTTCAAGAATTGTTTCCTAGGAATCAACGAGATATTGGTGCGGCATTATGCCAATACATAGGAATAGATAATCCTCCCCAATCTCTGGTAGATACATGTTCTGAAAATATATATGCTGCGTTAAACTATAAAGTTTATCAAGCTTTTGGGTTTAAGTCTGAGAAAGCCATAGCGCGGTTATGGAATAATAAAAGTTGTTTTGGGAAAAAGCTGTTAGATCTTAAGTATGATGAAGCAGATAAAACGAGCTTTTGGTGGAAACGGACAGCGAACTTCATAGCGTGGTTGCTGAAAGATAGCGATGAAGTTGTAATAGCAGAGATGCTTAGTAATACGTACTATCATTCTTATGAAGAGATAGATACTGAGGAAATGCTGGATATATTCAGTAGGTCTAAAAAGCGATTACCCAAGCCTGTTTTAGAGCAATTTAAAAAAGAAGGTTTTACCTTTGAAGTTTATAATGTGTTGAAGCGGACTGAGTTTCTTCAAAATTTCCTATATATGGATTTAAACATTCCTGTAGGTGTTCAGGAATTTGAATGTAACATAAATGGTTATAATTTTCGACTTGTTCGTCATACGTTATACCTTCGGCGTATAAGTGAAGCTATGGATAGTAAACTTGAGTACCGGTGGCAGGAAATAGCCGATTACAGTACTATATTATTCACTATAGATATTAACGGAATATATGTTGCTTATATTGAAGTAAGATGGGATGTAGATAGATACACTGAGAAAAATAAGTTCGAAGTTATTTCCCTATGTGGTCCTAACGATAGGCCGGTTCCACTTTTTATAAAGCTACTATGCTATTATTGGGCTGCATTGAATAGATTTTATGGGGCTGATGGAGCGCTGAAACTGGATAGGGAAGAGAAATGGCTCTATAGGCGGACAAAATACAGAGTACAGCAGTTAGACCCCAATAGTGTCGTCTACGATAATTATCATCTAGATGAAATGCTAGATCTTCCAGCCTATACTAGGACAACGGGATATTATGTTATTTTAGAGCGCCGATTAAGAAAACAGGAGAATATTCAACGTATGTCAATGGCATCTTGGCAAAGTGCTGATGATGAGTCATCTTACTTGCAGTATCTATTGCCGTGGATAACTCCTATATGGGAAGATGCACAACATGAAAATCCTGGTGCTGAATATATTTTAGGGCTTATTTACAGTTCTGGTCGATATATACCTGTTAATAAAGAACGTGAAGCATTTTGGCTTAAGCGATCCGCAAGACATGGATATTTACCAGCTATGGAAAAGTTGGCGAATAGTGCCTTACAAGATGGGAATAAGCAGTATGGTAAAGAAATAATGGTTAAAGCCGCTAAATTGGGGAGCGATAGTGCATTTTCATGGTGTGTGGAGAATGTAACTCCTGTTGAATATGCTATCCTGGGGTAAGGAGGGATTAGTCATGGACAGCAAACTGCATTTCCCAATTCGTGAAAGCTTTTACTTTGATGCGGAGATAGGGCAGTGGATTGCTGATGAAAGTGGCCTCCATAGCGATAGTCCTCCTACGGATGAAGAGATTTCCCTAATCTTTCCAGCTAATAGGAATAGTTTATGGAGTGGTGATTCTAAGAAGGTGGTATGGTGTCCTTTGCATCTTAGATATGAACCGTGGACAAGTGGAGTTAGGAAGGAACACTGTAACTTAAAGCAAAAACACTGCATACTTGATGCCGTACCTCAAGCCCAAAAGATGATTTTTGCTACGGGGATATGGCGTTGGTGGATATTGCAAGAATCGCCACAGGATGATTTGAGGATACTGGCTGAGTGGATAAGCGTAACCTGTGAAAAGAAATTTATTCTGTCGAAATTGGGGTCAGTGCTTATTCCGCATATTGTGAAAGTCAGTCAAGCTGGATATAAAATCAACCTATTCAGCAGAATAGGTTTTGAGGAAGGGTTATTTGCACGTAGATACCAAGATAAATTTCCAGAAGCAGTGACAAAAAGGGTGTTGGAGATCATCACAGAGTTGCTACGTATAATCTGTGGACGTTATGTAATGCTGCCTCAATGTATGGAAAAGTATGGAGTTTATACTAGTGACCTGCACAGAATAGCACAATTTCCAAATGATGTGCATATAAGTTATTTGCAGAATTTCTTAGGAGAGCAGTTTTTTGAAGAAAACTGTTTGGATGAATGTGCTGATCACTATCTATTAGTGTGCTCGTACATTGGGATTAATCCACCTGACAGTATAAGAAAAGAGTATTTAAAGAATCCGTATGCAATAATCATATACTTTTGGTTAATAAGGTTGGGATTTAAAGATATTAATGCAATAAGATTGTTTTTCTGTGAAGCTATCGTGGGAAGGACCTATTTTGGCAAAGTGTATTTTGATTCTGAATATCGTTTGATACGCCGATTTAGCCTTCCTTGTACTGGAAGTGGTATGGATTTTGTCTTTTATGTACGCTGGATGCTACGTAATGGTAAAGGTGAAATGTATCTTGCCAGGCAGATAGTAAAGCTTTTGTCAGATGGATGGCAAAGGTGGTATGATGATATGCTTAAAATGTTCCATCAATACTATCCTTTCTTGTCTGAAGAAACAAAGCAAATTGTAAAGAAAAGAGGCATATGTGGAGAATCACATGATGCTTTGGTACATGAATCCTATGCAGTAGATATGAAAAGGATTTCTATTGATTATAAGTCGCCGATGATTCAAGGCATGAATTCTTTTTTTGATGGATTGAAGTTCCATGTTGTTACTGATACAGCTGAACTTCCTATTATTGGCCGGCATTTATCAAATTGTGTAGCCAGTTACGCTGATCGTATGTTGAAAGGACTTTGTGTTATTGTGACGGCTTCAGACAGTAAAGATTACCAGGTTTGCATGGAAATTACCATTGATGGTAAGAATGAAGAAGGGTTGGTAAATAAGCTAAGTTTAGTGCAATGCTTGGGTAGATATAATCGTCGACTACAAGGCAACTTGTTAACCGCATGTAGAAACTGGTCAGCACAGAATAAAATTGCCATAGCATGCCATGATATTTGAGGTAGGAAAGATGCATGGGACGATAGCTATGGTTTGCGGATTATAGTATCAAACATTGGAGTTTTTTTCCTTGCAGGTATTTGGCTGTGTATGTAGAAGAAGTACATTATCATTGAAGCTACGGGGTGATGATATGTGCGAGGACATAAGTTGGCAGGATTTTATCAATAAAGCAATCAAAAAAGAAGCGTCGGATATTCATTTGACCGTAGGCCAGCGGCCGCATATGCGCTGTGATGGTGTCTTGGCGCCTATGGATGACCTCTCGCTGACAGAGCAATTTATGTCAGAGTTCTGTTCGGTCATTATGAGTGAGGAACAGAGGGCGCGGCTGGCCAAGGAAAAGGATATTGACTTGTCATGGAGCTTTGCGGGGCGGCGGTTTCGTGTCAATGCTTATTATCAGCAAGGACACCTTGCGCTTGCTATCCGCCTGCTGCCAGAGAGGATTTTGAGCCTGGCGGAGATTGGCGCGCTTAAGGCGTGGCAGAAGATGAAGATGCTTGAGCAGGGGCTTATATTGGTTACGGGCCGGACGGGATCGGGCAAGACTACGACGCTGGCGGCTTTCATCGAGGAGCTCAATCAAGAGAAATCGTATCATATCATCACGTTAGAAGATCCTGTAGAGTTCGTTTATCAACCTAAAAAGTGTTTTATCAGTCAGCGTGAATATGGGCGGGACTTTTACTCCTTTTCGCAGGCACTTCGCAGTGCGCTGCGCGAGATGCCTGATGTAATCCTCGTGGGCGAAATCCGTGATCGGGAAACCATGCAGACAGCGCTTATGGCTGCTGCCTCTGGCGTGCTGGTGCTGGGCACCTTGCATACGCGTTCGGCAGTCGATGCGGTCATGCGCATTGAGGGGATGTTTCCGCTTGACCAGCAGGACTCAATCCGGGCACAGGTGGCTGAGGTATTGACCGGTGTTTTTGCCCAGCGGCTGCTCCCGTGCAGGCGTGGCGGCCGTGTCTGCATGGCTGAGGTGCTATTGACAGATCCTGCGGTGCGCAGCCTTATCCGGCAGGGGAAATACAGCCAGTTGGAGTCGGTGATGCTGAGTCATCAGCAGCAGGGGATGCAGACCGAGACGCTGGCACGGAAGATGCTCTATCAGCAAGGCCTTATCACACGGGAGACAGCAGAGAAATGCTGCTGGGATGAGAGGGGAGGCGGATGGGCGTGACAGCATTTGCCTATGAGGCGCGCAACCGCACTGGCGAGTTATTCACGGGCGAAATCAGAGCGGATTCGCGCAAGGAGGCGGCACATCAGATCCGGGCTAAGGGACTCTGGGTGGCCAGTCTAAAAGAATTGAAACCTGCAAGGCCGCTGACTGGTCAAAAAGTATGGCAGGTGTTTGATGCACGGCCGGCAAAGCTTGAGGTCGTATTGTTTTGCCGTCAGCTGGCGGTGCTGCTTTCGGCTGGCTTGCCAGTCCATGAGGCGCTGGGAGCTTTGCGACAGCAGTCGTCTGGCAGCAGCTATCAACGGATGCTGGAGAAAATGCTGGCTGATGTCATGCAGGGAAAGTCCCTGCATGAGGCGATGGGGAGTTTCCCGCAGGTGTTTTCTGTCCGCATGGTGAGTCTCGTAAAGGCGGGGGAGCTGGCAGGTTCGTTGGATGGGATGTTCTCGCGCTTGGCCGATTTTATGGAAAAGTCATTTGCCGCACGAGAAAAATTGCGGTCGGTGTTGCTGTACCCGTTTATCTTGGGCGTGACGACTTTCCTGGCCTTTGTAGCCATGACGGTGTTTATCCTGCCGACCTTTGCGGCGATGCTGGCGAATCTGCAGGCTCAGCTGCCGCTGCCGACCAGGATCTTGTTGCAGCTTGCCGCCATCATGCAACAGCATGGCGGGGGCGTACTGCTGCTGCTGAGCCTGTTGCTACTGACTGTAATTTTTGCCTGGCGTCAGCCGCGCATCCGCGTCCATGTTGACAGGTGGCGGCTGCAGATTCCCTTTTATGGTCGGCTGGCCAGCTATTCCGAGTGGCTGATGTTGCTCGGGACACTGGCGGTGTTGCTCGAAAACGGCATCCGGCTGCATGAGGCGCTGCAGCTTTTGCCGGAGGTAACGGACAATTTCTATTTGCGTGAAGTGATTGCAGGCGCGCACAAGAGCGTTGAGCGTGGCAGATCCTTGGTGGAAGCATGGCGAGGCTGCCAGGTGTTTCCAGCTGCTTTGCAGGAAATGGTCATGGCTGGCGAGAAGTCGGGCGAGCTGGAGTTCATGTTGAAGAAGGGCGCAGAACTTTGTGCAGTAATCGCTGAAAATGAATCGCAGCGCTTGCAGGCGATGGCTGAGCCTGCGGCAATCTTCCTGGTGGGCAGTTTGGTGTTCTTTTTCGTTTTGTCGGTGATACTGCCGTTACTGGAGATGATGGATGTACTGATGTGATCCTGGTCTGGTGGGAGGTGATACCATGGACAAAATCGAACGGCTATTGGTCTTTGGCGATATTCATGGGAAATGGACGAAATTCGAGCAGGCATATGAACGCGCCGCCTTTGATCCGCAAAAAGATATGATGGTATTTCTGGGGGACTATCTGGATCGCGGCGAAAGTCCTGTGCCGGTCATGAAGTGGGTGATGGCGCATTTTGACGCAGAACATATGATTTTTCTACGCGGCAATCATGAGCAGATGTTCCTGGATGCGATGCAGGCAGAGCAAAAGCCGCAGCCACAGGGACTGCTCGCGTTCCTGTGGGGATCGCCGCAAAGTCTCTGGCTAATGAATGGCGGGCGCATCACCGACGCTGAGATAGAAAAGACAGGCTCAGGGCAAGAGCTCCGGCGCAGCTGGGCGGAGCTAATCGAAAGGATGCCATTATATGCGAAGGTCGAGACGGAAAAGCAGGTATATTGGTTCATGCATGCAGATTGCAATCCTGAGGAACCGCTGGAAGAGCAGCCAGCGGAAACGCTTCTGTGGCATCGGCAGTTGGCCGCAAGGCCGAGCCAGCACCAAGGCCGGCAGGTGATTGTCTTAGGCCATACGCCTGTGCAGACGCTTGGGTACCAGGCAAAACCGCAGTGGCTGCAGGATGGCAGGCTGGTGTTGATGGATACGGGCAGCTATCTTGCCGATGGACGTGTTACCTGTGTCGATTTGCTTAGCCGGACAATCTATCAGTCAGAATAAAAAACACGAGCATTTGACCGGTCAAATGCTCGTGTTTTTTATGGTTAGTCTTCGATAGCTACAAGCTCAATCTTGAAGTTCAGTTCCTTGCCGGCCATTTCATGGTTGGCGTCAAAGGTAATGGACGTTTCGGTTTTTTCCATTACCGTGACGGGGACTGGCTGGCCATAGGCGTTCTGCAGGGCGACGCGCTGGCCGACTTCCAGGCCCTCGGAGCCAGGCAGCTGGCTGATTTCCATGGTGACGATGTTTTCGTCAGATGGCATGCCATAGGCCTCTTCGGGCATCAGATGGATGTCCTTGATGTCGCCGACGGACATGTCTTTTACGGCCTCATCAAAGCCTTTGATCATCATGCCGGCACCGCAGACGAATTCGAGTGGTTCGCCGCGGTCATAGGAGGAATCGAACTTCGTGCCATCGTTGAGGGTACCCGTGTAATGAACTTTTACTTTCTTGTTTTCATTGCTCATGAAATGAATCTCCATTCTTTGTGTATTGCGTAAGCCTTATCAGTATACCATAGCCAGGCCTTATTTGTTTAGCAGTTGAGCTTTTAATTCGCGATAGCGGCGCGTATAGTAGGGACCGTTCTGGGCCTCGCGATGGTCAAAACCATAGGCGCGGCGGCTGACGGCAAGGATTGGAGGTGCCTGGATGCGCTTGGCGATTGCCATGCCGCAAAAGAGGTTCCACCAGCGCTCAAGGTCAGCGATGAAATCTGCGGCTGTCGGGAAATATTTGGCGATGAGGCCTGGCTCGCAGCCGAGGTTTTCTTCCACAGTACCGGCCGCATACCATTCGAGGATATCCTGGGGCGCAGCTTTTTCCCAGCGCTCGATAAAGGCGCGGAACAGGTAGTCATGATACGGATATTTGATTGGGTCGCCCTTGCCTTCGTCGACGTTCTGGGCATTGGAGAGCTCCGCACTCGGCACGATGTCGATGATGCCTTGCGGCACGACTTCGCGGCCATAGACTTCTTCGTTCATATAGTAGGCCAGTGCATAGACCTGATGTTTCCAGAGGTCAGCGAGCGCAGCGAGGAAACCTGACTGATCGCCGTAGAGTGTCGAGTAGCCGACTGTCGTTTCGGCTTTGTTGGCGTTGCAGGTAAAGCCACCGCCAAAGGCTGCCGCGGCACCGGCGAGCACGCGGGCACTGCGGTCGCGTGCCTGGATGTTTTCGGTGACAAAGGAGGAGACAGAGAGATTCGTCGTGCTGCCATCGGTCAGATAAGTCATCGGCGTGTGCTCAAGCTGGTCAACGGTATGGTCGACGGACTGCTGGATCGGGACAATCATATACTGGCAACCGAGATTGTTGGCAAGCTGCTGCGAAAGACCTTTGGTCGTTTCCGAGTTGAAGACGCTCGGCATGTTGACGAGCAGCAGGTTTTCGGGGCCGACAATCTTGGCGTAGAGAGCAGCGGCGACCGCTGAGTCGATGCCGCCCGAGATGCCGATGACGACTTTTTTCATATGGATGTTTTCGAGGAAGCGTTTGACGCCGTAGTGGAGTGCGCGATAGATATGCGCGATGTCTTTTTCCGTTGACTTGTCAACTGGCTTTGACTTGTCAATCTGCCCCATATCGATAAGGGCCAGGTTTTCCTGGTATTCTGGTGCGACGGCAACGACATGGCCCTGGGCGTTGTACGCCGTACTTGACCCGTCAAAGGTGTAGATGGTCTTGCCGTTGTTCTGCAGGCCGATGGCATTGACATAGAAGAGTGGGACATCAGCCTGCTGCGCCTGGGCACCAAAGACGCGGTTGCGCTTGTCATTCTTGCCGAGCGTATACGGTGAGGCTGAGATATTGACGAAAAAGTCAGGTTTATGGCGGCCGAGTATCGTGAATGGTTCAAGCTCGTAGTTATCGCCCCAGCCATCCTCGCAGAGCAGGCAGCCGATGCGGTAGTGCTGGCCCTTGACTTTGACGGTCACTGGCGAGAGCAGCTGGTCCGGCGTGGTGCCGAGCTCGCGGGCGAGCTTCTGCAGGCTGAAGAAGTGACGGGTATCGTCAAACTCCCGGTAGTTGGGCATCAGGGTCTTGATGACGTATGGATACGGCATGTTGTCAGGCTGGATGAGCTTGCCGTTCTGCGCTGTGAACAGGGCGTTGTATTTGCGGACGCGGCCGTCGTTGTTCTTTTTTGACCAGTCAACTGCGATGTTGCCGAAGATGACCGTGATGCCCGCCGAGGCAGCGATGATATCCTGGCCGTAGCTTTCGCAATCCTTGAGGAACGAGGACTGCTCCCAGGTGTCGCCGAGCAGGTAGCCGGGTACAGCCATCTCCGGGAAGATGACGATATCGGCGCTTTGTGCCTTAGCATCAGCAATCATGGCGAGAATCTTGGCGGTGTTCTGGTCAGGATGGCCAGGGATGACTTCCATCTGGCCCATAGCAATTTTCAACAAGAGAAAAACACTCCTTAATCAATTACATAAAATAAATAAAATCATGTAATATGGAAATAAAATGTAATATTATCGAGAAAACGTATTTTCTCAGCCGACAATCTTATATTTTCTATAGGATTCGTCCTCAATATATGATATAATAAACCTCGAATACAGTCTAGAACCAATTTCTGACACGAAGTCAGGCGCAAAAGATGAGCAGTTTATAGTATTATGGAAAAGAAAGAGGCGGTTGATTTGAAGTATAGCAGCACGAGAGGCAATGGCGTAAAACTTGACTCGGCGCAGGCCATTATCCAGGGACTCGCAGCGGATGGCGGCTTATTCGTGCCCGATAATATGCCAAAGGTTGATGCTGCGTTTATCGCATCGCTCGGCGAGCTCAGTTATGAAGAGCGTGCGGCTAAAGTGCTCGGACTGTTCCTCACGGATTATACAGCTGACGAGGTCAAAGGCTGTGTAGAGCGCGCCTATGGCAACAATAAATTCGATGCGGTGATGCGGGCACCGGTCAAGGTGTTCGATGATCTGGGAGTACTGGAGCTCTGGCATGGCCCGACGAGTGCGTTCAAGGATATGGCACTGCAGCTTTTGCCGCAGCTCATGAGCACGGCCCTCAAGAAGACTGGCGAGAAAGATAAAGTGTTGATCCTCGTGGCTACTTCCGGTGATACGGGCAAGGCTGCGCTGGAGGGATTCTGTGATGTCGATCAGATCAAGATCATGGTATTCTATCCTGAGGGTGGTGTCAGCCGCATCCAGCAGCTCCAGATGCTTACCCAGGAAGGGGAAAACGTCAATGTCACGGCTGTGCGCGGTAACTTTGACGATGCCCAGAGCGGCGTCAAGAGCATCTTCGGCGACAAGGCCTTCAACGAGGAGCTCGGGGAAAAAGGTGTCAAACTCTCTTCGGCTAACTCCATCAACTGGGGCCGTCTTGTGCCGCAGATTGTCTATTATTTCAGTGCCTATGCCGATCTTGTCAAAGCTGGCAAGATCAAGGCGGGCGAGGAAATCAACTTCACGGTGCCGACAGGCAATTTCGGCGATATCCTAGCGGGCTTTTATGCCAAGTGCATGGGGTTGCCTGTACATAAACTCATCTGTGCCTCGAATGCAAACAACGTGCTGACGGATTTTCTGCGCACGGGTGTTTATGATCGCAACCGTGATTTCTATAAGACGATCACACCGTCGATGGATATCTTGATTTCCAGCAACCTGGAGCGCCTGCTCTATCATATGACTGAGGATACCTCTAAGGTTGCTGGCTGGATGCAGGAGTTGTCTGCGACGGGCCGCTATGATATCGGCGCCGAGCTGTTGCAGAAGATCCAGCAGACCTTCTGGGCTGACTGGACCAGTGACGCGGATACCGAGGAGCTCATTGGCCGTGTCTATAACGACAAGCACTATGTACCGGATACCCATACGGCTGTGGCCTGGAAAGTAGCCGAAAACTATCAGCAGGTGACGGGGGATGACCATTACATGGTCATTGCCTCGACGGCGAGCCCGTATAAATTCAACGGCAGTGTATTGGAGGCACTGGGCGTGGATACAGCAGGCCTTGATGAGTTTGCCATGCTGGATAGGCTCCAGGACCTCAATGATGATCCGACGCCGCAGGGACTTGCTTCGCTGCGCACCAAGGCGCAGCGCCACGATGGTGTCTGTGCATGCGAGGGTATGCGTCAGGCCGTGCTAGCCTTTGCTGAGGCATGATAGAATGATATGAACACGAAAAACGCAGTGGGAATAATAGCAATCCATACTGCGTTTTTCATTTGTTTTATTTTATTGACAAACAATTTCGATAAATGGCATTTTTAAAATTTTACCATGCAAATAGTTGACATTTATGGAAAAATAAGCTAATATAATATTCGTGGTAAGGAAAGTGAAGTGTGAAAACCTTATCAACAGTTAATACATTTTATGAAAGAGGTTGAATGTAAAATGGCAAACATCGATCTTACTCAGTATGGAATCACGGGCACGACGGAAATTCTTCACAACCCTTCGTATAAGACGTTGTTCGAGGAAGAGACCAAGGAAGGTCTGACTGGTTTTGAAATCGGCCAGATTTCGGAGCTCGGAGCAGTAAACGTCAAGACGGGTATCTTCACGGGTCGTTCCCCGAAAGATAAATTCATCGTGGATGATGAAACCTCGCATGACACGGTTTGGTGGGATTCTGAGGCTTATCATAACGATAACCACCGCGCAACGAAAGAGGCTTGGGAAGCTTGCAAAGAGATTGCCAAGAAGGAGCTCTCTAACAAGAAACTCTATGTTGTTGATGCTTTCTGCGGCGCCAACAAGGACACGCGTATGGCTGTCCGTTTCATCGTCGAGGTTGCTTGGCAGGCTCATTTCGTAACGAACATGTTCGTAAAACCGACCGAAGAAGAGCTGGCAAACTTCAAGCCGGACTTCACGGTTTACAATGCCTCCAAGGCTAAAGTCGAGAACTTCAAGGAGCTTGGCCTCCATTCTGATACGGCTGTCGTCTTCAATCTGACAAGCCGCGAGCAGGTCATCATCAACACCTGGTATGGTGGTGAGATGAAGAAGGGCATGTTCTCCATGATGAACTACTTCCTGCCGCTCAAGGGCATCGCTGCTATGCATTGCTCGGCTAACACGGATAAGGAAGGCAAGAATACGGCTATCTTCTTCGGCCTTTCCGGCACGGGTAAGACGACGCTGTCGACGGACCCGAAACGCCTGCTGATCGGTGACGATGAGCATGGCTGGGATGACGAAGGTATCTTCAACTTCGAGGGCGGCTGCTATGCCAAGGTCATCAACCTTGATATGGAGTCGGAGCCGGATATCTATGGCGCTATCAAACGCAATGCTCTGCTCGAGAACGTTGTCCTCGATGAGAAAGGCAAGATCGACTTTGCTGATAAGAGCATCACGGAGAACACGCGCGTATCGTATCCTATCGACCACATCAAAGGGACGGTCAAAGGTTTCGTCAACGATCGCAGCGCTGCCCCGGCAGCTAAGAGCGTCATCTTCCTGTCGGCTGATGCCTTCGGTGTCCTGCCGCCGGTTTCCATCCTGACGCCGGAGCAGATGCAGTACTACTTCCTGTCTGGTTTCACGGCTAAACTTGCTGGCACGGAGCGCGGCATCACGGAGCCGACGCCGACGTTCTCGGCTTGCTTTGGCCAGGCCTTCCTCGAACTCCATCCGACGAAGTACGCGCAGGAGCTCGTAAAACGCGTCAAAGCCAACGGCACGAAAGCATATCTGGTCAACACGGGCTGGAATGGTACGGGAAAACGCATCTCCATCAAGGATACGCGTGGCATCATCGATGCAATCCACAGCGGTGCTATCGCTAACGCACCGACGAAGAAGATCCCGTTCTTCGGTCTGGAAGTTCCGACGGAGCTCGAGGGCGTAGATACGAATATCCTCGATCCGAAAAACACTTATGCTGATCCGGCAGAGTGGGAAAAGAAAGCCAAAGAACTGGCATCGATGTTCATCAAGAACTTCGACAAATACACGACGAACGAAGCAGGCAAGGCTCTCGTCGCTGCTGGCCCGCAGCTCTGATTCATTCGCTGACACGAATATATCTTCACCTATGGGAGGAACCTCTGAGCGAGGTTCCTCTTTTTTAGGTATTTTTAAAATTTTTGCAGTATAATATGGATAGTATAGATAAAAAGGGAGTGATTCAATGAAAATCAAGGCTATGGTGCTTAGCGGATTGCTCATCACGGCATTGCAGGCTTGTTCGCTTGGCGGCGTGGAGGCTGCCAGCAAAGGGCGGCTGGTTTTTATCCCGCACGACAACCGGCCCATTTCCTGTGAGGATACAGCTGATGTGGCGCGGGCGGCGGGCTATGAGGTCATCACGCCGCCACAGGAGCTGTTGAGTGGTGGTGTTGATAAGCCGGGAGATCCGGACAAGCTTTGGCAATGGGCCAAGGAAAATGTCCGCGGCGCCGATGCGGCGATGTTCTCCTCGGACTCGATGGTTTATGGTGGTCTGGTGCCGTCGCGCAAGCATGAGCTTGATGAGGATACGCTGGCCGCGCGTGTGCAGGAATTTGCCCAGCTGCGGCAGGAAAATCCGCGTCTCAAGCTCTATGTGTTTGATTCCATCATGCGCACGCCGAAGAGCGGCATGTACTCAGGCAACGCCGAACCAGCTTATTACCAGCCCTATGGTGCAGATATCTTCCAGTATTCGGCGCTGGCAGACAAGAAGTCGCTGCAGGGGCTGACTGCTGCTGAAGAACAGGCGCTCCAGCAGCATGAGCAAGCAGTGCCGCAGGAGGTCTGGCAGGATTGGCGCGCACGCCGTGCCAAGAACCTCAAGGTCAGCGAGCAGCTGGTGGATTTGACGCGTCAAGGTGTCATCAATTACCTGGTGGTCGGCAAGGATGACAACGCTCCATATTCGCAGACCCATCATGAGGGACTCTTGCTGGAGGATTATGGCAAGGATCTTCCAGATACCCGCTATCAAGTTCTCGCAGGCATCGATGAGTTTGGCGCGCTGCTGCTCAGCCGCGCAGTCAACGATACGGAAAAGGAGATTCCGTTCATCTATGTCAAGTACAACAAGGGAAAAGGCGCTGATACGGTGCCGGGTTACTCCGATACGCGCATCGATAACACCATCCGCGCCTCGGTGCGCACGGCTGGCGGTCTGGTCGTCAATACGCCGGAGCGGGCGGACTTCGTGCTGCTGGTCAATACGAATGAAGATGGCCGTACTGGCGAGGCCAACCTTGTAACGGCGGCGAAAGGAACTCTTGCCAATAATGGGGAGGACCGTGGTACAGCGAAATACTTCACGCAGCAGGTCAACGACTATGTGGCCGCTGGCAAGGCCGTGGGCGTGGCTGACATCGCCTTTGCCAATGGCGCCGATAACGCGTTGCTCAAATCCTTGCAGGCTGGTGGACTTCTCTATAAGATCCGTGCCTATGCGGGCTGGAATACACCGACGAACAGCACGGGCTTTGTCATTGCGACAGGGCTGTTGTCGAGCCGGATGCCCGATGATGCCTGCGATAATCTCCTGACCAAACGCTATTTGGATGACTGGGGGTATCAGGCCAACGTCCGCCCGCAGATGGCAACTAGCATTGCCGGTTTCCGCCGCTGGGATGTCTACAGCAACATGGGAAGTTATGAGACAGGTATCGTAAACCGCATCAACACATTGATGCGCGAGTTTGCCGTCAAGAACTTGCCGCCCTTTGCGAACCTCGATAATCTTCAGGTAACGCTGCCGTGGCATCGCATGTTTGAGGCGAATTTCAAATACTAACAAAAAAGCAGGCTCACCGACGCATGGCGTGGTGAGCCTGTTCTTTTTCTATCAGTATGTTTTATAGATAGCGTCTTATCGCTTGGGCTACGCCGTTGTGCAGATTGTCTGCTGTGATGTGCGCAGCCTTCTCTTTTAAGGATGGGACGCTGTTTTCCATGGCGGTAGCGTGGGTCGGGAAGGCCTCAAACATCGAAAGGTCGTTGGTGCCGTCGCCGAGCACGAGGACTTCGTCTTCGCGGATGCCGAGCCGTTGGGTCAGTACGCGCAGCGTATTGCCCTTGGTGGCCTTGGCGTCGTTGATTTCGATGTTGGTGCGGAAGCTGGCTGAAAGTGCCAGTCCCGGGACTTCCTGCCTGAGCTTGTCGCTGAGTGCTGCGAGCAGCTCAGGCTTCTGGCTGAAGGTGATGAACTTGGCGATGTGGATATCGCTCTGCCAGAAGCCTTCGAGGTCGTGGATGTATTGCAGCTTGCGGAAGTGGGGATTGCGAAGTGCCCAATAGAAATTCTTGAAGAAAGTCGTGCCGGGGCGTACCTCGCGCATGCGGTCAATCAGGCCGCGGTATGTCCTAAGACGGGAGTTGGCACTATAATGGCCCTGGTCGGTGTAGATTTCCAGATTGAAGCGGTGGAAGTTAGCGATGGTCTCGTAGATCCTGCGGCCGCGTTCGTGGTCGATATAGGCGGCATGCAAAAGCTTATGCTGCTCATCGTGGAGTTCGGCACCGTTCATCGTGAGATAGCAGGGATGCAGGTCGTAACTTTCGATGAAAGCTCGGACGTCGGCCATGATACGGCCTGTGGCGATGACGAATTTGATGCCGGCAGCCTCTGCCTGACGGATGGCTGCGATATTTTCGGACGAGATCCGATGGGCGCCGTCGAGCAGCGTGCCATCCATATCCGTTGCAATTAATTTGATCAAACATATCCCTCCTGACTGCTAATATTATAAATAGAAGCAGCAGGGATGGCAAGGTATCCGGCAGGTTTTGCCATTGAAGGGCTGGGCGTAATTTGCTAAAATGATAGGGAACAAACGAATGTTTTAGGTGATGGCGAGTGAAGTTACGAGATTCGATTCAATATGTCAAGGGCGTTGGCCCAAAGAAGAAGGCGGAGCTTAACCGTTTGGGCATCCGCACGGTCTATGATCTTTTGACCTGGTTCCCGCGTACCTATGAGGACCAGAGCGTGCTGACCAAGATTGCGGAATTGCAGCCAGGCGAGCGCGCGACAGTTTCAGGGGTAATCATGAATGTGAATGAGCGCCAGGCTGGCCGGCGCGGTATGACGATCCTAACGGCGCTTATCGGCGATGGCAGCGCTTTTTTGCAGGTGACCTGGTTCAATCAGAAGTATCTGAAAAAGCAATTGCAGACGGGGCGGCGGGTGTTCGTGACCGGCAAGGCTGAGTATGCCTATGGCGGCCGCGGCCAGTTTGCCATGAGCCAGCTCAGCGGATTTCAGATCCTTGATGATGAGGATACGCCGGAAGAAATGTGCGGCATCCTGCCAGTCTATCCGGCAACGGAACGGCTCAATCAGAAATTCTTCCGCAAGACCATGGCCGGGCTTTTGCAGGCGGAGTTTGAGCTGCCTGAAGTCATCCCTGCAGATATCCGGGCACGCTATCAGCTGCAGGGGCGCCGCGAGGCGTTGCAGAAAATCCATTTTCCGGCAGACTTTGCTGAGCTCCAGGCGGCGCGCAACCGCCTGGCTTTTGAGGAGCTTTATCTGATCCAGTGCGGCCTGCTGATCCTCAAGCGTCAGTCACGGGAAAAGAAGAAGGGCATCCGTCATTTGTTGTCAAGTGAGCTGCTACATCGCCTGGAGGCAAGCCTGCCCTTCAAGCTGACTCATGACCAGTTAAAGGTCTGGCAGGAAATCTGTCACGATATGGAAAGCCCTGTGCCGATGCGGCGCCTGGTGCAGGGTGATGTCGGATCGGGCAAGACGGTCATTGCCATGCTGGCCCTCGTCAAGACAGTGGAAAACGGCTATCAGGGGGCGCTTATGGCGCCGACAGAAATCCTTGCCAGCCAGCACTATGAAGGCTTCAAGGCCCAGCTTGAGCCGCTTGGCGTTCGCATTGGCTTCCTGTCGGGGCGGTTGACCAAGAAGAAGCGCGAGGCGATGTATGCGGCCATCGCAGCCCACGAGGTGGATATCGTCATCGGCACCCATGCACTTATCCAGGAGGGGGTGCGCTTTGCGAAACTTGGTCTTGTCGTTACCGACGAGCAGCACCGGTTCGGCATCGCCCAGCGGGCTGAGCTCGAGAAGAAGGGGGAGCTCATGCCAGATGTCCTCGTCATGACCGCAACGCCGATTCCGCGCACGATGACATTGACGGTTTATGGTGACCTCGATGTGTCGCTGATTCAGGAGTTGCCGCCGGGACGGCAGCCAATCCGCACCTTTGTCCGTCAGCCTGACCGGCGTGAACTCATCTATAAGTATGTGCTAACGCAGCTTGAGGCCGGGCGGCAGGCTTATGTCGTCTGTCCGCTGATTGAGATGAATGAGGACAGTCCGCTGCCATCGGCAGAGGAAATCTATGATGAACTGCGTTACGGGATTTTCCGCGATGTGCCTGTCGGCCTGGTGCATGGCAAGATGAAGGCGGCAGAAAAAGAACAGGTCATGCAGGATTTCTATGAGAATAAGATCAAGCTGCTGGTTTCGACGACGGTTATCGAAGTCGGTGTCAATGTGCCCAATGCGAGCATCATGGTCATCGAGAATGCCGAGCGCTTTGGCCTGGCGCAGCTCCACCAGCTGCGCGGCCGCATTGGCCGCGGTCCTTACCAATCGTTCTGCATCCTGGTCTCGGAGATGAAGACGGAAAATGCCAAGGAGCGTCTGCAGATCATGGCTGAGACGACTGATGGATTCAAGCTGGCCGAGGAAGATTTGCGGCTGCGTGGCCCGGGCCAGTTCTTCGGTGCGATGCAGCACGGCTTGCCGGATCTCAAGATTGCCGATGTGCTGCAGGATATGGACATCCTGCTGCAGGCGCGCCGGGCGGCACTGGAGACCATGGAAAATCAGGCCGATGTGCAAGATATCCTGCCGATTTTGGCGTTACAATATCAGCAGCAATTCCTCAACATTACAGAAACGTGATAAAATTACCGTCTTTTATCCGAGAACATCTTGACATAATTGATGGACATACTATACAATAAAGTTATCTTTTGTGCGTAAAAAATTCTAGGAGGCGCATAGCTTGACTACAGTATTCGTAAATGGTGCCTGTGGCCGTATGGGACAGGCGGTCCTCAAAGCGGTCCAGGAGGATAAGGACCTTGAGCTCGTGGGAGCTTGTGACATTCGTGGCGGTGCGGATACCGGCACGCTCGTCGGTTTGCCGGCAAATGGAATTCTGGTGGAGACCGACCTTGCCGCAGCACTTACACGGCTCAAGCCGGAGGTCATGGTGGACTTCACGCGGCCGGATGTCGTATTTGGCAATGTCATGACGGCACTGGAGCATAAGGTCTCGCCAGTCGTCGGCACGACGGGGCTTTCGGAGGAGCAGAAGGCTGAGATCCGGCAGGCGGCAGAGAAGAATGGCACGCCGGCGTTCATCGCCCCGAATTTTGCCATCGGGGCGGTGCTGCTGATGGTTCTTTCCAAGCAGGCCGCCAAGTATATGCCTGAGGTGGAGATCATCGAGCTGCATCATGACAATAAGCTCGATGCGCCGTCGGGTACGGCCATCCAGACGGCAGCCATGATTGCCGAAGTCCGTGAGGCGCATAAGCAGGGCCATCCGGAGGAGAAGGAAAAAATGGCTGGCGCCCGTGGCGCTGACTATGAGGGCATGCATATCCACAGTGTCCGCCTGCCGGGCTATGTCGCCCATCAGGAAGTCATCTTCGGCGGCCTGGGACAGACGCTGACGATCCGTCATGATTCCATGAATCGTGAGTCCTTCATGCCGGGTGTCTGCCTGGCGGCCAAGAAGGTACGTTCTCTTACGGGCCTTACGATTGGTCTTGACCAGCTGTTGGAGTTCTGATTCAGAAGCATTTGCTATCAATCATCGAAAGGATGTATCTATATGAAAAAGTACAATGTAGCAATCCTCGGTGCCACGGGTGCCGTTGGGCAGGAGTTCCTCAATCTCATCGAGGAGCGCAACTTCCCGTTCGCCAACCTCAAGATGCTCGCTTCCAAGCGCAGTGCTGGCAAGAAGATCCAGTTCATGGGCAAGGAATATACGGTGGAAGAGGCAACGGAAGATTCGTTCAAGGATGTTCAGATTGCTCTGTTTGCTGGCGGCGGTGCCAGCAAGGTCTTTGCTCCGGCTGCCGTCAAGGCCGGTGCGGTAGTCATCGATAACTCCAGTACTTTCCGTATGGATCCGGAAGTCCCGCTGGTCGTGCCGGAGGTCAATCCTGAGGCCATCAGCAAGCATAAAGGCATCATCGCCAACCCGAACTGCTCGACGATCATCATGCTCATGGCACTCAAGCCGCTCTATGATATCTCGAAGATCAAGCGCGTTGTCGTATCGACCTATCAAGCTGTTTCGGGTGGTGGCAAAGAGGCTATGGCTGAGCTTGAGCAGCAGGTCGATGATATCGTGAACGGCCGCGAGGTAACGGCAAACATCCTGCCGGGTGCGGCCCTCAACAAGCATTATCAGATTGCCTTCAACCTGATTCCGCAGATTGACGTCTTCCAGGATAACCTCTACACGAAAGAGGAAATGAAGATGGTCAATGAGACGAAGAAGATTTTCGATGATCCGGATATCCGCGTGACGGCAACGACGGTTCGCGTACCGGTCTATCGCAGTCATGCAGAATCGGTTAATATCGAGTTCGAGGATGAGGTCAGCGTCGAGGCAGCGCGCAAGGCTATCGATGCCTTCCCAGGCGCAGTTGTCAAAGACAACACCGATGAGCAGGAATATCCGATGCCGCTCTTCACGTCGGGCAAGGATGATGTTGAGGTTGGCCGTATCCGCAAGGATTACTCCTGCGAGAACGCTCTGAACCTTTGGTGCTGTGGCGACCAGATCCGCAAGGGCGCAGCACTCAATGCCCTGCAGATTGCTGAGTACATGATCGAGCACGACATGATAAAATAATTGCCAAGAAAACTTTACCGTCTGGCACGCATTGTGCCGGACGGTATTTTTTATCTGCATGGGGCAGGGCTTTTCAGAATATTTCTAGGAAATGCGGATAGAATATGATACAATAGATAGAGCGAAAACATATTCGGGAGGAATCAGATATGGTCAGCGAAGAAACTATGATGTTTAAATTCGGCAATGATGAGAACAAGGCCGCGACGATTATCCGTAACGCCTGCCAAGCGATGGAAGAGAAGGGATACAATCCCATCAATCAGTTGGTTGGCTATCTGCTTTCGGGAGACCCGGCGTATGTGACGAGCCATAACGATGCGCGCAGTCAGATCCGCAAGCTGGAGCGCGACGAGCTGCTCGAAGAGTTGGTTAGAGCATATTTGGAGAAGAATAAGTAAATGAAACGTTATATGTCGCTCGATATCGGCGACCGGACCATCGGTATTGCCGTAAGCGATCTATTAGGCCTTACGGCTCAGGGGGTGGAGACAATCCGCCGCCGCAAGGAAGAAGATGACTTGAAGCGCCTTGGTGAGCTTATGGAGCAGTATGAGACGAAATCTTTGGTCTCGGGACTGCCCAAGAACATGGATGGCACGGAAGGTGACCGTTGCAGCATCGTCAAGGAGTTCATGGCCAAGGTCAAGGAAACATATCCGGATGTTGAGGTGGTGTTCTGGGATGAACGCCTGTCGACCGTGGCTGCTACCCGGTCACTGATTGAGGCCGATGTCTCGCGCAAGAAACGCAAGAAGGTCATCGATAAGATGGCAGCCGTGTTTATCCTGCAGGGGTATCTTGACAGCCTGCGGTGATATGTGGTTTAGCTTGACAAGTTTTCTCATTATAAGCTAAAATGCATGTAGACTGATTTTGTGACGAGAGGTGACCAGAATGGCAGATAAGGAAAAAGAAATGAACGAAGACGGCGTTGTCGTCGTCATGACGGACGATCAGGGCAATGAATATTACTACGAAGAAGAGATGATCATCCCAGTAGGCGATCAGAAGTATGCACTGCTTGTTGGCCTGCACAATGATGAGCATGAGCATGGCTGTGGTTGCGGCTGTGAAGACGGTGACGAGGATGTCCTGATTGCCAAGATCGTTGTCGATGAGAATGGCGAAGAGGAATACATTGAGCCGACGGACGAAGAGTTCGAAGAGGTTCAGAAGGCCTATAACGCTTTGGTTGACGAAGCAGAGCAGGAGTAAATCCTGTTGCGGGGCTGCCATCCAGATGGATTGGCAGCTTTTTCGCATCTATAAGGAATGGAGATGTTGTTGTGGGAGAGAAACTCAAAGCGTGGCAGGCAAGCCTCGAAAAGTGGATGTCGGACCATCAGGAGAGTTTAGACTGGGTAACGGATAAGCTGGAACAGATAAGTGACAAGATGACGTGGAAGCGTTGGGGTGTGGCAAGTGCTATTGCCCTGGTGGTGCTGCTTGGCAGCTGCATGTGGCTGTTCCAGGGAAAATCAGCGCCGCGGGCCGCGCTGTCTGCAGATCAGACCATCTATGTCTCGGTCAAGCCGGGCATGGGGGCGAATGAGATTTGCGACAAGCTCGTGCAGCACGGCGTGCTTAGCAGCAAGTGGCCGTTCTGGTGGAAGGTCAAGACTAGCGATGTGGCCAGCTCCTTCAAGACCGGTATGTATGCCATGCATCCCAACATGTCAGCTGAAGAGGTGCTCGCAAAGCTCGTGGCAGGCGATACAGCTGTCGTGAAGTTTACGATTCCCGAGGGTTTTGGCATCAAGGAGATTGCCAAGCGCTTGGCAGATGAGGGCCTTGTAGATGAGCAGGAGTTCCTGCGTAAGGCCAAGACTTATGCGCCCTATGACTATATCGATCGCAAGCCAGAGATCCGCTATGCCTGTGAGGGCTTCCTATTTCCGGACACTTACGAGCTGCACGAAGAGGCTACGCCGGAGTCCATCATGAAGATGATGGCGGAGGACTTCGATACGCGGCTGACGCCAAAACTGCGCGCTCGGGCTGAAGAGATGAATCTTACAATCTTTGAAGTCATTACACTGGCCTCGCTGGTGGAGAAAGAGGCGCTCTATGAGGAAGACCGGCCCATCATCGCGCAGGTATTCTTCAAGCGCTTGAAGCTTGGTATGCCGCTGCAGTCGGATACGACGCTGCAGTATCTGATGGATGCGCCAAAGGAGGATGTATCCATCAAGGACACGAAAATCGAGTCGCCTTACAACACCTACCAGCATCGCGGTCTGCCGCCAGGGCCGATTGCAAGCCCAGGCATGGCAGCCATCAAGGCCGTACTCTATCCGGCCGATACGGACTACCTGTACTTTGTCGCTGACCGCAAGGGGCATAATCATTATTCGACGAATTACGAAGACCATAAGGTCATTGTCGAGCAGGTGCGCTGACCGGTCAACAAAGAGGAGATATTTTGAAAACGATAGAAACATTATTTGCGGAAATGGAACGCTATGCTAAGGAAAACCATGTGCCTATCATCAATGAGAAGGGGCGCGTGGCTTTCCTGCAGGTGATAAGGGAATGCCGGCCAAAGCGCGTGCTGGAGGTAGGTACGGCAATCGGCTATTCGGCCCTGCAGATCGCCCATAATGGCGCGGAAGATGTAGACATAACGACACTGGAGCTAAGTGTTGACCGGTCAAAGATCGCTAAGGCATATATTGACCAATCAAGATATGCTGGACGCATCCATATCCATACTGGCGATGCGGCTGAGCTATTGACTACGGAGGCGCCCAAGGCGGCGCCTTATGATTTTGTCTTCATCGATGCGGCCAAAGGCCAGTATGTCGATTATCTCCAGAAGATTGAGCCGTTGCTGGCAGATGAGGCGGTCATCCTGGCTGACAATGTGCTGTTCCGCGGCTATGTGCGTTCTGAGGAAAAGCCGCCGCGCCGGTTCCGGACCATCGTCAAGCGGCTGCGCGAGTATATAGAGTTTGTGACAGAGATGCCAGGCTATGCGACGGAAATCCTTGAAAATGGCGATGGACTTGCGATTACGCGGTATCGGCGGTTGACAAAAGATTGATTTAGGAGGAATCCTGTTTATGATAAAGAAGCCAGAGCTTTTAGCACCGGCGGGAACACTGGAAAAATTGAAGATGGCGATACTCTACGGGGCCGATGCTGTTTATCTGGGCGGCAAGGCCTTTGGCCTCCGAGCTTTTGGCGGCAACTTCACGCGCGAAGAGCTCAAGGAGGCGGTGGATTTTGCCCATGCGCGGGGACGCAAGGTCTATGTGACGGTCAATATCTTTCCGCATAACAGCGATCTTGTTGGGCTGCCAGATTACTTGAAGTATCTGGACGAGATCAAGGTCGATGCCCTGCTTGTGGCTGATTTGGGCGTATTTATGATGTGCCGCGAGCTGATCCCGGAGATGGAGCTCCACATCAGCACCCAGGCCAACAACACGAACTGGGCGACGGTGAATGCTTGGAAAAAACTAGGTGCCAAGCGCGTCGTGCTGGCCCGTGAGATGTCACTGGCCGAGATCCGCGAGATCCGCGAAAAATGTGACGTGGATCTCGAGATGTTCATGCATGGTGCTATGTGCATCTCGTATTCGGGCCGATGCCTGTTGTCGAACTACTTCACGGGACGTGATTCGAACCGTGGCAGCTGTGCCCAGTCCTGCCGCTGGAAGTATGCACTGGTTGAGGAAACGCGGCCCGGTCAGTATTTCCCCATCGCTGAGGACGAGCGTGGCACCTATATCATGAATTCGAAGGACATGTGCCTGATGCCGAATATCCGCGACGTCATCGAAAGCGGTGTTGACAGCCTCAAGATTGAGGGGCGCATGAAGAGCGTGCATTATGCAGCCAGCGTCGTCAAGGCCTATCGTCTGGCCATTGATGCTTATTTTGCTGATCCTGAGCATTTTGAGGTGCAGCAGCTCTGGCTCGATGAGCTCGAGAAGGTATCGCATCGCACCTATACGACAGGATTCTACTATCATCAGCCAACGGCTGACGATCAGATCTATGGCAAGACGTCCTACGACCAGACCTCGGAGTTCGTCGGCTTAGTGCGGTCCTATGATGCGGCAACAGGTTGGGCTGTGGTTGAGCAGCGCAACAATATGAAGCTCGGTCAGGAAATCGAGGTATTCCAGCCGACAGGTCCGCTTTACCGCCAGAAGATCACGGCGATGAAAAATGCCGATGGCGAGAGCATCGACGTGGCACCGCATCCGCAGATGATTCTTTCCATGAAGATGGAACAGCCTGTAGAACCGTACACAATCCTGCGCCGCGACATTACACAAACGAAACAGTGAGTCATATTTTCTGATTTATATTGTAAATTTTAATCATACCGTGCTATGATAAAGATGTATTGTAAATAATAAATTGGGAAAGTGGTGTTGATTATGGCTATTCGTTATTTTGGTACCGCTGCCGGCCAGGTTCAGGGTGTCGGCTTTCGCATGTTCGTGCAGCAGCACGCTATGGAGCTTGGCATTACGGGCTGGGTAAAGAATATGGACGATGGGACGGTCACGATGGAGCTGCAGGGCGAGGCTGAGGCAATCGATAAGCTCGAGCAGATTATCCGGGATGGCAACTATTTCATCAAGGTGAAGAGCTTTGCGCTTGAGACGCGTGATGTCGTGCCTGACGAAAGACGTTTTGATGTCCGCTACTGATGGGAGGAAGATGCATGGCAAAAGTTCTCGTACTCAATGGCCCCAATCTCAATCTGCTGGGCACGCGTGAACCGGAAATCTACGGCAGCACGACCCTCAAGGATATTGAGGACATGATGGCCAGACGCGCAGAGGCGGCTGGCATCGGCATCGATTTCTATCAGTCCAACCATGAGGGGCGGCTGGTCGATAAGATACAGGAAGCTAATCATAACTACGACTACATTATCTTCAATGCGGCGGCATTCACTCATTACAGCATTGCGCTGCGCGATGCGATTGCCGCCATTGATGTGCCGCTTATTGAAGTGCACATCTCCAACATCCACAAGCGTGAGGAGTTCCGGCATCAGTCGGTGTTGGCTCCGGTAGCCATGGGGCAGATCTGTGGTCTCGGCATTGAAAGCTACATGGCAGCGCTTGAGGCAATCATCTACAAACTGCAAAAGTAATACCTAAGAAAGTTAATTAGAACCAGGAGTTGACCTTTTATGAAACAGAGCCGTTTAGAGGCTGTCCGCGCCCTTATGTCTGAGCATCAGCTCGATGCCATTGTCGTGACGAAGTATGTGAACCTGCATTATTTCAGCGGATTCCGCGGCGACGATACGACATTGGTCATTTCACGCGACCAGGCGATGCTGATCACCGACAACCGTTATACGGAGCAGGCTGCGCAGCAGGCACCGTTGTTTGAGATTGTCGAGCAGCAGGATGGTCTTTTGGTCAAAACGGCAGAGTGCATCAAGAAGATTGGTGCCAAGAAGGTCGGCTTTGAAGGCAATGCTCTGATCTATGACGATTTTGTCACGCTGACCAAGCTGCTGGCAGGCTGTGATTTCACGACGGCAGTGGCCCTTGATGATTTGCGCCAGATCAAGGATGCGGAGGAAATTGCCAATATCCGCAAGGCCTGCGAGATTGCCGATATCGGCTTTAAGGATATCCTGACTTATGTGCGCCCGGGCATGACTGAGGTGCAGGTAGCGGCGCATCTGGAGAACTGCATGCGCGAAAATGGCTCGGAGGGGCCGTCGTTCACGACCATCATGGCCTCGGGCATCCGCGGCGTGCTGCCGCACGGCATCGCCACCGACAAGGTCATCGCTGAGGGCGAGTTCCTGACCATGGACTATGGTGCCATCTATGCCGGCTACGATTCGGATATCACGCGCACAATCTGCATAGGCCATGCGGATGAAAAGCAGCGCCGCATCTATGACGCTGTGCTGGAGTCCCAGAAGCTTGCGCTGACGAAAATCAAGCCGGGAGTTTCGGGTAAATCGGTCCATGTAGCTGTGCAGGATAATCTGGCCCGCTATGACCTCAAGCAGTATTTCGGTCATGGCCTTGGACACAGCCTGGGGCTTGAGATCCATGAGAACCCGCGCATGTCGCTGAAACGCGACGATATCCTCAAGGAAAACATGCTGATCACCGATGAGCCGGGTGTCTATATCCCAGGCTGGGGTGGTCTGCGTATCGAGGACACGGTGCTGGTCACGAAAGATGGCAGTGAGCCGCTGACGAAAGCGGATAAAGAACTCATCGAAGTCATATAATCTGCGAGAAGATGGCAGTGAGCCCTTTTCAAAAGGCAGAAAATATGCTATCATTATTTCGTTACATTGAAATTAAATGCTTAAAAGGCAATAATTGGAGGGCGTAAGTTAATGATTAATAGTACTGATTTCCGCACGGGTCTCACGATCGAGATTGATGGTGGCGTATGGCAGATTGTCGATTTCCAGCATGTAAAGCCGGGTAAAGGCGCTGCATTCGTCCGCACGAAGATCAAAAACGTTGAGACGGGTGCTGTTGTTGAGCGCACGTTCAACCCGAACGAGAAGATGCCGGCAGCACACCTCGAGACGCAGAACATGCAGTTCCTCTATGAGGCTGATGGCATGTACACGTTCATGAACACGGAATCGTATGAGCAGGTTGAGCTCAACAAAGAGCAGCTTGGCGATGCCCTGAACTACCTCATGGAGAACATGGAAGTTTCCATCCAGACGTTCAAAGGCCGTATCATCGGCATCCAGCTCCCGAACTCCGTAAACCTCAAGGTAATCGAGTGCGAGCCGAGCGTCAAGGGCAACACGGCTACGGGCGCTACGAAGATGGCTAAGGTCGAGACGGGCTATGAGGTCCGCGTACCGCTGTTCATCAATGAGGGCGAGGTACTGCGCATCGATACCCGTACGGGCAACTACATCGAGCGTGCATAATCGGTAGATTTTTGATGCCTAGGACTGCCGCATCATCAGGTATGGTGCGGCAGTTTTTTCACGATTAATGGGCAAATATTTCCGAACTGGCAGGAATCCCGTCGCCTCTTCGCGAAAGTATATAAGGTATAAATATACGTTTGGTAAAAGTATTCGCCAAATCACAGGAGGGGTTCATAATGGAAAAGGAAAAAGAAATCCAGAAGAATAGTTCGTTAGGCTCTATCCGTATTGCTGATGAGGTCGTCAGCATCATCGCCGGGCTGGCCGCTACGGAAGTCGAGGGCATTGCTGGCATGAGCGGCGGCATTGCCGGTGGCATTGCCGAGATGCTCGGGCGCAAGAACTTTGCCAAAGGCGTAAAGGTCGAGGTGGGCGAGAAAGAGGCTGCTGTCGATCTCTACATCATTGTCAAATATGGTGTCCGCATTCCTGATATTGCACTGGCTGCTCAGGAAAATGTCAAACAGGCGATTGAGACGATGACGGGACTTTCGGTAGTCGAAGTCAACGTGCATGTGCAGGGCGTAAGTTTCCCGCAGGATGAAGAAAAGAATGATGAGGTCCGTGTCCGCTAAAAGAGGTTGATGGTATGGGAATAATTAATCGATTCCTGTTGCTGCTATTGTCTTTGGCAGTGGCGGCCCTATCTTTGGCGGTGCTGTTGGCAGCTTTAGGGAAGCTGCCAGAAGAAGTTTGGCTGGATTCGATTCGCTATGCGCTCGGGCGCATGGAAACGATTGCGGGAGCCGCAGTTGTCTTTTTGCTCAGCCTAAGATTGTTGGGACAGGTATTTGCCCGCAGTGGTGAGCAGACAACCAGCAAGGGTGAGTATGTCATCGAAAGCAGTGCCAATGGCGAAGTCCGAGTAGCACTTGATGCTGTGCGCAATCTTGTGGACAGGCTTGCGCGTGAGGCTCATGGTGTCCGCGATGTCCGGGTCAAGGTGCAGGCAAAGAATCACAAAGATGGAGCGACGCTTGCCCTTACCTTGGACCTTACGGTCGGACGTGAGGCGGATGTGCCGAAACTTTCGGAGCAGCTCAAGGCAACCGTACAGCAACAGTTGATACAGACTATGAATCTGACCGATGTGCCAGTCAATATCGTGGTGGCTGATATATCCGATAAGCAGCCGGCCAAGAAACATCGAGTCGTATAAGGCGGTGACTCACAGCAGATGAAAGAAGAATTAAGAGAAACTGCCGAGGCTCTTTGGCAGCAGCATCGTGGCAAAACCGTGGGAACAATCCTTGGCATTGTGCTCGGGATAGCGATTTTATGCTTTGGCTTTTGGTGCACAGTCTTTGTCCTTTGCTGTGGTCTGATCGGCCTGTTTGTTGGTTCGCAGATGGATCAGGGTGAGGATATCCTAGGAACACTTAGCGATAGATTCTTTCAGCTGACGAACCATTTTCGGAACTAAGAAGAGATAAGAGGAAGGTAAGTAATGAGTCGTAGACAAGCAAGGGAAGCAGCCCTGCAGGCACTTTTCCAGTTAGATTTGAATCAGGCCGAAACGGAAGAGCAGCAGGGGATGTATGAAACCCTGGCTATTGATACCGCACTGAGTGAGTCTGAGAAGATGTCCGCGCATGACCGGGACTATGTCAAGACGCTGGTCCATGGTACGCGGGCGAATCTTGCGGCGATTGATGCTTTGATTTCGGAGAGCTCTAAGGATTGGAAGATTGAGCGTATGGCAGTGGTGGATCGCAATCTGGTTCGTATTGCTATTTTTGAGATCAAGTTCTCGGAGGAGAAGCTCACGCCAAATATCGCAATCAACGAGGCTGTGGAACTGGCGAAGAAGTACGGTACAGATGATTCCAGCCGCTATGTCAATGGAATCCTGGGTGCGATGATGAAACTCGCGCATTGATAAGAAGGAACTGCCAGCCCCGGATTTTTCGGGCTGGCTTTTTCGCATGTTTGGAGGGAAGGAACGTGGCAATCCATTCTGTCAGTCAGGTCAACAAGTTCATAAAGGGCATGTTCGACCGGGAAAATGTATTGCGTGGCATTATGGTACGCGGCGAAATCTCGAATTTCAAGTGCTATCCTTCTGGACATTGTTATTTCACGTTGAAGGATGCTGGCAGCTCCCTGAAATGCGTGATGTTCCGCAGCCGCGCCCAGCATCTGCGCTTTCAGCCGGTCAACGGGCTCAAGGTGGTAGCGGCAGGTTCCATATCTGTTTATGAGCGCGATGGTGCTTATCAGCTTTATGCTGATTCATTGGCTCCAGAGGGGACAGGCGATTTGGCGCTGGCTTTTGAACAGCTCAAAACAAAATTGACTGGGGAAGGTCTGTTTGATGCGGTTCATAAACAGGCGCTGCCGGTGTTCCCAAAGAAAATCGGGGTGGTGACATCACTGGCCGGGGCGGTGCTGCGGGATATCTACCATGTGTCAAAACACCGCTGGCCATCTGTGCAGCTCGTCCTGCGGCCAGTGCAGGTACAGGGGGCTGGTTCGGCTGAACAGATTGCGGAGGCCATCCGGTTCTTCAACGAAAGTTACCCCGTCGACATGTTGATTATAGGCCGCGGCGGCGGTTCGATGGAGGATTTGTGGTCCTTCAATGAGGAATGTGTCGTCCGGGCTATCTATGCGTCACATATCCCAGTGATTTCAGCTGTCGGCCATGAAACGGATTTCACATTGGCTGACTTTGCTGCCGATGTCCGCGCGGCAACGCCGTCCAATGCGGCAGAGCTTGCCGTGCCGGATCGCAGCGAGCTCAAGCGTCATGTAGCCGGGCTAATGGCAAGGCTCACGGCACAGGCCCATAAGGGCATTGAGAGCCGGCGCCTCAGGCTGGATGCTGTCCTGCGCAGCCGGGTGCTGCAGAATCCGCAGCAGCTGCTGGCTGAACGACGCCAGCGGTTGGATGCTTTGCTGACGCAGCTGCAACAGCTGACACGGAATGCCGTGGTGGAAAAACGCCATGCGGTAAGTCTGGCCCTAGAGAAACTCGATGGTATGAACCCCGCCCGCGTGTTGCGTCATGGCTACTCCATGGCAGAAAAAGAAGGCCAGCTGGTCACAAGTGTTGCCGTATTGGCACCACATGACCGCTTGTCGCTGATAATGAAGGATGGACGTGTACCCGTCGAAGTCATGGAGACGGCTGCTGTGACAGCTACGAAACGTTCTCGAACCCGAAAGGATGGAAAGTAAGATGCCAAGAAAAAAAGAACTATCTTTTGAAGAATCGCTGGCAAAACTCGAGCAGATTGTTGCGCAGATGGAGACAGGTGACAGCAGCTTGAAAGAGCTCATGGCAAATTATTCAGAGGGCGTCCAGCTTGGCAGCAGCTGTATGGCGGCACTTGACCGCGCGGAAAAGACCATGGATTTGCTGGTCAGCGATGCAAACGGGAAGATTCAGGAACAAGAATTGCAGATAGAGGGAGAGTAATACGATGAAGTTCAAGGAACTGTGGCAGGAAAGACAGCAGCTCGTGGAGGCAGCGCTTACGGCTGAACTCAATAAGGAGACGCCGGTTGACCAGACATTGACAGAATCGATGGAGTACAGCTTGATGGCAGGTGGCAAACGCCTGCGTCCGGTTCTTTTGATGGCTGCCGCTGATGCGCTTGGTGCTGATGGCACGAAGTTCATCAAGACGGGCTGTGCCATTGAGATGATCCATACGTATTCGCTGATCCATGATGATCTGCCGGCCATGGATGACGATGACTATCGCCGTGGCAAGCTCACGAACCACAAGGTCTATGGTGCTGGCATGGCGACGCTGGCTGGCGATGCACTGCTGACGTTGGCCTTTGAGGTCATGCTGCGCCAGCCGGGGGCTGATGCCGAGACGCTGGTGCAGGTCGTGCGCGAGATGAGCACGGCTGCTGGCCCTGACGGCATGGTAGGCGGCCAGGCGCTCGATATGGAGTCTGAGGATAAGCAAATTGACATGGAGACGCTGCGCCGCATGCACATGGGCAAGACTGGTGCATTGTTCCGGGCTGCTATCCGCAGCGGTGCAATCCTTGCCGGTGCGGATGACAAGCAGCTGGTTGCGCTTACCGAATATGCAGATAAGTTCGGTCTGGCGTTCCAGATTACCGACGATATCCTCGATGTCGTCGGCGATGAGACCTTGATTGGCAAGCCGGTTGGCAGCGATGAGAAGAATCATAAGTCGACGTATGTCACGCTGACTTCGCTTGACGAGGCGCGCAAGCTGGCCCAGGATACGGTCGATGAAGCTGTGGCCGCCTTGGAAGGTTTTGGCTCTGAGGCTGATTTCCTGCGCGATTTGGTAACGTATCTGGTAGATCGCAACAAATAAACCGCAATTAATATTTTGGGAGTGCTTGGGATGAACGCATATCCATTGTTGGAGAAAATAAATAGTCCGGATGACATCAAGAAATACAGCTTATCAGAGCTTGAGGAACTGGCGCGTGAGCTGAGGGGATTCATTGTCGATACGGTGTCGGCTAACGGCGGCCATCTGGCGCCGAGCCTTGGCACGGTCGAGCTCACGCTGGCGCTATACAGCGTGTTTCGTTTCCCGCAGGATAAGCTGATTTGGGATGTCGGTCATCAGGCCTATTCACATAAGATCCTTACGGGGCGCCGGGGGCGTTTCCATACGTTGCGCCAGCTCGGGGGAATCACGGGATTTCCCAATCGGGCAGAATCGAAATATGATGCCTTTGGTGTTGGCCATGCCAGCACTTCAATCTCGGCTGCTCTCGGCATGGCCATCTCGCGGGATCTCTGCGGACGCCGCAATGAAGTCATCGCCGTGATTGGCGATGGTGCCCTGACTGGCGGCGAGGCCTTTGAGGCATTGAACCAGGCTGGCGATCTTGGCAAGAAACTCATCGTCATCCTCAATGACAATGAGATGTCCATCGATAAGAATGTCGGTGGCATGAGCGAATACCTGTCGCGCATCCGCCTTGATCCGCAGTACAACCGGGCCAAGAAAGATGTGGGCAACCTGCTCATGAGCATCCCGCATATTGGCGACAAGGCCTACCGTACGGCGCGCATCGTCAAGGACAGCGTGCGGTCGGCACTGGTACCGGGCAGCGTCTTTGAGGAAATCGGTTTCCATTATATCGGACCGGTGGATGGACATAACCTGAGCTTGCTGCAGGATATCCTCGGGCGGGCACGGCAGATGGAAGGCCCTGTGCTCATCCATATCCATACGAAGAAGGGCAAGGGCTATCTGCCGGCAGAACAGCAGCCGGATAAGTTCCATGGCATCGGTGCTTTTGACCGTGAGACCGGCGAATGCCCGAAAAGACAGGGAGCGCCGAGCTATACTTCGGTGTTCAGCAAGGCTCTTATCGAGCTGGCTGAAAAGAATATGAATATCACGGCCATTACGGCGGCCATGCCGTCGGGAACTGGTCTTAAGGCTTTTGGGGAAATGTATCCGGCTCGTTTCTTCGATGTCGGCATTGCCGAAGAACATGCTGTTACGCTGGCCGCTGGTATGGCTGCAGATGGCTGTCATCCGGTAGTCACGCTCTATTCGACCTTTGCTCAGCGCGCCTACGATCAGCTCATGCACGATGTCTGCCTGCAGAATCTGCCGGTCACGCTCTGCCTAGATCGTGCGGGACTCGTAGGTGCCGATGGTCCGACCCATCATGGTGCTTTTGACTTGTCATATCTGCGTCATATGCCGAACATGACGGTATTTGTGCCGAAGGATGAGGCTGAGCTGCGGGATATGCTGGCAACGGCGGTCAAGATGGATTCGCCGACGGCTGTACGCTATCCGCGCGGCGCAGGTTTCGGGGTGCCGCTGGCGGAAGGTTTTGAAGATATTCCCGTCGGCAAGGCCGAGGTGTTGGCAGAGGCTGAGCAGGGAGCGGTAGCATTGCTGGCTGTGGGCCCGATGGTACATCGTGCCCAGAAAGCAGCGGAGCTTTTGGCGGCTGATGGCATTGCGGCGAGTGTGGTCAATATGCGTTTCGTAAAGCCTCTTGATACGGCTGTTATTGCTCGCATGGCCGGGAAACATAAGCTGCTGGCTACGCTGGAAGAAAATGTACTGCCTGGCGGCTATGGTTCGGCGGTGGCTGAGTATCTTATGGATAGCGGCCTTTCCGCTAAGACTTCGTTATTGCGTTTCGGCCTGCCGGATAAATTCGTTGAACAGGGCAAGCCGGAGGAGCTCTTGGAGCTCTGCGGCCTGCAGGCAGATCAGATTGCAGCAAAGATAAAGGAAAGATTGAGATAATGGCAAAACAGAGACTAGATGTGCTTTTGGTCGAGCGCGGCCTGGCAGGCAGCCGGGAGCGGGCTAAGCGTATGATTATGGCTGGCGAAGTACTCGTCGACAACCAAAAAATCGATAAGGCAGGAGCAACGGTAAAACCGGAGGCGGAAATCCGCCTGCTGGGCAACGATATCCCGTATGTCAGCCGTGGTGGCTTGAAACTGGAGAAAGCCATGAAGGAGTTTGGCGTTGAAATCGAGGGGCGCCGTTGTGCCGATATCGGTGCCTCGACGGGCGGCTTTACCGACTGCATGCTGCAGAACGGTGCCGTGCGTGTTTTTGCCATTGATGTCGGCTATGGCCAGCTGGCTTGGAAACTGCGCACCGATGACCGCGTCGTCAACATGGAGCGTACGAATATTCGCAATGTGACGCCGGCAGATATTGGGGAACTCTTGGACTTTGCCTCGATTGATGTGGCCTTCATCTCGTTGACCAAGGTCCTGCCGGTAGCCTATACGCTGCTCAAGGACAATGGGGAACTCGTCGCACTCATCAAGCCACAGTTTGAGGCTGGACGTGAGTTCGTCGGTAAGAAAGGCGTGGTTCGCGAACCTTCGGTTCATGAGGATGTCATCCGCAAAGTTACAGAGTTTTCCCGTGAACTTGGCTTTGTTCCGATGGCGTTGACGTATTCGCCGGTCAAAGGACCAGAGGGCAATATCGAGTATCTTGTCCGTTTGTCCAAGGATAAGTCAAAGTCGGATACGGTAACCGAGGAACGCCTCACTACAGTGGTAGCTGAGGCACATGGTGCGCTGGATAAATAAGGAGCAAAATGATGCTGACCATAGCTGTCTTTCCCAATGTGAATAAGCCGCAGGCCCCCGAAGTGCTCAAACGGATCTTTGCGTTCTATCGGGATAAGGATGTGCGCCTTATGCTGCCAATCGATGAATCGCGTTTTTTTGATATGGAAGAATATGGTGTACCGGATATCGAGACGGTAGCAGCTGATATAGCCTTGAGTTTGGGCGGCGATGGAACGCTGCTCGGTGTTTGCCGGCGCTATGGTGCCATGGCGGTACCAGTCTGTGGTGTCAATATCGGCACATTGGGATTTATGGCCGACATCGAGCTTTCTGAACTTGAGACCAAGCTGCAGAAGATCCTCGATGGCGATTACCGCGTAGAGCATCGCCTGCTGCTGGCCGGCTTTGTCTGCTCCCAGGGCAAGCAGCGCTTTTTGGGTCATGCCATCAACGATGTGGTGGTCACGAAAGGCGGCGTCGCGCGAATGCTGCATCTTGGGCTTAGCATCAATGATTCACATCTGATTGACTACAAGGCCGACGGTGTCATCGTGTCGTCGCCTACTGGCTCGACAGCCTATTCGCTGTCAGCTGGAGGGCCAATCATGAATCCGACGATTCAGGCACTTTTAGTGACGCCAATCTGTGCCCATACGTTCAATATGCGTCCACTGGTGGTGGGCGAAGAAGATGTGGTGCACATCGAGATCGCAGCAATCCATCAGGATATCATCGTCACCTTTGATGGGCAGGAGAGTTTCCGCCTGCTGCCCGGTGATGAGGTCATGGTCATGAAATCAAATGTGCAGGCGGGTATCGTCAAGTTCGATGATAAGGACTATTATCAGATCTTGCGCACGAAACTCTGGAAAGACGTTTAATGATAGAGAATTGAGAGGTGTTGGCGGATGAAAAGTATACGACATGCTGTAATAAAAGATATTATCGAAGAACAAGTCATTGAAACACAAGAGGAATTAGCAGCTGCTTTGCGTGAACGCCGTATTCAGGTTACGCAGGCCACCGTTTCCCGTGATATCAAAGAACTGATGCTTATCAAGGTTCCTTCTGGGGATGGCCGTTATCGCTATGCCTCGCCAATGCAGAACACTATCTTGTTTACGGAAGACCGCATGCGCCGGTTGTTTGCGGATACGGTGACGGACTGTGATTACAGTGAGAACCTCATTGTGGTCAAGACCCTGCCTGGTGGCGCCAGCACGGTTGCCTCGGCACTGGATCATGCCAACTGGACCGAAGTCATCGGTACGCTGGCTGGTGATGATACGATTCTCGTCATCATCAAGCCCAAGGAGGCAACGGAGAAAATCCTGCAGCGCCTGCAGGAATACCTGAAGTAATTCGTCGGAAACAAAGGAGATCTATTCCATGCTGAAATCATTGACCGTCTGGAATTTTGCTTTGCTCGAGCATGTCCAAGTGGAATTTGGGCCAGGGCTCAATATCCTGACTGGTGAGACTGGTGCGGGCAAATCCATCCTGATTGATTCGCTCGGAGCCATCCTGGGCCATCGCATCTCAGCAAATTCCATTCGTACGGGCTGTGAATGGTTGCGCGTCGAGGCGGTGTTCACCCTCGACGATGAGTCTCTTGGTCTGCATGAGCTATTGGCGCAGCAGGCCATCGATGATTCGGAAGGCATGCTGATCATCACGCGGCAGGTAACGCGGGGCGGACGCAGCATGGTGCTTGTCAATGGCTGTCATGTGACGCTGGCGGTGCTCAAGGAAATCGGTGCGTATCTCGTCGACATTCACGGGCAGAACGAGAACCTGGCCCTGCTCAAGGAGGAGAGCCAATTCGCCCTGCTCGACCATTATGATGCCGACCTTTCCGAGGCACTTTCGGCTTATAGCCATTCGTATGCCGAATGGCGCAAATGTTGTCATGAGTATGCGGAAAAGGAACAGGCTGCCCGTGAATACGCACAGCGTCTTGATATGTTGCGCTGGCAGGACAACGAGATCACAGCGGCTCAGCTCAAGGACAATGAGGATGAAGAACTGGAATCAGAAATCCGCAAGCTGTCCCATGCCGAAAAGATTGCAGGTTATGTCGAAGATTCGTATAACCTGCTGGCAAATGGTTCGCAAGAGGGCATCAGTGTCTTAGTAGCACTTTCGCGGGTCAAGAAGGACTTGCAGGATATGAGCCGCTATGATGAATCGCTGGCCAATGCACAGAAGATGGTGGAAGAGGCTGTCATATCGCTGCAGGAAGCGTCCTATGAGCTGCGCGATTACGGCGAGAACCTTGAGTTCAGTCCGGAAAGGCTCGATAAGCTGCAGAGCCGTATGGATGTGATTTACCGGCTGCGCAAGAAGTATGGAGCGACGATAGCCGATGTGCTTGCCCATCAGGCCAAGGTCCAACAAGAGCTCAGTGACATCGAGAATTATGATGAGGACATGGCTGACCTCAAGTCCAGGATTGCCATGCTCGAGGAAAAACTCGGGCAGAAGGCGCAGACGCTTACGCAGTTGCGCTGTCGAGCAGCCGGTGAGCTTTCCGCAGCTATCGGTGGGCAGCTGACGGCACTGGGGATGCCGAAGGCTGTTTTCCGCATCGATGTGGCGGCAGCTGGCACTTTTCAGGCGAACGGTGCCGACAATGTGGCGATGTATTTCTCGGCCAATCCGGGAGAGGCAGAGCAGCCACTGCAGAAGGTTGCCTCGGGCGGTGAGCTTTCGCGCATTGCACTGGCCATCAAGGCTGTGGCCGCATCCCGTGATTCCTCAGTACCGAGTATGGTATTCGATGAGATCGACACCGGTATCGGCGGGCGCACGGCGCAGATGGTGGCTGAGCGGATTGCCCTCGTCGCTCGGTTCAAGCAGGTGCTGTGCATCACGCATCTGCCACAGATTGCCTGCATGGCCGATGTGCATCTCTACATTTCCAAGGCGACAGCCGGTGAGTCGACGGTAACACAGGTGCGGCAGCTGTCGGAGCGTGAGCGCATCAGTGAGATTGCCCGCATGGCCTCGGGGGCCGATATGACGACGGCATCCCTCGACAATGCCAAGGAAATGGTCAGCCATGCAAAGATGCGCAAAGAAAGTTTAGAAAAAAATTAATTTCTTGCAGGATTTTTACAAGAAAAAGAGAATATTAGTAATCGGATTCCGTGATACTATGTTTTATTTTTGTTGGAAGGAGGGGAAAATCATGGAAAAACAGTATGGCAATATTACTGTACTCGAGTCGACGGGCCGCAAGGACCAGTTCGGCAGCGAGTATTACTGGTGCCGTTGTGCTTGTGGCAATTTCACGATTTTTTCCCAGGAAGAGCTAGAAAGTGGTTTTATCAAGGACTGTGGCTGCGGAGGTGTGCAGGCACAGGAAAAAGAGAAGCAGGCGGTGAATGCGTCGGCAGCCGATGCAGCAGCTGCTGAGAAAAAAGAAGCAGCACCCCGCCGGAAAAAAGTCTTTGTCGAGTCGTTTGCCTCGCGTTGGTGCGGACTCGATGGCGTTGCTACGAACCCGAAACATATTCGCCCTTGGCCAGAGGTGAAACGCCGCCGGCGCTCATAAGACAACACAGTGGATTATGGATAAAACACTTCATTGCAGTTGCAATGGAGTGTTTTTATTTGTATACTTAAGAACGGTAATGATTTTTATATGAGGGGTTTTTTGATGCTTGGTATTCAATGCTATGCGATTTTTTGGTTGCTCATCAGCGGCTATGCGTTCCAGACACTGATGGCGCATACAGGGCCGGCCAATGAGGAAGAGCGCCAGATTTGGAAAGATGAGATGGAATCGATGGGCAAGTTCATGTCACCAAAGAGCATCGGCAAGACATTCTTGTTCATGTCGGTCACGCTGCTGCTCGTTGATGTCATGGGCTTTGTGCTGACATATCAATATGCTGAGCTGCGTCCATGGCAGCTCGTGGTCTTTTATTTTGTGGCAGCAGCGCTGCTTATCGATTCTCTGGTGGATTTCGTGCGCATGCGCAAGATCATGCAGGCCAAAGAACCAGATGAACTGGCAGCCTGCATGTCACGTTATGTCGAAGATGGCTCCCAGTGGAACAATATCGCTATCATTGCCGTAGGCGGCAAATGTCTGCTGGCTGTGGTGCTTGTCCTTTGGACGGTATTCCGCTGAGACCTGCGGCCTTGAAATAAAAACGAACAGATAGTAAAATAGATAGATATGAAGATTCGAGGAGGAGTAACGATGGACGAAGAGTTAGTAGAAAAGAAACTGCACAGTGAGGCAATCTTTGACGGCACATTATTGCATGTCAGACGCGATACCGTGCAGCTGCCGAATGGCAATCAGGCTACGCGCGAGTTCATCGAGCATCCCGGCGCATCGTCGGTCATTCCGGTATTCCCCAATGGCGATATCATCCTGGTCAAGCAGTATCGTTATCCGATTGGCCGCATCACTCTCGAGGTACCGGCAGGCAAGCTCGATGCACCTGACGAAGATCCCCTCTATTGTGCGAAACGCGAATTGTCTGAGGAGACAGGCTACGAGGCCGCGCATTTTGAGAAGCTCACGACGATTGCGACGACGGTAGGTTTCTCCAATGAATACATCCATATGTATATGGCTGAGGGGCTGACGCCGGGTGCGCAGCATCCCGATGAAGATGAGTTCATCAATGTGGTCCGGCTGCCGCTTGACGAGGCTGTAACGATGGTACTTGACGGCCGCATCTATGATGCGAAGTCAGCCGCATCTATCCTGATGCTTGAGCGCCGTTTGCGGGAGAGAAAATAGGCATCCTTGAATAGGGAGGTAAACAATGTTCGATTTTAACCTGATGCAGATCGTAGCTGGTCTGCCGGGACTTATTATAGCGATGGTCATCCATGAGTACGCACATGCGCAGGTAGCTGTCTGGCTCGGCGATTTCACGCCGCGCATGATGGGACGGCTGACGCTCAATCCGAAAGCCCATATCGATCCGCTCGGTATGCTGGCACTGTTCTTGGTGCATTTTGGCTGGGCAAAGCCCGTCATGATCAATCCGAACAACTTCAAGCAGCCGCGCCGTGATGATATCCTTGTCTCGCTGGCTGGCCCGGGAGCAAATCTCTTGATGGCTTTTCTGGCGCTGGTGGCCTTGGTGCTTCTGAGCCGTGTCGGCGTCCATATAACCGAGGGCATCTACTGGGTATTCATGCTGATTGTCGAGTACAATATCGGCTTTGCGATTTTCAATTTGCTGCCGCTGCCGCCGCTTGACGGCTCGCATGTGCTCAAGCAGCTTCTGCCGCGCGATCTTGCCTATCAGTTCGCCAGCCTTGAGCGCTACAGCTTCCTGATTTTGATTTTGCTCCTGATGACGCCGGTCCTCAGCATGATCCTGATTCCGATGCGCGGGGCGGTTCTCGAAGTTTTCCGTACGTTGCTGGGCATCCTTTTCTAAGGGCAGCGGCTGGCTATGGAAGATTACAAGATAAAGATCGATGCGTTTGAAGGTCCGATGGACCTTCTTATGCATCTTATCGAAAAAAATAAGATTGATATCTATGACATCCCGATTGCGGAGCTTACGCGTCAATACCTGGCGTATCTGGACCGCTTTCGGGAATTTAACATGGAAATCGCCAGCTCGTTTCTCGTCATGGCGGCGACGCTCTTGCAGATCAAGTCGCGGATGATGCTGCCGAAACCGGAGAAGCCGGCGGATGAAGCCGAAGAAGATCCGCGCTTTGAGCTCGTGCAGCGCATCCTTGAATATCGCAAGTTCAAGCAGGTCAGCACGGTGCTTGGCGATATGGCTGGCATCCAGGAACGCTTTGTCAGCCGTGAGCCGATGGATCTGCCGGTGCATCATCTGCCACCGGGCAATCTGTCACTCAAGATGCTCGTCGAGGCATTCCATACGGTGCTGTCGGTCAAGGAGGAGCTTTCCATCCCGAAGGCACTCGTCACGCCCGAGGCATTCAGCATCAAGGACAAAATGGCCGATATCTTGTCCTTGCTCGAGCGCAGCCGCGGCCGGCTGCTGTTCTCAGAAGCCTTTGTGACTGGCACGCGCAGCGAGCTTATCGTGACCTTTCTGGCCCTTTTGGAGCTCATGAAGCTGAAGACCGTGACAGTCAAGCAGCAGCGGGCCTTTGCAGAAATCTATATTTGTATCCGGGAGGAAGGACAACATGCCTGAAATGGCAGAACGGTTTGAAATATCGCAGCTTGGCCTGCTCGAGGCTGTGCTCTTTGCTGCGGGGAATCCGATAACAGCGGCGGAGCTGGCGCGTATCCTGCAGCTTGATGTGCTTGGTACGCAGAATCTCTTGGCCGAGCTCAAGAAAGAACTGGATCAGCGTCATAGCGGCCTTACGGTCCGTCAGGTGGCTGGCGGCTATCAGCTGGCCACGCGGCCGGAAGCTTTTGCTATCGTGGAGCGCCTGAGTCAAGTGGTGGATCGCAAGATCTCGGCACCGACAATGGAGACGCTCTCGATTGTGGCGTTCAAGCAGCCAATTACCAAGGCGGAAATCGAACAGATTCGCGGGGTGCGTGTAGAAAGGGCGCTGCAAAAGTTGCTAGAGCTAGAGCTTATCGCAGAAGTGGGGCGCAAGAATGTGCTCGGGCGGCCAATCCTTTATGGCACGACGGAGACGTTTTTACGCTGCTTCGGCATCAATACGCTTGACGATTTGCCAGCCCTGCCGACAACAGAAGAAGCAGCGGCAGGGCTCGATGCTGAGCAGATGGAGTTATTCCAGGAGGTGCAGCAGCTGCAGGCTGAACAGGCAGCGGGCACAGAAGAAGCGCCGGCGGCACATGAGGATATGCCATCGGCCAAATGATATGGGAGGAAATGGATTTGGTAGAGTTACTGGCACCTGCTGGCAGCCGTGAAGCGCTCACAGCTGCTGTGGAAAGCGGGGCAAATGCCGTATACCTTGCGGGCAGCATGTTTGGTGCCCGCGCTTATGCGAATAATTTTGATGAGGATGGCCTGCGCGAGGCCATCCGTTTTGCACACTTACGGGGTGTGCTGATAAATGTTACGGTCAACACGATCGTCAGTGATGAAGAACTGCCAGCGATAAAGGATTACCTGCGGTTTCTTGCGGATGCTGGTGCTGATGCCATCCTCGTGCAGGATCTTGGCGTGGCCAGGATTGCCCGTGAGGTAGTACCACAGCTGCCGCTGCATGCAAGTACCCAGATGACGGTGCACAGCCTCGAAGGCGTGCTGGCTTTGCAGGAGCTCGGCTTTACGCGAGTCGTCCTGTCCCGCGAGCTGTCCCTCAAGGAGATCCGTCATATCTGCGCGAATTGCCAGGTGGAGATCGAGGTCTTCATGCACGGAGCCCTTTGCGTCTGCTATTCGGGACAATGCCTGATGAGCAGCATGATCGGCGGCCGCAGTGGCAACCGCGGCCGCTGCGCCCAGCCTTGCCGTCTTCCCTATACGCTGGTCGACGACAGGGGGGAGGACGTGCTCGGTGACAAAGCGGGGAACTATCTCTTGTCGCCACGGGATCTCAACACCATTGATGTCATTCCTGAGCTCATTGATGCTGGGGTGGCCTCCTTGAAGATCGAAGGCCGCATGAAACGGCCTGAATACGTGGCGACGGTAGTGGGCACATATCGTCAGGCCATCGATACCTATTATGCTGGTGAGGGCTATATGGTAGCTGCTGAGGCCCGCGACAATCTCGCGCAGATCTTCAACCGCGACTTTACGACCGCATACCTGCTGGACCGTCCTGGTAAGCAGATGATGAGTGATCGGCGGCCGAACAACCGCGGCCTTTTGATTGGCCGCGTCACGGCATACGACTGGGATAGACGCATCGTAACGGTCAAGCTCAGCGGCCATCTGGCCCTTGGCGATCAAGTCGATTTCTGGGTCAAGGTTGGCGGCCGGGTGACGGCCACGATCCAGGAGCTTACTGATGCGCAGGGACAGCAGGTAACAAGCGGCGAGGCTGGCGACACGGTTTCCTTTGCGATTCCTTCGGCGGTTCGCGATCATGACCGCGTATTCAAGGTCTACGATGCTGCCCTGATGGAAAAAGGCAAGGCCATGTATACGGCCGGTGCGCCGGTGCGTCGCATCCCGATAACGGCTTGCGTAAAGGCTGCCATCGGCAAGCCGCTGACTATTGAAATTGATGATGGGCAGGGGCATAAGGCCAGCGCGGCTACGGCCTTTATCGGCGAACCGGCGCGCAAGCGGCCGCTTTCCGAAGAGATTGTCCGCAAGCAGGTGGAGCGTCTCGGCACATCGGTCTATGCACTTGAAAATCTTACGGTCATCATCGAAGGCGATGTCATGGTGCCGATGAGTGAGATCAATGAGGCGCGCCGCCAGGCTGTCGAGCAGCTCGATGCGATGCGGCTGGCGGAATTCGCGTTCCCGTCGCGGACGCTGGCGCCGCTCCAGGAGCCACGGCCTGTGCCGGAGAAAACAGCACAGCTCATGGTGGCTGTAGATACGGTAGCCAAAGCCAAGGCGGCTATCGAAGCCGGTGCTGATGGCATCTTGTTTGGCGGTGAGTCTTATGCCCATAAGGTCATTTCCCTAGCGGACTATCAGGAGGTCTGGCAGCTGGCCAAGGCTGCGTCTATCCGTGTGGATTTCAATCTGCCACGCATCATCAAGGGCAATCATCAGAAGCAGGTAGAAAGCTTGCTGCTGGGCTGGCAGGAATCGTGCCGCCCCGATACCGTGCACGTCCATAACATCGGTGCGGCCGCGCTCGTCAAGCGGCTGACGGATCTGCCCGTGCATGCGGATTACTCCTTGATCTCCTACAACAAGCAGACGCTGGCTTTCCTGAAAGCCTATGGTGCAGCGGAAGCGACCTTGTCGCCGGAGCTCAGCCTCAAGCAGGTACAGGCCTTGGCCAAGGATACGCCGCTGCCCCTTACCTGCATCGTCCATGGCCGTCTGGAGCTCATGGTTTCTGAGTACTGTGTGACCGGCAGCTTCCTCGGCGGTGTCGATACCGGCGCCTGCAGCCAGCCTTGTACCAAGGGGCATTATGCGCTCAAGGACCGCAAGGAGGCATTGTTCCCGCTGGTCATGGACCAGTACTGCCACATGCATCTCTTAAACAGCAAGAGCCTTTCCATGCTGCCGCATGCGATGAAATTTGCGCCGCTTGGGCTAAGCATGCGCATTGAAGGCAAGGCGATGGATGCTGGTGAGATCCGCCATATCGTCAAGGCCTACCGCAAGGCGATGAGCCTGCCTGCTGACCTCGATGAGGCACAGCAGGCCTGGATAAAGGCGCAGGAAGGCGAAGAGATCACCAGAGGTCACTATTTCCGGGGAGTGCTTTAAACGATGGAAAATGAATCGTTCAAGATATTAGAATATGAAAAGATCACGGCAATGCTCGAGGAGCGTGCTGGTTCAGCGCTGGGCAAAGAAAAGGCGCGGCTGCTCGTTCCAAGCTCAGATATCGCTGAAATCGCCGAGTGGCAGCAGGAAACCGATGAGGCCGTGCAGGTCTATGCCATGACAGCGCCGCCGCTCGGCGGCATCCGCGACATCCGCCCGCTGCTCAAGAAAGTGGGCAAAGGGGCGGTGCTTGACCTGGCGGAGATGCAGGAGGTCATGAGTACCCTCTATGCGATGCGCAATGTCAAGTATTTCTTCCGCGATCTTGAGGCCGAGGTGCCGATGCTCAAGGAATGGGCGCGCTCGCTGGAGATTCTCGGCCAGCTGGAGCGCAATCTCAGCAACACGATCGATGAGCATGGCAACATGCGCGAAGATGCGAGCGTTGAGCTGCGCCGCATCCGCCGGGAGCTCAAATCGTCGCAGGTGCGCATCAAGGACAAGATCAACAGCATCCTCCACGATACCGCGTATCAGAAGATGTTCCAGGATGCCATCGTCACGGTGCGTGATGAGCGTTATGTACTGCCGGTCAAGGCTGAGTACCGCGCACATTTCCCAGGGCTTATCCATGACCAGTCGGCGAGCGGCTCAACGCTGTTCATCGAGCCGATGGCCGTGGTGGAACTCAACAACGATGTCAAGCAGCTGATGCTTGCTGAGCAACAGGAAGTCCAGCGCATCCTGCGGCAGCTGTCCCAGGAAATCAGCCGTGACAGCGAGCCTTTGCAGGCTAACTGCCTGATTCTTGGCGACATCGACTTTGCCTTTGCCAAGGCGAAGCTCGCCCGCGACATGGAGGCAACGCGCCCGCTGCTCAATGAGGAAGGGCGGACCGTTTTGAAGAATGCACGTCATCCGTTGATTCCGCGGGAAAAAGTCGTGCCGACAAGCATCTCGCTGGGCGATGGCTATCGCATGCTGCTCATCACAGGACCGAATACCGGCGGTAAGACCGTCAGCATGAAGACGCTGGGGCTCATGGTACTGATGGCTCAGTCGGGCTGCTATCTGCCTGTCGATGCTGACTCGGAGATTGCGGTTTATCAGAATGTCTATGCCGATATTGGTGATGAACAGAGCATCGAGCAGAGCTTGTCGACCTTCTCGGCGCATATGACCCATATCGTACGCGTTCTCGAAAAAGTGGAAAGCGATGACTTGCTGTTGCTCGATGAGCTTGGGGCAGGTACTGATCCTGAGGAAGGTGCGGCACTGGCCATGTCGATTCTCGAGCGGCTGCTTGAGGTGCGGGCTACGACGGTGGCTACGACGCATTACTCAGAGCTCAAGACCTTTGCCTATACGCGGGAAGGCATTGAAAATGCCTGCGTGGAGTTTGATGTCGAGACCTTGCGGCCGACGTACCGCCTGCTCATCGGCATCCCGGGGGCGAGCAATGCTTTTGCCATCAGCCAGCGGCTCGGGCTCTCCGAGTCCCTTATCCTGCGCGCCAAGCAGCTGGTAAAGGCTGATCATGCGCAGTTTGAGCACGTCATCAATCAGCTGGAAAACGAGAAGATGATGTACGAGCAGATGAATGCCGATATCCGCGAGCGCCAGCAGCGCGTTACGCAGCTTGAGCGCAAGCTTGAAGATGCGAAGGCGGAGCTTTCCAAGAAGAAGGGTGACATCATCCGCAAGGCCAAGGAAAAGAGCGCAGCGATGATCCGCCAGACACGGCGCGAGTCTGAGGCTGTCATCAAAGATCTCAAGGAGCAGTTTGACGATCAGGGCATCCGCGCGCGCCAGCAGGCCATCCAGGAAGCCCGGGCCAAGATCAATGAAGCCTCGGACCGCGCAAGACCGGGTATCATGGCCCAGCAGGGTGTCGGCAAGAAGATTGATGTCAAGAAGCTGATGCCAGGCGATGTCATCTATGTCAAGAAACTTGATCAGAAGGGTACGGTCCTTGAGGTACAGGGCAAGGAGCTCACGGTGCAGCTCGGCGGCCTGCGTACCAAGGTCAAGGCATCGGGCTGCACATTCCTTTCTCACGCGGAAAAGGAGAAGGCGCCGGTGGCAACGGGCAGGAAACGCACGACGCAGTCGGGCTCGTTCCTGCAGAAGACCCAGAACATCGGCCGCGATATCGATATTCGCGGCATGATGGTCGACGAGGCGGAGATCGTGCTCGGCAAGTTCATTGACGATGCCGTTATCGCGGGACTCACGCAGGTGCTCGTCATCCATGGCAAGGGAACCGGCGCTCTGCGCAAGGGCGTCCATGAGTATTTCAAGCATCATCGCAACGTGGCGAAGTTCCAGTTTGCTGATATCAATGAAGGCGGAACTGGTGCTACGATAGTTGACCTTAAATAAAGACAAAGCAACGATTCGAGCTGTTCATTTCATAGACGATAAATTCGATTTGTGATACAATGAAAAAGTATAAATTTAAGGAGGCAGCTCATGGAGAAACGTTCAAATTCGAATACGAGCCGTCAAAAACGTCCCGCAAATAATGGCAGCAGCAATTTCAAGAAGATAATCCTTGGCTTTGGCTTGGTGATCCTGGTTATGGTCACTGGCATCGGCTGTGGATTCCTGACTGCCAGCATGAATACGAAGCCCGATTTGGCAAATGATATCTTGCCGCCGGCATCTTCGCAGATCTATGATATCAATGGCAATGAGATTGCCAATGTCCATGCGGCGGAAAATCGCCGGCCCGTCAAGATCCAGCAGGTCCCGAAGGACTTGCAGAATGCTTTTGTGGCCGTCGAGGATAATCGCTTCTACGAGCACAGCGGTGTTGACCCGCGCGGTATCCTGCGTGCGCTCTATACCAATCTTCGTGGTCGTGGTGTAGCCGAGGGTGGTTCGACCATCACGCAGCAGCTGGCGAAGAATGCGTATCTGACGCAGGAACGCACGCTGACGCGTAAGATACAGGAAGTGTTCCTGGCACTGCAGCTTGAGCGGCAGTATACGAAACAGGAAATCCTCGAGATGTATATGAACCAGATCTACTTCGGCCAGGGTGCCTATGGTGTTCAGGCAGCCGCGCAGACGTACTTTGGCAAGAACGTCGAGGATCTGACCCTCAACGAGTGCGCGATGCTTGCTGGCATCCCGAAGAGCCCGAACTATTACTCGCCGCTCAATAACCTTGATGCCGCGCAGGAGCGCAAGGGCACAGTCCTTGACCAGATGGTGAAATACGGCTATATCAACAATAATACGGCAGCTAAGGCAAAAGCCGAAAAGTTGCAGATTGTTAAGCCGGTCAAGAAGGACAGCACCACCGAGGCATCTTATTTCATCGACTATGTGACGCAGATGCTCATCGATAAATACGGCGCTGATGCGGTCTATAAGGAAGGCCTCAAGATCTATACGACTATTGACATGGATGCGCAGCGTGCTGCTGAAGCGGCGATGAAGCAGCTGCCGAATGTCAAGGTGGATGGCAACAAGATCCAGCAGCCGCAGGGCGCCCTTGTGGCCATTGACCCGCATAATGGCTATGTCAAGGCGATGGTCGGCGGCCGCGGTACTGATCAGTTCAACCGTGCGACGATGGCTGTCCGCCAGCCGGGATCGGCCTTCAAGCCGTTTGTCTTCGTGGCGGCACTTGAGAATAAGTTCACGCCGAATACGATCATCGACGACAGCCCCATCAACATCAACGGCTGGCGCCCCCAGAACGACAGTGGCAACTTCAGTGGCAAGGTCAAGCTCAGTGATGTGGCCCGCTATTCGATGAACGTGCCGACGGTCAAGATCGCGCAGAAGATCGGCATCGACAAGCCCATCTACTATGCACAGGAGATGGGAATCTCGACCTTCGTCCTCGATGGCCCGCAGAATGACCGCACCTTATCGACCGCTTTGGGCGGCCTGACCAAGGGCGTGACGCCGCTGGAGCTCACGAGTGCATACTGCACCTTTGCCAACAAGGGCGTGCACGTCAATCCGGTCGTGGTCATCAAGGTGCTGGACCGCAACGGCAAGGTGCTTGAGCAGGCAGAGCCGAAGCAGCGCAGCGTCGTCAGCGAAAGCAGTGCCGTTGAGCTGACGGACATGCTCGAAGGCGTCATCAAGAAGGGCACGGGTACCCGCGCCAATATCGGCCGTCCGGCTGCCGGCAAGACCGGTACGACAAGTGACTATCACGATGCCTGGTTCGTGGGCTATACCCCGGATCTCGTCTGCGGCGTCTGGGTCGGCAACGATGACAACACGCCGATGAATGGCGTCATGGGCGGCCAGCTGCCAGCACAGATCTGGAAGGCCTTTATGGAAAAGGCTCTGGCGCAGACCCCGGCCAAGAACTTTGATGGCTCCGTTGCCTCGAAACATGACAGCATCGGCGAGCTGGAAAATGACAAGAAGACGGAAGTCAAGAAGAAGGACGATGGCAAGAAGAAGGACGAGAAGAATGCCAAGGATGCCAAGGCGAATGGCGGCAAGCCAGCAAAAGGTGCAGATGCTCCGGCTGGCTCCAAGAATACTCCGTCCGCTCCTGAAGCAGTCGCCCCTGAGCCGGGCGGCGGCATAGCCAAGGGCCGTAATTGATATGCAGTAATGATTTGTAGTAAGTCTCAAAGGAGAGAGTTTGTTGGCTAATGTATTTGATACTTTGAAAGAACGCGGTTTCATCGCGCAGTGTACGAACGAAGAAGAGCTCAGAGAGCTTTTTGATAAAGAGAAAGTCACGTTCTACATCGGCTTTGACCCGACGGCGGACAGCCTGCATGCTGGTCATTTCATCGCGCTGATGGCGATGGCACATATGCAGCGGGCTGGCCATCGTCCCATCTGCCTTGTCGGTGGTGGTACGGGTACGGTCGGCGATCCGTCGGGCCGTACGGACATGCGCCGGATGCTGACGGATGAGGACATCGAGCACAACTGTGAATGCTTCAAGAAGCAGATTGCCCGCTTCATCGATTTCAGCGATGACAAGGCCATCATGGTCAATAACGGCGACTGGCTGCGCAAGCTCAACTACATCGATCTGCTGCGTGAGGTCGGTGCCTGCTTCACGGTCAACCGCATGCTCGCTGCTGACTGCTACAAGCAGCGCTGGGAGAAAGGCTTGACCTTTCTGGAGTTCAACTACATGATCATGCAGGGCTATGACTTCCTCGAGCTCAACCGCCGCTATGGCTGCAAACTGGAGATGGGTGGCGACGACCAGTGGTCGAACATCATCGCGGGTGTCGAGCTCAACCGCCGCAAGAATAACACGGCTGTCTATGGCTTGACGAACAAGCTCCTTACCAAGAGCGATGGCAAGAAGATGGGCAAGACTGCTGGCGGTGCCCTCTGGCTCGATGCGGATAAGACCAGTCCGTATGAGTTCTACCAGTACTGGCGCAATGTCGACGATGCTGATGTCGAGAACTGCCTGGCGCTGCTGACCTTCCTGCCGATGGATGAAGTCCGCCGCCTCGGTGCGCTTCAGGACTCGGCAATCAATGAAGCCAAGAAAGTCCTGGCCTATGAAGTCACGAAGATCGTCCATGGCGAGCAGGCGGCCGAGGACGCCAAGGCTGCCGCTGAGGCGATGTTTGGCGGCTCGGGGGCTGGGGCGAACATCCCGGAGGTCAAGGCCGCTGTGGGTACGAAGCTGCTGGATGTCATGGCAGCTGGCAAGGTTGTTGCCTCCAAGGGTGAAGGCCGCCGCCTGATCCAGCAGAACGGTGTGGCGCTCAACGATGCCAAAGTGGCGGATGTTGACTATGTGCTGACAGAAGCTGACTTCAAAGATGGCGAGGCTATCTTGAAGAAGGGCAAGAAAAAATATTATAAGCTTGTAAAATGATTAAAAATCCTGCTGCGGGGGAATCCGCGGCAGGATTTTTTTTTTGAATAGCGAAGAAAATAGTGAAAAAAGAATTGCTGGTTGTAGCGGTCGGTCAAATCGTTACAAATCATCGGCTATTACTGATAAAAGCATTGCTTGTTTGATTACTTTGCGCTATAATATAGGTAAGGAGAATGCTGTAAAACTGAATAGCAGAAACGAGATTGCCGCAGTCATGCGATGGCTGCTCCAGCAGGAAACACCATTATGGATGGGAATCGATAATGGATTCGCTGGTTTGTTGTGCGATTGGAATCTCCCCTGTCTCGGCAGGAGGGCACGAAGCGAGGATACTCAGTGCTTATGAGATGATGGTCAAGCGGCAAACGAAAGAGGCGAGAAAAATGAAGACCTGGCGGCGGATGGTTTCCCTGCTGGTTCTGGCTTTCATCGTTTTTGCTGCTTCCCCTGCAATGGCGGCCGAGTTGGATCAGGAGATTCTGCATCATGTCAACATCGTTCGCATCAATGCCGGTGTAGCGCCGTTAGCGCTCGATCGCGAGCTCGTGGCTGCGTCGTATGTCCGTGCTGCTGAAGCAGAAGTGAATTTTGCGCATCGCCGTCCGGACGGCCGGGAAGTCAAATCGGTTTTCGCAAATGCATCATTTGCCTGGTTCGGTGAGAACCTGGCGGTCAGCAAGAAGGCTGATGCGGAAGCAATCGTTCGTGCCTGGATGAATTCGCCGACGCACCGTGCCAATCTACTCAATCGTCACTATACGAAGATGGGCGTGTCCTGTGTCAAGGGAAATGATGGGCGTTATTATTGGGCACAGGAGATGGCTTCGGAGTGACTGGGAAAGCTGGCAGAAGGTATAATGGCAAGTGAATGCTTTAGACGCAATGTCTGGGCATTCTTTTTTTGTACTCTTTTACGAAGCAGGTGTTGATGATGCAGCTAGACAAGAACAGAAATACCAAGAAGATTCTATTGACTGCCTTATGTTTGCTGCTGGCAGGTTCGGCGACAGCAGCTGCCGCTGAACTGCCGTCGGCTGGTACGCTCAGCCGTGCGGAGCAGGACAAGGAGGAAATCGGACTGCCCGAGGCAGCTGGAACTGCTGAGATCGAAGTCAGCGAACCGGAACGGCCGCCGTTATCCATGGCTGACGATGTCAAGATCAATGTCACAGGCTTTGCTATCACGGGACAGGACATCGTGGACGAAACCAGCTTGCAGGAGCTGCTCAAAGAGTATCAAGGCAGGATGGTCACGTTTAAAGAACTGCAGGCGGGAGCGGAAAAGCTGACGGCATATTTCCGGCAGCGCGGCTATCTGATGGCACGCGCCTATCTGCCTGCACAGAAAATCAGCAAGGGTGTCGTCGAATACCGTGTGCTCATAGGACGGATCGATGCAATCAAGCTCGAGAATAAGACCAGCATCCACGAAAGTGTGCTGCGGCGTGAGATACGCTTCCTGCAGCCAGGCGGCTATATCACCTGGGAAAAGCTGGAGCGTGCTGTATGGCTGTTGTCGGATTTGGCTGGTGCTGATGCCAAGGCCAGCATGGAGACTGGCCGTCAGGAAGGTACGGTAACGCTGAAGCTCACCCTTATGCCGCATTATGGCAAGTGTGGCATGATCAGTGCCGATAATTATGGCAACCGCTATACCGGCTATAATTCTTATGGCATTTTCTACAACATCCTGAATCCCGAACGGGCTGGTGGCCAGCTCGATTTGGCGGGCAGCTTGACGGGCAGTGATCTGTACAATTATAATCTGCGCTATCTGCTGCCCTTTGGTACCGATGGCTTGCGGGCATCGCTGGGCTACAGCATGCTATCGTATCAATTGGGGGATATCTATCGGACGCTGGATGCCTGCGGGACATCGCGTACCGTATCGGCTGGTGTCGAGTATGCACTCCGGCGTAGCCAGTATACGAACCTTTATGCGGGACTGTCCTATGAAAAGAGCATGCTGGTGGATGAATACCGGAGCGTGGACTATCAGCTGGAAAAACACAGTCATGCACTGGTCTTGTCCCTCTATGGCGACAATCACTGGCGCCGTGCCCAAACGAGCTGGCGACTGGACTATAAGTGGGGCACCTTGGGAGCTGACAGTGACGAAGCCTATGCGCAGCAGCAGAAAGCCCGCACGGCGGGCACTTACCATAAGCTGCGGGGTAGTTGGCATTATATGGAGCAGCTTTCGCCGCGGCTCAGTTGGCTGCTCTCAGCGCGCGGGCAGCTGGCCAGCCGGAACCTTGATTCGTCAGAACGTTTCTCGCTAGGTGGTGCTACGGGGGTGCGGGCTTATCCTGCCAGTGAATCCTCGGGCGACATGGGGTATCTCGTCCGCGGTGAGCTTCGCTACCTATTGCCCTTTTCAGGGAAGATACGCTGCCAGCTGGCCGGCTTCATCGACCACGGCGGCGTAGTCATCGAGCGTGACCGCCGGACGGTGGGGGAGAATCACCGCTTCCTGCAGGGGGCAGGTGTAGGCTTGCTGCTCAATTTTGCTGACAATGCCTTCCTGCGGGCAGATTATGCCTGGCCGTTGGGGGCGCAGGAAGCCCAGAATGATAAGAACAGAAGCAATGGCTGTTTCTGGCTGCGGGGTGGTGTATATTTCTGAACCATTCCTTGGGATGGATTATAATAACGTTAAGTAATTGTAAATATTTTCTGAAAAGTATTAAGCCGTGACGGCTATGATACGATATATAGACATAAGGAGGTTGTTTAGACGGCAAACCTGTGCAAGGAGGTGTTTCTATGCGGACAATACGGAAAAAGGCGTTGCACTTCGCTGTGGCGATGGGTGTGACATTCTCGGCTTTTTCCATGAGCGGAGTAGAAGCTCTGCCGGTAGGAGGTAAAGTTCGTTCGGGTGAAGCTGAGATTGGTAAGAAGGAACATGCTTTGGTTATCGATCAGCATTCGCATCATGTGGCCTTGGATTGGGATCTTTTCAACATTGCGCGCGGCGAAAGCGTTGTGTTCAATCAATTGCCGACAGATATAGCTTTGAACCGTGTGGTAGGGAATAGTGCTTCAGAAATCTATGGCAGCCTCAAGGCAGGCGGTACGGTATTCCTGATCAATCCGCGCGGCATCGTGTTCGGGCAGGGGGCTCAGGTGGATACTGGCAGCCTGATTGCTTCAACGGCCCAAGTGGACGATAATTTCATGACGAGTTTCGGAGATGGCGTGGATGCAATCTCGCTGGGACTCGGAGAAACATCGACAGGTAAGGTGGTCAATGCGGCGGACATCAAGGCGCAGGGCGGTCTTGTGGCTCTGCACGCTGCAGTGGTGGAGAACACGGGCAGTATCGAGAATCCTGCCGGTGAGGTGGCAATCAGTGCGGCCGAAAAACTGCAGCTGGCGATGGATACGGCGGGTAAGCTGAATATCGCCGTCAGCGGTGAAGTGGCTGATGCGCATATCCTCAATAGCGGCAAGATAAAGGCCGATGGCGGCCGTGTCATCATGACCGCAAAAAGTGCTGGGGATATGCTCAGCGAGGTCGTCAACCACAGTGGCATCATTGAGGCGAAGAGTGTCCGTGTTGATGAGCAGGGCGAGATTGTCCTCGATGGTGGCAGCCATGGTACGGTCAATGTATCTGGCCAGCTGGCAGCCGACGGCCTGGCAGCTGGAAAAAGCGGCGGTACTGTGCAGGTACTGGGCCAGCGGGTCAATATTGCGGATGGCGCAGTGCTTACGGCCAGCGGCGATGTTAACGGCGGCCAGGTGGAGACTTCTGGTGATGTGCTGTCGGTGTCGACCAAAGCGCAGATTGAAGCCTTTGGCGTGAATGGTAAAGCTGGAGAGTGGTTTATCGATCCTGTCGATATCATCATCACCAATGAAGCGCCAGAGGGCTATACCAACGCTACGCCAACGGACACGGCGGCGCAGTCTGAGGAGCAGCTGTACAGCGCCCAGAATGCGACGGCTGGGAATCAGCAGAGCTACATCAATGCGGACTACATCAGCTGGCGCCTGAGCAATGGTACCAGCGTGCGGATTCAGGCGGCAGACCAGAACGCTGTGGAAGCAAATGCGGATATTTATTCCTTAGGTGTATCGAATATCACGGTCAATTCGCCAATCGTGAAATCTACGGAGCGCATGGTCCTCAATGATGCGACATATGGCACAGCGGGCAGCGAGGCCACGCTGACGCTGGAGGCACAGCGCAATGTGGCCATCAATGCGCCGATAACGGCGACCGATGGCAAGCTGAATGTCAAGCTGCATGCCGATACCGATGGCGATGCCAAGGGCATGGTCATCCTCAATGCCGATATCAAGACAAATGGCGGCGACTTTACTGCTGGCTGTGGTGCATCCATCAGCGATGGCCGTGTCGGTACCTATATCGGCCATGCTGCCGATGAACGCGATGCGGATGGCAATTATCTGGAAAATGGCGACCGCAGGATTGAAACCAAGGGCGGCAATGCAACGTTCTATGGCGATGTTGCCGTTGGACTCAATCATGGCGAGCTCATCATCGACACGGCTGGCGATGACAAGCGTGGCGATATCCTCATCAGTGGCAATCTGGATTCGTCCAATTCCTATCGCCTGTATGTCAATGAAATAATCGGCAAAACCTTGCAGGATTCGGTCAAGAACGATCCGGATATGAAGAGACTGGCTGGGCTATATTACGAGAATTACCTTAAAGATACAGTCTGGAAGAAGTTTAGCGATTTGAGTGCGGAGGAGCGCGCACAAATTGCGGAACGTTGCTTTGCACAGTATGGTACCTATAAGAACAGGACATTGCCCACGAATGAAGCCGCCTATGAAGAGGCTTTGCAGGCGTATTACAACGAACACGTCAAACTGGGGGACACGAATGTAACTGGCACGGCTAAGCCGTTTGACGAGCTGACCGCTGCAGAATACCACCAGCTGGCTAAGCATATCTTGACAAACTGGTCGCATGCCAATACGAACAATCATGAGTCGATATTGACCCGCTGGGAGACAGCAAAACTGGCTGCGCAAGAGGGAACCGCTGGTGGATCGGCCGTCGGGGATAAGTACTTGGCAACGATAACGACGGAGCTCGAGAACTGGATTGTCGGTTCCCTGCTGGCTGGCAAAAAGAATGAGGTCCTTGTTGGGGGCAAGACTGCTGTGGTCGGTAAGAATGTCAAAGCTGGCCGCGAATTCTATTGGGTGACTGGCCCGGAAGGCGAAGCCAACGATGGACAGGGAACCCTGTTCTTTACGACGACCGGCAATGCGGAAGGTATCGTGGCAACCAATATGTATCAGGGATGGTCGCATGACACGTCACATGGCGTGAAGTTCAATGACCCCAATAATGATCATATCTACGATCAGCCTTATGTAGGTGTCAGCTGGAAATCGGATGCAAGCTGGGCGGATGTTGAAAGCCAGAACAAGAACCTTATCGGCTTCCTTCAGGAAACGAACAATGCCCGCTCCAGTGCGATGCTGGTCGGCAACCAGATTACCATTGGCGGCAACGTTGGCAAATCAGCGCTTCTGAATAACCTGTGGGTGGATGCTGACGATACCGTAAGCATTGGTGGTGGAGTCAATCATGCTTCCGATACAGCAGATACGTTTACAGGGCAGGTAAATGCGGATAGTTCGATTTATCTTCACGGCGTAAATGGTGTTAATGTTGGTGATGCGATAAATTCCAAAATCGATGACGTGCTTATCGTGGAAGGTGAGGACGGACCAGGAAGCTGGATCGATACATCACTGATTGTAACCCCGACACCGGAGCCAACGGTAACGCCGGAACCAACGGTAACGGTAACGCCGACGCCGACGGTAACACCGGAACCGACGGTAACACCGACGCCAACGGTAACGCCGGAACCAGCGGTAACACCGACGCCAGTGGTGACACCGGTTACTGCTGAAGTGCCAGAGGTGGTGCCGGCTGCGGCCGATAAGCCTGCGGGTAAGACAGAGGGGAATGTAGCGGAGCGTCCGCAGCTTGATCCTGTAAAGGGAACGGTGCAGTCTGGTACGGCGAGCTATCAGCTGGCAGATAGCAAACAACTGCAGCCGGGAGAGGCGGCAGATAATGTAGTCGAGCGGGTATTAGGCTTGACGACAGCAAGACTGCCAGTAGTTCGCATACATAATGGTGTGCGGATTAATTATGGGATGTATGCTTTGCAGGTCGATCCAGATGAGGTGAAGATGGAGGCAGTGGAGCAGGTGCGTACGGACTTGCCGGCTGCCAAGGGCCGTGAAACCCAGCGCACGTATAAGGCAAGGCTTACGCTTGCCAATACGGCAGGGACATTTGATTTGTCCTATGACGGTGCGGCACTATCGATTACCCCTGTGGATCACGCAGCATTTGACATGCTGAACCATGGTGGAGCCCGGCATAATGTGGATGTTGTGTCCAAGGCTTTGCATGTTGCGTTCAGCGAAATGGGATTAGAACTTGAGGATTTGGATGTTATCTATGTTTGCTTCTAAATAAGGTAAACAGCCCCTAAGGTATGAGAGCTGCTCCGTGCCTAAGGGGCTGTTGTTTGACGAACGCCGGGAAACGTAGTATACTAAACCAGTTAGTACAGAGTAAATTCCTCCTGTATGCAGGAGGGAAAACATAAGAAAAAAGGAGCGGTGTTCCTCATGTCAGGACATTCAAAATGGGCAAATATCAAACGTAAAAAGGGCGCAAACGACGCAATCCGCGGTGCACTCACGACGAAAATCGGCCGTGAGATCACGATTGCAGTTCGCATGGGCGGCAGCGACCCGACGGGTAACATGCGTCTGAAACTTGCTCTTTCGAAGGCAAAAGCTAACAATATCCCGAAAGACAACATCAAACGTGCTATCCAGAAGGGTGAGGGCACGACGGAAGGTGCAAACTACGAAGAGCTGACCTATGAGGGCTATGGCCCGGCTGGTACGGCTGTCATGCTCGACATCCTCACGGATAACCGCAACCGTACGGCTGCTGATGTCCGCCATCTGTTCTCGAAACACGGCGGCAACCTTGGCCAGGATGGCTGCGTTGGCTGGATGTTCCAGAAGAAGGCTATCTTCGTTGTCGAAAAAGAGACGTTCGCTGATGAAGATGCCCTGATGGAAATCGTCCTTGAGGCTGGTGCCGATGACATGAAGGACGAGGGCGAGGTCTTCGAGATCACGGCTGAACCGGATGCTTACGATGCTATCGAGGCAGCACTTGAGGCCAAAGGCATCGAGACGGCATCGTCAGAAATCACGATGGTTCCGGACAACACGGTCAAGCTTTCCGGCGAAGACGCTGAGAAGATGCAGAAACTCGAGGATGCGCTCGAGGAAAACGACGACGTTCAGAACGTCTACAGCAACTACGAAATCGAAGAATAATCATCGCTTCGGAAATACAAAGGGGCTCAGAGCATGAGCCCCTTTTCTGCTATCGGGAGGAGAACTTATGTTAGCTTTGGGCATTGACCCGGGAACAGCGATCTGCGGCTATGGCTTTGTCGAGTCAAAGGGCAGCCGCTTGATTCCGCGTGCCTATGGGTCGATCTTTACGACGCCGAATATGAAAATGGAAGACCGGCTGCTCAAGATTCATACCGAACTTGATGTGTTGATAAAAAAATATCAGCCCGATGTCATGGGCGTCGAGAAACTCTTCTTCAACCGCAATGTCACGACGGCAATCCCGGTTGGTCAGGCGCGAGGCGTGGTACTACTAGCTGCGGCGCAGAACAACCTGCGTTTGGTGGAGCGGACGCCCATGCAAATCAAACAGGACGTCACGGGGTATGGCAAGGCAACGAAACAACAGGTCATCTATATGGTGACCAAGCTCCTGCACCTGCCAGAGCCACCAAAGCCGGACGATACGGCCGATGCCCTGGCCATTGCCATCTGTACGACGTACTGCATGAACGATGCCGTCTGGCGCAATCAGCTATAAGGTATAACAAAACGGAGTCTCTTACTTTTGGAAGCAGGAGACTCCGTTTTTATTTCTATCAGTGAACAGCCTTTAAAATCCAAAGGACAAAATACGTAAGACCGCCAGCAATGAGCGGGCCAACGGCAACGCCGTGGAACAGCAGGACACCAGCCATGGTGCCGATGATGAGCGCCGGGATGACATCAGGGCTGTTCTGCAAAAGCTCAACGCCGCCGCCGCCAGCCACCGCCGCCAAAAGACCGGCCACGATGGCGATGATGCCCGCATGGGTGCGGAAGGCATCGAGCATGGTCTGGATCGTGATCGTGCCATTGGCAATCGGCACCAGAATCGCCGCTGTCAAAATGATAATGCCCCAGTTGAGTCCCTGCGAACCCAAGGCATTGAGCGCCGTCGTAAGGCCAAGGATTTTCAGCCCCAATACAATGGCCGCTGCATAGAAAACTGTCATATTATGGCCGATATAACTGAGCAGCAGTATCGCGCCTAAGGTGATATATTCGATATACAAATCGTTCAGCTCCTTTTGTGAATTACTATATCATTATACACGGAGATGGGGGATATGGAAACTGTTTTACTATTACAAAACACGATTATTAATATAATGTATACAATCACTTTACACATTGACACATATTTCTACACAAGGTATGCTTGATTAGTAATATTTTTTAATTATCGTGTAAATTTAGAATTCGGAGGTGCAGGAAATGGTTGAACTCATGTGGGCGGCTGGTGTGCTGATAACATGCTTGGCCGTGTATCTTTTGATCAAAAAGTATGATGCCAGAATTGTTTTGATAGGTTCTGGTATCGCGATGTGCTGCATAGGCGGTGTTCCTATGGCAGCGCTTAACGCCTTTGCCAAAAGCATGACCAATAGCGGACTCATCCAGGCAGTCTGCTCGGTTATGGGCTTTGCGATGGCTGTCAAGTTTACGGGCTGTGATAAGCATCTGATCAATGCGATGGCAAAAGTGCTAGCCAAGGGCCGCATGGTCGTGATACCGGGCGTGGTAGTCGGCACCTATCTGGTCAATATCGCCTTGCCAAGTGCTGCGGGAACGGCAGCCGCTGCTGGTGCGATATTTATCCCGCTGCTCATGTCCATTGGCGTTCATCCGGCCCTGGCTGCTGCCGCCGTCAAATGCGGTACCTATGGCAGCATGTTGAATCCGGGCCTTGCGCACAACCCCTTTGTCGCCAAAATCGCCGGGGTCGATGTCATGGAAGTCATCTCATTCCAGATGCTGGCGAATTTAGCCTCGCTGCTCGTGGCAACGATTGGTATTTCCTTAGTGGCCCGTTTCCTCAAAGAAGATCAGGGCTATGTGGCAGAAGGCTTGGAAATTGAGGAAGATTTCCACGTCAACCCGCTCTATGCACTTATGCCGGTTCTGCCAATTCTGATTCTGCTGGTCGGGTCTACAGGTCTCGTTCCGGCTTTGAAGATGGGGGTTCCGCATGCCATGATTATCGGTGCGATTGTCACGATTCTTGTGACACGGGCCAATCCCTCGGATTTAGGAAAAGCCTTTTTTGAAGGAATGGGCAAGGCTTATGGCTCGATTATCGGTATCATCATTTCTGCTGGTGTCTTTGTCGCTGGTCTTACCTCCATTGGCCTCGTCAAGGCCTTTATCTCCGCCATGGTGGATAACCCTGCCATTGTGAAACTCTGTGCGGCGGTAGGACCCTTCTTGCTGGGCTTGGTAACAGGTTCTGGTGATGCGGCTACTTTTGCTTTCAATGAGGCCATTACGCCGCATGCTGCTGATTTCGGCCTGACCTCGTTGCAGATGGGTTCCATGGCGACTTTGGGCGGAACACTGGGCCGCACGATTTCGCCGATTGCTGGCGCAACGATTATTTGTGCTGGTATTGCAGGCGTGAACCCGATTGAGATAACGAAACGCAATGGTCTGCCGATACTTGCGGCACTGGCTACGGGCATGATTGTGTTATTGTTTTAAGAAAATAAACAGTGAGAAACGGTCGATATTGGTTTGACCGTTTCTTTGGCGTTATAGGAGGCATCACCATGCAGACGATGATAGAAGCGGTAAAGACTGCCGTAAAAGACATGCAGGAGAAAATGGTATCCTGCCGGCGTGATATACATAAGCATCCAGAGCCAGGCTGGACAGAGTTCCGCACTGCATCACTGGTGGCAGAGCGGTTATCCGAGCTGGGATACGAACTACGACTCGGAGAGGAGGCCATCGACCGCGAAATGATGATGGGGGTACCATCTGCAGAAAAACTGGCAGAAGAGATGCAGCGTGCTGAAAAAGAAGGGGCGAAAAAAGAATGGCTCATGCAAATGACTGGAGGCCTTACGGGCATAGTGGCTGTGAAGAAATTCAGCGAGGATGGCCCTGTGGTTGCCTTGCGTTTTGATATGGACGCAAACGACGTGCAGGAATCCAGGGCTAGCAATCATTTCCCGCAACAAGAAGGCTTCTGCTCTCTGCACGGCCAGGCTATGCATGCCTGTGGTCACGATGGTCATACCACAGTCGGCCTGGCTGTGGCCGAGATTCTCGCCGCTCACCAGGATAGGCTGAAAGGAACCGTAAAACTTGTCTTCCAGCCAGCAGAAGAAGGCGTCCGTGGGGCTAGAGCCATGGTGGAAAATGGCGATGTGGACGATGTGGACTACATGCTCGGGGCACATTTCGGTTTTAAGATGAAGCACACGGGTACGATTGCCTGCAACGTAACGGGGTTCCTGGCTACGAGTAAATACGATATTCATTTTGCCGGAAAGCCTGCTCATGCCGGAGCGGCACCAGAGCAAGGGAAAAATGCCCTGCTGGCAGCTGCCTGCGCAGCGCTCAATCTGCATGCCATCCCGCGGCACTCCCAAGGGGCATCTCGTATCAATGTGGGAAAACTGATAGCTGGAAGTGGCCGCAATGTCGTGGCAGATAAAGCGTATATGGCGATTGAGACAAGAGGGGCCAGCAGCGGAATCAATGCCTTTATGGAACAGGAGGCACTAAGGATCATAAAGGCCGCGGCAGCTATGTATGATGTCGAGGTGCAAATCGAAAAGACCGGTGGTGCAGCTGGCGGGAGCAACAGTCCGGAATTAGCGTCGTTTTTGGAAGCGAAGGCCAAAGAGCTCGCTATCTTTACGGTCGTAGCTGAGCAATGTGATTTTGGTGCCAGTGAAGATTTTTCGTATTTTATGGAACGCGTGCAGAATCATGGTGGAAAGGCCGCCTATATGATGATTGGGGCGGATTTAGCCGCAGGGCACCATGATTCGTCCTTTGACTTTGATGAAAAGGCTATGGGATATGCCGCGAACATGCTGGCATATTCAGTAGTATCGTTACTTTTGCAGGGAGAAGAAATATGATAAACAGAAACCGATTGGAAGAACAATTCGCCAAGCTGAAGGAGATTACAGCGCCGGGCAAGGGCATCAATCGCTTGGCGTTTACCGCTGAGGATCGAGAGGGGCGCGCTTATGTCAAAAGCCTTATGGTTGCTGCTGGGCTTACCGTAAGGCAGGATGCTTTCGGCAATTTGATTGGTCATTATCCAGGACGGGAAGATGATCTGCCTGCCGTTATGTCGGGCTCTCATTGTGACAGCGTTCCTCAGGGTGGGAATTATGATGGTATCGTGGGAATCCTGACGGCTATTGAGGCAGTGCGGAGCTTGCATGAGCAGGGAAAGCTCCCCAAGCATCCGCTGGAAATCGTTGCCTTCCAATGTGAGGAATCCAGCCGCTTTGGTGCTGCCACATTGGGCAGCAAAGCGATGCGCGGCATGTTGGGTGTTGACGATTTGAGACGGCTCAAGGACAAAAACGGCAAAACCTTATATGAGGTGTTGCAGGAGAATGACCTGGAGCCCGAAAAGATTCACGAGGCCAAATATGACAGGCCGCTGAAGGCATATTACGAAGTTCATATCGAGCAGGGAAAGGTGCTGGAAAGCAAGCAGAAAAGGATTGGCGTCGTAACGGGAATCGCGGCGCCGACGAGACTCAAGGTTCTGTTAGCCGGTCATGCAGACCATAGCGGGGCAACGCCTATGGGCCTGCGGCAGGATGCCATGTGCGCTGCCGCTGAAATAATCCTGGCCGTGGAAAAACTTGCGGCAGAGTATAGCGGAGCGCCTGTGGTGGGAACCGTGGGCGTCGTGAATAATACGCCAAATGTCATGAATGTCATTCCAGGAAATGTGCAGCTGGGCATCGATATCCGCAGCATATCCGAAGATGCAAAGGCGCAGGTAGTTAAAGCGGTGGAAGGCCAAATCCTGAGCATTTGCCAGAAACGCAAGGTACAGGCAGAAATCGAGAAAATCAGCCAGGATAAACCGGCACTGATGCAGCCAGAAGTCGTGGAGTTCCTGTCGGAAATCTGCGAGCAGCAGGATGTCCCGTACATTACAATGCCAAGTGGTGCGGGTCATGACGCTATGCATTGGACGGATTACACTGCTACGGGGATGCTGTTTATCCCTTGCAGGGGCGGAATCAGCCACCATCCAGACGAATATGCGGAAATGAATGACATCGTAACGGCGGCAGAGCTATTGGAACAGGCATTGTGGCTTACGGCAAATGGATAAGTGGATATGCAGGAGAAGCAAAAACTGTCAATGTATATCTACAATAAGGCAACTGCGTTAGAAGAGTATCAGTTTATCAAGAATAAATACGTCGTATTATTCTTGGTATGGGATATGGAAGTTCAGCGGTGGTTGGAATCTGACTTGTCAATTTGACATGTCAGGGAGAAGGGACTGATCGGTTGATTTGATGACTGCAGAATATACGGAGACGTAAGTAGTCAAAGATAGTATGACATAGAGCGAATAGATGTAGCATAACATAATTGCTCATTGACTTTTTTGTGTAGTGTGAATATGATTGAGATAGACACATAACAAGGTGTTTTGGAGTGCGAATGACGTAATTAAGCCATTTCTGCTAGTGTATGCCCCACGCATGTGGGGATGAACCGCGAGCCATCATATTCGCGATTTTCGTATTGAGAGTATGCCCCACGCATGTGGGGATGAACCGTGAGGAGGCAGCATATGGCAGAGAAAGCGAGAGTATGCCCCACGCATGTGGGGATGAACCGGACGGATGAACTTGCATGAGGTAGTCGCAGGTGTATGCCCCACGCATGTGGGGATGAACCTGAACACACAGAGGGCAGAAAGGCAGATTGCATAAGGGAAACAGGGCTTTCTAAGCATACTGTTTATCGTTGGTGGGACGCTTGATTTTCGTTCAGGGCTGGGCACGTGTAATGTATCAATAGAGTTCCTTTTACCTTTTAGAAAATCAAGAGGGAGCCGGTGATCCGCTTGCGCGGAACCACGACTCCCTCTTTGAGCACACAGGCTATGCTTTTTTCGTTGTAGGCTTCTTAGACTTCGTAGGAGCGGTCTTAGGAGCGGCTTTTGGGGCTTCTGCATGGATTTGGTCTAATAGGGCTTTCAACGCGCTCTCGTGGCGTTTCTCGGCTCTCTCAGCGGCTTCCTCGGCTTTAGCTGCCAGTTCGGCTCGGAGTGCTTCTCTTTCATCAGCGGCCTTTTCTCGCGCTTCCAGTAGCTCTGTTTTGTGGCGAAGCTCGGCTTCTTTGGCCTCGGCTTGCAATTTTTCTATGGTTTTCGTGGCTTTGGCGGCTTCTTCCTTGACCTTCGGCATATCTTTAATCTGCCCTTCAAGGTCAACGACACGGCGCTCGTTGCTTTCCTTTGCGGCGTTGGCGTTAGCCAGTGACTCCTTCAGCGTGGCGTTTATCTCGTTGGCTTTTGCAAGCTCCTCGGCCAGTTTAGCACGCTCGGCCTCGGCGAGAGCGGCCTTTTCTTTGGCCTCGGCTACTTCTGCCTTTGCTTTATCCAGTTGGGCGCGGAGGGCTTGAACAGCTTCCTCATTAGACACGATACGAGCCGAATATTCATCACGAATCCTGTTTTCGGCGTTCACATTCAATTCAAGAGAGCCAGTATAGGCTTTCTCGACTTGCTGGAGCAGGTTGTGGAAGTTATCAATCTCCGTGGTGCGGCCTGGGAGGGCTTCACGGACGCGGTTTGCTTCCCATGCGTTGAGCAGGGCAGGCAGTATCTCGGCTTTCTTCATACCTGTCTTTTCGGCCAGCTCATTTAGGCGTTCAATTGTTTCTTCATCAGCACGAGCCGAAAACACTTTGTCATTAGCCATATAATAACATCCTTTCTAAAACACTATATATGTATACGTCTACAATGTAAACGTATGTCTACAAAAACATTATAGCATTATGTGCTAATGATTTCAATATATTGTTTATGGATATTATAAAATCTTGAATGTATAGAAGGATTTAGAACGTAAATGTATAATATTACAATGTCAATAATTTTCTAGTTAAGAAAGAGGGGCAAAAAAATGAGTGAAATCTCTGTGAACAGCGTATCCAATATTTCTTCCAGCAATTATGTATCAAACAAAAGCTCATTATCGATGGAACAAAAACAGGAGGAGGTGAATATATGAAAATCAATAGCATAAGCTCATTTGCAACGCCTGACGAATCGCCAATAAAAAATAACAACAAAAAAAGTAGTATCAATCAAGTAATTGATAAAGCAGCAGATGTATTTATCAGTGAAAAAGGAAAAGAATTGTTAATGCAGGATAAAGGAAAAGATTTAGAAATTGGTCCTGCAACCAATGAACTTAAAAGTATGGAGGAAAAACAGGCAAAAATCTATGAATCGAAGGGAAAAATCAAAGAAATAGAAAAAAGGCTAGAAGAGGATGAAACACTGACCGATGATGATAAAAATGTGTTACTTGAGGAAAAGGCACGTTTAGAGAAGGAAAGTGAAACTCCAGAAGACAAATTACATAAATTATATACTCAAAAAAGAGAATTAGAAAAAGAAATGGAATCAGGCAGGTTATTACCGGGGGAGGGGGGAGAACAATTAGCCTATTATAAAGTTGAAATTTCTTCATTGAAAAGGGAAATGCAAGACGATGAAGTTCATAGGGAAAAGTTGGTGGCTAAGTCAAATCAGGAAAAGGCAGATGCAGCTGTAATTAATGCAAAAAAAGAACAGAACAAAGAAGATAAAATTGTAATGGATAATAGTGAGCTAATACAACAAGAAAATAGTATTACAAGTGATACTATATCTTATTTGAAAACTAACTATCCTCAAAAAGAAAAAAATGATAATAGTATTGGAAGAGTTAAAGAATCGTAGCAGGAAGAAAGCTGCTATATGTATTACCTATCTACGCAGATATTCCATAGTAAAAAAATATTCAGCATAAAATATGTGGGGGAGTACATCTTCCCCACATATTTTATGCTGAATATCTAAATCAGTGTAATGAACTTATTCTTATTAGCAATTCATGGTTTCATGGCTTTTGTGAAATACTTTCCGCGCTCGTCTTGTTGACGAAGAAATTCTTCGTATGCCCCACGCATGTGGGGATGAACCGGGTGCAATATTCGGCGCGCAACTTGTTGCGGTGTATGCCCCACGCATGTGGGGATGAACCGGCGAAACAGTCGGGGAAATTTCCGTAGGGATTGTATGCCCCACGCATGTGGGGATGAACCGTAGGAATATACTTGGTCATTCGGTTGGAAGTTGTATGCCCCACGTATGTGGGGATGAACCGCTCTGCGCCTTGGTTGACAATTGTTTGTTGGAGTATGCCTCATGTGCGTAGGGATTATCTGGATAGCTGGATGTAATCAAAGAAGCTGAGGAGAAACGTAAGCAAAAAAATAGCCCCCCAAAAGGGGCAGAAGTCAGGAAGTGTGTAAATGCCTGTAAAAACGCAATAACAATTTTATCAAAAGCTTAAGGAGCTCAACGGCTAAAACACTTATGAAGCAAAAGACAAGCAGCCCGAAGAAAGCAAGCCCCAGGCCGAAAATAGCTAAAGCCATACTTAAGCACCTCCGTAAAAGCTAGTATATCTTTAGTATACCAGTAGAGAGAAAATTTTTGTGGCTGTAGGAAAACTTTTTGCGATATCATTTGTTTTTTATGCAGTCATAGGGGGAGGTTTTTGCCGTCATTAAAATCATTTGCGATAAAAGATGAAAACTTTAATATTATTATACGATTTGTAACGTCTGCGGATAAAGATGGATTAACTAACTCGATAATTACATTCATGAGGATAAGTGACAAGAAGGTCGGGAAGGTTATCCGAAATGACAAGTCAAGTTGACTTGTCAAGGATGAGGCTGACTGGTCAATTTTGACTGGTCAGCTTCTTACGTTTCGTGCTATACTAATAAGGTTACAAGTTTTCTTTTATTGGAGTGAACCTTTCGATGATTGGATTTTTGCGGGGGCAGGTGGCGGCGCTCAAGGCTGACTACTGCTTGCTCGATGTGAATGGCGTGGGGTATCGGGTATTTGTGGCCGGGTCTACGCGGAATAAGCTGCGATTGAAGGAAGAGACGCAGCTCTTTACCTATATGAATGTCTATCAGGATGGCATTACCCTTTATGGGTTTGCCAGTGAGGATGAGTACGATGTTTTCCAGCTGCTGATTGGGGTGTCGGGCATTGGCCCGAAGGTGGCGCTGGGGATTCTCTCCTCCATCACGGTGGATGGCCTTTGCAAGGCAATCCAGAACAAGCAGGCCACGGTGCTGACGAAGCTGCCAGGCATTGGCAAAAAGTCGGCGGAGCGTTTGATCCTGGAGCTCAAGGATAAAGTTGGCTTTGCGACCAGCGATGTGGATGAAGTCTTGACGCTGGATATGGAAGGCGCTGTGGGCGATGATATCATCAGCGAGGCCCAAGCGGCACTGATTGCACTGGGCTACAGCCAGGCGGAAATCGTGCCGGTGCTCAAGCAGGCTTCTAAGTGCAAGACGACGGAAGAAATCATCAAGCTGGCACTCAAGCAGCTGAATAAATTCTAAAGGGGGGCTGAGGCTTGGCAGAAGAAGATTTTTACGATATGGATATTGACGATGGCCGCATCGTGGCGATGGACGAACAGCGCGCCGATGATTGGCAGTACAGTCTCCGCCCGCGCAAGCTGAGTGAGTATATCGGCCAGGACAAGGCCAAGAAGAACCTCGATATCTTCATCAAGGCGGCGATGAACCGCGGCGATGCACTCGACCATGTGCTGTTATACGGCCCGCCGGGCCTTGGCAAGACGACGCTTGCAGGCATCATCGCCAATGAGATGGGCGTGAATTTCCGCCAGACGTCGGGGCCGGCCATCGAGCGGCAGGGCGATTTGGCGGCGCTTTTGACGAATCTGCAGGAGCACGATGTGCTCTTTATCGATGAGATCCACCGCTTGTCGCGCAGTGTCGAGGAGGTTCTCTATTCGGCAATGGAGGATTTCGCGCTCGATATCATCATCGGCAAGGGGCCGAGTGCCCGCTCGATTCGTCTCGACATTGCGCCGTTCACGCTGATCGGTGCGACGACGAAGGCGGGGTCACTGGCGGCACCGCTGCGCGACCGCTTTGGCATCATTTCGAGGCTCGAGTATTATACGCCCGAGGCGCTCGTAAACATCATCAAGCGTGCGGCCGAGATATTGGAAATCCCCATCGAGGAGCGCGGTGCTTTGGAGATTGCGCGCCGTTCGCGCGGGACGCCGCGTATCGCCAACCGCCTGCTGAAACGCGTGCGCGATGTGGCGCAGTACGAGGGGCAGGATGTCATCACGGACGAGCTGGCGGATAAAGCTTTGTCGCTGCTCGAAGTCGATAAGGCTGGCCTTGACCATACGGACCGGCGCATGCTGTCGACGATGATCAAGAAATTTGGCGGCGGCCCGGTGGGGCTTGATACGCTGGCGGCGGCTATCAGCGAGAGCACGGATACGATCGAGGATGTCTATGAGCCCTTCCTTATCCAGCTGGGCTTTGTCAACCGCACGCCGCGCGGCCGCGTGGTCACGCGGGCTGGCTATGAGCATATGGGCATAGCCTATCCGGAATAAGGGAGAGAAACGATGAAACTGCTTTTACATATGTGCTGCGGGCCGTGTGCGTGCTATCCGGTCAAGAAATTGCGCGATGAGGGCATCGAGCCGGTGGGGTATTTTTTCAATCCGAACATCCATCCGTATACCGAGTGGGATAACCGGCTCAAGACAGCGAAGGAATTTGCCGAGAAGGTCAAGATGGAATTCCATGCCGATGAGAACTACCGCTTGCGCGACTTCTTGAAAAAGGCACTGCCAGCAGAGGCGCTGCCCAATGGCCGCTGCACGATGTGCTATACCTGGCGGCTCGAGGAGGCGGCGCGCTTTGCGGCAGCAAATGGCTTTGATGCCTTCACGTCGACGCTTTTCTATAGCATCTACCAGCAGCACGATTTGATGAAGCGTACGGCCGAAAAGTTTGCCGCGCAGTATGGCGTGCAGTTCTACTACGAGGATTTCCGTCCCGGCTGGCAGGAGGGCATCGACATCAGCCATGAGCTGGAGCTTTACCGTCAGCCATACTGCGGCTGCATCTTTAGTGAAGAGGAGCGCTACAGCAAGGCGATCCGCAAGCAGCGGCGCAAGGAGAACAAGGCCAAGAAACGGGCCAGACTGGTGGCTGAGGCTGCGGCGGCAAAGGAGGCAGGTCATGAATAAGTGTGGGAAGATTCTCGGAGCAGTCTTTGCGGCGGCCCTGTTATTTTGGCCGCTTGCTGCCGAGGCCGCCTGGCAGCCCGATTTGCTTATCGGTCTGCAAAAGGGGCAGACGGCGGTCAAGGTCAGTGTGGATAAGGCTTTTGTGATTTGCACGGTCAAAGCTCATAAAGTGCTCTATAAGGGCAGTGCCGATAAGCCGCTGACGATTGCCTATCGTGATGGCAGTTTTGCGGTAGATGGCAAAAAGCTCAAGGCAGGACAGGAGGCTATCGAGTGCATCGTGGCCGATGAACGCCAGCTGGCGCAGCAGGTCACGCGCATCAATGGCCGTGCCTATCGCGGGGCGGTGCAGCTACAGCCGAAGGGGGCAGGTTTTACCGTGGTCAACCACGTGACGGTTGAGGAATATCTGCGCGGCGTGGTGCCTGAGGAGATGCCGCCTGAGTGGAATACCGAGGCGGTCAAGGCACAGGCCGTCGCTGCACGTACCTTTGCCCTAAGCAGCCGCAAGCGTCATGCCAGTGAGGGCTATGACCTTTGTGCGACGACGCATTGCCAGCAGTACAGCGGTGTTGCCGCTGAAAAGGCTGGCGCTGACCGGGCCATCAAGGCCACGGCCGGTGAGGTGCTGACGTACCGGGGCAAGCTGATCGATGCTCTGTTCCATACGGATTCAGGCGGCATGACCGAGAACAGCGAGGATGTCTGGGGCAGCCAGATTCCGTACCTGCGGGCGGCCAAGGAAGTGCATACGAAGACGTATCCGTGGGAGAAGAATATCACGGCGGCAAATCTTGCCTCTGTGCTTGCCAGCCATGGCAAGAATGTCGGTGCGCTAAAGAAGGTGGAGCTTGCCGATTTGCAGCCAGGCAAGCGCGTCAAGGGACGTACGGCTTCGGGCCGCGTGCAGCAGGTGCGCTTTACGGGCAAGAATGGCACGGCGCTTGTCAGTGGCAACAATCTGCGCAGCTGGCTGGGCCTTAAGAGCACGATGTTTGACATCTCGCTGCGCGCCGGTGTGGTCTTTATCCGCGGCTATGGCTGGGGACATGGACTGGGGCTCTCGCAGTGGGGAGCCAAGGCGTATGCCGAGGAAAAAGGCTATAAATACACGGAAATCCTTAGCAATTATTATGCGGGGACGACGCTGAAGAAACTATATTGATAGATTGAAGGACGAAAACATGTTATTATTATCCGATTTTGATTATGAACTGCCGGAAGAGCGCATTGCACAGGTTCCTATCGAGCCGCGCAACGCATCACGGCTGATGGTGCTCGACCCCGTGGAGAAGACCATCGAGCATCGTCATTTTTATGACCTCAAGGAATATCTGGAGCCGGGTGATACACTGATTTTCAATGATACGCGTGTTATGCCGGCTCGTTTGATTGGACATCGTGACCAGACGGGCGGCAAGGTCGAGGTATTCCTGCTGCGCCGTCTCGATGCTACGCATTGGGAGACGCTGGTAAAGCCGGGCAAAAAGGCCAAGCCGGGCAATGTCATCAATTTCAGTGACGAGCTTTCGTGCACCGTTACGGATCATACGGATTTTGGCGGCCGTATCGTCGAATTCAAATTCGACGGCGTATTCGAGGAAATCCTCGACCGTCTCGGCGAGACGCCGCTGCCGCCATATATCCATGAGAAACTCGAGGATAAGGAGCGCTATCAGACGGTCTACAACCGTGAGGAAGGTTCGGCCGCTGCGCCGACGGCTGGCCTGCACTTCACCAAGGAGCAGATGCAGGAGCTCAAGGATATGGGCGTAAATCTCGGCTTTGTCACGCTGCATGTGGGCCTTGGTACGTTTCGTCCGGTAAACTGCGAGGACATCCAGAAGCATGATATGCATAAGGAGTTCTATCGCATCTCGGATGAGACGGCTAAGCTCATCATGGATACAAAAAAAGCCGGCCATCGCGTCATCGCGGTCGGCACGACGAGCATCCGTACGCTGGAATCGGCGGCGGACGGTAAGAATGAAATCAGCGGCAAGAGCGGCTGGACCCAGATTTTCATCTATCCGGGCTATGATTTCAAGATCATCGATGGCATCGTAACGAATTTCCATCTGCCGAAATCGACGCTGATCATGCTGATCAGTGCCTTTGGCGGCCGCAAGTTCATCCTCGATGCCTATAAGAAGGCTGTGGAGATGAAATACCGTTTCTTCAGCTTTGGCGATGCAATGTTCTTGCGAGTACAGCAGGCAAAAGCAGAACGCGATGCGGAACTTGCTGCGCTTGAGGCATCACATCAGCAAGAAGAATAGAATAAACAGCAAAGGCATAAGCCGTCCTTCGGGGCGGCTTTTTTGTGTGCGGAAAATGCGGGGCTGCGAAAATTCTAAAATTTTAATGAGAATAATTTTTATCTATTCATAAAAAAACATTTAGGTGGGTCTAATCGGCATATAGTACTATGCTAAACGTGCACAACATATATAGGATATATCGTTGGATAAGCAAGAGGATGATAAATTCATTAGAGGAGGCTGACAAGAGACGGGAAGGGGGTCGCTTCGGTTTAGAAGTTGAAAGCAAGATTAAAGTATCCTAACAATAGGGATGATTGTGAGGAGGAGAAAATACGAAAAAGTTACGCTTGAAGGTTTGGGGACGTGTGGTTGTTGTCTTGACAACGGGATTGCTGATGCTCGGGTGCCGTGGACAGGCTGCCGGGCAGATAAGCGCCATGCCCCAGGAATTGCAGCGGCAGGAGGTCGTCTTCCTGCTCGATGCCAGTCAGTCCATGGTGGAGGCTGACCCGTTGCGGCTGATGCCAGAAACAGCACTGGAGATGTCGGCAATCCTGCCGGCGAACTGCTCAGTGGGAATATTTGCCTATAGCGATCAGGTGAGCTTGCTGCAGCCGCTTGCAGGGCTCAGCCGGTTGCCGGCAGCATCGCTGGCAGGGATGGCCTATGGTGGCTATACCAATACTGGTGCGGCCATGCAGCAGGCCGTAGCGGCGTTCCCACAGGATGGGGCAGCCACCCGCAGCATCGTGATTGTCACGGACGGGGAAATCATGCTGCCGACCAGCGAGCAGACTGTGGCGTCGGTCAAGGCCTTCCAAGAGGCGATGGCCGTCTGCCGCGAGCGGGGCATCCGCGTCTATGTGCTGGCCCTAGGCGGCAGTCAGACAACGCCCCAGGCAAATATCTATGCGAGCGATATCACGTATGCAACGGCTACCGATATGGCGGCAGTTCCTGCGGTCGGCGCAGCATTGTTAGAGAAGGAATGGGCCATCGGCAGAAGCGAGCGCGTGGCTGATGCCAGCGGCAAGGTGAATCTCTCACTGCCGGTGCCGGCAAGCGCCCTTCGTCACTTGCGGCTGCTGGTGCGCAAGGCCGAAGGGGCGGCCACAGCGGCGAAATTGACCGGTCAGGATTCGGGGCATCAGGTCTATGATGGTCCGGCATTGAAGATCTGGGATATCAAGAATCCTGCCGTGGGTCTCAGCATTACGGGGCTGGCGCCTGGGCAGCGCGTGGAGATATACCCGCAGCTTACAGCGGATCTGCAGGCCGAGGTCGTGACAGATGAAGAAAAGCAGGCGCAGCTAAGGCTTAGCCTTCGCACTGTCGATGGCGACCAGCAGTCGCTATTGACGGATGAATCGCTTGCGGGCAAGGAAATCGCTGTCTGGCTTGATAATGACTACTATCCAGGCTTTGTGCGTGATGGCAGCATCTGGGTGGAGCTGCCGCAGGGCTGGCAGGGAGCAGAAATCATCCTGCCTGTCTTTTCGGACTGGGGCTGGAATGTCGACTGCACGCCAGCAGCTGTGACGGTAAGTGCGCCAGCCAGGAAAAACGAGCAGGCGGTGCTTTCCTTGCCGCTGATGCTCGCCGGTGGCGGTGCAGGCGTACTGGTGCTGGTGGGCTTATTTGCGGCCGTACGGCTGAAATCCCGGCGGCAGCAGCGGCAGAAAAGACCGCTGCCACAGCCACAGGAAAATCCTGCCTGGCCAGAACGCTACGTAGGCGAACTGAACATCCGCGATATCCGCACCCGTTCGGGGCGCGATCATCGCGTACGGGTGCTCAACCTGTATCGTCATTTAGAGCATACGGCGCTACCCCTTAGAAGACTATTCCATGAATGCCAGCTTCCGGATACGCTGCCTGGCCTTGACGGGCTCAGCGTCCATCCGGGCAAGGGGGGCATTTGGCTTGACAATGATTCACGGGCGACGCTGCTCAAGGATGGCGAGCTGGTACTGCGCGGCACCAGCTGTTTTATGGGCTATGATGAGCCGGTCCAGCTCTCCTTCGGCGATGAGCAGCTGGCCTTGACGATGGTTCTCAAAGATCTGAAACCACAGACCTGAGGAAGATAAGAAAAGGAGTTAGACAAGATGGCAAAAATCATTTCACAGACGAACCGCACGATGCTTTTCGAGGAAATCAATCCAGAAAAGCTCGACTTGCTCACGATGGTAGGTGATACGAACTCGCTCGACAGCCTGAGTGATGAGAAGATCAAGGAACTCAATGAGAAACTGCTGGTGCATGATTTTCAGGAGTTCCTCGATAAGTTCGATCCGGTGGTATATTCCTTCTTCAATGCCAACACGCAGCGCGTCATGTATACCCTCAAGCGTCCCGAGAATGTGCCCGATGACCTGCTGACGGCCATCCATCTGAACATGCACAACGATTTTTTGCGCATGCTGCTGACGCTGGTGGATACGAAACGGTCCCAGGGGCTCTTGAATGTTGACTTCAAGTTTGAGAAACTCACGGATCTCATCTCCCCGCACAAGGTCATGGAGGATATCAAGCAGGAACGCAAGGAACTGCGCTATGTCTACAGCAAGTATGTTGAGCTCGAGGATGGCGATCCGAAGAAACTCGACTGTGGCGATAAGCTCAATGTCATGTTCGAGGAGGCCAGCAAGAACTACAACAACGTCATGGCCATGCTGCCGCTGGCCATCGAGGATATCAAGACGCGCCTGCTGCTGGGCACCGAGCAGGGCAGCCAGCAGGATACGGCCCTGGCCCTCGGCGTGCTGACCATGGGGGACAGCGGTGAACTCAAGGTCATCGAGGCACCGAAGGAGCAGACCCATGCGCTGGTGACTGTCGATGACAATATCAACGAGGGCTTGATTGCGGCCATCGAGGATGACTATGAGGCCCTCAATGCCGAGAATCACAACGACTATGTCAAGGCGCTGGTAGCCCGCACGTTCTGTCCGCTGCCGTCGTCCATCGTTTCCGAGGTCGATGTGGCCCAGGAAATCGAGAACTACAATACTTATCTGGATTTCTACAAGCAGGCCAAGGATGACTTCATCAAGACCGTCAAGCCGCTAATCGAGAAAATCCTCGGCGTGCGGATGTTCTTTGAGCAGTATCCGGCCCGCACGAAGGGCATGCGTCCAGCGCTGTTCATCACGAATGTCAAGAACGACCTGCTGGCTCAGGCCAAGAATCTGCCACGCCTGCGCACGTTCCTCAATACGGTAAATGCCAAGAACGATTTCAAGAATACGGTCTGGTATGCCATCTATCCGTCGCTGGAGCTTGACCGCCCGGCCAAGTCGCGCATCACGCGCCAGCGCTTTGCCGGCAACAACGAGCCGAAGAATACCAGCGCCAATAGCCTCGAATCGCTGAGTGCCATCCTCGACGTGATGAAGGATTTCCGCGTGCAGTGTTTCTTCAACTTCGAGACCAGCGACAAGACGAGTTTCAGCAGCATGGCCACCGAGGGCATCGACAAGTACGTTGAACGATGCGAACCGCTGACTGACCGCTCCTACAGTGAGTACGCCATTCCATGTCTGCCGAACTTCACGGTCATCCCGCGCGATAAATCCGGCGTCCTGCTCGACGCGAAGATGAAGATCAATGAGCAGAATCTGGCAGAGCTCTCGAAGGATCAGCAGGATATCATGAAACTCTGGATTGACGGCGTCTACATCGATGCGGCCTATGTGGCGGCGGGCATCGAGGCAGCCTGCCAGGACCCGATGTTCCTGCGCGATGTGTTCCGCCGCGATGTGGACAGCGAGCTGCCGGGGGTTGCCTTTGACTTTGAGGCTGGCGACCACGCGCTGCAGGTGCGCACGACGCTGGCCAAGGAAATCACGGGCTTTACGAATCCCATCAAGGATGAGATCAATCGCCGCGGCTTCGGTTTCGTCTTCTCGTCGGAAAATGCCGTGTTTGCGGGCCAGCATATCACGAATATCATGGTCTACAAGGCGCGCAACCTGCTCTATGATGAGAACCTCGGCGTCTTCGAGCCGCTCTACAAGACGCAGGTCACGACCTATATCGAGCGCATCCTGCGCCATGCCTCGGGCGACTTCAAGCAGGATCATATCGTGGAGTTCTTCAGCAACAACCCCAGCAGCCAGAAGAGCAAATGGCTCAGCAAGCGCAATATGGTCAATGCCATCATCGGCGTCGGCGACGATATCGACTATGCCATCGACGAAGAGAACGGCATGTGCACGCTTGATATTACCTTCAACGGCAATATGCGCAACCTCACCATCGAGACCAATCGTATCACGACAGCTCACCGCGCCTCCTGACGCGAGCTTAGGCTGCCACTGGCGGCCGCATAGATGTTATTTTGAAGATCCTGATTCCAAAGGAGGAAAAAGATTATGGGTTTTCGCGTTAATGTTACCGGCGGTGCCGAACAGATATCGTTCGACGAACGCAGCATCACCAAGGTGGAGTTCTTCTCTGATACACCGGATGATTCCAATGCCCGGGCTCGGGATATCCGCCTGAGTGTCAAGATATGGGGCAAGATGAACTTCTCGCTCGGTGGCCAGTCTGTCGACAGCACGCTTGGCGCTGCGAAATGGGCCGAGGTACCGGCCGAGCGCGCTGACTGCTACCGCAATGCAGTCGTCGATGTCGTGGCAGCCGGGCAGATTGTCCGCCAGTATACCTTCCCCAATGCCTTTGTGGTGGAGTATACGGAAGATCTCGACGATGAGGCAGGTGTCGGCCAGTTCTATCTGCACATCAAGCAGAAGAAGGACCTTAACACCGCAGTACAGCTCAATGGCGGCTTTGGCGCCTGAGGAAAGCAGAGGGAGGAATAAGATATGTCTTTTCAGGTACAGGTTACCGGCGCGGAACCATTTTCCATTGAGCCGGAATGCACGAAACATGTAAAATTCAGCACGGATATCCCGATGGACTCCGATGCCCGCACGAAAGATGTCGGCGCGACGCTGGTCATCTCGGGCAAGATCCTCGCCAATGCCACAGGCGCAGCAGCTGACAGCACGCGGCAGATGCTTCTGTGGTCTGTGGTACCGGCGGAGCGGGCTGAGGCCTATCGGAATGTTACCGTGACCTATGTGGCTGGCGGCGTGGTGGAGCGCAAGTACACCTTCACCAATGCGTTTGTTGTCGACTATCAGGAAGTCTACGATGATGGCGATGGCAATGGCACCTTCACGCTCTGGCTCAAACAGAAGAAAGATAAGATGGCTGAGCTGCAGGTTGAAGGCGGATATTCTGCCTAAATAGGAAGACTCGCTCACGTTCTTAGATGCTGAAGGGGTGGATAAGGCGTCCACCCCTTTAGTGATAACTGGAGAATTCATATGAAAGATTACTATCAGATACTGGGGCTATCCCCTACGGCAACGAAAAAGGAAATCAAGAAAGCCTTTCGCCAGCTGGCCCGCAAATATCATCCTGACCTGCATCCAGGCGATAAAGCAGCGGCAGAGCAGTTCAAACTTATCAATGAAGCTTGCCAGGTGCTCAGCGATGAGAATAAGCGCGCCCGCTATGACCTTGACCGCAAACAGCAGGGGCAGCGGCAGCAGACCAGGCAGACAGCCAGTCATACAGGCAATGCACAGCGGCAAGGTGCGGGGCCAGGTAAAACTGACTTCAGCCAGGCTTTTTCGCGGAGTGCCTTTGAGGAGGCGTTCTTTGCCGGCATAAAAAAACCGCAGGCAGATGGGAAGGCAGCTGGCAAGAAGGATCCGCTGGATACAAGTGCGCTTTTCAAGGGATTCTTTGGTTTTTCTTGACAACGGGAACCCATAGGAAGGAGAAGAAATCATGTATCGGAAACAAATCACCACGGCCTTGCTCGGCATAACTGGAATCATCCTTACTATACTCGCGAGCATGACGGATCTGGGAAATCCTACGGTGTCGGGTGCTCTTATGGCCATCGGTATCGTCCTGTTCCTCTGGGCGGTTGTAAGCCTTATCCACTTCCTGCGCCAGCCTGCACCGGCGCCGCTGCCGGCTTTGGCACCGGAGGAAAATGAAAGCGATGCGCCAGCTGGTATCACGCAGCTCAACTGGCTCAGCGAAAAGGGCGACATCCTCAAAAGCTGGAATCTCTTCAATCGGACAGGCCTTGTTATCGGCCGCGACTATCAGGAAAACATGGTCGACATCGACCTCGAGAAAAGTCCCTATGCGCCGCTCATTGACATCGAGCACGCGGTGCTGAACTACGCGAACTCCGACTGGTATATCGAAGACCTCGCCAGCCGCAACGGCACCCAGCTCTGCAAGGCTAAAGATGGCCGCAAGTATCAGCTCACCGCCGGTGAGCCCTGCAAGGTGGAAATCGGCGACATCATCATCGTGGGCATGACCCAGCTGGAATTGGCATAAAGACAGGTTTTGTTGCTTGGAAAGTTTTATATAAAAGGAGTTATGAGGAATGAGTGGTCTTATTCGTTGCCCTAATGGGCATTTATTCAGTTCGCGGCGGTATGGTACGGTTTGTCCGTATTGCAATATCGAGACGGCGACACAGGAGCGCAAGGAAACCAGCATGGTGGGTCAGAGTGATGTGGATGTGGACGAGATGCTGATGCTGGAGAAAATCGATCCGGTCTGTGGCTGGCTCGTCTGCATCGATGGGCCGCGGCAGGGCAAGGATTATAAGATAAAATCCGGCAAGAACTTCATTGGCCGTGCCGATGATATGGATATCCAGATCTTGGGGGATAACCGCATTTCCCGCCGCAATCATGCGATTCTGGTCTATGATCCGAAAAAGCATGAAACGGTGCTCTTGCCGGGGGATTCCAATGGGCTTGTCTATCATAACGAAGCGGCGGTCTACACGCCGGTGGTATTGTCGGTCTACGATGTGATTGAGATGGGCGAGAGCAAGTTCCTGTTTGTACCATTCTGCGGGGAGCATTTCCGCTGGGAAGACCCGTCGGGGCTGCCAGAAGATGGCGGCTACGAAACCGAGGGAGAAAGCGATGGCGGCTATGGGAATGTATAGCCTTTGTGGAATCGGCGCACTTATCGTCGTGCTGCTTATCGTGCGGTTTTGGCCGGAAAAGCAGGTGGTGACCGAAGCGGTCAGTGAACCAGAGTCGGAACCGTTGCGCAATCCGATTGGCACGGCGTCGACGATTGGCCAGCGGCAGTTGCAGCAGGATTTGACCGGCAGTGCGTTGGGGGATGATGGCGGACTCTTGCTGCTGGCGGATGGCCGTGGCCAGGCGGGCAAGATTGCGGCGAAGCTGGCCGTCGATACTTGCCTTGACCTCTATCAGGAATGCCAGGCCATGGAGAAGCCGCAGTATTATTTCCGCAAGGCGTTCCAGGCGGCCAACCACAAGATACTTAGCGTCCTGGAGGACGGCCGTGGGTCGACCTGTCTGGCGGCGGCCATCATTGAGCGGAGCCGCCTTTACTATGCATTGGTCGGCAACAGCCGGATTGCACTGTTCCGCGATGGGGATTTGGTGCCGGTGACGGAGGGACAGACCATTGATATCCTGGCTCAGCACCGTTATCAGCAGGGGCGCATTTCCAAGGAGCAGGCGTTGAAGCTGCTGCATGAGCGGCGTCTCTACAATTTCGTCGGGCAGGACGGGTTTCACGACATTGAGTTTTTCAGTGAGCCTATCGAATTGCAGCCGGGCGATGTGGTGGTCATTTTGTCGGATGGTGTGACGGAGACTGCGCCTTGGCGCAAGATAGAGGATTGTTTGGGGACGGATGCCTCGCCACAGGAAAAGGCACAGCAAATCATTGCCTTGGTGGAGGCAAGTGCACGGGAAGATAAGGATAACGCCAGTGTTATCCTCTATGATATGCATGATACGGCGGCAAAGCCGGTAGAGAAAAAGCAGGGAAACAAGAAGAAAGGGAGTATGAACCTTGAGGAAATCAAACAGCGACTTTCGGACCGCCTTTGTGTCTGAGACAGGCAGTCAGCTTGTAAATAACGATTATTTTGCTTTTGTGGAGCTTGATGACTATGCTTGCTATGTCATTGCGTCGGGGATTACGGATTTCAAGGAATCGCAAGGGGCCAAGCGGGCCGTGGAGAATATCCTGCTGAGTTTCCAGGAGCAGCCGGGGATGTCAAAGATGGCGCTCAAACGCTACCTGCAGGATGCCAATGACCGCTTGGTGGCCAGCGCCTCGCGGGAGAAGCTGCGGGCTTCGGTAGTGGTCGTGGTCACGGACTATGAAAAGATGCGCTATGGTTCTGCTGGCAATGCCCGCCTGCGCATGTACCGGCAGGGGCGCATGAAACTGCAGTCCAAGGACCAGTCCCTTGCCCAGGACCTGGTGGATCAGGGCAAGGCGGTGACACCGGTGGCCAGGAGCAAGGAGCGCAACAATCTCTATGCTTATCTTGGCAAGCGTGATGATTTTGCGCCGTTTATCTCGCCGCAGCTGAAACTGATGGATGCGGATATCATCAGTCTCTATACGGAGGGAATCTGGGAGAATGTCGATGAAGGCGAACTCGATGATGTCTTTGTCGATGCCACGAACGAGCCGCAGGAGTCGGTCGACTATGTGGAGGAGCTGCTGCTCTCCCGTCAGCCAAAAGACTTGCGCAACTATACGATGGCGGCCATTTTCGTCAATAAGGTATTCTCTGACCCCGAGCGGGCGCGCAAGCGCCGCCGCCGCATCCGGCTGGCCATTGCCGCTGCCGTGCTGTTCCTGATGGTCGGTGGATTCTTCTTCTATCGTTACCATGCCCATCAGAGTGCCGTGCGCGAGATGTATGCGCAGGAGCGCCGGGTGCTGGCTTACTGTAGTGCGGAGAACTTCGTGCGGGCACAGAAGGAGTGTGACGACTGCGTGCAGAAGGCGGCAAAGCTCGAGGAAACGGCTGAGGCGGAAAAGCTTGAGTCGTATCAGCAGACCATCGATGCCATCGTGCAGGGCGACGATGCTTTCCGCGATAAGGATTTCGAGACGGCCTATGACCGTTTCCAGTCAGCTAAGGAACTGTCGCGTCAAGCAGACATGCTCGGCAGCGACTACATCGATCATCGCATTCATCAGAGCGGCGAGCATCTGTCTGTCGATGACCTCATCAGCCTTGGCGACCATGCCTTAGAGTCCGGTGATCTTGACAAGGCGGAGGATTATTACTTCCAGGCGCGCGATAAGGCGGAGTGGCAGCACTATGCGGAGGGAAAGAAACGGGCCATCGAGGCGCTCAACAAGCTCTACGATGCGAAGGCCAAGCAGCTTGGCAAGCAGGATGAGGCCAGCAAGGCCTTGATGCAGGCGGCTATCAGCAAGGGCGACAGCCTGCTTTCGGCTGGTGACTATAAGGGCGCTGAGGCGGCCTATCTTGAGGCGCGCCGCATGGCTGCTCAGCTTGGCGACAAAAGCGGCCGTGACCAGTCAATGAGCGGCCTCGAGAGCCTGCACAAGGCGCAGGGCGAAGCCGAGCAGGCCATGCAGAAAAAAGCCGATGAATATGCCAATGCGTTCGGTGCGGCAGCTGTCATCGAGACGAATGGTGACAGGGCCGCTGGCAGCGGCAATTACTCGGAGGCCGTGGCCTGCTATAACAGCGCCTATGCCAAGTATACAGCCCTGCGCGAGTACGGCGAGGCCAATAACGTGAGCGATAAGCTCGCGAGTGCGCAGGCCAACTTGCAGAGTCAGCTCGAAACCCAGGCAACGGCCAAGAGCTATGAGGATCAGGCGCGCAATCTCTACGGTTCCCATGACTATGACAATGCCAAGCAGGCAGCTGAGCAGGCCAAGGCAGCCTACCAGCAGGCGGGCAACAGCCAGAAAGCTGCTGAGATGGATACGCTGCTGGCAAATATCGCTGCTGATATGGCAATCGCTGCCGGACTTCCGCAGTAAGTGAGCAGAAAGGAGCCCGTTATGGACTATCAAAAACAAGTGGTGGCCATGGCCCTGGCTTGCAGCTGCCTGCTGCCGGCATCAGCAAGTGCTGCATCCGCTGATGTGTTTGCCGATGTGGGCAAGATTGCCGTGGCCGAGCAGGTGCTCAGCAAGTTGCATTTGCCGGGAATCGGCAAGTCAGCGCCTCAGGATAAGGCTGCCCGCAAAGCACGGCGCGAAGAAAAGAGGATGCAGGCCCAGCTCGAAAAAGCTTACCGCAAGTATGATTTTGAGCAGGTGCAGGCCTGGGCCAGGGAGAATGACTCTGAGGCCATGTGCATCGTTGCCTATGCGTATCAGACTGGCCAGCAGGTAGGGCAGGATAAGGAACAGGCGGCCCTTTGGCAGGGCAAGGCGGCGCGGGCAAATGCTGCTCTTGCGAAACTCTACGCAAGCCCGGCCTATACGAAAAAGAAACTACCGCTGGCGCGCCTTTACGCCATGGCCGGACGCCGGGCCCATCAGGGACAAGTCGTGCCTCAGAGCTATGGGGCAGCAGTCCGCTGGAGCCAGCTGGGCGCACATGAGGGCGATACGGCGGCACTTGCCTATATCGGCTCGGCTTATTATACCGGTCGAGGCTTGCCACGTGATGAGAAAAAGGCTGTCGAGTATTTCGAGAAGGCACCGCATGAGCCGCTTTCGGTGAGCCTGCTGGCCGATGCCTATAAGAACGGCCGCGGTGTGCAGAAAAATCCCGAGAAGGGAGAAGCATATGCAACGTTCCTGCGCATGGCGCAAGACAAGATGGATAACCGTGTCAAGAAAGGAGTTTCCCCATGGGTTTCAGATTACAGGTAAGTGGTGCCGAGACGATTGCACTCGATGAGAATATGATCCGGACGGCGCAGACGGAGATGTCCACGCCTGCGGATTCGCGCGCACGCGCATCCAAATGCTTGTCTACCATCGTAGTGACGGGCAAGCTCTATGCAGCTACGGAGGGCAATGAGACGATGAAGCTTTTCAACTGGGCGCATTGTCCGGCTGAGTCGGCGGATGCCTATCGCGATGCCGTGCTGACCGTAGTTTTTGCAGGTAACACCTTCCGTCAAGTGCATCTATCGAAGGCCTTTGTCGTCGACTATCAGGAAAGCTACGAGGATACTGAGGGATTCGGTACCTTCCGGCTGGTAATACGGCAGAAGACCGATCTCGTGGACAAGGTGACGGCTGGAGATGCCAGTGGCCTGGGCGGTGTTTTCGGCGGTGCATTGGGTAGTGCCATAGGCGGGCTGGGGGCCGCATCGGTGGGAAAGATGGCAGCAGGCGGCTGCTTTGGCTCCGGACGGACAGCAAACACCGGCAAGATCATGGGCGAGATTGCTCGCCAGACCGCAGAGACTGAGGTCGTAAGGCAAGCAGCCAAAGCCTCGCCGATTGTCGGGCAGGTCACGCAGGCGGCGGGGGCAGCCGTGAGCGTACAGCAGGCGGCCAAGAAGTCGGAAGAGATGCTGCATGTGAAAAGCAGCAGGATGAATATGGATGATTTCATCATCCACTAAAAGCAAGGGAAGAATGGTATGGCTAGGAAGATAGGATATACGTTAAATCGCAACGGGAAAATCGAAACCAATACGAGTGAAGGGACAAGACGCTATTACCGCCGGGAGCTTTTGGGCATGTCAACGGTGCAGCTGCAGGAAATCGCGCGGCGCGAGAAAGTCATCGTCGGCATCGTCAACCCGATGGACAAGGAGGCGCTGATTGAGACAATCATGCGCTATCGCGGGGCCGATGACAATCTGCTGATCCGCAAGTATTCGGAGAAGGGCTGGCAGGCGTTGGAGGCAGCGCTGAAGAAAACCGCATGGCAGCAAGATAGCGCCCTGCATCCGGAGTGCAGCGGCAAGTTCATCGTCTGGCAGCAGCTAGCCGTGGATTTCTATGACAATCTGAAGGTCCGCTATCTGCCAGATCTCATCGGCACCAATGCGCTGGTCGTCGATGGGGATAGGAACCTCTGCGGTATCTTCAATGTCGAGCCCAAGGGCAAGGCACAGGACTATCTCTATCTGCGCAAGGAGGCCTGCCTGCCCTGTAAGGAAGCGGCGGTCAAGCGCTATACCCTGCTGTTTTTTGACCGGTCAGCATCGGCACAGATTTTCCGCTTGTACAGCGGCGAGATGACTTATACGCCCGAGAATATTCGCATGGCGCAGGTGCCGCTGGTGGATTTTATCGTCCGTGAGCCCAAGACACTGCACCTGCCAGTTGCCATTGACTTTGGCACCTCAAATACCGCTGCTGGGGCATATCTCGACCACCTCTACTTTGAGAGCCAGCAGCTGGAAACGCCGCCGGGAATCCGCGAAAACGAAATCAACTATGCTATCTTTTACGACCGGCTCCATGATTTTGCCGAGACGAATCTGCTGCCCAGTGTGGTATCTGTTCTTTCCCTGCAGGATCAGGAGGAGCCCCAGTATCTTTTCGGCTATGATGCCGTGGAGATGGCTGCTGATAGCTATATCGATGAGGGTTTTTGCGTCTTTTATGATATGAAGCGCTGGATTACCGACTATGAGAAAGATGAGGAAATCACTGACCGTCATGGCAGGCGCGCCTTTGTTCCCCGCAAGGAAATCCTGCGGGCTTTTTTCCTGCATGTCATCCATGCGTTGGAAAATCGTCTCAAATGCCGCATCGAGGGCATCCATATATCAAGTCCTGTCAAGCAGAAGTACCTGTTCCAGAAACTCTTCCGCCAGATCCTGCCCGAGTATGCCGTGGAGCATGACGCTATCGATGAGGGGGTATCGGTGCTTTACAATACGGTCAGCGAGCTTATCGAGCAGAAGAAGGCTCGCAAGAATCAGCTCTATCATGCTCTGATTATCGACTGTGGCGGCGGCACCACGGACCTTTCTTCCTGCAAGTTCCGCGTCGATGACCAGCGTGTATCCTACAAGATTGACATTGAGACGGCCTATGAGAACGGTGATACGGATTTTGGCGGCAACAATCTGACCTATCGTATCATGCAGCTCTTGAAACTAAAGATTGCTGAGCAGCTGGCGGGCGAATATGACAAACACAGCCAGGATGGCCGCTGGGCCCTGCAGCATGAGGTCTACGGTGCTCATGCTGCCGTGGATGCCCAGGCCCGCGAGCAGCTGCGTCAGATTCCTCAGAGCAAGGAACTGCTACGGGCCTTTGATGTCGATATCTTCCGCAGTGTCGATGAGAATGGCACCGAATCGCTATACCAGGGTATCGACAAGGCTTATGGGGCTGTAGAGGCCATCCTGCCGACACGGTTCAAGGATTGGGAGAAAGAGAGCCGTACCGACTACTTCAAGGTAAAGAATAATTTCTATTTCCTGTTTCACTGCGCCGAGCAGGTCAAGAAAGCCTTTTTTGAAAAGGCGGGTGCGCTCAAGATTGTCTTGACTGCTGAGGGTAATCACGAATTGCCGGGACGCAATTGGCAGCTGCGGCGGGAAATCCCCATCGACGACGGCGAATCCATTGTCCTGTCCATGGATAAGTGGAAGCTGGCCGTTCATCAGGCGGGGGGCATGGTCACGGTCAAGCAGCTCAAGGACATCGTCTTCAGCATCTTTGACGTCAATTTGTTGCTGACACCGGATATCTACGGCGTTATCGCCCGGTTCCTTGCTCCGCTCTATGAAAGCGGTGACATCGAGGATTACAGCATCATCAAATTGACCGGTCAATCCTGCAAGATCGACCTGTTCCGCGACTCGCTCAAGGAATTCGTGCCGGGACGAGTCATCAAGTCCAAGCGCAAATCCGGGGACAGCTCGGACTGCCGGGAACTCAAGATGACCTGCATCGATGGGGCGCTCAAATATCTGCGGGACAAGAAATACGGCTATGCCGATGTGCATATTATCAGCCAGCCGCCGAAACTGCCATACCGGCTTACAGGCTTTACCCATAACGGGGAGGAAATCGCGCTGATTGATGGCATGGCAGGTATCAGTCATGGCGAGCTCTCACGGAATATGGATAACCTTACGCTCATGCTGTACCTCAAAGATGAGGGGGGCAATAACCGTTATAACTTCACCTATACCTGCACTCAGGCAGAATTTGAGCCCAAGACCCAGGAAGAAATCGAGTCCATCTATGGTGACCACATCCCCCAGGACGATACGGATACCATCATCCATCGGGAGGCGAAGTTCTTTATCTGGTCGGAACCGAAGGAATGGGGCTTTATGATTGTCCCTGTCTACCGCGAAGGTGAAACGCTGATGCTGGGCAAAGAGAAATTCCAGAGTTTTGAGAATGATGGCTGGATGAATAGTTTCTTTGATGGAACGAAATAAGCAGAAAAGACGCGCAGATTGTGCGATTATCCATATTAGCCAGCTCTTGAAAAGTGACGCAAACCATGTCAAACTACTAATAGATGATGCAAGATACTGCAAAGATCAGGGAGGTTGACTATGGCGGACGAGCAAGCAGAGCTTTTGGCAGGGCTCAACAAGGCACAGCGGGAGGCGGTAACAGAGACAGAGGGATACGTGCGGGTGTTGGCAGGAGCCGGTTCGGGGAAGACCCGGGCGCTTAGCCAGCGATTTGCCTATCTGGTCAATGAGATTGGCATCATGCCGGGCAATATCCTTTGCGTGACCTTTACCAATAAGTCGGCAACGGAAATGCGCAAGCGGATCCACTTGCTGACAGGAGATAATGACACGGGGTATATCAACACCTTCCATGGCTTTTGCGTGTCGGTGCTCCAAGAGGACAGCCATGCGGTGCAGTATCCGAAAAGTTTTCTGGTGCTCGACAACAGCGATATTGATGCCATGCTCAAAATTATCTATGAGGAGCGGCATTTGTCCCTGCGGGATATGACCTTTGCCAAGGCCCGGGATATGATCGAGATACGCAAGATCTTCACGGAGCCTAAGTATTACGAGGATATGATTGCCATGTCCCTAGAGGGGATCAAGGAAAAATACGAGGGCGCCGTGGAGCCTGCGGATATTATTTTCTATGGGTATCTATACCAGGAAAAGAAATGCTTTGGCCTTGACTACAACGATCTCATCAAGTTCACCCTCTACATCTTCGAGCAGAAGGAAGAACTGCGGCTCAAATGGCAGCAGCGGCTTGAATACATAATGATTGATGAGTTTCAGGATATCGATGAGCTCCAATACCGGCTTATGAAGATACTCTGTGGCTATCATAAGAATCTCTTTGTGGTGGGGGATCCCGACCAGACCATCTACACCTGGCGCGGGGCTAATATCCGTTATCTGCTGGATTTTGACCAGGAGTTTTTGCCCACTAAGACCATCTACATGATGGAAAATTATCGCTCGACTCCGGAAATCTTAGCGGTGGCCAATGACCTCATTGCCCATAACCGCAACCGCATTGAAAAGGACTTGCGCCCGACGCTTTCCAATGGGGAAAGTGTGCTCTGTGCCAGCAACGATTCTCCGGAACAGGAAGCTAAGTGGATTGCCCAGGAGATTGCAAAGCTCCATGAACAGGGCGTGCCCTACCGCCAGATTGCCGTCCTTTATCGCGCCCATTATCTGACCCGTTCCCTAGAAGAAGTCTTCCTGCAGGCAGAACTTCCCTATACGCTCTACAGCGGTATCCATTTCTTTGACCGCAAGGAAATCAAGGATGCGCTATCTTATCTGCGCATGATTGCCTATCGCGACGATTTGTCGTTCCTGCGCATTGCTAATCTCCCCAAACGCAACCTCGGCGAGCGCCGCATGGCGTTTTTGCAGGAGTATGCCGCGCAAAATGCTTGCAGTCTCTATGAGGCTTTGAAGAAAAATCTTGAACACGAGCTCTTTAAGGGGACTAAGGCGGGAGCTTTTGTGGAACTCATCGAGGAATATGCCTCGTCCTATAACGGCCGCCCAGTGTCGGAGGTCCTGGCGGCACTGCTTGATGCCAGCGGCTATGAGACCATGCTGCGCACCGAGGGCAGTCAGGAGCGGCTCGATAATTTAGCCGAGCTCAAGCAGGCCGTTTACGAATATGAGACTTCCTGCGGCGAAGAGGCGATGCTGGAGGATTATCTTTCTCGGGTAGCTCTGCTGACCAACAGCGATACGGCAGAAACGGGAGACAAGGTGAAGCTGATGACCGTTCATGCGGCCAAGGGCCTGGAATTTCCCTATGTGTTTCTCTGCGGCCTTAACGAAGGCATCTTCCCCTCGCGGAAGACGCGGACTCAGCAGGCGATGGAGGAGGAACGGCGGCTGGCATTCGTCGCCGTGACCCGGGCCCAGAAACGGCTTTATCTGTCGGCGGCCTCGGGGCTCAACTTCGATGCATCCCTGCGGTATCCCTCACGGTTCCTGTTGGAGCTTGACGATGAACTGTTGGAATTTTCCCAGCCTATTTCGGCGCTTACCCGTCAGGATGCCCGGGATTATATCCGGGACATGGATAGGCGCATGGCCCAGGCTAATGCCCCGAAAAAGGCGGTATTTGTCAAGGGGGACAAGGTGCTGCACCGCATCATGGGGGAAGGGGAGATACTTTCCATAAATAGCGACAAGGGAGCTTATCGAATAAAGTTTTCCGACATCGATACCCCGCGGGAAATCTCGTTTAAGGCTAAGCTGGAAAAGATTTCCTAAGCGCTTTATAATGGATATATGTGATAATGAATAGTTACAAGTTTTGTACAAGTCGAAGGAGGAAATTTTATGGCTATGTTGATTGGCGTGATGATTCTCAATCTGGTCATCAGCTTTTTGAATGCCCGCAACGTCGGGCGCATTTGGGCGGAGTCCAAGGCAGTTGGCGGCTGGATCCGCCTGCTGGCATGGTGCGGAGCCATCCAGTCGGCGGTGGGTTTTACCTTCGTCTATGCGATTGTCGTTTCCTATATTGCCGTATCGACGGGGTATCTGCCCGCCAGCATGCTCGGCGTATTGTCCAGCCTCATCTATCTGATGATTATCGTGCCGGCCATTGGCTCGGGCATCATCATCACGATTCAGTCCTGGATAAACTTTGCCCGGGAAAAATCGTTGATGAATCTTGGTGTTGCCGGCTGGAATACCTTCGCTCAGGCCTATAACACCTATAATGCTATTCAGAGCTTTGGTCCGGCCCTCGATACGGTGCAGGAAGGTCTTGGCGGTCTGTTTGATGGCGACAGCGATTCGGATAATTCCACCATGCGGGTCATCTTGCTGGCGGCAATCATCTTGCTGGCTGGTGTCATGACGACGACGGTCATTATCCGCCGCTATGAGGCAAGCCTGCCGGTTTCGGAAGAAGTCCGGAACGGCAACCGCGATTTGCAATATCGCTAAAAAAACATCCAGCTCATACGGGCTGGATGCGGACAATATGAATAAGGTCGATGCCTGTGCCATCGGTTAGCAATAATTGCTGGCGCGGGTTATCGAGCTTTTTGATGACGGCGGTTCGCGTTTCATAGCGGCCGCCGTCTTTGTATGAATCGGCCACAAAATAAGTAATGGCCGCCTGGTGCGCTGGACTGGCGAGAACCTGCTGGAGCTGGCGGTTTAAGAGTTCTAGTTCGTCGTCGGCAAGGTTTGGAGGCGGTAGGGTAACGCGGGCGCTTTCCCGCACGGCCTCTTCGTAACCCGTCAGCGCCGCAAAGGGGGAAAACTGTGCGGCCCGCTTGGCAAGTGGCATAGGGGGATGAGAGCTGGAGACATGGTGGGGAAGGTTAATGATATCGTCGTAGTTTTTGGGATGATGTTCCTTCATGCCCGATGACCTCCAATCTGATTGTTGCGGCTGATGGTAGTGGCTCCTTCCTGCAGGTTGGCGCCCTTTAAGATGGCATTTTTGCCAAAGCGTTTCTTGAGGGCGACGATGGTCTGCTGGATGGAGGCTTCTTTGACAGTTGACTGATTAAGTTCTGTTTTTTCCGGTTCGGCAAATAAGTCAAGTTCTGCTGGTGGCGGTGCGATTTGATAGGCGGCTTGGGAAATGGTGTCGCCAAAGGTAATGGTCAGGCGGCGCACCAATAGATCTTTATCCACAATGGCGGCAAAGAGTTCCCGGACAGTTTTTAACAGCAGTGCGGATGAGGCGGTAGGAGTGGCAAACTGCCTGCTGCCGTGGGCGGGCTTTGGCACCATGCGGCCATAGTGGTCACGGTGCAGCGGGCCGCGATAGTTTTTACGCGTGTTTTCAATATCATAGCCCACGTCAAGGATGAGTTGACTGGTCAATAATTTCTTATCCACCAGTTCCAGGACCAAAAGGTCCGTCATTTCCCAGGCCACCAGGGCGGCCTTATCGTAGGGATAGGGGCTTTGGAGCACCTGACCGGAGCCGATGCTGGTGGCCGCTGGCTTATAGCCCTTGATGGCGGCCATGGTGCAGGGCTCATAACCCCAGGCATGGTCGATGAGCAGCTCTGCATTGACGCCAAAGAGACGGTAGAGCAGTTCTTCGTTATGAAAATCCGTGGCTTTGCCTAACGAGCAGCGGGCAATATCCCCCATGGTGTAGAGCCCATGCTGCTCGAGTTTTTTGGCATAGCCCCGGCCAACGCGCCAAAAATCGGTAAGGGGTCGATGGTTCCAGAGGGTCTGCCGGTAGTTTTTTTCGTCCAGCACTGCGATGCGGACGCCATAAGCGTCAGGGGCCATGTGCTTGGCAACGATATCCATCGCGACCTTGCTAAGGTACAGGTTCGGGGCGACGCCGGCCGTGGCCGTGATCTGGGTAGACTCATAGACCGCATGGATCATGCGGCGTGTCAGTTCCTCAGCTGAGCAGTGGTAGGTCGACAGGTAATGCGTAAGGTCGATAAAGACTTCATCAATTGAGTAGACGTGGATATCTTCAGGGGCAATAAACTTGAGGTAAAGTGTATAGATCTCGGTGCTGATTTCCATATAACGGGCCATGCGAGGCACCGCTGTGACAAAATCGATGGCCATCTCAGGATGCTCGGCAAGCTCCGCGGCATCGGCGGATTTCCCTGTGAAGCGATGCGCTGGCGCCTTGGCCAGCCGCAGTTGGTTGGCCTGTTTTACCTTCTCGATGACTTCAAACAGTCTTGCTCGACCAGGAATGCCATAGGCTTTGAGTGCCGGAGATACTGCCAGGCAGATGGTCTTGTTCGTGCGGCTGGCATCGGCGACGACAAGGTTCGTCGTCAACGGATTGAGGCCTTTGTCGTGACATTCGACCGAGGCATAGAAGGATTTTAGGTCGATGGCCGCATAGACAGATGAGGCAGTCATGGGAATCTCCTTTCGAACATACTTGCTACTATTACCGTAGCATAGGACGAAATAGAACACAAGCGCTATTTTGTATTTTTTATTGTCGGCAGGAAAAATTCAAAAAAGTGTTGACATTGAAAAATAATGGTGTTAATATAATACCTGTCCTTGAGGGACGGAGCCGAAAGGCTTTGAAGAAAATCGACTCACTAGCTCAACTGGCAGAGCAACTGACTCTTAATCAGTAGGTTCACGGTTCGATTCCGTGGTGGGTCACCATTGAGATTTGGGGCTGTCCATAGTATGGGCGGCCTTTTTTGTATATTTTTGCTTATGGAGGTTTGGTATGCGTATTCTTTTGTCGAACGATGATGGTGTTGACGCTAAAGGCATCGAGGCGTTGGTCAAGGCGCTCTACAAGGAGCATGAGGTCATTGTCTCGGCACCGATGTACCAGCAGAGCGGCATGGCCCATGCTTTGACGGTGGGCACGCCGATGGAGGTCAAACATCATGAACGGCTCGAGACAGATTATGGCATTACGGCAATTGCGGTTGACGGTACGCCGACAGACAGCGTCAAGCTCTATCTTGAGGCAATCGCAGGCGATAAGCAGCCGGATCTTGTCGTGTCAGGCATCAATCATGGGGCGAACCTGGCCACTGATGTGCTTTACTCGGGAACGGTCGGCGCGGCCATGGAGGGCTATCTACATGATATCTCGTCGGTGGCCCTGTCCCTCGATATTGACAGCCAGCTGTCCTATGACGAGGCGGCGGCAATCTTTGCCGCTGACTTGTCAAAGTTGACCGGTCAATTGACAAGTCAAACGGCTAAGCCTGTTTTCTATAATGTCAACTTCCCGAAACAGCTCAAGGATGGTCGCCCGCAGTATGTCTTTGGCCGCCAGGGCAAGCGCGATTATCTCAATGCCTTTGAGCGGGAGGAAAAGAATGGACATGTCTTTTATACGATGGCTGGCGAGATCTATGATTCGGATAAAGGCAGCGCGACGGATATTTACGCTACGGAGCACGGCTATATTTCAGTGACGCCGCTGATTATTGACATCACCGATTATATGGAGCTCGATAAGCGCCTGGAAAAATAAAGTGGCCGCAAACAGGTTTTCGTGATAAAATAAATTAGATTTGATTGACATGAACGGGGAGGAATTTCTAATGGAATCTATGATTCGTGACATCAAGCTGGCACCTTCGGGACATGACAAGATCGAGTGGGTAAAGAACTTCATGCCGGTCATGGCAGCTGTTGATGAGGAGTTCTCGAAGTCCAAGCCTTTTGCTGGCAAGAAGATGGTCATCACCTTGCACCTTGAGGCCAAGACGGCTTATATGGCAGAGATCTTCAAGCATGCTGGTGCAGAAGTTGCCATCACGGGCAGCAATCCGCTGTCTACCCAGGACGACATCGCTGCGGCTCTCGTCGAGGACGGTCTCAACGTCTTTGCCTGGCATGGCTGCACCGAAGAGGAATACTTCACGTTCATCGATAAGGCCCTGGACATCGAGCCGGACATCATCATCGATGACGGCGGCGACCTCGTGCATCTGCTGCATACGAAGCGCCGCGAGCTGCTGCCCAACATCATCGGCGGCTCGGAGGAGACGACCACCGGTGTCCATCGCCTGCGCGGCCTGGCCAAAGAGGGCAAGCTGGAGTTCCCGATGATCGCGGCGAACGATGCCTATATGAAATTCCTGTTTGACAACCGCTATGGCACGGGCCAGAGCACCTGGGACGGCATCATGCGCACGACGAACCTCGTCATCGCGGGTAAGAATGTTGTCATTGCCGGCTACGGCTGGTGCGGCAAGGGTGGCGCTATGCGCGCCCGCGGCCTTGGGGCCAACGTCATCATCACGGAAGTCGATCCCATCAAGGCCATCGAGGCGGTATTCGATGGGTTCCGCGTCATGCCGATGGATGAGGCCGCCAAGATCGGCGACATCTTCCTGACGCTGACGGGAGATAAGGATGTCATCTGCGAGCGTCACTTCCAGGTCATGAAGAACGGTGCGATGATGGCTAACTCGGGTCATTTCGACTGCGAAATCAATATCCCTGAGCTTGCGGGCTGCTCGGTATTGCGCCGTACGGTCCGCAACAACATCGAAGAATTCAAAATGGCCGATGGCCGCAAGCTCTACCTGCTGGCCGAAGGCCGCCTGGTCAACCTGGCAGCAGGCGATGGCCATCCGGCTGAGATCATGGATCTCTCGTTTGGTGTACAGTTCTTCTCGGCACTGCATCTGCTGAATCATGGCCGGGAAATGAAACCGGACGTCTATCTGATGCCCGAAGAGATCAATACGAAGATTGCGGAGATCAAGCTCAAGGCCCTCGGCGTAGGCATTGACGTGCTGACGCCGGAGCAGCGTGCTTATCTGAATCTCGAATAACATACAAGTAAGGGAAGGAAGAGTAACATGAAAACACTGATCAAAAACGTTTGCGCGGTAATGCCGGACGGCACGACGCCAGTAACGAATATCATGATCGACAACAACCGCATCGCGGGGATAGGCGATGTTCCCGAGGATTTCCGTCCGGGCAAAGTCATCGACGGCACGGATCATCTGGCTATACCGGGCTTTGTCAATGCGCATACGCACACGTCAATGACGCTGCTGCGCAGCTATGCTGACGATATGGCCCTTATGGACTGGCTCAACAACGAGGTCTGGCCGGCTGAGGCCAAGATGACGTCTGACGACATCTATTGGGGTGCTATGCTGGCCATGCTCGAGATGATCCGCACGGGTACGACGACCTTTGCCGATATGTATGGCCCCTGGATGGAGCGCGTGGCTGAGGCAACGATGGATGCCGGCCTGCGCGGTGTCCTGTCGCGCGGCATCATCGGTGTCGCACCGGATGGGGAGAAGAAGCTCGAAGAGAACGTCGAGCTGTACCGCAATTTCCATGGGGCAGCCGATGGCCGCATCACGGTCATGTTCGGCCCGCATGCGCCGTATACGTGCCCGCCGGAGTTCCTCAAGAAGGTTGCGGCCAAGGCACAGGAGCTCGATGCGGAAATCCATATCCACATGCATGAGACGCTCGATGAAGTCAATGGCTCCCTCAAGGAATATGGCCGCCGCCCCTTTGACTGGGTAGCTGAGACGGGTATCTTCGAAGGCAAGGGAACACTGGCTGCCCATTGCGTCCACCTCGACGACAACGATATCGAAATCATCAAGAAATACGGCATCCGCGTGGCGCACAATCCTGGCAGCAACATGAAGCTGGCCAGTGGCGTCGCTCCGGTACCGCGCCTGCTCGACGAAGGCGTCTGCGTAGCGCTCGGCACTGATGGTGCCTCGTCAAACAACAACCTCGACATGCTCGAGGAAGTGAACCTGGCGGCGATGCTGCACAAGGTGCACAGCTTAGATCCGGTAGCCGTTCCGGCCTTCCAGGCCCTGCAGATGGGCACGGAGTTCGGCGGCCAGGCTGTCGGCATTCCCGACATCGGCCGCCTGGAGAAGGGATGCAAGGCCGATATCACGCTGTTCGACATGAACAGTGCGGCTTGGTGTCCGCGCAACAACCCTGTGTCACTGCTTGTCTACTCGGCCAATTCGAGCTCCGTCGACACGGTCATCTGTGATGGCAAGGTGCTGATGGAGAAGCATGAGCTCAAGACGCTTGATGAAGAGCGCATCTTGTTTGAAGCGCAGCGTTGTGCTGATCATCTGACGAAGTAAGTGAAATCGCAAAGGATGCCTTTCCTGCGGGGAAGGCATCCCTTTTGCGTCATATTTAGTGTTAGCAAGAAAGAGGTGATCCCTTGAAAAAGAAGACGACGGAACGGAAAACGACGCGGCGGCGCAAGACGGCGGCAAAGGCCGAGGTGAAGCCGGCCAATCCGGGCCGTAAGTACGAACTGGCAGGATTGGCCTTTGTGGCCGTAAGTCTTATCTCGCTCTGTGGCCTGTTCGGATTGAATGTCGGCTTTGTCGGGGTGTATTTTGCCAAGTGCCTGCATTATCTGTTTGGCATTGGCGCTGTCATCATATCGCTGGTTATCCTGCTGATCGGCTATCAGTATATGGCCAAGCATCATGGCCTTGTTTATTCGCCGCGATTCTTTGGTCTCGGACTTTTATTCTTATCGGTGCTGGCCATCTGGCATCATTTTGTCATTCCCGTTGGCGAGGAAATCCTGCCTGACAGCCTGCCGCGCGGCGGCGGCCTTACGGGGGGCGGCCTGTTGTTTGTCCTGCGCAAGTTTTTTGGCGTCGATGGTTCGATTATCCTGCTCGGCGTCGGCACGATCGGCTCCATCCTGCTCTCGACGACCTGGTCGCTGGCCACAGGCCTTATGAAGACCCAGCAGACTGCGGCCAAGGGGGCTAGTGCTGCTGGCGAAGCTGTCTCGGTGGCCTATGAGAAGGTGGCCGATGTCAGCGGCCGCGTGGAAGAGCGCGTCGTCGATGCGGTCAAGGAAAAGGTCAAGAATTCGTTCTACAATCAGGAGCGGGATACGCATTTTGCGCAGGCGGAGGAAGAGGAAATGCCGGCTAAGCTGGCACCGGAGATGGACGCAGCGGCACCTGTCGTGGCGGAACCAGAACCGGCACCGCTGCCTGAAGAACCGCCTGTACCTAAGTTCACGATTGAATATGGGCGCAGCAATGAAGACGAGCCTGAACTGGAGATACCGGCAAATCACGTGACGGCGCCGCATACCGAGCCGGTGGTCGCACCGTCGCCAAAGCCCATGCGCAAGAATCCGACGCCGATGCCCGAATACAGTGAGATTGCACCAATTCGCCCGGCAGCAGCTGTGCTCGATGGCTCAGAGGCTGCGGCGAAGGCAAATGAAGTGGCCCAGCCGCCCGCTAAGCCCTATGAGATGCCAAAGGTCACGGAGCTCTTGTCCAAGCATGCGAAGAAAAAGAATGCGGCGCTTGAAATCGAGATTGAGGACAATGCGCGTACCTTGCAGCAGACGCTGGCGGACTTCAAGGTCAAGGCAACCATCATCAATGCTTGCCATGGCCCAGCAGTCACGCGTTATGAGCTTGAGCCGGCACCTGGGGTCAAGGTCAGCAAGATCACGAATCTTGCCGATGATATTGCCCTGCGTTTGGCGGCATCGTCGGTGCGCATCGAGCAGATCCCAGGTAAATCAGCTATCGGCATTGAGGTGCCGAATAAGGAGCTCGAGGGCGTTGAGCTCCGCGAGGTCTTAGAAAGCCCAAAGTTCGAGGCGGCCAAATCCCGCCTGACCGTGGGCCTTGGCATGGATATCGGCGGTCAAGCCATCTTTGCCGATCTTGCCAAGATGCCGCATCTGCTCGTCGCTGGTGCCACGGGTTCCGGTAAGTCCGTCTGCATCAACACCTTGATTACGAGCGTGCTGTTCAAGGCCAAGCCTGATGAGGTCAAGTTCATTCTCGTCGATCCGAAGATGGTCGAGCTCTCAGGCTATAATGGCATTCCACATCTGATGGTGCCAGTCGTCACGGACCCGAAGAAGGCGGCCTCGGTACTCAACTGGTCGGTGCAGGAGATGGAAAAGCGCTATGCCAGCTTTGCCGAGCACAACGTCCGCAATATGGACACATATAATAAGAAGTTCCCCGACGATAAGATGCCGGCCATCGTCATCATCATCGACGAGTTGGCTGACCTCATGATGGTGGCTCCCCATGATGTGGAGGACGCCATCTGCCGTCTGGCTCAGAAGGCCCGTGCGGCTGGCATCCATATGGTACTGGCCACCCAGCGTCCTTCCGTCGATGTCATCACGGGCATCATCAAGGCTAACATTCCTTCGCGTATCTCCTTTGCCGTGTCGAGCCAGATCGACTCGCGCACGATCCTTGACCGCAGCGGTGCAGAAAAGCTGCTGGGCCGCGGCGATATGCTCTTCTATCCAGTCGGCGCATCGAAACCGCGCCGCGTGCAGGGTGCCTTTATCAGCGATGAGGAAGTGGAGGGCCTCTTAGACTTTATCCGTTCCCAGGGACAGGAAATGGAGACTAACGAGGAAATCGTTGCCTTTACCGAGCAGGCCTTGGCCGCTGAACAGGCTGAGGAGAGTGGCGGCCGCAGCAACGCGCCCAAGACTGATGAGCTATTGATGGATGCCATCAATCTCGTCATGTCGACGGGACAGGCATCGACCTCGAGTATCCAGCGCCGGTTCCGCATCGGCTATACGCGGGCAGCGCGGCTCATCGACACCATGGAGGAACTTCATATCGTCGGCCCGAATGTCGGCAGCAAGCCCCGCGAGATCCTCATGACGACGGAGCAGGCGCAGGAAGTGGCGGCCAGCCTTTCATAAGGCAAATCGTAAACCTGTAATAAAACGTTTCACAAGCGTGGAAAAATATGGTAAAATAATCAACTAGATGTTCTATAAACACAACAGTGATAAAGTCACTGCTGAAAATACCTATATGGGGGTAGATTTTTTTGAAGTATATGAGTGGTAACGAACTGCGCGAAGCATATCTGCAGTTCTTTTCCGAGAAAAAAGGCCATCTGCGCCTGCCGAGTTTCTCTCTGATCCCGAAAGATGACCCGACGCTCCTGCTGATTGGTGCAGGCATGGCGCCGCTGAAGCCGTTCTTCACGGGCAAGATGAAGCCGCCTCGCACGCGCGTCACGACGAGCCAGCGCTGCGTCCGTACCGGCGATATCGAGAACGTCGGCCGCACGGCACGTCATCAGACGTTCTTCGAGATGCTGGGCAACTTCTCGTTCGGCGACTACTTCAAGGGCGAGGCTATCCCCTGGGCTTGGGAGTTCCTGACGGAAGTCGTCGAGCTGCCGAAGGAGAAGCTCTGGGTAACGGTTTATCCGGATGATGATGAGGCTATCGAGATCTGGAAATCCCAGCCGGGCTTCCCCCAGGATCATATCGTCAAGATGGAAGACAACTTCTGGGAAATCGGCCCTGGCCCGTGCGGCCCGGACTCCGAGATCTACATCGACCTCGGCGAGGAGCGCGGCTGCGGTTCGCCGGACTGCGCAGTAGGCTGCGACTGCGACCGTTATCTTGAGATCTGGAACCTCGTATTCACGCAGTATGACAAGCAGGAAGATGGTTCCTATGCCAACCTCGCGCATAAGAACATCGATACGGGCTGCGGCCTTGAGCGTATCGCCTCCGTTGTCCAGAACAAGAAGACGAACTTCGAGACAGACCTGCTCTATCCGATCATCGAATATGCTGCCAACGTTGCTGGCGTCAAATACGGCGAGGATGACGAGAAGGATATCTCGCTGAAGGTCATCGCTGACCATGCCCGTTCCATGGCTATCATGATCATGGATGGCATCCTGCCGTCCAACGAGGGCCGTGGCTATGTCCTGCGCCGCATCCTGCGCCGTGCTATCCGTCATGGCCGCATGCTCGGCATCAAGGACAAGTTCCTTGAGGGTGCCGTTGACGCTGCTGTCAACATCTACCGTGGCGCCAAGGATTTCGAGGAGCTCATCAACAAGGCTGACTACATCAAGAAGGTCATCAGCATCGAGGAAGACCGCTTTGCTGCTACCCTCAATCAGGGCATGGAGCTCTTGAACGGCGAGATCGAGACGGTCAAGAAGGCTGGCAAGAAGGAGCTCGATGGTCAGGTTGTCTTCAAGCTTTACGATACCTTCGGCTTCCCGTGGGAACTCACCGAGGAGATTCTGCACGAGAACGAGCTCGACCTCGACAAGGAGGGCTTCGAGAAGGCCATGGACGAGCAGCGCACGCGTGCGCGCAACGCACGTGCCGAGAACACGCGCGTCGAGGTTCCAGACCTTTCGAGCATCGATGTCAGCAAGCTGACGGTAGACGAGACGGCCAAAGAAGGCAAAGTCGTCGCTATCTGGAAAGACGGCGTGCTCGTCGATGAGATCACGGACGGCGAAGAGGCTGGCATCATCCTCGACAAGACGCCGTTCTACGCCGAAGGCGGCGGACAGGTCGGCGACGAGGGTATGCTGGTCAGCGAGTTCGGTCGCATCAAGGCTGTCAATGCCAAGAAGCTGCCGGATGGCACGGTATACCATGTTGCCTATGTTGAGGAAGGCCAGCTCAAGGTCGGCGAGACGGTCAAGATCGAAGTCGACCAGACGAAGAAACTGGCTTCGGCCCGCAACCATACGGCTACCCATCTGCTGCAGGCTGCCCTCAAGCAGGTTGTCGGCGACCAGGTAAGCCAGGCAGGCTCCTCCGTTACGCCGGAGCGCCTGCGCTTTGACTTCACGAACTTCGAGCCGGTGACGGCTCAGCAGCTCGCTGATGTCGAGGAACTCGTCAACAGCGAGATCCTCAAGGGCACGGATGTCGAGATCAGCCATATGGGCATCGAGGAGGCGAAGGCCGCTGGTGCTATGGCCCTGTTCTCCGAGAAATACGGCGATGTTGTCCGCGTCGTCAGAGTCCCGGGCTTCTCAATGGAGCTCTGCGGCGGTTCCCATGTCAAGAACGTCGGCCAGATCGGCATGTTCAAGATTGTCAGCGAGTCCGGTGTCGCATCGGGCGTACGCCGCATCGAGGCTATCACGGGCCAGGCTGCCCTTGACTATGTCCAGGGCAAGATGGCAGTCCTCGCCGAGGCTGCTGCCAAGCTCAAAGCCAAGGAGGAAGATGTCCCGGCTCAGATCGAGAAGGTACAGGCTGAGGTCAAGGCTATGCAGAAAGAGCTGGCTGAAGTCGCTGCTATGCGTGAGCAGGCTGATGCTGCAGATCTGCTCGGCGGCATGAAGACAGTGAATGGCGTTGCGGTCGCTTGCGGCAAATCGAATGCTGCTGGCATGGATGAGCTCCGCGACGTTGCCGATATGACGTGCTCGAAGCTCGAGTCGCCGTGCGTTGTCGTCTTGGCTTGCGCTAACGATGGCAAGGTCAACCTCGTCGTCAAGGCCGATAAGGCTGCGGTGGCCAAGGGCATCCATGCAGGCAAGGTCATCAAAGAAGCAGCTGCTGTTGTCGGTGGTGGCGGCGGCGGCCGTCCGGACATGGCCCAGGCTGGTGGTAAGGACGCCAATGCGATCCCGCAGGCACTCGATAAGGCATTTGCCATGATTGAAAGCCAGCTCGGCTAATCGTTCCATAGATAAATGAACAGACTCCCTCTATCTAAGAGGGAGTCGTTCTAGCTTATACGAGAGGGAGGAGTCCCGCATGGAAGTAGATATCACAAGTAAGGTCAAGGATTATGTCCGCTATGGCTTGATAGGCCTTGTCGTTTTAGTCCTGCTGGCTGGCGGTGGCGTGTATCTCTACCAGCACCATAACCGCAGCATGACGGTTTATGGCGCCCAGGTCGCTGGCACATTGGTACCGGCCAAGGCACGGTCGGCTGGCAAGATTACGGAGATTGTGGTAAGTGATGGCGACCATGTCAATGCTGGCGACGTCATTGCCCGGGTCGAGACGAATATAACCGATGAGGAGATCCAGCAGCTGCAGCAGAACCTTGACCTCAGTAAACAGAGTCTTGAGCAGCTCAAGAAGGGCACGACGATGACTGTCCCTGCAGCCGCAGCAGTACCTCAGGTCGACAGCGGTGCCCAGCAGCGTGCTGCTCAGGCGTACAGCCGCCTGCAACGCATGAATGAACTGTTCAGCATGGGTGCTATCAGCGCGGTCAAACGCGACGAGGCAGCAGCTGCCTATGCTGCTGCCAAGGCCGCAGCCAGCAGCCAGCCTGCATATTCGGCGCCGGCTCAGACGACTACGGTGCCGGTAGATCCTGAGATCATCAAACAGGCTGAGGCCCAAGTCAAACAGGCCGAGGCGGCGCTGGCCAATGCCAAGCAGGACCAGCAGTCGACGGAAATCCTGGCACCAGCGGCCGGCACTGTCCTCATTGTCGATGGTATGGCAAACGATGCTGAAGTCAAGGCCAATCAGGTCATCGTCAACATCATGGATGCTGGTGATGCCTGGGTCGAGGCCCATGTAACATCGGAGCAGGCGAAAAACATCCGCCTGGGCCAGTTCGCTGAATACGAAGTGGACGGTCACAAGCTGCAGGGATCCGTCAAGGATGTCGCTGACGCGTCAGATGCAGCCGATGACAATGCTGACCAGTCAAACGCCAGCGATGGCGATGGACGCTTGACAGTCCGCATTTCTATTCCGTCTGATTTGTCATTTACGTTGAAACCAGGCATGGAAGCCACAATAAAGTTTGTTTTGGGTATGTAAATGTCCGTTTGAGATAGATATAGATAGGCAAAATTTTACAGAAATATGCTCTCTATTGCGAATTAAACGCGATGGAGGGCTTTTCTTTTCGCAGTAGCTGTGCTATAATGACTTATAATTTCACGAACTAAAGGAATAAAGATTAAAAGAAAAGCAAACAGGAGGATACCAACATGGTGAACCCAAAGCTAAAAGACAGACAGAATGATCAGCTCTGTCAGGCAGTGCTTTCGCTTGAGAATATGGATGAATGCTATCAGTTCTTTGAGGATATCTGCACGATCAGTGAACTCAAATCGATGGCGCAACGCTTGGAGGTCGCCAGGATGCTCAAAGCTGGCCATACTTATGATGACATTGTGGAGCAGACTGGTGCGAGCACGGCGACAATCAGCCGCGTCAAGCGCTGCCTGAACTATGGCGCTGACGGCTATAAGACTGTGCTCGAGCGGCTGCCGCAGCAATCGGAGACGTAATATCCACAAGAACGATATCAAAGGAGCGAAGAACAGATGGAAAAAGACAAGAATGTATTGGAAATCCCTTATGGTACGCGCGATTTTCTGCCCAGTGAAGCGGCGAGCAAACGGGCAATCGAGACGAAACTCGCCGAGCTCTTTGCCGAGTGGGGCTATGATGAAGTCGTCACGCCTACAATCGAGTACCTTGACAACTTGACGCTGGGCAGCAGCCGCAATACGGAACCCCATCTGTTTAAGCTCTTCGATAAGGACAATCGCACGCTGGCCCTGCGCCATGAGATGACGACGCCGATTGCGCGCCTCGTGAGCAGCCGTCTGCAGGATTATCCGCTGCCGATGAAACTTTCCTATATCAGCAGCGTCTTCCGCTATGAGCAGACCCAAACGGGCCGCCAGTGTGAGTTCCATCAGGCAGGTGTCGAGCTCATGGGCAGTACGAGCGCTTTTGCTGATGCGGAAATCATCGCGCTTGCTATCCAGGGGCTTTTACGCGCCGGCCTCAATGATTTCCAGATCTGCCTTGGCCAGGTCGAATTCATCAGCGGCATCATGGAGCAGTATCAGCTGGCTCCAGACGTCAAAGTTGAGCTCAAACAGGCCATGGAACAGCGTGACCTGGTGGCCCTCGGCAACCGGGTCGATGCGCTGAAACTGCCGGAGACGGCAAAACAAGTGCTCAAGAAACTGCCATTGCTGAATGGCGGCGAAGAGATGGTCAAGGGTGCTTATGATCTGGCGCTCAATGAACAGAGCCGCCGGGCTCTTGACAATCTCTGTGAGATCTATCGCCTGCTCAAGGCCTATGGCGTCGAAAAATATGTGCGCTTTGACCTCGGCATTATCCGTGACTTCAGCTATTACACGGGCATGGTCTTTGAGGCCTATACGCCGGGTCTTGGCTTTCCGCTTTGTGGCGGCGGCCGCTATGATCATCTGCTGGCCGACTTTGGCAGCGCCTGCCCGGCTACAGGCTTTGCCAGCGGTATCGAGCGCATCCTGCTCGCCCTTGAGCGTCAGGAGCTTGCCAAGCCGTCGCGCGCCCGCGATGTGTATCTTGCCTATGCGGCCGGCAAAGAGAGTGCTGCTATCGCGCAGGCTGAAACGCTGCGGCACAGCGGCAAGACGGTTGAGCTTTCCCTGTCGCCGCAGACAAAGGCTGACGCTGAGGCCGCACAGCAGGCTAAAGGCTATGCAGAGCTGGTTTACTTGGCATGATACAGCGTGTACGTCAATTTTATCGCGCGCTGACGGCAACGATAACGGCTGCGGACAAGGTTTGGATTGACCAGTCGATCCCGGCGGCTGCGCAGAAGCTTTTCTATGCGATGCATCCGGCCGACCAGTATCATGCCTTGCATGTGGCGCGCACGGCGTTAGCGTTAGCTGACAAGTCAAATATGATAGTTGACCGGTCATTTTTATGCCGCTGTGCGCTGCTTCACGACGTGGGCCGCCGCAAGGGAGATCTTGACATTTGGGGCAAGGTATTCACCGTGCTTATCTGTCATTTCTGCCCGTGCCTTGCCGATAAGCTCGCCTGTCCGCAGGCCGAGGCGTTTTGGGAAAAGCCTGGCTATGCCATCTACGTCTATAAGCATCATGCGGCCATTGGGGCGCAGAGACTGCGTGATTTAGGCTTTATGGCCGAGGCCGCAGTCATTGCCTGTCATCATAGGCAGCCGGCAGCGGGGGATTCGCCTGTGCTTTGCCTCTTACGGGCAGCCGATGAAAGAAATTAACACTTTGCCTTGACGTTTACAAGTTTACATGTTAGTATTGTTACATGTTAGCACTTTAACAAGATAAAGAAAATTTTTTCGATATTTAGGAGGTCAGATATGCAGTCAAATAATATGGATTACCTGACAATTGCTTTGCCAAAGGGAAAATTGTTCGGTTTGTCAGCAGACCTTTTGGCAAAGATTGGCTATACAGCTGAGGGGCTTTCCGATAAATCCCGGAAACTCATCATCATCAACGAAGAGAAGAAGATCAAGTTTATCGTTTCTAAGACTGCAGATGTACCGACCTATGTAGAGTACGGCGCAGCCGACATCGGCGTAATCGGCAAGGATGTCCTCTTAGAGTCAGGCAAGGATGTTTACGAGCTTTTAGATCTTGGCTTTGGCCGCTGCCATCTGATGATGGCCGTGCCGAAGAATGAGAAACGGGCCAAGCTCACCGATTACAACCATACGCGCGTTGCTACGAAATTCCCGCATATCGCCGAGAAGTTCTTCAATCACCATGGCATGCAGATGGAATACATCAAGCTCAATGGTTCGATTGAGCTCGGGCCCATTGTCGGGCTTTCGGAAAGCATCGTCGATATCGTCGAGACGGGCACGACCCTCAAGGAAAACGACCTGGAGGAAATTGTTTCGATCCAGGATGCGACGGCCCGGCTCATCGCGAACCGTGTGAGCTTCAAGATGAAATTTGATCGCATCAATACGATGGTCAGTGATTTGCGTAAGATACTGGAAAGCGAGGCTGCAAAATGAGAATCGTAAAAGCTAGTGAAGTTGGGGAGCAGGAAGTCGAGCGGCTGCTCACAAAAGCTGCCTTTGATGAGGTTGAGCTCAATCCGAAAATCCGTGAGGGCAACAAGAAACTCTTCGGCCGCGATATGAGCGCCGCCGAGCTTGTCCGCCAGATTGTCGGCGATGTACGCAAGGATGGCGACAAGGCCGTCATCCACTATACGAAACTCATTGACCGCGTGGAGTTCACGCCTGAGGAGTTCCTGGTAAGCGAAGAGGAATTTGCGGCAGCCGATAAAGCTGCGGATCCAGCGGTGGTGGAATCTCTGCGCAAGGCCGCTGAGAATGTCCGCCGCTATCATCAGGAGCAGAAACCGAACTCCTGGATGACTTATCGCGAGCAGGGATCGATTCTCGGCCAGTCCATTGTCCCGCTTGACCGTGTCGGTATCTACGTGCCAGGGGGCACGGCAGCCTATCCATCGTCGGTCATCATGAACGCTGTGCCGGCTGTTGTCGCTGGTGTCCGCGAGATCATCATGATGGTGCCGCCAAAGAATGGCAAGATAAATCCCTATGTACTGATTGCCGCCCGCGCTGCTGGCGTCAAGAAAATCTATAAGGTTGGTGGTGCGCAGGCTATTGCGGCCATGGCCTTTGGCACGGAAACGATTCCGCGGGTGGATAAGATTACGGGCCCGGGCAATATTTTCGTCACGCTGGCCAAGAAGGAAGTCTATGGTCATGTTGATATCGATATGCTCGCCGGCCCGAGTGAAATCCTGATCGTTGCCGACAAATCAGCTGATCCCGTCTACACGGCAGCCGATATGCTGAGCCAGGCTGAGCATGATCCGCTGGCCTCGAGCATCGTGATTACCGATGATGCAGAACTGGCGGCTAAAGTTGCAGACGAAGTCGAAACGCAGCTTGCTAAGCTGCCGCGCCGTGAGATTGCGCAGGCATCGATTGACCGCAATGGCCTTATCGTCGTGGCTGAGGACATGATGCAGGCCATGCATTTTGCCAATGTCTCGGCTCCCGAGCATATGGAACTCTTGACCGAGCAGCCATTCCAGCTACTGCCTTATGTGCGCCATGCTGGTGCGGTGTTCCTCGGTGCCTACTCGCCTGAGCCGCTCGGCGATTATTTTGCTGGCCCGAACCACGTGCTGCCGACTGGCGGCACGGCCCGCTATTACAGCGTCTTGAACGTTGAGACCTTTATGAAACGCACGAGTATCATCTCGTATACGCAGCCAGCTTTGCAGGCTGTCAGCGAAGATATCATCCGTCTGGCAGAGACTGAAGGACTGCAGGCCCATGCCAATGCAATCCGTTTGAGGAGGAAATGAGTTTATGTTGAAATACCGTACAGGTTTAAAGGATATGCCGTCTTATGATGTGGTGGAACGTGACTGGGAAATCAAAGTCAATGCCAACGAGTGTAATATGAATCTGCCGCCGATGGTGGAAGACCGGCTGATGGGCCGCCTTTCCCGCGTGGCCTATAATCGCTATCCCAATGAGGAATACGATGCCCTGCGCGAGCAGATTGCCGACAATCACAAGCTGCAGAAGGAAAATGTGCTGATTGGCAGCGGCTCCAGCGAAATCATCGAAAAGCTTTTCTACTGCTTTGGCGGTACGAAGGCCAAGAAAATCGTCTATCCTGAGCCGTCGTTCTCGATGTACCGCATCTATGCCAAGGCCGCACAGGCTACAGGTATCCCAGTAGCGCTCGAAGACGATTTCACGCTGGATATCGAAAAGTTCGTCACTACGGTCAATGAGGAAAAAGCATCTTTGGCCGTTATCTGCAACCCGAACAATCCGACGGGTACGGGCTACTCGGTCAGCGATATCGAATACATCGCTGACAACATCAACGGCAATTGCGCACTGCTTATCGACGAGGCCTATATCGAGTTCTATGGCCGCACTTCCGTTGGTCTGTTGCAGAATCATCCCAACCTTATCGTTGCGCGCACCTTCTCGAAGGCCTATGGTCTGGCATCGGCCCGCGTGGGCTATATGCTGGCGAGCACGGCAATCGTCACGATGATTGAGAAGTCCTATATGCCGTATCATATGAATGTACTGTCGCTGGCCACGGCCGATATCGTCTACCAGATGCGTCACGAGTATGTGCCACGCATCCAGATGATGATTGCTGAGCGCAAGCGTATGAGTGCCGAGCTCGATAAGCTGCCCGGCGTTACGGTCTATCCGTCGGAAACGAATTTCGTGCTGATAAAATATGCCAAGGCCAAGGAGCTCAACGAATACCTTGAGGGCAAGGGCATCGGCGTGCGCTGCTTTGGCGATGCTCCGGGCCTCAAGAACTGCCTGCGCATTTCTATGGGCCTGCGGGAGGAAAACGACCAGTGGTTTGATGCTATCAAGCAGTTTGTGGAGGGCAGAGCATGAGTATCCGCACAGCAGCCGTGGAACGTAAGACTGCCGAAACGGCGATAAAACTTGTCTTGAATCTCGATGGCTCCGGCAATGGTGTCATCGACTCGGGCATTGGATTCTTTGATCATATGCTTGATCTCATGACCGCTCATGGCCTGCTGGACTTGACGCTGGCCTGCGATGGCGATCTTGAGGTTGACGGACACCACTCGGTGGAGGATATCGGCATTGCCTTGGGCCAGGCATTCAAGCAGGCCATCGGCGATAAGAAGGGGATCTGCCGCTATGGCACCTTCTATCTGCCGATGGATGAGTCGCTGGCCTTTGTTTCCCTCGATATCAGCGGGCGGCCCTTCCTCGTCTACGATGGCGGCGAGATGACGCCGATGATTGGCGGCTATGATACGGAGCTTACCGAGGAATTCCTGCGCGCCTTCGCCTTCAATGCGGGCATTACGCTGCATGTCAAGGTACTCTATGGCACGAATTCTCATCATAAGGTCGAGGCTATCTTCAAGGCTCTGGGCCATGCCATCCGGCAGGCGGTGGAAAAAGATTCGCGCGTCGATGGTGTACCGTCAACCAAGGGGACATTATAAGATTAGGAGGGCCTCCGATGATTGCGATAATCGATTATGGTGTAGGTAACCTGTTCAGCGTCGAAAAAGCCTTTACGGCACTGGGCGCTGAAGTCAAAGTGACCAATAAGGCCGAAGAAATCCTGGCAGCTGACAAGCTGGTGCTGCCAGGTGTCGGTGCCTTTGGCGAATGCATGAAGAAGCTCACGGACTCGGGACTGATTCCCTCCATTCGTGAGTGTGTCGATAACGGCAAGCCTTTGCTTGGCATCTGCGTTGGCCTGCAGATTCTCTTTGAGGGCAGCGAGGAATCCCCAGGGGTTAGAGGTCTGGGCTTTTTGCAGGGCATGGTCAGGAAAATCCAGGCCCCGGAGCTCAAGGTGCCGCATATGGGCTGGAACAGCCTGTCCGTCGTAAGACCACGCCGGCTCCTTGACCTGTTTGATGGACTATCAGATAAGCCCTATGTCTATTTCGTCCACAGCTATCATGCCGTGCCTGAGAATCCATCCATTGTCACGGCCTGGACTGAGTATGGAGAGAAACTTACCGCGGCAGTGGCTAGCGGCGATATCCAGGCCACGCAGTTTCATCCCGAGAAGTCAGGCGACGTTGGCCTGCAGATTCTCAAGAATTTTGTCGAAGGCTAAGGCCGAAGGAGTGGTAAGCTATGCTGATTTTTCCTGCAATCGATATTCGTGGCGGTAAATGTGTGCGCCTGTTAAAGGGGGATTTTGCCCAAGAGACCGTCTTTTCTGATAAGCCTGCACAAATGGCTAAGCAGTGGGAAGCGCAAGGTGCGCAGTTCCTGCATCTCGTTGACCTTGATGGCGCATTAGCTGGCAAGTCTTGCAACCTTGCTACGGTTAAGGAAATCCTGGCGGCGGTGACGATTCCCGTGGAACTAGGCGGTGGCATTCGCACCATGGAAAATATCGACGAAGTGCTGGCGCTGGGGGTGCGCCGAGTTATCCTCGGCTCGGTGGCAGTCAAGAATCCTGCTCTCGTCAAAGAGGCTTGCGCCAAGTATGGTGACCGCATCGTGGTGGGCATCGATGCCAAAGACGGCATTGTGGCCGTGGATGGCTGGGGTGTCTCTGGGGATGTGGATGTGACAACGCTGGCTAAGGAAATGAAAAAAGCCGGGGTCAAGACCATCATCTATACGGATATCTCTCGGGATGGTACCTTGGAGGGCGTCAACGTGGAAGCTACGGCGAAATTAGCTAGGGAAAGCGGTGTAAATATTGTTGCCTCGGGGGGCGTCAAGTCAACGGCGGATATCGAAGCCCTCAAGCCTTATGAAAAAGATGGCATTGAAGGGGTAATCGTCGGCAAATCCATTTATATGGGTACTCTTGATTTACAGCAGGCTATTGAAATTGCCGCCAAGGAGGATTAAAATGTATACGAAACGGATAATTCCTTGTCTTGACGTCAAAGATGGACGCGTAGTCAAGGGAACCAATTTTGTCGGCCTGCGCGATGCCGGTGATCCGGTGGAGCTGGCGGCGCGCTATGACGAAGAGCGGGCCGATGAACTCGTATTCCTCGACATCACGGCCTCGAACGAAGAACGCAACACCATGGTGCAGGTCGCACAGGATTGCGCTTCCCAAGTCTTCATTCCCTTTACCGTGGGCGGCGGTATTCGCTCGGCAGCTGATATGCGCCGCATGCTGAAAGCTGGTGCCGATAAAACGTCGCTCAATACGGCGGCCATCAAGAACCCTGAACTCATTCGCGAGGGCGCGGAAAAGTTTGGCAGCCAGTGCGTTGTGCTCGCTGTCGATGCGCGCCGCACTGGTGAGGACAAATGGGAAGTATTCATCAATGGCGGCCGTACGTCGACGGGGCTTGATTGCATCGAATGGGTCAAGAAGGCTGTAGAACTTGGGGCTGGCGAAATCCTGCTCACGAGCATGGATGCCGATGGTACGAAGGACGGCTATGATATCGCCCTGACGCGGGCGGTGTCTGAGGCCGTGAATGTGCCGGTCATCGCCTCAGGCGGCGCTGGCAAACTCGAGCATTTCTACGATGTGCTGACGCTTGGCAAGGCGGATGCCGTGTTGGCGGCTTCGGTATTCCATTATGGGCAGTTCACGGTACGGCAGGTCAAGGAATATCTAAAATCTCGTGGCGTGGAGGTAAGATTCTGATGGACAAAAACATTGACATTTCCATGGTAAAATTTGACGAAAAAGGTCTGGTACCGGCTATCATCCAGGAAGAGAATGGCCAGGTACTCATGATGGCCTATATGAATGAAGAATCCCTCAAGAAGACGATTGAAACGGGCTATACGTGGTTCTATAGCCGCAGCCGGCAAAAGCTCTGGAACAAGGGCGAAGAGTCGGGCAACAAGCAGAAAGTGCGGGAAATCTCCTACGACTGTGATGGCGACACCCTACTCGTACGCGTTCATCAGACAGGCGTTGCCTGCCATACGGGCACCTATACCTGCTTCAGCGGACGCAAGCTCGTCGGTGAGGAGGAAAAGGGCGTAACGGTTGTGCCGCCGGAGCCGCAGGTATCGCTGGCTACGGTCTTGAATGACCTCTACAACGTCATCCAGGACCGCAAGCTCAATCCCGTGGAAGGCTCCTATACGAATTATCTTTTCGATAAAGGACAGGATAAAATCCTCAAAAAAGTCGGCGAGGAAGCCGTCGAAACGGTCATTGCTTCGAAGAATCAGGCGCCGGAGGAAGTTCTCTACGAAATGGGCGACCTTTGGTATCACTGCCTGGTACTGCTGGCCTATCACAAGCTCACGCCAGACCAGCTCTTAGATGAGCTTATGAGCCGCCGCAAGGGTGGAAACTATCACCAGTTCACAGGCAAGACCGGCGTCCGTCCGGATATGTAAGCGAGGATTCCCCTATGAAAGAATATCCAATCGCGCAGGAGTTCCTGGCCGCAACCACCATGGCCAAGAATCCCAGCGTTCCCAAAATGGAAGGTGCCGAACCGCCAGCACCGGAAAAAGCCGTGTCCCCTGGCACGAAGATCATTCCGCTGCCGGAGCCGGAATTGCTCCCCGATATGCCCGTCAACTTTCTGGAGGTCATCGAGCTGCGGGCTTCGGTGCGCCAGTACAGCCAAGTGCCGCTGACGATAAAGGAGCTTTCCTATTTGCTCTGGTGCACCCAGGGCGTCAAGATGGGACTGCCCAAGGGCGCCAGCAAGCGCAATGTGCCGTCAGCCGGTGCCCGCCATGCCTTCGAAACGTATCTTTTCATCCAGAACGTCAAGGGCATTAAGCCGGGGCTTTATCGGTATCTCGCCTTTGAGCATGCTTTGCTGCCACTCAAAACCGCTGAGGAAATCGGTGAGGCGTTCTGCTCCTGCTTCCGAGCTCAGAATATGGCGAAAAACAATGCGGTGACCTTTGTCTGGAGCGCTGTGCCGGAGCGCATGACCTATCTCTTTGGCAGCCGCGCTTACCGTTATCTGTTCCTTGATGCAGGCCACGTCTGCCAGAACCTATATCTTGCGGCCCAGACGGTCAAGATAGGCGTCTGCGCACTGGGCGCCTACGAGGACGACAAGCTCAACGAAGTCCTGGGACTTGACGGCAAAAACGAATTTGCCATCTACGGTGCCACGGCTGGCAAGCTACAAGCATAATCTTTTCTAGAAACAACAGTACCCCCATGAACTCGCACCCTGCCGATTCCATGGGGGTATTGTGCAAAGGAGGAGGGGACATCATGTTTGATGACGACTATGATGATGAGCGTTACTACGATGACGAAAACAACTACGTCTACAACAATTATGTCTGTGAAGACTGCGGCTATCGCTGGCTGGCCGATGACTACGCCATCAGCTGTCCCGTATGCGGCAGTGCCAACATCGAGCAGGACGAATTCCTATGACTCCACGCTATCCGCGGCCATGAGAAACGATACCATTCTCGCTGATAATCTGCAAGAGAAAGAAGTCGATGGATTATGGATACAGCAAACGCAAAGCTTGCAGGCAAGACCTCGCTGGAATGCTATCTGGCGGAGCATATCGACGAGGCGATCGAAAGGCATGAGATCACCGTCCATTACCAGCCAATCATCCGCAGCCTGACGGGAAAAATCTGTGCCTTTGAAGCTCTGGCCCGCTGGACAGATCCCATCTACGGCACGATCACGCCCAGCGTTTTTCTCGGTGTGCTGGAAGCCACCAACCAGACGCACAAACTTGATCTGGCCGTAGTCAAAGAGGTCTGCCAAACGCTTGCCAGCAGGCAGCAGCAGAACCAGCCGCAATTGCCGATTTCCCTGAACCTGTCGCGGCTTGACTTTTTGGCCGGGGATTTCTTTGCCCTGGTAGAAGCGGCGATGGACCAGTATCAGCTGCCCCGTGAACTGCTGCGCATCGAAGTCACAGAAAACATCTTTGCCCAGGACAAGCGCATCGAATCCTCGTTGAAGCGCTTTCAAGCAGCTGGTTACTTGGTATGGCTCGATGACTTCGGCGAGGGCAGTTCCTCCCTGAATGTGCTGAAGAATCATCAGTTCGAAGCCTTGAAGATCGATATGCGGTTCCTAGCACCGTTTTCGCCACGTGCCAAGACAATCATCGAATCCGCGGTGTGCATGGCGAAGAAAGTCGGCATCCACACCATCGCAGAGGGCGTGGAGACAAAAGAGCAAGCCGATTTCTTGACCAAGATCGGCTGCGAGAAGATGCAGGGCTTCTATTTCGGCCGTCCCATGCCGCTGGAGAAAGCGCTGGCTGCCTGCGAGGAAAACGGCATCGCCACCGAGGCAAACACTGCTGGCAGCCGCATCCGCACAGCCGAAGCCTATGACCGTGGCGAATATCTGAAAATCTTCCAGCCCATCTATGCACGACGGCTGGAGGAGACCAAGCTGGAAAACATGCATTTTGCCTACTATACCAGTGCGACCACGGGCATCAACATCCTCAAAGGGCGTCATCTCTGGATGCGGGCGGCGGCCTGCATGAACGACTACCGTGAAATCGACTACGGCATCCAGCTGCTCAACCATACCATTTACAGCTCCGCAGCACGGCGCCAACGGATCCAGGCCATCAGCCAGCAGCTGCACTGGGGCAGCAATATGCTGGAATCCCTGCTCAGCGACCTGAACCGCAACGAACAGCAATACATCACCCATACCTATCTGGCCTGCGTCTCCGAACACGCACCAGAAGAGAAGGGCAGGGGGCGGCTGTCCATGTGGCGGGCCTATGGACGTAAGACAGGTGTAGCCTTCGTTCTTAATCCCAACGCCATATTCCGCCCCCTCGAACCACTGCCGCTCCTCCTGTCTCCGGTGGAATACCTGAGCCAGGAGCAATTCTCGGCTGGCTTTGACTGGATGCTCGAAAATATCGAACGCAGTCTGGCAACACTCCAGGAGCATCCATCCACACAAGTCTTGAACTATTTCGTCGACATGCTGATGACCTCGCTGTTTTCCATCAAGAACCCAGGCTTTGTCGAGGAACGCGAGTGGCGGTTCATCTACAAGGAATCTTCACAGGGACGGCTGGCCTATGACATCGAAGTCATCGACGGAATCCCGCAAATCATCTACAAATTGCCAATCTGCGGTCCTGGCGATGACTATCCAGGCTTGCCGCTGCAGGAAGCACTGGAAGAAATCATCATCGGCCCCAGTCAATATGCCGAAGTAATCCGCACCGCCTACGTCAAGCTCCTCGAAGAAATCGGCATCCACAACGCTGCACGGCTGGTGAGCAAAAGTAACATTCCGTTGCGGTAAATTATCAAGGCTTGCAGGCGAGTTTCAACCAATTCTTGAGCCGCTTTTGTGGATGACAGAAGATGCTTATATACTTGCATTATCTTGACACGTATAAAAGCACGTGCTAAGATAGACTTGGAAGGAGAAAATCATGAAAGGATATTCTTCCAGGGAGATACTCAAAATCTTGAAAAAAGATGGGTGGCGAGAGGTTACCTGCATAGGCGACCATCATCAGCTCAAGCATCCGACAAAGAAAGAACGTGTTACTGTCCGGCATCCAGTTAAGGATTTGAGTCGTGACGACTTGAAGAGTATCGAAAAACAATCGGGACTTACATTTGATTAAGTCCCCTCCCTTTTGGGAGGGAAGGAGGCTATTATGGAGAGACCGAATTTTTATCACTACGTTGCAATCATGGATTATGAGGATGACGGCGTACATATAACGTTTCCTGATTTGCCGGGATGCGTTTCATTTGGCGAGGATGAAGCTGATGCAGTTAAACAGGCTCGTGAGGTTCTAGCCTTACACCTTTGGGGGATAGAGGACGACGGAGACGTGCCGCCAGTTCCATCCACGGTCAAGAATTTGTTACATACGAATAAACTGCCAGAGAATCAGACCTATTTCCTGGTTGAGACTTTTATGCCAAGTATTCGTGAAAAGATGGCTAATCGTGTGGTAAAGAAAACTTTGACCATTCCTGCATGGCTAAACGCACGAGCAGAAAGCTATGGCATTAATTTTTCACAGACTTTGCAAAGAGCTTTAAAACAAGAACTTAATCTGGTCTAAAGATAAGGATACAAGGAATGAAGTATAAAATTCTTTTTTGTTTTTTTGGGGGAATCCTCAGTTATTTTAACTTTATCGACCTACTAAAAGAGGATGACTTTCCTATTTTATATGCAATCTTAACTGAATTTGGAATAATATTCCTGGTAGGAATGAGTTGCTTCACATTGCGTTATTTTGTAAAACAATGGAAAATGAATCCGCAAAATGAAAAAGAGGAAAAAGAAAACAATACTCATCTAGGAGAATCGATACTTCTGCTTATATACTTATGGGGAGTTATATTTTATCTAGTGTGGGGATTTATAAAATATTAATAGCTAACTATTTACTTCCGATAAGTATAAACCTAGTGAGAAAGCGCCCATAACCCTAGTAAGGGTTATGGGCGCTTTTGTCTGCAATTTGTCTGCATCGTTATTTTGTCTGCATGATTTTATGGAAGAGCGAAGCTGTGTCTTGGTCCATTTTCTTGGTTGCATGGGTATATACCTGCTCAGTGAGTTGTGTGGTTGACTGGCCCAGACGATTAGCGACACCTTTTATCGATGCCCCGGCTATATCCTTTGGCATTCAATTGCTTCCGTATGCAGTCTACGGAGTAGGAGTGCCCGTCAGATCTGGTGCAGACTAAATCGACTCTGGCTAGCGGCCCATTTGGCAGCCCTTTGGACATATTGCGTATCGTGCCGTCGGGCTCTTCGTAGACATATACATAATGCTCCCCATAGGCCAGCTCCTGCTCAGCCTGGGCGGCTTTCCAGCTGGACAGTTCCCCGACCAGCTCCGGCGTTATAGTAAAGGTGCGCTGGTTGCTGCGGGTCTTGGGCGGGGTTAGGCAATACTTCTTATCCTTAGCGATATAGCGGATCTGCTTGTTCACGGAAATTGTCATCTGCTTCAGGTCGATGTCCTGCCATCTAAGGCCCGCTACTTCAGCCACACGCATCCCCGTATTGTAAAGGAGCATGGTAGGGATGTGCATGACATGGCCCGTTGGAAAAGCTTCCATAAGCGCCGCAAATTCATGGGGCGATGGGGCGCTATTATCCTGCGTTTGACCAGATCACGCGGCGCAGTGCGCGGTACCTTGATATACAAGGCAGGGTTTGACTGTATCAAATTGCTGGGGTACACGGCGTAGTTAAGGGCCTGCCGCAGGATGGCCAGGATAAGCTTTAATGATTTCTGGGCCAGCCCCTTACGAGTTAACTGGCGCATCCATCCGTCCAGCGCGGCAGGGGTTAGATCCTGTATGTCAATATCGCCCAAGAGCGGAGTGACATGGTACTTAATCATCTTTTGGTACTGGGAGAGGGTAGCCGCACGGACGTTAACAGCCGCCACGCCATGCAGCCAGTTATCCATATAGTCCTTTAGTGTTATATGGTCACTGATAATACCAATGTTGCCATGCTTGAAATCTGCGTAAGCCTCTACGCCAGCATTATACGCATCTTCCTTTGTCCTGAAGCCGCCTTTTTCTACAGTCTTTCTTTTGCCATTGACCTGACCTGCCTCACAAATATAGCTGTATGTCCGGCCGCGTTTGCGTGTTCTGATTGTGGCCATATAATCAACTCCTTAAATCTAGTTCTTTTCAAGAGTGATTATACCACGGAGCGGGCAAGCCATTCCTGTGCCGCTGCACAGGAATTATCGGGATAAAGGAAAAGCCCCCCGGTAGCTACTCCGAGGGGCCTTACTCATTGCTCGATATTTATTACCTTTAGCTACACCCATTATAGCATATCTTGATAATTTGGCAAGGATAATATACAATAGAGCATGCTGCGGATCATATCCCTTACCGTAGTGAAGGGAGGTGAGCTCGTTGTTCGATGATATTTATTACCTTTTTATGTCGGTCGTAGCAGGTGTAATCAGCTACTACATCTGCAAGTGGCTGGATCGGCAGTGACGCAGCAACAGCACCAATGCTCTGAATAGCTACCAGAGCACAGGCCCGGCCGTATGGTCGGGCTTATTTTTATGGTTTCTTGCGGCCTTTGATTAGGGGCGCCTTCATTTTGAACTATTTCCATTTTGGAAATAGTTGCCTCGGGGCTCAGTTCCTGTTCGTCATATATGTTTTTGATGTGCTCGTCGATGGCCGGGGCTTGACGGCGAACAGCCAGATATGCATCGCATAGGGCATTCATGGTAAGCTTGGCGGAAACGGCAGTACCGGGTGCCACGTGCTTCATCTTTATACGCTGGCATACTATCACCGGCCTTTCATAAAAAGGATATTACAGAAATTCCTGATGACTACATACAAAGAAAAGTTGCTATGATAAACTTGCGCCCAAGAAAATGTCTTAACTACCGAACACCATATGAGGTCCATTTTGAGAAAGTGTTGCACTTAGCTTGACAATTCGTCGGTTTATTCATAGATAATGCTCTCCTATAGCTATGTTATTTATAGACTGGTTAGTTTTTAGTTATGAGTTAAACCTTATGGGCTAGAAGGTGGTGTACAATTTGTCGACGTTGCTTTGCCAAAAGCAGTTCAAAATCATTTTTGATTTGCAATCTATTATAGTTGCCTGGGCCAGAATCGTTAGGGTCGTCCATATTAAAACTTTTATGTAGTAAATCTAATAACTCATTTCTGTTTTCATCTAAAATATTTTTTATAGTGTTTGCTAAAGTGCTATCAATTTCACCAATATAGTCGATTAGACAATATTGGAGGATGTTTTGTCGTTTATTGTATTCTTTTGAAAATCTTTCTATAGCAAGAATGGCTGCTGGATCTCGCTGTAAGTATTGAAATAAGGAGTCAAAGCTGGTAATGGCGTTGTTATAGAAATCATTTAAAATTTGATTATGGTTTTCTAGTATGATTTTTCTATACAAGTATTTATCATTTTCTTTTTTGTTGTTCTTTTTTAGTTCGTGGAAATTTGCTAGTGCAATAATAAAACTTAAAGATGCCGCGACGGCGGACATTGTTGCGGCAAATGCTGATATCGATGATGGTTGCACTGAAAGAATGTGTGTGATAATCTTATCAAGAAATGGCAATGCTTGATACAAAATGTAAATTAAAAAAATAATATTAAAGAATATACTGATGGCGAATTTTATATTCAAATGAATTCCTCGATTCATTAAGTGTATTATTGGCAATAAAATGGTATAATATAGGTGATGATATTGCAGAAAGTGAGAGGACGGTTATGAATAATGAAAAAGCATCAATTATCGTTAACATTCAATACGTAACCGTTATGGGGCTTATATACCAGGATGTTAAACGCCTTCTTTACGTAATCGCTCAACTAATGTGGCTGCTGATAAGTACAATTTGGTTATGTTACTCTGAATGGTGGGGGTTACATCGTACTCGATATAGGCAGTAACCTGTATGCTGTTGCCTTTGAGGGATTCAATAATCCAATCAATGTTATAGTCATTGGCATCTTTTATAACAAAAGCATATTTACCAGCAGGGATAGCAGGGCTGGAACTAACTTCAAAATGACCTGTTAAGTTTTCTACAGAAAATGACCTTACGATACCGTTTAGAATGATAGGTACATTAGAAATAACTTTATTGCTCTTAAAGAGATGTGCATCTTCATTATTTAAAACGATATCTTCTTTTGGATACTCTTGAGAATTTATTGAAAGTTCTCCCGCTTGCTGGCCAAATACCGTAGCAACTCTTCTAAGTGCGGGGCGCATAGCCTGTGATATATGCATAGTATCATTAGAAACGGTAATAGTATTATTATCCGAATTGTAATTAAAAACAGCACCTGGAGAATTTGTTATATTTACGGTCGGTACATTATTTTTATTAGTTTGTGAAAAATATTTATGAAGAAATTTGAACCCTGCTACTGTAGCTTTGAATATAAGCTTCGGATCAATAGTTTGAGTAATAGCTAGCGATTGCTGTAATGTGAATGCCGTAAGGCCAGCATCAAATATGATAGAGCCTCGTTTTACATTATATGCAACAATTTTAAAGTTTTCTCTATCGTTAGCAGTAATTCGCTTATGCCCAGTATAAAAACAGTAACTTCGGTCGAAAATGGCCTGTATATTGATTAGGGCTATGCCTAACGCGTGAAGGTCAACATATTCTCTTGTCATATCACCCCGTAATGCTATTTGTAATTTTAAGTCGTTGTCACTCATAATTAAATTCATATCCTTTCATACAGCCGTCCATCCCCGGGCGGCTTATTTTTATGCCATCATGCAAGGTGGCGTCTTCTAATCTCAGCCACGACCCCAATAATTTTCACTGGCAGTTCTCTTTCAAAACGGTATTTCCTCATCCAGAGCAACCCCAAAGCGTTCTTCCCGCCAGGGCTTCAATGCTCCTGACTGCAAGAAGGTGGTAGGCGCTCCGCAGTGTACGCAGTATCTAGCGTTGTTGTCGGCATCGTAAAGTGTTTCATTTTGTGCTACGGATTGCACCGCTTGCACGGTACATATCCTGCGGCAATGGCATCATCACGGGTGCTGAACTCTACGAATCTTTCTGGATGCTTTATCGTGGAGCAGCTGGAGTAGTGGAACTTCATCGACTTCGGGTTGCCAAGGTAGTCCGATGCCAGGGCAGGGGTAGCTATTGATACACAGACAACGGCCAGCGTGGCCAAAGCTATTTTCTTGAACATGGGAATCATTCCTTTCGTATAGCCGTCCTTCGGGGCGGCTTATTTGTGCTGTTTTTGCAATAAAATGGTATAATATAGGTGAGGATGTTGCAGAAAGTGAGGGGGGAAGGATGCGAAAAAAACTTAAAAATCTTAATTTTATCGTAGCTGTGAGCCTGGTATTGTTGGCCGGCAGGCGTTTCTACTGATGTCGCTACCACCGTAACAAATCTTTTATTGTTTGGCTGGGGTATCTTCTGTTGCGTGCGTGCAGACGAAAAGAACAATCAGTGATTGTATGAAGTAAAGCATACATGCCTTCATAGCAGGATCTAAACCTTCGGCAAATGTACTCAAACCTGTGATGATGGTGTTAAACCTGCTTTCAGGAAGGTTGGCCCAGGTATCATATAGCTGCATAGCTACACCTTGAGATTTCATCGCTAACTGCCGGGCTCGTTTCAAGGCTACGTTCCTTGTCTTGGGATTACGACAAGTAGCTGAGGATGAGCAGGGGGTCGCGGTTAGGGTAGCCATTTCCTTGTATAGCTCAACATTTATGCGCATCAATTCGCTGATTGCAGGCTGAGCGGCCATAAAGGCGCTGTTCATTGCCATGATACTGGGAGTAATTACGTTCTGAAAGATTTCTTTTTGCTGTGACGCCAAAACATCGGTTATTGGCGCATAGGTCTGCTGCATCGCATTCAAGGCATCTAGTGTAGGGCGTAATGTAGTATTCATTATAGCCTGTGCCTGCATAAGCGGAGCCGTAATGGCGGCAGTTTGCGTAGCTAGTGAAGCGTAGGGCATCTGAATTGCGTTTTGAAGTGCCTTTAGCGCCGGTGAATCGCAGATGCGTTGGACTGTCTCCGCCATTTCGAAAATAGGATATGTATTTGTTGACAATCTTATATGGTCTTCAATGGTAGCCATTTATATCAGCTCCTTTCGTACAGCCGTCCATCCGGGCGGCTTATTGTTATGATTGCTTTTGGCTGGTCGGTTTAGGATTGTTATCATCTTCTTTGTCGGATTGATTGGCAGTCAATTCGGCTACGCGTTTCTGGGTAGCGATGCTTTTCGTTTCTTTAAAGAAACCTCTGGCTATTTCTTGAATATCAGCCGTTAGATGAGTATCAGCAGGGGCGGTGTTCTTCCAAAAGCGAATGCTGTGTATTTTTACGCCGTTAGGAAGCGTTTTATCCCCATAATCTGCTAGATAGAATTTTTTCCCAATGGGCAGGAATTCAACCGCACATACCCTTTTCAACTGGGCATTGATGCCCACATCTTTTACTGTGAAATGTTCTTTGTCGTGATACATATTTATTGCTCCTTTTATAATATTGTATATCGCCAGTGGCAGCCAAGTGATAGGGTTATTCAATAGATGGCAATAAGGACACGTGTAGCGGAATTATAAGATCCAGTTTTTCATCAATGGACATGTTTGATGACTGCATCTTGCTTAGGACAGCGTTAAGCCTGGCTTGGTCTTCTGGCTGTTTTGCTAAAAGCTTACACATCTCTATATATTCATCCAGACCTGCTTCAGCATCTTTCGCATCTTCAACGTTAGGAAACCCAACAGTATATTTATATTGATACATAAATTTTACAATATTATCGAGGCGTCCTTTGAAAGTACGTCTCGCGGGGACCCCGTCTACCTGGTACCAGCCATTATCCACAATGTCCTTTAGTTCGGGATAGGAAGACTGCTCCCTCATCGCGTCCTCACGTTCAGCCCGCCGAAATGTCTCGTATTCCTCAGCGTCTCCGTTGAACTGAGGCGGGATATATTCGTCATAGAGGTCATACTTCTGCAGGAATTCCACTATTGACAGGTCATAGTGCTGGCAAAGCTTGCCGAACAAAAAATAGCTAACAGGCTCATCATCGTGTTCGTATTTCAGAATCAGCGCCTCAGGGATTTTGGTGTTAAGGGAAACGACATCAGTGGTTTCCCCGTGTTTCTCGCGCTCGGACTTGAGTGCCGCACCTAATTCCATGTGCATCGTGTCATCGCCAACTAAATAATTGAGTGTACAGCCCAGAGTGTTTGCAATGCTCTGGGCTTTTGTTATATCCAATTTGGTGGTCTTACCATTTAGAAAATCAGAAACCGAAGATGGGGACATACCAGACGCCTCAGCTAGGTCTTTTCGTTTAAGGTTTTTCATGTCTAAACATATTTTTATTTTTTCACTAGGTGTCATTATTATCGCCTTCTTTCATGGCTATATTATAACATTTCTACGGTTTTCCGTAAATATCAAGTTGGCATTTTCGTATTTATTCGAGAATAGTGGCTAATATTATACGAAACTCGTATTATATTATAGCCATGGACGGACGAGACTCGTATTGCAACAGGAAAACCGTCCGAAAATTCGTAAGGAGGTAAATAAGAATGTTTCCAAATCTAAAGGCAGAGATGGCCCGTTACGGTCTTAGCTACGCTCAGGTAGCTGCGGCGGTTGGTCGTAATCCGGCATGGCTGGACGCCAAGCTGAGAGGTAAGGGCAATATCTCAATTCAAGAAGCGCTCATCATCCACGACAAATTCTTCCCGAATATGGATTACGGATATTTGTTCGCGGGAGAACCGGTAACCAGTGTTGGGGCAGTAAAGGAGGCAACTGCATGAGTAATTCATTAGTCGAAGTCAGCAACAATCAGATTGTAGCGGACAGCCGTTGGGTGGCGGAAGTGTCTGGGAAAGAGCACAAGGATTTCTTCGAAGGACAGGCTCAACGCCGCCCAGCAGCTTTTCAAGCGCTTCCCGCGTCAGATGGATGTGGCAGAACAGAAGGATCGCATTAAGCGCCTTGCTTCCGAACTGGAGAGCTTGGAGAAAGCAAACGGCGTAGAGTCAGTGCAGATTGTTGATGATTTGAGGGAGGACGACACGGATGAGGAATAAAAAATGCCTGCACTGTGGTCGGACAGTACAGGCGGGGAATTTTTGCTCAAAGTGTGGTAAAAAAATGTTAAAAGTCTGTAATTGTTGGGTGCTGAATAAACCTCACAACTGTGGCAGAGAAAAGTGCCCAGGTGTACGGCTTATGACGGCCAAATAATCTTTTTAGCCGTTTCAGACATTACATCCACGAAGATATCTCGCAGACATGAACCGGCATAGTCTGGGAGTTTTGCCAGGTAGCGCTTAATTTTATTCGCGGATACAGAAGTCATGGGCGTATCGGTCATTATATTGGGGAAACACTTGTTGAGTTTCTCCTGTTCCTCCATTGTCAGTTCTTCCATATCAGCAACTAATTCTTGCGCGGCATCTAATTTTCGCTGTGTCCAAGGAAAAGGCTCCCCGCAATGATGACAATATGCTGGTGGGTGGTAGCTCATACTCATACGTCCAAAGGCATTTGGCACATGATATCTGCCCCGGATTGGTGCATCACATGACGGACAAGTAGTTATAGTCTTTTCCCCACATAAAGAGCAAAAATCTGAGCAAAGTGCAGTGTTTGTTGTGTCATCAGTAGTTGCATGACCATTTAAGCAGACCTGCGCATTTTTGTAACAACCCATTAGATCACCTCCTTCCAATAGTCAATTATATCACTGGAGGAATTATAGTGCAGAACGTGGTTAGCCTTTTTCAGTGGGAAGTACACACCTATTTCTGAGGGACGGCTGTAAAAGAGCGGCGTACAGATAAGTGGGCGGCTGCATTTTTAAGCCCAGACGGTCAGGAGTTTAATTTAGAGTGCTTGAATGTTGAGATACACTAAAATGGGATTGAGTTTATTGATGCGTAAGGAGGACGACACGGATGACGACGATAAGGCTGAGTAATATTGTGGCCCAATCGTTCTGGGGCGTGCATCAGGATATCAAGCGGCACGGCCATACCTATTACTGGATGAAGGGCGGCTGCGGTTCTACCAAATCCTCATTCGTGAGTACCGAGATTCCCCAGCTTTTAATTCAGAATCCCGACTGCCACGCGGTGGTGCAAATTTGTCTGCAAAAATAAGGATTTATCTGCAAAATGCCTGCAAACGCTTGATATGTATTTAGATATGCTTAGCCAACGAAAAGCCGTCAGCCTTTAATAACAATGGACTGACGGCTTTTCGTTGGCTTTATTTGATTATTGCGCCGCATTACTTCCGATAAGTATAAATTATCGGAAGTAATTGTATGAGTGATATTTAAAGGGCGCTCAGAGCTTGTTCTAGCGATTTTATTTGCTGACGCATAAACTTATATGCGTCGTGCTTTTAAAACCGCTCAGAACGGCTCTGAGCGCCCCGTTTTTTCGTGCGGAAATTTTTTTATTTTATACTGCCGATGCTTGATGTGCCATCGATGGTTTGTGTGCCTTGGCTGTTTTGATATGTCAAATCTGATACGATGACTTGGCGGATGTAATGTTTCTGGGCGTCGACTTTGTAATCGTAATAGCTGCTGGCTGAATGGATGACCATCGGTACGCCATTATCATTTTGGCCGAGGTACATCATGACATGGCCAGGTTTAAAGCAAAGTGCCCCAGGTTTTGCCTGTTTGACTTCGTTATAGCGTTCGGTTGTTGACAAGCCGGCAAATGGCCGGTTGACTGGCATGGCGGCCTCCTGTTGATCGGCGTCTCTTGGGATATGGATGCCCATGCTGCGATAGACGTTCTGGACAAAGGAAGAGCAATCGACACTTTCATCCTGCCCGCCCCACCCATAGACATCGCCGAGGAACCGGAAGGCCTGACAGATGGTGTTGTTATAGCTGTAGGGCAGATAGCCTTGATGCAAGGTGTTATCAAGCTGAACTGGCGTGTTTACGAGCTCCAATCTTCCTTCAGCATTCTTGAGTGGCAGCTGCATGGCAAGGCGGCCATTATCATCTTTATGGCAGGGGATGGTCGCCCCCATCTGGTAAAGCGCTTTAGGTCCCCCACTGGCTTGGATTTCCTTCTTGTTGCTGATGACGACTACAAAGTCCTGTGGCTGGGCAAATGTCAGCCAGGTTTTATAGTCGGTAAGTGCTACCTTGGAGCTTTCAAGCCAGCCTTGATAATCTGACGACTGTACGAAGTAGAAGTTCCCGTCCTTGCTGACAGCGAGGACGGCTACGGCCTGGGCAGGATCGATTGCCGTGCCCTGAAGGTTATCGTAGTGGACATCGCCAGGCGCGCTGTACCAGCCGTCGCTGGTTGGCAACAGGCGGATATCACCGCGTTGTGTGGTCACGCCGTATTGTATAGTTACTGTTTCTGGCAGGTTGTCGGCGTTGCAGTTTTGGCGGACATAGTCCCATTCGGCAGCGGTAAGGATATGACTGCCTACATAAACGTCTGATGGCTTTTCTCCAGGCCAGTAATCCTGCATGGCGGCATAGATGCGGTTCTTTACCTGTTGACTGGTCAGCGTCGCCGGAAACGCAGCCAAGTCGCGCAAGGTCTCATTGCGTGCGCGCAGGGTTCTATTGAGATCCTTGATAGCCTTCTGATCCATCAGGATTTTTTCGCCCTCGGGCTGTCTGGTGGTCCAATATTCAGCAGTCGCCTGCTCGCCCTGTACAGCAATGGATGCCTCGGCTGGCAGAGCTTGGCAGAGGCTGAAGGCTGCGACAGTTACTGCGGTTATATAGCTATATCTTGGCAATTCCATATCGATGTTCCTCCTTTATTGTATGGTCAGGCTGCTTGCTAGTTCGTTGAGAAAGGCCCGTGCCGAGGTTTCGGCAATCTTTGCCTTTTCGTCGTGAGCGATTACATCTTGGCGCTGACGGATAAACTGTTCCTTGAGCGTTTTGTCATCGGGCTGCTCACGCAGGCGCATTCCTGTAAGGTCAGCGTCCACGATGCGAATCAGCTGTTCAATCTGCGGCTGGCATTCTGATAGTGTCTTTGCGGGCAGGTTTTGCTTTAGCGATGCAGCCGATTTTTTGAGCGCTGTGAGGTGTTCAGTCAGTTGCTGGGTGCTGGCCCCATCAGACGACTGCCAATAGGCATCGATGTATTGGCGCAGTTCCTGTCCGTCAGCCGGGCCAATCTTTGCCCAGTTGTTTTCAAGATGCTGGGATTCCGCCGCCACGCGTTTCATATCGCTGGCAAGATTCCCATATTGCTGGGCGATGGCTTTTTCCCAGGCGGCCTGCGTTTGATAGAGCTGCGGTGCTCGTGCATAGTCAGCGCCAGTTGCCAGAGCAATCTTTGACAGCTGTTCGTGTTTCATCGGATTGAAGAAGATGGCTGGTATAGAAGTTTTGGTCGGCAGTTTTTCTATTGGCCCCAGTGCAAGCTTTGATTCCATATAATCGGTAACGGGATAGTTCCACCAGATGCCAAGGGCGCGGCCGTAAAGGTTGTCCGCTGCCTGCAGTTGCGCATCGGACAGGCCGTCTGGCACCACGCCATCACCTGTATAGAGCACCTGGATTTCGGGATTCAAGGTCGTCGAGAAATCCCGTGTATACGGTTTCAATTCGCCATCAACCTGCATATCTTTATAGAAATACTCAGTCGGTACGGTCAGCAGCGGATTGACATCTTTATGGGCCGCTACAAAATGCTCAGAAATCCAGTTCAGTAACTTTGCTTGTCCCTTGCCATCCTTATCTTGGATGTCATCAAAGAATATGGCAAAGTCGCGCACGCCTAAATCGTACATGGCCTGTAGCTTGCGTTCCATGGCCAGTCGATCCTGATAGCTTTTGAGTCCGCTGAAATGTATGTCGAGCCCTGGCGATACGGCGAAGATGAACCGGACATTTTGGGCTTTGGCCGCCTTGATAAGGGCAGAAAGCTCTTGCATCTTGGCGGCAGGATACGGCTCACGCCATTTGGCCCGATGATAAGGATCGTCCTTGGGGGCATAGATGTAGGCATTGAGATCCTGTGTATGGCAGAATGCAAGGATGTCCAAGCGCTCGGCCTGCTGCCAAGGCGTGCCGTAGAAGCCCTCGATGATTCCGCGCAGCGGAATCGGCGTGGCCTCTATAACAGAGCTGTTGCCTAAGACACTTGAAAAGACAAGCCCGCCAGCCAATACGATGGCTGCTTTTCTTAGCGACAAGGCACGAGGAAATAAACGCATAACGAAACTCCCTTCCGTATAGTCAGTATTGTCAGTAATCGGATTATAGATTTATTATAGCATTTTTGCTGCGTTAACGGAAAAAAATTGCGAAAATCAGTTCCATAGCGAACATATATATGGTACAATAGAACATAAGAATAGTTAGTTACGTTGTTAGGAGGCAATAATTATGCGTAAGACGCAGACTTCCAGTGAGCGCCAGAAAGAAATCTTCCAATATATCAAATCGTTCCTGCTCGAAAAGGGCTACCCACCTTCGGTACGTGAAATCGGCAAGGCTGTAGGCCTCAAATCCAGCTCGACGGTGCATGGCTATCTCTCCCGCCTGGAGGAAAACGGCATGATCAAGCGCGATCCGACCAAGCCGCGTGCCATCGACATCCTGGATGAGAAGCCCTGGGGCAAGAACGTCGCCGTTCCACTCGTAGGCACGGTCACGGCTGGCATGCCGATCTTCGCAGAAGATAATGTGCAGGATGTCTATTCGTTCCCGCAGAATCTCCTTGGTACGGCTGACAAGACCTTCATGCTCAAGGTATCGGGCGAGAGCATGATCAACGCGGGCATCTACGACGGCGACTTCGTCATGGTCCGCCAGCAGGATTCCGCCAACGACGGCGATATCGTCGTCGCCCTTGTCGACAAGGAAGGTGCTACGGTAAAACGCATCTATCGCGAGAAAGACTGCTTCCGCCTGCAGCCGGAGAACGATACGATGAAACCGTTCTATGAAAAAGACGTCAACGTCCTCGGCAAGGTAATCGGCATCTATCGTCAGATGTAATGGCTGACATGTCAATCCTATAGTCAAAAATGACCAGTCAAATCGCTTTCGGTTTGACTGGTCATTTTTATTGGACTTTTTCCGGTTGATTATTTGTCAACATCAAGCACTGCCTGAGCTGCGCCCATGACGCCGATCATGGCGTGTTCGAAGGTCAGGCCGCCCTGCAGGTAGACGTTGTAGGGTGCGCGCATGGGACCATCGGCGCTGAATTCGATCGAGGCGCCCTGGACGAAGGTGCCAGCGGCCATGATGATCTGGTCGGCGTAGCCAGGCATATCCCACGGCTCGGGCGCTGCGTAGGAGTCCACCGGCGAGTATTTCTGGATGCCGCCGCAGAAGGCGATGAGTTTTTCCGCCGAGCCGAGCTCGATGGCCTGGATGATGTCGCCGCGGACATCGGTGGGCAGTGGCAGCGTCTTGTAGCCGAGCTTGGCGAACATGCCAGCGGCAAAGAGCGCGCCCTTGATGGCCTGGGCAACGACATGGGGTGCCAGGAACAGGCCCTGGAACAGCAGGCGGTTATTGGCAAGGCTTGCGCCCAGCTCATCCCCCATGCCCGGTGCGGTCAAGCGGTAGGAGGCCAGCTCCACGAGCTTGTCCTTGCCGGCGATATAGCCGCCCGTCGGAGCGATACCGCCGCCCGGGTTCTTGATCAGGGAGCCAGCCATGATGTCAGCGCCGACCTGGGTCGGTTCGAGGGTGTCCACGAACTCGCCATAGCAGTTGTCGACAAAGCAGATGCAGTCGGGCTTGAGGCGATGGACTTCGGCCGTGATGGCGCGGATGTCTTCGATCGAGAGCGGATTGCGCATGCTGTAGCCGCGGGAGCGCTGGATCTCCACCATCTTCGTCTTGTCGGTGATGACGTTCTTGATGCCATCCATATCGACCTTGCCATCAATCATCGGCAGCTCGTTGTAGAGCACGCCGAATTCCTTGAGGGAGCCGGGGCTCGGGTTGTCGTAGCCGATGACGGTCTGCATCGTATCGTAGGGTTTGCCCGTCAGCGAGACGAGCTCATCGCCGGGACGCAGGATGCCGAATAAGACCGTTGCCAGCGCATGGGTGCCCGAGACGAACTGCGTGCGCACCAGAGCGCGCTCGGCGCCGAAGATATGAGCGTAGAGCTCCTCGAGCTTACCGCGGCCGATGTCGTCGTAGGCATAGCCCGACGTGGTGTTGAAATGGGCATCGGACACCTTGCATTCACGCATGGCATCGAGTACCTTCAAGGTGTTGGCCTCAGCGACTTCATCGACATGGGCGAAAAGCGGCTGGGTCTCGGCAAGGACCTCTTTTTTGAGGTCAAGGATCTTCTGGGAAAATGACACGAAAATTACTCCTTACTATATGGTAGATATTTATCTTTCTCGGAAACGGGCAGGCTGACTTCGACAAGGGTCCCCTGCTCCACGTATTCGGTGGAACGGATGGCGTTGAGTCCGTGTAGCTGCGTGATGACACTGCCCTGGTCATAGGGAATCAGGAGCGTCAGCTTTATCTGGCTCTCCTGGAAGAAGCCTTCGATCTTGGCCTGTAGGGCATCGAGGTTTTCGCCGGTGCGCGCCGAGATGCAGATGCCTTCGCGGTCGTGGAGCACCTGCTGGCGCAGATTGTCGTTATCGATGCGATCGGCCTTGTTGAAGACATAGAGGGTCGGCTTGGCCTCAGCGTCCAGTTCCTTGAGCACCTCGATGACCGCGGCGATCTGCTGCTCGAAGTTCACGTTGCTGCAGTCGACCACGTGCAGCAGCATATCGGCTTCCTGTACCTCCTCGAGCGTCGCGCGGAAGGCAGTGACGAGTGTATGGGGCAGCTTCTGGATAAAGCCGACGGTATCGGTCAGCAGGATTTCCTGCTTCTCGGGCAGTACGAGATGGCGCGTGGTAGGATCAAGGGTCGCGAACAGCTTGTCCTCAGCAAAGACCTCCGAGCCCGTGAGCTTGTTCAGCAGCGTCGATTTGCCCGCATTGGTGTAGCCGACGAGCGCAACCAGCGGAATCCGCGATTCCTTGCGGCGGACGCGATGCAAATCGCGGCTTTTCTTTAGCCCTTCGATTTGTTTCTCGATATCATGGATCTTGGCATATATCCGGCGGCGGTCTACCTCAAGCTTCGTTTCGCCGGGGCCGCGTGTGCCGATGCCGCCGCCTAGACGCGAGAGCACGAGGCCCTGGCCGCCAAGGCGCGGCAGATTGTACCTCAGCTGCGCAAGCTCGACTTGCAGCTTGCCTTCGCGCGAGCGGGCGCGTTGGGCAAAGATATCGAGAATCAATGCCGTGCGGTCAATGACCTTGACTCCGAGTATCTGCTCGAGATTATGCTGCTGGGACGGCGTGAGTTCATCATCTAAAATCAAGAGATTGGCGTTGGTGTTCTGAATCTCCATCGCAATCTCGGAGACCTTGCCCTTGCCGAGGAAAAAGGCCGCGTCGGGCTTTTCCTTGCGCTGGGTGAACTGACCGACTATCTTGGCACCAGCCGTATCGGCAAGCCGGGCAAGCTCGGCCATCGACTCCTCGATGGTCCAGAGCTGCTGGCCCGGCCGCTCGACACCTGCGAGGATGGCGCATTCCTCTTCCGCATCGGTATTCTTCAGATTCTGCGCGCCAAGTTTTTTGTTGACGACGGTCACGAGCATATTGAGGTTGATTTGGTCAAGCACTTTTGCCTTGACCGGACCGAGCTGCGACAGCTCCTCAATTCCCTCGTCGTTCTGCTCGCCGGTAAAGAATCCCAGTGAGCCGATGACGCCTTCCTTATGGTGGCGGCCGATGGCTGCCATGCAGTCGAAGCGCAGCCGCCGCAGGGAGGACAGGTCCGGCTCGCTAAGCCGCACATCACCGCTGGGATGCGTATGGATGCAGCGGATGCCGGATAGCCGGCGGTCGCTGCGGGCCTGCCGCTGGAACTCGGGCAGGTCGACGGTATCGGCATCGCCGAGGGACACTTGCACGATCTTGCCCTGCCGGTTGATATAGACGGCCACCTCGCGCTCGAGGATATCCGTGACCTCGAGCATGCGCTCGTTGAGCTCCTTGGTCGATAGCTGCCCGATGGGCACGGAGAGCTCATAGATAGCCTTGAGTTTATCCAATATGTAGGTTTTTATATTTGCTAAATCGCCATTTACCTGCATAATCGCTCCTTATCCGCGGTTGATGATGTTCGAGATATGCTTGAGCGTAATCGACAGTGTCCCGTCGTCGTTGTTGTTGAACTCGACGAACTCGGTATTATCGAAGTAATCCGTCGGGATGGTCAGCTCAATGCCCGTATCGGTCTTGAGCTTATGCTTGCACATCTTCTTGAGCGTGGCTTCCTGATCCATCTTGACAGGCTCGGTAAAGCCTGCGTCCTTTATGGCCGTATCGAAGTCCGCCTGCATCGAGGGATTCTCCTTGAAGATTTCCTTGCCGGCTTCGACCAGGTCGAGCTCATCGCTTTCCTGCATATTCTCGGCCACATAGCTCTTGACGGCCGCCTCAGTGGCGACCTTGTCCTGCCCGTAAGCCTCGGCGACTTTAGCCGCCGTCTTGCTGAGATTCTTGATGGCTTCCTTCGGCGAAGGTGTCAGGCTGCATTCGAGCAGGATTTCGGGAAAGACCTGGATGCTGTTGCCATCGATCGTATACTTTTTCGCACAGACCGAGACTGCCTTGGTCTCCGTATTGACGAAGGCGAACTCCTCCATCTTCTGCGTGAGACTGGGCATGATCGAATAATGGTTGATGATTTCGTTCTTGATGCCGTTTTCGGTCTGGTTGACCTGATGCGTGTAGCCGATATGGCTGTTCGACTTGAAGACGACGATCTGCCGCTGATCGTCGATACGCACATCAGCCACAATCACATCGGCTGATGCCATTTCCTCCGCATGCGTAAAGGCCTCTTCGAGTGTTTTTGTAATCTCTTTGGAAAATGGCACAAAGCCCATTTCGCCGGACAGATAGGCGCCCAGCGTTTGCTGGAACGCACTGTCATCATAAAACGTCCCTGGCTTCGCGTCCTGGCTGCCCCAGGATTTTTCGATATGTTTATAGAGAAATGTCTCGATGCTGTCCTTGACTGTAAGCTCCTCATCGGAGTAGACGGTCATGCCGGAATTGAAATCGAGAATATGCAAGATGGCTTTATCAATGATAATCATACGGGCGGTTCTCCCTCCTCTTTCTGTGCCTTAGCTGCATGGTCAGCTGCCTCTTTCTGCGCACGCGCACGCACCTCACGCAGACGCGGCAGCATGTGCTGGCGGAGCTTTTCCTCAAGCTCGGGCAGCTCGTTGGAATCGAAGTCGTAGTTGACATCGGGGATATTCCAGATGCGGGCCTCGGCAAAGAACTCGTCGCGATAGATGTTATAGTAGACCGTGAAGCTGCTCTCCAGCGCAAAGTCGACATAATCGATGACGATATACGAGCCATTGTTGATCTTGACTGGCTGCGCCGGCCGGATAAAGAGCGTAAATCCCTCCAATGTCTCAGGCAGCTTGGCACCGTTTTCCCATTCCATGATTTTCTTATCGCGGACAATCGAACTAAGCGCGGCAGGATTGAACTCCATCATATCCATGAGCATCTGCTCGAACTGCTTGACCAACAGCTGCTCGAAGTCGGCGAGCTTGGCCGTGATGAACTCGATGCGGCAGAACTCGATGAGGCCGATTTTCAGGCGCACCTTGTACTCGTGGGTTTCCTCATGGAAATATACGATGGCGCTTTTATGCAGTTCTTCATTCACATAGCGGTAAAGATCGTAGCTGTCCTTGTCGATCGCCTTTGACCGGTCAAGGGTGAAGCCGTGCCAGCTCTCTGGCAGATCCTTCATGTATTGCCAGTCGGCAATCTCCGCATCGACTTTCTCAATGGTCTCGTCCTTCATCCACACACCCGCTTTCCTAGGAGTCTACAAACAAATATTATACCACGAAACCTCCGCGAGGACTACTTTCCGCACATGAAAAAGGCAATCGTCAGGATACTGGCGATTGCCCATGGCCGGCTGCTGGTCATCAGAATCCGAGGTCGTCGTTGACGAGGATTACCTGGATGCGGCCCTTATGCTTCGAATACCGCGTAATGAGGAACTGGCAGCAGATGGTGTCAGGGCTCTTGCAATCGAAGCAGGCACCGGTCTTGGCGCAGGGCGTATCGAGGCCGAAGCGCTGGGCGTTGATGGGAGCCGCCACGTTGCGGGCGCGTTTCATGGCGCCGTCAAGGTCACCGCAGACCTTGTTGAGCCCCACGATGAAGAGGACCTTCTTCGGTCCCTGGGCGATGGCCGATACGCGGTTGGCATTGCCATCGATATTGACGAGCACGCCGTCGCGGGTCATCGAATTGGTGCTCGTGAGGAATACATCGGCATCGTAGGCCAGCAGCATCGCCTGCCGGCGATCCTCAAACTTGTCGCGGTCGATAAAGTTATAGTTGCCCTCAATTAGCGCCTTGGCAAGGCCGATTTCATGCACGCTCATGCCGCCGCCCATCGTGACCGTGCTGCCTTCGGGGATAAGGTCCAAGGCAAGTTTCAAGGCTTCTTCTTTGCTCGATGCATAAAAGCCTTCCATATTGCGTGATGCCAGGCCTTTGATTACGGTCTGGGCCAGCAGTTCGTTACGCTTTACAATATTTTCGTTCATTTGCTCTCCTCCATTATTCTGGCTTATTTTGCTCCTGCGGAACTCTTTCGGCAAACTTGCGCTAAATCCTGCTCATTAGGCCAGAAACTTATAAACTAGCACTTCTTCGCGGCCATCGGATTCTTTGAATAAATCGTTACAGGGGATGGTCTCGACTGGTGTAAGTCGTTCCTCAGCGGCAAGATAATCGCGGTAATATGCCGACGGGTAGTAGAAAAACAGCAGGATTTCACGTGGTGCTTGTCGATATGACGTCGCTAAATGCTCCATGACCAGGCGCAGGATTTCTACCGAAAACGGATTGAAGAAAAACACGCGGTCCACTTCTGCTGGTACCGTGTAGTCGGCCGCATCAATAAGCGTAAGAGTTACACGGCCGCCTGCGACGGCCTGCTGTTTATTCTGCTTGGCGCGCGCAAAAAGCCGCTCGTTATACTCAATGCCGATGGCCCGGCATTTTGTCTGATACGCGAGAAAAAAATCCACGCGCCCCTTGCCGCAGCCGTAATCAAGCAATGTGTTGCGTTTAGTGAAATAGCCGCTGTTTGCGAGCCGCTCGAGGACACAATAATCGGTCGGTTCATAGGGAAAGCGCACCAAATCAGCAATGCTGTCATCCCTGCCCGTTGTCCGTATGCCAAGGATATTATCCCATTCGGAATCTATTGTCATGCCAACTCCTTTCGTGAGTAAAAAAGAACCGCCCCTGTCCTAAGAGACGGCTCATCCATGCATCGTTTATGAATTGCCTGCCGGAGGAATCGTTACTTCGCCAGCGGCACCTATCTGTGGTACATCCCCGCTCATATCGATAGCGACCTGCGTTTCATACGTCGGATACTCGCTGAGCGGTTTGGTCGAGTAATCCTTGGGCTCCTGTTCCTCAGCCCGCTGGCGAGCGTTATCCTCAGAAATCTTGCGGTCGCGCTCTCGGCTTTCGCGGTCCTCTCGGATTTTTTCCAGTGCCCCGGCAGATTTTGCCATGGCATAAAGCTCTGATGAAAATTCGGCTAGCTCCTTTTCATCCTCCGGCGAGACATGGCGGCCACGCATAAGGCGCATGGCCGTCTGCGTCACTCGGGACTGCTGCTGGGCGGCTTTCTTCCAGCCATCGGCAGACTGCCGGGCACTAGATAGCTGCTGCTCCATCATGAACTGGTTCATGGCGTTTTGGCGGTCCTTTTCCATCTGCTTGCCCGCTGCCATGAGTTCTTTTTGCTGCTGTTTGTCCAGTGTGACTTTCTGGCCATTAACCATCATGTACCCGAGTTTTACAACGCGGCTGATTTCCGCAGTACTGCGAAAACGCGCGGTAAATTTGCCATTCCCACGGTCGATGACATCGAGCCAGTCCATCGTTTCTTCGGGCTGCTCCATTGCCATTGCCTTTTCCTTTTCCTGCAGTGCCCGCGCAGCCTCCGATATCTCGGCGGAATCGGAAGTTTCGCCTCGGTCGGCCTTTTTCGTATTCTCCTTTGGCGAAACAGCTTTCGTCAAACTTCCCGTAAGGCTTGCTATGGAATCATTCAAAACACGCATGATTTATTCCTCCATGAATAAAAACACAACCATAATATTTCGAACGTTTTCTGCTTTGATTATAGCATATTTAGCGAAGGGATAATACGAAAATAAAATTGACATTGCAAACATTTTCCCCTTGTGCTATCCTAAACACAATGGAACGGTATTTACATATTTCTTTGCAGGGGGGGGATTATATTGAAACACATATCGATGACGAAAAAGGCAGCTATGCTACTCACGACTGGCATCTTACTAGCAGGCAGTCCGGCCATGACAAAGGCGGCAGATCCTGTTGCTGTGGGAAGGCCAAATCCAATGGTTGAATACGATTCTGTCATTACGGCGAAAAAAGCTGCTGGCTTTACGCCGCTTTACCTGCCGGAACTCTCTGGTTATCATGTCAAGGCGGTATATGTCTATCACAAGGACCTTGTCGATATCCGCTATGCTACCGCAGGCGACAGCCAGACACAGCTACATCTGCGTACAGCCAAAGCCGCAGCCCAGGCAAATGACGATATCAGCGGCATCTACAGCGTCAAATGGGAAAAAGAAACGATTGACGGCATCGAAGTCGCTATCGCCAAAGTCCCCGCCGCATCAAAGGCCGAACAGGACGGCTATGCAGCCCATTGGTCCGTAAACGGCATGCTCTTTTCCGCAACGGCCGAGCATATCGCCAAACCAGAATTCCTGCATATCTTGAAAACCGGTCTTGTCGACCTTTCGCGTCATTACTACTAAGTATATCGAAAAAGTCTTTGTGCCAGCGAGCGCAAAGACTTTTTATTTAACAATTGGTTTAATATATACGATATATAAAATAGGTAAAGATAGTTCTGTTTGTAAGTAACAACCAGGAAAGGTCGATAGATATGAAACGCTGGAAAACATTTGGGCTGCTATTCCTATTTGCCCTGGCCATTGCTCTTTGCGTTGTTTTTGACAATCGTTCTGTCCCTTTAAAGCAGCCAGTGCTTGAACAGGCAACATCAACCACACTGCAATACACAGGGCAAAGTCTGCCGTTCTCTTATCCACGGGAGATACAATCGCAAAAATAAAAGGCCCGACCATACAGCCGAGCCCCTGCTCAGGTAGCTATTCAGAGCAATTGTGCTGTTGCTGCGTTACTGCCGATCCAGCCACTTGCAGATGTAGTAGCTGATTACAGCTGCTACGACCGACAAAGAAAGGTTAATAAAAGCATCTATCAATAAGCAGGCTCCTCGGAGTAGCTACCGAGGGGCTTTTCTTATTGCTGCTTTAGGTGAATAGGAAAAGCCCCATAAGCTAGATTTTTGGTCTAACTTATGGGGCTTTTTATGCTTTATAGAGTTTAGCTTTTTTAGATGGTTATTTCTTACCCGTGCTTCCGCGCTTTGTCATCGGGATGCCCTGTTTACAGAGCGGGCATTCTTCTGGTTTGTAGGTTTCGACGTTCATGTGGAGAAGGGCTTCGCAGGGAACGTCGCCGAAGTTGGCTTTGCCACCGCTGCGGTCGACGAGCATGCTGACAGCTACAGGGATGCCGCCATGGGCTTTGACCACTTCGATGACTTCCTTGATGGAGCCGCCGGTCGTTACGATGTCCTCGACGATCAGGCAGCGCTCGCCTTCATGCAGCGAGAAGCCGCGGCGGAAGGTCATCTTGCCATCGACGCGCTCGGTAAAGATTGCCCGCGTGCCCAGAGCCTTGCCTGTCTCGTGAGCGAGCAGGATGCCGCCCGTCATCGGGCCGACGACGGTTTCAATGTTGGCATCCTTGAATTTTTCGGCCATGGCCTTGCAGAGTTTTTCGGTGTACTCTGGCTTCTGGAGTACGTTGAATTTCTCCACATAGTGCGGGCTATGGAGGCCCGAGGTCAGGACGAAATGGCCATCCATGATGGCATGGCTCTCTACGAGCAATTCTTTTACTTCTGCTTCAGTCATTTATCTTACACTCTCCATTTCTTTGAGGATGGCCTCAGCGGCAGCCTTGGGGTCCTTCGCCGCGCGGATCGGGCGGCCGATGACGAGATGGCTGGCACCATTTTGCAACGCCTTAGTCGGTGTAGCAATGCGGCTCTGGTCATCGACGCTGGCGCCCTTAGGCCGCACGCCCGGCGTCACGATCAGGAAATCCGGGCCGCAGGCCTCGCGGATAAGGGCGGCTTCCTGAGGGGAGGCCACGACGCCATCAAGCCCCGCTTTTTTCGCCAGTTTTGCATAGCGTACGACAGCGCTTTTTATTTGTAGTTCCTGGCCAAGGCCCTCCCAATCTTCCTGATTGATGCTCGTAAGTACCGTTACGGCAATGAGCTTCGGGCAGGGGATGCCGCGCTTGTCGGCCTCCTCGTGCAGGCGCTCCGCTGCGACCTTCATCATGGTATAGCCGCCACCAGCATGCACATTGAGCATCGTGGCGCCCAGTCCCATCAGCGAGCAAAGGCCGCCCGCCACGGTGTTGGGAATATCATGCAGTTTGAGGTCCAGGAATACATCTTTACCTTGGGCACTGAGCCATTTTACCACGTCGCCACCGACGCTGTAGAAAAGTTCCATGCCAACTTTATAGTAGGATACGCTATCTCCGAGCGTATTGACGAGCGCCTTGACATCCTCCAGCGTATGGAAATCAAGCGCTGCAATCAAACGTTTATCTGCCATAACGTGCTCCTTTCGTTTTTCGCTAATTTATTCAATCTGGACCTTGCCAACGATATCCTGGATGCTCCCAAGATTGCGTTTGGCCAAATAATCGTTGAGTCCATCGCAAATCTTCATGGTCACGGCCGGGTCGGCAAAGTTTGCCGTACCGACAGCTACCGCGCTGGCACCTGCGAGGAAGAATTCCACGGCATCTTCAAAGCAGGAAATGCCGCCCATGCCGATGATAGGCACTTTTACGGCCTGCGCGACCTGCCAGACCATGCGCACAGCGACCGGCTTAATGCAGGGGCCAGAAAGGCCGCCCGTGATATTGCCCAGCGTCGGCCGCTGGGTATGGATGTTGATTTCCATGCCCATAAGCGTATTGATGAGCGACAGGATATCGGCACCGGCATTTTCGCAGGCTTTGGCCATCGTCACGATATCCGTGACATTGGGCGACAGCTTCAGGATGACCGGTTTTTGGGTATGTTTCTTGGCCTCGCGGACGACAGCGGCCGCCGCTTTGGGGTCCGTGCCGAAGACGATGCCGCCTTCTTTGACATTGGGGCACGAGACGTTGAGCTCAATGGCGGCGACGCCTTCGACATCGAGCATCTCAGCCAGTACGCCGTATTCCTCGACGGTGCTGCCCGAGATATTGACGATGACATTCATGCCATACTGCTCGATACGCGGCAGCGTTTCTTTTAAGAAAACCTCAACGCCTGGATTTTCCAAGCCGATGCAATTCATCATACCCATCGGCGATTCGGTGATGCGCACGCCATCATTGCCGCGGCGCGGCTTTAGCGTTGTGCCTTTGACCATGACGCCGCCCAGGCGCGAAAGGTCGACAAAGTCGGCAAACTCCTCGCCAAAGCCGAAGGTGCCCGAGGCTGTAAGAACTGGGGTATTCATCGTAATGCCGGCGATATTCGTGTGCAGGCGCTGGTCTTTTTCCTGTAAGACATGACTCATGCGAACACCTCCCCTGCTTCAAATACCGGGCCGTCCTTGCAGACCTTCTTGCGCTGGCCATTGGTCGTATCAATCGAACACGACAGGCAGGCGCCCAGCCCGCAGCCCATGCGTTTTTCCAGCGATACCTGGCAGCGCACGCCGTGTTCCTTGGCGATCTTGGCGATACCCTTCATCATGATCTCGGGGCCGCAGGCGACCACAAGGTCATAGTCTTTCTTTGCCAAAAGCTCGGGCAAAAGCGTCGTGGTAAAGCCCTTCGTGCCAAGGCTGCCGTCATCGGTGGTGCAAAAGATATCCTGCACCTTGCCCGTGAATAGCTCCTGCCAGAAAAGCTCGCCTTTGGTCTTGCCGCCCATGAGCACATCGGCTTTGCCCTGCATGGCAGCTGCATAAAAGAACACTGGGGAGAGTCCCATGCCACCACCCACAATCAGTGGTTTTTTCGCTGCAGTATCAAAGCCATGACCAAGAGGTCCAAGAACATTTATGGTATCGCCAGCATTAAGCTCCGATATGGCCTTCGTGCCCTTGCCCACCACGCGGTAGATAAAGGCGACTGTACCCTTGTCCTTATCGGCAGCGGCAATGCCGACCGGGCGGCGCAGCAGACAGCTGCTGTTCAAGATGCGCAGCTGTACAAACTGGCCAGCCTCGGCAAGCGCAGCCACCTCAGGGGCCTTTACCACCAGTTGGAATACCTGGTCGTAAAGCTCCTGCTGGCTTACGATACGAGAGTCAACCGTTACTTTTTTCTTAGGCAAGGCCATCACCACCACCGACATAATCCTGAATGGCCAGGCTGTAAACGAGGCGGCGCTCCCGCATGAAGGAGAGCACGCGCAAGACTTCCCAGGCCGTATCGAGCGAGGTCAGGCAGGCAATGTCATGCTCGACTGTTGCGCGGCGAATCTTGAAGCCATCCTTTACGGAGTGCTTGCCCTGAGTCAGCGTGTTAATGACCATATTGATCTTGCCGCTCTTGATGCGTTCGATGATATCGGTGCTGCGCTCGTGGACTTTGCCGACGACTTCGACATCGATGCCCATCGACTGGATGGTCTTGGCCGTGCCTTCGGTAGCGGCAATCTGGAAGTCAAGCTCCGAGAACGCCTTGGCCAGCTGTTTCATCTCTTCTTTATCTTTATCAGCTACGGTGAAGAGCACGCAGCCCTTCGTCGGCACATGCGTGCCCGAGCCGATGATAGCCTTGTAGAGGGCGCGGGCATAATGGTAATCGATACCCATGACCTCGCCCGTCGATTTCATCTCTGGTCCGAGGGCGATATCCACATCGGTCATCTTGGCAAAGGAGAAGACCGGTGCCTTGACAGCGACATACGGTTTCGGCGGTACGAGACCGGACTTGTAGCCAAGTTCTTTGAGCGTGCTCCCCATTGCGATGCGCGTGGCCAGATTGACCATCTTGACATCCGTGACCTTCGAGAGGAACGGTACCGTACGCGAGGAGCGCGGGTTGACTTCGATGATGTAGACCTCGCCATCGGCGACGACGAACTGGATATTCAGGAGGCCTTTGACATGCAGGGCAACCGCCAGGCGTTTCGTGTAGTCGATAATCGTGTAGATGACCTTCGACGGCAGCGTCTGCGGCGGATAGACGGCAATGGAGTCGCCCGAGTGGACACCGGCGCGCTCGACGTGCTCCATGATGCCCGGGATGACCACATCGACGCCATCGGAGATACCATCTACCTCGACCTCGGTACCCTGCATATAGCGGTCGACGAGTACCGGATGATCCGGTGTGACTTTTACGGCGCGGCTCATGTAGTCGCGCAGCTCGTCTTCGTTGTAGACGATTTCCATCGCGCGGCCGCCGAGGACATAAGACGGGCGGACCATGACCGGATAGCCGATATCGGCAGCCCCCGTGATGGCATCCTCAAGATTCGTGACGCTGATGCCTTGCGGACGCGGAATCTGCGTCTGCGTGAGGACTTCGTCGAAGCGCTCGCGGTCCTCGGCGCGGTCGATATCGTCAACCGACGTGCCGAACACTTTGATGCCTGCCTTCTGTAGCGAGGCAGCGAGGTTGATTGCCGTCTGGCCGCCAAACTGGACGATGACGCCTTCCGGTTTTTCCTTGTCGATGATGTTAAGTACATCCTCGGTCGTCAGCGGTTCGAAGTACAGGCGGTCGGAAATATCGAAGTCCGTCGATACCGTCTCGGGGTTGTTGTTGATGATGATGGCCTCGATGCCCATCTCCCGCAGTGCCCAGACCGAGTGAACCGAGCAGTAGTCGAACTCGACGCCCTGACCGATGCGGATTGGACCCGAGCCAAGCACGATGACCTTGCGGGCATTCGACGTCTGTACCTCGTCCTGCTCAGCGCGGAACGTCGAGTAGTAGTACGGCGTAGCGGCCTCGAACTCAGCGGCGCAGGTATCGACCATCTTGTAGGCAGGCAGGATGCCCATGCTCTTGCGGGTCGTGCGGATCTCGTCGATGGATTTGCCCGTGATCTCGGCAATGGAGACATCGGCAAGGCCCACATTCTTGGCCGCCAGCATGTGTTTCGGCGTCAGAGGCTCGCTCTTAAGCGTCGTCTCGACATCGGTGATGTTCTTGATTTTATGGATGAACCATTTGTCAACTTTCGTGATGGCATGGATTTCATCGACGGTGGCGATGCCGCGGCGCAGGGCCTCGGCAATGACGAAGATGCGCTCGTCGTTGATGCGCGCGAGGTTCTTCTTGACGCGCTCGTCATCCCAGGCATCCATCTTATCCATATGCAGGCGGTGTACGCCGATTTCCAGCGAACGCACAGCCTTGAGGATGGCACCTTCGAAGTGGCGGTCGATGCTCATGACCTCGCCCGTTGCCTTCATTTGCGTGCCCAGCGTGCGGTCTGCATAGACGAATTTATCAAACGGCCAGCGCGGGAATTTGACGACGCAGTAGTCAAGTGCCGGCTCGAAGCAGGCTTTCGTCTTCTGCGTGACCGCGTTGGTGATTTCGTCAAGGGTATAGCCGATGGCGATCTTGGCCGAAACCTTGGCAATCGGATAGCCCGTAGCCTTCGACGCCAGTGCCGAGGAACGGCTGACGCGCGGATTTACCTCGATGACATAGTATTTGTTGCTGTTCGGGTCCAGTGCGTACTGGGCGTTGCAGCCGCCCTCGATGCCGAGCTCGCGGATAATGCGCAGCGATGCACTGCGGAGCATCTGGTACTCGTGGTCCGTGAGGGTCTGGGACGGTGCGACGACGATGGAATCGCCCGTATGGACGCCGACCGGGTCGAAGTTTTCCATGTTGCAGACGGTGATGCAGTTGTCATTGCCGTCGCGCATGACTTCGTACTCGATTTCCTTCCAGCCGGCCACGCTGCGCTCGATGAGGACCTGGCCAATCATCGAGTAGTTGAGGCCCTTGATGACGATATCGATGAGCTCTTCTTCGTTCTCGGCGATACCGCCGCCCGTGCCGCCCATCGTATAGGCCGGGCGCACGATGACCGGATAGCCGATTTCGTTGGCGAATTCGACGGCCGACGGCACATCCTCGACAATCGTCGACTCTGGAATCGGCTCGCCGAGCTTCTGCATCGTCTCTTTGAACATTTCGCGGTCTTCGGCCTTTTCGATAGCCTCCAGCGGCGTACCCAAAAGCTCGACACCGTATTTTTCCAGCACGCCGCGCTCGGCCAGCTGCACCGCAAGGTTCAAGCCAGCCTGACCGCCCAGCGTGGCGAGTAAGCCATCCGGACGCTCCTTCGAGATGATTTCCTCGAGGAATTCCGGCGTCAGCGGCTCAATGTAGACGCGGTCGGCGATATGCGAGTCGGTCATGATGGTGGCCGGGTTCGAGTTGACAAGGACGACTTCCAGCCCCTCTTCTTTCAGCGAACGGCAGGCCTGGGAACCGGCGTAGTCGAATTCTGCTGCCTGGCCGATGATGATTGGGCCCGAGCCGACGACCATTACTTTTTTGAGATTTTCTTTCTTTGGCACAGTTTATTCCCCCTTGAGCATCGTCCAGAACTGATCGAAAAGATACATATTGTCATCCGGTCCCGGCGATGCCTCCGGGTGGTACTGTACCGAGAAAATCGGCAGGTCTTTATGGCGCATGCCCTCCACCGTGCCGTCATTGACATTGATATGCGTGACTTCAAGCGGCAAATCCTTGAGCGAGTCCTCGTCGACGGCATAGCCGTGGTTCTGCGAGGAAATCTGCACGCGACCTGTCAGAAGGTTCTTGACCGGCTGGTTGCAGCCGCGATGACCGAACTTGAGCTTATAGGTCTTTGCGCCCAAGGAACGCGCGAGCAGCTGATGGCCAAGGCAGATGCCAAAGATCGGTTTCTTGCCGATGAGCTTTTTGATTTCGGCGACGATTTCCGGAACGTCTGCCGGGTCGCCAGGACCGTTCGAAAGGAAGATGCCGTCCGGATTGAGAGCCAGGACTTCATCCGCCGTCGTATGAGCCGGTACGACCGTAAGCTTGCAGCCGAGGTCATGCAGCGATTTCAAGATATTCTGCTTGACGCCAAAGTCCATGGCGACCACATGAGGCGCATCACTAGACTCAGCTTCCATCGTATACGTTTCCGGCGTCGTGACTTCCATGACCACATCCTTCTTGATGGGCACAGCGAAGAGCTCATCGATTTCCGTCTGCGCGGCGTCCTCGGGCACGATGATACCCTTCATGGTGCCAGCCGAACGAATCTTGCGCGTGACGGCGCGTGTATCGACGTCGTAAAGGCAGGGTACCCCCTGTTTCGTCAGGAAGTCCGCCAGGCTTGTCTCATAATGCCAGTTGCTGCCCACTTCGCAGAGCTCGCCGATGATGAAGCCATTGACAAAGGATTTGCGCGACTGCATGAAAAGGTCCGCGATACCGTAGTTGCCGACCATCGGGTACGTGAGCGTCAGGATCTGACGGCAGTAGGATGGGTCGGTCAGGCTTTCCTGATAGCCCGTCATGCCTGTATTGAAAACAACCTCGCCGGTTGCCTTGATATTATTCAAAAGTTTGCCGTGGAAAACGGTACCGTCCTCCAGGATCAATTTACCTTTCATGAAATCACCTCATATATTTAAAGAACTTCGCCATCCTGCATGACAATCTTGCCAGCAACGACCGTCAGTACCGCTTTGCCTTTGAGCTCGCGGCCGATGAACGGACTATGGCTGCCCTTCGTGTAGAATTTCTTTTCGTCAACCGTCCAGCAAAGCTCGGGATCGATGACCGTGATGTCGGCGCTCTTGCCAACTGCCAGCGTACCAGCATCCATGCCGAATACCTTAGCCGGCTCACAGGTCATCTTGGAAACGATGGTCGCAAGGTCGAGCTTATGCTGATGATATAGATCCGTCAGCATGATGCCCAGCGATGTCTCCAGGCCAGGGAAACCACTCGGTGCATAGATATACTCGCGGTCTTTGTCCTCCTGTGCATGCGGGGAATGATCGGTTACGATTGCGTCAATCGTGCCGTCTTTGAGTCCTTCGAGCAGTGCCTCGCAGTCTTTCTGCGCGCGCAGCGGCGGATTGATTTTCGTTGACGTGTCAAACAGGTTGACGCATTCGTCGGTCATGGTCAGATGCTGCGGCGTGACTTCACAAGTGACGCGCACGCCGCGTTTCTTGGCCTGGCGCACGATGTCCACCGCGCGGGCCGAGCTGATATGGGCCACATGGACGCGGGAATCAGCGTACTCGGCCAGCATGATGTCGCGGGCTACGGCGATGTCCTCAGCGACCGTCGGGCGGCCTTTAAGGCCCAGCATGGCACTGCGATGGCCTTCGTTCATGACGCCGTCTTCCACCAGAGAAGTCTCTTCGTCGTGGTTGACGATGACCTTGTCGAAGGTGTGCAGGTAGTCAAAGGCATTCAAGAGAACCTTGGCCTTCTGGTCATAGTGGCCGTCATCGGAGAAGGCCACCGCCCCTGCTTCGATCATATCGCCAAGCTCAGCCAGTTCCTTGCCCTCCTGCCCCTTCGTCACGGCACCGATGATTTTCACATGGACTTTGGCGACATCCTCGGCGCGTTTCTCGAGGCTGCGCACCATGGCGGCATCGTCGACTGCCGGCTTCGTGTTCGGCATCGTGCAGACCGTCGTAAAACCGCCAGCTGCCGCAGCATTGGCGCCCGATTCAAAGTCCTCTTTGGCCTCCTGGCCCGGCTCACGGAAATGCACATGCAGGTCGATGAGGCCCGGCGTCACGATTTTGCCCGTGGCATCGTAGACCTCTGCCCCAGCAGCTTCCAGGTTTTCGCCGATTGCCTTTATCTTGCCATCCTCGACGAGTACATCGGCGATTTTATCGAATTTCTCGGCCGGATTGATGATGCGGCCGCCTTTAAGCAAAAGTTTCATTCCTGTTTTCCTCCCGTCAATACCAAGGTAAAGAGTGCCATGCGGACTGCGACACCATTCTGGACCTGTTCCTGAATGGCTGAGTTATCGCCATAGGCAGTGAACGGAGAGATTTCCCAGCCCTTGTTCATCGGGCCTGGATGCAGGATAAGGACATCGTCCTTGGCGAGCTTGAGGCGCATGTCGTTGAGGCCGAAGATACGCGCATACTCACGCGTCGTCGGGAACAAGCCGCCCTTCATGCGCTCGAGCTGGATGCGCAGCACCTCGATGACATCGGCATTGGCGATGGCATCTTCGATGCGCTCATGGACAATGACGCCCGGCTCCTGATAGAGGAAACGCGGAATCAGTGTCTTCGGCCCTGCGATATGGACTTCCATGCCCATCTTGCGCATGCCGTAGATATCCGAGCGCGCAACGCGGCTGTGCAGCACATCGCCGATGATGGCGACCTTGAGCCCCTCGAGATGTCCCTTGTGCTCCTGGATCGTGAAGAGGTTTAAAAGGCCCTGCGACGGATGTGCATGCGCACCATCGCCGGCGTTCAGGATTACCGGGCTTACGACGCGGGCGGCGTACTCGGCAGCACCTTCCGCCTTGTGGCGCATGACGATGGCATCGACGCCCATGGCCTCCACCGTGTAGAGGGTATCGCGCAGGCTCTCGCCCTTGACGATGGAGCTGGTGCCCGCCGTGATATTTACCACATCGGCGCCGAGGTATTTACCGGCGAGCTCAAACGACGTGCGCGTGCGCGTGCTCGGCTCGTAAAACAGCGTGACAATGGATTTTCCGCGCAGCGTCGGTACCTTCTTGATATCGCGGTGGATGATGTTCTTCATTTCCTTCGCGGTCTCAAGTACGAGACGAATCTCTTCCGGGCTGAAATCCTCCAGGCCCAGGACATTCTTACCTCGCAAGGATACAGTATTTTTTCCCAAGTCAATCACTCCTTAACATGTTGACAGTCATAATTATACATTACTTATGTATAAAGTTTCAAGGAAAATCCATTGCCTTTTTGTCTTCGCCTAGCAAAAAGAGCTTTCTTATGCGTATGCATAAGAAAGCTCCAGCTTTACGATAGACTTATAGCGTTATAAATTGCTTCCTTTATGCGCATCGCGGTACGCATCTTAAAAGGTAATGTATTCTCTTGTCCTTGAGCAGCTCTCGTCTGCTTTGTTTACCATTATAACTTGACCAGTCAATAAATGCAAGGCTTAAGTCAAAAAATTCAAGGACATATGACCTATTATTTCCTCTGGAGTGGACAAATCATACTTTTCCTGTCTGGGTAGCCCAGAAGATATAGACAAGTCCTGCCAGCTGCAGCAGGATGATCAGCGGGATACCATAACGGAATTTGATATGTTGCGTCTTGTGACGGAAAATCTGTATGGCAACGAGGGCACCGATGCTGCCCCCCATAAAGGCCAGCAGTAACAGCGTCAGCTCCGGCACGCGCCACCACTGTCGCAGGGCACAGAGCTTGTCAACACCATAGACGATGATAGCGATGATGTTGATGATGATAAAATACCATGTCACCAGATTATACCAATTGATAATATCCATAGATATCCTCCTCAAAGATTGCCGCGTGTCGCCGATACGCGATTACGCCCTAGTCGTTTTGCTTTATATAGTTCATCATCAAGACGGCCATAGACACCATCAAGGGTATCGCCATTATTGGTCACTGTGACGCCAAGGCTTGCTGTCGCATGACTGCCATCAGGCAGGATGGTCTGCTCACTGATGCAGGTACGGATGCGCTCGGCTACCATGACAGCATCTTTCAGGTTACAGCCTGGCAATACGAGCATGAATTCTTCACCGCCCCAGCGGCCGACATAGTCGGAGCTGCGTAAGGCCCCTTGCATTACCTTGGCCACTGTGCGTAATACCTCATCGCCGACTTCATGGCCAAAGGTATCGTTGATGCGCTTGAAATGGTCTAAGTCCACCATGATAGCGCCTAAGGTAAGATTGAAACTCATGTCGCTGCGTTCAATCTCGCGCTTTAGGATCTGCTCGACGGCACCGCGATTCAGGAGCCCTGTCAGCCGGTCTGTATCAGCCAGATGCGTCAAGGCTCGATTGGCCTGCTCAAGCTCCATGGTCGTAACCGAAACGAAATGCGCCAGACCGGTAATCAGCGAGATGCGCTCGTCATGGAAGGCCAGCTTTTGCGTCTCGACGTTTTCTGCTGCTTTTGTTTGCGGGCGGCCTTCCCGAAAACAGGTGGTAACCATCGACCCGTTGAGCAAGTGGACCTGGGAATGGCCTTCAAAGCGCTGCAGCTCCCCATAGGTATAAAAGCCTGCGGAAGGCGCAATATCGCGGAAGGTCTTGAGTTCATTGCTCACATCGTCGCGCAGGTACATGCGCCGGACAATACAGGAAAAGAGCAGGATGCCTTCGGGCTGGAAATTATAGAGGCCGATGGCATTTTGCTGGCCATCCTGTAACATGCTGATGGGATCGCCATAGCCTAGCCGCACGTGTTCGCCGAGATTGAAATCACCGCCAAAGCGCATGGAACCATCATCGCTATAGGAGATAGCCATGCGAGCGACGGGATGTTCATCGCGATCAATCATGACGGGAAATGGAATGATGGCGCTGAAGAAACGCTCGCCTGGAGCGATACCAAGATACTTTTCGTAAAGAGAGACCACAGGCTTTTGATTGAGATGCGTGACCTCATTGCAGCCTTTCATGCCAGTGATGACTGTCTCAGCTCCCAGTGGTTTCCAGCCATTGTAGGAACTGACGCGGATATGGAGGTCCTCGCCGTGAAACAAAATGGCAAGGATTCCCTGGTTCGTAAAGGATTCATCATCAAATACACAGGTGTATTCATCGTTGACATAGGAAGACTTGTTGTTGTATGAGTCCGATGAGCCGCCAAAAATCGGCACTTCGGGCGGCAGGCTGGCCAGTACATCAGTAAAGGCATGGATGTCGTTTAGCGTCTTGAGGGTGGTCAGGATACCAATGCCAGCCAGCGGTTCGCTTTCGAGCAGGTCCGGCAAGATTTCCGCCGCTGCCTCATCCATCGTGAGCTTGGCGCAATCGAACAAGTGGACATCGACAGTTGACCGGTCAAATACCAAAAAAGTCACTTGAATGCTCTCAAGGCGCAGCTCTCCGTCCATGATTTCGCCGGAGGATGTGCAGCCTGCAATCCTGGCCGCAGGAACCCGGGCCTGTATCGCCTGCCGCACCGCACTGATGTGATTGGTATTATCATCAGCCGAAAATAGCAGACACAGAATGGATCGATACTCCTCGGGACACTCCTGCAGGAATTTGTCCAGACAGTCTTCTATTTCCTCTGTAGCCCGTAAGTTATAAGGAAATAACTTCATAATCGTCTCATTCCCTTTCCACAATGTTTCCTTAGCAGTTTCACTACGGTATAGTTTCGCCACGTTTTGATAAATTCCTTGTTTTTATGGCCAGCGGGCAAAAGAATAGAGGAGCTGTCAAAGGACAGCTCCTCTATGTGGCCTCTTCAATTTCAAACCACCGACGGAACAAATTCTTCCTCGGCATAACCAAAACGGGCTGTCACACGGTAAATCAGGCGGTCATCCTCGGCATTGCGGATCGTGATGTGATCGAGATCCTGCAACATCGCCTTGATATCCATGACGGCAGCCATGCTGCTGATATAGTCAACAGCATGAGCCATATTTGTCTTATGCCGCTCGGGCTCTTTGGCTCCTTCATGGTAGATGTCCATATTTACCTCAGCCTCTCTATTGACCGGACATCGGCAAAGCTCCGGTTCCCAGGCATTTGTTATCTTTTTAATGCGCTCGATTTGCTCCAATTTTTGTATAATCCCTCCTAACCGTATATGACTTTGTATTCCTTACATTAATACACTTACTGCATACTATATAATAACAGTATAGGAACTATTGGTCAATGTGAGGTTTTACACATTTTGTCCTATTTTTTGTATAGAATTAAATGTTAAACGGAGCAAACAATTTCTTCATATAATTGAATCCCTTGGTAATGGTCTTGATAAGCGGCTCCATCGTCTTGGGCTGGCGGATGACAAGCTGCATGACCTTGCGCCGCAGGTTGCGGTACTCGGCATCGAAGATGCGCAGCTGCTCCTCCATCTCCATCTCCACCGATACCTCGGGGATAATCGAGGGCTGCAGCTCCGAGGCCCGGCCGCTGATTTTGACGACATCACCGCGGAACGGAATATAGACCTCTTCGCCGCATTCCTTCTGGATGCGGCTCTTTAGCGCCTCCTGCCCCTGGGCCTCACCGTGGACAATGAATACCTTGGCGGGTTTGGGGCTCTGGAAATTGTCAATCCACTCCATGAGCTGATTGGCATCGGCATGGGCCGAAAAGCCATCGAGCATCTGGATCTGGGCTTTGACGGCCACTTCCTCGCCGAGTACGCGCACGCGCTTGATGCCATCGACAAGCCGGCGGCCAAGACTGCCTTCGGCCTGATAGCCCACGAACAGGATCGTGGATTCGGGCCGCCAGAGGTTGTGCTTCAGATGATGCAGAATGCGTCCGGCATCGGCCATACCCGAGGCTGAGATGATGATCTGGGAGCTTTCCGAGCTGTTGAGGGCGCGAGACTCTTCGGGTGTTTCGCAGATGCGCACCTGCGGGAATTCGAGCATCTTGCCGCTCTGCCCGAACATCTTGATGGCCTCTTCGTCAAAGTCCTGGAAATTCTGCATGAAGATGCGCGTAGCGTTGATGGCCAGCGGACTGTCTAGCACGATTGGGATATCGCCATCGAGGCGTCCGCTCTTCCAGAGATTGTAGAAATAATAGAGCAGTGTCTGGGTGCGGCCAACGGAAAAGGACGGGATGACCAGATTGCCGCCGCGGTCCATCGTATCATTGACGATCTCTAAGAGTGCCGTTTCCTTGTCGTAGATCTGATGGACGCGGTCGCCATAAGTCGACTCGACGACTAGGAAATCTGCCCCTGTGAGCACCGTTGGATCTTTGATGATGGGCTGATCTGGTTGGCCAAGGTCGCCGGAGAAGACGAGTTTCGTCGCCTTGCTGTCTTCGGTGACCAGGATTTCGATGATAGCTGAGCCTAAGATGTGGCCTGCATCATAGAAGGTCACGTCCACGTTGTCGTCGAGCTTGAACCTTACCTGGTACGGCAGTGGCACGAAGTGTTCGATGGCCGCCTCGGCATCCTGCATCGTGTAGATGGGCTGCACAGGTGTTTCACCGCGCCGCTGGTTCTTGCGGTTTGAAAGCTCTGCATCGGACTCTTGGATATGGGCGGAGTCTGGCAGCATGATGCGGGCCAAGTCACAGGTGGCCTTGGTGCCATAGACGGAGCCCTTGAATCCATCGCGCACGAGTTTCGGGATGAGGCCGCAGTGATCGATATGGGCATGGGTCAATAATACCGCATCGATATCGGCCGGGCTGAAGGTGAAGTCCTCATAGTTGAGGTCGCGGATCCGCCGTGAGCCCTGAAACATGCCACAGTCGATCAGGTAATTCTTTTCCCTGACCGCCAGCAGATAGCAGGAACCAGTTACTGTGTGAGCTGCGCCTAAAAATTCCAACCGCATAAAGACCCTCTCCTTTTCGCATTTAGTGCAATAATTTCTTCAAGGTCTGCATCAATTTAGGTATGTCAATGGGTTTTGCCAGATGGCCATTCATCCCTGCCTCTATGGCATTCTGGATGTCTTCTTTGAAGGCATTGGCCGTCATGGCCAGGATGGGGATATTGGCCCGCGTCTTATCGGGCAGTTTGCGGATATACCGCGTGGTCTGGTAGCCGTCCATGTTGGGCATCTGGATATCCATGAGGATGATGTCGTAGGTGCCAGGCTTCGCCTGCTCGAGTTTTTCCACGCAGATGACGCCGTCCTGGGCCCAGTCCACTTCGCAGCCAACCTCGGTGAGTAGGGCGATGACGATTTCCGCATTGAGCTCATTGTCTTCGGCCAGCAGGATATGGTTGCCGGCCAGTTTATCATCGGCCGCGGTCTCGAGGTTATGCTGGCGTACCTCAGCTGCCGTACCGATGCGATGCGGCAGCCGCACTGTGACCATCGTGCCTTCGCCAAGGGTGCTTTCTATCTTGATTGTCCCCTGCAGCAGGTCCACGAGCCGTTTGACGATGGCAAGCCCCAGGCCTGTCCCCTGAATACCGCGTGTCGATGCGCTCCGTTCCCGGGCGAACTGATCAAAGGCATGCTGTAGGAACTCTTTGGTCATGCCGATACCTGTATCTGATATGGTGATTTCGATGATGCATTCGTCCATGGTCCTGCCGGGCAGTTCACGCATGTCAGCCGTAATCCTGCCCCCTGGCGGTGTGTACTTTATCGCATTGCCGAGGATATTGATGAATATCTCTGATGTATGGGTCTTATCCACATAGAGGTAGCGATGCTTGTACGCCGCTTTCTTTACGAATGTCAGGTTCTTTTCTTCGACCTGTCCATCGAAAACGGTGGTGCATAGCTGCAGGTATTCCTGCAAGTCCACCAGCTCTTCGTCGATGACGAGCTTGTTGTTCTCGATACGTGACATTTCCAGCACATCATTCAGTATGGACAGCAGCTGATTGCTGGCCGACAATATCTTGGTGCGGCATTCCGCCTGCTTAACCGCATCCATCGGCATCCGATTGGCCATTTCGGTAAAGCCGATAATGGCGTTGAGGGGCGTGCGGATGTCGTGACTCATATTGAACAGGAACCGAGATTTTGCCTCATTGGCGGCCTCGGCTGCCTTGCGGGCGGCATCAAGTTCGCGCTGTTTTGCCTGCTCCTGCTGGATGGTCGACTCGATATCGCGGAAGCCGCAGATATAGTAATCATCGCCGTCTTTTGAGGAATCCTTGATATAGCAGCATTGGTAATGCTGGCGCTTGCCATCATAGGTCAGGCGCGTGTAGTTTATCGTATAGATCTTATCCACGAGCACCTTGTCCCGCAGATTGTCAAGATGCCAGTTCTTGCGCATTTCCTCGCGTTCTTCGGGCACGATGACGCGGTCGATGTACTCGTCCGTGACTTTGTAGTAATCAACACCTTGCAGGGTTTTGATAAAGACATTGGTCGTCAGCGAGTTGCTGTTGTTCTGGACCATAGAAACCGTGCCGGCATTCACATCAACAAGCCAGACCGAGCTGTATTCCTTCGACAGTGCACGCAGCAAGACATTGCGCTGTTCGAGTTCGCTGGCGAACCTTTTCTGGCGGCGCAGGTCCTGGTCGATATTTTCGAAGGCAAAGATCAGTTTGTGTCCTTCGTCAAAAGAGGCAATCTTCAGACGATAATAGACATAAACGTCATCCCGCAGTGTGCGATAGGAATGGATGATCTGCCCTTCCCGTTTCAGCCGGCCAAAAACATAGTCCCGCGACAGGAACCGCCGCATCTCCTCCTGGTCTTCAGGATGCACGAGGCTGTCGATATAGGTGCAGAACACTTCATGGCTGTTGGTGCGCTGTCGCAGCTGGCGGGCGAACTTCTTGCTGACATTGCTGATCCAGAGTGGATAGACATGACCGTCATCGACATCGACATAGACGATGGAGGAATAGCTTTCGGAAAGGACGCTGGCGATTTCGGCGGTGATATGCTCCCGGGCCTTTTCGTTTTCGATGTCCTCCACTGCATAGAGCACGCGCTGCAAGGGAGCGCCTTCATCGATGCGCAGGAAACAGGCACGGCGCCAGCGGAACTGTTTATCGCGGAATACTGCCGTGATCTGATGTTCCTCCCGGAGCCGCTCGGGAAGCGTCGACAGCGTCACGAAGTCGAGCATCTGTTGCAAGTAATCGGGAGACGCCACGTGGCCGATGATCTCATAGAATTTTTTCTGGAACCTTTCCCCTGCCCCGACATCGATAAAGGGCAAATCGGTTTTGAAGGTCTCACAGCTAAGTGAACGCATGTCGATGACGCGCAAGGCTATGTATAACCTGGAAAGGGCTGACAAGATGGCGTTCAATTCATTTCTTTCTCTGTTCATGCTGCACCTCCCTTCCTACTTCTCATATCCTATATCGGAATATTCGCCATCTGGCACGCAACTTCCTTCCCGCCATATCTTTTCCAATAAAAAAGCCCTTCTCATCACGAAAAAGGCTTTGAAAATCTGTATGTTATTCTTCACCCAGCATGCGGACCTCGGGCTGCAGTTCGACGCCATGCTTTTCCTTGACGCGGCGCTGGACCTCATGGATGAGGTTTACCACATCCGCTGCCGTTGCGCCGCCAGCATTGACGACAAAACCGGCATGCTTGGTCGATACCTGTGCCCCGCCAACAGTCAGGCCTTTAAGTCCCGTCTGGTCAATCAGCGTGCCCGCAAAGTAGCCTTCGGGACGCTTGAAGGTGCTGCCCGCACTGGGCATCTCAAGGGGCTGCTTGCTCTCACGGCGCTGGGTGTAGTCGGCAATCTTGGCGCGGATTTTCTGTTCGTTGCCCGGCTGCAGCTGCAGCTCGACTTCACAGATGGCTTCGCCATTCGTCTGGAAGACGCTGTGGCGATAGCCAAGCTCGAGCTTGTCCTTGGAAAACTCGTGGATGTTGCCATCCTTGTCGACAGCCCGCACCCGGTCAGCCACATTCTTCGTCTCGCCATCATAGGCACCGGCGTTCATGAAGATGGCACCGCCGATGCTGCCCGGGATGCCGCAGGCGTACTCAAGGCCCGTCAGGCTGTGCGCAGCTGCGCACTCGGAGATATCCTTGAGCAGCGCGCCAGCGCCAGCGATGATGCGCGTGCCCTCGCAACGAATCTCGGACATCGGTGCTGCAAATTTCACGACGACACCGCGAATGCCCTTGTCACGCACCAGCATGTTTGAGCCGTTGCCAAGGAGCGTCAGCGGCAAGTTGTATTCCTTGACCAGTTTCAAGACGCGCTGGGTCTCCGTCATATTAGCCGGAAAGATCAGGCAATCGGCCGGACCGCCAATCTCAAAGGTCGTATGCAGGCGCATCGGCTCATCGAGCAGCACCTGATCTGCCTGCAGGAACTCGCGGCAGGCGGCAACGAAATTCTTATCTATCACAGTATTCATTCCCATCTATTCTATCGAGAGTTGATTATAAAGCGGCTGTTATTTCCACATGCGCAGGCCGGGGCCATTCTCGGCCAGATTGGCAAAATCCATCTGCCGCATGGCCTCATAGGCCACGATGGCCACGGCATTGGAAAGATTCAGCGACCGCGCCTCGGCAATCATCGGAATGCGCACGCAGCTCTCCCAGTTCGCATCAAGGATTGTCTCGGGGATACCTGCCGACTCCTTGCCGAAGACCAGCATGTCATCCTCCGTGTAGTGAACCTCCGTATGCGCGCGCGGCGCCTTGGTCGACAGATAATAGAAATTATGCCCGTGATACATCGCGAGTACCTCATCGAAGTTCTCATGATAATGCACCTTGACCAGATGCCAGTAGTCAAGACCGGCACGCTTCAGATATTTATCGTCCGTCGAGAATCCCAGCGGCTTGACCAGATGCAGCTCAATGCCCGTTGCTGCGCAGAGACGGGCGATGTTGCCCGTATTGCCAGGGATTTCCGGCTCTATCAATACTATATGCAATCTATACACCTCAACCTATCGTTTTCAACGTTCCCTATTATAGCGAATTCCTTCAATAAATACAAGGTGCGCTTTACCATACCCGCCGCAAGGTCAGCGCACAGGAAATGTCCTTATCATGACTGCCCCGCAAAAAACCGGCATCCCCCGCCAATATCCAGTCCGGCGCAAATTCTGCCTCGCCGCTTAACGCGAGCTCAAAATGCGTCTTATCCTGATTGTTGCGCAGAGTATAGCGCCCGCCATCATAGCCTTCGTAACGGAAGTCAAGCTCGGGGTTTGCCCCGGCAAAAGCGTGTCTTACTCCCAGCCGTATCCCATAATTACCCTTGTGCAGATAGCGCTTAAGCTCCACGCCGCAGGTTCCGGCGAAATAAGTATTGCCGTTACCTGCTGCCTGCTGGTTGAAAATCCCGGCCCCCTTTTCCCGATAAGCCCCCTGCCGCATATGCGACAGCTGGAAGCCCGCATAAGGACTTACATGCCAACCCCTGCCGCTCTCGCTCTGCAAATCGTATTTATACTCGCCGCCCAGCTCGATGATATGGCTGTTGTAATCTGCAGCGGCATTCAGGCCCAAAGCCGGAATCCCCCGGCGCAGTTTGTTGCGCACAATGCCATAGTCCAGATAGATATACGCATCCCGCGCATCCTTATGATAACCGCCATAGAGCCCCACGCGGGTATCGTAGGCATTCCCCCCGCTGCTATCCGCGCCTAAACTTACGGCATTGTAGCTGACAAAGACACCGCCACGGTAATTTTTGCCGAAAGCCCGGTCATAGCCGCCGGAAACAGCGCTGCCATGATAGCTGGCACCGCCGCGCAAATCGCCCCAGTTCTTGGTGAACTTCACCCAGGCGTTGTTATCCTGGGCAACGGGCAGCTGCGTGGTCAAACGGAGTCCGGCCTCTTCTTCCTGCCCGCTGTCCCGCAGCTTGCTGGCCGGAATAGTAAGCGCTACAGGCTGCAGGGAAAAAGCCGTATTGAGCCTGTCGGAAATCACCCGGCCAGAAACGGTGCTTTGTTGGGCCAGTGCGGCAAGCTGCGTCGCTCCGCTGCTGCCGATGGCTGATAAGGCGCCCTTGGCCTTATCAGGTTCCAGACTGTACAGAGGGCGGAGCTGGCTGAGGCGCTCATCCCCTGCCAGATCCTGCCGCATGGACTCCATGGCCTCATAGGTCTCCTGCTGCACGGCATCGACTTTCCCCAGGTTATTGGACGCCTCGGAAGTGACCTTTATTTCTTTGCCTGCCACGCTGGCCGTGATATTGGCAAGACCGGTCTTATAGGGCGTACCCGTAGCATTTTGGGGACTGCCCTGGATGTTGCCGTTTTTGACTGCCAGAACGCTGAAATTTTCATGGGGAAGGATATTGGCAGCCAGCAGGGTAGCCCCGTCAATAGCAGCTGTGCCCGAAACCCTGATCTGTCCATCCGAGCCGCCTGCCATGCCCCTAAGTGTGCCATCCGCCTTCAGATCCCCAGCAATCTCCACGCAGCCATCCGGAGAGGAAGTCCCCAGTGTGCCGTGGTTGATTACATTCCCCGTGTCATCATCACGGAACCCGGCAGCTATATCCGTCATTTTGTTTACCGTGTAATTGCCATCCAGCAGCGTGGCATCCTTGTCCACCGTTACGCTTACCACGTTGGCCTTACCGCCATAACGCAAAGTACCTGCCGTGACATTCAGTTTGATATTGTCTTTGCCATTGATATTGCCAGTATAGTCATGTTCCCCGCTGAAATTGAGATTGGTAACGAGGTCGGGGATGTATTCGTTATAGTCATATTTCATCCCCTTATATTGCAAATTGAGCGCTTCGCCTTTGGCTTCTTTTTCAACAACAGCCACAGCATCATAGCTGCCGTCTGTATCGAAGTGCTTCCAGTCTGAAGTGATATTGCCCTTGATTTTGGCTCCAGCCTGCACATTGATATTTTTCACCAGGGCATTTTTGCCGATATAGATGGCATTCTTCCCGCCCTCCAAAGTACCGGACAGATCATAACAATCCACCATGGCCCCTTGCAGTTCATCTGCCGCGGAATTATATTCGAATTTATTCATCTCGGTGAGGGGCAGATTTTCTGCACTGGAAATCTTGCCGGTAGGCGCATCTACCGTACGCTTATAGCGGATATAGGAGCCGCGATACTCGTCCGCGGCACCGTTGGTGCTAGAGCCGAAGTCAAAGCGGATGCCGGTACCATCCTGCCCCTTGGCTGTAACCGTGCCGCTCTGTTTCACCGTCTGCCCGCGGCCATAGGCAATGAGCACACCGTTGCCCTGCTGGCCATCGGCATGAATCTCGGTGCTCTTGGGAATGACCAAGGTATTTTCGCTGCCGTCCACACGGATGCCTGTGGCGCCAGTACCATGCGTCAAAATATCGGCACGTTGCGTGACGGTATTCCTCGAGCCATAGATATGCAGGCCAATGCCCAGAGGCACATTGCTGTAGCCGCCCGTATAGGCCGTTCCCGCTGCATTGCGCGCCGAATAGCCATGGGTATTATCGATAACACCGCCATCGCCATAAACAGAATAGCCGAAATAAGCTTTGCGGTCCAAATCATAACCCAAATCCTGCATGACCGCCAACTCAGCTTCCATAAAAGACGTGTAGTTGCTATAAACGCGATGGCTCATCATACCCGAGGTCTGCAAATGGGAGCCCTCGAAGTTATAGAACAAAAGATTTTCCCAGGCATTCACCGGCAGGCCGGACACACCATGGAAGGTGGCACCATCCAGCGCTTCCGTGACATGGTCGCCCACAAAAAAAGCATAACCTTTTTTGCCGCTTAGATTTGGATTACTGTCACCGTTGTCAACGATAAACAAATCTTCTTCGGCCAATCCCGGAATGGCTGCCAGGGTCTCCTTGATGCTGGCAGTCGTGGAAATCACCATCCCGGGCTTGGCCGCTTTGCCATTCTGGTCAATCAGGTGCATATTCCATTCGTCGCGGTCTTTTGCACGGTCATCAAAGCGGGATATGAATTCAAGTTTGCTTGTGTACATGGGATTATTAACAACACTGCTCCATGTCTTTGTCTTGCTATCGAATTTCTGAAACTTGCCCATGATTCCCAAGGCATGTCCCAACTCATGGCGGATAGTCCCCACAAAATCCGCAGCCTGCTCATTGGCTGGCAGCACCGTATCCGTATCCACCCACCACCCGGCACTGGCACCATCGCGATTGGCTCCTGCATGCTGGCCAACTGTCACCCTGCTGAAGGCATACATACCATCGTCAGCATCAAAGAGCTTTTTGTCGAACTCTTTGGCATCTGCCCGGATTATCTTTCCCTGAAGCCCCTGCGCCACATAATTTTCCACAGCAACACTGGGGTCTGTTCCCTTCTTATGCAGCAGCGAAACCGGTATTGCCGATGCATTGGGGTCAGCATCCGTGGTAAGCACGATCTGAGCCGGCTGGCTGGTTTTCAAATAAGGGTCCAATATGCCTGCCCAGTAAGCCGTACCGGATTTCACCGCCCCTCTCATCAGCGGGCTTAATGTATATTTCGCAGGGCCTGCAACGCTATCCTTGCCTACCTTAATGAACGTATCCCCTTGATTGAGAATCATTAATTCGGCAAATTTCTTCCCATCATGGTAAACATAGTCCGTAGTATAGGCTCCTGCCCAGGATGGCACCCCCAGGCAAGCCAAAATGACAGCAATAACCAGCTGTTTGTTTTTCCCCCTATTCATCGTGCATACACTCCTTCCCTGTAATTGAATCTATCTTCTACACATTTCCCATCAATTCCTGCTAACATATACCTACGCATAACAGGCAGAGTATTACAAGAAACATCGAAAAGGAGCTGCATGTTCATTTTATGGATTGATTTGACAAGTCAAACCTTTGACAAGTCAATTTGACTTGTCAGCAAGTGTGCTCAATAGCCGCCGTGCGGGTGGAAACCGGCTTTATCGATAACGAGGACACACAAATCCTCTCCCTTGGTCGCAATGATTTAGAGGAGGAAACACCTCCTGTGCGTTACCATCCGGCCACCAGTTGTTGGTGCTTCTCGGCAACTTAGCTGCCTTTTCGCTGATGGTGGCTACACCTGCCATGGCCACGGATTATCTAGCCAATCCGCGTTCCATGAAGTTTCATTACAGCACCTGCCGCACCATCAAGCACCCGGAAAATTTCATTCCGTACAGTTCCCGTGAGGCGGCGGTAAATGATGGGTATGTGGCCTGCAAGGTTTGTCATCCTTAGAATTTTTGCGTAAAATTTCTTGCTAGTATATAACGGAAATGGTATAATTAACCTACAAACGAAAAAGAGGGGTAGACCACGAGTTTACACCGGTAGGAGAGTCTTCGGGATGGTGACCTGTGAGACTCTTTTATTTTTGCCTACAAAAAGATACGCGCCAATGCTGTGATGCACTGACGCGTTTTTGCGTCATCCGTCCGGTTGGTGGGGCCGGACTTCCGACAAGTTTAGTGTTTGCCGCTATGGCGTATCATGTCGTAGAGCCATGCAGCCACTAGACTACTGGCGATACCTACGACAAACGAAAAGAGTAGGTTATCAACCACGGGCTTCACCTCCCTCGCTGCCGTGGGATTACCATGGTTAGAGGTAGCGGCAATGAATAGTATAGCACAAAAATTCATAATGTGCGCGCACTGTGAACAAAGAATTATACATTTGTTTTTTCCCGCCATAGTGACGACATCGCAAAAGCCCTTGCCAGTATTTAAGGAAAATAGTACAATATCATTACGGAACTTGTCATAGAGCCATGCAGCCACTAGACTGCTGGCAATATCTACAACAAAAATAAGGTGTCAACCACAAGTTCACACCGGTAAAAGAGCCTGCAGACTGGTAACCTGCAAGGCTCTTTTATTTTGCCCCCGACACGAAAGAGGATTTTCCGCCCAAGCCGCGAACATACTATACATAGAAAATGCAGGAAATTGGGATATTTAAAGGGGGAGTTTACATTACCTGCCGCACCATCAAGCACCCGGAAAATTTCATTCCGTACAGTTCTCGGGAAGCAGCAATTAATGACGGCTATGTGGCCTGCAAGGTTTGTCATCCTTAACCATAGACACGAAAAGCTGGAACTTGACTAGTCAATCGGACTGGTCAAGCTCCAGCTTTTGCTTATTGGCAGGAAGGTTAATGGAGATTTTGCGGTACTACTTTTCCATTCATGAAAATATAGTAGCTTTTTATTTGATAAGGCAACTGCGCTAAGACACGCTTTTGCTTAGGTGTCAAAGTGCCGCTATAAGCGTCTCTTTTTTCCCGTAGTAGGGAAAAAAGTTCTTTTGCTGTAAGTGTTGGATTAGCATCAAGAATTTTTTTAGCTTGATTGAGTGCTACACTATTGGCAAATTCCTCGGGGATAGTAGAGCCAGCAGCTATATGCTTTTTTAGATTTGTTTCCAAAGTTATTTTTCTTTCTATAATCTTATTCAAAGCAACATCTTTTTCATTAATATCTTTGCCAAAAAGGACAGGAGTTGTATGAGTAAGTGCATATCCCAGGCACATAATCCCCATAAACAATCCGTATCCTCCAAACAAAAAGCAACAAATTATCGTCACGCAAATCCCAAAAAATATCAAGCACCCTTTACCACCAAGAAATTTTGCCGTATATTCTTCCGTTTGACGAATTATATCGTTAATCAGTGGTGTATCAATATCGAATTGTTTTCTCCAGTAATTTATACTACTTGATAAATCACCTGCCATTAGTAGTCTTTGTCGGTTAACGATTATGTTTACAATGTCAGTCAATAGTTTAGCACGAGTCATTTGTGCCATAGCAAACTCCCTTTTGCAAAACAAGTAAATTGTTAATTCATTTTCTCATTTAGTTAATAACATTTATTATAATTAGAATAAATGTTACACATCACTTATCCCGCCCTTCTTATGCTTATGTAATTCACCTTATTATTGTTTTTTTCAACTGCAAAGCGAATGATACATTCTCCAATTTTAGCATCATTAACTTTATACTCTATCAAGTCATAATTTCCATACTCTGATGTTTCATAAGCTCCGCCATACGCCTTAACAGTATCATGGATACTAGATTGTTCATGAATACCTCTACCAGTTTTTGCATTTGGCGAATTAGAAACAATCATTTGTATTTGACTGTCAGAGATATGTACTTCAACATCTTTATATTTTTGAACTGTTATACCATTTTTATTTTCTGTTGTAATTGGTGTCCCAAGTAATGACGATAAATCAGTTACAGCATTAGTTAACGCAACTCCCCCCAAACTAAGTTTATCATTTTGCTTAGTAGGCGTTGCATTATTTGTATTGACTTCTTTTCCGATATTTTGCTGATTAAATGTGTTGCCATTGTATTGTATGCGAATTTCATAGGTCGGTGGATTAGAATACTTTGCATCTTTACCACCTATGTATTTTTCTGATTCAGGTATTGGCGCAGGTGTTCCATCAGAATGATAGGCATTTACTTGTATAATCCTGCATTTATCATCATATTTTAGAGCAACTTTATAAAATTTTTCTCTTATTGTATCAAGTGGTTTTTCATCTTTATCTAATGTTTCTATCGTTATAGGATAAGGATTATTATCTGTGTATGTATAACGTACAATAGCGCCCCAGCACAGTGCATCAAATCTATTATTACGTGGAATTATAGGACTACTGAATTTGCTGATAATAATTCCACCACGATCCGGTTGAAACGGTTGCAGGCCTTCTGAATAAAAAACCTCATAATATCTATTTTCGATAATGCGATTGTTGGAATCATATTTGTATTCATGGCGCATGCCAATATCGCCATTATCTCTCTTAAGAGAAATTGATGATGGTAATAATGTACTATTATATTCCCATATATACTCAGTGGTCTTTTTATCATTTGAATCATATTGCTGAATGCTAGTTATTTTATCATCTTTATAGGTTAAGGTATACTTTTCAGATAATGAATTACCTAATTTCACTAATACAGTTTTGGGTAGTCCGACGGCTCCATCGACTAATGTATATTTATTTGAAATTTTGTCATTTTTGTCCGGTTTCCACTCATATTCCAAATCTTTACCATTCACATTAACAGCAAGTTCTTGAAATACAATAGAATCATATGATGTAAAAAAGAAATCAGTCATTGGTTTTAATACAAAAATGCAACCATAATCTAAATTACCATCATTAACGGCAGTTATTCTTTTTAATGTTCCATCCTCTTTTTCTACTTTTAAAGTTACCCCTGCATTATTTGCTTCACTATCTTTAACTTTGCATATACCAATAAATTTCCCATTTGGAAGCATTACGATTTGTCTGTAATAGCCTGCCTCAATATTTTGCCAAGACATATCGACATTAGTAAAAAATGAGCTCAGCATTATAATAACAAAGAGTATTACCACTCCAATCCCGCCGAGCTTCATAATCTTTTCCATTATGAACACCTCCCATTATAACCGCTTTAATTTATCATATAGCTACTACCAGCTCAATATTTCCATCTTTTACAATTAAAGTAATTCCTTACTTAAATTTTGTATTTTTCTCTAGCCACTTGGCAAATAGACATAAGCGCATAATAATTTACCCTATGCGGATATTTTGAAGCCGGATGATAATAATCTATCACCAATTTACCATTCCATTCACCAAACAAAGTCATATCCGTTTTATTATTCTTCCAGTCATCACCCAGTATAACTCTTAGGCAATGGCTGGTATAACCGCATACAATGATGTCAGGATTGATAATATCCAGTTCTCGGCGTAAAAAAACTCTATCCTCCTTAGCATATTTCTTCAATTCCTGGTAATCGGACTTCGATTGACCATTACTCTTTTTGACATTAATAACGGCTATGCGGTTTATATTCTGTCGGATATTGGTCTGTATTCTCTCTTGATCATACTCCTTGCCGTCACCAAATGCCTGAAAGATTGCCTCCGTCCAAACAGCCACCTTCTTCCACATTTGCCATGGGCCACTAGCTTGCAAATTCTCTACTAAATTATAACCTTCATCATCGTGACGGGCTTCTTTCAATAAGTAGCAAATCTTTGGTGTAGATTGCCCATACCAATCCTCCGGCGATACAATGCCATCACGGATGAATCGCTCATAGCCCTTTCGCTTATGTGCCGCTTCCCATTCTTGAAATAGCGACTCCATTTCTGCACGCATTATTTTGATATTCATAGCATCCAATCCCAATACACCTCTTTCCCAATAATAGGGCGTAAATAATACCATGGTAAAATTAACACTAAAAAAAATCCGTCATTTACAAGAAAAAAGCGGTAAAATGCCGAAAAAGAACCAAAAACAACCAAACTTCAAGCCAAATCAAAGAATCCATGGACCGTAAAAAAAACCATGGATTTTTTTACGTTCACGCGTCAGTTGACGCATTGGCCCACTTCAAGAAGGTAGGCGTTGAAACGCCTAGCGCCTCTGCGGCCTTGCGGGCGGAGACTTTTCCGGCTTTCCATTGGGCGTGGATTGCTGGAAATCCCTTGGGTTTCTCCATTGGCTTTCTGCCCAGGGTCACGCCTCTTGCCCGGGCCGCTGCCAGTCCTTCCATGGTGCGCTGGTGGTTCATGTTCCGTTCCGTTTCCGCAACGTAGGAAAAGACTTGAATGACCAGATTGGAGATGAGTTTTGCCGTGAGGTCATCCCCGTATTTATTGCGGGTATCGAGGAGCGGCAGGTCTATGACCACAATGGCGGCCTCCTTCTCCTTGGTGATGATGTCCAGCTGACGGGTCATCTCGTCATAATTGCGCCCCAGCCTGTCCAGGCTCTTTACCACCAAGGTATCGCCAGGGGTAAGGCGCTTCATCATTTTGGTGTAGGCAGGACGGTCAAAGTCCTTGCCGCTTTGCTTGTCCACAAAGATACATTTCTTCGGAATACCGAAGTCTGCCAGTGCTATCCACTGCCGGTCATCTCTCTGTGAAACAGTAGATACACGAATGTAACCGTATACAGTACCATTGTTGTTCTTTTTCATAAGCAATTCCTCCATTCAAAACTATGTTAGAGCAACAAGTTCATTTTAGAGGAATCCCTGATTGTATAGGAATTTTATAAATCGCAAATGGGGCGGCGTTGACTGGTCAATTTGACTGTCAACGCCGCCCGCCTTATGTCATTTTTCCAACCGTTTCAGCTCCTGTATCAGCTCGCCTAACTTGCCGGTGAATTTATCCATGGACTTCTGGAAGCTGGTCAATAGATAAAAGGTCACCACAATGGGAAAGCCCACGGCAGAAACGGCGGTGAGGATGGTTTATTCCATAAGAGCGCCTCCTTAAGGCAATGCCTGTTCATCCACAATGCGCAGATAGGCTTTCTTATAGCCATTGACCGTAGCTCCGTTTTCTGCCAGGAGACAGCGACGTTCCAAGATTTCCATCATGGCTTTATAAACCTCATTTTCCGTCAGGCCCTCGCGCGGGTCGGGGATGGAAATGGCGGTATTTTTGCCGTTTTCCACCGCAAACTCAATCAAAAGCGTTTCTTTCATGGTCTAGCCCTCCTTAATGTTCTTCTACCAAGGAACTAGCGTCAAGCGCCCGATACCGTCAACGGAGGACTTCTGCAAATTGCTGAGCTTCGTTCCTTAAGATGTACCAATATCAGAATTGACATGTCAAATAAACGGGGCTCTCTGGCTTAGGTAGCCACGCGTTACCTGTTACTCGTTGCGTCTATCCGGCCAGCAATAGAATCGCTTGAATCTCCCTCCTGACAAAAAAAGCCCCGGCAAAAGTCAATTCTGCCGGGGACTATATCTTCCAAGTCTTTCCTAAAAAATGAACTTATATCATGGACACAAACCATGACAATTCATAACCCGAAGGCTTATTTGAGTACGGCACCGGTGCTGGCCGAGGTCGTGAGTTTTGCATATCTTGACAAATAGCCATGCTTGATCTTGGGCTCTGGCTGTTTCCAGTCAGCCTTGCGCCTAGCGAGCTCCTCGTCGCTGACCTTGAGCTCAAGCTTGCGGTTCGGGATATCGATGCAGATGATATCGCCGTCCTCGATCAGGGCAATCGGGCCGCCCTCCATCGCCTCAGGCGAGACATGGCCGACGCAGGCGCCCTGGCTGGCACCGCTGAAGCGGCCATCGGTTATGAGGCCGACCTTTAGTCCGCGGCCTGTGATAACAGCCGTCGGGTTTAGCATCTCCTGCATGCCCGGGCCGCCCTTCGGGCCCTCGTAGCGGATGACGACGACATCGCCATCGACAATCTCGCCAGCCATGATGGCATCGCAGGCCTCAGTCTCCGAGTTGTAGCACTTGGCCTTGCCCTCGTAAGTCAGCATATCCTCTTTGACAGCCGAGGCCTTGACGACTGCATAATCCGGGGCTAGATTGCCCTTGAGGATGGCGATGCCGCCTTCTTTGCGGTAGGGGTCCTCGACGCTGTGGATGACCGTGCGGTCAAGCACCTTGGCATCCTTGATGCGGTCGCCCATCGACCCCGTGACCGTCAGGGCATCAAGATGGATGAGGTCTTTCTTCGCAAGCTCATTCATGACAGCCGAGATGCCGCCAGCCTCGTCGAGGTCGACCATATGATGCGTGCCTGCCGGGCTGAGCTTCGTGATATACGGCGTGCGGCGCGAAATCTCGTCGAACAGCGGCGCCGGGATCTCGATGCCAGCCTCATGGGCGATGGCCGTCAGATGCAGTACCGTATTCGACGAGCCGCCGATGCCCATATCGACGGTGATCGCATTTTCAAAGGCCTTGCGGGTCAGGATGTCCCGCGGCTTGATATCTTTTTCGATGAGATCCATGATGACGGCACCAGCGCGCTTCGCCAGCAGACGACGGGCGCCCGTATAGGCTGCTGGAATCGTGCCGTTGCCAGGCAGAGCCATGCCGAGGACCTCAGAAAGCGAGTTCATCGTATTGGCGGTGAACAGGCCGGCACAGGAGCCGCAGCCCGGGCAGCACTTAGCCTCGAGCTCCTCCATCTCCTCGGCAGCCATCTCGCCTGCCGCAAACTTGCCTGCAGCTTCAAAGGCCTGGCTGACGCTGACATCGCGGCCATGGAAACGGCCTGGCAGCATCGGGCCGCCCGATACGACGACGCAGGGAATATTGAGACGGGCTGCTGCCATCAGCATGCCCGGTACGACCTTATCGCAGTTTGGAATCAATACGAGGCCATCAAAGCCGGAGGCCATAGCCACGGATTCCACGGAGTCAGCGATGAGCTCACGGCTGGCCAGTGAGTATTTCATGCCCGTATGGCCCATGGCAATGCCGTCGCAAACGCCGATGGCCGGGAACTCGACAGGCGTACCGCCTGCCGCAGCGACACCGAGCTTGGCCGCCTCGGCGATTTCGCGCAGATGGATATGACCAGGGATGATCTCGTTGAAGGAATTGCAGATACCAATCAGCGGTTTACGCAAATCCTCCGGACCATAGCCATTGGCATGAAACAGGGAACGATGGGCACAGCGCGTAGCGCCTCTTTTGACGATGTCACTTCTCATTTTTCAACTCTCCTAATCTGAGATATATTTTGTCTATCGTATCAATACATTTGCTGACAATATCTCGCTACATAGTTACAATTCTACTGCATATATGCGATTTATTCAAGGGATTAACGTTAAATAATTTACAAAGTTACATGCCAAGTATACAGGTTGGGTCAAAATTCGATGCCGAGCTGCGCTTTGATGCCCTGGGTATATGGATGCTTGATTTCCTTCATCTCGGTCACCAGGTCAGCCTTGTCGATGACCCCCGGCGCTGCATCGCGGCCCGTCAACACGAGATGCAGTTCTGGCGGGCGGCAGGCCAAGAGGTCGAGGACCTGCGCCTCGGTAATCAGGTTGAATTTGACCGCATAGTTTATCTCATCGAGAATGACAAGGTCGTATTTTCCGCTCGTGATGGCCTCCTTCGCCATAGCCAGTGCCTCGGCAGCAGCTTTTAGATGCTCGGCCTGCTCATGCTCATCGGTATTCGTGAACCCAAGTCCGCACTGGCGAATCTCGATGCGTCCATCCGCGGCCGCAAGGGTTTCGAGTGTCTTGAGCTCCCCGTATTTCCAGCCGCCCTTGATGAACTGCAGTATAAGGACGCGGAATCCATCTCCCCAGGCGCGGACAGCAAGTCCTAATGCTGCTGTCGTTTTTCCCTTGCCATTTCCCGTATGAACGATGACTAACCCATGCTTTTCCATACCTATCACCTCAGAAATATGCTATAATAAATTTCGTACATCTTGTACCTATATTATTTTACGCTAATTTTCGAAAAAAATCCTGCAATCTGGTGTGTTTATATGAAGAAATTTTTCCTTTTTGTTGTTATCATTTTTTCCTTTACGGCGCTGTCGGCCTTTATGGCTGAAAAAACCGATATACTCGGGCTGCGCAATATAACGCTGGAGACTTCGTTTCACGAAACGGACGGTCATATGATCCTTTCCTGGGATCCGCTTCCTTATCCATGTTTCTATAAAGTTGAGACATATTCGCGCACGACAGGACTTGTAAGCGGTGAACCAGAATATCATTTCTTTACGAGTGGCTATACGATGAACTCGACTTTTGAGGTGCCCCGCAGCGGTATCCCGACGACGTATCGCGTAACGGCCTATGGCATGTTCGGCCAGCTGACGCCGCCCTCTGAACCCATCGACAATCCAATCTATGCGAAATCGCCGGAGTCGCCGGTAACGATTTATCACTATACCGAGGATAATCCGGCCAGTCTTATGCCCTTCCTCGTCTGGCATGCGATTCCCAACGCTGTCTGCTATGAGGTGGAGCTGCTTTCAGGCAAACCAGCTCAGGAAGGCGGCACTGCTCACGATAAGGCTAACCATCTTGAGAGCACGAATCAGATCTTTACGAATGGCTGGCAAGCAGATCTCAAGAAATATGCCAACCGCAAGTTCATCTACTGGCGTGTGCGCGCCCTCGACATCCATCACAACCCGATGGGCGAATTCTCCAAGGCTGAGGAACTCCATATCAATCCTGATCTGCCGCTGCCAAACCGTCCGCTACTCAATACCTTTGACCAGATGCCGAACTTCCAGATGCCGGTCTACCCAGTTTACCAGTGGATACCGCTTCACGATGCCGCCCGCTACGAAGTGGAGCTTTTGATCCATCCGCCTACGGAAGAACACGGCACGGTGGCCGATGTGGATGCAGTCTGGCGCAATACGGTAAACGGCGCTGCCTGCTACGACGAGTACGCGCGTCCCTACGCCGGCGACTACTACTGGCGTGTGCGCGCCGTCGACAAGCAGGGCTATACCATGGGAACCTGGTCTGACACCGAGCACTTCACGATGCCCGATCTGCCCGAACGCGTGCCTGTGGCTGTTCTTGGCGACAGCATCACCCATGGCGGCGGTGCTGTCTCGAATTCACCGGCAGCTCTCGAGTACAGCTATACGACGTATTTTGATTTCCCCTGCCTGAACCTTGGCCGCAGCGGTGATACGTCAAAGATGACCCTTGACCGTTTCGATAGCGATGTGCTGCCGTTCAAACCTATCAATCTGCTGATCCTCACAGGCACCAACAGTCTGCGCTCGTCGACCACCAGTGCTGAATCCGTGGTCAACGACCTCGAGGCCATCCGTGAGAAATGTATCAAGAATGACATCCGGCCGATTTTCCTGACGCTGATGCCCGTCAACCCGCCTAATATCCTTGTGGCCTTCCAGGCGCCGACCGATCCGAAATGGCAGAAGAAACTGGCCACCATCAACGGGTGGATTCGTCAGCAGCAGTATTTTATCGATTTAGAGCCCTATTTCTATGATCCGACTCATCGGTTCATGGACAACAAGTTCTCCGTCGATGGCCTGCATCCCGATATTCTCGGCAAACAGCTGATGGGCGAAATCATCAATATGAACCAGAGTAAACTGCTGAAATGAAAGTGGTAAGTTTCGTATTAAATGCAATTGATTAAGATTATTTAAGAGAATCGTATTGACACGTCAAAAATTAATGCGTATACTATCAAACATGTTACATTTGATGGAACGATTGGGATGTTCCTGGTAACAGAATGGGATGAAAAGATGTATTAAGGAGTGTTGATATGAAAAATCTTGAATGGTGTGAACTGACGAAGAATTTCTATGAATTCAAATACGTAGCCGACAGACTCGGTTTCTATGTACCGGAGCTGCAGCAGATGGAGCGCAGCCTTGAAGAGTGCCGTCCTTTTGCCGCCGACGCGGATGTCATGGCAAAAGTCTGCAACCTGTCCGAAGGCAGCATGCCACAGTTCGATTTCTCCGAACTGGCTACGGCTCATACGCCTGTCTACGACGAAGACGACAATCTCGCTCACGCTTAATCGAATAATAAAGATCGCCCGGCAGAGTTTATGCTCTGCCGGGCGATTTTTCGTTTCATCTTTTTACTTAATCGAGATATTCATGTAGCTTTTGGAACAGATTCGGAAGGTCGATAGGTTTTAAGATATAATCGTTCATGCCGCTTTCCATGGCCGCCTTGCGATCTTCGTCAAAGGCATTGGCCGTCATGGCAAGGATGGGCACATCATGCGTCCACTGGCTCGGCAGGCTGCGGATGGCTCTTGACGCATCAAGGCCATTCATGACAGGCATCTGCAGATCCATCAGCACGAGATCATAGCCTTTCTCTGGCGCCTGCTGCACCATATCCACGGCAATGGCGCCATTTTCGGCCAAGTCGATCTTGATATCTGTATTCTCGAGCAAAGCATAGACAATCTCGGCATTGATCTCATTATCCTCGACGAGCAGCACATGACCATGGAGATCATCCTGCTCCTGCAGGACATTGCTGCGGCTTTCGAGGGAATTATTGCTCTTGCGCCCCTCTTCGCTGGCAGCGTTTGCAGGCTTGCCAACGCTTTTCGTTGCTTTGTCGTTGTCAATGAGTTTTAGCAGCAGGTTGATGGTGATTTCCGTCCCTGTGCCTGGCTCACTCCAGACAGAAATGTCACCGCCCATCATATCGACAAGATTCTTGACGATGGCCATCCCTAGCCCCGTCCCCTGTATGCGGCTTTGGGTGCTCGTCCGCTCACGGGTAAAGGGCTCAAAGATATGGGCGACAAACTCGGGAGCCATGCCGATGCCCGTATCGCGGATGACAAAGGTGAAACTGCCATAGCCTGCTGGTGCCTGCGGGTCCTGCGAAATCTCCAGGGAGACGGTACCACCCGGCTTGGTGAATTTTACGGCATTGGACAGGCAGTTCAGCAGCACCTGATTGAGTCTTAGGCGATCGCAATAGATGCTTTCATTGACGATTGTTTGCGTATCGACCTGGAACGAGAGCTGCTGGGTATCCATATCGGGCTGCAGGATATTCGTCAGTTCCTCGACGATATCGGCAAAGCTGTTCTCCGAGACATCAAGCATGAGTTTGCCGCTCTCGATGCGGCTCATATCGAGCACATCGTTGATGATGGACAGCAGGTGGTCGCTGGCCGTCGATATCTTGTCGAGATACCCGTGGACACAGGCCGTATCGTTTAGATGGGCAGCTGCCAGGGCGGTATATCCCATGATGGCATTCATGGGAGTGCGGATATCGTGGGACATATTTGTCAGGAAATGGGTCTTGGCCTGATTGGCCGCATTGGCCTGATGCAAGGCAAGCTCAAGCTGCTCATGCTGTTTGGCCAGCTCCTTGCTCTGATGCTGCAGGCGCTGGGCCATCTCGAATTCTTTGGCCCGATTGTAGTCTAGGGGGCTAAATGATACGATGACGCGGGCAGCCTTGCCATCTTCGCCGCGGTCGTAAATCTGGAACAAGGCTCGGCGCCAGGGATTATCACATTCGGGCAGCTCGTAGACGAATTCGCGGCTCTCCTCGTCGGCGATGAATTCTTTGACAAATTGTGGATTGGCAAGATTCTTCAGCATCTCTTTTTGCTCTGCGCCAGCCAGTGGCAACAGATATGTCATGGTACGGCTGTAGGAGATGGTCATCTTGTCATCAGGCAGCGGAACCATCTGCGGTTTCTTGTAGACGCGCAGGATGTCCTGGTTGAGGTCGCAGAAGAATATTGCCTCTACTTCCTTGATGATATGCTGATGGACCATCGTGCTGCCAATCTGCTCATCGTTTTCGTGAATGCCCAGTACCACAGAGGTTATCTTCCCCTCCGACTCTTCCAGCCGCACGAATTTCATTTCAGCAAAGTGGACTTCCTGGTTGATAAGCAGGCTAAAGGTAATCGTATACGTGCGGTTTTCCTTCAGCATCTTGCTGACATAAGCCAGTGAGGCCACAGCCCGTACCCGCAGGCGGTCAAGGGGATAGACCTGCCGCTCGGCATAGCAGGAAAGTCCTTCGGTATAGGAAATCGGCCCTGCTGGCGGCTCATCCATTGCGGCCCGGAACACATCCTGGGTCGTAAAGGCCGTCATCGTGCCATCTGCTAAGTTTACACAATAAACGGAAGTATAGTCATCGGATAAAGCGAGAACAGCGCCGACAGATTTCTGCCATGGCAGTTGTTCCGTTCCGTTTTCCTTGGTTATCTCGTTCATTTCTATGCTCCTTATTCCATTTCAGCGTCCATCATTACGGCAATAGTCCTGAATGGTCCTTGCCATTTTCTCCAGCGGGATCTGAAGTTCCACTGCGCCAATATCAAAGGCTGCCTTGGGCATGCCGTAAACCACAGAACTTTGCTTATCCTGTCCGATGGTACGCGCTCCGCAGCGCAACATATCCAAAAGCCCCTCGGCACCATCGCGGCCCATCCCTGTAAGGATCACGCCCAGCGCTGTATCGCCAGCGGTCTGTGCTACTGAATGGAAGAGCACATCGGCCGATGGACAGACGCCGTGCACAGGTCTGCCCGGCTGGCAGACGAGCTGAAAGCCCCCATCGATACGCTTGACAGTCATATGTTTATGCCCTGGGGCAATATAAACGGTATTGCTCCTGACGATATCGCCGTCAGCCCCCTCTTTTACCGTGAGGTGGCATTCATTATCGAGCCTTTCTGCCAGCCGCTCGGAAAAGACCGGCGGGATATGCTGGGCGATGACGATGGGCGGCAGCGGCGGCCTGAGCTGTGGCAGGATATCCGAAAGTGCCTTGGTGCCACCCGTGGAAGAACCGATGGCGATGATGCGGATCGGTACATTGGTATGTCGTATCGCTGGCTGCTCCACCGGTACGATTACCGGCTTCTTGCGTTTGACTGCCGGTACAGCTGCTGGTTTTGCTTGTGTCTGCGGCGCTGCCGGAAAGGTTTTCTTCAGCTCAGCAACCTGACTGGCTCCGCCTGGCCTGCTGGCCACCTTTTGTTCGTAAGCTTTCGCGATCGATAAGGCAAGCTCATCGAAAAATGCTGTCTTATCCTCATCGGCTTTCGGTTTAGCCAGGTAGGAAAACGCTCCCATTGATTCGGCGCAGCTTCTGGTCTTGGCAAGCATACCATAGCTTACCACAGGTGCATGCGTCATATGCACGATAATCGACAAGAACATCTGGTTATCAGTCTGTTGGATTCCCATGAACAGGTTCAACACGATAACGTCTGGCCGGAACAGCCGGATCTTCAGGATTGCCTCGTCGATTTCCGACACGCCAGCCAGCGTGACATCCTGGAATCGTTTTCGAATCTCCGCTAAAACCGTGTCCCGTGCCATTGCTGAGGGTTCCATCACTAGAACACGAATCATAGCCATCCCGTTTCTCCTTCATCTGTCTAAGTTAAAGCTTTTATAGTATCCCTTGGTACCATGGCATCTGCCGTTCCGCGGCTACCGTGGTCGGCTCCGAGTGACCGGACAGCAGCGTGGTATCTTCAGGCAGGCTCAGGATATTTTGAACGATGCCCTGCATGAGTTGACGTTCATCGCCGCCTGGCAAATCCGTACGCCCGTAACTTCCTTGGAAAATCGAGTCGCCGACAAAGGCTGCCTTAGCGGCCACGCTGTAGTAGATACAGCCATCGGAGGTATGGCCTGGCACCGGCACCATATGCAGGAAAAAGGCGGGATTCGCCTGCAACAAGACGTCGCTATTGTCGTTGATGTAGGTGACATCCCTAAGGGTAATCATCTCCGGCAGCTGCGACGAGAGATTCCAGGCAGGATCTTCTGCATACTGCCGGCCATTCTGCTGCATGATGACTGGTACCTTTAGCTCCTGTTGGAGCCTAGGCACTGCCCCGATATGATCGAAGTGGCCATGGGTCAACAGGATCTTTTCGATGGTAAATCCCTTCTCCTCAATGATGCCCAGCAGTTTCTCGGGCTCAGCTCCAGGATCGATCAGGAAACCATGCTTTGTTTCGTCATCGATATAAAAATAAGCATTCGTCACGATATACCCCATGACTTGTACTTGTATGATCATATTGTTCACCTCAGAAGTCTTTACTGATACTCACTATAATCTATTCGCTCAAGACCGGCTGACTTCCTGCAAATATTTGCTGCTGCATACAAAAAGACGATGAATCGGCAAAGATTCATCGTCTCGAACCTATCAGACAAATAACAAAAGCAGACGGCGTACCATATAAGCTGCTGACCAGGCAATCATGCACTGCACGATAACAGTCATGAAAGCATTGACGCCGCCAATCTCCCGGCGCATGGTCGAAATCGCGGCCACACAGGGCGTGTAGAGCAGGATAAAGACCAATAGCACAAGCGCCGTAAGCGGTGTAAACAGGCCCTGCAGCAATGTGATGTCACCGCCAAGCAGAACCGTAAGCGTCGATACGACGGTTTCTTTTGCCATAAAGCCCGTAATCAGCGCCGTCGCTACCCGCCAATCGCCAAAGCCCAGTGGCGCAAAGACTGGCGCTGCGAGCTTGCCGATAGCTGCCAACAGGCTTTGTTCCGGTGCAGCCGCTACGTTGAGGCGCGCATCGAACATCTGCAAGCACCAGATGATGATGGACGCCAGGAAGATGATCGTAAAGGCCTTTATCAGGAATCCCTTGGCTTTATCCCAGATTAGCCGGGCCACGCTTTTAGCCGATGGCAGGCGATAGTTCGGCAACTCCATGACAAAGGGCACAGGCTCCCCACGGAACCGTGTGCGCCGGAGCAGCAGGGCAAACAAGATACCAACGATAATCCCTGTGAAGTAAAGACCAATCATGATGATGGCCTGCCACTGCTGCGGGAAGAAAGCGCCAATAAGGAGCGCATAAATCGGCAGCTTGGCACTGCAGCTCATAAACGGAATCATCAGCACGGTCATCTTGCGGTCGCGCTCACTGGCCAGCGTGCGCGTTGCCATGACGGCTGGGACTGAGCAGCCAAAGCCGACGAGCATCGGCACGATGCTGCGGCCCGAAAGGCCAATGCGACGCAGCAGCCTGTCCATGACAAAGGCTACGCGGGCCATATAGCCCGTATCCTCGAGAATCGACAGGAAGAAGAACAAGGTCACGATGGTCGGCAGGAAACTGATGACGCTGCCGATGCCGCTTAGGGCGCCATTGATGAGGAGGTCATGGACAACGGGATTGACCCCTGTTGCTGTCAGCAGGGTATCGATGGCAGCAGTCACGCTGCCGACCACGACGGCCATGCCGTCAGTCAGCATAGCGCCGATGCCGGCAAAGGTCATCGTGAAGATGAAGGCCATGATGGCCATAAAACTCGGGATTGCTGTATAGCGTCCGGTCAAGATGCGGTCAATCATCACGCTGCGCTGATGTTCGCGGCTCTCATGGGGCCGGACGACAGTCTGAACGCACAGGTTCGTGATGAAGGTGAACCGCATATGAGCCATTGCCGCCTCAGCATCCAAGCCAGTTTCCTGCTGCATGATGGTCAGGATATGGGCAAACATTTCCTGCTTTTCCTGCGGCAGTGACAGTTTCTCAGCCATCAGCCGATCCTTCTCGATGAGCTTGGTAGCAGCAAAGCGCAGGGGCATCTTGATCTTGCGTGTCTCTGGCTCAATCATATGCGCCGTTGCATGGATTGCCCGGTGCACCGAGGCAATAGGATCGCCCTGAACGTCACTGTCCTTGCAGAAGTCGATGCGCATGGGCCTACGATGATGGCGGGCCATATGCATCGCATGATCGACGAGTTCGTCAACGCCTTCATTCTTGGCGGCCGCAATCGGCACGACCGGAATGCCAAGGACTGCCTCGAGTTCATTTAATAGGATTGAGCCGCCGTTAGCGCGCACCTCATCCATCATGTTGAGGGCAAGCACCATCGGGATTCCCAGCTCCATAAGTTGCATGGTAAGATACAGATTGCGCTCAAGATTCGTGGCATCGACGATGTTGATGATGCCATCGGGCTGCGACTCCAGCAGGAAGTCCCGGGTAACGATTTCCTCACTGGAATACGGCGACAGGGAATAGATACCTGGCAAATCCGTCACCCGTGCCTCACGATGGCCGCGAATCTGACCGTCCTTGCGGTCAACCGTCACGCCAGGGAAATTGCCGACATGCTGATGCGTGCCTGTCAGCTGATTGAACAGGGTCGTCTTGCCGCAGTTCTGATTGCCGACCAAGGCAAAGGACAGCGGCGCTCCCTTCGGTATCGGCGCTGGATCGTGTTTATGATGCTTAGGCGCATAGTCGAGCTCGCCGACGCCGGGATGGGCAATGTCGCGGCTGCGCCGCTCGACATAGGCTTCGTCCTCCTGGCGGTGCACCCCATCGACTTCGATATTGCGCGCCTCATCGAGCCGCAGCGTCAGATCGTAGCCGCGGACCTTGAGCTGTATGGGATCGCCCATTGGCGCTACTTTCTGCAGCGTGACTTCCGTATGCGGCGTGAGCCCCATGTCAAGCAGATGATGGCGCAAAGCACCGCTGCCACTTACCTGCTTGATAAACGCACCCTCTCCCGGCTGTAATTCATCTAATGTCATTGTCTTATTACCTTCAAATCATCATCCCCTAAATATTCGTACTTTGAATATTTTAGCACAAAATGTGAATCCTGTCCTTTAACGGCGCAGACGTGGCACAAGCAGCGCTACCACCACATCGATGCCGAGCAGTATGGCAAGAATCAGGAATGCTCCGGTAAAGCCAAAGCTTGCATGCAGGAATCCAAAGCTGGCCGAAACAATGGCGGCACCGACACCAGTAGCCACCGTGATGGCTGCCGTAACCGTTGCGGTCCGTCCGCCAGCAAAGTCAGCAACATACGTAAGGACATTGGGATATACACCGCCGCAAAAAAATCCCAGTGCAAACACGACAGCAAAAGCAGCTAGCTCGCTAGTGAGGAGCGTCAGGATGGCAAGCAAAAGCGCTGCCCCCAGCGGTGCGATATAGATGAGCTTGTCGCGATACTTAGCGAAGATGCCGCAGAGAAAGCGCGAAGGGATCATCGCGAGCCAAAACAGTGACAAGGCCAGATAACCGCGCGCTGAATCCATAGTGGCCAACATGAAATTGCTGAGGAAGAAACAGACGCCATTTTCTACGCCGACGTAGATGAACATGATGGTACAGAGCAAAGCCATCCCTTTGAGGTACAGACGGTCACTGCTGCTTTGGACCTCTTCAGCCGCGAGCTCTTCGCGCGGCGAGAAATCCGTGCGAGCCAAAAAGACAGTCAGCAGCAGGAAGATGAGACCACTCAAAAGGAAAAAGCTGCGCCAGCCGCCGGGCATCCCCACCGATATGCCTACAATCAACGGTGCCACCACTGCGCCAAGCGCAAACATGGCCGTGATATAGCCCATGCGTCGATTGCGCGTTAGCGGATAAGCATCCTGCATGCCAGCAATGGCAACATATTGCACGATGCTGCAGGCAAAGCCAAGAGTGAAGATGCCGATGGCAAATACCACGGAATCTGTCGCCAGCAGGATAACCGCTGCAGACAGCACGCGGCTGGCCGTAAACACCACGAGCATGATCTGCTTGCCGATGCGGTCAGCGAGCGGCCCCAAAAGCAAGGGGGCAATCATCGTTGCCACGAGCTGTACCGAGGCCAGAATCCCCTGCTGACCTATCGATAGATCAAACTCCTGGCCAATATAGAGAAGTGCCGCTTGATAGCCGCCCGTCTCAAAGCCGTTCATGAAAATCGAGAGCAAGAACAGCAGCGATAAGTCATTGCGCTGCCAAAACTTAGGTTTTTCCATAGACTCACCTTCTTTCACTGCTATGATTCGACAGCAAGGCCGATATCACCTTCCATAGGAGATTTTGACAAGTCAAAATTGACCGGTCAAGTTGACTTGTCAAATCTGACCGCATACAAAAAGACCGCCTGATGGCGGCCTTTCATATTTTTCATGTTCACATTTATTCTTCTGCCAGCAGCACATGACCATCTTTGGCAAATGTTACCTCGCCCTGCTGCATATCCGTAGTGACATAAGCAACGCGGAGACTTTCCTCATCTCCTGTTCCTATGCGCTCCGTCTCGCAAAATGCCGTATCGGGATGCACAGAACGTACCACATCTTCAGCAATCTGCTCATCGATGACCGGCGTCCCCTGCACATACAGCAGCGCTCCCCAGACAGCGGCTCCCAACACAATACCCAAACACTTTTTCATACAGAATCCTTCCTTTCCCTTGACCTATGACTAGTATACATCTTTACAGCTATGAAGTTGATAGATTTGAAGTAAGTATTCTGTATTCTTACTACAATTAACATGGACGCAGTTTTAAACTTGATTTAACCTTTAGTCAATATAATGATAGCACGACATTATATTATAAAACGCGATTTTATCAACACAGGAGACTGGAAATGAAGAAAAAGAGCTTTGGGCGACTGGTTTTAAAAGGGGCGGCTGTAGTCCTGCTCGTGCTATTCATAAAAGAAGTCGTGCTATACCATACATATTTGGATTTTTCGCAAGACTATCGCCAGGTAGACAATTATGAAGGCATCGTGTTCAAGCATGAATACAAAAGAACTGCGTATAAACGTTGCTTTTGGGGGCTGAAAACAGCAGCAGATGTAACTGCCGATTTCAGCCGGAACAACGATGGCGGTTTTGATGGCGAAACCTATAAAAAGTTGATCGCTGTCATCCACGATTCCGGTCATTTAGGCAGCTGGGCAGCCTCTCCTGATGGGACAAAGATAGTTTACAGCGAAGGCCATGTCATTGACGAATTGGAACCTACATACATAAGATATATTGATTTCAAAGTTCTAGATTTGCAGGATAACTCCATAACGTTGATATTCACTGCCCCTGCCGAGGAAACCTCGTTGGGGCTGGAATGGCAGTAAAAAAACAGCGACAGGTTCCCACTGCAGCCTGTCGCTGTTTTTATCCTTGTAATTATTCGTTTTCGCTGGCAGCCAGCAGCGCCTGGATCTTCGTCTTGATGATATCAAAGGCGACATTGTTGAGGCCGCTGTTGATGACGATATCGGCTACGTTCTTCGTCGGTGCGACATAGAGATAATGCATCGGCTTTACGGTTTCGAGGTACTGCTCGATGATGTTCTCGAGGTCACGGCCGCGCTCGTTGATGTCGCGCAGCACGCGGCGCAGGATGCGCTCGTCGGCATCGGCCTCGACAAAGATCTTGATATCGAACAAATCGCGCAGGCGCTCATCCTGCAGGATCAGGATACCCTCGACGATGATGACGCGGCTCGGCTTGATGATGGTCGTCTCTTTGGCGCGCGTATGCTGGGCAAAATCATAGACCGGACACTCGACGCTGCGACCCTGCCGCAGCTCCGTCAGCTGCTCGATGAGCAGATCCGTCTCCAAGGATTTCGGATGATCATAGTTGATATGCTGACGCTCCTGGAAGGACAGGTCATCATGCGGACGGTAATAATTGTCGTGATAGATTACCGTAACATCATCACCGAAATGTTTCTTGAGGCGATTCGTAAACGTCGATTTGCCGGAACCCGTGCCGCCGGCAATGCCGATAATCGTGGTTTTCATTGTGTGAGGGCATCTCCTTACAAAATTTTATCTTCACTATATTACCATAAATACGCCGTTTTGTCTGCACGCAAAAGAAAAATAAGAGGATTCACGTCCAAGCCGTCGAATATAAAACATATGGAATGCAAAACAAGAAAGGAAGTGCCATTCATGCCCAAGGTTACCCGTGAGGACATTCCCAACTGGTTCCAGCGCCAGACCGGTTTTGACGTCGACGTTCAGGAACTCAAAAAGGCAGTCGAGCTCGACCGCATCGCCTGCGCCGACGAACCCATGAAACTCATGCGTGAGCTCTGGGGGATTACCCCACGGGACTGTGAGCGCCTGCTCGGTGCCCCGAGCCGCACCGTTGAGCAATGGTTCCATACGAAATCCACGCGCCCAGCCTCCTGGGTGGTGCGCCTGATTGTCGAGAAATGTGCCGCCTTGCATGAACAGCGGCGTAACAATAACCATTAAAAATACCCCTTCAGCGCGAAGGGGTATTTTTAATGGTCATTACTCCAAAGACTTAGCTATCTCAATCTCAAGCTGCGTATGCGGGCGGCTGCAGATGCGATGTACATCGTTCTTGAATTTCTCGAAGGCTGTTGCCAGCTCCTTATCGTCAAACTCGATGTCGCCATGGACATTCTCGACAAAGTGCTGAGTGAAGTCCTGCCAGCCGCTGCCAGCCTGCTTTACTTCAGCGCGCAATGACTGATGCTGGGTGCGCACCCGTTCGTTGAAACGGATGAACTCGGCAAAGTGATGCAGGCGCGATTCCTCCACATCAGAGATATAGCCTTCTTCCGTCGGATCGTAAGCCGGCGATTTCTTCGGGTGCAGGCTCAGATAGAGATGCATGAATGCATAGCCTGCCTGTGTATCAAATTTCATGAGAATCCTCTCCATTTTCCTGATTGGCCGCCAATTCGTGGTCAAGCCGCTGTACTTTGATGTGTTCAGGCGCTGTAATTCCTACTTTTATTTTTCCTGCTGCGACTTTGATGACCGTCAATAGGATCTTGTCACCAATCATGATTTCTTCTTTAGCTTTTCTGGACAAAACCAGCAAATCACAGTCCTCCTCTACGTCTCACATACTCTATGATAGCATAAACAAAGACCTTTTTCCAATCTCAGCGATAGTTTTCAATGACCGTAAGGGGCTGCCCTTTTTCATCGAATAAATGGATTGGCGCAAAGGCCAGCTTACCCTGCTTGATGCTCAGGGAATCGGTCTTTGCGGTAAAGCCTGGCAGCTCCATTACCACATCGTTAAAGGTCAGATTACGGTACTCATTGGTGAATTTTCCTGCCAGCTTGTTGAAGGGCAGCAGCTTGTAAAAGCCCGGCTGCGACGCGAAACTACCCCAGACCGTCGTTTCGCGTGAGCTACCACGGGAATACATATTGACGTCCATATCCACGCTGCAATAAAGGCTGCTGCCTGGCAGGGCCTTGGCTGTCTGCAGGTTCGAGCCATGGCCCTGCAGCTGATAATAGCGCGTATCCAGGTCATAAGTTCCCTCGGCAACCAGTTTGCCGCCAAAGACATCAGCAGTGACATCCTTGAACAGCAGATCTTCACCATCGTAATAAAGGTCGCCAATCACATTGGAAAAATCAAGGCCCGGGATATGCAGTTCATCCATCTGCACATGTCCTTCCCCAGAAAGTGTTGTGAGCGGCCCCGAAATATGCGAGTCAAGGGTCATCTTATCATGGATATTGACCCCCATATCCAGCGATGAGGGGTCAACGTCGATAAAGCGCAGCCACAGGTCGCAGACAGGAATATCTTCTGCTGTAAAGTCTACTTCCCCATTCAGGCGGATGCCATTACCAATCATCGTGCCGCCAAAGCCGCCTGTCTCAAGCTTTATCTTCATCTTGTCGTTGGTGTTGATATCCGTTTGGAGCTCCACATGGTCCATGAGGTAATGGCGATCCTTGAAGAACACCTCCATGCGGCAGTTTGCAAGGGTAAGTTTTGTCCGTATCTTGCGTCCCTGCCGGTTGAAGTTGTCCCAGCGTTTCTGCAGGCGTGCCGCCTGCCGCTTGCGCCGCCACTCGCCGATGGCCTTGCGTTCCTCTTCGCTTTTACCCGTCAGGCTGACCTTGTTGCGCCAATCCTTGTCCTCTGGGTCGTCCTCGAGCTTATTCATATCGCGCGACTGCCGCACAAAGTCCACCTGCATATCATCCGCGAGACGCAACGAGACCTGCGCATCATTCAGCGTGATGGCCTGGATGGTCGTGGACTTGATATTCTTAGTCACGATATCCCAGGGGCGCACTTGCAGACTGCCTGAGGGCACCTCGAGAATCGTCACGCCATCGGGATTCTTCCAGACAAGATGTTCAAACATCACATGACCGGTCAAATCGGCCAGAATCTTGTCCGCCGTGATCGTGCCCCGCAGCATGTCCTGCTCCTGCATTTCGTGATTAAAAATCACTGCTGCGCCGCGGCTCAGAAACTCAAGGAGTATTACTGCGCCAATGACAATTATCACCATCGCCAGCAGCACACCACGCCAAAATTTCGGGTGTGCCTGCCAATACTTACGGATTCTCGCGCCCATGATCATTCTCCCATTCCTTATCAGCCTGTGCCTTGGCCTGGGGCCAGGCGGCATTTACGGCCCGCCCCATCAGGCGCTTGCCCATCACATCGGGGTGCAGGCCATCGAGGGCATAGACCGTCGGCAAAACGCGCTCGGGGCAGTCAAAGGCTGCGGCCACATCGATATGCACCTGGGTGCGGATGAAAGCATTTACCTTGCTGAACCGGTCATACCAGTCATCAGCAGTTTCTTCCTTGAACACATGCTGGATGTTATCGGGATTGACAGCTGGCAGGGTCAGCAGGATTGGTCGGATGCCATGCTGGCGGCAACGACGCTGCATTTCTTTCAGGCTTTCAATGACGACCTCAGGCTCCTCACCAGCCCGCAGGCTGTTCGTGCCTGTCATGATCAGCAGGTACTGGGGATGAAACGGCACCACATCCCGGTCAAAACGATTCAGCGTCATCTGCACGGTATCACCGGATTCCGACAAGTTGATGACATCAAAATCGAGACTTGCCAGCCAGCTGAACTCGAAGTCCTCGGGGCCGTAGGAGTAATGGCCGCCGCCATGGGAGATGCTATCGCCAAGGACTGCAACCTGCCAGTTGTCGGCTGGTGCTGTGCGGATGCGAGTCGGCAGCGACCAGCGCGTAGAGGCATTTCCCTCTTGGTCAAGGCCGCGCACGCGCCAGTAAAGGTCGCGGTCATTGTAGCGTGGATTGGGATCGTAAAACTCAGCCACATCACTATGCAGGGTATCGAGCAATACAGCATCGCGCTGGGTATCGGGATTGCCCGCATAAAGCTCGATCTCATAACCGCCTGTGACACTGCTCAGCGGAATCCAATGATAAACGGGGTAAAGCAGCACGGAGCCGCGGCCGCTGTTGTAATTCGTAAGCGGCACTGGCGCCTTTTGCGGCTCGACCTCAGCGCTGGTCCAAAGCTCAGCAAGCTCACTAAAAGGCGTGCAGGGATTGCCATTGAAATCCATGGCCCGCACGCGCCAATAAAGTGGCTGCTTGCCCAAGTAGATGGACGCAAATTTTTCCAGAGGCGGATTGTAGTGGTTCTGGAAAATCGCATAACTGCGGAAAATCGCATCGTCCGAATCACTGGTGGAAGACAGCATCAGTGGCTTAGCGGTAAAAAACTCAATCTCATAATAAACCGCCTCAGTATCCTTGCTCCACGATAGTACCGGCGAATACGAAAGCGGCTCTTCCTGTGTCGATGCCGTGAGCTCACCAGGCGGCGACAACAACAGCCCCGAATGCGCCTCGTGCTGTACCAGCAGCAGAAAGCAGCTCAAACTGACAACCACCATCGTAAGTGATAGCCATATAACTTTTCGTTTTATCATACTGCGCAGCCATTTCATCGCCGCACCTCACTTTCATACTTGAATCCTATCTTTTTATTATATACCTTTTTCTAACTTTTCGCACCACTTCCCGACGTGACGCTGAAACAAATATCGTATATAATAGAGACAAGATTCTTTAGAAAGACGGATGAACCATGAAACCAAAAGAAAACTTCATGCTGATCAAGAACCAGCGCATCGAAAGCAATCAGCGGCTCTCAGCCAAGGCCAAACGCCGGCTCGAAAAATCGAAAGCAGACAATACCCTGAAGGCCTACTCGTCAGACTGGAGTGACTTCTCTGACTGGTGCCAGCATCATGGCGAACGCGACCTGCCGACGCAGCCGGAGACCATTGTCAACTACATCAACGACCTGGCCGATGATGCCAAGGCCAATACCGTATCACGCCGTGTCACGGCTATCTCGGAAAACCACATTGCCGCTGGCTATGGCGGCAAGAACAATCCAGCCAAGGATGGCATCGTGCGTGCGGCCATGGCCGCCATCCGCCGCGAGAAAGGCACGTTCCAGCGTGGCAAATCGCCAATCCTCATGGAAACCCTCTATCTGCTGGCAGACTGTTTTGAAGATACTGACCTCGTGTCCCTGCGGGACAAGGCGCTGATCTTTCTCGGCTTTGCCGGTGCCTTCCGCCGCTCAGAGCTTGTGCGCATCCAGTGCGAGGAACTGACCTTCACCCCCCAGGGCCTGATGATCTTCGTGCCCCAGTCCAAAGGCGACCAATACGGTCGTGGCTCGACCATTGCCATCCCCTATGCGCCTGATGAAGAGATTTGCGCTGTGCGCGCACTCAAAGCCTGGATCGAGGCCGCACAAATCCATACGGGGCCCATTTTCCGTCCGTTCACCAAAGCCCACAGTCTGCGTGACACGCAGCTTTCCGATAAATCGGTGGCCCTCGTCGTCAAGAAATATGCCAAGATGGCCGGCCTTGACGAAAAGCAATTCGCCGGCCACAGCCTGCGCCGTGGCTTCGCCACCAGCGCCGCCCAGCACGACGTCGACGCCCTCTCCATCATGCGCCAGACCCGCCACAAATCCGAAAAGATGGTCCACCGCTACATCGAACAGGGCAACATCTTCAAAGAAAACCCGCTCAACCGCATGTATAACAAATAACGAAAGTTACAAGCGAAAAGCCCGCAGATCCATCAGAATCTGCGGGCTTTGTTATTATTGCTTCTTGTTTAGAGGCAAGCCTTATGGCTGAGGTTTACGCGGCCTTTGTCGTCGATTTCGATGACTTTGACCTGGAGCTGGTCGCCAATCTGGACCACGTCTTCGACTTTTTCGACGCGGCGGCTCGAAAGCTGCGAGATGTGGCAGAGTCCTTCCTTGCCCGGCAGGACTTCGACGAAGGCACCGAATTTCATCAGGCGCGTTACTTTGCCCGTGTAGACTTCGCCGACTTCAACTTCGCGGACGATGTCTTCAATCATCTGTTTTGCCTTCTTCATGCCCTCAGCATCAACAGAGGAGATGAAGATATTGCCATCTTCATGAATGTCGATTTCGACACCCGTCTCATCGATGATTTTCTTGACGACCTTGCCGCCGGTACCGATGACGTCACGGATCTTGTCGACTTTGATCTTGATCGTCTCCACGCGCGGTGCATAGGGCGAGAGGTCAGCAGCCGGCTCCGCGATGCACTCGAGCATCTTGCCGAGGATGAAGGCTCGGCCGCGTTTTGCCTGCTGCAGAGCCGACGAGAGGATGTTGCGGTCGATGCCAGCAACCTTGATATCCATCTGGATAGCCGTGACACCTTCCGTCGTACCTGCCACCTTGAAGTCCATATCGCCAAGAGCATCTTCCATACCCTGGATGTCGGTGAGAATCGTGTAGGCATCCCCTTCTTTGACGAGGCCCATGGCAACGCCAGAAACCGGACGTTTGATGGGAACACCGGCGTTCATCAGGGACAGGGTGGAGCCGCAGACGGAGCCCATGGAGCTGGAGCCATTGGACTCGAGGATTTCCGATACGAGGCGAATCGTGTACGGGAACTCCTCGATGGACGGAATAACCGGCACGAGGGCGCGCTCAGCGAGGGCACCATGACCGATTTCGCGGCGGCCTGGGCTGCGGATCGGTTTGGCTTCGCCGACCGAGTAACCAGGGAAGTTATAGTGATGGATGTAGTGTTTCTTCGTTTCAGGTCCAAGGCCATCGATAATCTGCTCGTCGCCGAGGGACCCAAGCGTCGTGACCGTGAGCACCTGCGTCTGGCCACGGGTAAAGAGACCGGAGCCATGCGTGCGCGGCAGCAGGCCAACTTCGCAGCTTACCGGGCGGACTTCTTCCACCTCACGGCCGTCCGGACGGATTTTCTCATGCGTAATCATATGGCGGACGATGGATTTCTCGAGGTCATGCAGCGCCATGGCAATCTCTTTATCCATTTCCGGATAGTCGACGAGGAAATGCTCCATGACATCGGCGTTGATATCAGCGATATGGGCATCGCGGTCGAGCTTATCGGGATTGCGCGTTGCTTCGTCGAGACGGTCTTTGGCATAGTCGCTGATGGCCTTCTCCAGTTCCTCGGGAACCGTGAACAGCTTGACTTCGCGTTTCTCCTTGCCGCAAGCCTGCTGGATCTCTTCCTGCCAAGCGACGATGCGCTGGATTTCCTTATGTCCATAGAGGATAGCGTCGAGGATGACATCCTCGGGCAGCTCGTTGGCACCGGCCTCAACCATCATGACGGCATCCTTCGAGCCGGCAACGGTCAGGTTCAGCGTCGAAACCTTGCGCTGCTCTTCCGTCGGGTTGATGACGAATTCATCGTCCACACGGCCGACACGGACGCCGGCGATCGGGCCCATGAAGGGGATATCGGAAACCGTCAGGGCTGCCGAAGCACCGATCATAGCTGCGAGCTCCGGTGCATTGTCCTGCTCCACCGACAGCACCGTCGCGACAATCTGCACGTCGTTGCGGAAGCCCTTCGGGAACAGCGGACGGATTGGACGGTCGATCAGGCGTGCGCAGAGGATTGCGTCGCTCGACGGACGGCCCTCGCGTTTGATGAAGCCGCCGGGAATCTTGCCTGCTGCATACATCTTTTCCTCATAGTCTACCGTCAGCGGGAAAAAGTCAACGCCCTCGCGCGGCTCGGCAGATGCCGTAGCCGTGACGAGCACGACCGTATCGCCATAGCGAACCAGTGCCGCACCATTTGCCTGTTTGGCCATCTTGCCGTTCTCAATGATGAGCTTGCGGCCCCCCAGTTCCATCTCGAAACTCTGCATGAATCATTTCCTCCTAGTATAGCGTATGTCGTTTATTCCAATATACTGTATCCATTTCGACGTATTGGAAAAATATCCTTTTTCAAAGTAAAAAAAGCGGGATTAAACCCGCTTTTTTGTCAGGAATCGTCTGACGATTAGCCAATCGTAGCGCGGATGCCGAGCTTAGCGATGATGGAACGATAACGCTCGATGTCCGTCTTGTAGAGGTAGCTGAGGAGACGGCGGCGATGACCAACCATCTTGAGCAGGCCACGACGGGAATGATGATCCTTCTTGTGCTCCTTCAGATGCTCCGTGAGGTACTGGATGCGAGCCGTCAGAACAGCGATCTGTACTTCCGGCGAACCCGTGTCACCCTCGTGAACGGCATACTTCTGCATGATTTCCTGTTTTGCTTCCTGAGTCAACATGTGAAAACTCCTCCTGTAAAATAAGATTTTCAGCCATCAGCTAAGCGTGCGTCGGAGTACTTCGCAGGCTGAGCTGAGGTCAGCGGTAAAAATTACCTTTGATAGTATAGCATAGAATGCAGCCGCTTGTAAATGGGAAAATGCAATTATCCCCGCCAGTAGCAGCGCGCATTCTCGCGGTCGCGATGCATCTGCGCGATGAGCTCCTCCTTGCCCGCGAATTTCTGCTGCTCGCGCAGCTTGCCCAGGAACCGCACCTCGATGACCTGATCGTAGATGTCCTGGCTGAAGTCCTGGATATTGACCTCCAGACGTCGGTTGCAGCCTTCGAAGGTCGGATTGTCGCCGATATTGGCAAGGCCGGCATAATGCCTGCCTGCATGGATGACATCACAGGCATAGACGCCATTGGGCAGCATCACGCGCTCGTCGGGAATGGCGAGATTGGCCGTTGGGAAGCCCAGCGTGCGTCCGCGCCGGTCGCCATGGATGACCCGGCCGATTACCGTGAACGGATAGCCTAAAAAGTCATTGACCGCCTGCAACTCGCCCTTATCAACCAATGCGCGGATGCGCGTGCTGCTGACGGCACGGCCATCGCGCAGCACGGCCTGGCAGACCTCAGCCTGAAAGCCGTATGCAGGGCCTTCACGCAACAGCTGGCGCTGCGTCCCCCTGCCCTTGGCACCAAAGGTATAGTTTGGCCCTGTGACCACATAGCGTGGCGCAAAGAGCTGTTGCAGGAGCTCGAGAAATGCTTTGGGGCTCTTGCTGGCAAATTCTTTTGTGAATGGAATCGAAACAAGCACGTCAACGCCGAGTTCAGCAAGACGCCGCTCGCGCAACAGGTTGTTGCCAATCTGTTTGGGCAGTGCCTGGGGCGCAACGACGGCTAGTGGATGGTTGCTGAACGTGAAGACAACAGCCGTGCCGTCAATCTCCCGCGCAAGTTCCACGGCCCGCCGGACAATGCTCTGGTGCCCGATGTGCACGCCGTCAAACATGCCCAGGGCCACAACAATATTCTTGTATTCTCTGCTCAAAGCTGTCAGCTTCGAGAAAACTCTCATGAACATCACCTATTACTAAATATTTGCGTCTACTTATTATACTACACTTATTTCGTTCTGTCAGTTCATGTTCATCTCCGTCACATCGGCAATATAGACATAGTAAACATATTCCGTGCCGTTGAACACCTTATAACCTACATCAGCCACATGACGGATAGCCCCATCCTTGCGGACGATATCGTAGTCGATGTAGTCAAGGTTTTCCTGGGATTTGCTCTGCTGTTCTTCGATGGCCTGCTGTACGGCAAAAACATCCTCCACATGCACCATGGTCTTGAAAGATCCGCCAACAAACTGCATGAATTCCACCGTCGTGGCACAGCCGAAGATCGCCGCTGTTTCGGGATCTGCATAGATGATCTGTTCATCAAAGCCCGCCCGGTAGACAAAGAATCCGCAGAGGCAGCCAAGCTGCTGGTATTTTTCCCGAAAGGCCTCAAGGGCATCGTTATGGACATAGCGATTGGTATCGAGCAGCACCATTTCGATGGTATCGTACAGCTTATCCACGTCAAAGGGTTTAGCCACATGGTCATTCATGCCCGCCAGCACGGCCCGATGCTTATCCTCATCAAAGGCGTTGGCCGTCATCGCAATGATGGGTATCCCTGACTGATAGGGCTCTTTGAGCTTGCGGATGGTACGCGTTGCCTCATAGCCATTCAGCCGTGGCATCTGGATATCCATGAGTATCAGGTCATAGTCGCCAGGTTTTGAATGTTCCATCTTATCTACTGCGTCTACCCCATCTTCGGCATGCTCCACGGTAAAGCCTTTTTCCGTCAGGATGGCCGTAGCGATTTCCGCATTGAGCTCGTTATCCTCGGCTAACAGGATGCGCAACCCTTGGAATTTCGTGTAATCCCGCACGGCGTTTTCTTTTGGGCCGGCATGGATCATGATCTTTTCGGTGATGCGGAACGGGAAGGTCACCACAAAGGTCGTCCCGACGCCGAGCTTGCTTGTGACCTTGATGGTACCACCGAGCAGATCCACAAGCTCCTTGACGATCAACATGCCAAGGCCTGTACCCATGATGCCGCTCTGGGTGGTGGTCTTCTCCCGTGAGAACGCTTCGTAAAGATGCGGCAGGAAATCTTCCGGCATGCCGATGCCCGTGTCGGCTATCGTGACCTGATAGAGCGCATAGCCTTCCTCATGGGACGGGATTTCCCGGATATCCATGGACACGCTGCCGCCTTCCGGCGTATATTTATAGGCATTGCTGATGAGATTCAGCATGATTTCCCGGAACTTAGTGAAATCGACGAGCAGGTCTTCATGCTCCACATCGATGGTGTGGGTGAATGTCAGCTTTTTTTCCTTCATCTGGGCTTCAAATACGGCACAGATTGCCTGGTAGATTTCCCGGGCATTGCCATAGGACTCATCAATCGTCGCCTTACCGCTTTCGATGCGGGCCATTTCGAGCACATTGTTGATGAGGGACAGTAGAAACTCATTGGAGGCCTGTATCTTTTTCAGATAGTCCCGCACCTGTTCCTTATCGTCAATGTTCTTCTCGATGAGATTTGTGAACCCGATGATGGCATTCATGGGCGTGCGGATGTCGTGAGACATATTGAACAGGAAGGCTGTCTTAGCCTTGTTGGCCGCATTCGCCGCATCTTTGGCGATCTCGAGCTCATCATTGAGTACACGAATCTCTTCGAGCTGTGCCTCCTGGGTCTCATAGGCTTCGGCCAGCTGCCGGCGCCGCTCCTGTATCTCCTCCTGCTTTTTCTTTTCCTTCGCGACAATCTCGCTGACATCACGGCAGCCATAGAAAAAGGCCACATTGCCGTTCTCGTCGATGATGCGTGAATAGGTTCCCTGGTAGTAGCAGCGTTTCCCGCATTCATCCATCAACATGAAATCGATCTGATAGAGGTTCCCTGACTGTGTCTTTTCCATCAGCGAATCGATGGCGACATCACGCTTGATCCGGGCGCGGTCTTCGGGAACGATATATTTCTCACAGAGATTCTCGATAAAATCCTCATAGGATCCGTTATCGAAGGCGGCCAGCTCCTCATTGGCATTTTCGGCCTTGCCATCGTTGCGGACAATGCGCAGCTTGTGGTTCACCGCATCGATGATATAGGTGGTCAAGAATTCCTGGGCCAGCACCTTATACATCTGGCGCTGCAGTTCCAGCCGTTTCTGCTCTGTAACATCTGTGATTATCCCTACAGCCTGCCAGGGATGACCGTCCTTATCCTTGAGCTTGCGCACGGCGATATGGAACCAACGAGTCACATTATCCTTGCGCCACATACGAAATTCTATATGAAAGACAGCGCCGTGCTCCTGGCATTTATCGACTTCGTCGACATGCTTAAAAAGACGCCCCCTGTCTTCCGGCAAAACATAATCCATCCAATGTGACATGATTTTGGCAAATTCGGCATCGTCCTCATAGCCGAGCATCGTTTTGAAGGAATCACTCCAGGACATCTTGACGACATGGCCCTGCGCGTCATAACAGACCTTCCATTTGCCGGAATTGCGTGCTGAATAGAGCACCTCAAATGGATTTTCGTTTGCAAGCATATTTAAGAACATATCGCTGTTTTTTTCGATCTTATCATTGAATTTACTCATGATTCTGCCCATCCCATTGCCATAGAACTATTCCTGTCATGCTTTCTATAGGAAAAAATTAGACAAAAAAGGCAAAATTCCTTTTGCGGACACAAAAAAGCCCCGTATCCTTTGGGATACGAGGCTAATATTTATGGTTTGAGCACCTTGACGGGCACCACTTCCATATTTGACCGGTCAAACCGGCCGATGCCGATAAATCTATCCTCAGCATAGACTTTCAGCGTATCACTTTGCGGGATACGCTGGCGCTCACCGGTGGATAGGCCGTTGCAGAAGGCCTTTTCACGCCGGGGATTCAAGTCATAGCGCTCCAGATGGCTGAGGAAATCTGACGGGGCAAGCAAAGCGCTGGCGCCTTGTCCCTTGAGTTCCTCGAGGGTCAAGGCGTCTTCAAGCGCAAAGTCACCGACGCGGCGGCGCACGAGAAAGGCCATCGTCGCCGGAATGCCAAGGGCTGCACCGATATCTACGCAGAGACTGCGGATATAGGTGCCCTTGGAGCAGTCCGTGTCGATAAGTAGCGTATCATCACGACGCGCCAAAAGCTCGAGCCGATGGATGATTACTTCACGGGACGGCATGTCAACAGCCTTACCCTCACGCAGCAGGTCACAGGCCCGGCGGCCGCCAATCTTGATGGCCGAGTGGGCTGGCGGCACCTGGGTGATATGGCCGCGGAATCTTGCCAGCGCCGATTCGATCTCGTCAGCAGCTGGCAGTGTGAAATCCGCCAGGGATTCGATGACCTCGCCCGTGTCGTCACCGCTATCCGTGGCGATGCCGAACTTGACCTCAGCGCGGTACGTCTTGTCCGCCAGCTCCAGATACTCAATCAGACGGGTAGATGCCCCCACCGCCACTGGCAGGACACCGGCAGCCGCCGGATCGAGCGTCCCCGCATGACCGACGCGCTTGACATGCAGCACGCGCCGCACAAAGCCGATGACATCATGCGAAGTCATGCCAGGGGGCTTCAGGACGTTGAGAAAACCGCCGATGTCGGGAATGACCGGCGCTGCCGGCTTCATCTCCGTCATGCCTGCGGCTCCAAGGCGTCAGCAATGGCCGCCAGCAGTGCTGCCTTGGCCTCAGCGAAGGGTTTTGCAATCGAGCAGCCAGCCGCGCGTACATGGCCGCCACCGCCAAACTGCGTGGCGATCTTTGTGACGTCCATTCCCTTTGAGCGCATGCTCACACGGCAGCTGTCCTTTTCTTTCTCCTTGAGCACCACCGCCAGCTCTGTCCCCTCGACCTTGCGGATCATATCGACCAGCCCTTCGGCCGATCCGATATTCTCCAGCGTGGCAAAGTCAAGGAATACGCCGACCATGCGGCCATCATGGAATAGCTCCATATGCTGCAGGGCATCCGCCAGGCCTTTGAGGCTTTCATATGGACGGCGTTCGAGCCCCTCCGAGATGAGGTTTGGCTCGGCGCCTGCTGCCAAGAGCTCAGCGCCAGCGCGCAGCGTCGCCGGTGTCGTATTGGAGTAGCGGAACCAGCCCGAGTCAGTTGCCAGGCCTGTATAGAGGCACATGGCGCAGTCGCGGCTGAAAGTTCCGTTCATTTCCTTTATCAGCTGATAGATGATTTCTGCGGTTGCCGCACAGGTTCCATCGAGATAGAGCTTATCGGCAGCACCATCGTTGGTGATATGGTGATCGATATTGAGGACTTCGGCTTTGACCACATCCTTTACCATACCGATGCGGTCAAGGCTCACATCGAGCGCGACGAGTACGTCGGCTGCAATGCTCTGCCCTTCTTCCGGCTTCCCTAAAAGCTCATATCCCGGCAACATATCAAATATTGCCGGGATATCATCATCGATGAGAACCTGCGCGTCCTTGCCTAAGCCCTTGAGGAAGTGCATCAAACCCAGGGACGAGCCGATGGCATCGCCATCGGGATTCGTGTGGGCTGTGATGACCACCTTTTGTGCCGCGGACAGGACAGCCGCAGTTTCCCTCAATGAAATTTTCATATGTGTTTATTGCTCCTCATCCGAATGCTTGCCGTTAGCTTCCTCTTCTGCCTTGATCTTCAGCAGCAGTTCCTGGATATGGGCGCTGTAGTCCAGCGACTTATCCAGCTCAAAGGAAAGCTCCGGCGTAAAGCGCAGGCGGATGCGTTTGCCGATCTCGCGGCGGATGAAACCGAGGCTGTTCGTAAGCCCTGTCCAGCAATCCTTGACCTGCTGCTCACTGCCCATGAGGCTCACGTAAATCTTGGCCTCACGGAGGTCACCCGTGCATTCCACCGAGGTGACCGTAACGAATCCGATGCGCGGATCCTTCAGTTCACGCAGGATGATCTGGCTGATTTCCTGCTTCATAAGCTCCTGGACTTTTTCTACCCGAAGCTGACTCATCGGCATTCGCCTCCTTTATGTAAACGATAAATCATCAATCTTCTTGCTCAGCCTTAGCTTTGGCCTCAGCCTGGGCCTTGCGTTTCTCGGCAGCAGCCTTGTTGGCCTCAGCGATAGACGTAGCAATCTCCTCCATCGTGTAAGCCTCGATGATATCGCCTTCCTTGAAGTCACGGAAATCGACAATCGAGATACCGCACTCATAGCCTTCGCGGACTTCCTTGACCTCATCCTTGAAGCGGCGCAGCGAATCGATTTCGCCATCGAAGACTTCGATGTTGTCACGAATGATGCGGATCTTGGAGTTGTTGCAGATCTTACCTTCGAGGACGTAGGAACCAGCAACGAGAGCCTTCGAGAACTTCATGACCTGACGGATTTCGACGCGGCCCTGGACGACCTCTTTGTACTTCGGTTTGAGCATGCCGCTCATAGCGTCCTTCACATCGTTGAGGGCATCGTAGATGACGCGGTAAGTGCGAATGTCCACATCCTCGTTGTCAGCGACCTTGCGGGCATTGGCATCCGGACGGACGTTGAAGGCAATGATAATAGCATTGGCAGCCGAAGCCAGCATGACATCGGACTCGTTAACGGCACCGACACCGGAGTGTACGATGGAAACGCGGACCTCGTCGTTCTTGTTGAGCTTCAAGAGCGAACCGCAGAGTGCCTCGACAGAACCCTGAACGTCAGCTTTGACCACGATGTTGAGATCCTTGATCTCGCCTTCCTGGATCTGCTGGAACAGAGCATCCAGGGATACCTTCTTGCTCTTCATGAGCTGGTTGCGCTCGCGCTCGACACGGGCCTCGGCGATGCTGCGGGCCTGTTTCTCCTCGAGGACTGCCAGGATATCCCCGGCAGCCGGAACATCGTTGAGACCAAGGATCTCAACTGGTACCGACGGACCAGCCTTCTTGACGTTGTTGCCGCGGTCATCAATCATGGCACGAACCTTACCATAAGTCGTGCCGCAAACGATGGAATCACCGATGCGCAGCGTACCGCTCTGAACCAGGACCGTTGCTACCGTACCACGGCCCTTATCGAGTTTTGCCTCGATGATGACGCCGCGAGCCTCACGGTTCGGATTTGCCTTGAGCTCTTCGACTTCGGCGACGAGCAGGACGTTTTCGAGCAGATCATCGATACCCATCTGTTTCTTAGCCGAAACCGGAACCATGATGGTATCCCCGCCGTATTCCTCCGGTACGAGGCCATGCTCCATGAGTTCCTGTTTGACGTGATCCGGATTAGCGCCCGGTTTATCAATCTTGTTGATGGCCACGATGATAGGAACCTCAGCGGATTTGGCATGGTTGATCGCCTCGATGGTCTGCGGCATGACACCGTCGTCTGCAGCGACTACGAGGATAGCGATATCCGTAATCTGCGCACCGCGGGCACGCATAGCCGTGAAGGCCTCATGACCCGGCGTATCGAGGAAGACAATCTTCTTGCCCGAGCAGTTGACCTGATAAGCACCGATGTGCTGCGTGATACCGCCAGCCTCGTGGGTCTGCACGTGCGTATTGCGGATGCAGTCGAGGAGCGACGTCTTACCGTGGTCAACGTGACCCATGACCGTTACTACCGGCGGACGAAGTTTCAGGGATTTCGGATCGTCCTCAATCTCTGGGATTTCCGTCGGGTCTACATCTGGCGGCAGTTCCTCACAGGTAACGCCGAACTCCGAAGCAACAAGAGCTGCCGTATCGAAGTCGATTTCCTGGTTGATGGTAGCCATTACGCCCATCATGAAGAGCTTCTTGACGACTTCAGCTGCCGTGTAGCTCATCTTCGATGCCAGGTCTTTTACCGCGATGCTTTCCGGCAGCTTGATGTGCTTCGGACGAGCAATCTCGACCTTCGGTGCCTGCTGCTGATTGCCTCCACGGCGATTGTTACGGCCATTGCGGCGGTTGTTGCGATCGTTGCGGTCATTACGCTCATTGCGATTGTTGTTGCGGTTATTGCGATCGTTGCGGCCACCATTGCCACGGCCGTTGCGATCGTTGCGATCATTGCGGCCGCCGCGCTCGTTACGGTCGTTGTTGCGTCCGCCACGATTGTTGTTGTTATGGTCGTTGTGGCTGCTGCCACCGTTGTTGTTGTGATTTGCCGACCGGTTCTGGCTGCCTTCCGTACGGCTGCCGCCATTGTTGTTATGGTGCTGGCTGCCATTGCTGCCATGATGATTGTGGTCGTTATGGGAATTGTTCTGTTTTTCCACGCGATTTTCCTGTGCCTTCGGCTGCTCTTTCTTTGCCGGCGCAGCTTTCTTCTCGAAATGTGCCTTGACGGTGTTGCGTTCCTCGTCACCGACGCTGCTCAGATGATTGGCCACTTTGAAGTTGCCCTTCTTCAGGATATCCAGGACAACCTTGCTCTCCGTATGGAATTCTTTTGCCAATTCAAAAACTCTGTATTTGGACATCGATCTACCCCCGATTATATCATAGCGATTCCTCCATCAACTGGTGCAGTTTCTTGGCAAAGCCCGCATCCGTCAGCGCTGCTGCGGCGCGGTATTCCTTGCCGAGGCAGGAGCCGAGCATCTCCCGGTCCAGCCCCTCTGCATAGGGAACCTTATATTTCTCAGCTAAACCTTTATAGGTCTTTTTCGATTCATCAGCGGCATCTGTCGCGACAAGCAGATATACTGCCTGTTTTTTCTTCATCGCCTGCTCGACGGCAAAGGCACCAGAAACGATCCGGCGCGCCCGCTGAGCCATGCTCAGAAGATTCGTGATGCGCTGTTCTTTGGTAAATGCCATGGTCATTCCTCTGTCTTCGCCGTTACCTCCAGCGCCTGCAGCTGCTGCGCCAGCGCTTCGTAAACGGCAGGATCGATAGCATTCTTGAAGGAACGCTCGAGGCCCCGGCTCTTACGAGCGGCCTCAAAGCACTCCTGTTTTGGACAGATATAGGCGCCGCGGCCGGCTTTCTTGCCCGTGGTATCCACAGAATACTCGCCTTCCGGACTGCGCACGATACGAATCAGTTCCTTTTTCGGATGGCTTTCCTGGCAGCCCAGGCACATCCGCTGGGGAATTTTCCTCGTCTTCAAATCATTCACCTTCTGCCGTGAAAGACTCGTCGCTCTCGACCTCGACTTCGTTCATATTCTCATCGAGCTGCTCTTCAGCGGCCTGCGACTCGCTCTTGATGTCAATCTTCCAGCTCGTCAGCTTCGCTGCCAAACGGGCATTCTGACCTTCCTTGCCGATAGCCAGCGACAGCTGGTAGTCCGGAACGACAACGCGGGAGACTTTCTCCTCCTCGTTGACGGCCACCGAGACGACCTTGGCCGGGCTCAGTGCGTTGGCGATGAACTTAGCCGGATCCTCGCTCCATTTGACGATATCGATCTTCTCGCTGCCGAGTTCATCAACGATAGCCTGGACGCGCATGCCGCGATGGCCGACGCAAGAGCCCACTGGATCGACGGACTCGTCCTTCGACCAGACAGCAATCTTCGAGCGGTTGCCCGGCTCACGGGCCACCGACTTGATCTCGACGATGCCTTCCTGGATCTCCGGCACCTCAAGCTCGAAGAGGCGCTTCAAAAGGCCCGGATGGGTACGGGAAACGACAATCTGCGGGCCCTTGTTGGTCTTCTTGACTTCGACGATGTAGGCCTTGATGCGATCGCCATGCTCGTAGCTTTCCGTCGGGATCTGCTCAGCCGGCGTCAGCACGGCCTCGGTCTTGCCAAGGTCGATGAACACGTTGCGGTTCTCGACGCGCTGGACAAGGCCCGTCAGGATATCGCTCTCGCGGCTCTGGAACTCCTCGTAGATGATGCCGCGCTCAGCCTCGCGGATGCGCTGGACGACAACCTGTTTTGCCGTCTGGGCAGCGATGCGGCCGAAGTTTGCTGGCGTGACCTCAATCTCGATGACATCGCCGACTTCGTACTCCGGACGGATTGTGCGAGCCTGAGCCAGCGAGATCTCCGTGATATCATCCTCGGTGTCCTCGACAACTGTCTTGATAGCGTATACGTGATAATGTCCCGTCTCACGTGAAAGCGTCACCCGGACATTCTGGGCCGAGCTGAAGTTGCGCTTGTAAGCGGAAATCAGCGCAGCCTCGATGGCCTCAAACAGCACCTCTTCGTCGATGCCCTTCTCCTTGCCCAGCTCGCGCAGGGTATCCAGGAACTCCTGCCCATTATCTCTAGCTTTCGCTTTCGTAGTTCTTCTTGCCAAAATCTTATCCTCCCAATTTTATATAAAGGCAACCGCCTTAAAAGTCGATATGCAGGCGAATCTGCGCCGCCTTGGACAGCTCGATGACCGTCGTCTCGTCAAGGGTAACCGCCTTGCCGTCAAAGCCCGTGAGTACGCCAGTCCATTCCTTCTTGCCATCCATAGGAGCATAAAGGGTCACATCTACCTTCTTGCCCTGCTCACGCTCGTAGTCACGCGGCTTGCGCAGCACGCGGTCGATGCCCGGTGACGATACCTCCAGGATATAGCTGTCGGGAATCACATTCCGCTCGTCTAGCTGTACTTCGAGCTTCTCGCTGAGCTCCTGACAATCCTCGATATCAATGCCACCGTCTTTATCGATGTAGACGCGCAAATACCAATCCGTGTGCTCCTTGACATACTCGACGTCAACGAGTTCGATAATATCCTGTCCTGCCAGCAGCTCGCCGACAATTGCCTCGACTGCCTCTTCGATATTCTTTGCTGCCATACATCCACCTCCCATATTTTGCTTCCTACATAAGAATTAAAGAGTGGGTTTGCACCCACTCTTTAACGTAAGATAACTTAAATTAACTTTGTTTAGTATACCATGTAGCAACGCTTGTGTAAAGGGATTTTTCTTGACAGGTCAAAAAAACTTTCCCTACGCTGGCCCTGAGCCTTATTTACGCGTCAGTTTCTGGCCATGATTGAGCGTGATATGCGGCTCAACATAGTTGTTGTTCTGCCAGTCTCCACCTTCCCACTCGATGAACAGGTCATGTTCGCCATTGGCCTCAAGAATGACAAAATGCCCCGATCCCGGCGTGCCCTCTTTGACATCGTAAGTACGGACAATCCGGCAGCTGTTGATGACTCCAGGTTGGATGCTGACGACGAAGTTGCCGTTCGCATCATACCAGTTGCCCGTAAACTGCTCGTCGGCTGTTGCGGCGCTGGCCACAGCCATCCCATCAAAATTACCGGCGGTGCCTACTGCACCGCCGGCAAAAGCCACGGATACTGCCAAAGCAGATGCTGCAAAAATGCGTTTTATCATGATTATCCCTCCAGGTTTACTTGATAATACATGATATTCGCGTTTTTTGTGCAAATTCCTGCTTTTAGGCCATCATATTTACATAACGGTTCTGGACGGCATCCATCATTGCTTGATAGCAATGGAAGAGATTTTCAAGTACCGACCTTTCCTCATCGTAGGCACGGCGGCCAAAGATGTTGCGGATATCCTGACGGGCAGCGATATCGTCATCATCATAAATATCCATCAAGAGTTTCATGCTCATGCAGTGCCCCGGACTCTTATCATTGCCCAGCTTATCTAAGAGCATGATATATAGATCCTTGAGCCTTTCGGTAAACTCGATGATATTTTTCGCCGGATAACGCTTGAAATGAATCGAGATGATCTGACCAGTCAAGAGTTTCAACTCTTCCCACTTGTCGTCATCAAGCACCCATTTTGCCTGCGCCCGCAGATCTTTCTCGATAAACGCATATGCCCGCAGGCGGTCAGTCCAGGAAGTCGACAACAGCCATCGATAAAATTTATCCACAACATACCCCTCACTTTCAATGTGACACCCCGTGTGAAGAATCCCTATCGATTCCAGTTCCACCTGAATCGGTTGCTGTCTTCCCTAGTTCCCTAGTCCTATTATACGTTATTTTTAAAATTTTCGCAATATAATTTGACTAGTCAATCTTGTATACATGAGGCGAACCTGTCTATACCACACAAACTTGACCAATCAACTTGACATGTCAAAATAAAAACACCCGCAGACAGTCAAGACCGTCTGCGAGTGCTGGGAATATGCTATTATGCTTTCGTGATTGGTGCGTATTTCTGCATAAGGCCTTTGACGCCCTGGCCAGGGAAAGCAATCTTGAGCTCGACTTCTTCGCCGCTGCCTTTGACCGACACGACTGTGCCGACGCCCCACTTGCCGTGACGCGCCTTGTCGCCAACCTTCCACTGGATGCTCGTGTCCGGACGGATGATGCCGCCGCTGGGCTGCACGTTGACGTTCTTCTTCTGCAGTGCCGCCATCGCCTCAAGGGCAGATTGGGGCTTGCCGCTGAAGCGCACGCCATTTCCCATCTGGTTCGCGCTCGGGCGGAAACTCATGAAACCGCTCTGTTGCTGCGCACCGTAGTGGTTCGCATTGGCAAAGCCATAGGCATTGGCCCGCGGCACGAGACGCTCGACGTAGTCGTCAGGGATTTCCTGCAGGAAACGAGACGGCGGGAAGGCATTGGTCTTGCCATAGATCGTGCGCTGCCGTGCATTGGTCAGATAGAGCTTGCGCTGGGCCCGCGTGATGCCGACATAGCAGGTGCGGCGCTCCTCTTCGATCTCGTTGTCATCCATCAGCGTGCGCGAGTGCGGGAACAGCCCTTCCTCCATACCGATCATGAAGACCACCGGGAACTCCAGGCCCTTGGCCGAGTGCAGCGTCATCAGCGTCACGCGGTCATCCTCGATGTCAGCGCTATCGATATCGGAAACCAGCGAGAGCTGCGAGAGGAACGTTTCAAGGTTGGCATTCTCCTCGGTTTTCTCGAAGTCCTTGGCCACGCCGATGAACTCCTTGAGATTCTCGATGCGCGACTCGCTCTCAGGCTTGTTCTCTGCCTTGAGCTCAGCCATATACCCGGACTCATCGAGCACTTTCTCGATAAGGTCATCGAGGTGCATGTTGGCCTGATAGCCCATGAACTGGAAAATGAACGTGGCGAAAAGCTCGAGCGGTTTCTTGACGCGGGCTGTGATGCCCGGAATCATGTCAAGCACATCAGGATTCGAGATGACATCGAACAATGACAGGCCGTTCTCATCTGCGTAATCCGTGAGCTTAGCCATCGAGGTAGCACCGAGGCCGCGCTTAGGCACATTGATGATGCGCAGGAGACTCACGGTATCCATCGGGTTGTAGATGACGCGCAGATAGGCAAGGATGTCTTTGATTTCCTTGCGGTCGTAGAACTTGAGGCCACCGACCATCGTGTACGGGATGCCCGAGCGCATGAATGTTTCCTCGATGACACGGGACTGAGCGTTCGTGCGGTAGAGGATGGCCATATCGCCATAGGCGGCATTGAAGATTGTCTTCTGCTTGGATATCGTCGTGGCGATGAACTGTGCCTCGTCGCGCTCGTCACGGGCCTCATAGCTCGTGAGTTTCTCGCCTGTCGCATTCTCGGTCCAAAGGTCTTTCTTCTTGCGGTTGATGTTATGCTCGATAACCGCATTGGCCGCTGCGAGGATATTCTTCGTGGAGCGGTAATTCTGCTCCAGCTTGATGGTCTTTGCCTCTGGATAATCCTGCTCAAAGTCCATGATGTTGCGGATATCGGCACCGCGCCAGCCGTAGATGGACTGGTCGGCATCACCAACGACGCAGAGATTGTGATGCTGGGCCGCCAGGATCTTCGTCAGCTGGTACTGGGCGCCATTGGTATCCTGATATTCGTCGACGAGGATGTATTTGAAACGGCGCTGGTATTTCGTGCGGATTTCCTCATTCTCCTCCAGCAGGATGACCGAGACCATCAACAGGTCATCAAAGTCGAGGGCGTTGTTCGTGCGCAGTTTCTGGGCATGAAGCTTGTAGACCTCAGCGACTTTCTTCTGGAAGAAGTTATCAGCGTCGCGCTCCATGGCCTTAGGCCCCATGAGCTGGTTCTTGGCATTCGATATGGCATTCTGGATAGAGTTGGGCGCATACTGTTTCGGGTCAAGGTTGAGCTCCTTGAGACAGTCCTTGATGACGACCTGGCTGTCGCTCGAATCATAGATGACAAAGTTGCGCTTGTAAAGGTCTGTAGCCTCAATCTCGCGGCGCAGGAAACGCGCGCAGAACGAATGGAACGTGCTGAGCCAGACATCCTTGGCCCCCTCACCAATCATGCGGTCGACGCGCTCACGCATCTCCGTAGCCGCTTTGTTCGTGAATGTGATGGCGAGGATATTCCACGGTGCCACCCCCTGTGCCAAAAGATTGGCAATCTTGCAGGTCAACACCTTCGTCTTGCCCGAGCCGGCACCTGCCATTATGAGCAGCGGGCCGTCCGTATGCTCCACGGCTTTCTTCTGGGCGGGATTCAAACCTTCAAAAATATCCAATGTGTCCTCCTGTGTATCTCTGATCTGGGAATAACGAGGCTGCCGCAAAAATGCGACAGCCTCTGATTTCTATTCGGTTCTTTGCCGATTATTTCGCAATGCGTTTTACAGCCTCGGAAAGTGGCGGGATAATCTGTTTCTTGCGGCTCATGACACCCGGCAGGTAGACATGCGTGCCGCTGGCATCCTTCTTGAAGGCCTCGCCGATCAGCGTCTTCGGCGAACCAGCATAGAGAAGGTACGTGGCCTCCTCGAGGATATCCGTGACCATGACAAGGCTCATGTCAAAACCTTCCTTCTCGCAGATAGCCGTCATTGCCTCGATGAGCTGTGGCTCAAGGTCCATGACTTCCTTCGTGTCCATGACGGAAATCTGGCTGACGATGATGCGGTAGTCGCCGATCTGGAACTCCTTGAGGTCGTTCTTGGCAATCTCAGCCGGTGTCATATCGCCGATGCCCGAACCAGCTTTGAGCATAGCCATGCCGTACTCGTTGATGTCGACGCCAGCAATCTCAGCCAGGCGCTCAGCCGTCTTCTTGTCATACTCCGTGCAAGTCGGGGACTTGAACAGCACCGTATCGGAAAGGATAGCCGAGAGCAACAGGCCTGCAATCGATGCCGGAATCTCGACGTCGTTCTGCCAGTGCATGTTGGCCACGATTGTTGCCGTGCAGCCAACTGGTTCCGCATGGGTGTAAATCGGCTCGCTGGTCTGGATGCCGCCCAGGCGATGATGGTCGATAATCTCGACGACCTTGGCCTCCTCAATGCCCTCAACAGCCTGACCACGCTCGTTGTGGTCAACAAGGATGACCTGCTCGCGCTCCGGCATGACCATATTGTCACGGGAAATGATGCCCACGAGACGGCCGTTCTCGATGACCGGATAGTTGCGGTAGTTGGTCTCCTCCATCGTGCCTTTGATATCCGAGAGCATGTCAAGAGGCTTGAAGCAGACTGGATTCTCGTGCATGATGCGGCGGATAGGTACGCACTGGTTGATCAGACGGGCAACCGTATAGGTATCATACGGCGTCGAGAGGACAAAGATGCCCTTCGCCTCAGCAGCCTCGATGACCTCGCCGGACAGGCGGCCGCCCCCCGTGATTACCATGCAGGAAACACCCTGGGCAATGATATCGAGCATCGTCTCATCATGGCGATCGCCAACGAGCACGATGTCTTTCTTATCGATGACCTTCTTGATGGTCTCGATGCTGCCAGCAGCAATGCGGACGCTGCCCTGAATGAACTCGCCCTCGTCACCCGATACGAGCACTTCACTGTCCGTAGCAGCGATGAGATCACGATAACGCACGCGCATCTCCGAGAGATTCTGCATCGAAAGCTCCTGGAAATAACGCTTTGCAAGATCCGAAACCGTAACGATGCCGACGAGCAGGCCCTTGCTGTCCGTTACCGGCACAGATTTGAGCTCATGCTCACGCATGACCTCGCCCAGATGGCGCAGCGTATCATGCTGCTTGACGACAATCTGGCAGTCCATCGTGATATCCTTGACACGCGGGTAAAGATCCGTCAGGAGCAGCGGCTGCTCAACCTTGAAATGCTCGAGCGCATATTTCGTCTCAGCATTGACCTTGCCAGCGCGAGCTGGAACAACATTCTGTCCCAGAGCCTGTTTCAAGTGAGCATAGCCGATAGCCGAGCAGATGGAGTCCGTATCCGGATTGCGATGACCAATCGTGTAAATAGGTTTCGTATTCTTCATGGTTTGGAAAAACCTCCTCAAAATATCTAAGCGTGACCTGCGCCACGATTTTTACGTAGTCCGCTTTTTATTATACCGCTAGACCCCTTGGCTCGTCTAGTTCTTTCTTTAGAAAATGGCTAATTACCGTTTTCATATTCGAGCATAGCCACGCCGCCGGACAGGGGCGGGGGCAGGTACACTTTCTTCGCAGCGGGAGCGATTGCCCGAACGCAGTGAGGGATGGCCCGCGGCAGGCAACAGCTAGAACGTCAATATGTATTGGCGTGCCGCCGGCCTGCCCGGCACATGTATCTAGATACGTACAAACTATCAGCGCGGGTCATTTAGCGGGAGCGGAGAAAAAGTGCACCTGCCCCCACCCACGCTAAGCTGTAACAAATTTATTTCAAGCTCGCACTAGCAGCCAAACGGCAAATAAAAATCCGCTGACTCATTTACGAATCAGCGGATTTTTGTGCAATTCTGACTTCAGTCTTTTAACCAAACCATCAATTCATACGGCCGCAGCTCCGCAAGGCTATTTTCCTCTGCATAGTTGCTAAGCAGCAGCCGCCATCCTGTTGCCGGATACTGCCGCAAATCCTTGGCAGTATGGACACTATGCGAACGGAAATTGCAGTAGACGACGAGTTCCTGCTGTCCAAGCTTGCGGCGATAAGCGATGATATCGGGATTCTCAGTCTCGATAAAGGCGATGCTACCCTCGGCGATAAGCTTTTGTTCCTTGCGCAGGCGGATAAGCTTGCGGTAGAACTGCAGGATGGAATCGCTGTCATTCTGCTCTGCCTCGACGTGAATGGACGCTGCCGCCTCGGGCAGGCCAATCCAAGGCGTGCCGGCCGTAAAGCCAGCATTCCTGCCCGCCTGCCACTGCATCGGCGTGCGGCTGTTATCACGGGAGCGCGCCTGTATGACCTTCATGGCCTCTTCCTCCGACAGGCCGCGTTCCCGCAGGATCTTATGATAGTTCAGCGTCTCCACATCACGGTACTGGCCGATATCACGGAACCCGGCATTGGGCATCCCCAGCTCCTCGCCCTGATAGATATAGGGCGTGCCGCGCAGCAGATGGATGCAACCGGCGAGCATCTTGGCCGATTCCTTCCAGTAGCGGCCCGTATCCCCGAAGCGGGACACGACGCGCGGCTGGTCGTGGTTGCACCAGAACACGGCATTCCAGCTGTCGGATGCCTGCATCCCCTCCTGCCATTCCTGCAGCAGCTCACGCAGATTGCCAATATCTGGTACCATCAGCTGCCACTTGTCGCCATCTTTATAGTCGACCTTCAAGTGATGGAAGCTGAAGCACATCGACAGCTCCCCCGTGCCTGCCCCCGCATAGCGCTGCCCATTGGCCAGCGTCGTCGAGGAAAGCTCACCCACCGTCACCATATTGCCGATGCCCGTATCGCGGACCAGCTCCTGCAGGAATTCATGCACATGGGGGCCATCCGTGTAGAACCTGCGGCCATCGCCCTGCCCATCATCCTCGAACTTTTTAGGCTTTGAAATGAGGTTCACGACATCAAAGCGGAACCCGGCTACGCCCTTGGCCTTCCAAAAGCGGATGACTTGCTTGAGCTCTTCGCGCACGGCTGGATTCTCCCAATTGAGGTCAGCTTGCCCCTCATCAAAAAGATGCAGATACCACTTGCCAAGCGCAGGCACATATTTCCATGCCGGGCCGCCAAATTTCGACTCCCAATTGCAGGGAATCTTATCTGCCGTTCCCGACTGGAAAAAGTAATACGACTGATACTGTTCATCACCATTTAGTGCCCGCTTGAACCAGATGTGCTCAGTCGAGGTATGATTAAACACCATGTCGAGCATCAAGCCGATGCCGCGCTTGCGCGCCTCAGCCACCAAGGTCTCAAAGTCTGCCATCGTGCCATACTGCGGGTCGATGGCGCAGTAGTTAGCTACATCATAGCCATTATCGCGTTGCGGCGATGGGAAGAATGGCGTAAGCCAGAGATAATCTACGCCCAGCCATGATAGATAATCGAGCCGCGAAATGATGCCCTGCAGGTCACCGCGCCCATCGCCATCCGAATCCTGAAACGATTTCGGATAGATTTGATATACAACTTTATCTTTGAAGTCCACGTCAAAAATCTCCTCTCCCATTCCCCAGCTCAGGCAAAATCAGCAATGACAGCGCTGCCATGCTGGGCCTGCATGCCTGTATGCAGTTCCACCGAATGGGCCAAGCCCTTGTTGGTCACGATGCCCAAGATTACGTCATCATGACCGGCAGCATGAATCTTTTGGCGGTCAAACTGCAAGAGCGGCGTACCTGCCTCAACAAAATCGCCCTTCATGACCAGATACTTGAACCCATCGCCCTGCATGTCGACTGTATCAAGGCCAACATGAAGTAACAGCTCCATGCCGTTAGCAAGCTTGAGCCCAACAGCATGACGGGATTCGTCCATGAGCATCGTGACTTCTGCCGCTGCTGGTGCATAAAGCACATCGCCCTGTGGACGGATGGCCAGGCCCTCGCCGACCATGCCTGTCGAGAATACGCCATCATTGACGGCCGACAAGGTGATGACCTCACCATCGGCAAAAGCAGTCAAAACGCCACTGTCTTCTGCCGCGGCAGCGGCCTTGTCGATTTTCTTATGCTTGCCGACTGCAACCGTCAAGGCAAAGGGCACTGCAATGGCAATGAGCATGCTGAGGACAAAGGTCGGCATGAACTGCGGCTGTATCGATAGGATGCCCGGCACGCCACCGACACCAATGGCATTGGCCGTGGTCCCCGTCATGACACAGAGCACAGCTGCACAGGCCGAGCCTGTCATGCCGCAGACGAACGGGAACAGATACTTGAGGTTGACACCGAACATAGCCGGCTCCGTGACGCCGAGCCAGCAGGAGATGAAAGCCGGTACGTTGACTTCCTGGGCCTCCTGATTGCGGCGCTGCAGAAAAATCATACCGAGAACGGCTGCGCCCTGGGCGATATTCGAAAGAGCAATCATCGGCCAGAGCATCGTGCCATGATAGTCAGCAATGAGCTGCAGATCGATGGCATTGGTCATATGATGCAGTCCTGTGATGACCAGCGGCGCATAGATGAAACCGAATACCGCTGCAAAGATTGCCTGGAACGAACCCGTAATGCCCGAGAACACGACGCTAGATACCAGCGAGCCGAGCTTCCAGCCAATGGGGCCCAGCACAAAATGAGCCGCGATGACGGCCAGTGTCAGGCTGCAGAACGGCACGACAATCATCGAGATGACTGCAGGCGTGATGCGCTGGAAGAATTTCTCCAGATAGACGAGGGTAAAGGCTGCCAGGATGGCCGGAATCACCTGGGCCTGATAGCCGATCATATTGACCGTAAAGAAACCGAAATCCCAGAACGGCACCTTATCTGCCGGTGTACCAGCAACAGCATAGGCATTGAGCAGCTGTCCTGACACCAACGTTAAGCCCAGCACGATGCCGAGCATCTGAGTCGTGCCCATCTTCTTCGTGACCGACCAGCAGATACCCACAGGCAGCATATGGAAGACCGCCTCGCCGATGAGCCAGAGGAAACTATCAATGCCCTTCCAGAACGTGCTGATATCGACGAGCGTCTTTGTTCCATCCTCAAACAAGTAGAGCGCATCGATACAATTGCGGAAACCGAGGATAAGACCACCGACGATGATGGCTGGGATGATTGGCGCAAAGATTTCAGCAATGATAGCCACGGCGCGCTGCAAGACATTTTGATTCTGCTGAGCGACACTCTTGACGGCGTCCTTCGATACGCCGCTTACTCCCGATACCTCCGTGAAATCATTGTAGAACTCCGCCACCGTGTTGCCGATGATGACTTGGAACTGGCCCGCTTGCGTGAATGTCCCCTTCACGCATTTCATAGCCTCGATCTGCGCAAGATCCGCTTTTGACGGGTCAATCAGCACAAACCGCATCCGCGTCATGCAGTGCGCAACGGCTGAGATATTTTCCCTGCCGCCCACTAATGCCAGCAGTTGTCTGGCATCTTCCGTATACTTCCCCATGATACAACCCCCTTGTTAATCCAGATCAATAATTCTTTTTCACTTGTTTATACAAGTTTCTATCTACTTTATACCATACTTGTTTAAACAAGTCAATGATTATTTCGTCTTTTCTTTTGACCAGTCAAATTTTCCGCTATATAATAGCCTAAGAACAAAGAAAGGAAATCTTGCATCATGCCAAGAGCAATTTTCACGGACATCTACAAAGATCTCAAGCACAAAATCGAAACAGGCGTCTACGCCTATCAGGACATGCTGCCATCGGAGAACAGTTTGACTGAAACCTATCAGTGCTCACGCAACACGATTCGCCGGGCCCTGTCACTCTTAACCGATAAGGGGTATCTGCAGCCCATGCATGGTAAAGGCGTGCGCATCATCTACCAGCATCACGATCCAGCCGAGTTTTCCATCGGCGGCATCGAATCCTTCCGCGAGTCGGCTGCGCGCAACAAGCTGAACGTCCGCACACAGATCCTCCAATTCGATACCTTGGTCATCGACGAAAAGCTCTCAGCAAAGACTGGCTTTGCCCCAGGCAGCGAAGTTTGGAAAATCATCCGCCTGCGCTATCTCGACGAAAAACCGTTGATCCTTGACGAAAACTATTTCCTGCAGTCCTTCGTCCCCGACCTCACCCCGGAGATTGCCAGCCACTCGATTTACGACCATATCGAAAACAATCTGCACGGTTCCATCGCCCTGAGCAAACGCCGCATGACTGTCGAGAAGGCCACGACCTTTGATGAAACGTATATCGAGCTTGGCGACTACAACTGCCTCGCCGTCGTGACCAGCCAGACCTTCGACGCCGACGGCCGCCAGGTCGAATACACCCAATCCCGCCATCAGCCCGACTATTTCTGCTTCTACGACACAGCAATGCGCTCTCATCGCTGACAGACACAAAAACACCCTTAGCAATGGATTGAAAATTTTCCATCGCCAAGGGTGTTTTTATCTGCGCCTTTCCTATGCAGCTGCATAGTTCGTATTCCGAAGATTGGTTTTGCAGAAATATCCTCATGACAACTCCCCGAAATAGAAAACGGGCAGTTTGACTTGTCAAATCGCCCGCTTGGCATTCTTGCGATATTTCGTTTATTTGACCAGCTCGCCGTAAAGTTCTGGACGGCGGTCGCGGAAAACGCCCCAGCTTTGGCGGTCTTGCCGGCATTGGTCGAGGTCAAAGGTCGCGGTAAGTATCGTTTCGTCGCTGCGGTTGGCCTCAGCGACGAGCGCGCCGGTATTGTCAGCAATAAAGGACGAGCCGTAAAAGCTAAGGGCTGACGACTGGCCGCCGTTTTCCTCGCAGGGCTTGACCTCCTCGACGCCCACGCGGTTGGCCGCAACGACTGGCACGAGATTGCAGCCCGCATGGCCCTGCATGCAGCGGCGCCAATGGGGCATGCTGTCCGCCCCCAGGATGGGCTCGGAGCCGATGGCCGTCGGATAGAGCAGCAGCTCGGCGCCTAAGAGGGCCATGGCCCTGGCCGCCTCGGGGAACCACTGATCCCAGCAGATGCCGACACCGATCTTGCCATAGCGGGTCGTCCAGACCTTGAAGCCTGTATTGCCCGGCGTGAAGTAGAACTTTTCCTGGTAGTAATGGTCGTCAGGAATATGGGTCTTGCGGTAGATGCCGAGGACCTTGCCATCGGCGTCCAGCATCGCAATGCTGTTGAAGAGCCGCGTGCCATCCTTTTCATAGAAACTGATGGGCAGTACGACCTCAAGCTCGCGGGCAACCTGCTTAAAATGCTGCACCGCCGGATTTTCCTCGGCCGTTGTGGCAAAGTCATAGAATTCATACTGCCGCTGCTGGCAGAAATAGGGCCGCTCGAAAAGCTCGGGCAGCAGGATGACATTGGCCCCCTGCTTCGCCGCTTGCCGCACCAGTGCATCGGCCTTCTGGATATTTTCCTGTACGTCAGCCGTCATCTGCATCTGCACGGCAGCTACGGTCACATTTCGCATCGAATCACCTCGTTGATCAAATCATACTGCTGGTATCTGCTGGGTCAGGCAATGGAAATTACCCCCGCCGACAATAACAGCCCGGGCAGGCACCCCCACGACCTTGCGCTCGGGGAAACAATCGCCCAGGATGCGCAAAGCCTCCGCATCCATCCGATCGCCGAACTGCGGCACGATGACCTTGCCGTTGCAGATATAGAAATTGACATAGCTGGCCGCAAGGCGCTCGCCAGGCTCGCGCCTATCTTCGCCATCAGCAAAGGCAAAGCTGTTTGCCTCTTCGGCCGTGATGCAGACAGGCTGCTCAGGAATGGGCACCTTGTGTACCACCAGCCGGCGTCCCTTGGCATCCGTTTCCCCTTCGAGAACGGCAAGGTCAGCCTGGCTAAGTGCATACTGCGGGTCCTTTTCGTCATCGGTCCAGGCCAGCACGGCTTCGCCAGGCCGGACAAAGGCAAAGACATTATCGACATGCTCATTAGTCTCGTCATTGTAGATGCCCCGGGGCAACCAAATGATTTTGGTTACGCCCAGATAGTCCTTCAACTTCTGCTCAATCTGTTCTTTGGTAAGCTGGGGATTGCGTCCCGCACTCAACAGGCAGGCCTCGGTCACCACCGCTGTGCCTTCGCCATCCACATGGATGGAACCACCCTCGAGCACGAAGTCCCCGGCATCGTAACAGGTATCCCCCAGCGCCGCTGCCATCAGCGGTGCCGCCGCATCATCCCGGGCGTAGTCGGGATACAGGCCGTCAACGTCGCCGCCCCAGGCATTGAAACGCCAATTGATGCCGCGGCGCTTCCGGCCGTCCACCACATAGGTCGGCCCCATATCCCGCGCCCAGGCATCATCCGTGGGTATCGGCAGATAATGGATATGCTGCTGAGGCAGATGGGAAAGCATCGCCTCCGCCTGGACGCGATGCGCGTCATCGACGAGCAGATAGAGCTCCTCCACGGCCGAGATTTCCTCGATGAGCCGCACGAACACCGGCTGTACGTCCCGGCCGCCATGGGTCCAGGAGCCAGGGCGCACCGGCCAGATCAGGAACGTGCCCGCGTGCGGGGCAAACTCCGCGGGCATATGAAAGCCATCCGCGGTGGGCGTAGTATTTCTTATCAACATATCACGACAGCCTTCCCTTGAAATCCTCATAGCCGAACTTCTTCACCAGCGTGCAGGCGCCATCTTTATCCATGCGCCAGATTGCAGGCAGCGCCATGCCGTTGAAGGTATTGTTCTTGACCATCGAGTAGATGGCCATATCTTCAAAATAGAGCCGGTCGCCACTGACGATGGACCGGTCAAAGGAGTAATCGCCGATGATGTCCCCCGCCAGGCACGTGCACGAGGATAGCCGGTAGGTATGGGCTTTCTCTCCCGCCTCGCCGGCGTCTTTGAGCGGCGGCCGGTACGGCATCTCCAGCACGTCGGGCATATGGCAGGCCGCTGACGCATCGAGTATGAGGATCTGCGTGCCGTGGTTTCTGACAATATCGAGCACCTCGGTCACCAGATAGCCGGCATTGAGTGCTACGGCCTCGCCCGGCTCCAGATAGACATCGACGTCATATTCCTCCCTGGCCTTCCGGACCAGCTCGATGAGCAGCCCGCGGTCGTAATCCTCACGGGTGATATGATGGCCGCCGCCCATATTGAGCCAGCAGATATTCCCGCGCTTCAGCCAGCTGCCGAACTTTTCACGCACTGCAGCCAGCGTCTTCGCCAGCGCCGGACTGTCCTGCTCGCAGAGGGTATGGAAGTGCAGGCCGCCGAGTAAATCAAAAAGCTCGGGAGAGGCCGACACAGCCTCCGCAAAGGCCTCCGCCGTGACGCCGAGGCGCGAGCCCGGCGCACAGGGATCATAGATGGCATGATCCTGGGTCGAGCATTCGGGGTTGATGCGCAGGCCGATGCCATGCTCCACCCCGCGCATCTCCTGGATGCGCTTGACCAGCGGCCCGAAGCGGCGCAGCTGGTTGAAGGAGTTGAAGATGACATGGTCGCAGATGGCCGCGATCTTCTCGATCTCCTCGGGCCGGTAAGCAGGCGAAAACACATGGTTCTCGCCTGCCATCTCCTCATGGCCGAGCCTTGCCTCGTAGAGCCCGCTGGCCGTGGCGCCATCGAGATAGCGGCCGATCAGCGGATACTCGGCAAACATCGAAAAGCATTTCTGGGCCAGAAGGATCTTACAACCAGCCTGCTCCTTGACGTCCTTCAATATCTGTAAGTTCTTTTCCAGTGCCCCTTCGTCGACCACATAGGCCGGCGTCGGCACCTGCTTGATTGTTATGGACATGCTTTCGTTCCCTATCAGTCAACCAGCACCGGATTCTCTACGACCTTCCAGGGCAGACCCCATTTGTTGAGGGCTTCCATATACGGGTCGGGATCGAACTCATCGGTGGTAAATACGCCCGGCTTCTTCCACTGGCCGGTCACGACGAGCATCGCACCGATCATCGCCGGCACGCCCGTCGTGTAGGAGATGGCCTGGGAGCCAACTTCCTTAAAGCACTCCTGATGATCGCAGACGTTATAGATGTAGATGGAGCGCTCCTTGCCATCCTTCTTGCCCGTGAAGATGCAGCCGATATTCGTCTTGCCCTTCGTGCGCGGGCCCAGGGACGCCGGATCCGGCAACAGTGCCTTGAGGAACTGGATCGGCACGATTTCCTGCCCGTTGTAGTTTATCGGCGTCGTCGAAAGCATGCCGACGTTTTCGAGGCAGCGCATATGGTCCAGATAGCTCTGGCCAAAGGTCATGAAGAAGCGGATGCGCTTGACTTCAGGCATATTGCGGCCCAGGGCTTCGATTTCCTCATGATGCAGCAGGTACATATCCTTCTTGCCCACGCCCTCGAAGTCGTATTCCCGCTTGATGCTCATGGCCGGTATCTCCACCCACTTGCCATTTTCCATATAGGAGCCCGGTGCCGAGACCTCGCGCAGGTTGATCTCGGGATTGAAGTTCGTGGCAAAGGCATAGCCGTGATCGCCGCCATTGCAGTCGAGGATATCGATGGTGTCGATGGTATCGAAGTAATGTTTCTTGGCATAGGCCGCAAAGACCGACGTGACGCCCGGGTCAAAGCCCGTGCCCAAAAGGGCCGTAAGGCCGGCCTGTTTGAACTTGTCCTCATAGGCCCACTGCCAGGAATAGTCAAAGTAAGCCGAGAAGCCAAGCTCCTTGCAGCGCTTGTCGTAAATCTTGCGCCACTCGGGGTCTTCGGTGTCCTCGGGCTCGAAGTTCGCCGTATCGATATAATCGACACCAGCTGCCAGGCAGGCATCCATGATCGTGAGGTCCTGATACGGCAGCGCCACATTCAGGACGGCATCGGGCTGGTACTCCTTGATGAGTTTCGTCAAGGCTTCGGCATCATCGGCATCGATCTGCGCCGTCGTGATCTTCGTCTTCGTCTGGCCCTGCAGTTTCTCCTTCAGGGCATCGCACTTGGACACCGTGCGGCTGGCAATCAACAGTTCATCGAAAACGCCATCGTTCTGGCACACCTTATGGATGGCAACACTTGCCACACCGCCACAGCCGATAATCATCAATTTGCTCATTTTCTCGTCTCCTCCTCTGACAGGATATCCTCTACGTACTTGGGCAGCATGAAGGCGCCCTTATGCAAATGGGTGGTATAATACCAAGTCTTCAATTCGCGCTTGTTCCAGCGCTTGGCATCGAAATCCTTGAGCGGATGGTATTTCTTCGATGCAAAGCCGAACATCCAGATACCTGCCGGGCAGGTCGGGATGCTGGCCTGATAGACGCGGCTCACCGGGAAGCTCTGATAGGCCTTGCGGTGCATTGCGCGGAACGCCGCCTCATCCTCATCGTAGAATGGGCTGCCGTGCTGATAGACCATGATGCCATCGTCATGCAGTGCCCGGTAACAGTTGCCATAGAACTCCCGCGTAAACAGCCCCTCGGTATGGCCGAAAGGGTCCGTCGAATCGTTGATGATGAGGTCGTATTTGTCACGGCAGCGGCGCAGGAAGCGCAGGCCGTCCATATTCGTGATCTTGACGCGTGCATCGTCAAAGCCCTTGGCCGTCTCGGGGAAAAACTCCCGGGACACCTCGATGAACATCTCATCGGGCTCGACCACATCGATGGACTCGATCTCGGGATACTGGGTGAGCACCTTGGCCACACCGCCATCGCCACCGCCGATAATCAGTACATTCCTGACCTCGGGATGAACGGCCATGGGCACGTGCACCACCATTTCGTTATAGATGAATTCGTCGGCCTCCGAGAAGATGATTTCGCCGTCCAGCACAATCATGCGGCCGAATTCGTTGGACTCAAAGACATCAATCCGCTGATACTCGCTCTGCTTGGAGAACAGCTGTCTATCCACGCGCACGGAAGTCTTGACGTTTTCCGTATCCATCTGTGAAAACCATATTTCCATTGCTTCGGTTCCTCCCCTGTTGACAAGTCAAAGTGACCGGTCAACTTGACATGTCAGGCTGACTTGTCAAGTTTCCGTCAAAATGCGCAATTCCCGGCACTCCGGGTCCTGCGTTCCCTGCAGGGAACAGCCTTTTTCCCGCGCGTATTCGATATAGGTAAGTATCTCTTCGGTGATGCGCTCGCCCGGCGTCAGGATAGGGATGCCCGGCGGATAGCACATGAGCATCTCCCCCGAGATGCGGCCCACCGTATCCTTCAACGGCAGGCGTTCACCCTTGGCGTAGAAGGCCTCCTTGGGGCTCATGACGAGCTCGGGGGCGATAAACTCGCCGCAGTAGAGCTCCCGCTTGTCCTTGGCAAAGCGGCCCGCGATATCCTCGAGTGCCCCAACCAACCGCTCGATGTCGCGGATGCGGTCGCCAATCGAGATGTAGGCCAGGATGTTGCCGATATCGCCGAACTCGATCTGGATATCGTACTCATCCCGCAGCATGTCGTAGACCTCGATGCCCGTCATGCCGATGCCCTGCGTGAATACCGACAGCTTCGTCACATCGAAGTCATAGACGCTGTCCCCATCGATAAGCTCACGGCCATAGGCATAGAAGCCGCCGATGTCGTTAATCTCCGACCGCGCATACTCGGCCATCGAGCTGACCTTCTCAAAAGCCTCGCAGCCATGCAGGGCAAGGTTGCGGCGGGAGAGATCAAGGCTGGAAATCAAAAGATACGAAGCACTCGTCGTCTGGGTGAGGTTGATGATCTGCTGCACATACTCGGCATCGACGCCCTCACCGCAGAGCAGGATGGAGCTCTGGGTCAGGCTGCCGCCTGACTTGTGCATCGACACAGCAGCCAGGTCGCCGCCAGCTGCCATGCCCGAAATCGGCAGATTCTTACCGAAGTAGAGATGGGTGCCATGGGCCTCGTCGACCAGCACCTTCATGCCTGCCGCATGGGCGGCACGCACGATGCCCTTGAGGTCCGAGGCAATGCCGTAATAGGTCGGATTGTTGACAAAGATGGCCTTGGCCCGCGGATGCTCGCGGATGGCCTTTTCCACGTCACTGAGGGCCATGCCCGTCGCGATGCCGATCTGATGATTGACGCGCACGGGCACATAGACCGGGATGCCGCCGCAGAGTACCAGCGCATTGATGACGCTCTTGTGCACGTTGCGCGGCAGCAGTATCTCGTCGCCAGCGCGCACTGTCGCCAGCACCATCGCCTGCACGGCCGAGGTCGTGCCATTGACCATAAAGAACGCATGCTGCGCACCAAAAGCATCCGCGGTAAGCTCCTCGGCCTCGCGGATGACAGATATCGGGTGGCTTAAATTGTCGAGCATCTTCATCGAGTTGACATCGACCCCTACGCATTTCTCACCCAAAAAATCGAGCAGCTCCGGATTGCCGCGCCCACGCTTATGCCCGGGCACATCAAAAGGAACCACCCGCCGCTTGCGCAGTTCGAGCAGTGCCTCATAAACCGGAGCTGTATGCTGATTGATTCGATCCATGTACCTTCTTCCCTTTGATTGCGAAATATCTAACAATTATCACTAATGTTGCTACTTATAAAGTTTAACATCTTCGGTTGATATCGTCAATTTTACTTTCACGTAATATGACTTCAACCACTTTTCCTGTTGCTGCCTGTCATTTTGCCAGACTTATACGATATAAAACGGCCGCAATGACAACCGTCACGATATCGGCCGCCAGCTGAGCGGCAATGACGCCCGTATAGCCAAACCACAAGGGCAGGATGGCAAGCGCCAAGGCATAGACGATGCCCTGGCGGCAAAGCGACAGGATGAGCGACGGCAGCCCCTTGCCCGTGGCCTGGAAGGTGCAGATGAGCACCAGACCGATGCCCATGAAGACGATGGCTGGCAGCTGCCAATAGAGTATCGTGACGCCCTGCTCGATGAGCGCAGGCTCCTCGAGGAAGACATGGACGACCTGCCGGGCAAAGAGGGCAAGCCCCAAAGCCAGCACCACGCTTGTCCCCACCACGGCCTGCAGGGCAAAGGCAATGACTTTTTTCAGGCGCGCTTTATCCCTGGCCCCATAGGTATAGCCGATAAGCGGCTGCCCGCCAAAGGCCAGCCCCACGACCACCAGGGCCACGATCATGATGATCTTCATGACGATGCCCATGACGGCAATCGCATCACTGCCATAGGGCAGCAGGCTGCGGTTCGTCATCGCGATGCCGAAGGTCTGGGTGAAATTCGTCACGGCTGCCGCCAGGCCGATCGTGAAGATTGCCCGGATCTCCGTGCGGTCAATCCGCAGTCCCGGCAGGTCCAGCGACAGCTCCGCACAGTGACGCCGGATATAGCGCACGGCATAGAGATCCGAGCAGATATAGCCGATGGCCGTTGCCAGTGCCGCACCAGCTGCGCCAAGTTCAAGCCCGAAAATCAGCACAGGGTCCAGCGCGATATTGACAGCAGCACCGAGGATGGAAGCATTCATCGAGATCTTCGGGCAGCCGGCCGTACGCAAGAGGTTCGTCGGCACCAGCGAGAAAATCACGAACGGTGCGCCAGCGATAAACCAGGAATAATAGGCCGCTGCATGCGCCGTTACCTCACCTTCTGCCCCCAGCAATGCCAGCATCTCAGGCTCAAAGGCCAAAAGGACTGCTGCTGCCACAATGCCAAAAGCGAGGGCCCCATAAAAGCAAAAAATGCTGAGCCGTTTGCCATCATCCTTGCAGCCGGCGCCAAACAGCCGCGCAATCACCGAGCTGCCGCCAAGCCCAAACAAATCGCCAAAGGCCAGCATCAGCGTAAAGAGCGGCGTGCAGATGGATACACCCGCAATCAAGGCCGTATCACCCGTCAAGGCGATAAAGAACGTATCGGCCATGCTGTAGACGAGCTGCACGACCATGCTCATGACAACGGGCAGGGCCAGCGTCATATACGCCTTCGGTATCGGCGTCCGCGCAAACAATTCATCGGTCATCGAAAAACATTCCTCCCTCAAATAAAAAAAACATCCATAACCCGAAACTGCCGGATTATGGATGTCCTTACCGTAGCGATTTCTCGCCCTACTATCATTTGCTTATATGATTTGCTGTCACTATCATAACATACGGCAGTCGAAAAGTCACTAAATGTTTCCAGCTCCTCTTAATTGATTGCAGACAGCACTGAAAACTTTTACACAATATTGGTCACTGGCTGTGCAAGAACCTTCAAATCATCCCAAGAATCTGACTGTGCAATATCATCTTCATAGGCAATCAGATAACCCCATTTCTGTCCTTCGTATTCTTTTTCAACCACTAACTTTCTTACTAGGGATTCAGCAGCCTTTCTCTTCGCCTGAACTGTTTCATCATCACGGCCGCGCTTGTCTTTTCCCTCAATAATCCAATATGTGTCAGTATCATCGCATGCCACAAAATCGGGGAAATACCTGTCTCTTGCCGTATAATAAATATATGTACCATACGAAGGATGCAGCCTGTGCCACCACTTGATATGCGGTGAGGTATTCAAAATCTTAGCCAATTCGTACTCACCACTATATGAATCAAATGATTCATTTTCAAATAAGGATTTGAACCATCCTGAATAATATCGTTTAGGCACGAAATCAGCTCTGGAATCAATGGGATCATGTACATATTCTCCAAATGGCAGTGTAACATCATTCTTAAGGTTGATTTCCTTGGGCTGTATTTTAGCCATCTCTTTGATGCCCTGTCGCACTTTTTTGATATAGCCCTGCAACACACCTCGAAGCTGTATTTCTGCCGACGTCAATGATTTTATTGTCCAACCAGATAGCTGCACAGATTTCATAAATTTGGGAACAAGGAACTTTTTGACATAAAGTGCAGTCTTTTGGTTAGTAGGAATAAGCTGCATCTTCATCACTAACTTGACAAGTGCGGCAGCTGCATCTTCATCACCTACACGAATAGAATCCACCTCTGCACTCTCGACATCAACAGTTCGTAGCTCTTTCTTGCCCAAAGCAGCCACGATTTCTTTACGGTACATGATATCACCTGTGGATGTAACTTTCTTGGCAGCTGACTCAATCTCTTTATCATCGATTTCAGAAAGATCAATTGGCGGTTGATTCAGTTCTACCACTGTAACTGGGAATTTATATGTTACGTTTGCAAATTTAGGATTTCTGCTTATAACAACTGGTAACCAATTATATTCCGCCTCTCGTTCTTCCAGCTCATCAGGAATAGACCTGATTCCAACCGTTGTCGCCCTATGGGAGGAGTCATATATGGCTCCCTGCTCATGGAAAGTACCTGTGGTGGCAATAGATTCAGTATTTTCATTTCCATAATCACCGCTGTGCTCACCAGCCTGCTCGACCATATTCATCCCATGTTGACTCTTCACTGCCGAAGATGCATTTTGAGAAGGACCTGATGTCCTATCTGCTTCTGCATCATTCATGCCGCTTTCGGCTACATTACGCACAGTCTTATTGAAATCAGCTTGTCTGGATGGATCCATAGCCTCTTCCAACCCGAACTGCTGCAAAACATTTTCTGCCTTAAGCAACTCCACGAATGATTGATGGGCTATGATATCCAGCTGATCAATTTGCTGGATACCAGTATACTTGCCAAAAGGCAAACGCAAACCGCGCCCCATGGTCTGCTGGGTAAGCACCTCAGAGGCCATAGCCCTAAGTGTCACCATCACTGCGATATTCTTGACATCCCAGCCCTCTTTGAGCTTATTGACGCTCACTACGGCCAATACAGGAGAATCCGGCTTGTCTAGATTCTCCAGAAGTGCTTGCGTGGCAGCATCGTCATGCTGTGAATCAACCTGCAGCACGGCTGCATCATTTCCCAGATATTCCGGCGAGCGCAGAATTCCAGCGACTTGTGTAGCATGCTCGACATCCGCACAAACAACAAAAGCAATTGCATTCAAATGTGACAATTCGTGCTCCGCAGTATAGTGATCATAATATTTCTGCTTTAGGGAACGCAACTGCAAGGCATCCCGCAACTGCTGTTCCTCAGCAGCTTGGTCTTCGCCATAGCCTTTTTTACGAAAAGCCAGTACTGGCCCCTTGACATAGTGATCTTGAATAGCCTGATACAGAGGATATTTATAAATTACATAATCCTCAGGCAGCACTGATGCCGTAAGTCCAATAGACGCTGCCGGATTAAGTTCCTGCAACGCAGCATTGAAAGCCTCTGCACTGGACGAGTATAGATGCGACTCATCTGCTATAAGAACAAGATCATCCAAGCCTTTCAAATAGTCAAACAATACACCAGCATGTTCATCAAACCGACGTGGCTTGCGACGTACTGCATCCTGCGTATCTCCTGTTGTATCACCTTCCATATCCTTCGGCGCAATCAACTGTTGGATATTGAAGATAAACGCCAGCATTGGCACCTCTCGTCCATAGATTAAGTTAGGCGCACCATTGATGCGGGCAATCCAAGCAGAATAGTCTTGTGGCGTAACTACAGCCGGCGGTACGGCTGCACCGGTGATGTATTTTCCACTGCCGGGAGTGAAGTTCTTTATCGTTTTAGACTGCACTACTTTACCCGGCGTGACGATGACAACATTTCCGATTCCCTGACGCCGCAGATATTCCATCAGGGCAGCCATCAGATAGGTCTTGCCCACACCTGTGGCCAGGTTCAGCACCTGCATGACTTTTGGATTATAATTCCCATTAAGAGCAAACAAAAGACGTTTGAGCGCATTTTTATTCGGTTCACGCAGGTCAAATTCAGCACTTATGGAATCAACCAGGCTGGAATCATACTCTATATTTAATTTGTTAGCCATCAATCGACACCTCCTGAGTAATTGAAAAGGTTATCAGGAATGACTAATACCTTCCCACCTTTACAATTCTTGCGTAAATACTCCCTTACTCCATCCATTACACTAGTCGCTGCCACAATTACCGTTTCATCTGATTCCAGCTGCGAAACCAGCCAATCAATGATTTCTTTGGTTGCCACACCATCTATGACCTTCAGCAAATTCTTCCCACGCCGTCCATCAAAGACCGTGCCCGGTGTGTTCTTGATGTAGCTAAATTCCAGATTTGCCACTACAGACTTCACCAAAGTTTCGCCTTTAGCTTCTTCTGTCAAAAATACGCTTCCCAGAGCTGGGCTGTAATCAAAACAGGCTGGTGACAAATGCGCAACTTGAAAGCCTCCGCCACCACGCCAGTTGATAACCTCCTTCTCGTTCTGCGTTTTGGCCAATGCTTTCAACTTTTTGATGACAGCATGCTTTTTCAGCTCCTCGTCATCAGCTATCAGTTTATTTAACACAGAAGTGAATTTTGCCGCATCCTCCGGCAAGACCCCCTCGGGGAGCTCCACCCCTGATGCGGCTATGCGCTTCCCTTTAGTACGTGTGATGCCGCCTTCATCTTGGTCATTAACGACCTTTACTAAACGTGGCTTAGTATATCGGTTGAAATTGTCCTCCAACAGTTCACAAGTCACCCATCTGCGCCCCATCTTCTGCGCCACAGCAGCCGTCGTACCTGAGCCTGCAAAACAGTCCAGCACAATATCGCCAGGATTGGTCGCGATATGAATAATACGTTGCAAGAGTTTTTCTGGCTTTGGTGTTGCAAACGGCGGTTCATTTGGAAACAGCTTTTTGCTTTCCGCCTTGCTGTTACGGTTACTGCCAGTCTCTTTGAAGTTCCAGATAGTGCGTGGCACAATACCCTTATCCGGCAAATAGCCCTTGATCTGCACAGTTCTGCCCTCATTGATAAAATACACCATAGGCAGCACTCCCTTGGCTACCTCCTGCGCTTCCTTACATGCAGTTTCAAATGGTTCTTTCAGCAACAAAGCACTAACTCCCATTTGTATACTATTTTTGTCAATACCACACACTTCTGCTCTTCTGTCCGCATCATCTATTTCTCTTTTTTCATATGCCGTATATTTTGACAACTCAGCATACATCTGCTGCTGACCTAAACGCCAACAACCACCAATTGGTGGATACAATAATTCCCCCGTAAATGGTGATTGAACTGCATAAACCATACCTTGATGAGTAGCAGCCCCTGGTCCATGTCCAGGCTTAGCCAGCCAAGGTTTGGGGTCTCCATCTGGTGAATCATAAATGGAATCCTGCTTAGCCGTACGTGGTAGCCTGTTCAGCCTCCATTCCGGATTACGGGAATAGACATAAATATAGTCCTGATCAAGCGAAAACTGCTTGGCATCGTTGCGGCTGGTATCAGCCTTGCCCCAAATCACCTCGGTGACGAAATTCTGCTCCCCAAAAATCTCATCCAACAGCAGCCTCATCCTATGGTTCTCAGATGTGTCTAAATGCACCCAAACAGAACCATCCTTTGACAAAAGCCTCTTGATATGCAAAAGCCGATCCCGCATCATAGTCAGCCAGACAGAATGCTCCAGATTGTCCTCATAAGACGCAAAAGCCTTTGATGTGTTAAAGGGCGGATCTATATACACCAGTTTGACCTGTCCAAGATACTCCTTGGCTAGTTCTGGCACCCGAGTTATGGTCTCCAATACATCGCCTGATTCTCCCAGAATCATCAAATTCTTCGTTTGAGGCTCATAATCTGCCTGAGGTGAGTATTGATATTTATCGCTTTTGGGTGACTGCTCTCCTCGAATATACTCATCATAGATAAGCGTGTGCGTTTCACAATACCTCGGATCTGAAGGATTCACCCATTTATACCCATATCTCCCTGCTTCAGTCGGTATCAAAGCCATATCCTTATTATACCAGGTAAGCTCCAATCTTTTATTCGACATATACCCTCCCAATAATATCAATGTTTCCCATAAAAAGACGCATGGCATAGCACCATGCGCCATCTATAGTCAATTATTATCCTTCTTGACTACCCGCATAATCTTTTCTTCCGTCCAGCCGCTGGCAATTTTAATGATGGACAAATCTTTTCCAGCATTCCATAGGTTCATTATTACCTCTATCGTTTTCGCTTCAGCTCCCTGTGCTATTCCCTGTGTTAACCCACGCTCATAAATGCCTTCGCTCAAATTGCACATCGTTCTCAACTCCTCTTCCATTTCAGCAGTAACTTCAATATCAAACTTCTTCCTTAGAATTTCACTCTTTTCTTCAGCGGTCTTATCTGTCTCCTGGAATATCACCTGCAGCATGGACAGCATCTTGTTCCGTACCGGCCCCGATGCCAGATAGACCATCACGATGTTAATCAGGTCATAATTTTCCTGCGGTTCCTTGTACTTGCCAACCAGATGACGCTCCGCCATACGATAGTGGTTGATGACACTCCTGTCCGCAGGTGATTCCATACATATCCAAATGGTGTATACCTTCTTGACCTCACTGTAATCAGAGCCACTGAATTCCGTTTCCTTCTGCGATGATATCAACCTGCTGGCATAGAATACGGCTCTTTTCGTTAGGATATATTTTAACGTAGATTCCGAAAATGTCTTCTGAGCCTCTATATTGATGATGAGACGTATGCGTTCGCCACTATCCGGAATAATGGCATGGAAAATTATGTCAAAGGTAATCCAGCCCTCTGTGACATCGCCTGCTTCATTGCGCAGTCCCTTTATCTTCTTCGGTTTTTTCACCACGTTCGTTTTGCCAGGATTTACCGGCACATCGCTGACCTGAATATCGCCCTCGATACACTTCTCAGCGATGTCTTTGATACTTGCGTTCTTAAACTCCGGCACGGTTCCCTTCAACAGGTACGCAGCTACAGACCTTTCCGACAAGATATTCTTGGCAGCAAGATCATACTGAGGATTATTAAAACCAAGCAGTTCTTCTGCTGACGTTTGGCTTTGTGTCATTGATAGCGACTCCTCTCTCTTGCCTGAATTATATCACAAATCATCATACCCATAAAGTCCTGCAACAAGTGTTACGCCCTATTAACAATGCCTATTCTTACATTCCCCCGGTCATGATTCCGCCCTATTTATGTACGAATGCCGCTGGTTGAAAATCACGTCTGCACTTTGACCCGCTGCGCGATGTCTTCCTTCTCCTTAGGCTCCGGCCCGGCAGCGATGCCGCCAAACGGCATCTGGGCGATGAGTTTCCAGGAAGCCGGCAGGGCAAACAAGGTATGCACGGCCTCGTCAATGACCGGATTGTAGTGCTGGATACTAGCCCCGACCTCCAAATCGCGCAAGGCTGTCCAGGCAGCAAACTGCAACATGCCGTTAGCCTGCTGCGCCCATAGCGGGAAGTTTTCCGCATACATGGGAAACTGCCCCTGCAAGTTCCTTACAACATCTTCATCGTAGAAATAGAGCACCGTACCCGCGCCAGCCTTGAAGCCGTCAATCTTCTCACGTGCTACCTTGCCGTCAAAGGCATCGTAAATCACGTCCCAAAGCACATCCTGCTTCCTGCCGAGCGCCACCACGACACGCGCCGACCTCATATTGAACGCATCAGGCGTCAGCTCTGTTGCCTGCTCCACCACCTCGCGGATCTTCTCGGCCGTGACCGGCAGCTCCTTATTGATTTGATAATACGAGCGGCGCCTGCCCATAGATTCCAGGATTCCCATAAAAAAACCTCCCTTGCTATGCAAAATTTTCTTTGTCTACGCTTGTATTCGCGTCCGACAAGGAAAAGTCCTGCCAAGGGAGGCCCAGCGATATTTTCTTAGGTATTTGCCGTCTTGACGGCGGCAGCTGCGCGGCTGCCATGCAGTTTCAACACCGCAGCCAGCAGGAAGTTCAGCACGAAGCAGCCGGCAAAGAACAGCAGCGTCGCCGAATAGCTATGCGTATGCTCCCAGAACCACGAAACGATGGTCGGACCGGCCACGCCAGCAATGCCCCAGGCCGTCAGCACACGGCCGTGGATCGCGCTTAACTCACGCGTGCCGAAGATATCGGCAAGATAAGCCGGCATGCACGAAAAGCCGCCACCATAGCAGCTGATGATCAGAAACACGAGCAACTGGAACATCAGCGCATCGCTTGTGCCCGCCAGCAAGTAAAAGGCACCGATCTCCAGCGCGAAAAACACCATGTAGGTGAGCCCGCGCCCCAAATAATCCGAGAGCGTCGACCAGACAATGCGCCCGCCGCCATTCAAGAGCCCGATGATGCCAACCATGGACGCCGCCTGGGCCGCATCCATGCCGGCAACCTGCTGGGCCATCGGCGAGGCCACAGCCAGCAGGCCGATGCCGCAGGTGATATTGACAAAGAACACCCACCAGAGCGCCCCGAACTGCCAGGTCTTGATGGCCTCAGCCGCCGTAGCGCCATGCTGGATGCGCGTGACCTGTGCCCTGCCCTTCTGCTGCACAGGCGGCTTCAGGTAAAGGGCTGACGCCCCCATCAAGACCATGTAGACCGCCCCCAGGATCAGGAAATTGTCCACCAGACCAACCCGTGCCGTCAAGAACTGCATGACAGGCCCTGCCACCAGCGCGGCAAAGCCGAAGCCCATGATGGCAAGCCCCGTCGCAAAGCCGCGGTGCTGCGGGAAATACTTGACGAGCGTCGATACCGGCGTGATATAGCCGACACCAAGGCCGATGCCGCCGATGACACCATAGAAAAGATACAAGAGCAGCAAGCTGTGCAAATGGAGCGCCAGCGCTGTGCCGAACATGCCCGTGCCAAAGAACAGCATGGCCAGCAGCCCGCTCTTCTTCGGCCCATGTTTTTCCACAAACCGGCCCAAGAAACCTGCCGACATGCCAAGAAACAGGATTGCCAGAGAAAACGCCCCTGTCGTCTGCGCAAGCGTAGTCCCCATTTGTGCCATAATCGGGCGCGTCAGGACACTCCAGGCATAGACGCTGCCGATGGAAATATGGATTCCCACCGCAGCCAACGCAATGAGCCAACGATTTCGCATGAAAACCATCCTTTCTGCTGCCTGCGCAGCAACGAGAAAAAGAGCTTTCATCCAAACAAAAAACCGTCTGGACAAAAACTCTCTGCCCAGACGGTCGGCTTGTTAAACCTTGCAGTACATGTGGTCGATTCCACTAATCCGTCAGTCCTGCACGGCATTATCGACTTGTAAGCTTAGTTTAACCATTGACGTTTGACTTGTCAAGTCTTTTGCAGCTGCTGCCCATCTCGCGCTTAGAAGGACCCGCCATTGGCCAGCCATGCCTTCGCCGTATATTCGCTCAGGCCTACTGCATCGATGCGGAATACATTGCCGCTCGAACCCGTGCGCAGATCCTTGACGCTTACATAGCCGACCTGCGTCAGATAGCCGCCATTGAGTGCCTCGATGACATCATGGTCTTCGAGCGGATAATCGCCCGGGTACTCCACGATGGTGCCGACCGAATACCCTTCACAGGTATAGATCGCAACCTTCGGCCCTACTGAGGTATTGATCATGCCATCGATGCTTCCTCCCGAAACATGTGCCATGCAGATACTCGAAAGCCCCATCATCAGAACTGCCAGCAAAGTCATAATACGCGTTTTCATGATAAATTCCTCCTTGCATTTCCCGCTGTGCGGTTTGGTTTGTTTTGCTATTTGTTCTTTATATCCCTGAGGCAGCCAAAGTGTTATAGACTTTTGCAAAAAAAATTTCTCTCTTATAAAAAAGCAGAGATTGCTCGCCCATCAACCAGAGACTCACTTGACATGTCAAAATTCTTCTATAAACAAACTCCGTCTTTGAAGATTGCCAATTCATGCTTATCCAGATGCTCCGATACTGTTTTTTCCTGTCCAGAAGCAACTGCCAGCATATAATTCCAAAATCGTTCTCCCAGTTCTTCTAATGATGCACCTTCCAGCAGCATCCCTGCATTGAAATCAAGCCAGTTCTTTTTCCGTGTTGCCAACTTCGAGTTGCTGGCAATCTTCACCGTTGGCACAGGCGCTGCAAACGGAGTACCACGCCCTGTCGTGAACAAGATCAACTGCGCACCCGCTGCAGCCAAAGCATTTGCTGCCACCAGATCGTTGCCAGGACTCTCAAGCAGCAGCAATCCTTGCGTCTTGTTTTTTATTCTCTGTCCATAAGCCAATACATCCGTAACCAGCGCCACGCCTCCTTTTTGCACACAACCCAAGGATTTTTCTTCCAGCGTGGTTATGCCACCAGCTTTATTGCCCGGCGATGGATTTTCATTGATTTGTTTTCCATAGCGCATATAGTATTCCTTGAAGCCATTGATAAGTTGCACAATCTTCCGAAAGATTTCTTCATTAACGGCCCGATTCATCAGCAAGGTTTCTGCCCCAAACATTTCGGGCACCTCGGTCAAGATTGCTGTTCCGCCAGCTGCAGCAACGATGTTGGACACCTGCCCTGCCAAGGCATTGGCCGTAATGCCTGAAAAGCCATCCGACCCGCCACATTTAAGGCCAATGACCAGCTTGCTTGCCGGCTGCAAAGTACGCTGGCATTTATCGGCATAGTCAATCAACTCACGAATTGCCGCTACCCCTGCCTCGATTTCATCTTCACAATCCTGACATACCAAAAACTTTACCCTGCCCGCAGCAAAACTGCCAATGGCTTTTTGCATACTGGCAAGCGTGTTGTTCTCACAACCTAAGGATAGTACCAATACCGCACCAGCATTGGGATGATGGACGAGACTTGCCAAAAACTGCTGCGTTTTCTCCAAATCCTCATCGATTTGCGAACAGCCACACGGATGATTAAAGGCAAAGATGCCATCAACATGCTCTTTGCCCGTCAGCATTGCTTGAGCCCGCGATTCTATTTCCCTGGCAATGGCATTGACGCATCCAACTGTCGGTATGATCCAGACTTCATTACGTATCCCTACTTGGCCGTCCGGACGCTCATAACCCCAAAAACTTTTCTCCTTAGGCGCAAAACCATCCGGCTGCCATGCACTGTTTTTATTGGGTTCATAACGATAATCGACAAGTCCCGCCAACTTACTTTGCAGTCGTTCGGTATGAACCCACTCACCTGGTTCAATATTTACTTTCGCAGCGCCAATCGGAAAACCGTATTTTACCACATCACTTCCCCTGCTTATTGGCGCAATCGCTACTTTATGCCCAGCGGGGATACTTTCTTTGACCGTGATTCTTTTAGCACCTGCTGCAATCGCTTCGCCCGGTTGAAGTGATTCGATGGCCACAGCGACATTATCCTGCGGATGAATCTGCAAATACTTTTTCATGCCATATACTCTCCCAATTTCTTGATATACGACTTTATGCCCATCAGCTGCAATAACTCATAATGATGCAATACCGCATCATAAAAACCAGGAATTGTCCGCAGGTCTATGCCCCAAAAATCATCTGCCTGCAAAAATTTCCTGACATATACTTCATCGGGCAGTGCTGCCCAACTGGCCACACGATCAAGTTTTTCGGCATCATCGTGTATCTCATACGGCTTGCCGTTCCGATAACCAATCAGACAACCATCGCCTTTCTCCACCGTATGATAAAAGGCCAGCAAGGCCGCCAGGGAAAAGGTCAACCATTTCGGCAGTACCTTGATGTTTTGCTCATAATCCATCAGGCTTGGCAGTACACGAGCCCGCCATTTGGCAATGGAATTCAAGGAAATCGCGAGCAAGGAATGATTCACAAATGGATTTTCAAACCGCTCAAACACAGATGCAGCAAAATCACGCAACGAATCATCTTCTTTGTGAAAGGCTGGTACGATTTCCTGATAAACCAGCTGCTCAAGCTGCCGGCGTATATCGGCATCTTTCATACATTCGCCTACATAATCAAGGCCTGCCAGATAGGCCCCCAGCGCCATCGAAGTGTGTGCGCCATTTAAGATACGTACCTTACGGCGTTTATAGGCATCCACGTCCTTGGTAAATACGATAGGAAAATCCTCTGTCGCAATTGGGAACCGTTTTTCCAATGAAGGTTCACCAATGGCCCAAAAGGCAAACGGCTCACATTGATCCAGTAAGGCATCCTCATAACCAAGCTCCTGTTCATACTTGGCAGCATCGTTTCGCGGATAGCCAGTAACGATACGGTCAACCAGCGTATCGACAAATAAGCAGGATTCATCAAGCCATGCTGCAAAAGCGTCCCCAAGCATCCATTTCTTCGCATACGCTTTTACACACTTCTTTAGCATCTGCCCATTGTGGTCAATAAGTTCTACCGGCAGCATGACCAAGCCTTTTTCTTTTGCCCCCGAAAAATGCTCAAACCTCGTAAATAAGAATTTTGTCAATTTTGCCGGATAACTTTTGGGCGGCTTATCTTCATACGCATCATCATCATTATATACAATGCCAGCTTCTGTCGTGTTCGAGATAACAAACTCTAAGGAAGGCAGCTCCGCCAGCTGCAGGAATTCCTTATAATCCGAATAAGCACTGACTACACGATCCAGACAAGAAATTACGCGATTTTCCTTATAGGTCTTCCCTGCTTTTTTCCCTCGGACACAAACCGAGTAAATATTGTCCTGGGCAGCAAACCGTGTATTGGTCTTTGCCCGCGGCATGACAACGGCAACACTGCCATTAAATCCACGTTTCTCGTTAGCCAAATCAATGCCATAGTCGACAAATGCCCGCAAAAAATTTCCTTCACCAATCTGCAGAACACGAACAGGATACTCCTGTCTTTGATAGACTTCCTGTATCTTTTTCATCCAAAGCCCCTCCTTCTTATTCAGGGTCAGCAAAATGAATAACGACTTTGAGCATTGATGCTGCCTGCTCCGAAAACTCCTGAAAGGCTTTAGGGGCATCAGCAAATTCATATTCATTCGTCACAACGCGTTCTATATCGGCCTTACCTGCTTTGACCAAATCAATCAATGCGAGAAAATCCTTCTGCAACGCATTGCGTGAGCCATACACATTAAGTTCTTTCTTCTGCAACAACGTGAAATCAAAATCTGCATTCTTCTTGCCCACACCAATCTGGACAACACGAGCGCCAAAAGCCGCTGCATCAATACAGAGCAAAAATGTTGCCGGCAACCCCACAGCCTCAATCGTTACATCAAAACCATTACCGTTAGTGATTTTCGCTACAGCCTCATGAAAATGCTCAGGCGAATCGTTGAGGATTTTTCCCGCCAGTCCAAACCTCTCTACTGCATAGTCGAGTTTCTTATCAGCGATATCAGAAATATATACCTCTGCTCCAGCAGCTCGTGCTGCTGCCGCTGCCAGCACGCCAATCGTACCTGCACCGACAATCAGTACCTTTTCTCCCGGCTGGATATTTGCCCGGCTTACACCATGATAGCTGATGCAGAAAGGCTCAATCAGTGCTAGTTGCCGCGGAGATAATCCTTGACCATCATAAATGCGTTCTACAGGCATCGTAATGTATTCCCGAAAGGCCCCATCACGCTGTGCTCCCATGGTTTCATTATGTTCACAGCAATTCACTAACCCCCGCTCACAAGAATAACATGTTCCACAATTGAAATAGGGATTGCAGGTAACGATCATGCCTTTTTCCAAGCCACGGTCATTCGCATCGATTTCTACAATCTGTGCGGAAAACTCATGACCGGGAATACGCGGGTAGCCAGCATAGGCAAAGGTCCCCCGATAGGTGCCAAGATCGCTGCCGCAGATGCCACCATACAAGATTTTCAGCAGGGCTTCACCTGGCTTGCGCACAGGCATCGGCATATCAAATAATTCAACGTTACCAGGCTCATTGATACGAATTGCTTTCATCACTGATCATCCTTTCTAAATATCACTACCCTAAAGATATGCATTTTTCGTGCCAAGAAAAAACAAGCGTAAAACAGAAGAGTTTCTTCCTTTTACGCTTGTTCTGAACAGATTTGTTTCATTTTTGAAATGCATACGATTAAGTTTTTGTCTTATTCCTTTGGCTTGGCTTTCCGCCACAAAGTCACACGGCTGATTCCTAGCTGTGCGCATACCTCCTCTGGTGAGTAACGCAACAACAACTGCCGGATGATCTCACGCTCCGCCTCGGGCAAAGTCGTCTTCAATGGCAAGATAATCGATTCTTGATCCGGCTTATCCGTATCCTCCTGCCTTAACGCACCAGACAAAAAAGCTTGCATCTGTGATTCATCTACGAGCATATCGTCATAGCAGGACAAAACCTCAGCCACATTCCGTAACTCACGGATATTGCCTGGCCAATCATAGCGTTTCAGTAACTCTCTGGCTTTTGGCGTTACTGCTTTCTCCCAGGAACGGCCATCGGTAAAGGCACGATAATAGTAGTCAAGCAACGGTATTGCGTCGCCATGACGCTCTCTTAACGGTGGCAGTGTCAAACGCAATACATTGATGCGGTAGTAGAGATCCTCGCGGAACGTCCCTTCCTGCACCATCTTCACCAAATCGCGGTTTGTTGCACAGATAATGCGAATATCGAGCGGCAATATCCGTTCATCACCGATACGGCGTATTTCATGCTCCTGCAGGACACGCAATAATCTGCCCTGGATATCAAGCGGCAATTCACCAATCTCATCCAGAAAAATCGTACCTTGGTGAGCCAATTCAAACAAGCCCTTTTTCCCCGATTTACGAGCGCCTGTAAAAGCACCATCCACATAGCCAAAGAACTCGCTTTCCATCAGGTTCGGCGGAATCGAGGCACAGTTCACAGAGACAAACGGCTTATCTGCCCGGCGGCTCGCATTATGGATACTTTGCGCCATTCCCTCTTTACCGGTACCTGTCTCCCCCAGTATCAAGACATTCGCATCGGTACGCGCAAATCGCTCTGCCAGCTGAATAGTCCGCTGCATCGTATCCGCATACGTCATGATATCGGAAAAATGCATTTTCGCATAAAGGCCTTTTTGATATAGCGATGACCGTACCGTGCGCGCATTTTTTTCAATGTGTTCTACTTCCTGGAAAATCACGATTTGACGCTGCGTCCTTTGATTGACCAGCAAGGGAATCCTATGACAAAGGATTTTCGTCTTGCCGACTTCGAGAATCTGTTCGCCATTCGTTCCCTGGAGTCTTGGCAGTACTTCATCTTTCCATGCCGCAAAATTCTCGCCAAAGACTTTATGGCTCAACCGATTGGAAAAAACCGGTTCGCCCTCCTCACTCAGGACAACAACACCTTCGGTTATATTCTGGATGACTGCATCGACTTGTTGCAAGCGCAGCGTCTGCTGTTCTTTGTTCTTCAGGATAAGCTGCGCCTCATCAATCGCACTGCTTATTGCCTCACGGCTTGAATCAATCAGTGTATGACGAAAGCCACATTCTGATGCATAGGCCGCTGCAATATTGCAGCCTGCAATTCCGTCTACACTTTGTTCAGCAGCCAGCCGTTCAATCGTTGCATTGATTTCCTCGCGGCTGTCACAGGGAATAACTTCCACATAAATATCTCCTAACCGGAAATGCCTCCGTACATCGTGAATGATATTGCTGCGCATAACTACCGCAATCCGACGGCAGCCTTTTTGCACCAGTTCCTCAATGGCTTGCATGACATCATGGAACGCTGCCCCAATATGCACAATAGTATGTTTGCCCTGTGCCTCCAATGTTTTGGCCATACCACCACGGGCAATGATAATCTGTGTCTCTGTAAAAGGCGCTACATCCATGATTACCTTGGCATCCTGTGAATAAATGACATCTATATCCAAATTCCGCTGTTTGATAATACTTTTTGCCTTCTTATCGATGGCTAAGGTTGGTGCAACGAACAAAATCAGAGACATGGTACCAGAACTCCTTTGCTTTATACTATCGGAAAAATTGATCCATTTCTTATTCTAACACATCATAAACACAGCAAAAAGGCAGACACCTCATCAGTGTGCTGCCTTTTGCCAGAAAATCACAGAATTATAAACACCTGCTATTTTTTACCTTCCATACCAAGTAACATAGCCAATCACCTATTCCTTCTCTGCTTACAGCTGATGTACTTCCTTCAGCTCCGTTTCATGTTTCTCATTTTCAATATGCAGTTCTGTGTAGAAGAACCAGGAAATCACGACAAAGCAAAGGAATGGAATGACATAACCCACATGAAGGATACCTGTAGCATCGGCTACCAGCCCAAGGATTGGCGGCATCATAGCACCACCGACAATTGACATGACCATCGCAGCAGCTGCTGATTCACGATACTCTGCCGGTACAGTCTTAAGTCCCGTATCGTAAATTGTCGGATAAACCGGACCCATGAAAGCACTGACCAGAATTACTGGATACATGACCGAGAAGTCGTTGACACCAGCGACATAAGCCAGACAGAGGCAGCCCAATACCGAATAGATGAACAGAAGTTTATTGGCCGACATCTTCGTCAGCAGCGTACTTGCCACGACACGGCCCAGGAAGAACACGATAAAGCTGGCAATCATGTAATTTGCTGCCACGCGCTCATTCATTGAACCATCTAAGGAAAGTGCCAGACGAATCGTAAACGACCAAACAGCTGCCTGCATACCATTATAGAGGAACATTGCGAGCAAGCTGCGACGGAAACGCTGTACCCCCATCATGAATTTTGCCGTTTTCATCGAGAGCAGGTTGACTTTATTCTTGACTGCTTCTGCCGTTTCCTTGACCTGCGGTTTACAGGACGGGAATTTGATAAATACAAAGGCGAGGAACAATGCGACAAGAATCAGGACAATATATTTATAGGGAACTAACGTATGCTGCAGCATTTCGAGACGGAAGGCAGCAATCTGATCTGGCGACATAGCAGCCATCTTGCTAGAAAGGCTTTCACCTTCCTGGAAAATCAAGAACTTACCGAGAAGGATGCCGCAAATATTGCCAATCGGTGTAAAAGTCTGACTTAAATTGATACGAAAAGTCGATGTCTTCTCCGGTCCAATCATCGTCGCATAAGTGTTAGCCGAAGTTTCCAGAAAACTCAAGCCAAGGGCAATAGCAAAGATTGCTACGAGGAACATCGTATAGGTTGCCATATGCGATGCCGGGAAGAACAACAGACAACCGACAATGTAGAAGGCCAAACCACAAAGGATAGCCGATACATAGGATTTCTTCTTCATGACGAGCGCGGCGGGAATAGCCATGACAAAATAGCCACCAAAGAATGCACTTTGGACAAAGGCACTGGCAAAATTGCTCAATTCAAAAATAGACTTAAACTGTGTAATCAAAACATCATTCAAAGCATTTGCGACACTCCACAGAGGGAAAAGCATCGTCATGAGGACAAACTGCAAGAACGGAGTACTCGTCAAATAACCATTGGGAAGCTGATTCCATTTTTTTGACATATCATATCTCTCCTTTTCGTCATCCTAGCAAAGCATGAAAGCTCATTGTCAGTTGATACCGATATCGGAAAGCGCTTTCCATAACCCTTCAGGAATATCTGTCTGCGCCCATTCCCAATTGCTCGCTGCTTGTTTTTGCGAAGTAGCTCCGCAGACAACCGCTACTACATTTTTATTGCGCAGCGGATACTGCAAAGCAGCCGCGCCAATGGGAACATCATATTCATCACAAACCTTGCGGATTTCCATGACACGATCGAAGATTTCCTTCGGCACACTGCCATATTCGTAATGACCCTCGGTAATGCTTTTCTTCACCAGGACCCCCGATGCATACGGTGCCGCTACCGCTACCGATACATTACGCTGCTCACATTTCTGGAAGAATTCTTCATGATGTGTCTCCAAAAGATTATAGCGCTGAGCGACCAGCATGATATCCATATCCGCATAATCCATGGCCTCGACCATGATATCCACTTCATTTGCGCCAATGCCAAATGCCTTGATCTGCCCGTTTTTCCGCAGCTCTTCGAGTGCTTTGAATCCCGAATCACAAAGCGTCTTGAAATGCTGACGCTCCTCCGGAGTCTTGCCATGTGCATAGGTACCAATATCGTGAACATAGAGAATATCAATGCGACGTGTCCCCAAGCGTCGAATCGAATCTTCATACGAACGCATGATACCATCATAAGAATAATCGAAGACTCGATTCATCGGATTCTCATCATAAAATTCATTGCCATTCTGTAAGCCTTCTTCTTGCCGTGGGTATAGCAGCCGTCCTACCTTCGTCGAAAGGACGAAGTCATCGCGCTCTAAGCTGCGCAATGCCAGTCCCAGGCGGATTTCCGCCAAACTTGCGCCGTAATGAGGAGCAACATCAAAGCCGCGATAGCCAAGTTCAATGGCACCTTCCGCAATCCCAATTGCCTCGGCATTCGTCATCCGATGATACATATTCGCCATACCTGAGCACCCCAAAATCAATGAAGGCACCTTCAGATCTACGCGCTTGATTTTGTTCATCGTAATCATAATACACATTCCTCCTATTTCATTCAGTCAATCCAGATGATAAATCCGGCGGGCATTGTCAGCAAATATCTTATCTGAATCAATTTCTTTATGTGTTGCTACCCAAGCTGTGATAATTCCCTTGACCCCACCATAATCAGTTGCCACTAGTAGCATCGGCCAATCCGAGCCAAAGATCAGTCGTTCCTGCCCAAACGCTTCATAAACGGTATCCAGATATGGCACAAAATCTGCAGGTTTCCATTGCTGCCAATCGGCCTCGGTAACCATTCCGGAAATCTTGCAAGCCACACGTGGTGAAGCTGCTAAGCCGTTTATTTTCTCGGCCCAAGGATGTATTTCCCGTGCTTTGATGGGAGGTTTTGCAATATGCTCCAAGATGAAATTTGTCTCTTCCGCTTGCTTTACGAGCTCTGCCGCTGCGTCAAGCTGCTCTGTTGTAACAAGCAGTTCATAAACCAGCCCTGCCCGTCCGACCTCACGCACGCCTTCCACAAACGAATCGCTTAGCAAGTGCTCTGGGGGAAGACCTTGCGAAAGATAGCGGATTCCCTTGAGCTTGTTGCCACAAGCACGGAGTTCCTGTATCTGTGCCTTTACCGTTTCCGCACCTGCAACGATATCACACCAGCCTACCACACCGCGAACCATGTTATGTTTCTCAGCCAAAGCCAGCAAAACCTTTGACTCATCAAGCCTTGCTACAGCATGCACCAGTAATGACCCAGCCACGCCATTTGCCTGCAAGGTTTGTTCTAACTGATTGATTGAGAAATCCTGCCGTAAAACATCCATGCCTTCCTGAATCCAGGAAAAAAAATCGTTGTCTTCGTATTGCCAAAGATGATTATGTGTATCGATAATTTCCTGCAATATCCAACCCCTCCTCTGCCATTGACATCTCGACTTTTTTCGTCTTACATCCATTACTAAATGCATATAGCATGCCAACTTTAAATTCTTTTATTTTCCCGTGATTTTACAGTGTATTGTCTCGTTTTTTATATTATTTCTTTAGCTTTGACATTTATATTTCATGTTTGTATTTCATGCTGTTCGAATATGAAATTGTTTGTGCAGCTCATTTTTCGCCCTGCGAACAGCCTCGATAAATTTCTGGGCCATGGCTGTAACACCAGCATAATCGCCGCTTTTGGCAGTTTTAGTAAGACTTCCACCAGCAGATACAGCTACACAGCCAGCTCTCAACCAATCGGCAACATTATCGACGGCTACACCACCCGAAGGCATAAGCATTGCCTGTGGCAAGGGTCCATGAATATCCTTGATGATTTTGGGCCCGACGATATCGCCAGGAAAAATCTTTATAATATCAGCGCCTGCCGCTAATGCCTTCGCAGCCTCTCCAGGTGTCATTACGCCCGGACAAGATACCACCCGGTAAAGATTGCACAAACGGATCGTTTCTTCATCAAACGCAGGTGACACAATGAATCTTGCACCTGCTAATATAGCCAGCCGTGCCGTGGTTGCCTCAAGAACGGTTCCCGCACCAATGATGACCTCTTCATCTTTTTGATATTTTTTTTGAAGCTTAGCTATTGCCTCGTGCGCCAAGGGAGTCGTAAACGTCATTTCAATCACCTTTACACCTCCAGCAATACAGGCATCAGCTATCTTAAGCCCTTCTTCGAGCGTTTGTCCGCGCACAACTGCTATTATCCCCTGATTGCTAATTTTCTGCATCGTTTCAATTTTATCATATCTATCCATGATCCAGCCTCTTTTCTCAATGTAATTTTCGCATATACTCTGTCAAGGTTTCCCGATCAGGAAGGCCTTCGTTATCTCCAGCTGACATAACCGCCAGTGCTCCAATTGCGGCCCCACGCTGCACCGCATCAAAAAGCGGCTCATCCTCCAGCAGTGCGCTCACGACGCCAACGGCAAAGCCATCGCCTGCTCCGACCGTATCAACGACCTTCTTGACAGGATAACCAGGTACGACAAAACCTTTCTCATGGGCTGTCTTCACATAAGCGCCTTCTGCCCCTAGTTTCACTACGACAGTCTTGACGCCTCGTTCAAGATAGAAATCGGCAATCTTTTCTGGCTGACGCGACCCCGTAAGGATATCGCCTTCGTTTATCCCTGGCAGGACCATATCGGCATTTTGTGCCAACGAATTGATGATGGTCACCATCTCAGCTTTATCCGGCCATAATGCCGGCCGCAGATTCGGATCGAACGAAATCCGCACATTCCTTGCATGGGCCATCCCCATCAACAGCTCCGTTGCCGTAAGGCAATTCATCGACAACGCTGCAGGAATTCCTGTCAGATGCACATGACGTACCCCGTCCCAATTGATTTTCGCTAAATCTTCCGGCTTGAAATGCGCAAATGCGGTATCATGCCGATAGTTGATAACCTCGGGATCACCTTTGGCATTCTTCGCCTTCAACTGCATTCCCGTCAGATACGTGTCATCGGTCCAAAGATAATCTTCGGCAATGCCACTATCCCCCAGATACTCGCGAATGTGCTGGCCAAAAGGATCCTTGCCAATGCGCGATACGTAAGCAGGGATATGGCCAAGGCGAGCCAGGCCAATGCAAAAATTCACCTCAGCTCCGCAAATATATCGCGTAAATCGCGACACATCCTTGAGCTGTTTTTCCTCTTCAGCAGCCAATAACCCCATCGGTTCTCCCATCGTCAAAACTTCATACACTTCTATCAACTCCTTTTTTGGTTTTCAAGCTAATAGAGTGCAAAAACCATGCCAACTTATAAAAAAAATGTCCACCCCATCAGATTTTTTCCAATGCGGTGGACACAGGATTATTTCCCTAGCTAAACATAAATCTCTTTAGCCGATAGCCGGATCGGCAACGCCGTTTTTGCGGAAGGCGGCCGCGCGGTCGATGCAGGTGCCGCATTTGCCGCAGGGCTTGTCGCCGCCTTTGTAGCATGACCAGGTCAGCTCATAGGGTACGCCAAGTTCCAGACCGATCTTCACGACTTCGGCCTTGTTGATGTTCACGAACGGTGCTTCGATTTTCAGCTGATGGCCCGAGCCTTCCCAGATGGCCTTGTTCATCGCCTCGTTGAATACCGGCGAGCAGTCGGGATAGGCAAAGCCGGCAGCATCGTCAGCATGGGCGCCGTAGTAGATGATGCCGCAGCCCTTGCTCAGCGCGATGCTGGCTGCCGTCGACAGGAACAGGCCATTGCGGAATGGCACATAGGTGCTGACCGGCGTCTTGCCATTCGTCTCCTTGATTTGCTCGGCATAGCTTTCCTCGGGGATTTCCTCGTCCGACTGCTTCAAGAGCGAGCAGTTGCTGTACTGGAAAATCTTGCTGAGGTCCAAAAACAGCTGCTCGATGCCATAGTGCGCGGCCACCTTCTTGGCCGCCTCGATTTCCTTTTCGTGTTTCTGCCCATAGGACAGCGACAGGGCGATGACATTTTCGCGGCCATGCTTCTTGATGGCCAGCCCCAATGCCGTCGTCGAATCCACGCCGCCGCTGCTTAGTACCATTGCCTTCATAATATATCCTTCTCTCTTTTGTCTAGTGCTGCTTAAATCAGGATGCCCTGACAGTGATCGATTTCATGCTGGATGATCTGCGCTGTAAAGCCCGAGAACTTCTGCCGCTGTTTGGCAAAGGCCATATCGCGGTATTTGACCTCGATGGTCTCATAGCGCTCCGTCTCGCGCTCGCCCGAAAGGGACAGGCAGCCTTCGGTCGTCTTATAGGTTTTGGCCGAATGCTTGACGATCTCGGGATTGAGCAGCGCAAGATTCCCTGCCCCCGTATTCACGGCGATGATGCACTTGGCTACGCCGATCATATTGGCCGCCAGCCCCACGCAGTGTTCGCGATGCGCCGCCAGGGTGTCGAGCAAATCCTGCGCCACCGCGATATCCTCTTTGACGGCCTTGGCCGATTTCTGCTGCAAGAAAAATTCATCGTGTATGATTTCTTTTACCATATATACCTTCCTTCTATGAAAGCCCCGTATGCAGGCGCAAGCTCCGGGCCTGCAGCCAGCGGTAGACGGCCACGCAGATGACCACCGATACCACCGAGCCCAGGCAGGTTGCCAGGCCCATCGGCAGCAGGGTGTCCGGATACCAGACCGAGGCGAGATACGCCAGCGGTATCCGCGCTGTGACAATGGCGATGACATTATGCAGGAACGAAAATTCCGAGCGGCCGCAAGCGCAGAAGTACCCGCTGAACGCAAAATGCAGGCCGGCAAAAATGCAATCGAAGATATAGCCCTGCAGGTAAGCCGCACCAGCGGTGATGACCGCCGCATCCAGCGTGAACCAGCCGACGACCGCCGCGGCCGTGAACTGTGTGACCGCAGATACTGCCACACCAAAGACCGCACAGATGACGAGGGCATACCAGAGGGTCTGCCGCGCCCGCGCGCTCTTCCCCGCCCCAATATTCTGTGCGCCCAGAGCCGATACCGTCGCCAGCATCGCCGAGGGCACGAGGAACACGAAGCTGATGAACTTCTCGACGATGCCGACTGCCGCCGCATCGGTGAGCCCGCGCATATTGGCGATAACCGTGATAACGAGGAACGAAATCTGGATAAAGCCATCCTGCAAGGCTACGGGCACGCCGATGCGCAGGATGCTGCCAAGGACCTGCCATTCAGGCCGCCAGGCGGACCGGTCAATTTCCACGGCCCGGGTGCGGCGCATATAGATAAGGGCCACCACCACGCTGACGGCCTGGGAAAGCGTCGTGCCCAGGGCCGCGCCCACAGGCCCCAGATGCAGCGGCCCCATGAACAGATAGTCGAGCACGATATTGGCACCGCAGGCTATGGCCACGAAATACAGCGGGCGGCGCGAATCCCCAAGCCCGCGAAAAACCGCGCTGATGATATTGTAGGCCGTGATCAGCGGTATGCCCAGGAAGCACACCCCCAGGTATGCTTCCGTATCGGCTACGGCCGCCGCAGGCGTCTTCATCCACGCCGCGATCTGACCGGTCAGCAGCAGGCAGCCTGCCGCCAGCAGCACCGACACGCACAAGAACAAGACGGCCGTATTGCCGATGACTGCCGCACGGCGCGCCCCGTCGCGCGCACCGACAGCCTGCGCAATGCAGACCGTCGTGCCCATCGCCAGCCCCACGATCATGACCGTGAGCATATGCATGACCTGGCTGCCGATGGCCACGGCCGTGATGCTGGCCGCTCCCTCGAACTGGCCGATGATGAACAGATCTGCCATGCCATAGAGCGTCTGCAGGAAGTATGAAAAGAAAAACGGCAGTGCAAAAAGGAAAATATTCCGCAGGACACTGCCGGTCGTAAGATTCTTTTCCAAATAAATCCCCCCTGCTATATTAAACACTGCCCCCGCCGAATAGTCAATAGGACAACAAAAGCCCGCCAGGGGCAACCCCTGGCGGGCGGTACCTTCACGCCATGCGCCTTGCTGTCAATACAAGCGCTCCATGACATCATCGTCAATCTTGAACGAGTGGGCCGCATCGGGGAATGTCCCCGCCTTGACCTCATCATCATAGGCCTTGAACGCGGCCTGCATCTTCTCGCCAAGCTCGGCAAAATGCTTGACGAACTTCGGCGTGTAGTCGCTGAACAGGCCCAGCATATCCTGATAGACGAGAATCTGCCCGTCGCAGCCCTCGCCAGCGCCAATGCCGATCGTCGGAATATCAAGTTTTGCGGTAATCAATGCCGCAAGCTTTGCCGGCACGCATTCGAGCACCACGGCAAAGGCACCAGCTGCCTGTACGGCCAATGCATCTTCAATCATCTGCCGGGCAGCCTCCTCGCTCTTGCCCTGCACGCGGTTGCCGCCAAACGCATTGACCGACTGCGGCGTCATGCCCAGATGGGCCATGACCGGGATGCCCGCCGACGTGATAGCCTTGATCTGCGGGCAGACTGTGGCGCCGCCCTCAAGCTTTACGGCATTGCCGCGGCCCTCTTTCATCAGGCGGCCTGCATTCATCACGGCCTGCTCGATCGAGACCTGATACGACATGAACGGCATGTCGATGACGACCATCGTATCATGGCAGCCGCGTGCTACGGCACGGCCAAAGGTAATCATATCCTCCATCGTGACTGAGAGCGTATCGGGAAGCCCGAGCATGACATTGCCGAGCGAATCGCCGACCAGCACGGCATTGATGCCCGCCGCCTCCTCGAGCTTGGCCGTCGAATAATCGTAACAGGTCAGCATCGAGATTTTCTCGCCCTGCGCCTTCATCTTGGCAAAAGTTGCTACGGTGTTCTTCATGGAAATCATCCTTTCTGTCGGAGCCTTGCGGTCTCCGCATCGATAAACGTCTGGATGGACTGGTAAGCACGCGCAGGATGCTTCTGTCTGGCGATGCGCAGCAAGCGCGCCGACAGCAGCAGGTACAGCAATCTGTCATCATCAGCAGGCAGCGTTTTTAAATGCTTTTCCACCGTGCCCAGGTCAGCGCGCTCCACGGGGCCGGTAAGTGCCGCCACCGGGCCAGCTTCAGCCACATGGCGCGCATTACCGAGAAACAGCGGGCCAAGTGCCGCCCGCGCATTCTCAGGCGTAAAGCCGCAGTCTTCGAGCAGCTGCTGGCTTTGCGCAAAGAGCGCTGCCACCTGATTGCTCGCAATCGCGGCCGCACAGTGGTACTTAGCCTTGGCCGCCGCAGCGATTGGCTGCACATGCAGGCCGGCACGCGTAAGCCATGCCTGCATCTCTGCAAATCTGGCCGCCGTCCCCTCAAGCGTAAAAAAAACATCCGCCAGCTCACGGTAAGAAGTCTTGCGACTGCTGACCGCAACCAGCGGATGAACGGCGAAACCTGCGGCTCCGCGCTGCTCGATATCGGGAAAGGCTGACGCAGCCGTCAGCGCCCCGCTGCAATGACAAATGATCTTTCCTTGGATTGGCTGCTGGCACACTGCCGCATAGGCTGCGGCAATGGCCCCATCGGGAACAGTCAGGAACAGCACATCACTAGCTTTGACCAGCTCGCTTCGATTCCCGTAAGCGTCTGATGCCGTAAATACTGCTGCCTCCGCGGCAGACTGAAACGTCCGGCTGTAATAGCCTGCGAGCGCAAATCCCTGCTCGTGGAAATACTTCCCTAACGAAAAGCCGACCTTGCCGGCTCCGATAAAACCAATCTTCATACTCATCACCTCTTTCGGTGATGCACTGCGCCGTTCCCAGGCGCAAATCCAAGGCTTGCAGTACAGTTTCCTATGCGGAATACCGTCCATCTTTTTTAGGCTATCACAAGCCTTGCCGTCTGTCAAATCGGACGGCAGCTCAGTCCCCGCCGATTGAAGACTCCGCGTGAAAGAGATCCGCCAGCGTCTGCAGCAGGAATTTCGTCTCGATGGGCTTGGCCAAATGGCCATTCATGCCGGCTTTTAGCGCCTCCTGCCTGTCCTCCTCAAAGGCATTGGCCGTCATGGCCAGGATGGGAATGCCGGCCTTGGCCGCATCGGGCAGCGCGCGGATTTGCCGCGCCGCCTCATAGCCATTGAGATTTGGCATCTGGACATCCATGAGTATCAAGTCATAATAAGCGTCCGGCGCCTCCCGCAGCATATCCACGCAAATCCTGCCATCCACAGCATGCTCGATGAGGATTCCCGCTTCCTGCAGAATGGTCATCGTGATTTCCGCATTGATTTCATTATCCTCGGCCAGCAGGATGCGCACGCCTTTAAGTGAGCTGACCGCCGCGGCCGGTATCTGCTCACCGGATATTTCGGCGGCCGCAGCAAAGCGATGCGGGATGCTGACGATGCAGGTCGTGCCCACGCCCTTCTCGCTCTGCATTTCGATGGTGCCATCCATCAAGGCCACGAGCCGCTTTACGATAGACATGCCAAGGCCTGTGCCCTCGATCTTGGTGCTCGTCGTGTTGTTCTCACGCGAAAACTCGTCGAATACATGCGGCAGGAAATCCGCCGCCATACCGATGCCCGTATCGGTAATCGTCGAGCGGAATAGGCCCCAGCCGGGCTTTGCCGCCGGCAGTTCTTCACAGACCACCGTAACACTGCCGCCCGGCTCCGTATATTTGCAGGCATTGGAGAGGATATTTAGATATATCTCCCGCAACTTCGTCGTATCGCCATACAAACAAGGATGTTCGACTTTAAGCTCATACGTGACCGTGATCTTCCGGGCCTGCATCATATCCTCAAGGACCACATAGAGGCTCGCCGCGAATTCATGGACATTATAGGCCGCCTCCTCCAAGGCCAGCTTGCCCTTTTCGATGCGCGCCATCTCCAGCACATTGTTGATGATGGATAGCAGTACCTTGCTGGCCTCCTTGATCTTATCCAGATAGCGCTTGCGGCGCGCAGGATCGTCCTGATATTTCTCGAGCAGGTCGCGAAAGCCCATGATGGCATTCATCGGCGTGCGGATATCATGGCTCATATTGAACAGGAAGTTCGTCTTCGAAGCATTGGCGGCCTCAGCGACGCGGCGCGCCTCGGCCAGTTCCTTCTGCTTGCGCTGCTCGGCCATGAACATCGACTGCACATCACGGAAGCCCGCGATGAAGCACTGGCTTCCCGTGGCATTTATATCGCGCGCATAGCAGGCCTGGAAGTGGCACTGCTGCCCATCAAGGTTCTGCCGCGCATAATCGATGCGGTAGACATCATCGTCAGGAATCTGCCGCAAAAGCTCCGCGATGCTGGTCTGCTGGTACAACCGCTCGCGGTCTTCAGGCACGACAAACGTATCGATATATGCGCGGATGACCTTTTCATAGCTGACATCCTTGACGCTTGCGAGGACCGCCTTCGTGGTCTGGGAGTTGGCATTGCTGCGCACCAGCGACACGGTATCGAGCGCCGCATCGATATACCATACCGAGCTGTACTCACGCGACAGGCCGTTGATCAGCATATTGTAGCGTTCCTGTTCCTGCGCCAGCTTGATTTTCCCCTTGACTTCCTGGTCGATATTCTCAAACGCGCAGACAAGGATCTGCCGCTCGGCCAGCTTCATGATTTTCATGCGGTAATACGTATCGACCCCCTGCGTATGCGTGCGATATACGTGAAAGATGCACGGTTCGGTTTTGAGCCGTTCCTGCAGATAGTCAAGATCGATAAGCCGCATCATATCGGCGGCATCGTCGGGATGGATAAAAGAATCGATATACGTCTTCATCAAGGAGCGCGGCGACAGCTTCTCCTTCTGACGGCTCACCACCCACTGCGCGACCTCGTTCATGCGGACAGGCTGCACCGACTGATCCAAAAGGTTGGCATAGTAGATGGCACTGTAGCTTTCCGCCAAAAGATCCACGGTCTGCTGCATCAGCCCTTCATGCTCCTTTTGGCTGTTGATGTCCTCCAGCGCGAAAATCACCCGCGTGAGGGGATCTGCATCGCCCATGCGGATAAAATCCCCGCGTCCCCAGCCGTGTTCCGCGCAATAGCAAGACAGTGACAGCCGCTTGTTGCCGCACATGCGCTGCGGCAATGTCTGCAAATCGATGAAACTTTCCACCGGCTGATGCTGCCCGCGCACGGTCGCCTTAGCCATCAAACGCGCCAGCCTATCCTGCAGCGGCATGTCCGCCTGCAGGACGGCATCCACCTCGCGATTCGCCTTTATGGAATAAATCTTATCCGCTTTGAAATCGATAATCTGTACGAACACATATAGCTCTGCCATTGCGGTCAGCGCCTCTTTGCAATCCTCGAGCCAATTCATGATAAGCCTCTCTTTGCTATGCCGGTTTCCCCTTGTTTTCCTATAGTATTCGTGGCTGCTGGCAAAAATCCTGTCTTATCCGCCTGCATTGCCACTCTCGGCGACAAAAAAAATTGACCGGTCATTTGACCAGTCAATTTTTCTTTGTTTTGCGATTTACCAGATGCCCAGGAAATGCTGCATGATAAGGCTCACGAGCGTGATGGCTGCCCAGCAGCAGGCGCCGAGCAAGATGGGCTTGCCGCCCGAGCGGGCAAGTTTTATGATATCGCTATTGAGGCCGATGGCCGCCATCGCCATGACGATGAGGAATTTCGCCAGCTCCTTGAGCGGTGCAAAGACTTCGCCGCTTACCCCAAGCTGCAGGCAGACTGTCGTAAATACTGCCGCCAACAAAAAATACAGGATAAACTTGGGAAGCACCCGCCAGAAGCTGAACGTGGCCAGCGAGCCGCCCTGCGCCTTTGCCGCCTCTTTGCGCGCCACGACGAATGCCAGCAGCATGGTCACCGGGATGATGGCCAGGGCCCGCGTCAGCTTGACGGTCACGGCCTCGTCGAGAGTCTGGGTGCCCAGGCCCCACATGCTGTCCCAAGTGGCCGCCGCAGCCGTTACGGACGAAGTATCGTTGATGGCCGTCCCCGCAAAGATGCCAAAGGCTTCGCCAGCCGTCGTGTCAAAGCCCAGCAGATGGCCAAGGATTGGAAACAGCAGCGCGGCCAGCGCATTGAACAAAAAGATGACGGCGACCGACTGCGCTACCTCATTGCTGTCCGCCTTGACGACAGGCGCCGCCGCAGCGATTGCCGAGCCGCCGCAAATGGAGGAGCCGACACCGATCAGCGCAGCCGTATTGCGCGAAATCCGCAGCAGGCGCATGAGCACCCAGGCCACCACCAACGAAGCCGTGATGGTGCTTACGATAATCGGCAGCGAAAACATCCCCGTCTGGATGATGACACCAAGGTTCATCCCAAAGCCCAGCAGCACGACAGCCGACTGCAGCACCACCTTGGACGTCCAGCTGATGCCCCCTTGGGCGCGGCCATGGTCCTTCCAGACCGCAGCAATAAGCATGCCGGCCAGAATGGCAAGGACAGCACCGCCCACCACGGGGAAATGCTGTCCCAGCAGCCAGGCTGGCAGTGCAATGAGAAAACAGATTATGATACCGAGTGAATTATTTTGCAAGAATGTCATGATACACCTCAAAACAGGCCTTTGATTTCAGCTGATGTCCTGTATTATAAAAAGATTTCTCAAAAATGTAAAATTATATGTTATGATGTACCTATAACATAATCTTATCGATACCTGCACATCCCCACAGAAAGGAGGAGGCCATTGCTCGATTTCCGCATCAAGACATTTCTTTGCGTCTGCCAGACCATGAACTACACGCAGGCCGCCAAGCTCTTAAACATCACCCAGCCGGCCGTCTCCCAGCACATCCGCTTTTTGGAAGACTATTATCAGATCAAGGCCTTCCGCTATGCGAACAAAAAACTCGAGCTCACGGCCGCCGGCAGGATTCTCTTCGAGCGCTGCAAGACCATGGAGAACGACGAGGTCGCGCTCTCCGCTGAGCTCCTCAGCAGCCAGTCCGGCATCCGCACGCTGTCGCTCGGCGTCACGATGACCGTTGGCGAATATGCCATCATATCGCCGCTGGCCGCCTATCAGCTGGCGCATCCTGGCATCAACATCCGGCTGCGCTTCGGCAACACCCAGGAGCTTCTGGCCCAGCTGACGGCCGGCCGCATCCAGATGGCCCTGGTCGAAGGTTACTTTCCGCCCCGGGACTACTTCTGCCGCCCTTACAGCACCGAGCCCTATATCGGCGTCTGTGCAAGCAATCACCAGTTCAAGACCGGCCAGCCTGCCACCTTCCATGATCTGCTCGGGGAGCGCCTGCTGCTGCGGGAGAAGGGCTCCGGCACACGGGAAATCCTCGAGCGCAATCTGGCCCTGCATGGCCTCAAGACCACAGACTTCATCCACAACATGGAAGTCGAAAACATGCACACCATCATTGGCCTATTGACCCATGACTGCGGCATTTCCTTTCTCTACCGCCGCGCCGTGCAGGCAGAATTAGCCAGTGGCCGCCTGCGTGAAATCCCGCTCAAGAACTTTTCCATGGAACATGACTTCACCTTCATCTGGGAAAAAGACAGCATCTATACCGCTGAATATCAGCAGATCTGTCAAGAGCTAAGCAGCACTCCTTGAGCTTTCCGCCTATTCTTTTTATAAACTATCAACAAACCGAGGTGCTATCTATGTCCACAGTTATTCTTATCCTGCTTATCATCATCAGCCTGCTATTCGCAGCCGAAATGCGCCACTCGCTGCGGCGCTCCGCTGAATCCTACCGCCTGATCCAGGCCTACCGCGACGACCTGGAAAATCCAAAGCTCATCACCGAAATCTACGATTACTGCCAGCAGGACTACAAGCTGCGCCGCATCATGAAGAAACACCAGGTAACCGAAGCGGACATCCGCAGCATCTACCAGAAACTCCTGACCTGGGGCAACTTCCACAAAGGCCATCGCTTCGTCCCCATCACCGCATTCTTCTACGCCTGCACGCTCAAATACCTCGTCACCCATAAAGACGGCGACGCCAAAGCGCTGACGATGCGCTGCATGAACTTTTTTCACATCTAAATCAAGACTAGCTCCGTTTCTCCACCCATAGCACAGTATCCAAGGCATTCAGATAGTCGATGATGCTTGCCACAGCGTTTTCACTGTCAAACAGCAGATCCATCTTGAGCACCAGATAATAGCTCGACGAATCGCTGCCATCGCCGCTTTCCTGGACGCTGAAACGGCCGATTTTCAGATTGTGTTGTTCCATTTGCCGATGGATGCGTTTGAGTTCACTGGGCTGATTGACCAGACAGATTTCCAGTGACATCTTTTTCTTATGATCAAAGAAGTCATCGATATGTGTCAGGAAATTCAAGGCCACAAAGACAAATACCGTTGTGAACAGCGCCTCGATATAGAGACCTGCGCCGACGGCCAGGCCGATGCCAGCCACGATCCACAAGCAGGCAGCCGTCGTAAGGCCCGTAACGGTCAGACCTTCCTTCATGATGGCGCCTGCACCTAAAAAGCCCATGCCGCTGACAACCTGTGCCGCGATTCGCGCAGGATCGCCATTGCTCTTGTCCTCCATGCTCCAATACATGGCCAGCGACAAGATCATCATCAGGCAGGCCCCCATGGCCACGATCAAATTCGTGCGCAAGCCAGCAGACTTGCGGCGGGATTGTCTTTCATAACCGACGAATCCGCCGAGGACGGCAGCTAGTGCCAGCCGGAAAAGTATCTCATATTCAGGAATCATCCTGCTCACCTCCATAAAAACAAACGGGTCCCAGACAGAGTTTGACAACTTTGTCTGGGACCTCCAATTTTATTGGTCAGTTTCCCGCTACGCTATGCGATTTTGGGCGGTCATCATTTTTCCAGTACTTCTATGATGCGATAGAGCTGCTCTTTCAATTTCAAAGCCTCAGCGGGACTGAACAACTGGCCCTCCCTGTTGACCATACAGGCCATGGCCCCTGGGACAGACTCAGCCTGCTGCCGCAGGGCCTTGCCCTTTTCCGTCAGGATGATCCAGACAAGGCGTTCATCCTCTTTGCGGCGCTGGCGCTCAAGGTAGCCATCTTTTTCCAGACGCTTGAGCAGCGGCGTCAATGTTCCCGAGTCGAGGAACAGGCGCTGTCCCAAGTCGTGCATGGTGATCTCTTCTTCTTCCCAAAGCACCATCATCGTCACATACTGTGCATAGGTCAAGCCGATTGGTTTCAGATATGGCGTATAAGCCGCCACGATTTTCCTCGCGCTGGCATACAGCGGAAAACACAGCTGATTCTCCAGCAGCAGCGGATCCATTTCATTTTTTTTCATTTCCATCTCTCCGTCATTTCGTTTTCAGTACATCCATTTTACCAAGTTTCCGCGTATCGGTCAAATCATATTTATATAAATCAAGTTTGACAAAATATAGTTTGGCGTTATAATGGATAGCAGAGGAGGTAGAACTTATGACTTTTTACGATTTTGAACTGGAAGATAATCACGGCCGTCAAATCTCCCTGAGTGAATTTCGGGGCAAGGTACTTCTTCTTGTCAACACAGCTACGCACTGCGGTTTCACGCCACAGTATAAGGAGCTTGAACGGCTTTATCGTCAATACAACGCACAAGGGCTCGAGATCATCGATATCCCCTGCAATCAATTCCTCGAGCAAGCACCGGAAGATGATGCTGACATCGAGACTTTCTGCACGCTCAACTACAACACATCGTTCCTGCGCATGAAGAAAGCAGATGTGAACGGCGAGCACGAACTCCCCCTATACACCTATCTGAAGGCCAAACAACGTTTCAAGGGGTTCGGCACCGGTCCCAAAGCGATGGCAATGAGTGTCCTGCTGCGCAAGATGGATTGGCATTATAACGAAAAGCCAGACATCAAATGGAACTTCACCAAATTCCTTGTCGACCGTCAAGGAAACGTGGTCAATCGGTTTGAGCCCACCACATCGATGAAGAAATTAGAAACACGTCTGGTAGCTTGCCTGAACAGCCAGGCTTAATCTCGCACAATATGGAGGTCTTACACATCATGAATCCGATTTTTACCCGAACCAGTATCCGCCGCTTTGATAGCCAGCCCGTAGAGCCAGAAAAGATCACGCGCATCCTGCAGGCAGCCTTTGCTGCCCCCAGCGCCGCCAACCAGCAGCCGTGGGAATTCTATGTCATCACGAACCCCGATACCCTGCTGCAGCTGAGCACCATCAGCCCTTATGCAACCCCTGCGGCAAAAGCACCGGCTGCCATCGTGATCTGCTACAAAAAAGAAGGCATCATCTTCCCGCCCATGGCGCAGATCGACTGTGCGATCGCAGCCGAAAATATCCTGCTCGAAATCGAGGCCCAGGGGCTCGGCGGCGTCATGCTGGGTGTGGCGCCCGTCCCCGAGCGCATGGAGGCCGTGGAAAAAATCATCGGTTCTCCCGCCGAGCTTGCCGCCTTTACCATCATCCCCTTCGGCTACCCCGCCGAGAAGAGAACCCAGCCAGACCGCTTCGAGGAAGGCCGTATCCACTGGATACGCTGAGGCTTCCACGCAGCACTGCATCCCCCCAAAAGAAAGAACGGCGATCCGTGCCTGAAACACGGATCGCCGTTTTGCATCTCCTCTGCCCTATTATTCCGTTTCATGATCGCAAAGTCCCAGCAAGCTGACAAGTCAAAAATGACAAGTCAACGCGGCCCGGTCATTTGCCTTCCCCGCTGCCTGCGGCCTTGCCGCGCAGCAGAGACGGGATGACCCCCAGGAAGCACAGCACGGAAAAGAGCAGGAAGGCAGCGGTGATGTTGCGGGTGAGCGCATCCCTTGGCGCCAGCTCCGGCCAGGCGATGGCCATGATCACGGTGACGAGGGCCATGCTCAGCACCTGCCCGCCCAGGCGCATGGTGCTCAAAAGCGATGAGGCCATGTTGTAATACTTGCGCGGCAGGGAGCTCATGATGGCGTTGTTGTTCGGCGCCGCGAAGAAGGCAAAGCCGATGCCGATCACGAGGATGCTCGGGATGACCGGCCAGAGCACCTGCGCATGGGTGATCAGCGTCAGAGCAATGAGCCCCACCGTGATGATGGCCATGCCGAGGGAGCAGAGCACAGCTGCGGGCTTGCGGTCCGACAACGAGCCTGCCAGTGGCGAGAGCAACATCATCAGCACCGGCTGGGCCAGCAGGATAAAACCTGTCGTCTTGGCGCTGATCGAGAGGATACTCTGCAAGTAGAGCGACAGCAGGAAGCTTATGGCAAAGGTCGCACTGTAGTTGAGCATGGCCGTAAGACACGAAAGCGTAAATTCGCGGTTTTCGGTAAACAGGCTGACTGATAGTTTTGGCATTTCCCGAGCCGGTGCAGCTGCGCCGGCCATATGCTTGAGCACTTTCAGGGCCACCACCAGGACGAGTCCTGCATAAAGCGCCATAAACCAGAACAGGCTGCGCCAGCCAAGACCATCGTTCATAAACCCACCAATAACGGGGCCGAAAGACAGCCCCGCGTAGACCACTGAAACCATCCAGCCCATGGCCTTGCCGCGATTCTTCCCCGGATAGGCATCAGCAAGGATCGATGTGCTCGTCGCAAAGATCATCGACGAGCCGATGCCCTGCAAGGCCCGAGCGCTAAGCAGCAGCGCAAAGGAATCAAACACGGCAGGCAGCAGGGAAAACAACATGAACAGAAGATTCCCCATCTCAAAGACGCGCACCTTGCCCCAGCGGTCAGCAGCCCGACCCATGGGGAGCAGGAACAAGAACGACGTAATAAGATACGACTCAATCACCCAGCTCAGCGTATCGGCGCCCACTTGATATTCCTGCCCAATCGCTGGCAGCGACAAGATCAGCGCACTGCCGGAAAAGGGCGTCAAAAACGATGCCAACATGATGACGGCTAATATCTTACGGCTATCCATACGAATGCAAATCTCCCATCAGGCCAATGATTCCAGTAGTAGTTTGACATTTTCGGTGCTGTACTCAATCTGCTCCGACCAGCGGCGGATTGACTCGTCAAGTTGACCGGTCAATTGCTCGCTCAGATAGATATAGTCCGTATTGAGCTGTGCATAGGAAAGCACCGCACCCAAGCCATGGGCAGGCACATGCTCAAGGGCACGATAAAGGATGTACTGATAGATGCGGTCAAAAACCTGCGGCACTTCGCCATCCGCGGCAATCTGCACATCCCACAGCTGCGCAAGCTGTGACGTCCAGGCCGCATCAATCGGCTCTGTCTTTTGCATGCAGTCAAGCACAAAGGCCGCATCCTCAGTGGTAAGGCCTGTCTGGTAGCATAGGTCCTCATCACTTACTGGCAGCACCAACTGCTGCAGCAGTCCTTTGAGCGTCAGCTGCTCCCCCTTTTCGGTCAAAAGGGCCAGTGGCGCTGTATCCGCAAGTAGCAGCTCACAACTTTTCTCGCAGCTAAGCCCCACACCTGCCAACTCATAATCGCTGACGGTCACGAAGAACCGCGGATGATTGGCGCAGATATCGCAAAGGATGGACTCATCTGCCCTGCGGATAAGCTCGCAAAGGCCATCACCGCGCAAGAACGGACAGCGATTTTCCCCGCGCAGCCGGAACTGCCAGGTATCAGCGACCGCGATGATATTTTCGCGGATGGTATCGCCAAGAGCCCCTGGAAGTGTTTGGTACTTTCCCGCAGTCTTTTCATCAATATCGATCTCCCAGCCGGCACAGCAAGTATGCTGGCACTTGTCCGCCTTGCACTGAAAGTCCTTATAAAAGTCCGGATAAATCGTCACCAAGCTCAAACCGTTACCTCGCCTGCCAAAACCTTTTTGTAATCCTCATAGTTCTTGCGCAAAAGCTCCGGCGTATTGAGCTCATAGGGACATTTCGTCGTACACTTACGGCAGTTCAAACAGCCTTCGATCTTCTTCATCTCCGCCTGCATCGCGGGGGTCAGCCAGGCCTTCGACGGCGCGCGGCGCAGCATCAGCGACATGCGGGCACACTGGTTGATCATGATGCCCGCCGGACACGGCATGCAGTAGCCGCAGCCACGGCAGAACTCCCCGCTGAGCTCTTTCTGCTCATTTTCGATATAGGCAGCAAGCTCCGCATCCATGGCCGGCGTTTCTTGCATATAGGAAAGCCACTCGCCGAGCTCCTGCTCCCGCTGGATGCCCCAGATGGGCAGGACATTGTCATACTGCGCGATATAGGCCATGGCCGCCTCGGAACGGTTGATAAGGCCGCCGGCAAGACCCTTCATCGCGATGAAGCCGACGTTCTTTTCCTTGCAGAGCTTGACGAGCTTTATTTCCTGCTCGGAGGCCAGATAGCTGAACGGGAACTGCATCGTCTCGTACAGGCCCGACTCCACGCATTCAAATGCCACTTTGATCTTATGCGCGGTCACGCCGATATGACGGATCTTGCCCTGCTGCTTGGCCGCCAGCATCGCCTCGTACATGCCCGAGCCATCGCCGGGGCGCCAGCACTGGTCAGCGCAGTGGAACTGGTAGACATCGATGCAGTCCGTCTGCAGCAGCCGCAGCGACGTCTCAAGATCCTGCCAGAAGCCCTCCGGGGTCTTGGCATGGGTCTTCGTTGCCAGATATACCTTGTCCCACATGCCATGAAATGCCTCACCAAGTTTTTCCTCACTGTCACTATAAGCGCGCGCCGTATCAAAATAGCGCATGCCGCCCTCGTATGCTGCCCGCAAAAGCTCTACGGCCTCCGCCTTCGTCACACGCTGAATCGGCAAAGCACCAAAGCCATTCTGCGGCACTGTGATGCCCGTTGTCCCTAGCGTTACCTGTCTCATGCTCACTGCCTCCCTCATATATACACACAAGCATAGCTCTTACTATCAATTATACCAAGATTCCCTCTCAGCGCCCAAATATTTTTACAAATCTTATGCTCATTATATTGTCTGAACTTTCAATTAATGGTATAATTATATGTAGTAGCCTTTCCTGCATCTGCACCGTGCAAAGGAGGGATCAATATGAGCGGCATCGGTGCAATCAACGGGTCATCCAGTATCTGGAGCCTGGCTGCGTCGGGAATCTCAGCTATCCGGGCAGCAGCAGCAATAACGGATTCATCACAGGAGGCTCCAACCAAACACGACGTACCTGCGGAACGTGAAACTGTGGATAGTGCCACGATTACCAAGCGTATGTCTGATGGAGCTATGGTTGTTTTGACACTTCATGGCGATAATGTGGTAACTTCGCATACCTATTCGCGCACCGGCAAGAACTTGACGCTCACTACGAACTACTCGCCAGGAGAGCAGCGCGAAATCCGCCACTATCAGAACAATATGGACAGCGTTTTAGCTGGCTCTTTTATCAATATCACCGCTTAACACAAGCATCAAGGATTCGATGATGGGCAAATGCAGGAAAACTACACAAAGCCGCTGGCAGCAACATGCCAGCGGCTTTTTTGTATTTATCCCCTTTTTCCGTTATAATAGACCTATTGCATTTCAAAAAGAAAACGAGGTATCCCCATGAACGCAAAACTCCCCCAGGCCTATTTCAGCAAGCTGCTGCGCGCCGTCGTCGAGTTCGATATGATCCAGGATGGCGACCACATCCTCCTGGGCATCTCCGGCGGCAAGGACAGCATCTTCCTCGCCTATGCCATGAAAATCCTGCAGCAGCGCCTGCATAAGAAATTCGCGCTTTCGGCACTGACCATCAATCCGCTGTTCAAGGACAAAGACGGCCAGCCCGCTTTCTTCGACATCAACCGCGCCCGCGCCTTCTTGCAAGAGCTCGGCATCCCCTATGATGTCATCGATGTCGATATCGAAGGCGCCATTGCCGAAACCAACTACAAGAGTCCCTGCTTTACCTGTGCGTTTTTCCGCCGCGGTGCCATGAACCGCTACGCTAGCGAGCACGGCATCAAGAAGATTGCCTATGCCCATCATAACGATGATGCCGTCGAGACCTTCTTCATGGGCCTGCTCTACTCGGGCCAGCTCCACACCTTCACGCCAGTCACCTATCTTGACCGCACCGACGTCACCGTCATCCGCCCACTCATCTACTTCCGCGAGCAGGAAATCATCGACGCCCAGGCGTTCCACGGCTTTGATCCCGTCAAGAATCCCTGCCCCCACGATGGCAAGACCACGCGCCAGACTGTCAAGGAGCTCATCGCCAATCTTGACCAGTCAATCCCTGACTGCTATGACCACCTCGCTGCCGCTATGCGGCAGGGTGCCCTTGGCCAGCTTTGGCCAGCCGCCCAGAGCCGCCGGGAGATGCGCGAGACCTACTACCGCTACATGGGCAACAACATCAAACAGAAATAACCTTCTATCGCCGTCAGTGTCCCCAGACCTGCTCGGCGATTTCTTTTACCAGCGCCAGCTTCGCCCACTGCTCTTCCTCGGTCAGCTTGTTGCCGATCTCGCAGGAGGCAAAGCCGCACTGCGGGCTAAGGTACAGGCGCTCCAGCGGCACGTATTTAGCCGCCTCATGGATGCGGGCAATGACAGCCTCCTTGTCCTCGAGCTGCGGCGTCTTCGTCGTGATGAGACCGAGCACTACCTTCTTGTCCCGCGATACCTTGGCCAGCGGCTCAAACCCACCCGAGCGCTCGTCATCGTACTCTAAGTACAGCGCATCCACGTGTTCCTGGGCAAAGACGTAGTCAGCCACAGGATCATAAGCGCCGCTGGTAAAGTAGGTCGAGTGGTAGTTGCCGCGGCAGATATGCGAGTTGATAACCATGTCCGCAGGTTTTCCCTCAAGGGCCAGATTGTTTACCGTCAGCAGCTTGCCTTTGACCACCTCAAAATCAAGGCCAAGAGCCTCATAGCGCTGCTTAGCCGCGTCACCGACCACTGCGCCCCAAGTGCAGTCATCAAACTGGAGATTGCGGCAGCCAGCCGCATAGAACTGCCCGATGACCTCGCGATAGGCGGCAGCGATATCGGCGATGAGCTCCTCATCAGTCCCATAGACCTTGCGCGTCGTCTCGATATTCTGCGGAATGATGAACTGCTGGTACATCTGTGCCGGCGCCGGAATCGTATACTTGGCCACCGTCTGTTCATCCTCGAACTGCTTGAGGAACCGGAAGTAGCCGACAAAAGGATGAGCCTTGGCCTTGATCTTACCGACCAGCCACGTCTCATCAAGCTCAGCGACCTCACCATTAAACTGGACGCCGCCACCTGCCTTATGGGCGACCCCCTCAAAGCCCCACATGAAATCCAGATGCCAGTAGGCGCGGCGGAACTCGCCGTCGCTGATCACATGGAACCCGGCGGCTTTCTGCTTGGCGACGACGTCGCGCACGGCCTCGTCGGTCACCGCATCAAGCTCCTCCTGGCTGAGCTTTCCCTGCTTGAAAAGCTGGCGCGCTTCCTTGAGCTTCGCGGGGCGCAGGAAACTTCCTACAAAATCATAACGGCACGGAGTATAAATCGTCTGCATACTATCGCATCCTTTCGCGTAATTTCTTGAACTTTGTATCTGCGTCTATGATACTGGCTCCGCGTTTTTCTGTAAAATACATAAAACATACCACTTGCCATAGAAAAAATCTATGGCAAGTGGTATAATAAGCCAACCAAAGATCCAGGAGGTACCCTATGACACTGAAACAACTTCTCTATGCCGTGACCATTGCCGAGACCGGCAACATCACCGAGGCGGCCAAGAAGCTCTTCATTGCCCAGCCCAGCCTGACTGCTGCAATCCAATCTCTTGAGCAGGAGTATGGCATTACGATCTTCTCCCGCTCCAACAAGGGCATCGAGGTCACGCCGGCCGGCGATGAGCTCCTAGGCTACGCCCGTCAGGTCCTTGAGCAAGCCGACCTCATGCACGAACGCTATCTCGGAAAGTCGCCGCTCAAGCAGCATTTCTGCGTCTCGTCGCAGCATTATTCGTTTGCGGTCGAAGCCTTCGTCGAGCTCATACGCCGCTATGATGGCAGCAAATACGAATTCCACATGCGCGAGACGCAGACCTACGACATCATCGATGACGTCGCCCATCGCCGCAGTGAGACAGGCCTTCTCTACCTCAATACCTTCAACCGTTCCATCCTCCTCAAGACGCTAAAGGAAAACAATCTGGCCTTCACCCCGCTCTTTACCGCCAAGCCCCATGTCTTTATCAGCAAGAACAGTCCGCTCGCCCACAAAGCGCAGCTCACGCTTGCCGACCTTGCCCCCTATCCGCGCCTTTCCTATGAGCAGGGCAGCCACAACTCGTTTTATTTCTCCGAAGAGATTCTAAGCACCGAAACCGTCGACAAGGAAATCGTCGTCTGCGACCGCGCCACCCTCTTCAACATGGTGATTGGCCTCAACGGCTATACCATCTGCAGCGGTGTCATCAGCGAAGAACTCAACGGCTCGAACATCATCGCCCGCCCGCTCGCTGTCGATGACTACATGGAAATCGGCTACATCCTGCCAAAAAGCACGCGGCCCTCGCGGCTGACACAAACCTACCTCACCATCTTGAAAGATTTAATCGAAACATAATCGAAAAAGCATTGACCTATATAGTCAATAAGACTATACTATACATAGTCAAACAGACAATAAATTAAAAAGTCACGCAGACTACAACAAAAGGTACGAACCCAGTCTGTCAGGAAATGAGGTGTTTTCATGGATCAGGAACAAACAGCAGCGGAGAAAGCCTTCCTCGACCAATATGACGTGTCAAAATACGAGCGGCCTTCCGTCACAGCCGATGTCATCATCTTCACGATGGATGACGACAACGAGCTCAATATCCTTTTGATCAAACGCGGCAATCATCCCTACAAGGATTATTGGGCCATCCCCGGAGGTTTTCTGGAAACCGGCAGGGAATCGATTGACGAAGCCGCAGCCCGCGAACTCTACGAGGAAACCGGCATAAAGGCCGACGATGGCATCGACCTGCGGCAGCTCATCACGGTCGGCACCCCCGACCGCGACCCGCGTACCCATGTGGTCAGCGTGGTCTACACCGCGCTGGTTCCCAAGGGGCTGCTCCAGCCCAAGGCCGGCGATGACGCCAAAGAAGCAAAACTATTCAAGATACGCAAGGGCTATGACGAAAACGGCGACCTTTCCATCTATTTCGTCGGCGATAAATGCTCGCTCACGATGAAGAACATCGCCTTCGATCATGAAGACCTGATCGTGACGGCGCTAAAGCGCCTGCGCGGGCGGCTGAACTATACCGACGATGCCTTCTCTCTGCTGCAGGACAAAGACCGCTTCGATATCTTAGAGCTGTTGCGCATCCATGAGGCCATCCTGTTCCAGAAGCTCGACAAGCCGAACTTCCGCCGCATGTTCATGCGCGACTACCTTGGCAAACACCGCGTCAAGGAACTTGGCCAATACGCCCAGGAAGGCAAACGCAAGACGACGCTGTACAAGTATTTACCCAGCAATCGTGATATTTGAAAGGACGGAAAGAAAATGAGCACGAAAAAGATTCTGATTGTCGTAGATATGCAGGTTGATTTCATCGATGGCGCCCTTGGCTCCAAGGAAGCTGCCACCATTGTTTCCCCTATATGTCAAAAGATTGAAACGGCCAGACAGAATGGCGACATTCTCATCTTCACGCGTGATACGCATCACGAAGACTACCTGGACACCGAGGAGGGCAAGCACCTGCCTGTTCCCCACTGCCTCAAGGACTCAGCTGGCTGGCAGATTGACAAGCGCTTGCCCATAGCCGAGGGCGATACCATCATCGATAAACCGACGTTTGGCTCGCTTGCCCTTGGCAACCTGCTGCAGCAGAAATATTCTTCCACCGTCGAGTCCATCGAGTTCATCGGTCTCTGCACCGATATCTGCGTGCTCTCCAACGCCGTCATCGCCAAAGCGGCACTGCCGGACGTCCCCATCGTTGTCGATGCAGCCTGCTGCGCAGGTGTCACGCCAGAGTCCCACGATACAGCCCTTGCAGCCATGAAAACCATCCAGGTGAACGTCCTTCACCAGGGACAGGAGCCTTGGCGGAAATAAACCGAAAATAATCCCTATATGATTGAGGAGGAAATAGCCATGAAGTTCAACCAGATTATCCATTCCCTACTGGAAACAGACCTCTACAAGTTCAGCATGGGGCAAGCCATCTTCCATCAAGCCAGCGAATACGAAACCACCTGGACCTTCAAATGCCGCAATGAAGACGTGACGTTCACGCCAGAAATGGTCGAGGAAATCAAAGCGCAAATACAAGCCTACTGTAAGCTGCGCTTTACCGAAGACGAGCTTGCCTACCTTGCCAACATCAAATGGCTGCAGAAATCCTACATCAATCACTTGCGTCTCTGGCACCCCGACTTTGCCGCCTTTGACATCAAAGCAGCTGGCGACAAGGGACTCACGATTGAAACCACTGGCACGCTTCTCGATACCTCCATGTACGAGATTCCCACGCTTGCCATCGTGAATGAAGTCTACTACCGTTTCCGCCCCGACTACGAGGCCCTCGTCGCCGATGCCAAGGAGCGCACCCGCAAGAAAGCCGATATGCTGCGGGCCGGAAACTACTGGCTGCCCGTCTTCTCCGAGTTTGGCCTGCGCCGCCGGCTCTGTGCGGAGGCACAGGAGTATGCGATTGAACAATTCGCCAACCTGGATTGCAATGATGTGCTGCGCTCCTACTTTGTCGGCACCTCCAACGTATATCTGGCGAAAAAGTTCGGTGTCAAACCTGTCGGCACGATGGCTCATGAATGGATCATGTGCATGGGCCAGGGCAACCACCTCTATAACCCCGCCTACTCCAACAAAGTCGCCCTTACGGCCTGGGTAAAGGAATACGGTGTCGACAACGGCATTGCGCTAACGGACACCATCACGACGGACTGTTTCCTGCGCGACTTCGATAAGACCTTGGCCACCTTGTTCAGCGGCGTCCGCCACGACTCCGGCGACCCCTTTACCTGGGGCGACAAGCTCATTGACCACTACACGCGGCTCGGCATCGATCCCGCCACCAAGACCTTGCTGTTCTCCGATTCGCTGGACTTTGCCAAAGCCGATAAGATTGCCCGCTATTTCCAGGGCAAGGCCAAGATTGCCTTTGGCATCGGCACCTATATTTCCAACGACACCTACGCCGAGCCATTGAACATCGTCATGAAAGTGACAAAATGCAACGGCCAGGACGTGGCTAAGATTTCCGACACCCCAGGCAAAGGCATGTGCAAGAACCAGGAATACGTCGACTATCTGCAGCGGACGATTGACTGGCGGCTTAAACACAACGACTGATACGAGGTACTCATCATGAAACAGCTTATATCTTATCCAACATTCAATGCCGAAGACGACAAACAGAAGATTATCGTGTTTCTCCAGAACTGGTTTGCCAGCAACGGCCCTAAGGCTAAAGCCGTAGTCGGCATTTCAGGCGGCAAGGATTCCTCCGTGGCGGCGGCCCTGTGCGTGGAAGCGCTCGGAAAAGACCGCGTCGTAGGCGTCCTGATGCCCAACGGCGTCCAGGCAGATATCGACGATGCCCGTTGTCTTGTCGAGCATCTGGGCATCCAGTACCGGATTGTCAATATCGGGACACCATTCAAGGAAATGCTGAAGGCTTTGCAGTACACCGAAGTTGTAAACAACAACAACTTCTATTTCTCCGTCACTGACGCACTGCTGCAGAACCTGGCTCCGCGCCTCCGCATGGCCACCCTCTACGCCGTCGCACAAGGCGTCCCCGACGGCGGACGCGTCATCAACACCTGCAACCGCTCCGAAGACTATGTCGGCTACAGCACCAAATACGGCGACAGCGCCGGCGACGTTGCCCCCTTAGCCGCCTATACCGTGGACGAAGTCCTATCCATCGGCCAGACACTTAACCTGCCGTCCCACCTGCTCCGCAAAGCCCCGTCCGACGGACTCTGCGGCAAAACCGACGAAGACAACCTCGGCTTTACCTACGCCGTCCTGGATAAATACATCAAAACCGGCAGCTGCGAAGACAAAGAAACCAAAGCTAAAATCGACCACCTCCACAATAGCAACAAACATAAGCTAGAACTTATGCCCATGGTCACAAGATAAAATAAAAGCAGAACAGCAACACTCAATCGGGGATAACATGATAAGTCACTTTCCTTGCCTTGAACCAGCAATACTTGGAATTGATGTCTTCTGCCGTCACATTCTCGGCATCTACCAGATAGATAAATCCGCTTTCTCTTCCAGGCGTTCTACATACGCATCATGAAAACCGCCAGAAACAAGCATCAGGTTGCTTCGCCTTCGTCATCCAGCTCTTGATACCGTGCATATACAGTCGATGTATAGTATTCACCATTTCCCTTGTTTATTATTGCGTACATAACATTATCCTTCTCAGCTGGCACTCAGTAATCATCATCGTCATAGGAATCATTCCAACCCGAATCGTCATCGCCGCTGTCATCCGAATCATCATAATCAAGGTCGTAAGCTGCAGCATACTCCGTATCGTCTGCGTCATCGCTTTCCCCTTCATCTTCTGCAAAGCGGAAATCATCCTCGTCATCATATTCCCCATACGCATGAAAGTCTTGATATGTGTTGTAATTATTGGTAGTCTCCTGATGCACATGCTTTTTATCCCCACTGAGCATATGACCGAGTACCGCACCTGCCACCACGCCACCAGCAACATTGCGTAAAGTATGGTCTTTCCCATTGCGCAATACAGTTTGCGATTGAGCTGCAGATACATGTCTCATAGTTACGTCCGTCTGCCTGTGATCGTCTTTAGCAGACAGATCCGGCCGCCCCTCGCGTTTTCCCGTGTCCTGTTTCGGCCGGAACAACAGCCAGCCAATGAATATCCCCACAGCAATCAGTAGCAGCGTCCCCATGAACATTCCCTCCCTCTTGTTCCATTATCTATATTATAAACCTATCCTCTGGCTATAACCAGGTTGACTTGTCAAATTCACGATCCAAGCAGGAATATTGCCGCTTGCAACAGAAATACATACGGAATAAACGGTCAAACATAAGGAGGATAACACTATGTCAGTACTTCAAGACATCCTAGCAGTTAACGCATCATTCTGTGCCCAACCGCCAATGGACTATACCCAGGAGGATTATCAGCAAAGCAAGCTGCCCCAAAAACAGGTAGCAATCATTACCTGCATGGATACCCGTCTGGTCAATTTTCTTGAGCCCGCCTTAGGACTAGCCCGCGGCGATGCTAAAGTAATCAAGAACGCCGGCAACTCCGTGACCGGCGTTTTTGACGGCACCATCCGCAGCCTTATGGTATGCATCTATGAACTAGGCGTCAAAGAAATCCTCGTCATCGGCCACCACGAATGCGGCATGTCCAAGACCACCTCCCAAAGCCTCACCAAGGCCATGCTGTCACGCGGCGTTCCCAAAGAAGCCATCCACATGATTGCCAAAGAGCTCAAAGAGTGGGCCGACGAATTCCAGCATCCCGAACAAAACGTCATCGATACCGTCGAAGCCATCCGGCTAAATCCACTGATTCCCACCGACGTGCCAGTCCATGGACTGATTTTCCATCCACGAACGGGAAAACTAGACGTCGTAATCGAAGGCTATGATTATGCCAAATAGGAGCTCTTTATGGTAATGTTCTTGATTCTATGTTTTATTCTTCTTGTCGGTATATTCACAATACTCGGCTTTACCTGGAAACTTCTCAGGTTCCTTTTCTTCCGACGGCACAGCTAACCTCCGCAGCCCCCTTTTGAGATGCGGAGAATAGCCAGTTTTTCCGGCCAATCTGCAGGTATACGCTCAATCCTTCCTTGTAATTGAGGGCATAGTTCACCGCCTTGCCCAGGGCTGACTTCGGCAAAGTCTTTGGTTTGATTTCTTCCAGCCATGCGAAAAAAGCCTCCAGCTTGTCTTTCTCTAGCCGGCTCGTATTCACCATTGGTGTATGCCCACATGTAAGACTTTGTCTTATTCTTGCGGCCCTTCTCATTCAGGACTTGCACCGGTGTTTCATCGGCATGGATGACCGGATGCCTGAGCAGCAGTTCATGCATCCGGTCTGCTAGTGGCATGAGCCAGTCCTCTGCCGAGCGGATGACCCAGTTGGACAGCCAATTTCATAGTTGATATTTTCTTTCTCAAGCGTAAGAGCATCGATGCGGTTTTGTTTTATCCCAATGCAACCCCTTTATACGGTCTTTTCGTCGGCCGCAAAACAAGAACAGGGATGGTTGATGCGGGTCTAGCTTAAATCTCACGGATTAGCATGCAGGAACACTTCCTTGACACAGCCCAGAGTTCTTAGCAACACTTCTCTGGAAGTGCTTTCTGTAATCTCAAGCATCACCGGCCCTATGGAAAACTTAAAAGGAGAAGGCCTGTCAGATAAAGGGACTGTTGCTGTAACCGAGGTGGCTGACAGGACAGCAAATTGTGGTCAGTTTACCGAGTTGACATGTCAAAGGCAAGGGAAATATAATACAGCTATGAATATTCGATTGGAGGAAAAATGATGAAAACAAAACTGATTTCCCTGCTGACTATTCTAATGCTTACACTTTCCGGCACCTGTCTGGCGGCCGATTGGCAATGGACAAAATCAAATGCCGATGTCGGCTTCTTTTTCGACAAAGAAACCGTCCGTTATGGCATGACCAACGGACAAATCGACAAAGATAAAATCTATGTCTGGCTCCGCGCCGTTCTGGATGATGCGTATGCACAAAAAAAGAACCGCTCTACGAATCATCCGCCTATAAAGACTACGACAAGCAAATACCTATACAATACTCATTACAATACGATCCAACGATTAAAAATATTCGGCTATGCAAAGAGTGGTTCCATCCTTTTCCGGAACGAACAGCAAAAACCACCATTTGAACTAATTCCTGATACACTTATGGATGATACTATGCATGCCGTGAAACAATACGCACATAACCACGATAAAGAAATAACCGAACGAACGCAAAAACATAGTAATTAACAAGCAGGCTGCACTCTTATGCAGCCTGCTTGTTCCAATGACGCGAGTTCGTCGGCGTATTTCTCGGTTAAGTCGTTAAATGGCATTATTAGTACGAATCTTCTTCCAATGTTCTTCAGGGAAGTCCATGTACGTTAATGTTTCAGAAATGCCGTCCAGCAACGCACGACAGAAAAATGTACGCTGCAACGTTGATACTTCGCTTCAGGAAAGACTTCTGTTACAGAATCACACATTGACTGGCACTTGTCTCCAACGATCAAGCGGACTCCCTGTAAGCCGCGATTCCGCAAGGACACTAAAAAATCCTTCCCACTTTCCTTGTCCTCTTTCATACCTTCTGATGCACCAATAACCTCGCGAAATCCATCCTGGAATTCAGTTTTGTTGCTGAATGGCTCTACGACTTGTACCGTGATAGCGGCAAACGTTAATCCTGTCTGAAATCTGGATTCACCAACCAGAAGGAAGACGCAAAAACGCGCCATTGCTCTTGCAGCATGGCGCGTTTTTGTATCGAAGATAATATTTGTATTCTTATTCTACCATTTCCAGCTAATGCTGACAAGTCAGTCCCAGAGGTTGCTTATAAAGGAAAAGAGCCTTCAACCTATTGTCATGAAACAAGGTTAAAAGCCCTAGATACCTTGCATGTTGTGAAACTTTAAAAGTCTCACAACAAGAGATACCTTTGTTTTCCCTCAAAAATCAGCCAATGGCTCGAAGAAGACTTATCGGGGATCCTGACGCCGGACAAGGAACTCCACAAAAAACGCTCCTAAAAGCCCGTGGCCCAGCAGGGCAAAAATCAAATTTGCCCAATCATCTTATGCGTCTGCGGGATTACGCGGACATCCTTCAGCTTAGACAGCGCGTAATTCTGGCAAATCAGAATCTTTTCGGGGCTGGCGGCTTTACAGCCGCCGTATGGTGTCACTGGCTGGATAATGAACAGCGTTTCTGGTGCGATGTCAGCCACGAGATCTATGGCTTGACGGAATTCTTTTTCGGTCGTTTCTTCAGCCACGACCAATTTTATATAGAGATCTTTCACTTTAGCGACGTTGATGAAGCGCTTATGCGCCTCCCACTGCGGTTTGCTGATGATGCTCGGCAGCTTGATGTCCATGCTGATGATGTCAACCACATCGAGGATGTCTGCAAGCTGTTCGTACAAAGTACCGTTCGTTTCGAGGAACACCGGCACCGTTATTTTTTTTGCCAATTCGCGGATAAAGGCGGCATGCAGCAGCGGTTCCCCACCTGTGAAACTCACGGCTTGATGCGGGACTTCCTGGCAGAGGCGATTAATCTCCATTGCCACCTGCTCCACTGAGCGCGGATTCGGCAGTTTTGCAAACTCACGACTGCCTGCGTAGGTCTCGACCTCGCACACGGCATGGCTGCCTGGCGTATTTTCCGTATCGCAGTAGCGGCAATCGAGGTTGCAGCCTTCAAACCGTACAAATACCTGACGGCAGCCCACATATTTTCCCTCGCCCTGAATGGACGAGAAGATTTCAATCAAATTCTCTTTCATGGCTCAATCCTTCGTATAGGTAACACTGGACTTCGGCGACTCGAAGACCGTGATAGCGGCAAGTTCGCTGTCGCGCGTGAAGCACTCATGGCCTGCCAGTTCCTCGAAGATGATGCGAGCAAGGTTCTCAGCCGTCGGATTCACACCATCATTAAAAGGCTCGAGTTCGTTGAGATAACGATGATCGAAGCGCTCGAGAGCCTCATTCAGCGCCTTCTTGATGATCTTGAAGTCAACGAGCATGCCGAGTTCATCGAGCTCACGTCCCTTTACGACGGCCTCGACCACCCAGTTGTGGCCGTGCAAACGCGCACATTTTCCTGGGTAGCCATTGACCATATGGGCCGCCTCAAAAGCGCCTTCTACCTTTAACGTATACATATAAAAACGAATCACTCCTCGTATATCAATTCAAACAATGGTCTATTATACCATCTGCGCTAATAGTTTTCAACGCGGCAAACAACAGCAGCTCAGTCGCCTTCTGCCGCTGCCGCGGCATCCTCTTCACTCCTAGGATGCCCATCCATCGTCGCCTGCTGGCTATCGTCTTTCGGGCCATTGAGGTCATAACGTCGCGCTACATCCTCAGCCTTGGCCCGATAGTAACCTGCCGCCTCCGAGTATTTGATGACCCGCGAGCCGACGACATTCATGATAGCGATTGCCAGAGCAATGCCAATCAGCACACCCACAATACCACCAAAATAGTTGCCGATGATGATGATGATCAGGCATGCCGTAAAGAATACCATCCCATCATTGGCCTCTTCGATGCCGACAAAGAAGCCATGATACTGCTGGCGTGACTCTAACAATTTCTGATTATAGTAGGCATGGACACACCAAGGAATCAGGAAGTCGTTTAACGTATCCAGCGTTTCCGCTCGCGCCGAATGATGAATCATCTTGCCATTAAGCAGCTGGATTGAAAAACAGTTTTCATGGATCTCACAACGCACAAAGATTGACCACTGATCATCGAGGGCAAAACGGCAAACCGGATCATCGCCTGCATAAACGTATTTTCCCGTATCATCGAGCCGCTTGCGATGAATGAAGATGCCTTTATCGTCTTGATAGACTTTCGTCTCTTCATCGTAATACATATTCTTTTTCTCCCTGCTCGTAATAATCGCTCTTCCTCCTTTTATATTCTCTGCCTGACAGGCTCCTTCCTGCCGGGCACTTTTGACAAATCAAACAAAAACAGCAAATTGACCGGTCAAAGCTGACACGTCAATTTGCTGTCTCCTAGCCTATTTTACTGGTCAATCGATTTCGTATTCTTCACGTTGCCGACGATGTCGCTCATGCTCATCGCCCGCGTATGCTGCGTGTGGCTCCACTCATGGTTGTTGCGGTTGAGGAATCCCAGGAAGATGATGGGAATCCACGAATAGATGAAGACCGGATAAAGCAGCATGTAAAGCCAGGACTTCCACTTGGCCCGAATCTTGATGAGGATGATCATCGGCAGGATGTACTGGCCCAGCATGATAGCCGTCATGATCTGCGACGGCATGAAGTTATAGATGTTCGTATAGAACGGCTCGAAGCCCAGCTGCACATAGCTGATGATGACGAAGAACGTCGAGATCATCAGGAAGTGCGGCTGCATGAGGTAGATGCACTCATCCCACATGCGGATGTCTTTGTGCTTCCAGCCAGCCTTGAGCATCTTCGGGATGAAGCGGTTGCCTACATCGAACTGGCCCTGTGCCCAGCGCTTGCGCTGATTCCAGGACTGCTTGAACGTCAGCGGCTTCTCGTCATAGATGATGGCGTCATGCGCCCAGCTCGTCTTGATGCCCTGGGCCATGCACTTCATCGTGAACTCCATATCCTCCGTCAGGCAGGTTGCATTCCAGCCATGCTCCTTGAGGATATCGGAGGAGAAGCACATGCCCGTGCCGCCAAGGCAGGCCGACAGGCCGATGTTGGATTTCGCCAGATGCGAGATGTAACAAATGACCCAGAAGGCGATTGCAAACGTACCTGCGACCCAGGTATCGTACGGATTCTTGGCATCCATATAGCCCTGGATGACCTTATCGCCCTTGCAGAGGCGGTTATTCATCTCCATGAGGAACTGCGGATGCACGAGGTTATCCGCATCGAATACGCAGACCGCGTCGTACTGCTTTTCCATCTTGAACAGACGGTCAAACATCCACTCGAGCGCATAGCCCTTCGACTTCTTCGTCGGATGGGTGCGCTCATGGACGATGGCACCGGCATTGGCGGCAATCTCAGCCGTGTTATCGGTGCAGTTATCAGCAATGACATGGATATCATACATATCCTTCGGATAGTTGAGGCCCTGCAGATTCTCGACCAGCTGCCCGATGACGGCATGCTCGTTATGTGCCGCCACAATCAGCGCGAACGTCTTCTTCGGGGTCTTGATCTTCGTCTCGCCACGCCGCCACATGCCACAGAAACCAATGACAAAGAAGTAGAGCGTGAACAGGAAAATCATGATCTGCATGGGAACCATGATGATATCAAATGGGAAATTAAACAAAAATCATCAGCCTTCCTTTGCAAATAATGCAATCAGCGTATTTAAGATGCCAGCTGCTGCGTAAGTGCAGAACACAGCCACAGCCAGCGCCGGCAAGAGAGCCGCCTTTCCGAACCAGAGGATTGCCGCAAACATGACTGCAGCAAAGACCTTCGTCCCCAAGAAGATTGGCTCGCCGCCATCCCCCTTGAAGTTCGGATAGTGAACATGACTGACCATCAGATAGCCAACAACCGCCATGAGAATCGGGTACGCCACCCCGAAGCCCAGCGGATCGACACCGAGCAGGACAAACAGCAGCGTCGTCATCGCGACGATGTTGCCGCCAGCCGGGATTGCCAGGCCCATGAAGTAGCCGTGGACCACATCGGCATTGACGTTGAAACGGGCCAGACGCCACATGCCGCAAACGGCAAACAGGATGACCACCGCCATGCCGAGCAGACCGTAGTTATGCAGGACAAAGGCCCAGGCCAAAAAGCCCGGCGCAATGCCAAAAGAGCCCAAATCGCAGAGGGAATCCATCTCCTTGCCCATCTCACTCGACACGCCGAAGAAACGTGCCGTGCGGCCATCCAGGCCATCGGCTACCAACGCGAGCAGGATGAAGATCGAGCCCCAGACAAAATCACCACTATACGTAGAAAGAATCGAGCACATGCCAAACACAAGGTTCATAGACGTGCAGAGATTCGGTATAAACCGTCGATAATCCATCAGTCTTTAATCCTCCCGAGAACAGTCTGTCCGCCGGCCACCTTCTGGCCGACCTTGACATTGATTTCTACCTTTTTCGGCATGACAACCTCCAGGCAGGAACCGAACTTGATCATTCCGTACAGCTCGCCCTGCTTGAGGTCATCATCGAGCGTCACATACGACACGATGCGGCGTGCCAAGATGCCGGCAATCTGCTTGACGCTGATGCGGATGCGCTCGTTCTCGATGCCAATGACGTGGTGCTCATTCTCGAAGCCCACCGTATCCTTATAGGCAGGACGGAAACGGCCGCAGAAATACTTCTGCAGCTTGATCTGCCCATTGATGGGGCTGCGGTTCACATGCACGTTGAACACCGACATGAAGATAACGACCTTCGTGCAGGGTTCCTTGACAAACTCATCCGTCTCCAGCTCAACGATATCCGTCACCGTACCATCCGCAGGCGACAGGATTGCCGACTCATCCAGCTCGATATGACGTTTCGGGTTACGGAAAAAATAACAGAAATAAAGCATCAATACGAAGGGAATCACAGCCACATACGGATGCACCGAAAAACCGAGCAAGATAGCGAGTGCTCCGCAGCCAAATATGAACGGATACCCTTCTGATATAATAGGAGTCAAGCTCCCACCTCCTCAAACACGTTTCTTATTTTTTGAAGCATGCACCTTGAGCACAAACTTCGGCAGCGCCATCAGGCGGCCGGCGCGCTTAGGCTGCAAGGCACCGCGGAACAGCCACTCGAGCTTGGCCTTCTGCATCCAGAGCGGCGCACGTTTCATGACGCCTGCCATGACGTCAAGGGTACCACCGACACCAATCGATACAGGAACGCCGAGCTCCTCCTTGTGCTGGTAGAGCCATTTTTCCTGCTTGGGCACACCCAGTGCAGCCAGCAGCAAGTCAGGCTTTGCTGCCTTGATCTCCGCGATGATTTCCGGCTCGTCCTGGGCCGAAAAATAACCATTGCGCACACCGACGATCTCAATCCCCGGATAAAGCTCCTCCGCCTTGGCTTTGGCCTTCTCTGCTACCCCCGGTGCTGAGCCGAAAAAGAAAATACGCTGTTTCTTGCTCGGCGCGATGCGCATGAGCTCCTGCGCCAGATCGAAACCTGCCACACGCTCTGGCATCTCATAGCCCAGATGATGCGCTGCCCAGACTGTACCAGCACCATCTGGAACGACCAACGCCGCATCATTCAAAATGTCTCGCAGCTCCTGATCATGCGTCGCCCGCATAATCATCTCGGCATTGGCCGTCGCGATGAGGACATTCTTCTTTTCGTCCATGTAATCCTGCACCTGCGACACGGCCTGCGCCATCGTGACAGAATCCACATTCACGCCCAATATATCGATCTTGTCGGACACACTCTTCCCTCCAATAAATCAGAAATACTCATTGCATTAGTGTACTACAAAAGGAAAGGAGCGTCAACAGTTCAAAAGAGCGCGATATCATCCTTCATCGTTCCATCGAGACCAAGTATGCCAAAATGTGGCTGCCAGAATACCCGCACCGAAAAGTCAAGGGGCAGGAATAGCTGACAAAAGCTCTGCCAAGCGCGTTCCCGTGCCTGGTCCTCTGGCTCGTCCAGATACGCATAGAGCTCATTAGGCGTAAACCGGCTCTGATAAAGGAGCCCCTTCGGGAACAGGCGATGAAAGGCCTGGCCAAATCCCTGAAGGCTGGAACCGCAGCGAATGGTATGCAGGAGCTCTTCGGCCACCACCAGCTGCTCCTTCTGCGTGAGACTCCCGGTCAAGGCAGCAGCACCTTGACCGAACACACCGCCCAGCAGCTCCTGCCGCAGTTTGCGCACGTAGCATTCCTGCCGCGTGATACCATGATGCAGATCGACTTCACAGAGGATATGCAGCAGACTGTCAAAAGCCTTTTGGATAAACTCTTCCTTATCTTTTTCCAGCAGATAACGCACATCTGGATGGAGCAGGTATTGAAAAATGGCACTGAACCGGTATAGCGCATTGACAGGTACCGGCTCGGGTCCCACCTCGCTGCGATTGAGATAGTCAAAGGACAGCTCATAATACGGACTGCCGTCCTCCGCTGGAACATAGGCCACATCCTCCTTGCGCATTCCCTGCTTTCTTGCCCTCAGGGCTGCATCCCAAATAAAATTCATCTCATACCAGCCTTCCTGCACACGTATACTCCGGGAAATAATGCTGCAAGCTCGTCACGAGAAAGCTGAGCACATCCACGTTCCGATAATCCTGCTGCTTTGCCTGGAAAACAAGTTCCAAGGTATACTCCCGACTGCCCGTGCGAAACTCATAGTCAATGAAAGCCTCCGTCGAATACGTTGCGATCTTGTCTGCCTTCTTCCGCAGCTGTACGTCCTGCAGCTCAAAATCCTCCATGCAGGCAAAGGAACGCAGGAACCGCTCGATTTCGCCCCGCGTCTTGATGCGCTGCCCATAAGATTCAATCAGATTGCGGGCAAAGCTCTGGTTATGGTTATTACCATAGACGCGATACCCGTATTTTTCCCGGCTGGCCACCGGATAGATCCGCAGCATGGGCCAAGCCCCCGACACACGCTGGTCACAGCTAATGATGAACTCGCCATCCTGCCAGCGCAGATTCCGTATCGCGGCATCTGACCGCGCCACCAAATACTGGCTGCCTGCAGGGAGCTGATTGGCATACAGACGATGCTCATACGCAGTCTTATCCATGCATGGTTCCGGATAGCAGCTCGCATTCACTTCCCATGGCTGGATATTCCACAGCGGCACCATATCCTCATGGATGACATCGCGAAACTCCGCATAATCGATAATCACCCGCTGGACGGACATATCCTCCTGCCCTCCCTCCAGCGAAGTAATCCAGACCTCAGCGAACTTATATAGATACGGGGACAGCACACTGCGCCAGGGAAGAGCATTCTGCTGCACGACTGGATAGAGCGCCGCGATCTGCTCCAGATAGCGGCGGCAAGGCCGGAGCTCAAACGTCGCAGCCACCTCCCCGAAGGCGGTCTTCACCGTACCCGAAAACGTATGCCGCTCTCGCACCAGCCGCTGCAGCGTCTCGGTCTCCCCCGCAAAGAACACAGGAAACAGCGCATAGCTTTCCCCCTTCTGCAGATGCCATAAGATATCCGCGGCCGGAATCTCCTTTTTCCGCAAATCATCCGAATCCATCGGATAAAGCTCCTTATCCGTCAAATCATATTTTGTGCGTGGGCAAAGCCCTGTCATGAGATCCGGCATCTCCGCAGGCTTTGGCAGCTCCGCGAGCATCCGCTGCTCCAGCCCATGATACTCCTCATACATATGCTGATACAGCTGCGTGAACATATCCCCGATGATATCCCGGAACAATTCACGATTCTGCAATCCATCGATCTTCATAGCCTGCTGCTCCACGTAGCCAGCCAAATCAAATTCATCAGTAAAAATACCCATCCTGCTCTCCCTAATCTACCAATACTTCCCGGCGGCGGCGACGTTCCCGGCGGCACTCCCTGAGCCCTGCCGGACGGATCTCGTCCAGTACCCGCGAGAGCCCCGCAAAAAGGCTGACATTGTCCCATTCCTGTTCCTCCTGGGCCAGCCGTTGACTGATATAAAATCCAACAGCCTCCGCCGCAAGCACTTGACCGGTCAAAGCTGACAGACAGAATTGACGGTCAAGCTCCGTCAGCGTGAACTTGCCAGCCTCCCGCGCAAAGGCCTGCACGATATCCGGTGACAACGTGCTCTGCCCCCTTGCCGCATACGGAGCATAAATGGTATTGACTGTATCAAACTCCGTAGTGCGATCGAAGAAATCCACATAGTCGACACGCAAAAGGGAGCCCGCCTTGAGCTTGAACCGGCAAAATTCCATCTCATCAGCCGGACACATCATATCATCCGTAAGGACCAGTGATATTTCCCGCGAAATGACACCGACCTTATCGTTTTTCCTGGCATCGCTGAAATGCGCCCGCAGCGCACAATACTCTTCAGTCGGTTCATAGGGAACAGTCAGCGGCTGGTCAACAAATAGCAGCTGACCGCCATGCTTGATAATCCCCGGCTGCACCGTAATGGATGACTTGGTAGTCGTCAAATGGCAGCCACTGACGATCCCATCGCTATAATCCGCCAGCAATAGCGGCAAACTGCTAAACGCCCGATCCCGCACACTGCAGAGCATCGACGCCCGCAGGATATGTAAATTCTCAAACAAAGGAAATTCCTGTTGAATCGTCAAAATCCTTCCCCCTTATATCCATCCTTATTCCTTATCCACGTACTTCATACTCTCGATGCTATCCTTCACATCATCCTTAGCATCTTTATCGCCAGCGTGATAGAAATACGTAAAGACTAGCACCTTCTGTGGTGCCCTGACCGCTACGGCATCAATCTCAAAATCCCTGCCTGCCTTTTCGCCCGTATAATGATACTTCTCCAGCGGGATATCGTGGACAGTGATTTCCTCCTGCGCCTGCAGCTCAGCATTCCTGACCTGATACCTGTCCAAAGTCTTGCCGACCCGTTGGTCGATATCCGTCTCCGCCTGTTGCGACGCATCAACCCCCATGCTATGCAGGTCGATAAACATATTGCCGCATTTTGCCTGTGATACCTGCCATTTCCCATCATCATACGGCAAGCCCTTGAACTGTTCCGGCATCTCTATCTGCAGTTCCTGCCGCGTTGATACTGCAACCTTCTCCGTCTCACCAAACAAACTGATTCCCTCCACCGAAAAATGATCGCCAATCGAGCCGAAGAACATCAATACCGAATGGAGGAAAAAATAAACTGCCATCATACTACATACATCTCCCTTAGCAAAATCACTGCACCATAATCGTCTCAATCGAGTTTTCCACCTTAGCCTTGGCAGCCTCATCCTTACCACGGTACTGATAGACCAGCCACCATGCATCCTGCCCCTCCTGGAATCCTAGCATTTGGACCTCCGTTTCGGTGCCCGTGACCCTGTAGGTGCACTCCAGATTATGCAATGTTTTATCCTGTACCGTCCTGCTGCCTTCCCCCTTTACTTGCATATCCCCCTCTGCCGAAAGCAAGCGTTTGAAGTCCTCCACATGAAAAGCAAGCTTAGCGTCCTTATCCCGCAATTTCGTATGGATAACAATAGCATTGACCCCCTCCCGATCTCCGGCATAAGTATCTACACATGCAAAAGAACCATCTTCATACTTCGTATGTTTAGCCTTTGGCTCCACTGGCAACTCCACAGAGAAAATCTTTCCATCTATCTGTTCCTGCTTGACGGGATACCACAAAGTCGAAAAATCCTCCCTCAACTCATGATGTACCCAGAAAGTAACATTACCACCTTGAAAAGCCACCGCCAAAATCATGATAACAAAACCTATCAAATACAAGAAAAACTTCATAATTGTTATTGCTCCCTTTCTTCTAACATTTTCATCATCCATCATTTAAATTTGCATAATTCATAGTTAAATCCTGACATGAACACGCGATTTCTTTTGCCAGTTTATTTAACTTCCTGTCGCTATAGGAGAACGAAATCGTTCCCCATACCATATGACCTTCCAGTCCTGTCAAAAACATGCAACTATACATACGTTCTAACAATCCATCGCTGATGTACTCAAAATATGCAAGTGGCTGGTAGAAACCTTCAACCACACCTGCTTCATATATATGGACTCCTGCTGCCATTTTCGGCAAAACGAATTTGCAAAGGTCTACTTGCTTTTCTAAGATAGCCGCATCCAATGGATCTTCCGCTTTCAGCATACTAAAAGAGAACTGCCCTGCCTCATCTGCTAACAGCAATTGCCCAGGCTTACTTCCCGGCAGATAGATTTCCCGTACCCTCTCAGGCATAACCGTAAAAGAGTCAGGTAATTGTACCGAAAAATTTTCATCATAGAATTTTCTTTCGCTAAAATGATACTTATGCCCACGAAAAGAAACATCATATCCATCAGCATTTATAGCTAAATCAGACATTGCTACATCCCTCTATTCCTATTTTGTTTAAAACTCCACCATCAAGTTTGCTGTTTATCATTTTTGCATGGGTAAATTCACAATCGATATAATCAACCCCTATCCAATCGCAATCAACAAAATTCAAATCAGAAAAGCTGCAATTCACGAATAACGCAGGATACCTGCCCAGTCTGCCATCAGCCTGCACCGATTGGAAACAACACATATCAAAGGAACAATTGATAAATATTGCTCCGTCCAAGTCTACTTTTCTAAATTCTGTCAAATGAAACCTACAGTTATCAAACACTACATTTTGCAAATCCGTATTTTCAAACTTCCATGGTTCAAACAGGCAGTCTTTGAATTTACTATTCTGTAAGTCAAGTTCGCCAAGCTTTCTTACCCGATACCGTTCATCGGAAAAAAATCGATATCTCAACTCATCATCAGGAAGATTGTCCTGACCAATATATTTCAACAGATTCACTTTAGAGCGCAATCGTCCTATTACTTCCTGTTCACCTTGATACTCACCATATGTTACATAAAATTCACTAGTCAAAAGAATCCCTGTCATAATCTTATCCAGATTAAGCGCTAGCCAAACTTTCAGATATTCGCCTAATACTGCTAAAACTTTTCTGATAGTCGATGGATAATAGCAACGAAACATTACTGGATGAATAACCGAACGAATATATTCTCGCTCATCGCAGATCTGTTTTTCAAAATCCTGCCAAAGATTCATTATCCACAAGCAGCTTAAACTTGCAACAGTCATAATACTTCCTTGCGCATCATATACATAACAGCTCATACTTGCATTACCGCTAAAAATATCCGTATAAAGCATCGTACAATGCAACCGTTCAAGAGGAACGTATTTTGCAATATTGCTAGCATGAACGACCTTATATAACCATCCTATATATTCCTCTTGCATAGCCTGTTGATTTTCTATACAATAATCATTTATATCTATGAGCAATTTTTCTTCTAATGGCAAATATATATTCTTATAAAAATCTTTAATTGTACAATATTTCATTTGTTTTTCTCAGGATCGATTTTACTGCTATTCTCTAAAGCCTTTTTCGCTTCTTCTCTTTGCCGCTGCCGATAGCGCCGGTCATTATACTTATAGTCCAAAACGCCGGTTGCCCCTACTCTAGCTGCTGCTGCCGGTCTACTGTTCCAGATTTTCAAGGATCCTTTACCTGCCCCAACTGCATATTTCCTTCCCGTTCGCACGCCTTTCATCAACATCGGATGTGTCTTGTCCAACCCTGCCAGTAAATTTTTCCCATATTTTACACCTTGCGTTCCGAATGCCCTCGCTCCTTGTGGGACTTTTAAGATTTTTCCACCAGTCTTGAAATTAATCAATCGTGTAATCGCAGCACTTTTATGTGCGACCATCTTTGATGCAGTATCCACCTTTCCTATTGCCCCCGCCAGACGAGTTGTTCGCATTAGTTTCGCTCCTATCCCCATCATCGGAATGATATCTGCTGCAGCCATTAAATAATTCCAATTTCTTTCACTCTCATTGCCTCTTTCAGCAGCCTCTTTTGCCTCATAAAGGTCCATCCCTACCATGCCTACGGAACATATAATTTTTACAGGAGGGAAAGGAACAAACGCTCCCACAAAGAAAACAGCTTTTGCCAACGCTCTAAAATCAGCTTTTGTTTGTTCCGCCTGTAATTCTTCTGATGTTTTCGCACTATTTGCATATAGTGGATGATCATATCCTTCCTGATTTATTATTCCCGCTTGCAATACGATTGCTTTTGACTCAGCACTTATTAACATCTGTGTATCTTGTATTGCAAACTTCACGAATTTATCTGATTTGATCACTACATTTGACATTCTCTCACCACCGTTATTTCTTCTGCTGGAACGAATTCACACTTGCGGATTTAACTGGTTCTTCAAACAGTGGGCTTGCCTCACATAAACACGTCATATCTTTGCCAATCATCCCACATGATGCTGCCACATAGGTGTGTTTTAACGGTGTTCCACCGTCATGCAGATATTTCAGATAGCCTTTGTTGAACCCATCCATCAGTTTATATGCCTCATCTGTCACGTTGCCCGCCTGTGCATCGAGACAAATCGACTTTTCACTATGGATAACAATATTCTCCGTAGATGTGATATCCATGCCACTTTGCACATCACCGATAATACGCGAAGAGTTATCACCTGTACGTCCAGCAACACAAACTGTGCTATCGGGTTGAAACTGTATCATCTGATTTTCTGATGTGAGATTTCTATTTTCTGGTGTATGATAATCCTCATTACCACCCAAATCTCTCCTATGACTACCTAATGCCAGCAGCTCACCACATTCTTCAAAATAAACATATATCTTATCTCCGATATCCGGCATGGAATACATATAATTATTTACAGTATTTTCATGCGGAATCCAACGAGCCTCCCGCGCATCTTGGCATTCATCACAATCAAACTTGACCTTTACCAGCTGCTCTTTTACATCAATTACTTTTCCTGCAATATAACAAGGTGTATTCCACTTTTTCCGCTGATTCATCACTTTTGGAAATAATCCTTCCTTATGGCGGATTATCAATTCATTTTCTAAGACATCTCCTCTTGCGATTATCTTACTTGCCAACACTCCCTGCTCATAATCCCGCAGCATCACACCATATCCAGCACTTGGCAGCAAGTCATAAGTTGTAAGTTTTACGTCTTCAAATTCATCGACACGTGATTGCGGTCTAGTATTTTCTTTTCGACGCATTACATCCAAATACGACACACACGAACCATGCAGCCGCTCAGATGAATCATGTTGATATTCAGCAAAGGGAACAAAACCTATACTGATTCGGATCGTTGCTGCACTGCTGTCACAACAGATACTCTTTCCGAGTGACTCACATAATCTACGTAAAAACTCCCAGTCCGTCTCATTATGCTGATACAGCATGCGTGGTATTTTCATATCTTCTTCCAGTTTAACTTCCGCATTATATTCAGCTGCCACCTTGCGCGCAACATCACCAAGCGTTTTGTCTACCGATTGGAAGGTTCTGCTCTTCTTTTTGATATCCATCTTTTGCGAAACTGAACACAACGCCAAAGAAATTTCTCTTCTCCCACTGCATTCATAGAGATTTATTTCCGTCACTACACCAACAAAGAACAGCCTATGGTCAGCATATATCTTCACTTCTTGATTCTGATAAGCCAACAGCGATTTCATCTGTACAGACTCTGCTATTTCTAAGCGAATATTAACTCGTCCATGTTTACCTACATGTGTCTGCATAAAATAATCAATTACACTTGCCGATAGGAATCCTTCAATATGGAGATTTCTAATAGATACTTTTTCCATACTCTTCTCCTTTAACGAATTGTTATTGATTCAATAGATTTCTCCACCACCTTCCGGCTTTTTTTATCGTTTTCATTATAAAAATACAATATTGTCCAAAACTCATTACCTGAATATATCCCTATACATTCCGCCCTAAATGGCTCATTATAAAAATCAGCCCTTATATCCGCATATGTTACATTCTTACCGTTTATATTGCGCTTTTCTTTTTTTATTAATATCGGACTGAGTTTTTCTGGATTTTCAAAAGCCTCCATAAATGTATCCATATTAAAATTAACTTTCATATCAGGATTTACCATGCTACCATGATATATACTTACAAACATTTTGTCTCCAGTATGGCTATAACTTTCTGGATTATTAATTAAATCATCCGAAGCAAATTTTTCATGAATTTCTAAATCAAAAGGTAGATACAAGTATAATTTTTTTCCATCTTCCTGCAACAATCCAATCATCTTATTGCTATCCATATCAGCTGTCTTCGAGTTATCACTTTCTGTATAATAATGTTCAGCATTATTACCGCATCCTATCGATATGATTGAAGCAGTAATCATTACTATTAACATAATAATTTTTGCTTTCATATAATTATTTCTCCTCTTCATCGTCTTGTTTTTCACTATGCACAGCAGATATTGTTCGTTTTCTTTTTTTCCTTTCACTCCCATACTTCGCCTTGTATTCACCAGATTCAATTTCAGCTTCTATATCTCCTGTAATAATTCCTCGTGAAATCTTCAAATTCTTTTTTTTCGCCTCTATTTTTGCATAAGCTTTCACATCTGATGGTTCAACCTGTAATTTTTCCGAATCTGATTTTATTTTTCCTATTTCTACCTCTGTACCTGCTGCAATATTGAAATCATCTTTGCTGTAACCAACTTCAACGCCCATCTTTCCCTGCGTAGAATTTCCATGTTCCATTTCTATTCCACTTGTGCCCATTTTTCCTTCTGTTTGCCGATGCTCTGCATCGAAGGGATCTACAAAAGCCTCAGCATAGGGTCCATTCTTTTTATCGCCTAACGTGAAATGGCCCTTGTTGGGCAGATATTTTGCTACTGCGGCTTCAATTTTTGCTATATTGCTATTTATTTCATCAAATGAACTATATGAGGCATCTATCGAATCCGGCAAAGAATCTGCGTCTGAACCTGGTTTTACGAATTTTATTATTCCTCCACGGGCACAAACCAGTTTACTCGTATCCAGCAATACCGGTGCCCCCTGAATCGTGAAATGTGTATCGCCATCTTTCCAGGCTTCATTCAGTATTGGATAACACGTTCTGCCTGCATACTTGTCCGTATCTATCCGGACATCACCATACTTCTCCAATAGCTCTTGTACATCCGCGGCATCTGCTTTGCATCGACCATATCCTTTGATATTGTCTGGATATTTGTGGTCATTGGCATTCAATACCGGTTGGCCATCTCGCTGATTGATGACTCCATGCGATTCTTCTAAAAACACTTTTTGTTTTGCTGTGCCACATGTACAATACGTATATTGCGTGGCCATTGACATATAATTAGCATTTGACGACACTATCATTCGCCTCCCATTATGACATTCTCAGCTATAAAGCCTATTTCTTTGGGCAACACGTCAAGATGTGTCGCCCCCACTGTAAGGCTAATTTTATCCTTAGCCAATACTTCAATTTTTCTTCCTTCCAATATCACACATTTATCCGCAGTAGCTTTGATCTTGTTCGATGTAACAATCCGAACCCCACTCCCTGACATGTCAATAAATGTATCCTGATGTTTCGTAATCAGATGCACGCTGTTATCGGTCAGCAGCAGTTCCTTACCGCCTGGGGCGCGCAGGGTTTTGTTGCGGGTATTTGCTGGCGGTGCGGCGTTTATGGTGCTGATACAGAAGGCATCCTTCTCTTCCTGCGTAGGGAAGAACACTCGGACATAGTCGCCTTCGCTGGGCATCACATACCAGCCGCTGCCATCACTGGATGAATAGGTCGTCGAATATGGGAACCATTTTGTCGTGCCTTCATCATAGGCCGCGTCAATTTCAAGGAAATGCACCTTGACTTTATCCTGCTGCACTCCTTTTACTTGACCGGTCAAAACCATACCAGCACAGGTCGGGTTCTTTTGCAGCGGGGCCAGGAAACTCTTTTCCCTGGCCAGCCGATAGCGCATATGCAGCATGCCATCTACGAGCTTTCCTGTCACTGCCGCAATGCGATAGGATTTTCCCTGAAACGATACCGGCGCACCAAGTGTCAAATATTCATCCGTCTCAACCAGAAGGGATGTAAAATCTTCGGCTATGCTCTGCCGCCCTGCTACCAGCGAATTTTCCTGCCAGACCATCCGCCTGCTGTCTTGATAGCATGACGTATAGTGAACCGCTGCCAAAACTTTTTCCTTACCGGAGGCCTGCGGCAGGCCAATCAATAGGCGCGGCATCTCCGCGCTGCAATCCGTAAGCACCGGCACACCAAAGCGCGAGGCCATCCTGCGGGCAAAACGCCAATCGGTTTCATCCAGCTGCAATATGAATTCACCAATCGCCTGCTCCGGCACATTCATGACAATCTCTGCCTTAGCTCCCATCCCGTTTTGCTGACAGCTTTCCTGCAGGATTTCCCCATAAGTCTTGGCAAGATTTTGGAAAGCCTTGCGCTCACGCTGCAGGGCCAACAGATACGACGTATCGGCCAGCAGCATCTTTGCCAGGCAGTACTCTGCTTTTTCCTCTACATGCATACAGAGAATATATCCACAGAATAGTGTCTTTGCCTTGCCGTTCCCTTCAGCAGCTGTAATCGTCAGCATCGTCTCTGCTGACTGTGGCATGAACTGCCTAATCGTCTCTTTATCCACCTCAGCAGTCAATTTGACAAAGGCATGACAATTGGGACGATGATGGATGATCATTTCCTGCAGTCGTTTCAGCTCGATGCCTTTGACGTTCAGACATTGATGTATGATTTTCATTTTGCACTCCATAACTCAGGCTGCGGTTCCTGGCCTATCTTGATGACATTTGCTCCCATGCCGATTTCCTGCGCATCCATATGGATGTTCGAATTTCCCACCTGCATGGTGATGCTGTCATCAGCCTGCACCACGACACCTTCCTTGCCTTCTATCTCGATGTCATTTTGCGAGGAAACAACGATGGGGCGGGTCGAGTAGACTTGTACCCCCTTGCTCTGCGAAATCCGGATAAAGCTGTCCGCCGAAGTACAGTCCAGCGTGATGCCATCTTCATCCATCAGCACATTGTTACCGCCTGGCGCCCGGAAATACTTATTGCGCTCCGCTGGTGCGGGAGCCTGATTGACAGCGCTGGCCCCAAAGGCTGCCGCCTCATTATGCGAAGGAAACAGGATGCGGACCTCATCCTGCGGCTCTGGCATGACATACCAGCCGCTGCCATCTGCTGACGAATAACCTGTCGAATAAGGAAACCATGTGCTGCTGCCCGAATCATACATAGCATCCATTCCATCGAACCATACCTGGATACGGTCGCGTTCCACCGCTTGTACCTTCCCCTTGCTGATCCGTCCACCACAGGATGGATGCTGACGCAATGGCCATCGCAGTCCCTGCGGGTCTGACAGTTCATAGCTCATGCGCAGCAAGCCATCTTGCAACATGCCCTGCACACGCGTGATGACATAGTCTTTACCGCCAAACGCAGCAGTATCGCCCAGACAGGCATATTCATCTGACGCACAGATGATATGGCCAAAATCCTGCACTGCCGTTTTTTCGCCCACCTGCCCTTGATTGAGCCGATAGCGCAGATAAGCGCGATTGTCCTGCCGATAGGCTGCCGTAGCTGAGTCCAGCATGATTTTCTGGCCAGTACCAGCCGGCAATCCCACAGACAGGGAAGGCTTCTCTTCCCTCAGCCGCGTGAATACAGCCGTATGGAAATGCGAGGCCAGACGCACGGAGTACTCCCACGCTGTCTCCTGCATCTGCGCCAGGAATCTGCCGATAGGCTTGTCCGGCACGCCAAACGTGAGATTTGTCTCCACGCCTGCCAGCGCATAGGAACGTCGCAAGACGTCCTGATAGGTTTTCGCCAAATCCTGATAGGTCTGATCCTCCCGCCGCAAATCCAACAGGCAGGCCGTATCTTTCAACGTACAGGTGACGGTAGCATATTGACTGCAAAGCTCATAGTCCAAAAAATCCAGGTACCCGCAGAAAATGGTCTGCTCCTCACCTGCCGCACCGCTGACAATAAGTCTTACCAAGTCCTTGCCCGCGCGAGGGATAAAATGCTCGATTTCCTGCTGGCTTGTCTCTCCCATCAGTTTGACCGTTCCTATCATATTCGGCGCATGGTAAAGCTCCAAATCAAGGATTCTGCGGCAGGGAATCCCTTTTACCCGTAACGAATCATATGCTATGTTCACGAATCTTCCCCCTCTTTCACCTGTGGCAACCTTACGAAACGAATCCCCATCGGGCCGCGCGCAAGGATCTGCTCGGCAGCCGCCAGCGAGAACAGCCAGCAGACGGTACGTTTTCCCTCATATCTGGCAATCTGCCTGCCACGCAGGCAGTCTGGGCGCACATGATACTCCCAGCCATGTCTTACCAGGCAATCCACGGCTGGTAGATACGGCAGCCAATAGGTCATGCTACGCCCCTGCCCTCCCGCAGGCAGCAATGACAGCGTCTTCGTCTCCACATCTGGCGCCAGGGAGCGAAACAGGGAAATCATGCTGCGGCCCACCATAAAGGTCGGCGCAAACAGGAAATCACAGATCTCCATCCCGCGCTTGACTTTATAATTGCCGACACGGTCCTGCAGCCTGACAAAGTCAGCGCGTAACATCGCCTGCGGATATTCCCGCGCAGATATCCCTGCTGGCCGGATGGGACTCACCAGCTCTTCATCGGGCAGGATCTGAAACCAGGGTTCTTCTATCATAATCTCTTCCTCACATAGTCTTAACGATAAACTGTCCATATAGCACTATAATAAATGAGAATTAGTATTCATTAAGATAAATCTGAAAATAACGTGAGAATCTAATTCACGCATAATAAAAAGCACCACTCTATGTTGCGTGAACATAGAGTGGTGCTTTACCACCCAAAGGGGTCAAATGCAGAGCTTACTGCTCCTGCTTATTCTCTTTTTTCTTGACAGCCGTGCGGATGGAGAGCTCGCGGAGCTGTTTCTCCTCAACCGGCGACGGTGCAGCCGACATGACGTCGCGAGCACTCTGATTTTTCGGGAACGCGATGACATCGCGGATGGAATCGCGTTTTGCCATGAGCATGACGAGACGGTCGAGGCCAAATGCCAGACCACCATGTGGCGGCGTACCATACTGGAACGCATCCATCATGAAGCCGAACTTCTCATGCGCCTGCTCATAGGTGAGGCCCAGAGACTCGAAGACTTTCTCCTGCAGCTCTGCATTGTAGATACGCAGCGAACCGCCACCAACTTCGACACCATTAAGAACCATATCATAGGCCTTAGCTTTTACGCGGCCCGGGTCGGACTGCAGATACTGGATATCCTCGTCACGCGGTGCCGTGAACGGATGATGCATAGCCTTCCAGCGTTTCTCCTCGTCGCTCCACTCGTACATCGGGAAGTCGACAACCCAGAGGAAGCGCAGGGCATCCGGGTCAATGAGGTTGCGCTCTTTACCCATCTCGAGACGGAGCTGGCCAAGAGCCGTGTCAACGACGAGGCGCTTGTCAGCAACGACCAGCAGCAGGTCGCCGGTCTTAGCGCCCGTAGCCTCAGCGATTTTCGCAAACGTCTCATCGCTGTAGAATTTCTTGAACGGGCTCTTGATGCCCTCTTCGCTGTACTGGATCCAGGCAAGGCCCTTCGCGCCATAGATCTGGACGAACTTGACGAGGTCGTCGAGGCGGCGGCGCGGAATGTCAGCATAGCCGTCAACCTTGATGCACTTGACCATGCCGCCGTTTTCGATAACGGCGTTGAATACCTTGAAGTCCGAACCCTTGACGAACTCGGAGATATCCATGAGCGGCATGTCGAAGCGGAGATCCGGCTTATCGGAACCGTATTTGTCCATAGCCGTATCCCAATCCATGCGCTCAAACGGCGTCTCGATTTTCGCACCGATAGCCTTCTCGAACATCTCTTTGGCGAGCTCTTCCATCAGGCCCAGGATCTGATCCTGATCCATGAAGGACATCTCGATATCGAGCTGCGTGAACTCCGGCTGACGGTCAGCACGGAGGTCCTCATCGCGGAAGCAGCGGACAATCTGGAAATACTTCTCGAAGCCAGCGACCTGCAGGATCTGCTTGAAGATCTGCGGGGACTGCGGCAGAGCGTAGAACTCACCAGGATTTACGCGACTCGGAACGAGGAAGTCGCGAGCGCCTTCCGGCGTGCTCTTGCAGAGCATCGGCGTCTCGATCTCGAGGAAGCCGTTGCGGTCAAAGAAGTCGCGCATGATTTTCGTGACGCGGTGACGCAGCATGATGTTCTTCTGCATCTCCGGACGGCGAAGATCAAGATAACGATACTTGAGGCGAATCTTCTCATCGACATCGACACCATCCTGGATATAGAACGGCGGCGTTTTCGCCTCATTGAGGATACGCAGTTCAGCGCAAACGACCTCAACTTCACCAGTCTCCATATTCGGATTGATGGTCTCTTCGCTGCGGGCGCGGATCTTACCGCGGACAGCGATGCAGAACTCGTTACGCAGGGACTCAGCCTTGTGGAACGTGCCCTCATTCATGGAAGCCTCATCGAATACGACCTGCACGAAACCAGAACGGTCACGCATGTCAACGAAAATCAGACCGCCATGGTCACGACGACGGGAGACCCAGCCGCACAGGACGACTTCCTGGTCAACGTCGGTTTTGCGAAGCGCCCCGCAGTGATGCGTGCGCTTCATGCCTTGTAATGTTTCCATTAACCTTTCACCTCAGCACATAGCTTTTCTATTATTGTATCAAAAGAAACCTTCTGTTGCTCGCTCTTTTCCATATCTTTGAGCATCACGCAGGATTCTTTGACTTCATCTTCACCGATGATCAGCGCAAAGCGGGCATTCGCCTTGTTTGCCTGTTTCATCTGGGCCTTCATACTGCGGCCCGCATAATCCATACCAGCCTTGAGGCCAGCCTGGCGCAGCTGCGTCAGCAACTTGAATGCCGGCCCCTGGGCCGCATCACCGAGCGCCACCACATAGGCGTCAGTCTTCTTGTCCATCTCCGGCAGCAGGTTCTGCTTCTCGAGGGCCAAAAGGACGCGCTCAAGACCCGTGGCAAAGCCAACGGCCGGCGTCGGCTTGCCGCCGATTTCCTCGATGAGGCCATCGTAGCGGCCACCGCCAGCGACCGCACTCTGTGCGCCGAGCGGTGCATACTTGATTTCAAACGCCGTCTTCGTGTAATAGTCGAGACCACGAACCAAGCGCGGATCGAGCTCGAACTCGATGCCAGCATCCGTCAGATACTGCTGTACCTTGTGGAAATGTTCCTGGCACTCGTCGCAGAGGCAATCCGTGATTTTCGGCGCATCGGCCATATACGGCTTATCCGCATCGGCTTTGCAGTCGAGGATTCTGAGCGGGCTGCGCTCGAAGCGGTCCTTGCAGTCATCGCAGAGATCGTCGAGCTTATCGCGGAAATAGTCCTGCAGGACCTCGCGATACTTTGGACGGCAGTGCGGACAGCCGACCGAGTTCAGGCTCAGCTTGAGGTCTTTGAGGCCCAGCGAGCGCAGAAAATCGATGGCCACCATGATGACTTCGGCATCGACCATCGGGTTCTCTTCGCCGAGCGCCTCGACGCCGAACTGATGGAACTCACGCATGCGGCCGGCCTGCGGACGGTCGTAGCGGAACATCGAGCCGATGTAAAAGAGCTTCACGAGCGAAGAATCGCCATAGAGCTTGTTCTGCAGATACGCGCGGACAGCCGAGGCCGTGTTCTCCGGACGCAACGTAATGCTGCGGTCGCCGCGATCCTTGAACGTATACATTTCCTTATCGACGACATCGGTGCCCTCGCCGATGCCGCGATGGAAAAGCTCGGTATGCTCAAATACCGGCGTACGGATTTCCTCGAATCCATAGCGGCTGCAGAGCTCACGAATCTTCTGTTCAACATAATTCCATTCGCCGACTGTATCGGGCAGAATATCCTTGGTTCCCCGCGGGGCATTGGTTAACATTCGTTGGTTTCCCCCTGTTTTCCGTAGGCCTCTTCGAGAAGCTGCCTGCGTTTTTCGATATAGATATCCACATCACGCAGATACGTCACCAAATCCTTGGCATTGAACGATGACTTCATGCGCTTGCGCGCAAAATCGACCACCTTGGTAGTCGCCGAACCGCCGATTCCAAGGATTGTCTGGTGCTCCTCCATGATCTGGATGTTATACATACCTTCGGCGCCAGGACGGCAGCAACCTACATTCTCAAGGTCGCCGGCCATATAGCCCTGACGGTATAGATAATATGGCACATAGCCATGTTTTTCGATAAATGACATCGCGACTTCCGACATCCTGCGCGTCTCCGCATCGCCGGGAAGGTCGACATGACGTTCCTCCATGATGAGCTTCAAGCGCGAGCCGCGCTTCAGCGCCAGCGCGTGCAGGGTGATGTCATCCGGAGCCAGCGCCGTGACCTTTTCCATCGTATCGCGGACGTCGTCCGCCGTCTCGCCCGGCAGGCCCAAAATCAAATCCATATTGATTTCAGGAATCCCTGCCGCCCGCAAGGCCTTATACATATCGACAACAGCCTCCGGCGTGTGCTGACGGCCGATGAGCTTCAGCGTGCGCTGCTGCATCGTCTGCGGATTGACGCTGACGCGCGTGACATGATGGCCCGCCATCGCCTGGATCTTGGCCGGCGTGATGCTGTCGGGCCGCCCCGCCTCGACGGTGAACTCAGCGACCTGCGGCCCATAGAAAGCATTATATACCATCTGCAGCATATCCGCAAAATAGCGGTCCGGCAGTGCCGTCGGCGTACCGCCGCCGATGTAGATGTTCTGGACGGTAAAGCCATACTGCGTCACCGCGTCGCGCGCCGCCTCGAGGTCTTTGCGCAGCACTGCCATGAAGGCATCGAGCTGCTTTTCGCCCGACAGGATATTGGCCGGGAACGAGCAGTACAGGCAGCGCGTCAGGCAGAACGGGATGCCGACATAGATGCTGATGGTCTTCTCATCCGAGGTCTTCAAAAACGGCAGCTGGCGGAAAGCCATCGGCGTGATGACGCGGGCCTTCTGCTCACTGCAGGCAAAGTCCGTCATCAGCCGCTTGACGATAGCCTCCTCCTCCATGCCGTAGGAGATCCAGCGATGGACGATCTTCGTCGGCCGGACTCCATGCAGAATGCCCCAGGGTGCCTGGGGCATTCCGAGCTCTTCCACAAAGATCTGGTAGAGATTGAGCTTTATCGTGCGATTGACAGCGGCCCGTTCCAATTCATCGCGCTTGCCTACAGCCGTACGGCTATAGGCAAGACAGCTGCCATCCGCCCGGAACAGCAGCAGTGTCGTCTGCATATGCACACGCTCGCCCTCTACGGCCTCCGCTGCCCACGGCAGGCGCTTGTTGACCACCGATAGCTGCTCGTAATCATAGGCGCCGCGCCGCCCTATCACCTCAACCTTGAACAGGCTCAGGACTTCGCGCGTTATCTTGGAAATGATTTCCTTCTTTGAGTTGAGCGTAAACGATCTGACCTTCAAGAGCTTACTGACACTCCTTGCAGATGCCGTAGAACTTCACCTGATGGTTCTCGACATGGAATCCCATCTTCTGCTCGATATCATATTCAAGGTCTTCGAGCAGGTCATCCTCAAACTCCGTGACCTTGCCGCATTTCGTGCAGATCAGATGGTGATGATGATGCTCCGACGGATTCGTAGCATTCACCTCGTAGCGGCTGCAGCCATCGCCGAACTCCATCTTCTGCAGGATACCCAAATCCGACAGCAGCTCCAGGCTCCGGTAGACCGTTGCGAGGCCAATCTCAGACTTCCTGTCCCGCAGGATGCCATGGACATCCTCGGCCGACAGATGCTCGCCCGGATGATCGAGGAAAATCTGCAGGACCGTCTGGCGCTGCGGCGTCATCTTATGCTGCCGTGCCTGCAAACGCGCCTTGAGGTCTTCCATCGTAAAAGTTTGTGCCATAATCTCAACTCCTTACATTGCTCTCATTTATGATCAGACTATGTCGTAATTCATTCAAATACTAACATTATACCTTACCAGGCATCAAATATCAAACGAATTACCAGCAAACTGCCCAATTTCACAGAAAATATCAATTGCCGCTCTGGCTGCGCCCCATCGAACGCGTAACGCTATAGACATCCTTGAGCCGGCGCAGTTTCGTCACGAGCTGGCTGACCTGCGTCGAATTGCGCACGTCAAGCCCCAGTACGATGGTCGATGTCTTGTTGCTGCGGTTCGGATTGGCATTGATGCTGTGGATGTTGATTTTCATCTCCGTCGGCACAGCCAGCACATTCGTCAGGATACCGCGGCGATCGTTGCAGACAATCTCGAGCTCCACCGTATACTGCTTATCGAGACCGATATCCCAGCTGACGTCAATGAGCCGCGAAAAGTCCGTATCCTGCAGCAGATTGGGACAATCCGTGCGATGCACCGATACGCCACGGCCGCGCGTGACAAAACCGACGATCGGATCGCCCGGAATCGGATTGCAGCAGCGGGCCAGGCGGACCATGACCCCGCTTTCGCCCTCAACGAGCACGCCATGACTGGATTTGGCCGTCTTGCCGTTCTGCTGCGGCTGTTTGAGCTTGGCAATCATCTGCGAGATGTCCGGCGGCGTGTTCTCCTTGACCTCTTTCTTATGCAGCTCGATGAGCTTGGTCATGATGCCGTGCAGCGGTACACCGCCGAAGCCCAGCGTTGCCAGCAAGTCATCCTCGCTGAGGATGTTGAACTTCTTGGCCACCTCCAGCAGGCGCCCCTCTTTCATGAGCACCTTGGGCGGATAGCCGAGATGCTTGGCCTCGTCCTTTATGAGCTCCAAGCCGCGCTCGATATTCTCCTCGCGCTTTTCCTTCTTGAACCACGAGCGGATCTTGCTGCGCGTCTCCGAGGAAGCCACGATGTTCAGCCAGTCGCGGCTCGGGCCGTTGTTGGCCTTGTTCGTGATGACCGAGACGATATCGCCGTTCTTGAGCTTATGCTCCAGCGGCACGAGCTTGCCATTGACCTTGGCGCCGACGCAGTGATGGCCGACCTCGGTGTGGATGCGGTAAGCAAAGTCAATCGGGATCGATCCCTTCGGCAGGTCGACGACATCGCCCTTCGGCGTGAACACAAAGACCTCATCCGAGAAGATATCGACCTTGAGTGCCTCGAAATACTCCTTCGGGTCGGAAAGCTCCTGCTGGAGATTCACCATCTGCCGCAGCCAGTTCATCTTCTGATCCATGGCGTTGCCAGCCGTAGCGCCCTTGCCCGACTCCTTATACTTCCAGTGTGCCGCGACACCATACTCCGATACCTGATGCATCTGGAAGGTGCGGATCTGGATTTCGAGCGGATAGCCGCGGGTCATGACCGTCGTATGCAGCGACTGGTAGCCGTTGGATTTCGGCATGGCGATATAGTCCTTGAAGCGGCCCGGGATTGGTTTCCACATCGCATGGATGACGCCGAGCACGCCATAGCAGTCCTTGACCGTATCGACGAGGACGCGGACAGCCGAGAGGTCATAGATCTCGCTGATGTCCTTGTGGTCGCGCTTCATCTTCTTGTAGATGCTGTAGAAGTGCTTGGCCCGGCCATTGATATCGGCCTTGATATGCGCCTCATCGAGTTTCCCGGCAATCTGCCCGATCGCAGTATCGATGAACGTCTGCCGCTCCTTGCGCTTCTGCTTGACGTTTTCGACCAGGTCGTAATAAATCTCCGGCTCAAGGTAGCGCAGGCAAAGATCCTCCAGCTCCCACTTGATATTCGAGATACCGAGACGGTTCGCCAGCGGCGCATAGATTTCGATGGTCTCCTTGGCTATGCGCTTCTGCTTGTCCGCCCGCATGAATTTCAGCGTGCGCATATTGTGCAGGCGGTCCGCCAGCTTGACCATGATGACGCGGATGTCATTGGCCATCGCCAGGAACATCTTGCGATAGTTCTCAAGCTGCACTTCTTCCTTGGATTTGTACTGGATGCGGCCGAGCTTCGTAACGCCATCGACGATCATGGCGACTTCCTCGCCAAACATCTCCGCGATCTGCTCCTTGGTATAGATGGTATCCTCGACCACATCATGCAGAAGTGCCGCACTGATGGTCACATCGTCGATGTGCAACTCCGTCAGGATTTGCGCGACATGCAGCGGATGGATGATGTAGGCCTCGCCCGAAACGCGCGTCTGCCCCTCATGGGCTGCCGCTGCCAAATCATAGGCACGCTTTATAAGTGCCGTATCAGCATTCGGCTCATACGCCTGCACCGCTGCGATAATGGATGCAATGGACACGGGTGCTTTGTCTTTATCGTTCATTTCTTTCCCCTCCTCAGCGATGCCGGCGATACGTCGGTGAATGCTCAAGCTCCATCCGCCCCGTTGCTTTGGGCAGATAGTAGCAGTTTTCCTTTAAATCAAGCCGCAGAAGCCCCAGCTCCTGGAAAATGCGCAGCCCTGTGCTCATGGTATACAGCGAGATATGCTGCCCGCGCTGGCAGAAGCTCAGCGTGAGCTCCGCCGCCGTATAGGGGATGCTCTCCTCCTGCTGCTGGATGCCATATAAGAAACGGTATATCTCCACCAGCTGCTCGCGCTCAGGAAATACCTTCTCCCCATCGGCGGGGCCAAGCGTATCCACCATGCACTGCAGACTGCGGCGTCCCTGCCACTCATTGATGGCCGGGCTGTAAACCATATCGATGGCCTCCGCATTGACAATCCCTGCATACTCGCTCTTGTTCCAATACAAAGCGTTGATTGGGGCCGCCGTTTTTCCCACCTGGAACCGCAGATGCTGCTTCTGGCTGCCGATAGCCGCCGCCCCCATGGCACGGATGCCGCGGCAGCCGAACAGCGGCTTGGGATTGCCCATGCCATAAGGCTCAAAAAGCGCCAGCTCCTCGACCAGCTCGAAGGTGATATCCTCCGGTGCCAGCTCAAACTCGACTTTGACCTTCGGGATATAGTCCTCAGCGGAAAGCGTCTCTGCGGCCACCTGGCAGAATGCCGCGCGGAAAGCGTCAAGCTCCGCATGCGCCACGGAAAGGCCCGCCGCCTGTGCATGGCCGCCGAACTGGATGATATGATCGCTACACTTTTTCAGCGCCTCATACATATGCAGCCCCTCGATGCTGCGGCAGGAGCCCTTGCAGACACCATCTTCCTGGATGCTCAGCACGATGGCCGGTTTATAGTAGCGGTCCACCAAACGCGAAGCCACGATGCCGATGACGCCGGGATTCCAGTTCTCCCCGGCCACGACGATGGCTGGCAGGTTCGCAGGATCTTTGCCCGCCAGCTGGTCTTCCGCCAGCTTCAGGATCTCCTGCTCGATGGCCTGCCGCTGGCTGTTGAGCATATCCAGCTCCATGGCCAGATTCTCCGCTTCCTCTTTATTTTCGGCAAGCAGCAGCCGAACCCCTTTTTCTCCCGAGCCGATTCTGCCCGCCGCATTGAGCCGCGGTGCCAGCTGGAACCCGACATGGCCGGCATTCAGCGCCTTGTCCTGGATGCCCGCGACGCGGACCAAGGCCCGCACGCCAGCAAAAGAGGAATCCTGCATGGCCGCCAGCCCTTCCTTGACGATGCGGCGGTTCTCCCCCGTCAGCGGCACGATATCCGCCACCGTACCCAGGGCCACCAGCTCCAAATCCTGGGCATAATCCTCGTCCTCAAGCTCGCGCCACAGTGCCTGGCAAAGCTTGAAGGCTACACCAGCGCCGCAGAGCTCCTTGTCAGGATACGCACAGTCAGCACGATGCGGATTGACGACAGCCAGCGCATCGGGCAGCGTGTCCCCCGGCAGATGATGGTCGGTCACGATGATATCGAGTTTTCCCTTCATCGCCGCCACATCGTCCACCGACGCGATGCCGCAGTCCACAGAGACCAGCAGCGTCACGCCCTTGGCGGCAATCTGCTGCAGCGCTGGCAGGTTGAACCCATACCCTTCCTTCACGCGGTCAGGGATGTGGATCGACACTTTCGCCCCGAGCGCCTTCAGATTATGCACGAGCAGCGACGTCGCCGACATGCCGTCCACATCGTAGTCGCCATAGACCATGATGCGCTCCTCGCCCTCGATCGCCTGCTTGATGCGCGCCACGGCCTTATCCATATCCTTCATCAAAAACGGATCATGAAAGGGCTGCTTCTCCGGATGCAGGAAGCGCTCCGCCGCTTCAATATCAGTAAGACCACGATGCCACAAAATCCCGGCAGCCATTTCCGTAATGCCCAATTTCTGCGCAAACTCCGCCGACTCCGGCACCGTGTCATAAAGTTTCCATTGTTTCAACATAGTTTACAACTCCCAGACTATATATTAGCCTATTTTAGCGCTTTTATCCATATTTTTCTAGAAAATAGAACACTTTAGCCCACATGTGCACAAAAATAATACAAAAATACGGCAGATTGACTTGTCAACCTGACTTGTCAACCTGCCGTACCCCATTGACAAGTCAACTTCTGACCTGTCAACCCGCTGTCATCCCAGCGCAGCAGATACGACACGCTAAGGCATACTGGTTCCGCAGCAGACAAAAAGACGCCTAGAACCCGTGTGAGTTCTAGGCGCCTTTTCTTGTATTTATTCCGTTACCACTTTTGCCTTATGTTTTTTCTCGCCCCAGTTGCGGAAGACAATCCAGAGCGGGCTGGCGATGAAGATGGACGAATAGCAGCCACAGCCGAAGCCGACGAGCAGGGCAAAGGCGAAGTCCTTCGTCGTGTCGCCGCCGAAGAAGTAGAGCGCAAATGTCGTAAACATGACCGTGAAGACCGTGTAGAGCGAACGCGTCAGCGTCTGGAAAATCGACGTGTTGACAAGCGTATCGATGTTGCCGCCACGGCGGAAGTGCAGCTTGAGATTCTCGCGGATGCGGTCGAAGATGACGATGGTATCGTTGATCGAGTAACCGACGACCGTCAAGAGCGCTGCGATGAAGGACGAATCGATCTGACGCTGCGTAAACGAGAATACCGCCAGCACGATGAGGATATCATGCACGAGTGCCAGGACTGCCGCTACGCCGAAACGCCATTCGAAGCGGTAAGCGACGTAGAGGATGATGAGTGCCCAGGAAACGACGAGGGCCAGCACTGCATTGGTGATGAGCTCGCCACCGATCGTAGCACCGACTTTTTCCTCACGCAGTACCTGATAGTCAGCGACATCGGACTTGAGCGTCGACATGACATCCTTGCGCTGGTTCTCCTCGAGGTCAACCGTGCGGATCATGACATTCTCGCCCATCGTTGCATCGGTCGCTGCGCCGTTTTCTCCCGAAAGCTGGATCGTCGAGCCCTCGAGGTTGTATTTAGCCAGGCTCGAGCGAACCTCGGCAATCGTTACCGGCTTTTCGAATTTGAGGTCGATGATGGTACCGCCCGTGAAATCGATGCCAAAGTTGAAGCCGCGGATGCACATGCAGGCAATACCGGCGGCGATGATGATGGCCGAAAGGAGGAAGAAAAGATTTCTATGTCCAGCCAGATTGAGCTTATTCATGTTTCAGATCCTCCTTTTTCCAAAGCATATAGCCATTGGCGCCATAGGCGCTCGGAGACTCTGCGATTTTCGAATTGATCATGAGCTTGAGCATGTACTGGGACAAGGTGATTGCCGTGAACATGGACAGGATCGTACCAAGGCCCAGGGTGATGGCAAAGCCGCGGATCGTACCGGTGCCCAGGAAGAACAGGACACCAGCGGCGATGATGGTCGTGATGTTCGAGTCGAAGATCGTCGTGAACGCACGCTTGAAGCCTGCATCCATCGACAGGCGCAGCGTCTTGCCCTGGATCTGGTACTCCTCCTTGAAGTGCTCGAAAATCAGCACGTTCGCATCGACGGCCATACCGATCGACAAAATGATACCGGCGACACCCGGAAGTGTCAGCGTCGCATCGAGGAGATACAGGAGGCCCAGCAGCATGATGGTATAAGCCATCAAAGCTACGTCAGCAATGAAGCCCGACAGACGGTAGAACAGGATCATGAATACGAGGACTGCGCCAATGCCAACGGCAAACGCAAAGGTGGACTTGTCCTTGGAATCCTGACCAAGGGACGGGCCGACCGTGCGCGTCTCGATGATGTTGACCTTGACCGGCAACGCACCGCTTCTGAGGACAACAGCGAGCTGCTGTGCCTCCTCGAGCGTCTTCTGGCCGGAGATTTCAGCCTTGCCGCCGAGAATCGGCTCGCGGACATTCGGTGCCGTCAGCACTTCACCATCAAGCAGGATGGCAATGGTGCGGCCGACATTTTTCGTCGTGAGATCCGCAAATTTCTTCGCGCCCTCATCGGAGAACTCGAGGTTTACGACATGCTGGCCGCTGTTCTGGTTCGTAGCTGCCTGCGCATCTTTAAGGTCAGTACCCGTCAGGACGGTATTGCCCTCCTCGTCTTTGAATTCGAGCATTGCCGTCTTGCCAATGGTCTTGATGGCGGCATCCGGGTCCTTGACACCCGGCAGCTCGATGATGACGCGGCGGCTTCCCTCGCGCTGGATAATCGGCTCAGTGAGGCCCAGCGCGTTGACGCGTTTTTCCATGATGGTGACGACGCGGTTCATGGCGTCATCATTGACCTTTGCGATATCTGTGTCCTCTGCCTCGAGTACGACATGCGTGCCGCCCTGCAGGTCAAGGCCCTGGCGGATAGAGAATGCCAGAGGTTTGACGAAGGCGACGAAAATGCCGATGATAGCAACGACGCAGACAATCAGTTTGATGAGATTGTCTTTTCTCAACGGATTCAACCCTTTCTTGCGGGAGCATCGCTCCCAGATTTACTTTTATCTAAAAAGCAGGCACGGTAAATCACGCAGACTTACCTGCTTCCTTGGCCTCGATAAAGGCAATGACCTTGTCGCATACCTGCTTGGCAGTAAGCGGATCGGTCTGGATGTAGAGGTCAGCGTGGGCTCTGGCATCTGCCAGGCGCTTATGCTGTGTGACCAGCCGTGACTCATCCCAGAAGACCTGACGTCGCTTGCGGATAGCCGGCATCGTCGCATCGATCATGACGACGAGATCCGGCTGGCGCTTGGCCCAGAAATTGTGGATGCAGGAATGCTCCTGCGCGACGTTGTAGGCATCATAGCCTGCGGCTCTGAGACCCGCTACCAGCGTGGTCTTGCCCGAGGCGCAGACACCAACGATTGCGATCTTCATGGGAATCCCCTCCTTATCAATAGGGATACGTGACCTCTATCTGCTCGATGCGGGGCGGATTGGACGAGCCCTCAGTTACCCCGAGAACGAGAACGGTCATATCATCCGAAGCCTTGTCCGCATCCAGCGTCAATGCGTAGTCCATGATGCTCTTGGCGATGAACGCCGCATCCTCTGCCTTGTTCTTGCGGACGATTTCCATTATTTTGTCAAAGTCAGCCGCACGGCCCGTGCGCTTCCGGCCCGCATGTGCGATGCCATCGGTATACGAGACGATGATCATGCCCGCCTCCAGCGGGATCTCATACATCAGCGGCTTCATGTGACGATTGACACCAATCGGCTCGACGGGTTCGTCGTAAACCGATTCGTAGGCCTCTGTCTTCACGATGACCGGACAGTTCGAGTTGCGGCTGATGACCGCCGTCTCCGTGTCGAGGTCAGCGCTGACGACTGTCAGCGTGCACGACACCTTCTTGTCCTTCATCGCATAGAGATAGTCATGTACGGCACGGGCCACAGCGCCGTCCCGGGCGCCATCGGTAATCAGCTGCACCGCCTTGTTGACGACCCAGCCGCTCGTGTGATGTGCGGCCAGCCCATTGCCCTGCCCATCGGCGATGATGGCCGATATGCCGCCATGGGGACGCTCGGCGATATCACAGGAATCGCCGCAGACCTCCATGGCGTACTTGGCTGTCTTCGCCAGGCCAATCTTGATTTCCATAACAATCACTTACCTTTGCGTAATGGTAAAGCTCTCCTTTTCCGTGATGATGTGCTGCACGAGCGCATCATGCGGCTCCACCGGCACCTCTGCTGCCAGCTGGCAGTCAAAGGCCAGCGCGCAGCGGTACGCCTGCGGCGCCTTCGCGGTCATGAACCGGTCGTAAAAACCAGCTCCCAGGCCCAGACGGTGCCCTGACCGATCAAAAGCGGCACCGGGCACGATGATAAGGTCAATCTTTGCCGCCGGTACTAACTCTTGTTTTGACTTGTCAACGGTCAAAATACCGAATTGACCGGTCACGAGGTCAGAAAGCGACGGCAGCCGCACGGCCTCCATCGTTCCCTTGCCCGTGATGAGCGGCAGGCAGACGGTCTTGCCATCGGCCAGCGCCTGCTCCATGAGGCCATAGAGCTGCACCTCATCGGGCATCGAGGCATAAAGGAACACCGTTTCCGCCCGCTGGTAAACCGGCAGCGCATAGAGCTTCTGGAGCATCTGCTGGCTTGCCGCCGCACGGCACTCCGGCGTCAAGGCCTTGCGCCGCGCGGTCATCTGCGCCCGCAGGGCTTTCTTGGCCGCCTTTATCGCAGCCGTCATCTCAGGCCTGCTTATCCTGCGTGAGGTTGGCATTGATGGACGAGCGGGCGACCTCGATGACCGTATGCTCGGCGATCTTCAGCTCGACCTTCGTATCGTCGATGGCGACAATCGTGCCGTAGATACCACCGATCGTCATGACGCGGTTGCCCGTCTTGAGACTGTCCAGCATGCTCATGCGGCGTTTCTGCGCATTCTTCTGCGGACGATACAGCAGGAAGTAGAAGATTGCTACCATGATGATGATTGGCCCCCAAGTGCCGAGGGCAGCTGCCATTTCTGGACTCATAAAATCAACTCCTCTTTATTTCTTGTTATAGTTATTCAAGAAGTCCGTGCGGAACTCCGTGAATTTCCCATCAATAATCGACTGGCGCATGCGGCGCACAAACTCTTCCAGGAAGTAGAGGTTATGCAGCGACAGGAGGCGCAGGCCGAAAATCTCGCCAGCGCGCACCAGATGGCGGATATACGCACGCGTGTAGCCATTGCGGCACGCATAGCAGCCGCAGCCCTCCTCCATGACATTGTGGTCATGGGTGAACTGGGCATTCTTCATGACGAGGCGTCCCGTCCAGGTCATCGCCATACCATTGCGGGCGACGCGCGTCGGGTAGACGCAGTCGAACATATCGATGCCGCGCATGACACCCTCGACGAGATGGTCCGGCGTGCCGACGCCCATGAGGTAACGCGGCTTGTTCTCCGGCAGGAGCGACGTCGAGTAGTCCAGCATCTCATACATGAGCTCCGGCGGCTCGCCGACGGAAAGACCGCCGACTGCATAGCCGGGGAAATCCATGTCGACGAGCGCCTGGGCATGCCATTTGCGCAGATCCTTATACATACCGCCCTGCACGATGCCGAAGAGGCCCTGGTTCGGTGCCGTCATCGTCTTCTTACAGCGCTCTGCCCAGCGCAGCGTGCGCTCACTGGATTTTAACGCATAGGTGTGGTCAGCCGGATACGGCACGCACTCGTCAAAAGCCATGACGATATCCGAGCCCAGGCACATCTGTACCTGCATCGATACCTCCGGCGACAGGAATTTCTTTGACCCGTCAATATGTGAGCGGAACGTCACGCCCTCCTCGGTAATCTTGCGCAAATCGCCAAGCGAGAACACCTGGAACCCGCCGCTATCGGTCAGGATCGCGCGATCCCAATGCATGAACTTGTGCAGGCCGCCGGCCTCTTTGACAAGCTCCATGCCCGGACGCAGGAACAAGTGATACGTATTCGACAGGATAATGCCGGCTCCCAGATCCTTGAGCTCGTCGGGGCTTACGCCCTTGACTGAAGCCTGCGTACCCACCGGCATGAATATCGGTGTAGGGAAACTGCCATGCGGCGTGTGGATGATACCCGCACGCGCCCCCGTCTTTTCATCTTTGCGAATCAATTCATAGGTAATCGCTGTCAAACAAAAACCTCCAATTTTCTTGCGATTTCAAGGCAGTAAAAGATACACTGCCATCAAGTCTATATCATAACATATATGATAGAAAAATACAAAAACATACACGAAAAAGGCTCCCAGGGAATCATTCCCTGAGAGCCTTTACCAGCTAGTTCTTCCTTTTCCTTACCAGATGCATTTCATAAAGGCACGGTAATTATTGTTCAGATAGTCGATGATGAGGGCAAACATGGCATAGATTGTATCGCCTTTCAGTTCCCCCTCAATTACCATACACACATCCAGCATCAAATCACCTGCTTGGTTCAAATAGAGCTTGAAGGGTTTGTAGGCAGAAGATTCCTCGTTGACCTTCTTCAATAGTTCAAAATGATTCTCTTCTGTCATCGCCTTAGGAGATATCTGCACCCGTACTAAGGCGAAAAAACTATCATCCAGAATCACGATAACCGGCAGCTGCTGCCCCTCCACCGTAAGGTAGGAACGAAATACCACTGTTTTCTGTTCGTCCCCACGCAACTCTTCAATCTCAAAGACTTCGATGTCCTTTTCCTTCAGATATTCCTTGAATGCCTCTGCTTTCTGGTTCATCTTCTCTTGCTCCTCCTAAACGTCTTTTTCCTCTACCACGATTCCCCCATAATCTGCATTCTGTTGCCGCATGGCAACTTCAACAGGTTCCATGTCAAAGTAGTATGCCTGTTTCTGCAAAACACTGCCTGGCTCCGTTAGCCATGCACTTTCAAATGTGAATTTACCATGTGTATTAGTTACACGCTCACGCATCATATCTACCACACTAAGGTTATCGCCGTAGAGTTTTGTCAGATTCTTGCCAGCATCGATCAGGACGGCCCGGCTCGTCCGGAGTCTTCCGTTCGCATAAAGCTGGAATCCCCGTGCTTTGCTGTATGCCATATCCAGATTGTTCCAGTAGGCCAGCTGTTCCCCATCTCTGGTGGGCGTGCGCCCATAAACAGCCAAGTCTGTTTTCTCATTTTCCAGATGAATCTTATCCACTGCCAGCATATCCGTCACAGCCATATCGCCTTCATCCACATGGACATAGCCACGGTTGGACCAAAGATTCGGCATATGTGTGCCATTGCCGGAACGCAGGCTTCCGACGTAGAAGTTGCCACCGATGAGTTTCTGATTCCCTGCTCCCATGGCCGAAAGTTCGAATACAGCGTCTCCGCCCTTCGCCGCCATAGAGCCGATCTGGATGAAATTGCCTGTCAGCGTAACATCGGGATTACTGCCGCCACGAGCTTCTGCCAAAACCCGATTGACTTTAGAGGCTTCCGTATTGTTCTCCATGCGAATCACTACAGCCTTGCCCTCGGCCAGATTCAGGAAAAGATCTCCGCTCTCCAGCGCCACATGGGTGGTCTCCCCGGAAATAATGTTGTGGGCATGGATGTTGCCATTCTGCACAGCCACCTTGATATCGTCTTTGGCGATAACATCCTGCAGATTTATATCGCCGGTATTCGTTTGTATGCTGACAAACGAAGCCGAATCAATATCGCCACCGACAGATATGCTCCCCGTTCCAGTAGCTAGATCCACCAGATTGGCATCAATATGTCCGCCAATACTTATCTGACCTTCCTCCGTATGTACGGTAACATCACCTTTCAACATTGCCGTCTTATCAAAGAATACACCGCCTTCCTCAAGGACCTTGGCATGCAGATCACGTTTAGCCTGGATGGCATCCGTCACATGCAAATCGCCATTGCGCCCCGTCAGGCTGATGTCTCGTCCGGATTCCAATAAGCCATTTTGTTCGATGATGAAATTCTGTGCTCCCGGCGTATACTGGTTTGCCCCAGCTGCCATGGAGATATCACCCAGCTTGGTAGATGTCTTGCCGTAAATCTTGATCTGACCCACATCCACACTCATATCGATATCCTTCTGAGCAGTGACGGTTTCTACATCTGGCCCGTTGTTACCGATAGTGACAGAACCGTTTCCTATCTGGACACCAATGCTGCCTGCATCCGCCCGCACTTCTTTGCCGATGTCGATATTCCCTTGCTTAGTGGCAAGATTCACATCTCCACCAACAGAGTTTACCGTTGCGCCTACATAGATATTTCCTACTCCTGCCGTCATAGCAATATCTTTTGTGCCCTGAACATCATGACCCACATGGATATTGCCCTCGACGGTCTTTACTTTTACCTCTCCTTCCACATTCACATCCGTATCGAAGTAGAGACTGCCCTTTTCCTCCAGCTCCGCCACCAGGTCAGACTTGGCCTGGATGCGGTCGGAAACGTGCAGGTCGCCGTTGCCCACATCCAAATGGATGGCGCCGCCGGCTTCCAGCTTGCCGTTCTGGTCGATAATGAAGGAGCTATTATCTTCACCGGAAGTATAGACCTGCTTGTGAGCCGCTATGGAAATATCCCCCACTTCCGTGGAAGTCTTGCCATAGACCACTACTTTCCCATCCTTGGCAGCAAGGTCAATGTTCTGCTTCGCCGTGACGGTCTTCACATCCGGCCCATTGTTACCGATGAGGATATCGCCCTGCCCGGAGGCAATGCCGAGGCTGCCCGCCTGAGCTGTCACAGTCTTCACAATACCAACATTTCCTTTATCCGTCTGGATAGACACATTCCCTGCCTTAGAAAGGATATCGCCATCGTCACCCGTAGCCGTGTCGCCTACAACGATATTCCCCTGATGGGTGGAAACAGTGATGTCTTTCCCTGCGGTGATATCCTTTCCTACCAGGATAGTGCCGTTCTCGGACGCTAAACGAATCGTACCATCATCAGCATTTACGGTATGCCCTACAGTGATATCCCCTTTATCTGTGGAAATATCCACGTTCTGCGTGACAGTTACATCTCTACCAAAAGTAGCATCACCTTGCTCGGCGATATTGACGATAATACCTTTATTTGCTTGGATGACATCCGTGATCTCGATATCGCCATTACGTCCGTAAAGGCCAATGCCTCCACCAGAGACTAGCTTGCCATCATCTCTGATGATGAAATTGCTATGAGCCGTACCTTCTTCATAGGTCTCCTTTCCTGCTTTCATCGTGATGTCGCCATCTTGCGTGATGGTCTGTCCCAAAATATAGACAGTGCCAAGATTGGTCCCAACAGTAACGTTCTGTTTCGCCTTTATTGTCTCATCATCTGTCACATTATCGGTACCAATGCTTATATCACCTTCTCCTGTCTGCACTGAGACACTCTCATCCTTGGATTGGATCGAATTGTCAATATCGATATTGCCTTTACCGGAAATATTAATATCAACATCTTTCGTCGCTTCAACTTTGCCCCACATCTCAATGTCTCCGTCGCCGTTCACATTGAAGCGAGCCTCATTGCCTGCTGTAAGTAAAGAGGTTCCACTAGACAAGTTAGCAATCCGGATGCCGCTCTCCTCGAAAATAGGCTTTTGAACCTGCATGTCAATATCATGCCCTGCCTCAATGGTTCCAATAAATTGAATCGCATTGCCCACTGACACATTGACATCGTTTCCTGCCACCATACCTCTGCCAAGCCCATAGAAAGAGCCGCCTTTGTTACTGTCAATCACAATATCATGTTTCGCATTGACATTTCCTAGCAACATCACATCCTGACTGGCCGTCAGGACCAGATTGCCTTTGGCGCCATTGCCGCCAAGGATCTTAATTTCCTTATCGTCATCATCAGGCTCCTTGATCAGAATTCCCAATTCACCATTTTGATGGAGATTCGTAAATTCCGCATCGCCACGAATACTTGCCCCTACCCCTACCGTAAAGGTATCATCACAGTTAGTCACAGCTTTGACACTGCCATTAATCGCCGTGTTTCCTTCCAGAGCATCCGCCAGGAATACTACAAATCCATTCTTCACGCTTTCCAGGGATACGCCATTTCCGCTGTAAGTCTCTACCACCGGCGCTGTTATGTTCACGCCTGCTGCTTCATCCACAGCGCCACCTGCATGAATGACAAGAGAATTATGTGGACCTTCCAACGCAAGTGTTTCTTCATTCATATCAGGCATATTTCCTCCAGTGGTAATGTCACCATTGATAGACACATTACCTGTGGTGGAGGTGAACGCCACATTATTGGCTGCTGTAATCTTCTTGTCCGTCTGCATGCTGCCGTCGGATTTCAGCGTGATATCCCCCTTAGCAGCTGCTTCGTCGCCTGCGGCCTGAAGATCCGACAAGACTTGCAGCGTGCCTTGCGCTTTCAAGTTTTCTACCGCAATATTGCCATTGACAACGGGCTGCACCGAAAGCGCCAGCTTATCTGCACTATCCTTGACTAGAACGCTGCCATTGATGCCTGCATCCACCACGGAACTTTGTACGGTAATTGCCTCGAACTGGTTGCCTGTGCCCTGCAAATCAACAGTTTTGGCGCTGGTAGCAGTGATATTGACAGCCTGGATGCCTGCATCAGCAGCCTGCCGGATAGCATCACCTACCGAAGTCAGCGCTACATCCTTTCCAGCTGCAATGGTAGTATCTGCTGCCTGTGACAAATCACCTTTCGCATTAAGGGCAATATCCCCCGTGGCGATAAAGTTGCCAGCATTAGTCAGCGTGCCGCTGTCACGGAGGTTGATGATGGAGATATCCCCTGCCACCTTCCGCTTGACAGCCGTAGTCAAAGCGTCAGCGTTATCTACGATGCGCACATTGCCAGCAATATCCGGCTTTTCTGCCGCCGTGGTTTCAATGCCGTCCACTTCAATGCTGTTGAAGGCATTCTCTTCATTTTCCAGGAGCAGTGACTTGCCATTGAAGGTCTTGACCTTATCAGCGATGATGGCCCCTTTATCCGTCTGGGCAATATCGCCATTAACCGCTTTCAGCGTCAAGTTCTTCCCCTCTGCCTTCACGTTGCCGTCAAGGGTCAGACTGTCTGCAGCCTCAAGGTTTACATGGCCACCGGCAGTGATAGCACCAGCTACCGCCTCCTTCTTGACAGTTCCAGCATTGTCCTTCTCCTCTTCACGGCCCACAGTCAAGGAGCCTTCACTGACAGCAGTGAACTCACCGACCGTCTTGATGTCGCCCAAGACCAAGGTGCCATTCTGTATGCCCTGAGCCAGGCTGCCCAGGCCCTTTATATGGGCGGACTCAGCCGCGATGTTCACAGCAGCGCGATCGTTCAGCACACGGATAGCATTGTCTGCATCACCTACGATACCGGTATTGACATTCGTATTGAACGCCAGCGTCTTTCCGGCATTGATGTACGACGCAGCAATATCCGCATTGGCATTGCTCATCAAGAATCCCTTGTCACTGTTTAAGGAAATAGTATCTTCTGCAAACATAGTTCCCAAACGGAGGTAATCATTATTGTTCATGTTCTTGATGAACACATTCTTCTGGGCACGTGCCTCAGTCAAATCCCCAATCAGGGAAACATTCAAAGGCTTATCTGCGGTACCGATACTCTCCTTGCCGCCAGTAAGGATCAGGTTGTTGCCTGTAATATTGGTAAAGTCTGCAGTCTTGGCATTATAGATTCCCTCCTCAGAATGCAGGCGCACATCGCCTGTTGCGCTATTCTGGGTAGCATCAATGGTGCCAACGTTGATAGCAGAATGCTCCCCGGCTGCATCCTTACGGCCCGCCACAGAGATATTGCCCCCTGCCGTCACGTCTAAAGTTCCGCTAGCCTTTACGCCCAATGGCATGTTGCCCTTGATTTCAAAGGACAACAGATTACCGTCGGCATCCCGATGGGCAGTGACGTCAGACGCATCTACATTCATGAGCTCTTTCATCTTGGCAATGTTATCGTTACCTGTCAGTTCATCCACGGTAATCGTCTTGGACTGATTAGCAAAAGTACCCACTGCGCCCTTGGTAGCAGACAAGGTGACATTCTTGCCAAGAATATTAGCCGCCCGATCTGTCTGGAGGCTGCCGCCACCATCCGGATTCACGATCTTGTCGCTGACGGCATAGAGCATCATATCCTTCCTCCATTCAAAAGTTGGATGCGCTGCCTTATTCACCAAGTCTTGATAAGTGGCATCTGCTGCCAGATAAGCGTCGGCATTATCATACTGTGAATACTTGTATGCAGCAGTATCTTTCAGATATGCCTCTGCCGTTTCATAGCTACTGTACTGGTTATACTTCTCTGCACTTTCTGCATAGGCAAGGAAAGCACTGTCCTTATTGTCGGCCAGTTCCCTGCGCTCATCCGGGGTCAATTGGTCATACTTCGCCTTATTGCTAAGATAGTTACGATATTCGGCGGAATCATAGATTCCCTTTACCGCCGCCTGCTGATTGTCGTATTCCACTTGCCATTGTGCCTTGGTCTTGTTCGTATAAGCAAGTTCCACATTCGCCTTATAGTCATCGCGGTTCTTCTCCAGGCCCTCGATATACGCCCCCTTGTAGGTATAGTTTCCCTGTGCATCCTTTTCGCCATCAATCAGCCCGGCATCAATCCAGCGATGCACCATATTGTCAACACTTTCCGTAAAGCGGGATCTATCATCACCTGGCAGCGCGTCAACAAAGCCGCCATCAGCAACGGTCAGTTTCACATCCCCTTCCTGGGATTCAATCCTGCCCACACGCATGTCGCCGCCATCAGCCGTTTCGGTCAAATAGATACTGCCTTTGGCATCAGCATTGACCTGTGCACCGTAACGATCCGTAGAATATACCAAATCCGAAGCGGCAAGGTTGATAGCTTGCGTTTCCGTACCGATGCCACCATTAGCGCTGGTCAAATAGATTCCCCGGCCTTCTACGCTGGTACCACTGCCCGACTGGGTAATATTCCCAGCGGCATTCAGGGCTACATCACCAAGAGCCGCATCTTTCTTGAAAGCGGCATTTCCATCCTGGCTCTTGAGCGCCACGATTTCCACATTCCCCGGCAGGGACTGATTGTTCAGCAATCCGCCCACAGCGGTGATATCGATATCCCCCGCACCAGTGGAAACGGCATCGAGTTTGATATTGTCCGTCACATGACCATTTGCATCCTTCACTCCGATGGAAGTGATATGGATATTCTTGATATCATTCTTCGCCGTCAGATTCACGATTTCACTCTTCAAGGTAGTGCCATCATTCTGGAAGATGCCACCAGCTTGCGAGCTCACCGTCAGCGCTGCCTGGTTATGCGAATTGGCCACATTGCCCATCAAATTGATGTTACCACCAGTAGCATTGGTGCTCTTGATGTCGATCTTGCCCGTTTCCGCACCAATCAAGCCAATCGTGATAGGCTGCGAGGCATTGAGAGAATAATTATAGAGCTGAATCGTGGAGGTACCGACTTTCCACCGATCGTAAATGTGCTTGAACCAGCCCAGGAACCCGGAACGAGTAACCCAATGATCGTGGTCAAAACTTCTTTCACTCAGGACACTGGTATTTCCATCAAGGTGCAGTTTACCGCTTGCCGGAACACCATTGCTCTGCGTAATCACAGCACCTTCCGGCAAACCTAATCTCGCCCCTTCTTTTTTGTCAATAGGAGTCGAATTTTGGGTCCAGCCGTTCAGCGTGCTTTCATCTGCCGTCTGTACCAGGCCCCACATACCACGCCGCTCATAATGCTGATATGTTCTAGTGGTCTCAACACTGTTGCCATTAACCCATGTATAGGCCTGATTTCCTTGTACTGCATATTGCAAAGTATTGTTATTGCCAACGGCAAGGTTATTACTTGTTTTCACAGCACCAGCATAGACATCCGTGTCGCCAGCGTGATTCTTCAAGTAAGTGGCATAGTTATCGATGGTGCGAGTCTGCCCCCGCTTGTATTCGGTCCAGGTATCCTTAGCCGTATCAGCAATGGTAATAACGCCTTCCCGCTGATTATTGAAGACATTGCCCACGTTCATATCCAGATTGGTCTGATTGATTACAGAGATTTCCGCTGCGCCATCCGCCGCCAGGATCCTGCCATCACCAGTGCTGGCAATCTTACCCGTCAGATAGACTTTGCCGCCTTGGGTGTCGATATCCTCCACCACCAGTTTGTTTGTAGAGGGATCCCAATAGACCTGTGGTACATAGTCAAAGACCTTATCCGTGCTGTTCCACTTTGCACCGCCATCATTGACCTCGTACATGGTGCGGTTCTGGACAACAGCCGCCCGGCTGGCCGGTCTCGTCTTAGCCGTAGTAAGTTGATCCTCCGTCACCGTAGCAGCATAAGTCTTGTAGCCACTCTGAATAAGCCCATTCACGTTGATATTGGCTGCAGATACATAGACATCCCGGCCAGCGATATAGCCTGTAGCCACATTTGAGCTATCGGAACGCGTATAATCTTCCTCTTTATTCTTTTTATCATTATTCGTATCACTCAGACCAAGAGTATTTTTCATGGCAGTGGCTTTATCCGCCAAATATTTCTCTGGGTCGCCGTTGATATTGACAATACCCTCCTTGTAGTCCTGGGCAATAGTACCATTAGCGGCGATAAGTTTCACCGTATTTCCCTCTATGCCTGTCGGACGTTCCTTGGTGCCACCGCTGATGCGGATATCTCCGCTGGCGTTGCTGATAGTTACATTGCCATAGAAATTGCTGATCTTGCCATTCACTTCCACATCGGTGATGGCGGTATACTTCATCTCCCCATTTTCGATTGCTTTTTTATATTTCGTCTTTTCTTCTGACGTCATCTCGGTATTATTGTTGATCTCCTGCTCCAACTCCGGCGTCAAGGAAATAGTGCTGGTCTTATCACCACTGAAGGTCTTGGTGTTTTGCACCGTCAGGCCCGCAGCTGTGCTATCAGTTCTGCCGTAAATCTCCTTGAAAGCTGCTCCTGTTTTATGAACATTGACCGAGTTGATCTTCTCATTGCCCAGCGTTGCCCCCGGCGGAATGACATTATCCTTATTATAGATAATGCTGCCGCCCTGCTCGCCCATAAGGATGTTATTCAGTTTCAGATAAGCATCCGATGCGTTCGTGATGGTTACAGGTGGAGCAGAGTTGGCATGAAGATTCCCTGTCCCCGTCAGATCATTGGCTTGAACGTTGATATTGCCGCCACTGGTAGCAATATCCGGGATTTCCACGTAGTAAACCGAACGGCCAGAGCTAAGGTACACTGTATTGCCTTTTTCATCCTTCTCCGTGAGCCCCAAGCGCACCATTTCGCTCTGAATTCTATCACGCTCGGCGATATAAGCCGCCATTTTCGTACTATCACCGTTATAGGCAGCAATCAATTTGTTCAGTTCTCTAAGCCTCTCACCTAAGGTGTTGGCATAATCAAAGGTGCCCTTGGTGATGCCCTGCACAAGCCGCTGATTCGTGATATTGTTATCCGCCGTATAGTGAAGGCCGCCAGCAACAGAGCCACTGATGGTCAAGTTGATTGGATCAGCCGTGCCCGCAATAAGGGAGCCCGTGACATTGACTGTACTCAGTTTCGGCAAGGACTCTTCTGCAGAAACTGCATCGGAGGTCAGGAACTTCTTGTCGGTGCTGGAACCGCCTTTGGCCCAGTTCCAGAGGCTTTCGTCCTTGACGATCTCTTCCTTGCCACCACTGGCAATCACATTGATGTCCTTGGTGGAACGCACAATACCGCTGACATTTACCATTCCCTTGTCGGCAGTGATGTCATACTTCACCCTGGGCACAGTGATGGAAATAACCGAATAGTTGTAGGCGCCAGACTTGAAATCTGCATTCAGATTGGAGAGGGCCCCAGACTTGTTAGCCCCCGCATAAAGGCCCACATTAGCACTGCTCGCAATATTTCCTGCCACCGTCACATCGCTCTTGCGGTTCATGTCGATGTTGTTCTTGGCCACGATGGGGCTGACAACTCCGGCATATACCGTTCCATCCACATGAGATTTAATCGTCTGATTGTCATAAGCGGCCAGGATAATATCCTCTGCAGATGCCGCCTTTTCATTGCTGAGGGTCGCCCCACCGGCCACATTGACTTTATTAGTGACATCAATATCGATGTCACTGACTGCGTCTGTGACCGCGATGGCACCGCCGCCCTTAGCCTGCACCAGATTCGTCAGGTTATTCTGCGAGGAGGCAACATATTCCTGCAGATTGTTAGTGGTGATTTTCGCGTCTTTACCGATGTTGACTGTGCCGTTTTCCGTAACGTCCAGCAGGCTGCGCAGACGGTTGCCAGAAATGACACCGCCGAAATGGTCTTTCAACGTATAGGTCTGCTCATCCTTGTTGCCCTTGGAGTCTGTATCGTCATAGGCCCCAGTGGTAACGGCATTCGACGTGCCGATACGAACGCGGTCAGCATTGATTACCGTACCATCTGCCACATTGGCGTTGGTGGTGGTATCAATCGTGTTATCCACGCTGGTGCCGCCCACGCCAGCAATGCCGCCATGGCCTTCCGAGGCCGTCAGGCGCACCTCATCATTCTGCGATGCGCTAAGGGAAACTTCATCTGCTACCTCCCACTTGCCACTAAGGCTGCTGGTGACTTTATTGGTAGATTTGTTGTCCACATGGGCACCCACATAGCCCACGATTCCACCGCCACCTGCATCTGCAAAAGCCTTGCCAATGTTCTGGCCATTAGACATTACCTGCAAGCTATTCAGCTTCGTGGTTTCGTTCTTCCCCGTCAGGATGGTTGACATCGTCTCATTGCCAACGATATCTGCACTAGTATTGCCTACTGCCACAGCACCTGCCGTAACGCCATAGATATAGGCCTTGCGGTCCACATAAGACTTGTTATCCAAAATGAGATTGGTTTCCTTATCAAAGGTGCTGTTGGCCACATTAATCGTAGATTTAGCATCCGTATTCAATACCACCGCATCCGGGGCCACTGCCACCGCAGAGACATTATGCCCCTTCACGTTACCTTCCAGAGTACGGCCATTGGCAGTTCCTAGCTGGGAAGTAAACTCCACCGTCTTGGCGTTGAACGAACCACCAGCCACACTTACCTCAGCCCCCATATTCATGACGCCTTTGCCCCGCATCCGGCTTACGCCGAGAATGGAGACAGCAGTATTGCCTGCGCTGAGTTTCGCCGTCGTATCGTTGGCTGCACCAAAATGGAACTTCGCGGCACTGGTATTATCATCCAGCCCCTTGATGTTGGTCGTGCCCGTGATTTTGGCCGTAGCATTCCCCGCGATTATCTTTCCTTTATCATCCTTTTCGCCGTCCTCAATGGTGGCGTGGTTTACTGCCACATTGACGCCACCGACGCCGACGCCCTGTGTATGGGCTTCCAGCATATTAGCTCTCTTAGCGTCAATCGTAATATTCTTGGCAGCGGAAATGTTGTTCGTTCCAGCCAGTGTTACGCCCACATTGTTCTTATTTTCTACACTGGCAAAGGTTGTAGTGACATTAAGCGCCGCAACCCCCACATTGGTGATCTGCGTCTTGCTCTTGCTGTCATCCTGGGCTTTGACCATGACATTCTCCGTGCCTTCAATGGTGCTGCCCGTGATATTGACATCCGTAGCACCCTTATTGACAATACCAGCATAACCGACGCCCACACCAAGGCCAGCCCCCACGCTGACCGCCGTCACCGTGATTTCCGAACCGTTATTTTTCTGCCCCTGCAACGCATTAATGTTAATTTCCTTGCCCGTGATGGTGGCACCGCTTACGGTTACATCCGTATCGTAGTTCGTGTGGATGATGGCATCCGTAACCCCTACAGCCGTTCCGCCCACATTGACCGTTACATTTTTCGCGGTAATGTCGTTGGTCTCCTGGGCCGTAACATTGACATTTTCCGCCGCCGTCAAAAGGGCACGATTAACTCCCGTATGAACACCCTGTTTATCGGACTTGGCTTTGGGCACGTCAAGGCTTACCTGTGCATTCTTAGCCGCATTGAGGTCGCTGTCCTTGTCGCTCAGGCCGAAGAACTTCGCGCCATCGACGCCTAGAGCCCCCTTCGCGTTATTCACGCCCTGGGAACCATTCAGATGAATGTTGATTTCATTCTGGGTAGTATTATTGACGCTCGTGGTATTCCCATTTTCATCTTTTGCATTGCTAAGCTGGGCCTGGGTGATGCCCTTGCCCACAGAAGTAACCGCTACGTTGACCCCTACACCAATACCGCCAACGGCTGCGCCGGTCACACTGCTCTCAAAATGGCGCTCTTCTTCCGCTTTTACCGCAATATCCTTCGCCGCTTTGACGGAACCGCCGGACACATGGGCACTGACACTGCTGTTGATATTGTTCAGTGCCACTGAAACACCTACGCCGCCCACACCGGCAGCGCCAACACCGCCCGTAGCATCTGCCACCAGCTTATCCGCAGCTTTCACCGTGACATTTTCCGCTTCAAGCTGACTGTTGGTCACCAGCGCCGCAGTCTCACCAGTGGTGTTGTTAATGCCCACGTTAGCAGCCAGGCCGGCGCCAAGGCCAACCGCTGCACTGGCGGTAACCAGCGTATTCTTCCAATTGTTTTCATTCTTCGCCAGCACCGAAATGTTCTTGCCATTGGTGCTGCTCTTGGCCTTCAAGTCGCTGCTATCCACCTCGGCCTTAACGGTGGAGGCATCGTCCATAACAGCCACACCGGCTCCCGCGGCAACGGCCGCATAGCCGCCAGCCAAACTTGCACCGATGTTCATGGCGCGGCTGTTACCAAGATGCTCCGCTTTGATTTCTGCCGTGCCGTCAAAGACCGCGTTCATATTACTCAGCAACGCACTGGTAGTGCTGGTATTGCTATGACGCATGATGCTGTCACCAGAAGCCACTCCCGCCGTTGCTGCGGCTCCCACAGCCCCTGCAAAGGACAGTCCGGAGGAACCGTGCTTGGCCGTGGCATCCACGGTGAGATTCTTGGCATAGAGGTTCTTCTTGGCCGAATTGCTGGAAATCTCTGCTGCCGTCGTCCGGTCAAAGGTCTCCCAGTTAGCAGACACACCAACGGAGACTCCTGCCGTTGCCGCCGCGCCTACGGTTGGCGTGCCAGTAAAGGAGCCGAAATTGGTATAATCTACGGCGTTGACATTCACGTCCGAATAATTATCTTCGGAATTAAGCACCGCATCCTGGATTTTGGCCGTAGTATTCCCTTGGACGGTATTGAGGTTCACCGTGCCCGCGAGATCGACGCCCACGCTGCCCGAGGCCGCTACGCCGCCGGAAGCCAGCTGGGAAATGATGGTATGGGCAGCCGAGCTATCCACCACGATACCAGACTTCGTTTCTTCCTTGCGATTTTCGCTAAGGCGCTGTCTGTCCGTGGTAAGATCCAATTTTTCCGTGGTAAAGAGATTTTCGTCCTGGGGACGGGTAACCTTAATAGAACCAGTATCGGCGGCTTGCAAAGAGCCTCCCTGTACCAGCGCATTGGTATTCCCGCTAATTTTGTTGATGGAAACTGCCGCCCCAATCCCCGCCTTGGTGTTAGCGCCAATGGCAAAACCGCCGGCGAAGTTGTAGAGACGGTCGTCACTTTGGGCCACGATGCCCACACTGCTATCCGTGGCAAGATTCTGATTCTTGATGATAGCATTCACGTTGTTATCAATGTAGTTGTAGCTGCCGGAACCAGCAAAGGCAACTTGTCCGCCAACGCCCACAGTTCCCCCGACACCTACGGAATGGATATCACCATCGCCAGCAGCGCGCACCTGGGTAAGTCCTGCGTTGACCGTGGTGGTACCGCTGTCCGTAGCCATTTCCGCTTTGGTATCCTGATACAGGCGGTTAATGGCAACGCCCGCCGTTCCCTTTACCTCCGTATTGATATCAACCGTGCCGCCGACACCGACGGTATTGATCTTACTCTTGGTATCGGCGGTAATATTGATGATGGGATGACTATCCGCATTGTTTGCGTTGATGTTGGTGTTGTTTAGCGCAGCTAGGCTGTCCTTATAGATATCCGAGACAGCAGCGCCTCCCTGGAGATTAAAGAGATTGCTGCCCCAGGATACACCAAAGCCAGCCCCCACAGTAATGATGCGGGACTTGTCCGTATTCGTTCCCTCCGTCTTGCTGTCCTTGGTAGAAACTTCAATCGTACCAGCATCCGTGGTGGTGATATCCGCATTATTGATTTCGGCCCGCAGTTTCTCCCTCGTGCCATCAGTCCCGACCGAAGTATAGGCCACAGCACCGCCGATACCCACTTTCTTGCCGCCTACTGACACGCTGCCAGCAACGGTGGTCTTCTTGGTTAGTTCTTCAGCAGTGACGGAAAGCTCCTTCACCTTGTCGAGTTTCGTCTTTTCGCCGTTTTCCTTGCCGTCAACGATACTTTCCGTGTTGTTGACACCCCGGTTGATAGCCACGGTTCCCACGGCACCAAAAGTGGATTGGCTGATATTAACATCGACACCGCCAGCCACCGCCAAAGCCTTGCCCTGGTTAGCAGCTGCCAGTTTGACCGAGTTATCCGCATCCTCTGACAGGGTGATAACATTGCCTTTCAGATAAGTTCCCGTGGTATTGTTCAGGGAATTATAGGCCAGGGACAATCCCATAGCCATGCCCTTTCCGCCGGCCACTTCCCCGGCGATATTGATGATGGAGCTGGTATTTTGTGCCTGCTCGCTGATGTTTTTCCCGGTGATGGTGTTGTTTTCAAAGGTTACCTTCGTATCATTCTTGAGATCGTTCCAGCTGCCGGAACCGGCTCCGTTAAAGGATTTGCCGCCAATGGCAACGCCTGCGCCCACGGAAATAATCTTAGAATCGCTGGCGGCCTCCCCCGCTACTGTATCAGCCGTAATGGTGGAACCTTTGATATCCGCTGCCAGGTCATTCTTCACATAGTTATAGGCAATGCCCGCACCGGCACCGGCATTTCCGTTCCAGCCTCCAGCCATTGCCGCCGTAATGGTCAGACTGTGATTCTTGCCCAATTCGTCTTTGGCCGCATCTTCATCACCAGCGGCATCGTCAACAATCTTGCCCTCGTCGGTAGTCTTGGCGTCATCATCCAGGGAAGATGATGCACTGCTCGTATCGAGATAGCTCTTCCCGGTGGTGTCTATTCCTTTATCTTCCAGATTTTCCTTATTCGTTTTATCCGCATCCACCGAAGCTTTCAGCAACGATTTGATAATGTCCGTGAGATTGGTGTTGTTTTCAATCTGCCCTTTTTCCGTGCTGCGCTGTTCTTCCGTCTTTTGGACAGGGATTTCCCCGGCCTTGACATTTACTATGCTGTCCTGAGCTCCCACAATGGTGGCGCCAGAAATATAGGCACTGGTAGTATTCTTCACGCTGCCGTAAGCAAAGGCCCCCTCAAACCCGTATCCGCTATTGCCCCCGGCATAAGTAGCGGCCAGGGCGCCATCAATCTGGGTGGTGCCCTTCTGGGACTCAATATCCACGGACTTTAGATTCTGATAGCTGCCGCCGATGATGGCGCTAGACAGGTTGTTTTCCAAATTGCTGATGGCCACCACGCCGCCTACGCCCACATTGGTGTTTTCGCCGCTGGCAGAATTGGCCGCCAGGCCCCCTGCTATCTGATAATCGGTGCTGACAGCCTTGCTGGTGATGGTTCCCGTACCGTCAGAGATGATGATATTATCCAGCAGCAGGGCATGGATATCCTGCTCGGCCCGGTTGTAATACACCGCTCCGGCACCGGCCACATTGGTGCCATTGCCCTTAGAGGCGCTGACTCCCATGCCTGCCACTACTTCAAGGCCCGTCTTGGAGGCGGAATTTTGGACAGACTTCACCTGTGGCAAATTGACATTGCGCAGGAAAGCATCCACATCCCGATTGGAGCTGTTCATGGCAAAGGTGCCGCCAATACCCACCTTGGTGGCAGAGCTGCCGGATTTTAGGGAGTTCTTGATATCCGTTCCCCCCGTGGTAATGGCACCGAGGAAATCCGTAGCCGACAGTGATACAGACTCCACTGCAGCCTCGTCAGCATTTTTCACCGTCACATTGTCGAGGACAGCATCCGTCCGGCCATCCAGGAAAGTCAAGGCCGCACTGCCCTCGATGCCGATGGACGCCCCGGCACTCTTATTGGCAGCAGGAGCAGCCCCATCATCCTTCGGCGTTTCATCGGGATTGGCAGCAGAACTTGCTTCCTTCCCTGCTCCCGAAGCATTATTCTTCTGGGACGTTTCCCCAATGGTGGGAGCAGCAGACTCATTCTGAGCCTCTACCTTGTCCTGTTCCAAATCTTCCGTATTCTTCTTGGCGTCATTCGCCCCTTCTTTCCCCTTTTGGGACCAATTCGTCCATTTTTCCGAATCCTTCCGTTCGTTGGCATTTTCTGCCTTGTCTTCGGCGCTAGTGGAGACGGTCTTGGCCTTGGCATCGTTCTGTATCATGCCCAGGGTTATGGCCGACGCAGAGAGATTCCCCGTGGTGATGGTTCCCTTGTTGCCGCTGGCAGTAGCGTCCCCCATTTTCCCCGAAAAGGTATCGCCAGCAACACTGCGAGCCAGCATCGCATTCTGATAGATTTTCTGAGCGGCCTTTTCCGCATCCGTTTTATCTCCTGCGGGTGCACTGATCCCACTGCCATTATCGCTTACCATAGCCAGGCTGTTTACATCATAATTGACAATGCCCACGCCGATACCAAAAGCTTTGGAACTTTCCTTTCCCGTGAACTCACTGCGGACAGAGTTATCCACCGTGGTGGAATTGACGGCCATAAGCATAGCCATGACCGGAGCATTGACTGTGGCCTCATCATCCAAAGACACGATGCTATTGCTATCGCCATAGGAGAGCGCCACCATGCCCGAAATGCCAAAGGAATCCCCTTTGCCAGCATTTTTGACTTCGTTCTTGGCGTCGATGGAATTGTTAGCCGTAGCGCTCACCTGGGCTCCGGTAAGTACTGTTTCCTTTCCCGCCATAATCAAGCTGTTGCCGCTGATATTCTGGATGCCCACCGTAGCACCGATACCTACTTTGCTGTTATCTTCTTCGCCACCGTATTTTCCCGCCGCCTTGGTGGTGGCATCCGTAGACAAGGTCAGGGCAGAACCTTCCAGCTGGCTCTTCTGTCCCAAAAGAACCACGGCGTTATTCTGCAGGTTGTTAATCCCCACCGAACCGTCCAACACCACCGTAGCCGGTTTATCCTTATTCGCTTTCTCTTCGTTACTCACCGCATAAGACAGGCTGCTGGTCTTCTTCTCGGAATCTTTTTCATACTCGCCCATTCCTGCCACAGCCCCCAGCGATACGGCCTCACCCTTGATTTGGGCAGACTTATCCCCCTCATTATCCAGCAGGATATTGGCATTATTCTTCACGTTGCTGACCAGTACAGCAGCACCAATCTCCACTTTGGCCGAGTTGGCCTGGGCATTCGTCACCGTAAATTGCAGACTGTCTTCCTTGTCGGCAGAAGCAGTCATCAGGGATTTGGCACTCGCATTAACCCCACCGTCTGCCCCATTTTCTACTGCCGTAGCCGTAATGACAGCATTCTTCCCCAGGGTGATATTGGCATCGTTTTTATTGGCCACAACACCGACACTGGCCCCAAGGCCAAAGGCCGAAGTCTTTGCCTCATTGCTGCCGCTCTTATTGGTGCCTTCCACCTTGTCCTTGACCTTCTGAACACCTTCCTGGGCATCGCCAGCCTGTTTTTTCGTGGTATCTGCCGAAGCATCCTGGATGGTCTTCTCAGGATTGGCGGACTTTTTCTTGTTGTCATCCCCAGACTGGGAGGCATTTTGCTCTGCCGCTGCATCGGCATTATCCTTTGCCTTATCCTCATCACTGGTCTGGGCAGTATCCTTGCCGCCCTCATTTGCCGCAGCAGCTTTCAGGGTATTGTCCACGGTCATCTTAAAGCCGCTGACTTTATTTTCGGCCGCGATATCCACTGCCCCAGCCTTGATAGAACGGTCAACCGACACCGCTGCAGTGTTGTCGTAGTTAGCTACGCCCACGGTGGATACCACATAGCTCTTGCCTGCGCCAGTAGCCCCTGCTTCTACCGCAATATTGCTGTTCGTGACAGCCTTGATAGCAGCCTTGCCAGTTTCTGCCTTAAATGATTCATCTGTCCCCTGCGGCGCATTTACAGCCACATTGGCCTTGGTGTCGCCAGCAAGGACAGCCACGCCTACTACCGCTGAGGTATTAGCCCCACCGCTGGCGGTTGATTTGACGCTGGCCGTAGTAGTGGCATCGGCGGCAATGGTGATGGCATTGCCATCGCCATCTTTTCCCGTGGCCTGCAACTTACCATCAATGACAATATCGGCGTTATTGTAGACGCGGGAAACGGCCACCGTCGCGATGGGCAACACAGAATCCGATTTTTGCTCCTTGCCATCGCTGTCCTTCTTCTCCGCCTTAGGTACAGCAATGGACTGTTTGAGTTCCACCGTGGACTTGGCCCCAATGTCGATGCTATTTCCCTTCACGGTACTATTTTTGCCGACGTTGATAGCAGACTTGTTCGTCTTGCTGGCATAATTGACATAGAGGTACTTGTTGGCCGAAGACTCTGCTCCAGCCAGTTTGTTGATAAGTCCCTCGGCAATGGTGTCTTCGCCCAGCACAATGCCCTTCAGGGTGTCTGTCAGGGTCATAGGTGTGCTGTCTTCATAGGTGCTCTTGCTCTCCGCCGTAAGTTTCACTGCGCCATCACTGCTGGTGATGGAAACACCCTGGTCAGTGGCATCCGTACCGATATTGACGGCAGCGGAAATATCCGTGGAACGGTCGCGCCAATGGATGGTATTGGCCTCGGTCTTGTCGTTGCCGTTTTCATCTTTTTCCGGCGTGCCATCCTCCTTCAAGACAGGCTTGGTGTCCTTGACGGCAGACTCCTGCCTAGCCGTCAGGATGATATCGCCGCCAGTACCAGCAACAGCTGTCAGATTGCCTAGTCCTGCACTGACACTGCCGGTATTCACCAGCGACGAGAAGTCGATATTCTTCGTGCTTTTGAGCTCGGCACCATCCTTGATATTGATGACACCTGCCCCCAGCATGATACCACTGTGGGTATTGATCTGGCCGCTGATATCGATGGTTCCCCCTGCCTCATAGCTTCCCTGCTGAAGTTTCGTCACTGCCGCCAACGTAATGTCAGCCGTATTGGTGGCATTATACAATTTTTCAAAATCCGTTTTTGCGGGTACGATTCCCGTGAACTGCCCCGCATTGATGACACCTGTTGCCCCTACAGCAATTCCGTTAGGACTCAGGAACATAAGATGACCGTCAATCTGATTATTCTTTACCGCATTGACGATGCCATTGATGGTTATCTTATTCTGCACCAGATTGGCCAGAATAGCCGTATCAAACTTTAAGTTGGCAATATGCCCCTGAGCCAGATCGAACTCACGGAAACGATTGTAAGAAAGGTCACCATTTTTGCCTTGCCGGTCGATATTATAGACGTTATTGACAGCATCAATGGTATTGCCGTCTTTTGTGACAATTGCAGCCTCACTGATACCATACGGATAAGCAAAAAATCCCGTTGCCATAGTCAGGGAGACAAGTATCCGCTGACGATCCTGCTGACGCACCTTGGCCCGCGACTTTCTGCGCCCACGTCTAGGCGTCCATTCCATATTATCTTCTTTTCTGATCTTATATCCGTATGCCATAGTAAGCACCCACTTTCCAGCTGTCCATCTTTTTACTATCCTTGCATCATCAGGGCAGCTCAGGCTCCATGCTCAACTCAGAAGGTAGCCGACAAGCTGAAATCCACTCGCATGCTGTCCAGATGATCATCATAAAAGTCCTTTTTGAGTGGGAATCCCAATGTCAAGGTACTATACAAGTTCTTGTACCGTGCCTCAAGCCCCACCCCTGCACTCATCAAAGTCCGATGTTCCGGCGCTGTATCCCCAGCTACCGTCCCCCAGTCAACGAAAGGGAACACAGTGAAACGCTTTTCCTTGTCTAAGGGAATGTGATACTCAATGCTTGCCGTCAAGCCGCGGTCACCGCCGATAAAACCTTCCTCGTAGCCCCTGACGCTATTGACACCACCGATGAAAAAGCGGTCGGATGCGGCCAGATAATCATCGGCTGCCCACTGTCCATCGATCCTTCCCTGCCAGAATTGACCATTCTTGTAACGTTTCTGCCAAAAGGAATTCAGACGGTAAATCTTGGCCGTCTCTGAGACGCCATCAATATCAGTTCGCCTAGCCAGGACAAAGGAGTGTTTGTGATAAAATACGGAAGTATCTCCATAATGAGTGAATGAAACATACGGTATCACCCGCTGTATCTTGTCATCCACCCAGGGCACAGCTCCATGACCAAGATCCGTTTTCGCCGTCTGATGGACATACTGCAAACCTGCCTCATGGCGGGAATGCTCCGTTATCTGAAAGGGCACACGCCAAGTCAGGGAAAAGGCGTTCGACTTACCCTCAACTCCCAAAGGTTTCATCTCCCCGCTGACCACCTTTGTCGTATTGCCCGAATAGTTCAAATCGAGTCGCATTCCTTGGCGAGAAATCGGAAAACTATACCCCAACGACCAGGCTTTAGTACCTTGACTACGAATGAAACTTGCCCGCAGGGCATCCCGCTGACCACTAAGACTGCGTATATTGTAGAACAGCCCCTCACGCCAGCGCCCGCTGCTTTCGTAACCATCGTTATCCACATAGAGGGTCACGTTCTGGTTCTGCGGCTCAAAGGCTATGATCTCATAGTCGGTTGTATTTTCCTTGTTGCCAGGCTTCAGCACCACTCGGAGCTGCATGTCATTGGTGCCGTGGAACCAACGCAGGTCGCGGTTCAGCTTATCGACGTTGGCAATCTCCCCCGCCTTCAGACCCAGCCTATCCGTGATATAGCCGGTTTTCGTATGACGGTTGCCCGTGATCTTGACTTCTCCCGTCTTGCCTTCGATAAGACGGATCTCCACGACGCCTTCATGAATCCGCTGCGGTGGCAGGACTGCTCCGCAGGTCATATACCCCTTATCCTTGTAAAGTCCTGTGATCTGCTCGGCCATGGCCCGCAGATCCTTTACCGTAATCTGTCGCCCGATGTAAGCATCCACAACAGCCTGGATTTCCTCTGATGTCAAGATTTCCGAGGGACTCCACTTAACCTTCTTCAACTCAAAGCTGACGTCTGTGCCGTTATCATCCGCAGGCGCCGTTTCTTCTTTTTCCACCTTGTTCTTCTTTGCGGCCTCGTCCTCGGCAATCTGTTCCATCACTCGTTCCCGTTCCATATCCCTGCGGTCACGCTCCATCTGCGCACCAGCATCCATGCCACCTGCTGACTCCGCAGCAACAGTCGCCTGGCCTCCTGCTAGTAATCCCAAAGCAAGCACCAAACAAATCGAATCAGATCTTTTCATCAGTTATCACCTGTTTATCGTAATATTGTTTTGTTATTTTCATTATCCCTTATTTATATATCGTATTATTTGTTCTTTCCCTTAAGCGATTTCACTTATTGTCAGGATAGAGGATTCCTGTCAATGCTGTCGGCAATTCAAAGAGCTGATAGTCCTTGAGGTCTGACCAATCTCCGCCCCAAGTAAATCCATGTTCCGTAAACAACTTATATGGCAGGGAATCCTTATCGATCCAGTGGCAACGTTCAATCATCCTTGTAGGATCTCCCCTTGATGCGCGCAAATATTTTTGCACAGCCATTTCACATCCCCCTCTCACCCTTGAAAATTCGATGCCACCAGCATAAATACCTGCCCTCACAATGCAAAAACACCTCGAAACCCTTTCATAGGATTTCGAGGTGTTCATAGTTTTATTTGTCACGGAGCAAGTGCTGCCCGCAGTTTGGCTTTCATCAGCTCCACATCTGGCGCCACGCCTGTCCATTCGACAAAGGCGGCCGCTCCCTGGCCGGCGAGCATTCCCTCGCCATTGAGCACACGATGGCCGTACTCGCGTGCCTCACGCAGCAGACGCGTCTCAGCTGGTGTATAGATGATATCGTAGACAAAGGCATCAGCTTTGACTTTTGACCAGTCAACGGGCGGCATGGCGTCAACATGAGGCGTCATACCCAGCGGCGTAGTATTGACCAGCAAGTCAGCGGCTGACAGCTTAGCGGCAAAATCCTCACTTTCCCAATGGCTGACCGTAAGCGTTCCATAGGCGCTGAACTCATCCACCAGCGGCTGCACCTTCTCAGGGCTGCGCACGCCGATATAGATGGCCTGCACCCCTGCCTTGATAAGCCCCCAGACCACGGCACGGGCAGCGCCGCCTGCGCCTAAGAGCACCACCGTCTTGCCCTGCGGCACAAAGCCAGCATCGACAAGTGCCTGGATAAAGCCCGTCACATCGGTGTTATAGCCCGTCAGATGACCATCATCATTGACGACGGTATTGACCGCCCCGATGATGCGCGCATCTTCATCGATAGCATCCAGCAGCGGCATGATGGCCGTCTTGTGCGGGATTGTGACATTCCAGCCGCGAAACTGCAGCGCCTTGAGACCTGCCACAGCCGCGGGCAAGTCTTCAGGCCGTACCGGCAATGCCGTGTAGACATAGTCAACACCCGCCTTGCCGATGGCTGCATTCTGCAAGACCGGCGACAAGGAATGTGCAATCGGCCAGCCCAACACACCGAGATTCTTCGTCTTTCCCGTAAGCATCCAATGACCTCCTCCGCCTAAACAATCACTCAGGCATGTTCCTCACGTGTCTTTGAGAGCAGCTCCATCTTGAGCTCATAGTAAGCCGGCGTCATGTCAAGATAATGACGGTGCGGATTCTCAAAACGCTGTTCCTCTTCCCAAATCTCATTTTCGAGCTGCTGTTTGACATAGTTGCGAATCTCATCAAGAGTCGGCAGTTTCTCCGTGCGTTTGCCCTGGCGCACATAGATCTTTCGCAGATTCTTCATCGTGCAGCCCTCAAAGGTACGGTTTTTCCATGGCTTGACCGGATCCACATAGCGGAAGGGCTGCGAAAGGTCAATCGGCTCACCGCAGACAGCCAGCATATCAGCCACAGCATGACCGTCGGCATCATAGACACGGTAAAGGTCTTTAAGGCCCGGATTCGTGATTTTCTCGACGTTCTCCGACACCTTGATGCGCGGTGCGAATTCACCATTCTCGCCAACAGCCGCCAGCTTGTAGACCGCGCCGAATACCGGCTCGGATTTAGCCGTAATCAAGCGCTCGCCAATGCCAAAGCTGTCGATGCAAGCACCCTGATTCAAGAGCGACGTAACTGTAAACTCATCGAGGCTATTCGAGACGACAATCTTGCAGTCCTCAAGGCCAGCTTTGTCGAGCATCTTGCGCACGCGCTTGGAAAGGTACGCCAAATCACCCGAGTCAATGCGGATACCGACGAGGCGCTTGCCCATCGGCTCCAAGACCTCATGGGCCACGCGGATGGCATTGGGGATGCCCGAATGGATGACATCATAAGTATCGACCAGCAGCACCGTCGCATCCGGATACGTTTCGGCATATTTCTTGAAGGCCGTATACTCATCCTTATAGAACATGACCCAGCTATGGGCCATCGTACCCGAAATCGGGATGTTGAACATCTGGCCAGCCGAGACCGTTGCTGTACCAACAACGCCGCCGATATAAGCAGCCCGCGCGCCATAGGTCGCTGCATCCATGTTGTGCGCACGGCGGGCGCCGAAATCCGACACCGCACGGCCATTGGCTGCCTTGACGATGCGGCGCGCCTTCGTCGCAATCAAGGACTGATGGTTGATCTGGGCGAGGATTGCTGTCTCGACAAGCTGTGCGTCAATCAGAGGTGCCACTACCGTGATGCACGGTTCATTCGGATACATGATGGTTCCCTCAGGCAGTGCGTAAATGTCCCCCGAGAAATGGAAATTCTCCAGATACTGCAGGAACTCCTCCGAGAAGATTCTCTGCTGGCGGAAATACTCGACATCCTCCTTCGAAAACTCCATATTCTCCACGTACTCGATGATCTGCTCCAGACCGGCAAAAATCGCAAAGCCGCCCTTATCGGGATTCGCACGGTAGAAAACATCGAAGGCCACCTGTACGTCTTTATCATGATCCTGGAAATAGCCATTAGCCATGGTCATTTCATAAAAATCCATCATCATGGTAATGTTTCGTTTGTCAAATTGTGTCAAAAAAGACACCTCCTGTTTGCAGCTCAGCCGCATCATAAAAAATATACAGGAATAATTATACCATTCTGCGCTGTCTATGGCAAAAAAATACCTGTCACAGGATGATGCCGAGCCACTTCCAGTAGGTTGCTGCCATCAGCATGATCAGACTGTAGGCAATCACGGTAAGAGGGATGCCTGTCTTGATAAAAGTCTTCGCCTCAAAGGTCTCCGTGCCAAAAGCCACCATGTTCTGGGGCGCATTGACCGGCAGGATGAAACCAAAGCAGATGACATACTGCAGGATAAGCGTCATGCCAACCACATTGAGCTGCGAATGCTCTGCCGCCCCCTGCAGCACCGAGATGACAATGGGGATCATGGCCGCTGCCAACGCCGTAGCACTGGCAAAGCCCAGATGGATGACAATCAGGAACAGCGCCAGGATCGCAATAATCATAAAGGCCGAAGTATGATAAAGACCAAAGAGATTGACAATCACATGGGCAATCCACGCAGCCGCCTTGGTCGACAGCACCGCCGACCCCAGGCTGATGCCAACGCCGAAGAGCACCAGCGTGCCCCAGCCGATCTTGGCCTGTGCCTCTTTCCAGGTCATGATGCCAATGCCCGGCAGCATCATCAGGGTGATGGCTGCCATCGTCGTCGACGAGGTATCGAAGTTATGCAGGATCTTTTCGGTCGACCACAAAAACAGCAGCACCAGCGAAATGCCCATCAGTTTCTTTTCGCTAAGCGTCATCGGGCCTAATTCCTTGAGCTCACGGGCGACCGTCTCCTGACCGCCCTCGATTTCATCCATTTCAGGCGGCACGAGTTTTAGCAGCAGGAAATAGAGCACCACACTCATGATGGCCGCAAAGGGCGCCGCCGTCACGAACCAGTCAAGCCAGCTGACTGTCGTCCCCAGCTGCTTTTCGATAAACTCCAACGCAATCATGTTCTGGGCCGCAGCCGTCTTGATGCCCACATTCCAGATGCTGTCAGCCTGGGCAATCGCAATCATCATCACCGCCGAGAACCGGCTCTTGAGCGGTACACCAAAGGCCGCAATGATGCCCATGACTATCGGCACCATGCACGAGACACGCGCCGTAGTGCTCGGTACGAAAAAACTCAGGATAAAGCCAACCAGGATTACGCCAGCCAAGACATTCTTGGTCTTGGCGCCGATCTTCGACAGGATGAATAAGGCGAGACGCTTGTCAAGCCCCGTCTTCATCATGGCCGCGGAGATAAACAGCGCCGCACCGACTAATGCCAGCGCCGGGCTCGAGAATCCGGACATGGCCATCTTGAGAGCCCCAGAAGTGCCGAGCACCTTGTCAGGATTCATCATGTTCGGTGCTGTGCCGAGCAAAAAGGCCATCAGGGAGATGATGATTGCCGCCGAGACAGGATACGAAACCGTCTCAAACATCCAAATCACGACCGAAAACACCAGGACAGCCAACATGCGATGCCCGGCCGTCGACAGATCCGGTGGCGTCGGCAGCAGCAAAATCACCAATAATACCAATAATCCCAACGGCAAACCAATCTTTTTCCTCATATTCTAACCTTCCTTTCAAACGCAAAAAGAGCACACCACGCCCAGGAAACATTTCCTGCTCAGCATGATGCACTCCGTTGTGCTTATATATATTATATTTTATACTTCATATGCTATTTTTATATAATACAAGAAATACCTCTATCTGTCAAATAAAAAGTGTTACTTTGTAAACCAACTTTTCTTCTCATCGGCAACATATTGTGTTATAGTAAAAAAAATACCTTGTTCATGAAATCCCCTCGCTCTTTCTTATTTCTCTACGGCATTGCTGCTGCCAGCATTCTTCCACCGGAACAATCTCTTCTCCACCAAGGACAAGAATCCATAGAAGATCGTATATTCCAACCCGATAAGGGTAGCAGCCAAAAACATATCCGCCATCTTGAACCAATTCTTCGCATTGACAATGATGTAGCCAAGCCCTGTCGATGCGCCCATCATCTCCGCCACCACCAGTGCTGAAAAGGTAAGGGCCAGGCTCATCTTCATACCCTCAAAGATCTTCGGCAATGCAGAATTCAAGATAACCTTCGTAAAAATCTGATACTCCGACGCCCCGAGGCTCTTGGCCGAACGGATCAAAAGCGAATCGGTCTCGCGGATGCCGCCGATGATGTAGATCAGCCTCGGCACAAAGGTCGCATAGGCAATCAAGGCAATCTTCGACGCCTCGCCGATGCCGAACCAGATCAGGAACATCGGCAAGAAGGCAAACACCGGGATCGGCCCCACCATATTGATGATGGGCGACAGGATATTGTCCCAGCTCCTGCTCATGGCAATCAGGATGCCAACCACCAGCGAGGCGGCCCCCCCAGCACAAAGCCCGCCAGCATCCGGTAGAAGCTCATCCCGATATGCATGGCCAGCGCGCCGCTCATGAGGTACGCATAGCCTGTCTCGATCACCGTGACCGGCGACGGCAGGAATACCGGATTGAACCAGCCGCTCTGGGCATTGAGATAGCTTACCAGCTCCCACAGGCAGAAGAAATAGAACAATGCCAAGGCCTTATAGAACTTGTCTGCCCTAGCCTTCCTGGCCTCTGTATATTTACGCGGAACAATGTTTTCCTCATAGGTCTGCTCCTGCGTATACTGGGACATAACCAATTCATCAAAAAAGGAAAGCATTTCCATTTCGCCGGAAGGGATATATTCCTTGCTCTTCATTCTGCCTGCACCGCCCTCTGTTCTGATTCACATTCTGCTAACCGTTCAGCAAATTGTTCCACATATTCTTGGAATGCTGCCGTTTTCATATCCCGCGGCCGCGACAAATCAATGGGAACATCGGCATCAATATGCCCATCCTTGAATAGTACCACGCGATCTGCTAAGTACACGGCCTCCGGCACACTATGAGTGATGAAGAATATCGTCTTCTTGCTGAGCTGCCAGATACGTGTGATTTCCTGCCGCATCAACTCACGGGTCAAGGCATCCAGCGCCCCTAGCGGCTCATCCATAAGCAATACATCCGAATCCGGGGCTAGGGCACGCGCGATACCTACCCGCTGCGCCATACCGCCGGAAAGCTCTGCTGGATAGGCCCCCTCATAGATTTCAAGGCCAATCATCTGGATATACTTGCTGGCAACTTCTGCGGCATCTTTCTGTTTCCTGAGCCTCAATCCGAACTCGATATTCTGCCGGACCGTATACCAAGGAAACAGTGCATGCTGCTGAAAAACTACGCCACGGGTCTCTGACGGACCATCGATATCGACGCCATTGACCGCAATCCTGCCCTTATCCGGTTTCAGATAGCCCGCCAGCAGATTCAAGAATGTCGATTTACCGCAGCCGCTTTTCCCCAGGATACAGATAAACTCACCGTTTTCTACTTCCAGATTGACATCTTCCAAAACGTACTTCGGCTTGCCATCGACAAGATCAAAAGCCTTATGCAAATACTGAATGGATACGCCCATCCTATGCACCTCCTAAAAAAGCAAAGACGCCAAGCGTTCAATCGCTTTGCGTCTTTGCAAATCTCTTATGTGGTTATGGTTATATTATAGGCAGCTATTTGCGCCCTCACAATGTGCAGGTTGCACACTTATGCCAATTATGCGCAGGCACTCTGCCTAGAATCCATTCCCTTTACATATAAAAACAGGCAGGAACCCCCAAAGGATTCCTGCCTGCCATGAATTCAATGAATGAACATGTACCAAACGGCGATGATGCCGCCAGCCACGGTCGCTATCTTCTCCAGTTGATCGGTGCTTGTGCTCTGCAGCCAATCGGTGTTCACATCAATCACATCGAGCCCCTTGCGCACGAGCCAGCGCAGTGCGCAGGCCAATAGATACGTCAGCGCAATCTTTACGAGCACCACGGCCACATTCACGGCCAGACCAATAATCAGGCAGACCAGCGCCGCGACAAGCACGACACCGGCAATGCCAGTCAGCATAGTCATGACCACACCACTGACAAGTGATGCGCCAAGAAGTCCCAATACCACAAGTATCGCCAAAACGCTCATAGGAAACACCTCACTTTATGCCTCGTATTCGAGGGCGTTTTCCTCACACCAGTCGCGGGCCACCTCGATAAGCTGTGCCTGCAGATACTTTTCCCAGGCCGGCTTAAGTAGCAGATGGCGCACCTGATGGTTGAACCGTGTCATCGCGCCGCTGCCCTGCAGTGCCTCGCGCAAGCGCGCCTTGACATCCTCACGTTCCCGCGAGTCAGCAAATCCCTGCATGAAATCACGCAAATCCTCATCGATGACGTTAGGAACAGGAATGTAATGTTCCCAATCCTCCTCAATCGTGAATACATGCTCCAAGGCCTGTTCCTCGTCCATATCATCAGCCACGACGATGACTTTTCCCTTCGCAATGTCGACATAACTCTGCCGCACATCCGACTGCGCCATGGCGGCCGCTAATTCTTCCAATTTGATTTTCATAGTATTTCCTCCGTTATTTTCCTCCTTAATTATACGCATAATTGCCCATAAAAAACAAGCCTTCCCCCAGGAAGGCTCGTTTATCAGTTCGGATCGAATTTCTTCGTAGCATTTTCAAGCAAGCTGTCGCGGCGCTGTTTCGAAGCCGCAAAATAGTCGTGTACAGCCTGGCGGTCGTGATTCTCACAGGCCGTGATAACTTCGCCGAGGATGTTCTGCAGCTCTTTGAGATTGGCCACGATGGCCTCCCCATTGGTCATGCAGATATCGGCCCACATGTCGGCATTCGAGGAGGCAATGCGCGTCGTATCGGTAAAGCCGCCGCCGATGAGCTTGATGCACGAGTCCAGGTCGCCGCCTGTGCGATTGAGCAGCGTGACGAGGGCCGCCGCCGTCACATGCGGCACATGGCTGATGACCGACGCGCAGCGGTCGTGGCGCGCGATGTCCAGCGTCGTGAAATTGGCCCCCGTATGGCGCAGGACGCTCATGAGCTTATCGTGGGCCTCCTGTGGCGCCCCCGTGTCCTCGACGATCACATAGGCCTTGCCGACGAACAGGTCCTTCTTGGCCGCCGTGACGCCGCTCTTTTCGCGGCCAGTCATCGGATGACCGGCGATATAGTAGACGTCCTGGGGCAGGATATCCCGCAGATGACGCCAGATATACTGCTTGGTGCTGCCCGCATCGGTGAGGATGGCCCCCTTCTTCAGATAGGGCAGGATCTTTTCCACCATGGGCACGATCTGCAGGACCGGCGGGCTCAGAAAGACAATATCGGCGTCTTTGACCACGGCCTCGATATCTGCGGTCGCATAATCGACAGCACCGAGCTTCATCGCATTATCCATCGAGGCTTGCGTGCGGCAAAGGCCTGTGATGTAGATATCCTCGCCCATCTTATCCTTGAGGCACAGTCCCAGTGAGCCACCGATCAAACCGACGCCTATGATGGCAAGGTTTATCTTCGCCCGGCTCATAATTTCCGGCCCATGACAGCGGCGATCTTGCCCAAGTCCGCCATCAAGCGGTTGAAGTTCTTCGGCGTCAGGCTCTGGTCACCATCGGAAAGGGCGACCTCCGGATGCGGATGCACTTCGATGATCAGGCCGTCACAGCCAGCGGCAACAGCGGCGCGGGCCATCGGCTGCACCATCTGCCAGCGGCCCGTGCCATGGCTCGGGTCAACGATGATGGGCAGGTGGGAGAGCTCCTTGATAGCTGCCACGGCGCTGAGGTCGAGGGTGTTGCGCGTGAAGGTCTCATAGGTACGGATGCCGCGCTCGCAGAAAATGACGTTCTCATTGCCGCCAGCAAGGATGTATTCGGCGGCATTGAGCCATTCGCTGATGGTTGCCGACAGACCGCGCTTGAGCATGACCGGCTTGTTGACCTTGCCCAGTGCCTTCAGGAGCTGGAAGTTCTGCATATTGCGCGCACCGACCTGGTAAACATCGGCATATTTGCCGACGAGCTCAATATCATCCTTATCGACGATTTCCGTGACGACCTTAAGGCCTTCTTCATCAGCAACTTCCCGCAGCATCTTGAGGCCATCCTCGGCCAGACCCTGGAAGTCATACGGGCTCGTGCGCGGCTTGAATGCGCCGCCGCGCAGGAACTGGGCCCCGCCGGCCTTGACGGCCTTGGCTGCCTCGCGCAGCTGCTCGATGCTCTCGACCGAGCAGGGGCCGGCCATGACGACGAGATTCTCACCGCCGACCTTGACGCCTGCCACATCGACCACCGAGTCCTCCGGATGCCAGGTGCGGCTGACGAGCTTGTACTTCTCCGTGATGCGGACGGTCTTTTCGACGCCCTCCATCATGTTCATCTCAAGATTAGCAATCTTCTTCTTATCGCCGATGACACCGACAATCGTGACTTCTTCACCAGTCGACACATGGGTCTTGAGACCGGCCGCTTCTATTTTCTTGATGACCTTGTCAATATTTTCTTTGGTTGCGCTGGGGCTCATTACAATAATCATGGTGTTTCCCTCCAAAATCTTTAGTGATTCCTGTCTGAAAAATCATTCCGAAATGAAGTATTGCCACTAAAAAAGCCCGCCCCTCTACAGGGACGAGCATATATACCCGTGGTACCACCCTGCTTGCTGATGCAAGCCTCTCATTTCGGATACTGACATATCCTAGCCTATGATAACGGTGGCATTCCGGCGCGGCCTACTGTTAGTTCAGCCTGCTGCTCAGGAGTGTATTTCCATTCAGGTCTTCACGGTGTTTCACCAGCCCACCGCTCTCTACAGAATCCACTAAATGTACTTCTCTCCGTCTGTGCATTTCACTTGTTGGTTAATACTATAACAGCTTGCCGCAATAATGTCAACACATTTTGTAAATGTTGCTATACATAATCCACTGGTATTACACGTTTATTCCATCAAACCTTGACCATCGCAATCTCGTCGCAGTTCGGGAACTTCGGACAATCGATGCATTCCTTCCAAACCTTATGCGGCAGCTCTTCCTTTGTGATGGTCTCAAAGCCCAGCGTCTGGAAAAAGCCCGGCTTGTAGGTAAGCGTAAACACCTTCTCGACACCGAGCTGTTCACCTTCGGCAATCAGGCGCTTGACGATTTCTGCGCCAATTCCCTGCCGCGTCTTCTGCGGTGCTACGGCCAGCGTACGCACTTCAGCCAACCGATCCCAGATGATATGCAGGCCGCCCACACCGGCAATGGCGCCATCATCATCTTCGGCTACGATCATATCACGCAACGTCTCATAAAGCGTATTGCGCGACCGGGCCAGCATCACGCCCTCTTCTGCATAATCAGCCACCAGCTGATAGATTGCCTCGATATCCTTAAATGTCGCCTTACGATATTTCACTCAACCATCCCATTTCCATTCAGTTCTTTATTCATTGTGCCACCTCAGCACTCGGACAGACAGGAGCCAGCGGGCATTCGGCGCAGAGCGGCTTGCGCGCCTTGCAGATCTTGCGCCCATGCCAGATCAGCCAGTGATGGGCATCGGACCATTTCTCCATCGGGACGGCCTTCTTGAGGCCGTTTTCAACCTCCAGTGGCGTCTTGCCCGTCGCCAGCTTCAAGCGATTAGCAATGCGGAACACATGGGTATCCACTGCAATCGCCGGCTGATGGAAGGCCACACTCATGACGACATTAGCTGTCTTGCGCCCGACGCCAGGCAGTGACTGGAGCGCTGCAAAGTCTGCCGGCACCTCGCCCCCATACTGCTCACAGAGCATCTGGCAGGCCGCCATGATGTTCTTGGCCTTGTTGCGGAAAAGTCCGCAGTCGCGAATCTCCTCCTCAAGCTGGGCAAGTCCGAGTCCTAAGATTGCCTCTGGCGTCGCTGCTTTCTTGAACAGCCGCGCTGTCGTCACATTGACACGCTTATCCGTACACTGCGCCGACAGGATGACGGCAATCAAGAGCTCAAAGGCATTGCCGAAGATAAGCTCTGGCTTGGCCCCTCGATACATCTGCTCGAGAATAGCCAGCTGCTCTTCTTTGATTTTCTTGGTTACTCGCATCGCTTTCCCCTTCAAAATACGGATAAGCCTTCCCCAGTAGAGGAAGGCTTATATGATACTACCTTAGATTGCCCGCTTAGTTCGTCAAGCTGCGGATTGGCGCCGGGATGCGGCCGCCACGCGCGATGAACGCCTCCGAGCTGTACTGGTTGCGGACCGGCACGATGGGGCAGTAGCCAAGCAAGCCACCATACTCGACCATATCGCCGACCTTCGCCCCCGGAACTGGGATAACGCGAACAGCCGTCGTCTTGTTGTTGATCATGCCGATAGCTGCCTCATCGGCGATAATGCCCGAGATCGTAGCTGCCGAGCAGTCGCCCTCGATGGCAATCATATCGAGGCCAACCGAGCAGACACAGGTCATAGCCTCAAGCTTCTCAATGGAGAGGCTACCCGACTTGATGGCTGCAATCATGCCCTCGTCTTCGCTGACCGGGATGAAGGCACCCGAGAGACCGCCGACATGCGAGGAGGCCATGAGGCCGCCCTTCTTGACTGCGTCATTGAGGAGTGCCAGTGCTGCCGTCGTGCCCGGTGCGCCGCAACTCTCGATGCCCATCTCCTCGATGATGCGCGCCACGCTGTCGCCGACTGCCGGCGTCGGTGCCAGCGACAGGTCGATGATGCCAAAGGGCACACCGAGGCGTTTCGATGCCTCACGGGCAACGAGCTGGCCGACACGCGTGATCTTGAACGCCGTCTTCTTGATGGTCTCAGCCACTTCCGTGAAGTCAGCACCCTTGAGGTTTTCCAGCGCATGCTTGACAACGCCCGGGCCGCTGACGCCGACGCTCACGACCTTGTCCGCCTCGCTGACGCCGTGGAAGGCACCCGCCATGAAGGGATTGTCTCCCGGCGCGTTGCAGAACACAACGAGCTTAGCACAGCCCAAGGCCTGTGTATCACGGGTAAGCTCAGCCGTACGCTTGATGACCTCACCCATCTCGCGCACGCAGTCCATATTGATGCCCGTCTTCGTCGAGCCGAGGTTGACCGACGAGCAGACGAGATCCGTCGAGGCCAGCGCCTGCGGAATCGAATTGATGAGCACGCGGTCGCCATGGGTAAAGCCCTTCTCGACCAGTGCCGAGAAACCGCCGATGAAGTTGACGCCGACAGCCTTGGCCGCCCGGTCCATAGCCTCAGCCACCGGCACATACGAGTCCGTTTTGCAGGCATCAGCAGCAATGGAAATCGGCGTTACCGAAATGCGCTTATGAATGATAGGAATGCCATACTCCGCCTCGATATCCTCACCAGTCTTCACGAGGAACTCTGCCGATTTCGTAATCTTGTCATAGACGTTCTCACAGAACTGGTTGATATTCGGATGCGCGCAGTCACGGAGCGAGATGCCCATCGTAATCGTACGCACGTCGAGCTTGTTCTCCGTAATCATGGCATTTGTTTCTAAAATATCATCTATCGTTATCACGTGTCTAAAATCCTCCTAATCGATTCCATCCGTTGACAAGTCAGCTTGACATGTCATTTTGACCGGCCAAATCTGACTTGTCAAATATTGTGCATGATGTTGAAGATATCCTCATGCTGGGCCTTGATGTCCACATTGATTTCCTGCCCGCGCTCCTTGAGCGTCTTCTGCAGGTCCGTGAGCTTGATCTTGCTGCCGCTGATCTCGGCAATCAGGATCATATTGAAGAACCCATCCATGATATTCTGGTTGATCGACAGGATATTGACATTGTTCTCGGCAAGAATCTGGCTGACCATCGCAATGATACCGACACGGTCTTTACCAACGACTGTCACTACAAGTTTCATTTACACATTTCTCCTTTTCATTCCAAAGACTACGACTCATTGTGTAAACCATAGAACAATGTGTCAACACAAATCATTTTCCCCCATTATACCAATAGAAGACTGAAAAACCAAGTATTCCGCGAAAATTCTTTCGAAAAAATCATGTCATATGTCCCCAAATCCGATATAATAGAGCTATAAATATCAAACAGGAGGCATCTCTTATGGAATATGGTTTCTTTAACGGCGAGTTCGTCGCCCTTGACACGGCAAAAGTACAGCTGGAGGACCGCGGCTACCAATTCGGTGACGGCATCTACGAGGCCACGCTGGTCTACAACGGCAAATGCTTTGCCCTGGACCGCCATCTGGCCCGCTGCCGCCGTTCCCTGCGCGAGCTGCGCATCCCCATCACCTACATGGATGAGGAGCTCACCGCTATCCACTATGACCTCATCAAGAAAAGCGGCATCCAGGACGGCGTCATCTACTTCCAGATTACCCGCGCCACGGCCAAGCGCACCCACTACTTCCCCGACCAGGTCGTCCCGAATCTCTCGATGACCATCCGCAAGGCCGCCCCCAACCGCCAGTGGCAGGAAAAGGGCATCGCGTGCACATTTTTTGAGGACCTGCGCTGGCTGCGCTGTGATATCAAGAGCCTGAACCTTTTGGGCAATGTATTAGCCAAACAGGCGGCACATGACAAGGGCCTGCAGGGCGCCATCCAGTTCCGCAAGGATACGGATCTGGTCACGGAGGGCTCAAGCAGCAACTTCTTCATCGTCAAGGACGGCTTGATCTGGACGCATCCCGCTGACAATCTCATCCTCAAGGGCATCACGCGTTCCATCCTGCTGGAGGAAGTCATCCCGCAGCTCGGCTATACCGTCGTCGAAAAAGCCTTCACGCCGGAATTTGCCCTAAGTGCGGAGGAAGCCTTCGTCACCAGCACCAGCCTCGAAGTCACACCAGTCGTCAACATCGACGGACACACCATCGGCAATGGCACCCCGGGCAAGATCACCCAGAGCCTGCTCCAGGGCTACCGCGAGCTCGTCCAGAAGGAATGCTATAACGCTTGACGAAAGGAATGTGACAGAACATGCGAACAGGGATTATTCTCGCCGGCGCGCTCCTGGCGGCCTCTTGGGGAACCGGTGCCGCACAGGCAGCAGCCGTTGACGCAGCAGCAGTACCAGCAGCATCAGCACCTGCAGCCAGCAGAGAATACCAGCTCACGGACAAGGCCAGCCCTGCCATACCGGCCGCGCAGCTGCCGGAAAACACGGCGCGCCCCCAGGACACGCCCAAGGCGTCCCCGGCAGCAGCCAGCACAGCAGAAGCGCCAGCTCCGGATTCCCGCCCCCCAAAGGCAGCCAGCCAGCCCAAGAACGAGATTGAAGTGCAGTTTGATTATCTGCAGCACCGCTATTTCAATCGGCGCTATATCGACAACTACAACCTGCATATCTATAAGAAATGGAAGAGCATCCATGCCCTCTCCATTTATGGCGGCGTGACCATCACTGGCGCCAGCGGCTATATGATTGACGACAGCCAGCCAGACGTGCATAGAAACAGCGACGCCTTCGGCATCGGCCCTTCCGTCCTGCTTCGCTGGGAAAAACACCTCTCGGGCAAGCTCTATGCCGACCTTGACGCATCAGGCTCCCTGCGGATCTATGGCAAGGCCCATCCTGCCGGCGGCCGCGCCTTCGACTTCCTCTGGCGCATCGGCCCCCGCCTGACCTACCGCTGCACCGATGACATGGCCATCAGCCTGGGCTATCTGTTTGCCCATATGTCAAACGGCTTCAGCAGTCACAATCCAGGCTACAATGCCGTAGGTTTCTCCCTGGGCTTCCAGCATCGCTTCTGACAGGCACGGCAGAGGCAGACAGAAAAACGAAAAAGGAGCTGTGAAGAAGCGGCGGATCGATTCGCCACGTTCTTCACAGCTCCTTTCTTCATGCGCGCTTGGTGCCCATGGCAATCCACGCCAGAACGGCGACCGCCAGGAAGAAGGGATACAACAGATACGGTATGATGCTGAGGCTGGTGATGCCGGCAATGGCTGACGCAATCAGCAGCTGCGCCCCATAGGGAATGATGCCCTGGGCGATGCAGGAGCAGGTATCGAGCAAGGAAGCACTGTCCCGCGCCTCGATGCCATACTCCTCGCTGATGTTCTTGGCAATCGGGCCGGCGACGACAATCGCCACCGTGTTATTCGCCGTAGCCACATCCATCAGGACGGTGAGCAGGCCGATGCCCAGCCGCCCGCCGCGCTGCCCCTTGAAGTGCTTGCGGATGAAGGCCAAGAGTGCCTCGAAGCCGCCGCCATCCCGCATGATCGCGCTGATAGAGGCCGCCAGTATCGTGACGATCATCGTCTCGAACATGCCATTGGTACCGGTGCCCATAGCCGAGAAGGCCTTCGACAGCGACGTCGTCCCCGTGGCGATGCCCAGGACGAAGAACAAGGTGATCCCTGTGCCCAACACCAAGAAAACATTGCGGCCCGTAAGCGCCATGAGGAGAACGAGGAAATACGGCAAGGCCAGCAGCAGCGAATAATCAAACTGCCCCAGGTCCGCAGGTGCCCCCGACAAGGCCAGCACAAAGAGCACCATGAGCGTAACCACCGCCGCCGGCAGGGCCAGCTTGAGATTCGCATAGAACTTGTCCTGCATGCGCGTGCCCTGGGTCCGCGTCGCCGCGATCGTCGTGTCCGAAATGAACGAGAGATTATCGCCAAACATCGCGCCGCCGACCACCGAGCCGACCGTCAGCGGCAGGCTCAGCCCGGCATTCTGCGCCACCGAAGCGGCAATCGGCACCAGCACCGTAATCGTGCCGACGCTGGTGCCCATCGACATCGAGATCAGGCAGGCAATGAGGAACAAGCCCGGCACGGCAAAGTTCCCCGGTACGAAGTTCAGCAGCAGGTGCGCCGTGCTCTCCACACCGCCAGCAGCCTTGGCGATCCCGCTGAAGGCGCCGGCCATCAAGAAGATGAACAGCATGATCGTGATATTCGTATCGCCGATACTCTTGGCACAAAGCTGGATGTTCTCGATAAAGAGCCGCCGCCTGTTCTGGACAAACGCCACGATAAGGGCCAGGCCAAAGGCCACGACGACCGACATCACGTAGAAGCCCATCTGCCCTTCCACCGGCTCGATATACTCATACCAGATCCCCGCGCCGAGATAAAGCGCCAGAAACACCAATATCGGCAGCAGCGCAATCGCCCGCGCTTTAGGCTGCCCTGTAATCTGTTCCATAGATTCCATCATCCTTTGTCTCGAAATAACTGCATACAGCTCCCTATTATACGGCAAATGCTGCTGCCAAGGCAAGGGATGCTTAAATCTGGAAATACTTGTGCATGTCCTCATGACGGCCGATCACCAGGATGGTATCCTCCGCCACCAGCCGGGTCTGGGGGGTTATCTCGACGTTGAGCGCCCCCTGCTGCTTGATGCCCAGCACGTTCACATGGTAATTCTGACGGATCTTGAGCTCCCCGATCGTATGGTTGCACCAGTCCGCCGGCATCGGCAGCTCGTAGACCGCATAGCGGTCGCTGAGCTCAAAGTAGTCGAGCAGATGGTCATAGCCATAGCGGATGGCCGTCCAGCTCGCCAATTGCTTTTCCGGATAAACCGCCTCGTCGGCGCCGTTGCGCAGCAGGAACTTCTCGTGGATGCCGCGCGAGGCGCGCGCCACCACATATTTCGCCCCCATGTCTTTCAGCAGCGAAGTCGTCTCCAGCGAGCTCTGGAAATCATCGCCGATGGCCACGATGCACAAGTCGAAGTTGCGGATGCCCAGAGACCGCAGGAACTCCTCATCCGTACTGTCTGCCACCAGGGCATTCGTCACATAGGGCAGCACCATGTTCACCCGTGCCTCGCTCTTGTCCACTGCCATGATCTCGTGATGCAGTTCATGCAGCTTCTCGGCCACATGGCGGCCATAGCGGCCCAGTCCGATCAATAGTACCGTTTTCTTCATATTCTCTACTCTCCTAGCCTACCGTAATCTTCTCTTCTGGCAGCCGTCCCCGGTTCGGACGGTATTGGTTGTTCAGCGCATAGATCATCGTCAGCGCCCCCACACGGCCAAAATACATCAGCCCGATCAATATGAGCTGCGACGCGACGCTCAAATGCTCCGTGAGCCCGATGGAAAGCCCCACGGTCCCCAGTGCCGAGGAAGTCTCGACCATGCAGTCGATGACCGGGATCGCATCGATCTCACTGATCAGAAAGGTGCTGCCCGCAAACAAGCCCAAATACAGCAGGAAAATCGTCACTGCCTGCTGCAGGCTCTGGGGGGCGATGCGCCGCTTGAAGCAGGCGATATCCGTCTTCATGCGCAGCGATGCCACAGCCGAAGCCATGAGGACAAAGGCCGTCGTGACCTTGACGCCGCCAGCCGTCGACCCCGGCGCACCGCCTGTGAGCATCAAGCCCACCAGGACGATGCGCCCGGCCTCCGTCAGCGACTCGATATCCATCGTATTGAAGCCGGCCGTCCGCGGGGTCACGGCCTGGAACAGCGCCATCAGGACCCGCTGGGACAGAGGCTCTGCCGCCAGATCGCGAAAAAAAAGCAGGGCCGCAGGCAGCAGGATGAGCAGCACCGTCATGCAGAGTATGATTTTCGTCTGCACATGATAATGCTTCCAGCGCCAGCCCTTGTCAAAAAGGTCCGCCCAGGTGATGAAGCCCAGCCCGCCAGAGATGATGAGGCCGATGATGACCAGATTGACGACGGGATCGCCCGCATAGGCCATCAAGGAGCCGCCGCCGCGCTCGCCCATGAGGTCGAAGCCGGCGTTGCAGAAAGCCGAGATTGAATGGAAGAAGGCCATCCAGAGCCCCTCCCCGAGCCCATAATCGCGGCAGAAAACCGGCGCCAGCACCGCGGCGCCTGCCAGCTCCAGACCCACGGTCAGCCGCAGGACAAACCGCAGGATACGGACGATGCCGCCGAGCTGGGAGCAGCCCCACGCCTCCTGTATCGTACTGCGCTGACGCAGATCTATCCGCCGCCCCGAAGCCATGGTGAGGGCCACAGCCATCGTCACGACGCCCAGGCCGCCGATCTGGATCAGCACCAGGATAACCGCCTGTCCCCAATGCGACCAATAGAGGGCCGTGTTCTCCACGGTGAGCCCCGTAACGCACGAAGCCGATACGGTGGTGAACAGGGCTGTCAGCAGCGGTGCCCCCTGGCCGTCATTGGTAGCAGCCGGCAGCATCAGCAAGCCCGTCCCCAAAACAATCAGCAGCAGGAAGCTCAAGCTGATTATCTTGAAGGATGACAATCGATTCAACATGATAAGCAATCCCTTTCCCTAGAGTCAATCGGCAGAAACATCTTCTAACCTCTATTAGCATAGACATCCCGGCGGTCTCTGTCAACAAAAATAAGCAGCCCGTAACCAAACCGTTACGGGCTGCTTCCCACATTCCTTATTCACAAGATTCCCTTAGCTTCTTCCCTCAGAACTGCGCCGAGAAATCCTTGCCGAGCTGCTGGCAGGCTGCGATGCCGTCGGCATCCGGTGCATTCTCGATGGCCAGGCCATCATCGAACAGCTTGGCACCATCCTTGCGCGTCCGCTCGGCCCAATCCTGCATCCAGGCACCGCCGCCCCAGCCGTACGAGCCAAACAGCGCCACCGGCTTGTCCTTCAGCAAGGGCTCCAGCTCCGTGAAGAAGGGCTCGAAGCAGCCTTCCTCCAGCACCTCATCCCCCATTGCCGGGCAGCCCAGCAGCAGACCATCGTAGCTGCCGACCTCGTTGATATCGAACTGCTCCACTTCGAACAGCTTCGCCTCGCTGCCTGCCTGTGCAGCCCCTTCGGCAATAGCCTCCGCCATTGCCTGCGTGTTTCCCGTACCCGTCCAATAAATGATTGCCATCTTTGCCATGTAACAATTCCCTCTTTCTTGTCCATTTGCCTGCGGCCTCAGACCGCACGCACCAGTTCCTCAAAGCGGCGGCCCCGCTCCAGCTCGCTGCAGAAGTGCTGCGAGCAGTCCGTATAGCGGTCGAACAAAGCACGCGTACGCTCCTCATTGGCATATACTTTCCAATAGCCGCTGAAGGCGTAATCACGTCCCTTATGCTCGATGAAACCAGCTACATCCTCCGGCGGATAGCCCAGGAACAAGCCGATCTCATGCGGAAAAGTCTTGCGCAGCCGCATGCGCAGCCGCAGGTGCTCCAGCAATTCGGCCAGCGTATCCTCACGCCGGTAGCCGTATGCTTCCAGCAGCTTCATCGCTTCCGGCTGGCGCAGCTCCTGTGACAATACGCCCGGCCGGTAAAAGAGCAGCAAGACATACTCCTCGCCCTCCGACACCCGGAACACCGATATGCCCTTGCAACGGAAGCAGGTGGTATACGATGCCAGCAAGGCATCAAAATCCTCAAAGCAGCTTTTGCGGAACGACAAGAGATTCGCCGTCTTGATTCCCAGCAGCACCGGCGCTGCATGCATGCCAAGAACCTGTTCAAAATCGTCTTTTGCCAACCATCATCACCTCTTGTAAATGATATGTATTCTCATTTATGTAATCATTATAACGAAAACATTTCTCAATTGCAAGCAGAAATTTGACTTGTCAAAATAAAGCGAACTTGACTTGTCAACATATGTGAATCAAAATCAAAGCCTTCCCCAAGGGGAAGGCTTTCGCATACATCGATATACTTGTTGCAGAAGCAGCGATTCATGCCAAGTTGCTTCTATGCCTCGCAGGGGCGAACGGGGTCGTGCTTCTTTCTGTCTGGCGCGACGGTCCTGCGCAACAGGACTGGGCCGTAAGCGCATGCGCTAGACGCAGATGTGTACGCCGCAACCTGCAAGCTCGATTGCCCTATATTTTCCTTCCATAGAGTAATGGCTGGCTGATTTTCTTATTGAAGAACTCGATAAGCGGACCTGTCCCGCAGGCGAGCACCAGCGTGCCGAGGCCGACGATGCTGCCGCAGGCAAAGCCGATGGTAACGGCGCAGATATCGATGAGCACACGGACCGTGCGGAAGGACATCCTGCCGTTGGTGCGCGCTGCCAGGATCCAGCCGATGGCATCATAAGGCCCCATACCCAGCCGCGAGCTCATGTAGAAGGAACAGGCCAGGCAAGTCAGCAGCACGCCGCTCATCAGCAGCAGTCCCCGCAGCAGCAGCGATGGTTCGCTGAACACGGCCAACGGTGCCAGCAGCGCATACCAGAAGTCTGCGATGATCCCCAGCAGGAACATATTGACCAGGGTCCCCACGCGGATATAGCTGCGGTCGAGCCAGAGCACTGGCAGGATGAGCAGCAGATTGAAGATAATCACACAGGCCCCATAGCTGAGACCAGATACACTGGCATAGCCCAGGTTCATACAGGAAAACGGATCATTCCCGCACAGGCTGAACCGCATGAGCACCACCGAAAAGCCCATGGCCACATGCGCGCCGATGATTGCGGCGATCCGCCGGCTCATGAAGGATTCCTTCTGCCCTTCCCATCGTACCGATTCTGTCATCCCCATAAACATCCCCCTCAAACGTTTCTGTCCCTATTGTATGCGTTTCTCCGGGGCTTGCGCAAGGGCTTTGGGCGTTTCGGGCCGTTGTTGCAAAGAAATCCACCATCTTTCAAATCCTACGAAACAATGTTTCGAAAGCAAGCGCATCTGCTTCTATCTTCCTGCCCGGCGATACCTCCGCTTCCTCTTTCTTCCTCCACATCTTGTCCCAGCTCAGCGCCGCTTCTTCGGCTGGGACAGGACGAAACTCGCATCGATCCGCCGGGTCAGCTCCGCCATCGGTATGCTGCCATCCAGGCATAGGGTGTACCAATACTTCCTGCTCAGATGGGAGCGGATAACGGCCGCATCCGCATCATCGTTTCCCTTGCGTTCTATTTTATCACAGAATCTCCCTTGGTTCATTTTTCTCTACATTTTTGCAGGATTCAGGATTGTTTCATCTGGTTCTGTCCGTTAGAATATCCTTGTAAACGTATCACGAAGGGATGGAATGTAATTATGAAAAAGATCAACGCCAAGAAACTGGCCGGCAGAGTGCTGCTGGCGCTTTCCCTTATGACTGCTCCTGCCTGGAGCACGGCTCCCGCCGTGGATGCCGCCAGCCGTGCCGAGGTAGCAGCGATCCATGTGCAGAAGGCCGCCGACTTCAAGTATTGGAATGACAATTCTCCCACCATCGCCGCACTGACACAGTTCGTGGAGAATGCTGTGAATCCGGCCAGCAAGAACTACATTCCGCCCGAAGCCCGCATCGCTACCTTCGATCTCGATGGCACGCTGTACTGCGAGACAGCCCCCTATTATTTCCAGGAGATGATGTTCCTGCACCGTGCCCTGGAAGACAAGGACTATCAGGCTTCCCCGGAAATGAAGGCCGTAGCGGAAAAGGCAAAGCCCTATATCATGAACAAGAAGCCGATTCCCGCTGAGCTCAATGCCCAGATCTCCAAATACACCCATAAGGCCTATATGGGCATGACCCCGGACGAGTACAAGGCTTACGTCAAGAAATTCATGGACACCAACGAAGTCGGCCTTTCGAACCTCAAGCGCGGCGAGGCTTACTACCTGCCGATGGTAGAGGTCGTTTCCTATCTGGAATCCAACGGCTTCACGGTCTTCCTGAATTCCGCCTGCGAGCGGGAAATCCTGCGCTGCCTGGCCGAAGATGTCCTGCACATCCCCTATTGGCATATGATCGGTTCCAATGTCGCCTACACCACTACTGCGATGAAACCTGGCGAGACGCCGGACAAGCATACCTTCGACAAGGCGAAAGACAAGATTGTCCGCACCGATAAGTTCCTCGGCGAGAATGGCAAGACCAGCAAGGCCTTCAGCAATATCGTCGAAATTGGCCAGCAGCCTGTGCTTTCCTTTGGCAATTCTTCGGGCGATGTCGGCATGCTCGAGTACACGCTCCAGAACAACCGCTACCCCAGCATGGCCTTCTTCGTTCTTTGCGACGATACAGAACGCGAACTCGGCAATCTGGAAAAAGCCAGCAAGCTCAAGGCCACCGCGGTCAAGAATGGCTGGCATACCATCTCGATGCATGAGGAATTCAAAACCATCTATGGCGACAACGTAAAACGTACCAAATAAAAGCATCCATATAGTATAATGAAGGTGCCCGGCAATTGGCCGGACACCTTTTTACTAACTTCAGGAGGGATTTTATTATGAAAGCCGATTGTGCCAACTGTCCATCACATGCCTGCTACACCAAGGGGGTCAACTGCACGGGCATTGACCGTGAAACAATCCTTGCCGCCTACAGCGAGGAAGAACGCCGCATTATGAAAGCTGCGGCGTATGTCGAAGGCACCTTTTACAGCAACATCACGCGCCTGCAGGAAACCGCCGAATTCGCCAAGGCCATGGGCTATAAGAAACTAGGCATGGCCTTTTGCATCGGGCTCAATGCCGAAGCCCGCTATATCGCCCGCTACTACCAGCAGCAGGGCTTTGAATTCTTCAGCGTCTGCTGCAAGAATTGCAGCTTCAATAAAAAAGAGCTTGACCTCAAACAGGTCAAGCCCGAACTGGCGCACGAAGCCATGTGCAATCCAAAGTTCCAGGCCAGTATCCTAGCCGAAAAAGGCACGGAACTTTTCATCTCCTGCGGCCTCTGCGTGGGACACGATACGATTTTCAACAGCAGCTGTCCGGGGCCCGTCACCACGCTGGTCGTAAAAGACCGGCTGCTGGCCCACAATCCCCTCGGCGCCATTTATTCGCGCTACTGGAAGCGGAAGCTGGGCATCATGGAAGATGGCGAAGTATAAGTCCGGCGCGAAAGCGGCCAGCCATCAGCCTGCCCGCCGCTGCCAAAATCTGACGGACAGCAGCAGCACCATATTGAACGCCAGTATGATCAATAGCAGCAGGGCACCGATTCCGTCGGCAATGATATCCCGATCGGGGACCAGGCCTGTGCTCATGAGATACCATAGATGCACCGCCAGTGTTTCTCCCCCCGCCATGACATCGAAATCAAACCTATGGCGCGATACCGTGGTGCCAGCGGTGAAAATCAGGATGGCCGTCTCGCCCAAAGCCCGGCCGGCCGTGAGGGTGATGCCCGTGAGGATGCCCGGCAGCGCCTTCGGCAGGATCACCCGCGTGATGGTCTGGAGCTTTGTCGCTCCGAGCGCCAGACTCGCCTCCCGGTAGGATTTGGGTACCGTACGGATGGCCTCCTCCGTGACCCGGACCAGCAGCGGCAGGTTCAGCAAGACCAGCGTCAAGACGCCGCCCAGGATGCTGAACCCCAGCCCCAGCACGTTGACAAACAGTATCATGCCAAACAAGCCCAGGACAATCGAGGGCACCGTAGCCAGGCTTTCTACGGACAGGCGGATGCACTTCGTCAGCTTCGTTTCTTTGGCATACTCAGCCAGATAGATGCCAGCCCCTAACGCCACAGGGATTGAAAGCCCCAGGGAAAGTGCCAGCATGTAGAACGAGTTGAAAAGCTGCGCCCCCACGCCACCGCCAGCCAGGATGTCGCTGGATTTGCCGAGCACAAAGTCCAGCGATAAGACCGGCAGGCCCCGATAGAGGATATAGCCAAGGAACACGGCCAACAAGCCAAGGATGGACAGGCCCGCAAGCCATAAGACCACCACGGCCGCTTGATTCTGCATTCTTGTATCCATCAGGCAAATCTCCTTTGTCCAAACCGCCGTACCAGAAGAATCATCGCCAGCGAAAGCAGCAGCAGGACAAACGCCATCAAGAACAGCGCATTGCCCCAGACCGAACCGAAGAGCGTATTGCCCATCTCTACCACGATGTTGCTGGTAAGGGTCGCCGTCGGTGAAAACAGCGACACCGCCAGCTGGGGTGTGTTGCCGATCAGCATCTGCACCGCCATGGTTTCGCCGATGGCCCTGGCCATAGCCAGCACCACGGCGGTCAGGATGCCTGGTGCCGCGGCGGGCAGGACAATATGCTGCACAGTCTGCCACCAAGTCGCCCCGAGGGCCAGACTCGCTTCCTCCAGCGATGGATCCACCGCCTGCAGCGCATCGGTGCTGATGGATAATATCGTCGGCAGGATCATGACAGCCAATACCAACGAAGCTGCGAGCAAACCAAAGCCCGTCGCCTGCCCAAAGGTTTCGCGCAGCCATGGCACCAGCACCACCAGACCAGCATAGCCATAGACCACCGAAGGGATGGCTGTATAGAGATCTATCGCCGGCCGCATGATATGCTGGAGCCACGTCGGTGCCACCTTGGCCAGGAAGATCGCCCCCATGAGCCCCAGCGGCGCTCCGATAAGGATGGCCAACGCCGTCGACAAGAAGGAGCCGAGGATGAAAAACAGTGCTCCGTACTTCCCGGACAGCGGGTCCCACTGCCCGGAGAAGAAGAATTCCAGCGGGCTGACCTCGGCAAACGTCTGCAGTCCCTGCTTGCCCACCAAAAAGATGATCGCAAAGATCACGATGGACATCACGCAGGCAGCTGCGCCAAAGAACCAGCGCCCGCACGTATCGTAAAACAGTCTGCGCCGATGCCCCTTATCGTTTTTCTTTGCCGCCATCTGACTGGCTGCTGCCTGTTCCATAAATTCCTCCCGCCCCTCGCGCTTTTAATTTATTGATAGGGATGAATCCCAGTTTTTCCACCTGCGTGTTCTGGAAGTCATCGCTGAGGATATAGTCGATGAACGCCTTGACCGGACCCTCGGGCTCGCCCTTCGTATACATATGGCCATAGCCATAGATGGGATATCTCCCCTCGATGATATTCTGCGGCGAGTATTCCACGCCGTCAAACTGCAAGACCTTCACGCTATCATCGGCATAAGGCGCATCCACATAGCCGACAGCCCCCGGCGTATTGCTGACAGCTGTCCGTACCGCCCCATTGGAGTCCTGGATGATCGCGTTATCCGTAAAGGACTGCCCCGCCAGTACCACTTCGCTGATGGCCGCCCGGGAGCCAGAGGATTTGGCCCGATGGATCAGCGTGATGGGCCGGTCCTCGCCGCCGACCTCCTTCCAATTGGTGATCTGGCCCGTCAAGATACCGATGGCCTGCTGCCTGGTGAGATTGTCTACCTTATTCTCTTTATCGGTGATAAAGACAAAGGGTTCCACTACGACCTTATGATCCACCAGCCCCTTGTCCTTATAGGCAGCAGGCAGATCCACATCGGAGGTGCCAATCTGTACCGCTCCCTCGGCGGCCTGATTCATTCCTGTGAACGAGCCGCCGCCAGCGACATTGACCGTCACCTGCTTGTGCTTCTCCTGAAAGGCTTCCTGTGCGGGCTTGAGGAGCGGCAGCAGCGCCGTCGACCCCGAAACGGTGACCTTGCCGGCAAGCTCTGCCGTTGTTCCCGCCTTGTCCCCCTCAGACTGGGTGCCGCCACAGCCTGCAAGCAGGACTGCCATGCTCATAGCCACCATTCCTAGCGAAATCATCTGTTTCATTCTGCTGAACATTTTTTCTCCCTCCAACTGATACGATTCCCGAAGGCATATCCTTCGTTCTCCTTTATCCTAGCAGGCTCTCCCTCTCTGATTGTTGTGTCTTTGTTAATTCTTTGTAAAAACATGATATGGCCCCAGCCTTTATGCTAGAATGGACATAACTCAGAAAAAGGAGGCTGACTTCTGATGTTCCACTCCCGCATCACCCGCAGATGCCTGGCATCACTCCTCTTAGCGGCCCTTACGGCGCTGACGATCACAGGCCTATATCTGCTCCATTATTTCCACGCCTATACCATGAAAAAAGAACAGGACGCCCTCGTGCTCAATGCCCAGATCATCGAGCAGATGCTTGCGGCACAGGATTTCCAGGACTCCCATAAGTTCCCCCCGCTCTTGCAGCAGCTCAGCAACAACACAGGCCTGCGCATCACAATCCTGCGCGTGGACGGCACGGTGCTCGCGGATACCTCGGAACCAGCCGCAACCCTCGACAACCATTTCCAGCGCCCAGAGGTCCAGCAGGCTTTCGCCCACGAATACGGCACCGCTATCCGTTATAGTGCTACGCTGGGCGAGAACCGCATGTATGTAGCCATCCCCGTATATGCCGAGGGCAGGCTCATGGGAATCATCCGCACCTCGAACTCCCTGGCGGCTGCCGAAGCCTCCTATCGGACACTGGAGCAGGCCTTGATCGCCGCCATCTTCCTGTCTATTGCCATCGCCCTCCTCCTGGCCATCTGGCTGGCCAAACGGCAGGTTGCTCCGCTCAGGCGCCTAAGCCACGATGCCGCCATCATTGCCCATGGCAACTACGGCCATCGCATCACTTGGCATTCGGAGGACGAATTCGGGCAGCTGATCCAGACCATCAACCTGCTGACCGAAAACCTCGGCCGCAGGATTGCCGGGGCACGGGCTGAAGCCGAGAAACTCAGCTTGGTGCTGGAGCAGATGGACAATGCGGTCATGCTCATCGACCAGCAGGGCCATATCACCGACACCAACCGCAAAGCACAGGAACTGTTCGGCCTTGGAAGCCAGCCGCTGAAGTGCCATAGCATCCACCTGCTGGGCAGTGCCGGACTTTCCGAGACCGCCCAGCGTGTAAGCCGCAGGCAGCAGCCCGAGACCATCACCTATGTGCACAGATCTGGCCAGCAGGCGGCAAACGCCAGCCATACCTTCACGATTTTCCTGACGCCCTTCCCCGGCAGGGATGCCTCCGAGATCCTGGCGGTCTTCCACGATATCTCCCTGCTGCAGGAAATCAACGAACGCCAGGCGGAGTTCATCAGCAATGCCGCCCATGAGCTCAGTACACCGCTGACATCGATTTCCGGCTTTGCCGAAACCCTTTTGGAGGATGACTGCCGCCAGCCGGAGCTGACGCAGCATTTTGCCCAGGTCATCTATGACCAGGCCCAGCGCATGAACCGCCTGATCCAGGACCTCCTGCAGCTGGCCCGGCTCGAAACCCTCAGCCAGCGCCAGGATCTCTGCCTGACGCCTGTTCCCGTACAGGAGGCCATCTGCGCCGTCCTCTCCCAGCTGGCCCCCTCCTTCCAAGAAAAAAAGCAGACGGTCCTGTTCCCGTCTGCTGAAGATGACTCCTTGAAGGAGCTGCAGGTTGCTGCCATCCCTGAGTTATTCCGCCAGATTCTCCGCAATCTGCTTGAAAACGCCAACAAATATACACCGGCCGGCGGCAGGATCAGCATCGGCCTTGAGGCCACACCCCAAGGGCTGACCATCCGCATCACCGATAATGGCATCGGCATTGCCCCCGAGCATCTGCCGCGGATCTTTGACCGCTTCTACCGTATCGACAAGGCCCGGGCCCGCAGCACCGGCGGCAACGGCATCGGCCTTTCGCTGGTCCATTACCTGACGGAGCTCTTCCATGGCTCCATCCAAGCCGAAAGCACCTTGGGCCAGGGCACGACCTTCACCCTGCATTTCCCGCCGTTCAATCCCCAGGCTTGACCTGGCCCCGGCTTGCCGGGCAAGCCGGTTTCTTTTGCTGGATGCGCGCTGCCGTTTCCCGGTAGATGACCCATTCGGCGATGTTCACGGCATGGTCGCCGATCCGCTCGAGGAACCGGGCGATGAACAGCAGCTGCGTGATGCGCTTCTGCCGCGCCGCCTCCGTCGTCACGAACTCGGACAACGCATAAAACGCACGCGCGAAGACCTCGTCCATCTTCTTGTCCAGCCTGCGGACCTCATCAGCCAGACAGACATCATGCTCCCGGTAGGCCCGCATCGCCTTGGCCACCATTTCCACCGCGCAGGCTCCCAGCAGCTGCACCCATTTCATCCGCTCACTGTCCAGCGGCACCGTGACGTTCTGGACGGTCTTGGCGATATCGTAGGCATGGTCGCCGATGCGCTCGATATCTGTCGCTATCTTGAAGCCCGCCACAATGACACGCAGATCGTGGGCAATGGGCTGCTGCTTGGCAATCAGCAGGATGCAGCTGTCCTCGATATCGACGATCATATCATCCAGGACATCGTCTGCCTGCATCACTTCACAGGCCAGCTCCGCATCTCCCGCCAGCAGGGCTTCCATGGCCAGCTGCACCTCTGTGCAGGCCTTATCGCCCATCACCGCCACTTTTTCCTGTATGATATCCAGCTCATGGATGTATTCCTTCCGCGTCTGTTCCATATCAGCCAAACCTCCCGGTGATATAATCTTCCGTCTTCCTGTCCTGCGGATTGGTAAAGATCGTATCCGTCACATCATGCTCGATGAGCTTCCCGTTCAGGAAAAATGCCGTATAGTCCGAAACGCGTGCCGCCTGCTGCATATTGTGGGTGACCATCACGATGGTATAGGACTGCTTGAGTTCCTGGACCAGTTCTTCGATCTTCATGGTCGAGATGGGATCGAGCGCCGAGCAGGGCTCATCCATCAGCAGCACCTCCGGTTCGACGGCCAGTACGCGTGCAATGCAGAGACGCTGCTGCTGGCCGCCGGACATCCCCATAGCCGGCGCCTGCAGGCGGTCCTTCACCTCATCCCAGAGGGCTGCCCGCCGCAGGCTGCGCTCCACGATCTCATCCAGCCGCTTCTTATCCTTCAGCCCATGGACACGGCAGCCATAGATGACATTCTCGTAAATGGACAGCGGGAACGGATTGGGCCGCTGGAACACCATGCCCACGCGTTTGCGCAGGGTGACGAGATCCGTATCCTCCGCATAGATATTGACGGCATCAAGCTCGATCCTGCCATCGATACGAACGCCGCCGATCAGATCATTCATGCGGTTCAGCGTCCGCAGGAAGGTCGACTTGCCGCATCCCGATGGGCCGATCAAGGCCACGACACAGTTTTGGGGAATCTCCAGGGACACATCATACAGAGCCTGCTGCTCGCCATAATAGAGATTCAGATTGCTTGTCCTCATTTTCATCTTGGGGCCTCCTCTGTTTTTTCGGTTACCCCAAGCATAACAAAAGCGCAACCGTGAAATGTTGCGCTTTTGTTATATTCTTGTTAAGAGTCATCAACACCGCGCGAAGCGGTAGCCTACGCCACGGACTGTCTCGATCCGCTCGGAAAGGCCCGGCCTTTCCCCCAGCTTCGCCCGCAGATGGCGGATATGGACATCGACGGTGCGGGTGTCACCATAGTATTCATAGCCCCAGATCCGCTCCAGCAGCTCATCCCGGGAAAAGGCCCTGCCGGGGCTCGTCACCAGAAGTTTCAGCAATTCAAACTCCTTGGGCGTCAAGACGAGTTCTTCCCCCGCCAGCCAGGCCTGATAGGAGGAAAAATCCAGCCGCAGGCAGTCGATCTGCAAGGTCTCCTCCTGCGGCCCCTCCTGACTGGAGCGGCGCAAGACCGCTTTCACGCGCGCCATCAGCTCGCGGACGGAAAAGGGCTTGACCACATAGTCATCCGCCCCTAATTCCAGCCCCAAGACCTTGTCGATTTCCTCGGCCTTTGCCGTCAGCATGATGATGGGAATCCTGGCCGTCCTTTTATCAGCCTTCAGCCGCCTGCACACTTCCAGCCCGTCAAGCCCCGGCAGCATCAGATCCAGCAGGATGAGATCCATGCCCTCCGCCTTTGCCAACGCCTCCTGGCCATCCTCCGCCATCAATGCTTCATAGCCATGCTTTTGCAGCTGGAACGCCAGCAGCTCCCGTATGCTCTGTTCATCGTCTACTGCTAAAACCTTCATCGGCACCACCTCTTGGCATCATTTGCATTCAAACCGGTATTTCTGCTCTGCCTGGGGATATTTCGCATGATCCACCTCGCTCATGAACATGGCTAGCGGCCGGCAGAATATGCCATAGTCCCCATAAAGCGCCTGATACACGCAGTACAGCTCCTCCGTTTCGGTATGGATTACCGGGCAGGCGATAATCTTGTAATCGTTGTGTTTGAAATGCTGCCATATCTCACCTGCCTGCGGGATCGGCCGCCCATATTGTTTATCCATCGGTTTCCTCCATAATCTTTTTCAGCAATCCTTCCAGTTTTGCCTGATACTGTATATTATCTTCCACGGAGCGCTTCCGTGGCCCTTTCCAATGGCTTTTACTCGAGGCACGACGTGCCTTCTTCCCCAGATGGCGTTCCATCAGCAGCCGCTCGATATTTTCATTGGTATACTGCCAGCCATTCTGGTGAATAGCATACGCCTTCTTGCCCAAAGCCATGGCTGCCACTCCATAATCCTGCGTAACCACCAAATCGCCAGACCGGCAGCAATTGACCAGTGCAAAGTCCACCGCATCGGCTCCTGCGCCGATTATCTTTACCTCGCTATAAGCAGACTGCAGGATGTGATTGGTATCGCATAGCAAAACCACTGGCACCGAATATTTTGCCGCCACTTCTTCTGTTTCCTTGACCACCGGGCAGGCATCTGCATCGACAAATATTTTCATAGCGAAGCTCCTTGTCTTGGATTTGCCAGGGCCAGCTTTTCTGCGGCGGTGGTGTTGCCGCCCCGCATAGCCAGCACCACCCCGCTGGCAATAAGGGCAAAACCTGGCGCAAAATAGCTGGTGATTGCCTCGCCGAGCAGGAAATGCCCCAGCAGCGTTCCCACCACCGGCTGGAAGAACATGAAAAGGCCGCCGATAGAGGCATCCATATAGGTAAGGCCCTTGCTCCAAAGGACAAAGCCGGCAGTCGTGGAAACCACTCCCACATAGAGCACCGAGCCCCCTATCTCCGGCCGGGCCAGTGCGGCAAGATCCGCTTCAGCAGCCAGCCACCAGAGGCCATAAGGACTCAGCGCCAAAAAGGCAATCAGCACACTGTAAAAAGTCAGGGCAAACACCGAATAGCGGCTCAGCAGCTTGAGCAATATGGACATCAGAGCCCAGGTAACGGCGGCAATACTGAGGTAGAGCCCGCCCAGCAGACTGCCGCTGCGCATATTATCGGGATCAACCACGATGAGCAGTACCCCAACGGTGGCCAGAACCACCGACAACAAGCGGCTGAGATTGAACCGCTCATGGAGCAACAGACAGCCAAAGACCACCATGAACGCCGGGGTAGCTGCTGTTATGACAGACCCCATTTGCGCAGAAGTCAGCATAGTGCCGGATTCCTGGGTGACAATCGACAAAGTGTTTCCCGTAAGGGCCGAAAGCAGGAGCAGTTTCCAGTCCTTGCGCTCGATCTTCCACGAGATTTTTTGCTGGTACATGAGAAATACCAAGGGAATAAGCGCCACGCCATACCGCATCCAGACCAAGGCCACAGGCGTAATAACCCCTGTCGTCAGCCGGACGGCGATGAACATGGCGCCCCAGATACTGCCCGCCAGTGACAACAGTACCGAACCGATAAGCAGATTACGCAATAGATTCCTCCTCCTTTGTTCCTCGATTATAACGCGTTGCTGGTATAAAGTAAATCCAGCCCACAAAAACAACCGGCAGGTTGACCAGTCAATCTGACTAGTCAACCTGCCGGCTTACAGAGAACTGCCACGAGCAGATATCGCGTCAGGCCAGCCAGGCTGCCAGTTTCCCCATGCGCTCCCCATAGGCCACGAACAGATCCCTGAAGGATCCGATATCCTGGCTCATACCCACAGGGCCGAGATGGATGATTGGCTTGCCATAAGCCTTGCCCCCCGAATAAGTCATCATGCCCTGCACCATCATGAATGTCAGCATTTCCCGGATCGCATTTTCCCCGCCACCGTGGATATACTGCTCCGTGGCAAAGGCTCCGCCCACTTTATAGGCCAGATCCAGCTTGGAGCCTTTCTCCTCGAGCCAGGTTTTCATTTTAGCGGTGACCGAAGCCATATAGGTAGGCGAGCCGAGGATAATAAGGTCTGCTTTTTCGATATATTCTGCATCCGCCTCATCGATATGAAAACAAGCAGGCTGCAGGCCTGCCCTTTGCACGCCTTCGGCGATAAAGGCGGCCGCCTTTTCCGTGGTATGCGTGCGCGAATCATAGAGGATGGCCGCCAACAATGGCACCCCCTCCTCCTGTCCGCTGCAGATTGCCGAGCCGGCAGCAAAAGTATCAAGATACATGGGCCAAACACCAGAGCTGTGGCACGCATCCAGGGAACAATGGCACAGATTGAAATACGCTACGCCAAGACTTTTAAGCTCTTTAACGGTTTGACTGACACACGCCTCGCTGGCCCCTGCCAGATGAATGCCGCCAACCACACGAAGGACTTGCTTTCCCGTCCGCTCCTTGACAGCTGCCACCATATTCACAATTCCCCTATGGGAGCATCCTACGACCATGCAGAGGCCATTTCCCTCCTCCAGCAGCAGGCAGATCTCATCGGTAAAGGAATCCGGTTCCTTCGCTGCCCCACGCACGAATTTTTCAGGGATATGCTCAAAGTCCGTCGTTCGCGCAAAACCAGTGAAGAGGGTTGCATGATTGTCCAGCCTTATCATATCCTGGCATTCGCGCTGCTCGATCCCCCAGGCAGCCAGATCGTCCGCCGTAAAGCCGCAGCCCTTATACAGGTATTCATCCTTCTCCCGGTCATAGGAATACTTCTCCTGCCAGAAATCCGGGCCGGTATAAAGCACCTTGGGCTTTACGTGCGCCAGCAGCGCAGGGAACCCACCCGCATGGTCATAATGGGAGTGGCTCAAGGCGACAAAATCCACGGCAGATAGGTCTACGCCCATCTTCTCCGCATTGCGCCAGGCCGCCCCGGTATGCCCGCAGTCAAAGAGGAACTTGCTCTCCGGGGTCTCGACGTAAAAGGAAAGGCCATGCTCCCCCTCCAGTTCCCAAGGCTTTTCCTCCACCCAATCATCAATCAGGACCCTTAACGTGTATTTTGCTTCATATGCCATGACAAATGCCTCCAATGGTAAATCAATATGTACACATCATAAAGCATACACCCAAAGCTGTCCAGCTCAGGACTTCTGCCACCCCCGCGAATATCTTTGCTTTTCTCTTCCCGCTTCATTCCACTCCCTAACATCGCTATGCAGATCCTGCCAAGGGTCCAGGCAAGATTCCTGCCTCAGCTGATTTGACATGTCAAAAAATCAAATCTCGGTTGACATCCATCAGCCTATTTGCTAAAATCAATACTCGTATCGGACGGCAAGCAATCGCCTGCTTGCCAGATAAGGTGTCCATAGACACCGGAACGGGTTATTCAGGCCAGATAAGATCGCATTCTTATCTGGCCTTATTTTTTTCGAAAGGATTTTAAACACATGCTAAAAGGTTATCTTCTGCTCGCCATCGCTATCGCCCTGGAAATTGTTTCCACCTCTATGCTGAAAGCCTCCTGCGGTTTTACCAAACTAATGCCCAGCGTTGCTTTCATAGCGGGAATGGGAACCTGTTTCTACATTTTTTCCAAATCCTTGCTGTTGCTCCCCCTGGGCATTGCCTATGCGATATGGGCTGGCGTCGGGACAGCTCTTACGGCGCTGGTGGCGGTATTTATCTGGCATGAACAGATGGACCTTACCACCGGCTTGGGCATCTTGTTCATCATCATAGGAGTGATCCTGTTAAACATCCGCAGCATCACCAGTTGATAGCGGGGCATCATGCCCTGCACCACCATGCGCATCAACATTCCCCCGCTAGCTTCAATGGTCAATTCTCCATCATGGGTCCTGGTACAATTCCAGCAAACAGCAATCTTGTTTGACTCGATTACACAGTCATTGAGATGCCACTGGATATCGGAGAAGGCCGCGTGCATCATATGGACGATGAAACGATAACCTTTTGGTCCTTTGAGTGGTTCCGACTGTGTTAATCATCGTTTCAAATTTAGATATAAGTTCACGTTCATTAGACGTAAATATTTCCTCCAAACTTTCACTCTATAATAATGTTTCTACCGTTTTTCCTGGGCTTGCCCTGGGGATAATCCCCCTCATGGTACCACTGACATCTCAAGAAATGGTCTGTCCCAGCTTAAAAGCCTGCTGCAGGCTGTCTCCCTGCCGAACGTCACCTTTTTCCTTGGCACCGCGCACCAGCACCGTACCGCCATCCTCTAAGTTGAAGAAGTTCAAGACCAGCTTATACTGCATGAGGATTGCATCAAATAGTTCCGGCAAGGTCGCGGCGCCAACCAGAATCATCGCCAATTTCCTGATATTGAACGCATCACGCCGCGGATTGTGCAGCCGGTCGATAATCGCCTTCAACTGAGCGCTAACCCCATAGAAATACACGGGCGAAGCAATGACCAAGATATCTGCCACTTTGAGCTTGTCATAAATCTGCTGCATATCATCCTGCTGAAAACAGGGATTCCCTTCCTTTTGGAAACAACTGTTACAGCCAATACAGGGCCCCACCTTATAATCGGCTACGGATATCAGCTCTACCTCATGACGGTCACCGGCACCATCTGCAAAGGCCTTTGCCAGTAAATCCGTATTGCCGCCTTTTCGATTGCTGCCCACCAAAACCACAATCCTGCTCATTCTAAGCCCTCCCCTAAAATATTCATAATCCTTTGCCTGCCGTCAATGGCACCTGAAACAGGCCATGCTGATTGCAGTAATAATACAGCTTACGAATATTGCTCCGCTTAAACCTGGCCTCAGCTACCCCTTCCGGGTAGAGTTTCTTTAGCTCATATCCATCCTCTTTGACAGCTGCCACAAACGATATGTAATGTTTCTTATCCATACTGTGATTCACCGCAACATAATATTCATCTTCCATAGGTTCTACATGAATGGTATGCACTGAATCAGGTGGCTCTGCTTCCACAGGCGGCAGCATTATGCCACAGCAGCTGATGGCAGCCTCCCCCGTTGAGAGGATGACCGAACGCTTCTGCCAGCTGACCTAAATTGAGCCCAATATTTTAAGTAAGAATTTTACACCTTTACCTATCATACGTCAACACTCGCAGGGTTTCTGTAAAGTTTGACACCCCCAAAAGCACGCTCCTTTGGATTCCACGCCGCAACATGCACCTGCAGGATTCTTATAAGCATAAATATTTTTTTGATGGCGGTGTTCCCTCAAAACGAACTAGCTGAAGACTACAGTAATATTTTTCATTGTCAGGCGGATTGTCAAGCTAAGTGCAATACTTTCTCAAAATGGACCTCATATGGTGTTCTGTAGTTAAGACATTTCCTTGGGCGCAAGTTCATCATAGCAACTTTTCTCTGTATGTAGTCATCAGGGATTTCTGTTATGTCCTTGCCCTTTGGGAAATATTCTCTAAGCAGGCCGTTCGTATGCTCGTTGGAACCCCTTTGCCACATATAGAAAAATACGCCAATCTGCTGAGCAAAAATTGAACAAAGAATAAGACCGGCTTTCTTTTCTATGCTGTCATTTACCTTCATCAAAAATATGGCACCAATATCTGGGGAATGATCAGCCTGAACCGTTCCACCATCTCTGCGTCCTCGACCTGCATACCGCCAAGTATCCAGTCTCGCATTGCATAGTTTCCCCCAATGTCCTTAGCCTCAATAGCAAAGATAATACGAGGATTTTTCAGGTCTACACCCTTGCGGGCCAGAACGTCCCTTCCTAAGCCAATATTGCTTAGTAGCAAAGGCTTTCGCCATCGCCAGGCATATCATAATTTTCCACATGACGGGCCATGAGCAGGGAACGCATCGTATGACGGGTAATGGTAGCATGAGCAACATTATCCAAATGCGTAAGATAAAGTCTAGCCTGCGGTGCTTCCATGGCCACAGACCAAACATCCTCATCATTCATAATCAAACGGCCATTTTCTACCAATTCAGCAGCAGAACAGTTAAGGGCAATAACCTCCGGGCTGAACTTGCGAATATTTTCCTGCACTTCAGGATACCAAACTGTATCCCCAGCCAGATAGAACGTTTTCTCCTTAGGGGAGGTAAACATGATTCCCATGGTTTCACCACAAGGAACTACAGTTCCATGACGAGCAGGCACCTGCGTCAGCCTTGCCGCACCAAAATCCATCCCCTCACAGAAAAGGACGATAATCTTCCTAAAGCCAGATTTCTCGAAAACAGCTGCATCTTCCTCATTTTGACAGATGACTGGTACATTTTTATCTAAAGGAGCCCCCACTGTGCCATCCATTGCCATATCAATGTGGTCCGGATGAATATGCGTTACCACATAATAATCAACCCCCTGCAATATTTCTTCCACGGACACGGGCAGGTCATAAAAGGGCATAGCCATGTTCTCCTTTACAGGATCTGGCACATGGAAGGGCATCCCCGGTATGTCAACAAACGACAGCACATGTTTGGGTGACAGCCATGGGTCAATCAAAAAGGTCTTGCCGGCAAATTCCAAACGGTTGGTGGCATTACGTATCTGTGTCAATTTCATGTTAAAAGCTCCTCTCACACATAGATTGCTGACTTATCTCTTACTGCTATTCTAACAATCGAATAATCCGTCAACAAGCAAATGCTTCGGCACTTGCCGCAACCATTCTGTTGCGGTAAACTAAAACCAGGAGGTGTTTCCCATGAATCAAAAACAACTGGAATACTTCATCGAGGCCTATCGCAGCCGCAATATTCAAGCTGCGGCTGATAAACTATATGTCAGCCGTCAGGGCATCAGCAAAATCATCCGCCAGTTGGAAAAAGAGCTTGGTCAAGTTCTTTTTAACCGCACACCACGCGGTCTGGAACCAACGGATTATGCCACCACACTGCTTCCCCATGCCCAGCGTCTTTTGGATGATTATCGCTATATCGAGGGCATGAATACCCTGGCCTCTCAGTCAAAAAGCGTTGTTACCATTTATGCCCTTGACCATATCCTGGCCTACCTGGGGGCCAATTTCCTGCTGGACTTCCATGCGGCCCACCCCGATATTATCCTCAGCGTTGTGGATACCACAGATGATGCTGCCCTTGACGGCCTTGCCGCCAAGAAATGCAATTTTGCCATAGTGACAGGCCCTTTGGACAACAGCCGTTTTCATGGTGATGAGCTATTCTTTTCTCGATACTGTGTCCGCCTCCATAAAAACCATCCCCTGGCCGCCAAGCAAGAACTATCCTATGCCGATTTGGATGGAGAAACCATCATCAGCAAAGGCCGGGCTTATCAATGTTTCCGGGATAACATTGACCGGTACATTCTCCTGCCAGGATTGAAAGTGAAGATTCTTGGCGAAACAGCAGATGAATCAATCATCACGGAACTGGTGGCCCAGAATCACGCCATCAACATCGGCTACGATTATGCAGCGGTTCTAAATACCCATGAGGATATCGTTCTTCGCCCTCTGAGCGAAGGCACAGAAAAAGGACAGAGTGTTTACCTTATCACGGATAAATACACTCTGCCCACAACGGCAAGCAAGAAATTCCGTCAGTTTATCTTGGATTGGCTGCCAGCAAGCGGCAAACACATCGTTATACCTAGCTGTTTCCCATCAGTCTAGCTCGGACCAAAGCTTCGTTGCCCTCAATTTCTCTCGCCCCGGTCACACCACCACAAAACAATACGTCTTTAAGCTGAGCTTTTGGAAAACAGGCCACCCATCCTTCCATTCCTTTGCGGGCACCACCGACAGCATTCGCTTCTTCATCAGCAGCGGTTGCCAATAGATAGACCTCCCGAAAGTTATAATCTGTTGGGAATAACGGATTTGCTCTATCCAAAAGCGTCTTTAACTGACCGCACATTTCGTAGTAATAGATAGGTGTTGCAAACACCAACATATCAGCCTTGCCCATCTTTTCCACAATATCGTTGGCATCATCCTTGATTACACACTGCAAAGTCTTCTGACAGGCAAGACATCCCCTGCAAAAACCTAAGGTTTTATCCCGCAGGGAAATCTCCACTACATTATGCCCCGCTTCTCTGGCTCCATCAGCAAACGCTGTTGCCAGTTGTTCTGAGTTGCTGTTTTTCCGCAGACTCGTAGAAATCACTAATACGTTCTTGCTCATACGCTCTCCTCCATCGTAAACGCCAAGTCAAATCAATCTATACCTCTTCGGCCTGTATATGCATACCGGCTGCACTGTTCATCATGAAGCACTGCCCCCAGATAACTAAGGCCGCTGCACCGCAAAGTCCCAGACCAGCCAATACTACAAATTCTATTCCCCAGCTTTCTATAAACCAGCCGCCAACGGTTGTCCCCAGAACGCAGCCAATATTTGCCGCTGTCTGGAAGAGCCCATTGGCAAAATCTGGAGCCTCGGGAGCGGCTTTGGTTATCCAATATTGGTTTATATTGCCGTTGATGCCGCCTAAAATCCCCCACAGAATGACCACTGCCCCCATAAACGGCCAGGCACTGCCACCGCCAAACATAACCCCATACAGCATAGCCGTAACCAAGGGAAATGCCTTAATCACTGGCAACGGACGTATGGTCAGGAGGTTGCCCGCCAGCACGCTGCCGAAGATATTGCAAAGACCGCCACCACATTGCACAAGGTAAACAGTCCCCAAAAAAACATCACGTGCTTTCGGTTAAATCTGGACATCATAAGTGGCGATGGCGAAACCACCCTGCATCGTCTGGACAGGGGCCTTATCGACTTTGGTTATGTCTATGGTGACCTTGACCCGGCGAAATATCATCAACTTTCCCTGCCAGCCCGAGACCGGTGGGTAGTGCTCATGAATAATCAGGACGAACTGGCCCAAAATGAAACCATTTCCCCTACTGACTTGCATAACCAGCCTTTGCTTATCTCACGGCAACCCCTCTCTCCCAGCACCCACGGAGATGAACTGCTAAACTGGTTAGGCAAGCCTCCGGAAGAGCTGCATATCGCTGGTTCCTACACCCTGCTCTACAACGCCTCCCTGATGGTACGGGAGGGACTTGGCTGTGTTCTGGCCTTCGAAAACATCATCAATACAAAAGGGAGCGACATCTGCTGTCGCCCCCCGAAACCGGAGATTTTTGCTCAGCCATTTATCGCCTGGAAAAAGAATCAGGTATTTTCCAAAGCCTCTCAGAAGTTTTTAGAAGCTCTGAAAAATAGCTTTCTGTAAACAGGAACATTCCTCAAACATTTTCTCTGCTATTGACCAGACGATGGTTGAAAAACAAGAATAAAAAACTCAATGCAGTAAAAGAGCGTCATCAACATCGATAACGCTCTTTTGCTGTTATTTCATGTCCTCCCACCAGGGCCCAAAGTTCTGAGTGCTGCCACTGTCAAGATAAGCCACCTCCCCGATTTCCGGAGTCAGCATTTTATACCCCCGCCCCTGGCTAAAACGAGTCAGTTCCCGATAAGGTTCCTGCCAGGGATGACGGGAAAGGGCAAACTTGCCGCCGTGGGCAGGCAGAAGCAATTTTGCTCCCACATCCGATGCTGCCTGGGCCGTTTCCTCTGGCAGCATATGAATCGCATGCCAGGCCATATTGTACTGGCCGTTTTCGCCAAGCATCAGATCAAAACCGCCAAACTTTTGCCCAATGGCCTTGAAATGTTCCCCATAGCCGCCATCGCCGGTGTAGTAAACCTTGCGCGTGGGTGTCACAAAAGCCATGCCGCACCACAGGGTCGGATTGCGCCTCAGAAAACGCCCCGAAAAATGCTGGGAGGGCAGGATATGGACGGAGAAATCATCAGCCAGTTTGATTTCCGTATTCCAATCTTCCTCATGGATAATTGACATGTCAAATCCCCATTGCTCGAAATATTCCCCTACCCCCAGCGGGCAGACAACGTTCTTCACCTTCGGCTTCAGTGCCATAATCGTCGGATAGTCCAAATGATCCCAATGGTCATGAGAAATCGCCATTACATCAATCTCCGGCATATCCTCGACGGTATAGACGTTGCTGCCAGGAAATGCCTTGTTGATGAAAAAGATGGGCGACGCATAGGAACTGAACACGGGGTCAATTAAGATGCGATAGCCTCCCAGCTGCATAAAGAAACTGGAGTGCCCCAGCCAGACCACCACATCATCATGCGGATTCAGGCTGTGCAAATCCGTCTTCTTTGACAGCATTACCTGCTTCGGCGATAAATGGGACTTATCCCCAAAGAGGAATTTTGCCATCGCCACAAAACGATTTTCACCGTTCTCCTCATTCATGACCTGTACGGGAACAAGATTTTGGAACTTGCCATTTCTATAATGCGGTGAGGCTTCCATCCGTGCCAGACGTTCCCCCTGCGGCAGCCTGCCAAATTCCGGCCGCTGGGTAAAAAGTGCACCGCCGCCAGCTAATACTCCCAAGGTTCCCAAACCTCCCACGATAAAAGTTCTTCTATTCATTATGTTCTCCTGCCAATGATTTCTCTTTTGCTTCAATTTTACCACTTGGAGCTGACTTCAAGTCAAGAATAAATCTTGATTACGCCATCTTGAAATTCATGCAAAATAGGGCTGCTGCACTTAGTCCTTTTCCTGTAATAATCAGTATGCAAATCTTTCTTGCATATTAGTTATTGCGGTAAAAGGCTTTTGTGCAGCAGCCCCATTGTTTTATCTAGCTAATCCCTGTTCATCTGCGGTCGGTTAATGGGCCAGTCTCATTCAACGGACCGGTTTCATTCACTGGGCCGGTTTCATTCACTGGGCCTAGTTCTACTAGCATACGTTTAAAAAATTTGCCCTGGCAGCACCAATTTTTCTTTGAAAGGAAAATCTTTGTCAAAAGCCTCAGCCTTTGCCTCATCTACAAAATACCCTTTCGGCGTGGTATATTCACCGGTAATGCCTGCCAGATACCCCGGCACAAGTTCCCTGCACAGGAAAAAGGATGCATCTGCCCCTTCCGGCAGGCCATGGTAGCGAATGCCAAAATTACTGGCATAGTCAAAGCCGCTCTTGCCATAGAAACCAATATTTCCTTCAAAACACAAGGCTCCACACCCCAGTTCAGCAGCTTTCTGCAAGCTGAAGTCCAGCAAAATCTTGCCATATCCCTGCCTTTTCCATTCCGGACATATACAGATAGGCCCCATCGTCATAATCGGGATTTCCCTGCCATCATCAGCCTTGATAACGGCACGCATAAAGATGTTCTGGCCGATCAATCGGCCATCCTTTTCCATGACAAAATCTAGCGCTGGTACAAAGGCTGGGTCATTTCGCAGACAATGCAGAACATAGTGCTCCAAACAACCGGGACGGTAGACATTCCAAAAGGATTCCCGTACCATGTTTTCTACTTCACGATGTTCCTCAATTTTTTCCAAACGGATAAGATAGTCATTTTTGCTCATTGTTTTTCCTCCTGATGATTGATGACTGCAATACAGGGAGGTTGGTATGAGATTACAATTAAGCCAACCTCCCGGTCAGCCTGCAATCTCCAAGGTGTTGTTTCTCAAACAGCAAGCTCCTCAACAATAAAAAAACAATATCTAGTCGAAGAAAACATTCGACACTTCGTATTCTATTACTATATCCAGCAGTTGTCAACTTGCAGGTTCCTGCTGGTATGTGTATCACAGAAACTGATTCTGACGTCATCTTTTTCCAACAATCTCTGAATACTTTTAATGATATTTTACCAAAACTTTCCATTTTTGAAACGAAGGACGAACTGTTAAAGGCCTTATGTACGGAAATTTTTGAGCATGTTTTTTCAGATGAGCTAACCCAGGAAAAAACACATGATTTCTCAACAGAGAAAAAGGATATCAAAGCAGAGATTACGCATATTCTGAATCATATGATCTGTGATTTTGCGGAAACCGTCAGATGGTGGATGGAACATGACCAGTATTCGCCAGAGGAAATAAGCCGTTTCTTCTTTAGCACGACACCATTTGCATGATAAATCATCCCCACATAAAGTACCGAGCCCCATATCTGCGGCATGGCCAAAGCCTCATAATTTGCTTCGTTAATCAGCCACCATATTCCATAGGGGCTCAGCACCAAAAACGCGATGAATACACTATAAAAAGTCAACGTAAACACCGAATAGCGGCTGAGCAGTTTCAAGAGTATGGACATCAACGCCCAGGTGATGGCGGCTACAAACAAACAGGCCCCCCAAATACTGCCGGCCAGCGACAGTAGCAGCGAACCGATCAGTAAATTACGCAAAAGATGTACCTCCCTAATTTCTTATTGTCCATAACACCGCTCTTCCATGGCGCTGTGACCACATAACTTTACTGCAGCGCCGATTTTTCTGTGCGGGAATAAATGCAAAACCGGCACCACAGAGCATTGCCCAAGAGCAATGCAGCTACCAGCCAAAAAAGATTACGGATGCCGATGCTGGCGGCCAACTGGCCACCGAAAAACGCCCCCGTAAACATGCCGATGAACTGCGCCGACTGATTGATACCAAAAATCCGCCCCATCAGAGCTGGTAGTGCCAATTGGCGGATAAGGTTATTGGTGGATGGCATAAGGCCCGCAATCGCTATGCCATGGAAGAAGCGCAGGACTCCCAGCTGCCATGGTGCACTTACCATCCCCTGCGGAATCGTAACGATACCTGAAAGGAGCAGACAGGCAAACAAGATACGCGCTGAGCCGATACGGTCAGCCAATCTGCCGAGCCTTGACGCAAATAGCATACTGGCAAAACCTGCGGCAGAGAATATAGCACCGGATACGATAGCCAGATGGTCGATGTTACCAGCGATCTCCTGCACATAGACCGTAAGGATTGGTGACACGCAGGACAGGGAGAAATGCAGCAATATGGTCGTCAGGAAAACACCGAGGATAATGGTATGCTGTGGCAGCTCACGGAAGGCTGGCAGCTCAACCGCCGCGGCTTTTTCACGCACAGGCTGTTTGGTTTCGCTTATCTGTGTCAACGCCAAAAATCCGAGCAGGCAGCATATACCGATCAGGAAAAACGCATTGCGGAAGCCAATCGTTTCACTGAGCCAGCCGCCGAAAACCGGCCCCATGAGTCCGCCCGACACCTGCGCGGTAAAAAACATCCCCATAGCCCATCCCGAGCGTTTCTTCGGTGTTTCCTGCGCCAGCAACGGAATGACCGCAGCTTGAAAACCACTCAGGCAGCCTTGTAGCAAGCGCAGAAGAACCAGATGCCATACCGATTGGGCAAAGCCCATGCCAATCATGATAAGGCCCAGCCAACCGGAGGCACGCAAAATCATTGGCTTTCGTCCCAGACGATCCGAAAGCCTGCCCCATATCGGTGAGAAGATTGCCAAGCTGATGAAGTTACAACCAAAAACGATTCCCGACCAACGGGCAATATCCGCTGGATTGTCGACGCCAAGCTCAGCAATATAAAGCGGCAGGATTGGTGCCATCTGGCTCATACCAACAGATACGATAAACGATGCAATACAACATATAAAAAGATTTTTCTTCCATAACAGAGTGGTCGATGCCATAAAAAGCGCCTCGCTTGTAAATGATATGTCTTATTATCATTATAACATGCGCAACAAACCCAACGATTAAGACATTTGCCAGTCCCCCAAGAAACAACTTATTCGGCCTCCATATCAACGCCCTTTCTTAGGCTTTGCCAATGCAAAGCTTTCGTCAATTCTTTGCTGAAGCTCCCTCATCGGTATACTGCCATCCAGACATATGGTATACCAGTATTTCCGATTCATATGCCAGCCCGGGAAATACCGCTCTCCATCTACTAAGGCAGCCACCTGTTCTGCCGTACCATGCAAATCCATGATACGGATAGGCTGGCTGCCGCCAATGCCGATTTTGCTGGGATGCACCTTCATAAAGAGCGCATACCATTTCTACGACAAATGCGAACGGATAACCGCCGCGTCCATGTCCTTCCACAGATATTCGAGTTCATCGCCATAAGCAGTCTGCACATACTGCAAAAGCTCCTCTACATACGGTCCATGAAAACTGCCTGCCAGCAACTCCTCTGCGTAGAAATATGCATCTCCATCACGGCGAAAGCCAAAAGGCTCCAGCTTATCTGCCAGCAGTTTTGGCATTTTCCCGGCCGCCAGCTCATACCAGACATCAGACTTTCTCATTGACGCCTCCTTCTTGCTTGACATAATAAAAGGTCTTCTATGACTTGTTAATAGTTTATCATAGAAGACCTTTTGATTCGATAGGATATCAAATTATAGAGACTTTTTCATACTCACTTTCTTTTTGGCTGCAACGGCCCATAATAATAAGCGGCTGTTGCACCACCATCTACCAAAAATGTTGAACCCGTGATAAACTGCGCCCGTTCGCTCATCAAAAGCTCTGCTACATCAGCTACTTCATCAGCAGTGCCTGGACGGCCTGCCGGGCATTGGGCAAACATATTCTTGTAAAAATCACCACGCGGGCCATTGAATTCATCTATGGCCAAAGGCGTAACGATAATTCCGGGCGCAATATCATTTATCCTTGCACCACGTTCGCCCCAGCGGACAGCTTCATACATCGTGCGCTTTTCATTACAGCGTTTGGCCAGCTGATAGGCATGCAAAGTATCCTTTATCTTTTTCGGCTGTAAAAAGTCAAGTTTCAACAGTTCCTCTGTCGGCGTCATCGCCAGCGCCCTGTCCTGCTCCGGCGTGAGCGCCGGCAGGCGATGACCGGACTGACTGGAGATAATTACACCTGCGCCGCCCTCAGCGATAACTTTGCCGACTTCTTCCATCAATACTGCCGTCCCATAGAGGTCAACCTGCAAGATCACTTCAATCGGTGCCTGTGACGGCGAAACACCTGCTCCGCAAATCAAATACTTCACTTCACCATATTCCGTTGCTTTTTGCACCATAGCCTGAATGGAATTCCGCGAAGACATATCCATCACAAACGGCTCCACATCAAAGCCTGCCTGATTCATGATTTCAGCAACCGCCTGTGCATTGTTTTCGTTTTTATCCCCAAGAATAATCTTCTTGCCATAGCCCATACGACGGGCAATAGCCATCGAAATCTGCCCGGCACCAGTGACAATCATAACCTCTTTACGCATATATTTGCCCCTCTCATAAGCTTAATCTAATTTCTTAACAACCTTTGCCGGCACGCCAACAGCCATACAATTATCGGGAACATCTTTCGTAACCACAGCCCCAGTACCGACAATCGCATTTTCCCCAATGGTTACACCGGGCAAAATGCTTACTCTGGCACCAATCCAGGCATTTTTCTTGATATGGATTTCCTTGGTCATGACCGTACGGATATTTTTCGGTTCATGATTGACGGTAAACATTCCCACTTCCGGCCCTAGCATAACCCCATCTTCAATCGTAATGGTGCCCAGAGACATCATGGTCAGATTATGATTGGCAAAGACATTTTTGCCCACAAATACCCGGTTGCCGCAATCAATCTGAAAAGGCGGCGTAAAATACGAATCCGTAAATTCAGTATTAGACAGGAGCTCCTTTTCCTGTTTCAAGATACTTTCTTTGTCGTTTACATCGGTAGCATTGATTTCCTGACACAGACTGGCACAGCGGTTGAGTTCACTATGCACCTGCTCCACATAATCTTCCTGCCGGATATCATAAGCTGCACCCTTGCGCATTTCTTCAAATACATTAATAGGCATAAATTTTTCCTCCATAAAAAAACGGTACTCGTGACAAAGCACCAGTACCGTCTGTATAATAGCTTATTGCCTCACGCGGCTTTTTAAGCGAGCCTTTCGCGGCCATAAGTTATTTACGATAAATCACAGTGCTTGTTTCTTCGTAATGACAAAATGCTGCTCACGTTCTTTAATGAGCCAGCTGCCCTCCTGTTTCACGAGCTTATCCGTATAGCGGATGTAGTTATCCGACACCACAGTATGGCCGTTTTCTTCCATCACAAGGGCCGCACGACAGTAATGCACGTCTGTGGCCGTATCGCCATCTACCGCAATGACCTGCTGACCATTTTGATGATGCGATGCTTTGATGCCGCCGGTAAAGGCGCTGAACTGGTTTTCCAACGTGTCCCGGCCATGAATATCCATCGTGAGCTTATCGCCCATATAGACCATGACATGAACATCCTCAGTGAAATAAATCATCTGCGCCGGTACATTGCACTCCAAATTAGCAAAACCATCAATAACCTCGCGAATCGCTTCTTTTGCTTCTAAAAGCTGCCGATTCGTTCCTCCATCTACTTTCTGCCACAGGTCATTGCGCAATTCAGCCGCAGTTTTCCTACGGTCAATGTCATTCCCAGTTTTGACTGGCAGCACGGACAGGAATCCTTCCTGCAAGGCGAACAGGACGTGACCTTTGCCATGGAATACACGATGAAGCGTGTCCCGGATGTGACCTGTCATCACCTGTTTGACAGTCACATCTACCTGATTACCGAGAAAAATGATGCCCTGACAAAAAAGCCGCTGGTTACGCCCAGCGACTTAAAAGGTCGTACACTTATGGTAGGCGGCGGCTCCCCGCCCATGCTGCGTGCCCTGCAGCAACGCATAATCAGCGAAATTCATGTGGATTATTTCAACAGTCCCGACCATGACAATACCCTGACCAACGTTGCTGCCCACAAAGGAGTATGTCTGGCACCGGGCTTCTTAAATGACCATAACGGCGAATTTGCCTGGCTCGACTTTGACAGCGATGTCGTCATTCCCTGTGGCGTTTACACGCATAAAAACGACAAGCGCCAATCCCTGCACGCCTTTATTGAGCTTTTGCAGCATTTCTACCGTGATCAGCCAGATTTCAAGGTCTGACAGCATATTTTTTCTATTCACATCGCCCTTATGCCAATTACACGAATCTGCACACATGGTCAACCGCAATATCCGAAAAGCCATAGGCTTCCGCTTTGGTGAGTTTGCCGTTTGCTACCTCATGGAGCTTTTCCAGCAGCATCCCGCCGCTTTCCTCAATGGTCTGCTCGCCACGGATAATGCCCGATAGATCCACGTCCATATTATCTTCCATCCAACTATAAGTATGCTCATTGGCAGTCACTTTAAGCACTGGGACAATGGCATTGCCCGTAGGCGTTCCCCTGCCCGTGGTAAAGATGATGACCTGACAGCCGGCAGCCGCCATGGATGTTACAGAAGAAATATCGTATCCTGCCGTATCCATGACGATAGCCCCGCGCTTCGTGGGCGGCTGCGCCTGTTCCAGCACCTCCACGATGGGACGGGTGCCGCCTTTGCGGATGCAGCCAAGGCTCTTTTCGTCAATCGTGGACAAACCGCCCGCTTTGTTGCCCGGTGTCGGCTGGCCCGCCCGGCAATCCTGCCCTGCGGCCAGCAAATGTTTTTCATAGTCCTCGCACACCCGGATAATCTGATCATGGATTTCCGGCGTGGCGCCCCGGCGGGCCAGCACGTGTTCGCCGCCAATCCACTCAATGGACTCGCTCATCATGGCAGACGCGCCCAAATCCACGAGCCTGTCGCTAAGATTGCCCACCGCAGGATTGGAGGCAATGCCGGAGGTAGCATCGCTGCCGCCACATTCTATCCCCAACAGCAGCTCGCTGATGGGGAATTTTTCTTTTTGCTGCAGCCCGGCTTCAGCTGCCATTTCCCTGGCTGCCCGCACAGCTTTTTCAATGGTCTTCAATGTGCCGCCTTCTTCTTGTATGCCAAAGGAAACTACCGGCTTGGAACACTTTGCCTGTATCTTTTCCCGCAACTGGGCATGGGGTACAGTTTCACAGCCCAGGCCGATGATGACCACGCCGTAGACGTTGGGATTCAGCGCAAAACCCGTGAGCACCTTCTGGCTCATTGCCGTATTAGCCGCCACATCACTACATCCGGTGTTAAAGACAATATTCACAGCGCCCCGCACCTGGCTCGCCACAATCCGGCAGGATTCACTGCCGCAGGCACAAGTGGGCAGGATCAGAATATGATTGCGGATACCGGGGCGGCCTTCTTTGCGTCTGTAACCGTAAAATTCCATATCATTTGCCCTCCTTGCCCATTACATACTCACTGGCATAATCCCGGGGAATGCTGCGGATATTCTCATGCGATACCCAGCCGCCCTGCGGGATATCCCGCAAAGTTTCCCCGATGATTTCCCCGTACTTATAGACCATCTCGCCCTTGGCAATCGGCTTCAAGGCAATCTTGTGCCAAATGGGAATCAGTTCGATAGCCCTAACCTTGGCCCTGCCGCCGCCATGACAGATAACCATGTCCTCCGGCTGTGCTTCGCTGGTGCAGGTGGCCACATTGTCCTTTTCGTCCAGCAGAATCGCTTTCTTTTCCATAAAGTTCTCCTTCCGTCAAATCACTTCGTCCATATCCAGCAGATATTTCCCATAGAGCATATTCCACTGCGCCGGAGTCATGTCCTGCTTTTTTTGCGATTCCAGCTGATAAATTTTCACTGCCTTATGCGTCCTTGCCATCATTTTTTCGGCCCAGATCTTCATTGCCTTTTCCATCATCATTACCTCCCGCTTCACATTGACCTTTTCTGTCTTCATCATAGCGTATTCCGCCCAACATAAAAAACACTTATAATCGATTTATCTATTGAAAAAACCGATTGATTCCGTTATGATGAAGCTAGTCAAAGGAGGTACTGCCATGAATATCCAGCAATTGCAATACTTCGCCGAGGTTTGCCGTCAAGAAAATGTTACCAAAGCGGCCGCCTATCTGCATATGTCCCAATCCACGCTGAGCCAGTCCATGAAGAACCTCGAAGCGGAAACCGGCCTGAACCTGTTCCGCCATGTAGGGCGCAATATCCAGCTCACCGCTGACGGGCAGGCTTTGTTTCATGAAGTAGAAAAGATGCTGAAGCAGTTCAAACGCTTTGAAGCCAGTGTCAAAGAGATTGCCAAACGCCATAACCGCCTGCAGCTGGCCGTGCCTTCGCAGATTGCCACCATTATCCTGCCGCTGCTTTTGGGCGAATTTTTCCAGCAGCACCCGGAAATTCAGCTGGAAATCACAGAGCCAGCCGGTGGCGCCGCGCTGGATATGGTAGAGCGGGAAGAAGTCGACCTGGCCTTTGTCCACGATGCCGAAGGACGGCCCAATCTCACCCTGCGCAAATTATCGTCCTGGCCCATCTGCCTCTGTGTCCCCAATAGCCACCCGCTGGCAGATAAGCCCAGCGTCACCTTGGCCGAAGCAGCAGCATATCCATTGGTGCTGCTCAGTCGTAAATTTATCCTGACAAAACGTGTACTGGCTGAATTTGACCGGCAAAAGCTCCAGCCACAGATTCTCCATTATTCCCCCAACCTTTCGAGCGTCTGGAATATCGTCCAGCAAGGCATCGCCCTGTCGATTCTGACCGGCAATGGCATTTTGCCGGATAGCGATCTGATTGCCATTCCCATTGAAGGACTTGCCCAAAAAGGTTTTATCGTCACCAAAAAAGGCCGGCAAATCTACGCGGACGAACGCTGTCTTATCGACTTCGTCCGGCGTAAATTTGCCGACGCTCTTAAAAAATGATACTAAAAACTTAATACGGGAAACTAAAAGTCATGATTCATTGACCAGTTTTCCGGTCATATGCTCCGGAATCAGCGCCAGACATTGCACGCGGGGCATGGCGTGTTTCAATTCCTGTTCCAAGTACGCTTCATCAGCGGTAAATTTTCGCACCAGCGAGCTGCAGATTTGGCGAATTTTTTTCTCATCCGTCACCAGCTGCATACGTCCAAAGACGACCACACTCCGGATATTGAGCGCCCATTCACCGTTTTTTTGCCAGCCTTCATCATGCGCGCAATAGCTTACCTTGTCATAGGCCCGGATAGCGTCCATCCGGTGTCCTTCCTTGGCACTATGGAAATAAAGGATACCGTCCTCCTCTGAGTACCAATGATTCATGGGAATACCATAGGGATAACCGTCGTCACCCAGCATGGACAGCACGCCCCGTTTCGTATTTTTTAACACTTCCCTGCATTCTGCCTCCGGCAGTTGCTGCTTAAATCTTCGCATCTTCCGAAACATAATTTCCCTCCTACAAAAACAGCGCCATCTTCTTATCTGCCAAGACCTAACGATAAGAAAATGACGCTTTTCCCATTACCCGGCGGCAACAGGTGTCAACCTATATTCTGTTTAATAGCATAGAACAAAAAACAACCTTGTCAATCTTCGTCATCAATTATCAAGCACAGTTACTTTCTTCGACCACAATAATGCGCCCCTGGGCAGATGAATCATCCATAATGATTTCCTTAACGCCTGCCACCTTGATTGTGCCGGATTTCGGATTTTTAATGCTGTCCACTACGGTCGTAACCTCTGCTTCAACCTCCGATTTTTCAAAGGCCAAATCCGTATCCACCATACGGCAATTGATGAGTTTCAGCCCCTTGCAATAACAGAAGGGCTGTGTGCCAATGATGGTACAGTTCTCCAACGTCAGATTTTCCGAATACCAGGCCAGATACTCGCCGCGAATCACGCTGTTGCGGACCGTCACATTTTTGGCATGCCAAAAAGCGTCTTTGGTGTTCAGCTCACAGTTGGTAAATTCTGCGTCCTCAATATACTGAAACGAATATTTCCCCTGCAACGTGACATGGTCAAAATGCAGCTGTTCACTGCGCAGCATAAAGTATTCGCTTTGCACGCTGGTATTTTTCATGCGGATATTTTTGACCGACCAGCCAAATTCCGGCGAAATCACATCACAGTTTTCTATGGTCACATCGGCGCATTCCCGCAGGGCCTTGATGCCATGCAGTTTCGTATCGGCAATGTGAATATCCGTTGAATACCACAAGGCCGCACGGCAAAGTTCCGTAAGCTCAGAATCTTTTATCTGCACAGACTCATCATGCCAAAAGGGATAGCGCAGATTGAAAAAGCAATCCTGCACCTCAATATCGCGGCTTTCCTTGAGCGCACTTTCCCCGTCTGCAGGGCCGTCAAAACGGCAATCAATGAGCTTCACCCCGGTCTTGCCATACAGTGCCCGTTCTTCATCATATGTTCGTTCTCTATATTCCTCCATTTTCCTTACCTTCCTGTTAAAAATCCTATCCTTTTTCACTGGGCCGCGAGCTGCACCGTTACGCCATCGCGGTTTAATAAAGCAGTCAATTCCTGTTTTGGCATGTCAATATGTCCCAGCCGCGTATAAGCCCACGAATTGGAACCATAGAAAATAACCAGCTTATTCCCCGCATAGAGGACAATATCACCGTATTGGGTCGTCAGCTGCTTATCTGCGCTGGTAATACTTTGACCGATAGCGCCCACCTGCTCAAAGCCGCCATAAGGTGACATTTTGATGGTCAACGGCAAAAGTTTCTGCAACGCCGCCGTGGAAGCATTCTGTTCCCAGGTAACGGGAACAACTTTATCTTCAATGATGAGTTTCATCGCCTGCTCCTTCTTTGGTTCTGCCAAAGATTTATTTTCCCGTTGGACAGCCTCCTGCACCTTACTGCCAGTATCCGCAGCAGTCTTCTGCGCACCTGTACAGCCGGATAGCAGCAGCAGCACCGACAGCATGGCCACACTTATGATTTTCCGGTTTGGCATTGCCATCCCTCCTTATGCCCATACAGCTGCAAGGCATTATTTTACAAACTTCAAATATTCTTGCCAGCCTGTCGGGCTTTTTCCAGTGCGGCATTGCCGGCAATATCGCCTGCGTCCGTCACACCGCCACAGAAAAGCGTCTCTTTTAGTTCTGCCTTGTCAAAGCAGTCCACCCAGCCCTGCACGCCGATGCGGGTTCCGGCCACCGTGTCTTCATCATCTTCTGCCGCCGTGGCCAGCAGGTAAACTTCGCGGAAGCGATAATCCGCTGGGAACAAGGGATTTGCCCGGTCCAAGAGCGTCTTTAACTGGCCACACATGCCATAGTAATAGACCGGCGTCGCCAAGGCCACCACATCTGCCTGACCGATTTGGGCCGTGATTTCATTGGCATCGTCCTTGATCACGCACTGCATGGTCTTCTGGCAGGCAAGGCATCCTTTGCAGAAGTTTATGGTCTTATCCCGCAGGGAAATCTGCTCCACCTCGTGTCCTGCCTCCCTGGCACCTTCAGCAAAAGCCTTGGCCAATGCCTCAGAATTGCTGTTCTTTCTCAGGCTCGTGGAAATGATCACTACTTTCTTGCTCATATTCTCTCCTCCATACACATTATCCTCTTTTACTCTATCACTTGGAGTATACTCAAAGGCAAGCCATATAATACAAATGCCGCCCAGCAAATTCTTGCACGATTTTCCGGGCGGCATTTCTTGCTTTTTACTTCAGATTCTTATCAAAGAAGGCAAACAGCTTGTCAAACGGAATCTTGTCCATCTGGTCATAAAGGTCTACATGGGTAGCACCAGGAACGACGATTTCTTCCTTCTCCCCTTTGATGGCGGCATAAACATTGTCGGAGAAATACTTGGAATGCGCCTTATCCCCGGTAATCAGCAGGACCGGCGTCTTGCCCAACTCATCAATATTGCTCATAAGCTTGAAGTCAAAGAAGCCATACGGGGTTACCGAATCCCAGGCCAGCTTATTGGAGTTGATGGCGCGCGGATGGAAGGCGCGGCCTACATAGTAGCCGAAGAAATCCTTGATGACAGGACTGGCATCCGCAGGCAGTTTATCCGGGAACATAGTATCGAAGGTCTCCACATTACCACTGGCATCCACCCCCAGCTCATGGGCTCCGCGGATGGCTTTGCCGGTCTTAGCTTCTTCATCACGCATCTTGGCCAGATGCTGTTTCACGAGTTCCCGCTGCTCCGGCGTGTAGTAAGCACCATTATAATGGTCGCTGATGCTTTCACTCATATCATACATAGCTGAGGTTGCCACGGCCTTGATACGGCTGTCACTGCCGGCAGCCGTGATGGCCATACCGGACAGACCGCAGATGCCCATGGCACCGACCTGATCCGGGTTCACGAATTTCAAGTTGGAAACGAAATCCACAGCGGCATGATAGTCTTCCGTAAAGATTTCCGGCGAACCCATATTGCGACGGCTGCCACTGCTCTCTCCTGTCGTGGAGGAATCAAAGGCTACGGCCACATAACCATGCTTGGCAAATTCCTGTGCATACAGACCGGAGGACTGCTCCTTCACGGCACCAAAAGGCCCGGTAATCACTACGGCCTTGTACTGCTTGCTGGCATCAAAGTCTTTCGGCAGATACAGATGACCAGCCACTTCAAAACCAAAGCGGTTTTCAAACTTCACATTCTTGGCTTCGATTGACTTGTCAATCTTGAATACGCGGGTGTCATTGTTCAGTTCGCTGATAGATGAACGCTGCATCTGCGAAGCCGCTGCCAATGCTTTAGCCGGAGTTGCGGCCATTGTCACATCACTCCCCATAAGACCAAAAGACATCACACCTGCCACCAGGGCTGCCAAAACCATCTTTTTGTTTTTGCCAATTTTCTTCATCATTTCGCATCTCTCCTTTACATCACTTGCATCTTTTACTCTTTAACTTGAGTTCATTATAGCGACTATGTTTTTAAATTACCAATACTTATAAAAAATACAGCATTATGCTTATCAAGCATACAAAACCTCATCCGTCAATGCTCAGTCTGAGCCAACAGCTGCGGATTGCTGCGCTGACGATAACACTGCACCCAAACCGTCAAGCCCGCCAGCAGGCAGAACAGCAGCCCACCCAGCACCACATATTGCGTCCCCAAAGCATCAATGAACTGACCGCTGACCGTTGTCCCCAGCACGCAGCCCATATTGGCCGCCGTCAAAAAGAGGCCATTGGCAAAGTCCGGGGCTTCCGGGGCGGCACTGGCAATCCAATACTGATTGATATTGGCATTGATGCCCCCAAGTAATCCCCAGAGTACCACGATAAGTCCCATTACCGGCCAAATGCTGCCACCGCCCAGCAGGGCAATATAGATTACCGCAACTGCCAGCGGAAAGATTTTGACCACCATCAACGGCCGCATAGTCAGCAGATTTCCCGCCAGCATACTGCCGCCAACATTGCAGAGACCATAGACTAACAGCAATATACTGATTAAGGAAGGTGCAATACCGGAAACCACGCCCAGATACTCCGCCAGATAATTGAATACACCGAAAATCGAACCGTTAAGGAAAATCACCGCTGCAATCGATGCCCAGACCATGGGCTTTTTCAGCACGGCAAGCTGCTCTCCATAGCCCAGCATTTCCTTGACCGGCATCGAAGGCATAAAATATAACGTGGCCAACATGACCAGCCAGGTGGCCAGCGCAAAAAACGCCATCGAGAATGCCAGACTGAACTGCTCCGCCAAAAAGTTGCTGATGGGCACACCGGCCACCATACCAGCCGCTACACCCATATTGATTTTTGCGATCATCTTTGGCTCTTCACCGGTCTTTGCCAGCCCTGCCGCCACCGTAAAGGCCATAGCGCAGTAGACCGGATGGAAGAAAGCCGGCAGCACCCGTACGGCCAAAAGCACATAGAAATTTTCAGCAAAGACAGCAATCGTACTGCAAACGGTAAACAGTCCCAAAATAAAGACCATAACCCACTTGCGATTAAAGCGGGACATAAGTAGCGGCATCGTTGGCCCCGCCACGGCCACGCCCAGCGCAAAGAGACTGATGAGCCAGCCAGCCTGCACCACCGTCACCTGATAGTTTTCGGCAATATAAGGTAGAATGCCGATAAAGCCCATTTCCGTATTCAGGATACTAAAAACACCAGTGGCCATGATAAGCAGAAGCAGCTGTTTGTTTATCCCTTTTTCCTTCTCCATAAGTTCACGTCCTTTCATTCCCATTATAAATTCTCCACATATGCAATACCAATACTTATACATAATCATTACCTATGCTTTACAGTAATAGATTTTTTATAGTATTATAGAGTCAAATTCAGACCAAGGAGTTGAATATCATGGAATTGCGGGTTCTCAAATACTTTCTTACCGTGGCGCAGGAAGAAAGCTTTTCCCGGGCAGCGGAAAAGCTGCATCTGTCCCAGCCTACGTTATCCCGTCAGCTAAAAGATTTGGAAGACGAGTTTGGCAAGCAGCTGCTGATCCGTGAGCCACGGCGCATCCTGCTTACGGAAGACGGGCAGCTGCTGCGCCGCCGGGCAGAGGAAATCCTGTCGCTGGTAGACAAGACCACCGGAGAACTATTGCGCAATGAAGAAATCAGCGGCGATATCCGCATCGGGGCCGGGGAGTCCATCCACTTCGGCCTGCTGATGAACGTTGCGCAAAAACTGCGCCAGAAATATCCGGGCTTGCGCTTTCATATTGTCAGCGGCGACGGCAGCACCACCATGACACGCCTAGACCGCGGCCTGATTGACTTTGCCTTTGTCTACGGCAAACTGGACCCGGCTAAATATCAGGAACTGCCCCTGCCTGTCCGCGACCGCTGGGTACTGCTCTTACGCGCAGATGATGAACTGGCGCAACAAGATACCATCCGTTCAGAGGATTTATGGCACCGCCCTTTGCTTTTCTCCCGGCAGACTCTTTCGGCCAGCACCCATGGCGATGAACTGCTGGATTGGCTGCAAAAGCCTCTTTCCGAGCTAAACATCGCCGGTTCCTACACCCTGCTTTACAATGCCACCCTGATGGTCAAAGAGGGCATGGGCTGCGCCATCTCCTTTGATGAACTCATCAACACCACGGGCACCAATCTCTGCACACGCCCTCTGGAGCCTGCCATTTTTGCCGAGCCCTCAATCGCCTGGAAGAAAAACCAGATTTTTTCCAAAGCATCCCAAGCTTTCCTTTCTGCCCTGCAGGAAAAATTTAACAACTGATGCCAAAATACGCCCCCTGCCAGTCCGAAAACCTTGCAGGGGGCGTATTGGGAAATTGGGGATTATTTTAAGTTAGCTTGAAAGAAAGCTGCTAACTTGTCAAAGGGGATTTTGGCTTTATTATCGTAAAGGTCGATATGGGACGCGCCGGGAACGATTACCAACTCCTTGTTGTCCCCTTGCAGCTTTTTGAAGGCATCTTCGCCAAAGTAACGGGAATGGGCCTTTTCGCCATGCAGCACCCTTACGGCACTCTTGATTTCATCCGCATAGGAAAGAATCGGCATATTCATGAACGAAAGTGCTGTAGTCTGGTTCCAGCCGCCATTGGAGTTCAGGGAACGGGGATGGTAGCCGCGCTCCGTCTTGTAATAGGTGTAGTAATCCTTCACAAACCAGGGAGCATCATCGGGCAAAACATCCGGCACGCCGCCAGCGTAATGCCATAACGGTTCACAAAGGTCACCTTGCGATGGTCAACTTTGTCGCTCTTGGGGTTTCGCAGCGCATCAGCAGGAACTGCTTCCCAAAACCGGATGCTTTACCTGCCGCAGGGCCCGCACCCGGATGAGCCGCAGGGCTTCCGACAGCTCTACATCAGACCGCTGTCCGTTGTTTTCGTAAACACATAGGGGTTCTTCCACGCCGATTTCGCTGGCGGGCATATAGACATATTCGCAGGTGTTATTGTCACCAAAGATAACGCCTGTCTTTAATTCCGATATGGTAATCATTTATTTTGCTCCTATTCTGCTTCTTCTACTTGTACAGTTAATTCCCGCACTTGCCGCAATAGCTGCATCCATTGCATATCAACCTGCTGCCGCAGGCATGGCAATGCGGGCCATCATAAGCTGCGCTATAGCAATCCTCTGACGATACCGGAATGCCAATAGCATACCGCAGGTCAATATGCATGGGCTTGCCCTTGAAATTCAAACCTGCCTTAAATGCCTGCTCCGCCTGTTTCTGCTTGCTTTGCAAACGATAATGCTTGCCGTCTTTAATGAAATCTGAGCCGATTTCAATGAAGGAAAAGGATACACTGGCTTCCTGGCACTCCTTATGCAAAGCCAGTACCCAATCATAATTGCAGGGCCGTGCCCCTTCATAATTCTCGCCGCCGCAGATAACCTGCTCGATGAAACCATCATCCAGATAGGGCTTCAGGCTTACGGAACCAATCAAGGGCGCACACATCACACCTTTGTGCATGAAGGGCAAATCCTTAAGCAGCGGCAGTCTGATGTCAGCCATTTTTTGATTCTCGCAGGTGACATTGAACCAGATATTCTCCCAGCCGCTGCCAAAGTCTTGAGGCAGACAGTCCGCCACCCGCTCCGGCCGTTTGGTCAGCAGATAGAAAATGACATCCGGCCGCTGCCGCATGATTTCCCATGCCTCGTCCCGCCATTTGTCCGCCTCTTCCAGAAAAAAATCCGAAGTCATGCAAACCCGGATAAGCTCGCCGCTCTTTACCTTATAGCTGCCATAGCGGTCTTTCTGCAAAGGGTAGGCAAAATTGTCCGTGCGATAAATGACGGAACCGTCCTTCCCTCTTTGCTTATCCAGCGTATACATATAGCAATTGGCACAGCCAGGACTGATTTTCCTGCAGCCATGCCATGGATTCCAGATGTCATGCATAATTTCTCACTCTGCCGCTTCTTTCGCCTCGATAGACGCCAATAAATCGGCAATGGTAACTTTCTTGAAATCAGCCTGCATATGCTGCCTGACCTCTTCGAGCCTGTCCCCTAGCACCCCATGGATATTCCTGCCCACCGGGCACTTCGGATTGGGGTTCTCCTGAAAATGAAATAGATCCTCGTCCTCTTCCACAGCCTGGAAGACATCCCACAACGTGATGTCTTGCGGGCTTTTTGTGAGTTTGGCCCCACCGACACCTGCTGCCACATCCACCAGGCCGGCGGCTTTGAGCTGCCCCAATGTTTTCCGAATAATGACCGGGTTCACATTGACACTGCTGGCCAAAAAGGTGGAAGTGATCTTGTACTCATCCTTGAACCGCTCGATACAAAGCAATATATGTGTCGCTACCGGCAGACGAAACGAAAACTGCATGCAAAAACCTCCGTTATGTAGTCGTTGTACCATACAATATTACATCACCTATAAAATGTCAACCCAAATCCCCCAGCAATCTATGACAATGATGAAATCGTGCGCCGCAGATTTTTTATTGTAACCATTGACATTACATCGAGGCGGTGTTATTATTTTATTGTAATCGATATCATTACAACAAAAACTCATTGGAGGAAAATCAAATGGCAAATTTTAACAAAATCACTGTGGCAAGCGATGCAAGAACTGAACTGCATGACAAATTGAACCTGACGGGGGCAGAGATCAGCGTCAACAACCTGCCCGCCGGAGCCGGTGTTCCCTTTGTACACTACCACAAGAAAAACGAGGAGATTTACTTCGTCACGGCCGGTAAGGGCACAGCTGTGATTGACGGGCAGACCGTAGAACTCGCAGCTGGCGATTGGCTGCGCATTGCCCCAGCTGCGCGGCGTCAATTCTCGGCAGCTGCCAATGAAGGCATCAGCTTCATCTGCATCCAGGTGCGGGAAAACTCCCTGGAGGAATATACCGCAGACGATGCTGAAGTAGAACAGTAAGATCAACCGTTATCAGATAGCAAAAGCCATCAATAAGCACAGATTGAGATATCTGCCTTATTGATGGCTTTATTTTTGCTATTAGTATTTCACTACGCCTCTAGCTGTATATTGCACGCTAAGGAAACCACCAGTTTCACAACTTATGAAAGATACTCAGCCAGTGCATAACCCAGATTTCCTTTGTAGTAAACATAGTAGTACCCGTTGCTGCCTGCTTTGACAAAGCGAACGTATTCCCCTAGCGGAATACGGGTAATCACCGCTGCATCCGCGGACGGTGCTGAACGCAGGCTTATCCACTCGTTACAGTTGTCCACACGGTATAACGTGCAATGAGGAGTCAAATAGCTGTATAATGCATAACCCGTATTCCCATGATAGCGGACATGGGCAAATATCATCTTTTGATAGCAGGGATCATTGTCATCAATAATATTCACCATATCTCCAAGTGGTATCTTCGCGATGACGGGAGCATCTGTAGATGCATATGCCCGAAGGCTTATCCAGCTTTCACAGTTGACAACATACATACCACCATCCGTATTCGTTGTCCCCGTAGATGCGACAGTATAATTGGACACAATCAACAGGCAAACCAGGAATACATAGAACCATATTCTTTTCATCTTATTCATAATCAATCCCCCTATTTTCCTACAGTATCAGCGTCCTTCGGATAAGCTATAATCCAAGGTTGATAGCGCTCCTTCTTGGGCAGCATGGAATGATCAAACCACATGGAGTAGAATTTTGTAGCATTACCAGCTGTATATCCATCCTGTTTATGGTCACAAGTATCGTAAGGATCTGCAAAAATAAGCATATCATCCAGCATTGACTTCGTTCCCATGTTGTCATAGCCAATAATAGCCCGCCAATGACCGCCCCACTCTATATTTTCCACCAGTACCGGTTTCCCATGAGCCAGCGATTCCAAGATAAAGGTACGGAAATCCTCATAGCGGCTAAGTTTATCGCTGTTCAGGCTGCTGCGCACTTCCCAGCCGATTCCTTTAAAGAATCCAACCATATTTCTAAGCCCGGTACCGATTGGATACCCCTGGGTTTTCATGGCCTTTGTCAAGCTCATTTCATCATAATCCCTGTTCCCATACCAATAAAGCACGGTCAGGGCAGCTGCTGGGCCACAGGTATACTCTCTTGCCTGTTGATAGGTCTTATAGTGGGAAAGTACAATACGGCGTCCCGGGATACTTTCCATGTTGTAGAAATCCATTTTTGTAAAATACGGTGAATCCTTATGATTTATTTCGGCTGGGGCAGATGAAGCACCTTCTGTAACCGTATCAAGCCCAGCCGGATAGGGAATCACCTTCTCTTTTGAACTCCATCTTCCGATTGTATAATTCAATTTTCACCGTCCAATTACCTGCCTCCTCAACGACAAAAGGCAATGCACATATTTCATGCACATTGCCTGATGCTTGTCACGCTTATAAGCTCTCCACCCAGTTTTTAAGGTCAGCAACCGAAGGATTCCCATTCAACAGCTTGCCTTCCCGGATAGCGGTACTGTCTGCCACGCTTCCTTTCAGTCCTTCCACGGCCTTGCCAAAGCCGCTGCCGCCGGAGGTGGCGAAGAGAATAATGGTCTTGCCGGCAAAATCATAGCTTTCCAGGAATGTGTTGATGATGGTGGGCGCCACATACCACCAGATGGGAAAGCCCACAAATATCACATCATAGTCCGCAATCCTGGCGTCACCTGCCGCAATCTGCGGACGAGATTTACTATCCCGCATCTCCACGGAGCTGCGGGAATTTTTATCATGCCAATCCAAATCAGCCTGGGTATAGGGCACTTCCGGCTTGATTTCAAATAAATCTGCCCCAGCCGCCTCGGCAAGGTTCTTGGCAGCCTTTGCCGTTACACCGCTAGCGGAAAAATAGGCAACTAATTTCTTACTCATGTGATTACCTCCCATATCAAATGTTCATGCTTTTAGATAGCGCTGCAATGCGGCTCCCAGCAAAACATAGAGTCCGATGGTTCCACAGAGCAGCAGTACATAGATGACCGCCGGTTCGTTGGTGGCTGCCGTGGCAAAGATATGTTTCATCAGCAGGCGGTCGCCGATGCGGTTCAGGAAGGACGCATAAATCCCTGCACTGAGCGCCGCCAGACTCAAAGCTGCCACAACTGCCCGTTTAGCCACAGCAGACAGTTTCCAGTCAAAGACCTTTTGCCACTGCCCCAGCCAGCCTTTGAAATGCAGCCCCCAATGGAGGCCGCATAAAATCAGCAGGGCATAGGGCAGGGACACATGATACTGATGAATGACAATGCTGCGCTGGATTTCCAGCGGCATGATATCTTTCAGCAGGAAGTTGGATATGCCAAGACCGGCAAACACAGTCACCAGCACCACGGCAATCAGCAATATATCAATGACCGTGCCCAAAGCCCGCCGAAAATTCCATTTGCCCTGCCGCAAGCTTTTCAGCCAGTGACGATTCTGATAGAGATGAACGCCTGCCAGCAGGAACCAGGCTGCGCCTATGATTTCATGCAGCAGCTTGGGGATATAGTGAAAACTCATGGCCAGCACAAACAGCAACGGCAAAAGCGCCGTTACGGCCATGCGCCGATTTATGCTCCGGTAATTCATAAGCCTAAGCCATTGTACCAGGCTTTGATTTCATCTGCCCCAGCCTGCGGGCTGAATAACTTACCCGGCTTCCAGTTGGCCTTGCCTTTGGTAATCCTGGCCAGATAATCTGCACTGCTGCCGATATCACTGCCGCCGGATGTGCAAATAGCCGTCATATTCTTGCCCGTAAAGTCATAGCTTTCCACGAATGTGTCCATGATGCGGGGCGCCTGAGCCCACCAGATGGGATAGGCCAGGATAATGGTCTTGTAGCTGGCAATGGGGGCATTCTTGTCCGCTAAGGAGGGGCGGAAGCCATCATTTTTCTGCTCTACCGTGGCTCTGGTCGTTTCATCATTGTAATTCAGGTCTTCGGCCGTATAGGGGGATTCCGGCCGAATTTCATACAAATCTGCGCCCAGGGCCTTGGCGGTATTCTCCGCCAGCTGCTTCGTATTGCCTGTCGCGGAAAAATAAGCGACTAAGATCTTATCTCCTGCTGCCGCAGCATCAGTATTAGCCGCCTGAGCCACCGTTTTAGCTGGCGGTGTCTTTTCCTCGGCCTTGCCATTATCCGTGCCGCAGCCCATCAGCCCCAGTACCATCAGCATGGACAAGCAGGCAATCCATAATTTCTTCATGCGTTTTGCTCCTTTCCGGTCAGCTCACATCAACATTTATGGTTAAACTCTATCACTTAAAGCCAACTCTAAGTCAAGCCTTTTTAGAGATTCGCTCCGATTTTATAGGCAATATCGGCAAACTGGGATTTTTCCACCAGCGAGCGGGCGCCGCAGCCCGTGGCCATCACCTGACCAACATCCTGCCATTCCATGTAGCGTACCAGCGTGTTATAATGATTGACCAATGCTTCCATCGTCCAATCGGCACTGTTGTAGGCCGTGGCCATCATGATGGATTTCTTGCCATGAAGCTTGCCCGTGCGGGAATAGAAGCGGTCAACAATCGTCTTTAACTGCGCCGACATGCCAAAGTAATACAGCGGTGTGGTCAGCACGATCAGGTCTGCCTCCAGCATCTTGGGCATCAGCGTGTTTTCAATGGCATCCTTGAAAATGCACGGGCCGTCCATACCGCATTTGTCGCAGCCACGGCAGGGATGAGTTTCCTCATTGGCTGCATCAAAGGTAAAAACCTCATGGCCGGCACTTCTGGCTCCATCCGTAAACCGGTCAGCCAGATAAATGGATGTTGATTCACTTTTCGGATGGGGACTGCTGGTGATTACCACAATTTTCATATTCGCGCCTCCTGATACGCTGCCCTTTTCCGGGACCACATTTGCTTTTGACTCATCGCCGGTCAGGGCTGACAGGCCGCAGCCGGCCAAAAAGAAGGTTACCGCCCCCATGCCGCTGACTTTCAAAAACTCTCGTCTGTTCATACACATCAATCCTTTTATTTTCAGGGCAGCTTGTTATACTCCTTTTCCTCCACCGGCTCACACCACTCATTGGAAGTATTTTCCCCCGGCACCTCGATGGCAATATGCTGGAAGGCGGAGTCCTTGGCGGCGCCATGCCAGTGCTTGACACCTGCGGGGATATGCACGACATCTCCCACCTTCAATTCCTGAGCAGGCTTGCCCCATTCCTGATACCAGCCACGGCCGGCAGTGACCAGCAGCATCTGCCCGCCGCCTTTGTCGGCATGATGAATATGCCAATGGTTGCGGCAGCCCGGCTCAAAGGTCACATTGCCAATCACTACCTGGTCAAGAGAAACCATATGGAGATAGCTTTTGCCGTCAAAATACTGGGCATAGTTGACATTTTCACCGCCAACGGGGAACAAGCTGGTTTCCTTGATGGTTTCCAAATCCATATGATTGTTTCCTTTAATCTCTGTATTCTTGGTAGCTGGCTCGTTATAGACTTCCTTGGCCAGATTGAACGCCGCCCAAGCCTTGGGCCAGCCCGCATAGAACCCCAGCTGGGTGATGACCTCAGCCATTTCCTCACGGGTAACGCCGTTTTTCTTCGCCGACTGCAGATGATATTTCAAAGAGCTGTCCGTCATGCCGCTGGCCACCAATGCCGAAACCGTCACGATGCTGCGGTCATGCAAGGACAGAACATCATTTTTTGACCATACCTCTCCAAAGAGAATATCATCATTATAGCGGGCAAAATCCGGGGCAAATTCCCCTAATTGCGTTCTGCCTGCGGTCTGTGTAATCTTTACTGCTTTTTTCGTCTGTGCCGTAGCTGCCTCCATAAATGTAAAATTTGTCATGATCATGCCTGCAGCTATTGCTGCGGCCAAGATTTTCTTTCCCTTCACGCGACGCTCCTTCCTGCCCGATAATATCAGGTTATCTTCACCTTAACACTTGAAGTGAACTTCAAGTCAAGCATATTTTTAATTTACTTTACTGCATACCCTTTGGGGCATTCTTCATCCAGACCTGCTCTTTTTTATTGCTGCTGCGGGTATTCTGGGCCATCACGCCCACCAGCTTGTGGGGGATATAGAGTTCTTCCAGATAGGCAATATCCTCTTCTGACCAGTCAAGTTCCACAGCCTTTACCGCACCATCAATATGATGCCGTTTCGTGGCACCGGCCACAGGAGCGGTTACTTTGGTGAGCAGCCAGGCCAGGGAAATCTCTGTCATGGACACGCCGTATTTATCCGCCAGTTCCGCTACCCGCAGAATGATTTTTTCATCAGCGTCAGCTGTGCCATCATATTTGAGCTTGGCATAACTGTCTTCCTGCAAACGCTGGGAAGTTTCGCCCGGCCTGCGGGACAGGCGGCCACTGGCCAGCGCGCTGTATGGCGTCATGGCAATATTATCCTCGGCACAAAGTTTGCTCATTTCCCGCTCTTCCTCCCGGAACAGCAAATTATAATGATTCTGTACGGATACAAACTTGGCAAAACCTTCTTTTTCCGCCAGCGCATTGGCTTTGGCCAGTTGATAAGCATAGCAGTTGGCAATACCGATATAACGTACCTTGCCAGCCTTGACCATTCTGGTCATGCCGTCCAGGATATCATAGATGGGCGTCTGGTAATCCCACATGTGATAGATATAGAGGTCAACATAATCCATGCCCAGATGCTGCAGGCTAAGATCCAGCTGCTTCTGGATATGCTCCTGACCGGTCACGCCCTTTTCGATTTCCTGCTGGCTGCGGGGCAGGAACTTCGTGGCTACCACCACATCCTCCCGCTTAGCATAATCCTTCAGCGCCCTGCCTAGATATTCTTCGCTGGTACCATTCTGATAAGCAATGGCCGTGTCAAAGAAATTTACGCCTTCATCCAGCGCATGCTTTACAATCTCACGAGTAGCTGTTTCATCTACCGTCCAACTGTGCTGGCCTGTACCTGCATTGCCAAAGCCCATGCAGCCCAAACAAATGCGCGACACCTGTAAATCAGAATTACCTAATTGCGTGTATTGCATGCTTTCATCCTCACACATCGTTTTCGTATTAATCCATTTTCTTTTCCCATTCACGAATCGTAGATACATTGGTCTTGTCCGCCAGTTCTTCCAAACGGGAAATTTCTTCTGCGGTAAGCGTTACACTGGCAGTCTTAGCCGCATCCTCCACATGGCGCACCTTAGTCACACCGATAATGGGCAGCACACCTTTGGAAATGGCCCATGCCGTGCCAACCTGTGCCACGCTGAGGCCATGCGCTTCACCGATTTTTGCCATCTCAGCCGTAAGGTCTTCCAGCTGTGCCAGAATGGGATTATAACTCTTGGCACGGTCAGAACCTGCGGGGAAGGGATGTTTTGTATCGTACTTGCCGGAAAGCGCGCCCTGTTCCAATACCATATAGGCAAAGAACTTGATATCATTTTCCTTGCAATATTTCAGGATTCCTGCCCGCTCTGAGGAACGATTGAGCAGGCTGAAATGGTTCTGCACCGCAGAAACCTTGAAGCCTTCTGCCTGCAGGATTTCGTTAGCCCGCTTGATCTGAGACAGGTCATGATTGGATACGCCCACCTGCTTAACCGTGCCAGCTTTCAGCAAGGGAATCAACTCCGGCGTCCAACGCTCCACGTCCATGGGATTGTGGATCCAGTAAATGTCAATCACATCAATACCCAGACGCTGGCAGCTTGCCTCTGCCATCTTGACCATGGATTCTTCATACATCCCCGCAATCTGCGGCGTGAATTTGGTGGAGATAATCACATCCTCAGCCTTGACCTGACGCACGAAACTGCCCAGAATATCCTCCAAAGCCCCCATGCCATAAACCGTGGTCGTATCCCAAAGGTTCAGCCCGTTCTGCATGGCCGCATCAAAAATCGGCTGCAAATCTTCCTTTTCCAGATGATTGCCAAACACCTGATCACCGCCAACTGCACCAGAACCCCAGGACCAGGCCCCCAAAGCTATTTTCGGCATTTTCTTCTCAATCATTGTATATGCTCCTCTCGTGCTTAAAATGACACTGTGTAATTTTTATTTGATGATTGTATTATATTCTCTAAATGACACAATGTCAATATTAAAAGTAAAAAAATTTCCGCTATTAAGAAATCAACTTTTGCGAATTTTGACAATATATCTGTTCCAGCCATTCACGCTGGGCAAGTTCCCTGTCCAAAGCCGCTTTCTTCTGGAGCAGCACCGGTGCTGGTACATAGGGATAATCACTGCCATACAGGATATGCTCCTGATCCGTGATCGTCAATAGCATATCCAGCGCATCGGGCATGGGATCTCCGGCCAGGTCAAAATAGAGATTGCCCATACTTTTTCCCATATCCACCGGCTCCATCATCTTCATCCCGGCAAGCATGGCAAACATGGCTTTTGCCCGCTGCTTCATATAGGGCAGGAAGGAACCGCAATGGGGCACTACCAGTTTTATCCGGGGATAGCGTTCCAGCATGCCGCTGGCGAGCAGATTCAGCATCGCTCTGGTGGTATCTGCCGGATACTCGTAGAGCGCCATAACCCTGCCCGTTACCGTCCCCTGCCTTGGTAGCTGCGGGGCGGGACTGGGATGGACGATGACCAGCGCCTTGCGGCGGTCAAGCTCGGCAAAGATTTTCTCCCAGCGTTCATCCCCCAGATAGATTCCCTGGGCGTTGCTGGGCACCTTCACGCCGATGGCTCCTAATTCATCCATAGCGTAAGCTATTTCCTCGATGGAACCATCAATGGCTGGGAAGGGCAGAGCCGCCACAAAACCGAATTTGTCCGGATAATTTTGACATAATGCCGCTGTTTCCACATTTATCCGCCGTGCCACCTTGCAGGACAGTTTTTCGTCCCCATTGTAAATATGCGGCGTGGCTTGCGACAGCACCGTATAGTCAATACCTGCTGCGGCCATGAATTCAAGATGTGCCGTCTCCGACCACTTGGGTAAGGGATAGCCCTCCTCCGCTGCCGCATCTATGCCCAGCTCCTGCAACCCTTCCAGATAACTTGGCAGCATGGCATGAGCATGCATATCAATCTTGCGCCCACGTGGAAGCCTTACCTCCTGCGGCGAGGCAGCAGCCGTTTCGAGCAGACCGCCGCCTGTGCCCAAGAGTGTCAATGCGCCCAAGGCGCTTACTTTCAAGAAATCGCGTCTTTTCATTATCCTATAGCTCCTAAAACATGAAAAACCGGCTTCATCCTTTAATTTTTGCCGAGATTCTTCCCCATCTCATAGGCTTCCTGCATGGCAACAGTTTCCTTTACATTTCCCGGAGCCAGTGCGCCCTTGCCCAGGATATGGCCGCCATTGCGGTTATTCTCGCCCCCATGCATATTGAAGCATTCCACATATTTCTGAAAATCCTGCAGCATATTGTCAAAGAGCTTTGCCTCGGGTACACCGCCTGCTGTAATCAGGTAGAAAGTCTTATCCTTGGCAATGGTCATATAAGGATACAGTCTGTCGATGCCACGCTTCATCAGACTGGTCCAGGAAAAGAAATACATGGGAGAAGCAAACACGATTGCATCCGCCTGCCCAAATTTTTCCAGTACCGCTGTCATATCATCCTTCTGCACACACTTACCCGGATTCTTCCAGCAAGCCATACAGCCCAGACAGTCACCGAACTTCATATCGCCCAGTTCCACCCGCTCTACCTGATGGCCAGCCTCCTCGGCACCACGGATAAACTCACCAGCCAGCAGCCCCGTATTGCCATTCTTGCGCTTGCTGCCATGCATTACCAAAACTTTCATCTTCGCTCCTCCTTACACATTCAACGGATTTGGTCCATCTTACACGCTCTTCTCGACGCCTAGCAGCTTGCGCAGGCAGTTGTAGGTAATCTCGTAAATCGTATAGTAACGAAACCCCACATCGGCTTCTTCCATGGCCTGCCGCTGCTTGTCGGTAACCATCACATAGGGGTAGATGCCGTACATAAAGGGAAAATAGGCATAAAGGAAGCTTGTCTTTTCCTCCTCGCTCATCTCCGGACAATACTTCTCCAGACAACGATGCACCGCCTTGATGGAAGCACCATAAGCTTTCTTGAATTCTACCAGATTCTCATGACGGCTGTTCTCCTCCATATCAAAGTGATTCATGGACAGAAGTTTCAGCAGACGCTGCCGTTTCTCCAATGAATGTGCCAGCGCAGAGGCCAGTTCTTCCCGGCTCATAGCAGCATGCGCTGCCATCATGCCCTCCAGATCTGCCACCCATAATTCATACTCCCGCTGCATCAGCGCCAGGAAGATTTCCTCCTTGGTGTTGAAATAGTTGTAGATGGCAGTGCGGTTGAAGGTCGTGACCTTCCCAACTTCCTTCAGGGTGATGTCCTTGAAACTCATCGTCTCATACAGTTTGGCACAGGCATCGACAATACTTTCCCGCCGTGCCAGCATCTCTTCTTCCGATATCTTTGGCATATATATTCCTCCGTCGCAGTAAAATGACACAATGTAACTTTTATTGACACTTTGTATTATAGGGTTATAATGACACTATGTCAATATATTTTGTAAAAAATTTGACCAGTCAATTGACTGGTCAAAAATCATTATATTTAATCCCTTATGCCTATTTAAGGCAATTCATATGTACTTGATGAACTGAGTCACCACACCCTTTTAAGCTGAACAGATGCAAAGATGTCTTTATCATGGGCACCCTTCTGGAGCTGGGCTTCACCATCCAGGAACCAGCCCTTGGCAAATTCAGTCTCTCCGGATAGCGCGAGCATGAAGTGGGTTCTGTCCTGATTGTTTCGAAGAGTATAGAACCGGCTGTCATTGCCCTCATAGCTAAAGGAAAGTTCTGGATCTGCCCCGGCAAAGGCATGCTTCACCCCCAGGCGCATGCCATAGCTGCCACACTTCAGATAACGTTTCAGTTCCACACCCAGCTGTCCCGCAAAATAGGTGTTGTGCTGCCCTGAAACATGCTGGTTGAAGATGCCTGCGCCATTTTCCGCGTAGGCCTTCTGATTCAGCCAGGAAAGCTGAAGGCTAGCGTAGGGGCTGACATGCCAAGTCCTGCCGTCATTTGCGTGGAGGTCATACTTATACTCCCCTCCAATTTCTGCCAGCTGGGAATCATACTGCGCCTCTGTACTAAGACCGAGCATCCCAATGCTGCGATGCAGTTTGTTCCGAATCCAGCCGTAGTCCGCATAGAGATAGGCATCGGCAGCATTTTTATGATAACCAGCATAAACGCCAAACCTCGTATCATAGATGCTTCCCTTGCCGGAGTCTGCTCCAAAGCCCGTTGACTGGTAGCTCACAAAGACGCCGCCCCTCCAGTTGTCGTTGAGCAGACGGTCATATCCTCCCGATATGGCGCTGCCATGATAGTTTGTACCGCCCCTGAGATTGCCCCAATTCTTGGTGAACTTCATCCAGGCATTATTATCCTGTGCCATGGGAAGATCCGTGCTCATCTTGATGCCCTTCTCATCTCCATCATCCGCGAAATGACTCACCGGAACGGTCACCTCCGCTGGCCGGGTGGAAAATGCCGTGCTCAGGCGGTCAGAAATCACACGGCCGGCAACGGTGCTCTGCTGGACAAGGGAAGCCATCTGCGGCGCTGCCGATGAACCAATTCCCGTGAGAGCATGTTTCGCAGCTGATGGGCTAAGACTGTAGAGGTTACGCATCTCATTTCGCCGGGTATCCCCCACGAGGCTCTTCTGCATGGCATCCATGGCATCATAGGCATCGGCCTGCTCTGCTGTCATTTCTCCGAGATTGTTGGCGGAATGTGTTCGAACCTTCAACGTGTTTCCTTCTATAGAACCCGTGGTCGAGAGCATCCCCGTTACAGCACAGGGCTTTCCGTCAGGATTCGCCAAATTACCTATTAGCGTTCCGGCCTTCAGCACGTTCAAGTTTTCATCAGGCAGGGCATTTGTAGCAGAAATCGTGGAGCCCTCCAGATCCGCTGTACCACTGACGGAGATATTCCCCTGAGAACCGCCGCCGTAAGCGCTCAAAGTACCATCGGAAACGAGATTTCCCGTAATGGACATGCTGGTATCGGCAGAGTAAGCGCCAATGGTGCCGTGGTTAATGAACTTGCCTGTGGTCTCATCTGAAAAGCCCTCTGCCATGCGTAAGGTCATATCATTTACGGTATAGGTTCCACCGAAAAGCCCGGCTCCCTTTGAAACATTTAAATGAACAACATCTGCCGTTCCCATATATACCAGATTGCCACTCTTCACGTTCATCTTCATATTGTCGGAGCCACTGACATTTCCTTGATAGAGCATGGCCCCATCCTGCATATCAAAGTTCAAATTAGTCACCAAGTCGGGGATATAGTCGGCATAAGCGTACTCGCCTCCGTTATATTGAATCAGCAAGGGCTTGATGATTCCGTTCTTTGTCTCCACTTCATTGGTGTCCCTATTTTGTTCCTGATAGGTGGTGTTTTTTTCCGTATCGAAAATTCCCTGTTCTTCAGAAAAATGCTTCCAATCAGAAGTGATAGCGCCGCTTATTTCTGCCCCTTTATTCACGTTGATATTTTTGACAAAGGCATTTCTGCCAATATAGATTGCATTTTCACTGCCGGAAATTTTGCCGGACAAATTGAAGTCTGTAATCAATTCCCCCTTCAATTCATCGGCTGAGGCATTGTAAGTGTTGCTGTTCATATCGTTCAGGACTTTATTTTCCGACTTGGTGATTTCGCCGGTGTAGGCACTGACTCCACGACTGTAGCGAATGTAGGAGCCACGGTATTCATCAAGGGCTCCATTGGAGCTTGAACCAAAGTTGAATTCCACCGCATTGCCGCCTGTCCCATTGGCCGTCACATTTCCCGCCAAATTGAGATTTTGCTGGCGGCCATAGGCAAATAAGATTCCCTTCCCCCTATAACCGTCCCCATGGATTTCAATTGATGTGGGAACATTTATCGTATTGCCTTCGCCATCTACCCGGATGCCTGTTGCGCCAACGCCTTGTGTCAAAATATCTGCGGACTGGGTAATATTGTTATTCGCTCCGTAAACGTGGAGACCAATTCCCAGAGGAACCTGACTGTAAGTATTTTCAAGATAAGCCGTGCCGTCAGAATTTCTCGCAGAATATCCCTGGGTATTGTCGATGGTCAAACCGTTGCCATAAACAGAACGTCCGAAATACGCCTTTCTGTCGAAATCATAGCCCAAATCCTGCAGGGCCGCCAACTCCACCTCCATGAAGGTGGTATAGTTGGTATAAAAACGATGGCTTTGCACACCAGCTGTCTGGAAGTGGGAGCCTTCAAAATCTTGCTTATAGGCGCTGCCATCCCTTTTCATTTCAAAAGCGTTGGTAGGTATGCCGGAAACGCCGTTGAAAGTTGCCCCTGCCAGGGCATCCGTTACATTGTCCCCTACAAAATAGGCAAAATTTCCCAGATCTACAATAAAGCAATCCGATTCCTTAAGGTCTGGATTCTTTGTCTTTAAAAGGTTAAAACCTTCAGTAGTCACGATCATCATACCTGGCTTGCCATGATTTCCGTTCTGGTCCACCAGATGGAGATTCCAAAAGTCCTCGTCTTCGGTATTTGTAAATCTGGCCAAGGCCAGCGTACTGACACCATCGACATAGGTAACTTTCTCCTTTACTGCCTTTCCGTTCCAGTCACAATACTCTGTGCTGGCACTCACCCCCAGGGCATGTACCAGTTCATGACGGAAGCAGCCGACAAAATCAGCGGCTTGTTCATTGGTGGGAAGCACCGTGTCCGAATCCCCCCACCACCCCTCAGGAGCGCCGTCACGATTGGCACCAAAATGCTGTCCTATGCTGATGGTTGAAAAAGCATATGTGCCCACCTTATCAGTAGTATCCGTTTTCAATTTTTCAATATCCAGATAATCAAGATTCATTTTTCCCTGCAACATTTGGGCAACATAGTTATCATTAACCATAGTTCCGTCTTTAATTGAAGCTGTGATAGCATTGGCATTTTGGTAGTTGTCCTGCGTGACAACTATAATCTGCCAGGGAGAAGTGAATCCCGACCTTGGCCCCAGCATTTCTGACCAGTAGGTGGTGGCAGATTTTATCGCGTCCCTGAGACTCAGCGGCAGTGCGTACCCCGAGCCTGAATCATCGGTTATATTTGAAATCTTTTCCCCTGTATTTAAAAAGGCAAAGTCAATAAATTGCCTGCCGCCAAAATCTACGCTATCGGAATCATAGGCTTCAACGTGGCCGCAAAAGTTTAACCCTGCTGTCAAGGCTGCCAATATTGCCAGTTTTTGGGATTTTCTCATCCTTGTGCTCCTTCCTCTCCTGACGGTAGAAATCCTTCTCACCACACCCGTTTAAGGTGAACAGATGCAAAGAGATCTTTATCATGGGCCCTCTTCTGGAGCTGAGCTTCGCCATCCAGGAAACATCCTTGTCTATATGAATACTTGCTCCCGTTATAGTGGATATTCGCCAACACTTTCCGGGTTCCTGCCTCAAGTCCGTAAGCGGGGAACAAGAAAAGGGCATCGTGAAAGGGTATAATACTACATACCCCACTTCACGATGCCCTTTTTTCACATTATCATTCGTAGTACTCCGGTAGTATCTCATGTTCTCAAAGCCCACGATAAAACATACGGAAATCTTACGGCCTTAGCTGCAAGAGGCCATAGTAGTTATGTCCATAGTTGTTCACCTTGTGCAACTCCTGCCAAGTCTGATTTACAAATTTGCCAGAATATCCTCTGCAATCTGCTCCGCCGTTAAGTGATTTTCTTTAGCCAAAGTTCCATAATCATAGCGGTCATAGAATTTCTTGGACAGACCGAAGTTCAGCACCTTCATTTTGTCTGCGCTGTAGAAGCAGGCAATCTTTTCGCCGAAACCGCCATCCAGCACACCATCTTCCAAGGTTGCCACCAGTTCATGGTTCTCCTTCAGTTTTTCCAGCAATTCCTTATCCTGCCCGGTGATAAACAGCGGATTGATCAGCGTGGCCTCGATGCCCTGTTCTTTGAGTTTGGTCGCTGCTTCTTCCGCCAGATTATAGAAATTGCCCAAGCCGATCAGGGCTACATGGCTGCCTTCCTTCACCACTTCGTACCGATTGAGTTCGTCATAAGACTTGCGCACCGGACGCTTGGAGCTGCCTACCATAGCATGGGGAACGCGGATAGCCACGGGATATTTTTCCTGTGGGATAGCCCAGTCCAGCATGGCCTGATATTCTTCCGGAGAAGTCGGTGCCAGATACACGAGGTTCGGGATATTGCTCATCATGGGAATATCGTAGAACCCCAGATGTGTCACATCGTTCATGCCGTACATGGAGGCCCAGAACACCAGGAAGGTTGCCGGGCTATTATTGACGCAGACATCCTGCGCCAGCTGATCATAGGTGCGCTGAAAGAAACTTGAATAGTCTCCAAAGACAGGATGAGCACCATTTTTAGCCAACCCAGATGCCATGGCTACGGCCTGCTCCTCAGCAATGCCCACGTCAATGTAGTGTTCTCCAAGTTCCTCACGACGAGCTTGCGTAAGCCCCATGCTGGCCGGAGTAGCTGCAGAGATGGCAAGGAATTTCTTATCTTCCTTGGCCAGCCGCAGGAAAGTTTCGGCGGTCTGCTCTGCGTAGGGATCAACCAGCGCCTGCTTGACCTCGCCCGTTTCAATATCAAAGGGCATATGCCAATGCCAGTCTTCTTTGTTCTCTTCGGCAAACTTATAGCCTTTTCCCTTTTGAGTGACGATATGCAACACCACAGGATGATCGATATCCTTGACTTCCTCCAGAGCCGCAATCATCGCCTCGACATCATTGCCATCGGCCACGAAGCGATAATCAAGCCCCATTGCCTTGAACAGATTACGCTCTGACTTACCGTTGGTATCACGCAGCTCTTTGAAGCCCTTATACATGCCGCCATGCACCTCGGCAATGCTCTGGTCATTATCGTTGAACATAATAATCAGATTGGACTTCATTTCCCCGGCAGTATCCATCCCTTCCAAGGCTTCGCCGCCACTCATGGAACCATCACCGATAATGGCAATGATGTTTTCCTTGTCGCCCTTGAGGTCACGTGCCTTGGCCAGTCCCGTTGCCAGACTGATGGATGTAGACGTATGCCCCACATTGAACATGTCATGCGGACTTTCTTCTGGATTGGTATAGCCAGACACATCATCATAATGCTCCTCATAGAGATAGGCATCCTTACGGCCTGTCAGCATCTTATGAGGATAGGCCTGATGGGAAATATCAAAGACAAACTTGTCCTTCGGTGAATCAAAGACCGTATGCAGGGCGATAGTAGCCTCCACAATACCAAAATCCGGGCCGAAGTGGCCGCCATGGATACTTGCTCTTTTCAGCATGGCATCCCGCATTTCGTGAGCCAGCACCTTACGCTGCTCTGCCGAAAAACCTTTGATATCCTGGGGGCCATTGACTTTCTCTAAATACATAAACTTGCTCCTTTGCTCTATCTTACAAACTTCAAAATTTCAGCTGATGATTGTAAGTCTATACCTTGGAGCAAACTTCAAGTCAATAGCCTTTTGTAAAAAAATTTTGTAAAATATTCTTGACTTAGAGCGAACTCCAAGTGTTAAACTTAAAGCATGATATGCGTTTCCCCACAGTGAGGTGAGATAGATGACCATCAAAGAAGTAAGTGAGAAATACGATTTGTCCGCTGACACAATCCGTTACTATGAACGGATTGGCCTTATCCCCCATGTCCCCCGCAAGGAAAACGGCATCCGGGATTTTGACGAGGCCTCCTGCGGCTGGGTGGAATTTGTCAAGTGCATGCGCGGCGCCGGGGTGCAGGTAGAAGCCCTTATCGACTACGTTGCCCTATTCTTCCAGAAAGGTACCGAGGCAGCCCGCAAGGATATTTTAGTAGAGCAGCGTGCCCGCCTGCAGGAACAGCTGGAAACCTTGCAAACCACCATTGAGCGGCTGGATTACAAGATTACCCATTACAATGAAATTCTCAAGTGCTCGGAAAAACTCAAATCTTAATCCCTATATCCCCAAAATGCAGAAAAATGGTGCCAACCGCAAAGTTAGCACCATTTTTCTTTTTGCATCACTCAAAAGCCAGACCATCAAATCAGATTTTTACATCTTCTGCTGAAGCCTTGATTTCCTCACCGCCATTGCCCATGGCACAGCATATCTAACTATTTCGGAAGTTTGGCCTGCTCCTCACGCAACCATTGAAGCCGCTGCTTCTCCCTGTTAATCGCCTGACGTAAAATCAGAGAAGCTTCCAGAATGAACATATCGACCTTATGCAGGAATCTCGGGAGAAATACGAGAAGCACGGGAGTCAGCCTTGCCCAAAGCAAGGATTTGAGCATTCAAGGTGACCATGGTAAACTTTCCGCTATACTTCAGACTCCTGATGGAGCAAAGGATTACCCACTGGTGATTGTCTGCCATGGTTTTACTTCTAACAAGGATACGGAGCTGATACATACGCTTGCCAATAACTTAGAAAAGAATGGCATTGCCAGCCTCCGTTTTGACTTTAACGGCCATGGCAAAAGTGAAGGCCTCTTCCATGACATGACAGTACTCAATGAAATCGAGGATGCTAAAAAGGTTTATGATTACGCTGCCAAACTCCCCCATGTGACATCCATTTCCCTGGCAGGCCATTCCCAAGGCGGCGTGGTGGCCAGCATGACTGCGGGTATTCTTGGCACCGAAAAAGTCAAAAGCCTGGCTCTAATGGCACCAGCAGCTGTACTGCGAGATGATGCCATTCGCGGGATTTGTATGAATGCTCATTATGACGCTAATAATCTCCCAGAAACTATTCCTCTCTATAACGACCTTCAACTAGGCAAAAATTATGTTCTGACCGCCCAGACGCTCCCAATCTACGAAACAGCAGTCAGGTACCAGGGTCCTGCCTTCATGATTCACGGCACTGGGGATGTCATCGTCCCCTACACTTACAGCCAGCGGTATCACAGAATTTATTTCAATGGCCAGCTAAAGCTTGTTCCCGGAAAAGACCATGGCTTTACCCATGATATCAAAGGTGCTTGCCAAGCAGTAACTGACTACTTTGTTACACAACTAAAAAATAACACTACAATGGATACCTATTCAGATACCCTTTATATCATGCAAAAATAAATATTAATAAACATGGGCTGATGCAAAGAATGCTTTGCATCAGCCCACTCATTATGCTTAGTTCTAAAAATGTGCCTGTATGTTCTGATTATCAAAATAAAATGGCGTAGACATATATCATTCCAGACGACGTGCCATATTATAAAACATCATTTTCTCAGGACTGACTGGTCAGCAATTTTCTGCCCCAATCAGACTGGCTGTTCCGATAGAGAAACAGGGCCAAGATTCCGCTGAAGAAGCTGGCTATCGGCGGCATCAGCCAGATTCCCAGCAAGCCATAGACAGGGGCCAGCAGGAACAGTAATGCGGTAGGCAGAACCAGCGTGCCCACGAAGGACAGCAGCAGGGAACGCCCCGGCATGTCCAGGGCCGTGAAATATGACGAGAAGCACAGGTCCATCCACCCCGCCAGATAGGAAAAGGCTCAACGGAATATTATCCCAGGTGTAATAGACATCCAGCCGCCGGCCGCCAAAGAAGGCCAAGGTAAGGATTGACCCCAAGGCAATATAAGTCGTTTAGGGCAAGATTCCCTGCAGATAGGTGAAACCACCCATCATATTGCGAACCTCAAAGCCTGACTGCTTCAGCATACGTTCCATGAAATATCCGTTCATGCCGATTTTGCAGATGACCACCAGAGGCCTTTTTTTATCCAGCTTATCCAGCTGTTCCCGCATTTTTGCCGCCGGGATATTGATTGCGCCCTCTACATGACCTGCCGCAAACATTTCCGGCGGACGCACATCGATGATCAATGCCCCCCGCTCCTGTTCTGCCACCAGTTCCGCCGGCAACAGGGGATTAGTCAGCCCCTGCAGGATGTTATCGCCATAGTATCCGGCCATATTCACCGGGTCTTTGGCTGAAGAGAAGGGCGGCGCATAGGCAAGCTCCAAATCTTCCAAATCATACACCGTGCCGCCTAAACGCAAAACAGAAGCCAACACATCAATCCGCTTATCCACGCCCTTTTTACCAATTGCCTGGGCACCAAGGACCTTGCCATCCTGCAGGCTGAACAGCACTTTAAGGGCGAAGGGCTCCGCCTGGGGATAATAGGATGCATGATCATTGGGATAGGTGATGGTATAACGATAGTCTTTGCCATAAACCAGCCCCGCCTGCTGCAAGGCCCGCTCGTTTTTGCCAGTGGCGGCAGCAGTCAAAGAAAAGACCTTGAGCACAGAACTACCCACCACGCCGGCATACTTGCGTTTTTTGCCAGCAATATTGTCAGCGGCCAGCCGCCCCTGACGGTTGGCGGGACCAGCCAAAGGCAACGCCGCCTTCTTTCCCGTCAGGCCGTCAAAGGTCATCACCGCATCACCTACGGCAAAGACTGCCGGGGCGCTGGTCTGCATATATTCATCAACTAAAATATGCCCTCGCTCCCCCAGCTTGATACCACTGTCCTGCAGGAATGCCGTATCCGGGCGCACGCCAATGGCCAGCACCACAAAATCAGCCGTCAACACCTCTTGAGGAATTTTAACGCCAATGGTGCCATTCCCAGGATGAAGGAATTCCTGTACACCCTGCTCCAATAGCAGTTTCACGCCATTCTGACGCAGTTCTGCTTCTGCCAGGGCTGCCATATCCGTATCAAAAGGAGCCAGAATATGGGGTGCTGCTTCCACCAATGTCACGGACAGGCCCTGGGCCTGCAGATTCTCCGCCGCTTCCACGCCGATGAAACCGCCGCCGACCACCACGGCACGCCCCTGAGGATAATCCCCGGCCAGCTTCTTCAAAACCGCAGCATCTGGTACATTGCGCAGGGTTACAATGCGTTCATGGTCGATGCCCGGAATCGGCGGCCGCAGGGGCTGGGCACCCGGAGACAGCAGCAGGGCATCATAGCTTTCCGGATATTCTTCCTCCCCATGGCGAATAACTACCTGGCGGGCTGCCGTATCCACCTTTATGACTTCGCTTTGCACCCGCACATCCACATGAAAAAGCCCGCGGAATTTTGCCGGTGTCATCACCAGCAAATCTTCCTGCCGAGGAATAACGCCCCCTACATAATAGGGCAGGCCGCAATTGGCAAAGGAAATATCGCCGCCACGCTCCACCAGAATGATTTCTGCCCCTTCGTCCAGCCGCCGCAGACGGGCAGCTGCCGTAGCACCGCCTGCCACGCCGCCAACTACGATATATTTTGCCATAATCATACCTCCAAACGAATATCAATTTCTCGATGTTATTATGATTATAGCAATTTACCGGATAATCGTTCGTGATTCAATCACTTTTACATATCCGTGCAAGGTTTGCTGGATTCCCCAGGCCCGCATTGGCCCAGAGTTTTGATATTTTTTTATATGTACTTGCTATGTCATACCGCTACTACCTGCATTTTGCAAGTCTTTCTGCAAATAAGTCAAAAATCCCCTTAAGCAAGCCCTTGAAAAAGTGCTCACTTAAGGGGATTTCATTCACTATCTTCAGTGGTCAGACTTCAGCCCAGCCCCGCACATGGAGATCAGGGCATCGCGGGTACGTCCATGCTCCTCGCAATAGTGTAAATAACCAGCATATACAGCAGCAGTGGTATGTTCTGCATATATGCCCCGGCGGGACAGCGCTTCCCGGGCAGCGAGGATCTTATCCTCAGGAATGGTGGCCGCCTTCACCTTGTGGCGGTAAATATAGTCCAGGATCTCTGCCCCCCGCATAGGTAAGCCGATAGCAATCCCTTCTGCCTGCGTGCGTTCCACCGGCTCCGGCGAAATGTCATGCCCGCCTTTTTCCATAGCCTTGATAAAAGGCTGGCAGCGTTCACTCTGTACAATCACGACCTGAGGGAAATGGTCGATGGAACCGCTGGCCAGCAGTTCCTCCAGCCCCTTCATGACACCGATGAACAAAGTGCCATTGCCCAGCGGGATGAAGATATGCTCCGGAATCCTGCCCAGCTGCTCAAAGGTTTCGTATATATAGGTTTTGGTTCCCTCGTAGAAGAAGGGATTATACACATGGTTGGCATAATACACGCCTTCATTTTCCACCTTAGCCCGGAATCGGCAATATCTGACACATAAACATGCATCATCACGACCTGATCACGGCTGAGGCCTGCTCCCATCAGCACTTTTTCCATATTATGGAGGGCCTGCTCTGCCTGGAAAAGACCATATCTTCCACCCGGTCAGGAGAAACATCCTTCTTGACCGTTGGTTTTTCCTTCACCTGGGGCAGGAAGGACTGAATGTATTCTGCCTGCTGCAACATCCTTGTCATGTCGATATTGATACAGAGCGCACCGATCAGTTTGCCCTCATCATCACGAATCATAACCGACGACGTACGAATCAGCTTGCCCTTCTTGCGAAAGAAATCATTAGCTATAAAATCCTCATTTGTATCGCCCTGTTCCATGGCACTTTTGACAAAGTGCTCAAAGCGCTGGCCAATCTTCCCGCCCTCTATTTTATTTTGAAGCAATCAATTGGACAGCAGGAAATCTAGCCTGTATCACGAAGTTATGGAGAAGCGGACGTTCCATTTTTCGTTCCCAGAAGGTATTTCATGAAGGAGCTATACGGCGTTTGAGACACGCAACGGCCATCGAAGGAGGAATATCTATGAATACCCTCAAAACCGTCGCCGCCAATATCTTTGACCTGGAAAAGGACCGCGCTCCCTTGGAAGAAATCGCGGCGCGCATCTATAGCGGCGGCACCCTCAAAGGCACAAACATGTGCATCCTGATTCTTGCCATTTTCATTGCCTCGATTGGTCTGAACATGAACAGCACCGCCGTCATCATCGGTGCCATGCTGATCTCGCCCCTGATGGGGGTCATCATGTCCCTAGGCTATGGCATGGCTACTTATGACAGCGCCTATGTCCGGGAATCCTTCCTGAAGCTCGTGTTTCAGGTCACACTCTCCGTCCTGACCTCAGCGGTATATTTTACCCTCTCCCCCATTGACACCGCTTCCACAGAACTTCTAGCCCGCACGGAGCCGACCATCTGGGACGTGCTTATCGCCATCTTTGGCGGCCTGGCCGGCATCATCGGCAGCACCCGCATCGAAAAGAGCAATGTGATTCCCGGCGTAGCTATCGCCACCGCCCTGATGCCGCCCTTATGCACGGCAGGCTATGGACTGGCCACCTATTCGCCCAAGTTCTTCTTTGGCGCACTCTACCTCTTCTTTATCAACAGCTTCTTCATCTGCCTGACCACCTTTATCGTGCTGAAATTCATCAAGATTCCTGCCAAGACCTATGTATCCGAGCAAGTTTTCCGCCGCCAGCGCTGGCTTCTCTCTCTGTTGGGCGTGCTCATCATCCTGCCCAGCATGTATATGGCCTACCAGAGCATCCGCAACAATCTGGAACATGCTCAGGTCAAAGCCTATATCGAAAGCAATTTCCAGCAGGGAAACCCGCAAGTCGTCGCCTTTCATCTGAATCCCCAGGAGAAAAAACTGGATCTGACTCTTATCGGCCGGACGGTTACAGATGAAGAACAGGCCGAACTGGAAAAAAAGCTGCAGACTTATTCCCATTTTGCAGACTGGAACCTGCATATCATTCAGAACGATCTGTCCGGCACCGTCCGCGCTGAGGATGTCCAAAACCTCATCAACACCCAGTGGAACGCCGCTGGAGGAGCAAGCCTTGCCAAGGCCCAGGAAGATTTGCGCAAGTACAAGGAACTGAGCATGCGTTACAGCCCCGCCTACCAGCGATTCGAGGCCGACCAAAAGCTGCTGGCCAGCATACGGGAAAAAGCCCCTATCCTGTTCCCCTCCTTCACCGGCGTTGAAGGAGCCACCGTTGCCACGGAAAACAAGGATGGCCAAATCATCCCCACAGGATTCCTGGCCGTCATTACATGCAAATCACCACTTACCGAAGACGAACAAACCCGCTTGCAAAAATGGCTAAATGCTGAAGCTGAACTTCCCGTAAGTTTTATCCTGCGAATTACACCAGAAACAGATTAATACATTATGGAGTATCCCAGGTCATTTGAGTATAAATCAATTTATATTTATATGTTTTTCATTTTTTGCTATACGAGGTGATTCCATGAATTTTTTGCGTATCAGTAAGGAAGCCTTATCCATAGCCATGGCCTATGTGGGCGTTTTGGTGGGAGCTGGGCTTTCTTCCGGCCAGGATATGCTGCAATACTTTTTGAGTTTCGGACAAGCAGGAATCTGGGGTGTGATTGCCCTCGGCTTGCTGAATGTTATCTTTGGCCGGATTATTGTGACGCTTGGTTCGCATTATCAATCCAGCAACCATCAGGAAGTGCTGGAACAAATCGCCCATCCCGTCATCAATCGCATCATTGACGTTACGTTGATCATTTCCTGTTTTGTTGTCGGCTTTGTCATGGTGGCTGGTGCCGGGGCCAATTTACAGCAACAGTTCGGGCTGCCCAGCTGGGCAGGAGCTTTGCTCTGCTCCCTGCTGATCATTGTCATCTCCTTTATGGATTTCAACAAAATCACACGGGTGTTGGGAATCTTTACCCCCCTTATCATTTTGATGATCCTGGTGGTAACGGCCTACACCTTTGCTGGAAAAACCTATGACTTTACGGCGCTCAATGCGGTGGCAGACACCATGGAACCTGTTATGCCGAATATCTACCTATCCGTTATGAATTACTTTGCTCTCTGCGTGATGAATGGCGTTTCCATGGCATTGGTGCTCGGCGGCTCCGTCATCCGTATCGGCGATGCAGAAAAAGGCGGTGCCTTAGGCGGCGTGATCATCGGTGTTATCGTTACCTGCGCGGCACTGGCCCTCTTTGCCAATCTGGACATGGTCAAGGATGCCGAAATCCCCATGCTCATGATTGTCAACCACATCCACCCCCTGTTTGCTTTCGCCTATGCTTTGGTCATCTTTGCCTTGATTTTCAACACGGCCTTCAGTCTTTATTACGCCACCGCCCGCCGTTTCGCCGGTGATGATGTACGCAAAATGCATCGTTATATCATTAGCATTGTAATCTTGGGCTATATCTGCAGCTTCGGCGGTTTCACCCAGCTGGTATCCTGGATGTATCCCTTGCTGGGCTATATGGGATTCCTGGTTTTGGCGGTGCTGTCCGTTGCCTGGATTCAGGAGCGGGACAATATCATCCGGGAAAAATTCCTGCGCCGCAAGATGATCCGCCTGCTGTTCCGCAAATACGACGACGATTATGAGTTTACCCGCCAAAACAAACAGACATTCCAAAAACTCGGAGAAATGTCTGCGGCCGATACGGAAGGCCTCAAAAAAGACATCAAAGCCTATGTAGAAGATGTGGTGGAAAATCATGATGACCTGCAGGCTTATGCCAAGGAGAATTTGTCCATGGAAGGCTCGCCCTTAAAGAAAGAAAAAAAGGAATAATGCACTGTGTCTTTTCTCATTGACAATAAACCCATAAATTTTCGCGGTCATCATGGCCTTTTCCCGGCTATATGCAGGTGTCCACTATCCCTCCGATGTAACAGGCGGCATAATCGTAGCCTTTGTTGGCAGCTGCCTGACCTGGCACTTGCGCAGCACCATCTTTGACCGGAAATAACCTCACGAAAATTTTCAGCAACTCCCTGGGGTTCGTCTACCCGTGCTAAGTTCCCTTAAAGCAGACACACGTAAAGAGGCTATTGCATGTGTGAGCATATCACTTACATGCAATAGCCTCTTCTTTTATTTCATATTCTCCCACCAGGACGCAAAGTTCTGCTTTTTGCCGCCGTGGTCTGGCAGGAGCAGTAATGCCCCAACCAGACCACAGCATCCTTGTCTTTGTCCAAAGCCTTCAGATCTGTCTTTTGAGATAGCATGGTTTCCTTGGGCGATAGCTCGGATTTATCCCCAAAGAGGAAAAGACCAGCCACCAGCAGCTAACATCCCCACTGCACCGATACCTCCAATAATAAATGTTCTGCGATTCATCATTTTAGCTTATCGTACTCTTTTTCATCTACCGGCTCGCACCATTCGCTGGAAGTATTCTCTCCCGGCACCTCGATGGCGATATGCTGGAAGGCGGAGTCCTTGGCAGCCCCATGCCAGTGTTTCACATTTGCAGGAATATGCACCACATCGCCGGGCTTCAATTCCTGGGCAGGCTCGCCCCATTCCTGATAGTAACCCCGTCCAGCAGTGACGAGAAGCATCTGCCCGCCGCCTTTGTCGGCGTGGTGGATATGCCAGTGATTGCGACAGCCCGGCTCAAAGGTTACATTACCGATAACCACCTGGTCCAAGGAAATCATATGAAGATAGCTCTTGCCATCAAAATACTGGGCGTAGTTGACGTTTTCGCCCCCTACGGGGAATAAGCTGGTTTGCTTGATGGTTTCCAAATCCATATTGACATCTCCTTCGCGACTGATATTCTTTGCCGCATCTTCGTTATATACTTCCTTGGCCAGGTTGAATGCTGCCCAGGCTTTTGGCCAACCGGCATAAAAGCCCAGCTTTTCATAACACACCCCCATCAGATTTTTTCGCCAGCCCAGGTACCTTTAATCCCCTGGACTGCTGTCTGTGCATCGATTATCTTATCGCTATTATCAATATCTACAAGCTGGTAACGGTCATTGCCCATACCCATTTCTTTCATATAGGTAAGCTGACGCATGCTATGGCGGGATTCCATCCGCTCCACCAAGTCATGCTTGCTTTCTTCTGGCAGGGCATAGACCAAATCCACGCTAGCCTGGTCGGCAGCCAGAATATCCAGAGAAGCCACAATGCCCACATCGGGAGTTACCACGGGCTTGGCCCCGGTACCTGCACAATCGCAGTCCACACTCATATTCCGCAAAACATTGATAAAGGCGATTTTCCCGGCAAAGTGATTTACCGTGGCCTTGGTGGACTCGGTCATACGTTCCATAAACTCTTCCTGCACGATGCCCCACTGCTGGCCGCTGTCACCGCTGTGAATCATTTTCTTGCCAATGCGACCATCGGCACAGCCAATGCCCAAATTCTTGTTGGAGCCGCCAAAACCTCCCATGGCATGCCCCTTGAAATGGGTCAGTGTCAGCAGGGAATCGTAGTTCAGCATATTCTGACCCACGCTCATTTCCTGGAACCACTTACCCCCAGGCACCGGCAGCATGGCAGTTCCTGGCTCATCGGTGATGTCCACTGTGGCAAACTCCGTCCAACCGTTAATGGCCAGCGTTCTGCGGTGGTCTTCCGTGGTATAACGGCCACCATTGTAATAGGTGTTGGTTTCGATGATATGAGCCTCAGGCAAGCGGTCAGCCAAAAGTCTCTTTACCCAGGGACGGGGAATGATATTGGGGCCATGGGGCTCGCCGGTGTGCAGCTTCACTGCCACTTTCCCCCTCAGGTCCCGACTTATCCTGTCATAGATTTTTAAGAGGCCTGCCGCCGACAGGTCACGGGTAAAATAGACTACGGATTCTTTCCCCTGACGCTCACTGTACGGTACATAGATATCGCCACTTTTTACGGCTGTTGGTACCTGCGTCTTTTTTTCTTCGGTAAGTTTATCTGCTGCCAGACTGCACCCTGGCAGTGCTACAACGGCCAGAGCTGCCCCGGCCAATTTAACAAATTTTCGTCTGGACATTCGCTTTTCCATAGCCTTGCCACCTTTCCCTTATTACTTCTTTGCCACTTCCACCTGGTCTATTTCCTGCCCGTCCGGCAGGAAACATTTGATGACAATACGCTCTTTCGTCACATCCATAGTAAGGTAATTGTCTGTCTCCGGCTGTGGAGCAACCCGCTCATCCAATGCATGGTCTATCCAAAGTCCCGGATAACGCACGTTCCCTGCCACCCCTGTAAGGATATAGAGAGGCCCCTTGCTGTCATGATGGTTCCCGCGAATATGACCGCGATTGCGGTAAGTGTGCAGATGAGCCGAAAACACAATGTCAATGCCCAATTCCTCAAAGAGAGGCATAAAGGCTTCTCCTACATCGGAAATTCCTTCTTGCCGCTCGGGGCGGTTGTGAATGCGGTATTGCAGAACATCCTTGTGAATCAGCACGATTTTCCACTGCTTAGTGCTTTGCTGAGCATCCTTCCTAAGCCACTCTATCTGCTCCTCCTTGAGCCCGAACTTGAAATCCTCCGTTTCATCCCATTGGCTGTTCAGCACCATGAAATGCACCGGGCCATAGTCAAAGGAATAGTAGTAGCGGGCAAAATCACGACTCCCGTTTTCCGGTACAGCAAAGTAATGCAGGTAGGCCTCCGGCAGTCGCACCTTCCAGTTCTGGTCATAGGTTTCGTGATTGCCCATCAGGGGCACAAAGGGCAGGCGATCAATAATACCCTCGACGCCATGAAACCAGGCCTGCCACTGGGTATGGTCTTCGCCATTGTCCACGATATCCCCCATATTGATGAAAAAGGCCGCCTGGGGATTGCGCTTTGCCGCATTTTGCGCTAAATTCTCCCAATCGCTGTAATCGCTGGACTGGGAATCGGGAAACAGCAGGCACTCAAAATCACCATCCCCCGCCGTCTGCAAGGTATGCCAGTCGCTGGCAGCTGTTTCTGTCACCACCCGATATTCATAAGTAGCAGCGGCCTGCAAATCCTGCAACTGTGCCAGATACTGCTTGTTCTTGACCCCATCATCGCTGAAAAAATCCTCCCGGGCAGGAACCTGCTGCACTTCCGCCTGCCCCTGGATGCGGTATTCGATGGCCGGCCTAGTTAAAACATCCTCCGCCTGCCACATAATCGTCCGGCTATGGGCCGCATCGGCTGTAATCAGCTGGCGCAGATATTGGGCATCCAAATCTCCCGCCAGACTACGAACCCCATTAGCCGCCTTGCGATACAAAGTACCTTGGGCTAAGAACGCACCGCCCGCTAGCAGCCCCAGCGTGCCCACGCCGCCGATAATAAATGTTCTTCTGTTCATGTCTCCACCTATTCTGTACTGACATTTTACTAACAAATTCGCCTATGCACAGGCAGATACCTTCCTGTTATCACAACTTTTCCTGTACCTCTGGCATGTTATTACTTTAGCACTTGGAGTCAGCTTCAAGTCAAATACTTTTAGTGATGAATTTTTTAGAAAACAATGAAGTCGCCTGCTACAGCAAGCGGCCTCATTGTTTTCGGTTTTTACCTAGCAGGTACTGCGCTGGCGATAAGCAAACCAGCAGCTAGGGATGCAAATATCTTTTTCATCTTGCTCCCCTTATTTTGACTTACTTCTAAGCTGATCACAAAAGGGCAACAGCTCTTCCAGTTTGGCAACGATGCGGTGTTGCTCGGCTAGTGGGGGCATAGGGAATAAAAAGTTAACGATTTTCTCTTTTGAAATATTAGGTTGCGCTCCCCCTTCGCCTAGCTTTATGAAATTTGTGCGTTGAGACATGAGATAATAAAAAAGATATTGAGGATTCATTTCTGCAAAAAGTGCACAGGCACAACATGCCTGATTTGTTGTTGCAGGAACGGTTAAAATACCTAATTTTCCAATAGTAGCCCCATACATTGCCATTAGGACACTACCAACAGGATTTAACCTTACTGAAGAATTATCAAATCCTTCTTGGGTGATTGTTTCAGGAATTTCTGATATGTAACCATCATTTAGGTCACCAGTTTTCAGCCATGGAATATCTCCACCGTAGTATTCAGGGTGATGGCGTTTAGGCGTTGCTCCAGACCCCCAGTCTCCAATTTCACCCAATCTCACCCAATCCCACCCTTCAGGTATATCAAAGGGAATTTCCTCTTCCGTGATAGGTGGCAGTACCTTGGGCTTCTTGATTTTCTTCTCGGCTATAAGCCGCTTCTTCTCTGCCTGTATGTCTTTGATGAGGTCTTGGGCTGTGCCTTCATCGGCGCGCTGCTCCACCAGCTTGCCCTGAATGGCGTACTGGAGCAGGCTTTTCTTCATGGCCTCCGGGAAGCGGGTGTTGAAGTCGGTTAGTTTGGTGTAGGCTTTGTCGTATTTGTCGATAAGGGGAAGGATTTCTTCAATTTTTGCTACAATACGGCGTTGTTCTGCAAGTGGTGGAAATGGGAGGATCATATTTCCAAGTGTCTTTCCATTGCAGTTAGGTTGTGCTGTCGCAATAGTACCATTTCTTAGCTGTTCCCAGTAGATTGAACTCTCCATGAAAAATTTTAAGTATTGTGGAACGAGTAAATTACTATATCTTGTACGAATCAAGTAGCCAGCATAAATGGCTTCTTCTGGAACTTCTGTTACAAGATATGATTTGCCTACAGTCCCGCCAGTCCGTGCAAATAATATATCATTAGTTTGCAAAGCATATGTCTCTATATTTTCTTCATCGATTTGACAATATGGCACTGTCTCCCACAATACGCGGTTATCCTGAATATCACTGATTCGCACCATTTTTATACGACCTTTTGTTTGTGCTGGTGCATTATATCCATATTGGATAGACTGAGACAAATCTCCCCAGCGTACCCACTCCCACCCTTCAGGAATATCAAAAGGCTTTTCTTCCTCAGTGATAGGCGGCAATACCTTGGGCTTCTTGATTTTTCCTTCCTCAACCAGCCGCGCCTTCTCTACCTGTATCTCCTTGAGCAGTTCTTTTGCATTGCCTTCCTCTGGCCTTTGTTCCACCAGTCTTCCCTCTATGGCTCGCTGAAGGATGCTATTTTTCAATTGCTGGGGTGTCATAAGCTGCCTCCAATGCGTTTGGTGATTTCAGCCAGTACCTGGTCTATCTCATGGTTCAACTCTTTGCGGTGCTCTTGATAGCTCTGTATCAGGTCGAGCGGGTCAAGGATTTCTTCTTCCTTATGGGGGAAGCCGCACAGGTCGAGGTTGTAGCCACTATTGGCGATTTCTTCTGCTGTGTAGCGCTTGGCCTTGGGCCAGCCATCTGCCTCGATTTCCTCCCTATGCTGCCACCACTCCATGACGGGCTGGAAATGCTCCAGCTTCATGGGCTTGGTCTTGGAGAAGTGCTTGTAGCCCTCAGGCATATCCAGACGGTAGAACCAAACTCCCTTGGTAGGCTCAGTGTTATCAAAGAACAGCAGGTTGGTGGTAATGCTGGTGTAGGGAGCAAAGACACTGCCGGGGAGCCGGATAATGGTATGCAGGTTGAACTCGTCCATGAGTTTCTTCTTGATGGCGGTTTTGGTGTTATCAGTGCCAAAGAGGAAACCGTCCGGCAGCACCACGGCAGCCCGGCCATTTTCCTTCAGACGGTACATAATGACGCTCATAAAGAGGTCAGCGGTCTCGGAATTAGCCAAATTCTCAGGGAAGTTTTTCTTAATGGCCTCACCTTCAGTGCCGCCGTATGGTGGATTCATGAGGATTTTATCAAAGGCATCCTTTTCCGTATAGTCCAGCACGCTGTGAGCAAGGCTGTTGTCGTGGTAAATCCTCGGCTCGTCAATGTCATGGAGCAGCAGGTTGGTGATGGCCAGCATATAGGGGAATTGCTTTTTCTCGATGCCGTAAATGGAGCTGCCCACCTTTTCCCTGTCCTCAGTGTTCTTGACCTGTAGCACCAGCTCCTTCAGCCAGCTGATGATAAAGCCCCCGGTGCCGCAGGCAAAATCTGCCATAGTCTCCCCCAGCTTCGGCTCTATCATTTTCGCCATAAAGTCGGTGACAGCTCGAGGCGTGTAAAACTCGCCAGCGTGACCGGCAGATTGCAGGTCTTTCAGGATAGTCTCGTAAATGTCCCCCAGCGCATGGATTTCCTCATAGCCGGAAAGGTCGATGGTATCCAGTTCATTGACCATTTGCCGCAGCAGAACGCCATCCTTCATGTATTGGTTGGTGTCCTCAAAGACGGTGCGGACAATGGCTTTTCGCAAGGGAGTATCCTGCGTGATGGCAAGTTCCTTGAAGGCTTTGAACATGGCGTTCACAAAGTCCAGCAGGTCGTCACCAGTCAGGCCGTCCCCTTGTTTTTCTTCATGGGCCCAATTCTGCCAGCGGTATTTCTCCGGGATAATGGACACAAATTCTTCATCGTCAAATTCCCATTCTGCTTCTTTGGCGCTGTAGACCTTTAGAAACAGCATCCACACAATCTGCTCGATACGCTGGGCATCGCCGTTGATACCTGCATCCTGCCGCATAATGTCCTGCAATCTTTTTACGAGACCACCTATATTTTCTGCCATTTACTTAACCTGCCTCATCTTCGTTCTTGTATAGTTCGTGTTCCAATGCTTTGAGGGCTTCTTTGTAACCCTGCTTGCCGCCAAACAAGGCGGCTATGCGGCTGGGCTTGCCGAATTTCTGAAACTCGGCGAGATTCAGCACCGCTGTATTTTCGATTTCCTTGATACCAAGGTTCATGTACTTCTCCAAGAGGATTTCCAGCACTTCTCGGGCTGCGTCCTTGAATCTGTGGAGGAAGTCCCGTTTCTTTACGCCCTCTGCTCGTTCTCTGCGCGTGAGGGGCTTTTGGTCGTAGGCCACATGGCAGATGAAGTCATAATCGTCCACATCGTCCAGCTGCATGTCGTGCTTCAGCTTGTCAAGGTCAATTCCTTGCTGGGCTAGAGCCTCGGCGATGGCCTCTTTCTTGTCTGCTTCTGACCAAGTGCGTATGAACTTGGAGAGGTCGCCATAATGCCCTCGGACGTTTTCCTTGGTGTAGTCCACGATGTTTTCCTGCCTCAGCAGTTTGCCGTCTGTGTCATAGATGGAGATAGTTTTGGTCGTAGTGAACACCTTACAGCCGTCAGCCCGCACAAAGGGCACAGTGTGTGGCTCCTTGGGTTCATCAGGTTCTGTGGGATTATCAGGGTCTGCCGGTGAATCCGGCTCATAAGGAGCCGGGTCTTCATTTACGCCCTTGCCGGGAGTGAAGTCCGGTACACGCTCTATGGGGCCGTCCCAAGCCGGGTCGGCAAAGAGTCGGGTCACGCCGCGGAAGTCCATAATGGTGAAGCTGGTCTTCCCTGCATCTTCTCTGATACGGGTACCACGACCTACTATTTGCTTAAAGAGAGTCATGGAGCCGATATGCTTGTCGATGGCGATTACTTTGGTCATTTTGGCATCCACTCCGGTGGAAAGCAGCTCGGAGGTGGTGGCAATGACGGGGAACCTTTCCCGGACGGATATAAAATAACTGAGCTTGCTCTTGCCATAAGTATCACTGCCGGTAATCCGTACCACATAATCGGGATTAAGTTTCAGCATATCTTCATTCAGCTCCGCTAGAGCCTTTCTCATCCGCTCGGCGGCGTTTTCGTCTGCACAGAAGACAATGGTCTTGGCCATCCGGTCTGTTGCCTTGAGATAGGCGGTTATTTGTTCTGCCACTTCCCTGATGCGATCTTCCAGCACGATGTTGTAATCGTAATCGGTGCAGTCATAGATACGGTCAGGAATTTCCTGTCCGAAATAATCGCGCTGCCCCTTAAGAGGCCGCCAGCCGTCACTGACATTCATGCGAGGCTCGATAACACGGAAAGGTGCAAGGAAGCCGTCATTGATGCCTTGGTTCAAGCTGTAGGTGTAGACGGGCTCGCCGAAATAATCCGTATTAGAAACATATTTTGTTTCCTTGGGGGTGGCGGTCATGCCAATTTGGGTAGCTGAACTAAAATATTCCAGCACACGCCGCCAACGGCTTTCCTCCTTGGCAGAGCCGCGATGGCACTCGTCCACAATTATGAGGTCAAAGAAATCCGGGTCAAAGAGTTCCTGAAAGTGGGGAACATCATCATTGCCTACCATCTGCTGGTAAAGGGCAAAATAAACCTCGTAAGCCGAAATCTGGTTGGGGTTGTCACGGCTAAAGTCCACTTTGTGAATGACCTTGGCCAGCGGGCTGAAATCCTGCAGGATAGACTGATCTACCAAGATATTGCGGTCAGCCAGATAGAGGATTTTCTTCTTGAGCTTGGCTTTTAGCAAGCGGTAGACAATCTGAAAGGCTGTATAAGTCTTGCCAGTACCAGTGGCCATTACCAAAAGCAGCCGTTTTTGTCCTTTGGCAATAGCATCCAGTGTGCGGTCAACTGCCACCTGCTGATAGTAGCGGGGGGAGTTCTTGCCAGTATAGAAGGGCTGATTGATGATTTTTACTTCTTCTGTCGTGAGATTCCCCTCTCGGGTGAATCTTTCCATGAGTTCTTTTTCTGAGGGGAAATCCTCCAAAGCCAGACTGCGTTCCTTGCCTGTGAGAAAGTCAAACTCTGCAAAGGAATCGCCGTTGGAACTGTAGGCAAATTTTATGTCCATCATCCGGGCGTATTCCTTGGCTTGCTGCAAGCCATAGGAAGGCAAGCGGCTGTTATCCTTGGCTTCCACGATTGCCAGGGGATAATTTCCCTTATAGTAGAGTACATAATCCGCACGCTTGGGCTTTTCCCGCACTGCCATATTGCCCTTGATATTGATACGACCATCCGTTATCTGCTTTTCCATGAAGATATGCTCTTGCTCCCATTTGGCCTCAAGGGCAGGAGTAATATAGAGCCGCTTAATATCTTCTTCTGTGCGTTGCTTCTTGTCCATAAAATCATCTTCTTTGCTGCATGATGTCATCCAGTATCCAAACTATCATTAATATTTTAGCAAATTATCCAGAATTTACAACGCGAAGCCTATATTTCCCATCAATATTCTCCTCTTATCACGCCAACAGTTCCAGCAGCATTCTGACATTCTCGGTACTATACTCAATCTGCTCGGACCAACGGCGAATTGACTCGTCAAGTTGACCGGTCAACTGATAGTGCAAATAGATAAAATCCGTATTGAGCTGTACATAGGAGAGCACCGTGCCCCAGCCATACTACGGCACATGCTCCAACGCCCGATAAAGAATGTATTGATAGATGCGGTCAAAAAGCTGGGGTACAATCAGGGTATATTGTGATTAAACTCAAAATCTATCTCCTCATTGGTCTAAATATTCTTCACGCCATCTTTTCCCACCAAGCGTCAAAGGGCCGCCTCTGTTTACTATCTATATGGACCAGCTCCCCGATTGCCGGGGTCAGCAGCTTATAGTCCTTATCCTGACTGGCTTCAGTCAGCCTGCGATAAGGCTCCTGCCAAGGGTGACGGGAAAGGGCAAACTTGCCGCCGTGGGCAGGCAGGAGCAGCTTGGCCCCCACATCCACCGCTGCTTGGGCCGTTTCCTCAGGCAGCATATGGATGGCGTGCCAGGCCATGTTGTACTGGCCGTTTTCCCCCAGCATCAGGTCAAAGCCGCCAAACTTTTGCCCAATGGCCTTGAAATGTTCCCCATAGCCGCCATCGCCGGTGTAGTAGACCTTGCGCACAGGCGTCACAAAGGCCATACCGCACCACAACGTCGGATTGCGCCTCAGAAAACGCCCCGAAAAATGCTGGGAGGGCAGGATATGGACGGAAAAATCATCCGCCAATCTGATTTCCGTATCCCAATCTTCCTCATGGATAATTGAGAGGTCAAATCCCCATTGCTCGAAATATTCCCCCACGCCCAGCGGACAGACAATATTCTTGATTTTGGGCTTCAGCGCCATCACCGTGGGATAGTCCAAGTGATCCCAATGGTCATGGGAGATGGCCAGCACATCAATCCCCGGCATATCCGCTGCCGTATAGATATTGCTGCCCGGAAAGGCCTTGTTGATGAAAAACACCGGCGAAGCATAGTCGCTGAATACCGGGTCAATCAGAATCCGCTGTCCTCCCAGCTGCAAAAAGAAGCTGGAATGCCCCAGCCACACCACAGCATCCTTGTCTTTGTCCAAAGCCTTCAGATCTGTCTTTTGGGATAGCATGGGTTCCTGGAGAGATAGCTCGGATTTATCCCCAAAGAGGAATTTCGCCATAGCCGCGAAGCGGTTCTCCCCGCTCTCCTCATTCATCACCTGCACCGGCACCAGATTTTGGAACTGGCCGTTTTTATAATGGGGCGAGGCCTGCACGCGGGCCAGCCTTTGCCCTTGGGGCAGGCGGCCGAACTCCGGCCGCCTGGTAAAGAGCCAGCCGCCGGCAGACAGCATGCCCACAGCACCGATACCTCCCATAATAAATGTTCTGCGGTTCATCTTTTTCCCCATTATAAATCAAAGCGTCAGACTTTCCACCCATTCTTTCAACGCATCGATTGAAGGACCGCCGTTCAAAATTTTTCCTTCCATGACTGTCGCCCCTGGGCAGCTATCCTGAAGGCCTGCGACACTTTTGCCGAAGCCGCTGCCACCGGAAGTTGCAAAGAGGATAATCTTCTTGCCTGACATGTCATATTCTTCCAGAAAGCTGTTGGTGATGTGAGGAGCTACATACCACCAGATGGGGAAGCCCAGGAAAATCACATCATAATCTCCCATGTTCTCCACCTTGCCCGTCACCGCCGGACGGGAGGCAGTATCCCGCATCTCCACGCTGCTGCGGGAGTTCTTGTCCTGCCAGTTCAGGTCTTCTTTTGTGTAGGGCACCTCCGGCTTGATCTCGAAAAGATCTGCCCCTGCGGCCTCGGCCAGCTTGCTGGCAACCTTGGCCGTCACACCGCTGGCAGAAAAATACGCGACTAATGCTTTGCTCATAATGGATCCTTCTACACTTATAAAGTCTTTATGATATCCTCGGCAATCTGTTCAGCAGTCAGATGATGTTCCTGCGCCAGCTTACCGTAATCATAGCGGTCATAGAATTTCTTGAGCAGGCCGAAGTTCAGCACCTTCATCCTGTCAGCACCATAGAAGCGGGCAATCTTCTCGCCGAAGCCGCCTTCCAGCACGCCATCTTCCAGCGTCACCACCATATCGTGGTTTTCCTTCAGGCTTTCCAGCAGTTCCTCATCCAGCCCCGTGATAAAGAGCGGATTGATTACCGTAGCCTCAATGCCCTGTTCTTTGAGCTTGGCTGCCGCTCCTTCCGCCAGATTGCAGAAACTGCCCAGACCGATAAGAGCCACCTGGCTGCCCTGGCGGACCACCTCGTACTTGTTCAGCTCGTCATAGCTCTTGCGGACAGGACGGTTGGAGCTCCCCACCATCATATGGGGCACCCGGATGGCTACCGGGTATTTTTCCTGCGCCACCGACCAGTCCAGCATGGCCTGATATTCCTCCGGCGAAGTGGGTGCCAGATAAACAAGATTGGGGATATTGCTCATCATGGGGATATCGTAGAAGCCCAGATGGGTTACATCATTCATGCCGTACATAGAGGCCCAGAATACCAAAAACGTCGCGGGACTATTATTGACGCATACATCCTGTGCCAGCTGATCATAGGTACGCTGGAAGAACGAGGAATAATCCCCAAAGACCGGATGGGCACCATTTTTCGCCAGACCGGATGCCATAGCCACCGCCTGCTCCTCGGCAATACCCACATCGATGTAATGCTCACCCAGCTCCTCACGGCGTGCCTGGGTAAGCCCCATGCTGGCAGGCGTAGCGGCCGAGATGGCGATGAATTTCTTATCCTCCTTGGCCAGCCGCAGGAAGGTCTCCGCCGTTTGCTCCGCATAAGGGTCAATCAACGGCTGTGTCACTTCACCGGTCTCGATATCAAAGGGCATATGCCAGTGCCACTCTTCCTTATTCTCTTCGGCAAACTTATAGCCTTTTCCTTTTTTGGTGACGATATGCAGCACCACAGGATGATCGATATCCTTGACTTCCTCCAGAGCCGCAATCATCGCCTCGGCATCATTGCCATCGGCCACGAAGCGATAATCAAGCCCCATAGCCTTGAACAGATTGCGTTCCGACTGGCCATTGGTATCCCTCAGCTCCTTGAAGCCCTTATACATACCGCCATGCACCTCGGCAATGCTCTGGTCATTGTCATTGAAGAGGATAATGAGGTTGGACTTCATCTCTCCCGCAGTATCGAGCCCTTCCAAAGCCTCACCGCCGCTCATGGAACCATCGCCGATAATGGCGATGATGTTTTCCTTGTCGCCCTTCAAATCACGAGCCTTGGCCAAGCCCGTTGCCAGACTGATGGAAGTGGAAGTATGCCCCACATTGAACATATCGTGCGCGCTTTCCTCGGGATTGGTATAGCCAGACACATCATCATAATGGTCTTCATAGAGGTAAGCATCCTTACGGCCCGTCAGCATCTTATGGGGATAGGCCTGATGAGAAATATCAAAGACAAACTTATCCTTCGGTGAATCAAACACCGTATGCAAGGCAATCGTGGCCTCCACAATACCGAAATCCGGGCCGAAATGGCCGCCATGGATACTGGCTCTTTTCAGCATGGCATCCCGCATTTCGCGAGCCAGCACCCTGCGCTGCTCCGCCGAGAACCCTTTGATATCCTCAGGACCTGTGACTTTCTCCAAATATTAGACTACAAAATTTCTCATTACGATGAAATTCTCAAGTGCTCAGAAAAACTTAAATTATAAAAAAAGATCATTTTCTCCCCGGTAAAATCATCAGTACAGATTGGCTCGGTCTCAATTCCCAACCGCCGAGGTTCCTTTACCGTTCAATCCCTCGCGTTCAAACCGGTATTTCTGCTCTGCCTTCGGATATTTCGCGTGGTCCACCTCGCTCATGAACATGTCAAGCGGCCGGCAGAATATGCCATAGATATCCGTCTCCTCCACGGTCAACCATCCATGTACCAACGTGAAATAATCCGGCAACCGATCCTTGCACCACTGAATCTCCATCCCCAGCATATCTTTGGCGATGGCACTCAAATCAAAGCCAAAGGCATCCAGCGAGTACCGCATCTTGTCAGGATATCTGCATGGTCTGCCCTCTTTCCTGGTACATTCAGGACACATATTACAGCCCCCAGAAGAAAGCGATATACTTCCCGGCACAGCCTCTTCCATCTTCCGCATCCGCTGCTCCATGTCCAATTTGACCGCAGTTACGATTTGCCCCCCTACGGATTTGATGTTCTTTGCCGTATCTGCCGCTTCTATGATATGCCTGTCCAATATAACCTTGCAGCCTATCACATGGATCCATTGATACTTTGCCAAATACGCGTCCGCATCAAAATGCAATGGCGGACACGACCACACTGTATCATAGTTTGGACACTCCCTGCAGTACGCAATATACTTATCCCTGTCCTGGTACCTCTTCCTGAACTCGGCCATAGGCAAGCTACTTTTCCTGTATTCTACCCTATAATCCATGTATCATCATCGCCTCTTGTCACAGGTAGCGGTGCGCAAAGCAAAGCCGTTTCCACCCCATCAGCGCACAGGCACCTGCTACGGTTATGCCAAAGAAATAAACCTCCAAATTGATTTCTACAACAAGCCTATAATAGCATTATCGTTCCTTTTTTGCCACTAAATATATTAATTGATTTTCATTCTCATTAGTGCTATATTATTCCTCAAGAACAAACATAAGTATAAGGATTGGAGGCAATCATGGAACTTAAATTAGGTGATGTTCAGACCACAGCTCTCATTCCCCTTGTCATCAAGGCCAATGAGACCCTGCGCCCCAATGCGCGCATCATAGACCCAAAAGCTGTAGAAATCATCAACGCGTTGGATATTGACACAAAACCCTACGATAAATTTCTATCCCATGAAGGTGTGGTAGCCCGAACCATCATGCTGGACCGCCAGTTAAAAGAAATTATCGCCCAGGCACCAGACACCGTAGTCGTAAATATCGGTGCCGGTTTTGACAACCGCTTTTCCCGAATGGATAACGGCAAAATCTGGTGGTTTGACCTGGATCTGCCTGACTCCATCGCCGCACGGCGCAAAGCCTTTCCTGAACAGGATCGCGTGACAATGCTGCCTGGCAACGTACTGGAAGATACCTGGTGCAACGAAGTAAAAAAATGCTTGCGGGCAGACAAGCTCCGCCGGTTTTCCTTGCAGAAGGACTGTTTATGTACTTCACATTGGAGCAGATCCGCACATTGCTCAACATCCTGAAAGATAATTTTCCTCGTGGCATCTTAATTGCCGAGCAAAACAGCAAACTGATGATACGCAATGAAAAACACCATGATACGGTCAAAAACACCAATGCACATTTCCGTTCTGGTACCGACTCCGCCCAGGAAATTGTAGCATTGACCGACGGAATCCGCTTGCTTTCGGAACATAGTTTCAACGAAGAAATGAAAAAATATAGTCTGCGCGGAAAACTATTCGCGCTGCTCCTCCCGAAAGTAAATGACCGTTGGGCAACATTTGCCTGGGGTGACTTACGCCTCATTCACTAGTTTGCCCGTCATATGCTCAATGCTCATTTCCAAACATTGCACCCGCGACAGGGCATTTTTTAATTCTTTTTGCAGATATTCTTCATCATCGGTGAATTTGCCTACCAGATGGGTGCATATCTTGCGAGACAAGGCTTCATCCGACACCAGGCTGATGCGGCCAAAAACGATGACACTCTTGATATTGAGGGCCCATTCCCCTTCTTTGCGGTAGCCCTCATCGTAGGCACAGAAGCTGGCCTTGTCACACTTCTTGATGGCCTCAAGCTTATGGCCCGTCTTGGCTCCATGGAAATATAGCTTGCCATCTTCTACGCAGTACCAATGATTGATAGGCACTCCATAGGGATAGCCATCCTCCCCCAGCAAGGAAAGCACGCCTCGCTTGGTATCCTTCAATACCTCGCGGCATTCCTCGTTGGTAATCTGCTGCTTGAAACGTCTCATTTGCCTGAACATCGTCATATCTCCCTTCTACTATGCAAAAGACGCCATATCTTTATCTTCGCTGACCTAACGATAAAGATATAGCGTCTTTCCTGCTCCCCGGTGGCAGCAGGCACCTTTTTATGTTCTTATGCTCCTATGTTACCACGTTGCCTGTATCAAATCAACCCCAGCCGCTGAAACGCATGGAAGAGTCCATCCTCGGCCACGGCATCTGTCACGAAATCTGCCATCGCCTTGATTTCCTCGCCGCCATTGCCCATGGCCACACCCACGGCACAGTATTCAAACATCGGAATATCAATCTTGGCGTCGCCAAAAGCGATGGTATCCTCAATCCTGCCACCAATGTGTTTCAGCAGCTCATCAATCGCATGGGCCTTGGTGATGCCCTTGACGCCCAAGTCCCCGAACAGAGCCGTTTCCCCGACGCCGCCCCAGGTGCCTGCCTGCAGATCCGGGAAGGCCTCCTTGGCTGCCAGGAAGTCCTCATAGCTTTCGAGGATGAAGCTGACCTTGTTCAGATCGTCCCGGTAAAGCTCCCCGCCGAAAATCATTTCGGGGAAAGCCTGCCGCACGGTCATCCTGGCGGCATTGTCCTGTCCCTTGCGGGCCGAATATTCCTGCATGACAGGCTCGCCCCGGGTCTCGAAGTTCTCACTGGCAAAGAGACCGTTGTTGCTTTCGAGATAAAATTCCAGCTGGCGCTCATGGAGCCAGTCCACGATGCGGCGGCTCTGCTCTGCCGTGAGCAGCTGGTGCATGACCACCTGCCCGTCGTCCTCCACATAGCTGCCGTTGCCGCCAATCATGCCGTCAAGGCCGATGTCCCAGATTTCCTGATAGACCTCGGCCCGGCTGCGGCCCGTGCTGATATATACCTTATGCCCATTTGCCCTGGCCTGGCGGATAGCCGCCACTGCCGATTCCGGCAAGGCATTGTCATAATCCACCAGCGTACCATCCACGTCAATAAAGATAATCTTGCTCACACCATCAACTCCATTTTCACAACAATTTATGCCCCACAGGCTCCATTTTCTTGAATGTATAGATTTCCTTCATGCCAATCTCATCCCGCAGGATGGACCGGGCATCTTCCATATGATCAGCCAGATACTTTGTGGAATGGGCATCAGAGCCAATCGTGATGATTTTCCCTCCCAAATCCTTGTAGAGCCGCAGGATATCCCGGTCAGGCATGGTATCATCAAGGCCATAATGCCAGGAGGAAGTGTTGAGCTCAATGCCCTTGCCATCTGCGATGGCAAGCTTCAGGATTTCCGCCACCATATCCCGGACTGCCGCAAAGAAATATTTCCCCTGCTTGTCATACCGGCTGATAAGGTTCAAGTGTGCCAGCACCGCGTAATGCTTGAAGTTCTTCATCACGTCATACATTTCCTGATAGTACCGCTCGTTGTACTCCTGCTGGCTGCGGCCCTGCTGGAATTCCTGGTTCCAGAATTCCTTGTTCTCCACCTGATGGATGGAGAGCAGCACAAAGTCCAGCTTATCCGCGTATTTCGCAAACAAAGCCTCATACTTGGGAATTGTGCCGACCTGCACGCCGAATTCTAAACCACAACGCAAGTCAATCTCTTCCGCAAAGTCAGTCTTGACCCAGCTGAATTTCGCAAAGTATTGAGGATAATCCACATTGGCCAAGGGCTGCAGTTCCTCTGCCGCCAGACCTATGCCATCGCCGCCGCGGTACTCGATACCACCCTCATCCCAGTCCTTCTTGATGCCATAATCCACGTGATCGGTAAAGCACATTTCCTGCAAGCCCAGAGAAACCGCCCGTTTTGCCTGCTCCTCCATCGGTTCACGGGAATCATCACTGAACTCCGTATGCACATGATAATCTGCCAGCATAAGCATATCCTCCCTCACAAAACCTTTTTTATAGGCATCGAAGACACTACGCCAAGATACAAAAACCTGACTGCCTTATCAACAACCAGTTTTCCCCTTCTGCAATTTTTCCGATTTAATTCCTGTAAAACACGCTTTTTTCTTCGGGCATTATACCGCCACAAATATATTAGCCATGGCATACACTTCCCCGCTTAAAAATCAAACGGTTTTATATCGAATACAGGGGTACCATCCATCATGTCAACACCAGTAAAATATATACGCTGCCCCTCGATTTTCGTTACGGTTACGACAGAAGCTCCAATGGGATTCGGCCGGTATGGCGCATGGGTAGAAAAAATCCCCATCATAGGCCCAACGCCCCGAAACGGCACTTTAAGCTTCACGTCAGGGACTTTATCAAACCAAAACAACACCTCATATTTCTTGCTGGCTTCCATATCAGCCATAGCCTCAGCATATTCCTCCGAGATTTCCATCACAGCTTCCTGGTCAGGATACTCATCCCCACTTTTCGGTGTTTTTTCCCGCGTCTGATAAGGGGACTGTATGTAACCAATCGGCTTGCAAATCAATTCTTTCATTTTATCTCCTCCTATTTTTAACCAAGGATCCATTCCTTGCACTCAAATCGATATTTCTATTCTATCTGCGAATAATTCTAATTGGCAAGCAGCTGCATCAACCAATATCGTCATTTTCCAATTTCAGCCTGCTCCTGTTAATAACGCAGCCCCCTTATACGCAATAAAATTTCTCTTTGTCCTTGATTATACTGCGTTTTTACCAAACGGATGCCCAAAATCGTCTGCACATTGACAAGGGGATCTCCTATAATAGACCACCATGTCTTTCTGACATAGTACATAATACGAGGTAAATTATAGACGAATCACTACTTCCGCAAGATTATTCTCCTTGCAGTACCCATGATCATGCTCCCCACTTGTCACTTATGCGCCCAGCATCAATGGTCAGCGAATCCGGGTGAACCTCACAGCCCAGCATAAGGATTTTAACGCCTGCCGCCTTGGCCTTTTCCAATGCCTCACCGAAGGCTGGATGAGTCTCCATATTTGGCCGTACTTCTTTTACCCTAGGCATCTGAATGACAAAAGCCAAGCCGCACCGATAACCTTCCTGCCTAGCTTTGATTAATTCATGGATATGCTTTACGCCCCGCTCGGTGGGCGCGTCCGGAAAATAGCCCACACCATCGATTTCTAAGGTACAGCCCTTAACCTCCAGCAGGTATTTCTGCCCCTGCCGCTCCATATAGAAATCTATGCGGGAATCCCCGTATTTATACTCTGACTTGATATGGTCAAAGTTCTGCCCTGCCAGCCATTCCTGCACGATTTTGTTGGGTGCCTGACTGTCGATATTTACGAGGCCCAGCTCTTCCTTTTCCACCGCAATCAAATCATAGCGTGTCTTGCGGTTGGGATTATCGGCCTCGGATAAGATTACGTTAACACCGGGCAGAAGCAGTTCCCGGCAGCGGCCCGTGTTCTTTACGTGAACCGTTTCCTCGCTGCCATCCACCTGAACCTTGGCCACGAAGCGATTGGGTCTAGCCAAAAATTTCGCCTGTTTTATATTATGATATTGCATCAATCCAGCTCAACTTTCTCTACCACAATATTGAATTTCCATCTGTAACTGGTCTAAAAATTTTGCCGCATGGCCTCCATCCATTTGCACATGATGAAACTGAAAGGATACCGGTAAAACGGTTTTGAAAAAGCCTTTACGATATTTCCCCCACATAACCATTGGATTTGAGAATTTTTCCGTATACTGATTCACAATACAGTCCAGTTCTGTCTGTATCATGGCTGATGTACCGATAATCATGCAGTCTTCAAGGAAACTGCTTTTGCATTCCTGCGCCGCCTTTTCCGTTAATGTCAAGTAGTCCCGATTGAATTGCTCCAAATCAGCAGAAAAGGGAATGTCGCAAGAGCTAATCCCGCCTTGTTTGTTGGCCACAATAACATTTATCCCCATTTTGTCGAACCGATATAGTTTTCCATCTTCTGGCAATAAGTAAAATTCTTCTATTTTGCTGGCAGCCCTGCCAATGCACCAACACATTAATGCTGTGAATTTTATGCCACTCTTCTTGCTCAGCTTCAACAAGCGACTAACATTTAGCGTCTTAACTAATGTTACCATTGGCATGGGCGACGTCATCCATAAGGAAAAGGCCTCCGCACGAGGGCTTTCCTGTGGCAAAATCTCAGTTTTCATCATTCCTCCTGTATAATATTCCAATCAGTTTTCATCCAATCGTCCAAGAATTTCATCTGTTCTTCCGTATGGAACCAGTGCTCACCATTTTCCATAACAGTCAGCCCTGCCTGATGCTTTTCAGCGAAGTCCTGCATCGTTGCCAATGACGTCAGCTGGTCCTTTTCGCCATACAGAATTTGCGTCGGCACATTCCATTTGATAGGATGGCTCCTGACGTAGCTCAGATATTCCCAGGACAAATCCTCCCCAAATTCGGTATAGATTATCCCTCGCGCTTCCAGCTCTGCCATGTACGTATAATATCTGCATGTTCCCTCTCCATTATTCTTTGTAATATCCATCAACGCCGTTTCTTTGGCCGGGACAATTCGAAACTCTCGTCGATTCTTCGCTGAAGCTCAAACATGGGTATACTTCCATCAAGGCACACTGTATACCAGTATTTTCGGTTCATATGCCAGCCGGGAAAATACCGCTCCCCATCCACCAGGACGGCCACCTGCTCTGCCGTGCCGTGGAGATTCATAATGCGGATGGGCTGACTGCCGCCAAGGCCAATCTTGCTGGGATGAACCTTCATAAAGACCGCATACCATTTCCTGGTCAGATGGGAGCGAATGACCGCCGCATCCATATCATCCTTCCAGGGATATTCGATTTCATCTCCATAGGTATTCTGCACATAACGCAGTAGTTCCTCTACATAAGACCCATGGAAACTGCCATGCTCTCCGCAAGCCTCACCTATGCGGTTAAGCACCGCCTGATAAGCGGTTCTAACCTCTCCCACAAAGGCTCCCTGGGCATTTTCCACCAGATGCAGCACATAGGGCTCCTCTGACTCTGTATCCAGCAGCAATGTTGCTATCGCTCCATTTTCTTGCACCCTGACATACAGCCGAAAACTGCCTGCCAGTAAATCTTCACGGTAGCTATATGTACTGCCATCATGGGTGAAGCCAAAGGACTCCAGCTTATCCAGCATCAGCTTCGGCAATTCTCCTGCTGTCAGGTCATGCCACTCGTCTGTCCGTATCATTAACCACTCATCCTCAATGCTGATCTCATGCCCCTCATTTTTGACATGTCAACTCCTAACGATAGGATACCACTAATCGGCTATAATGAACACCACCTGCGTCACGGAAGCGTAAAAAAACGCTAATCTGTTTTTATGTTGTTTTTATTCCGTTTCCTTGCATACCATTCTGTTATTCGTTATAATATAGGTATAAATCTTTATTATAGGAGTGATTTTATGCTTGGTATTGAACGACGACAGCGAATCGTTGACAAGATAAAACAAGATAAGAAAGTATACGTTTCCGAACTCAGCCGGCTCTTTAAGGTAACAGAAGAAACCATCCGCCGCGATTTGGAAAAGCTGGAAAATGAAAACCTCCTGCGTAGAAGCTATGGGGGTGCCATCCTTAACGAGCAGCAGACCAGCGAGGATATTTCCTTTATGAAGCGCAGCACCATCAACAGCGAAAGCAAGGAAGCCATCGCTCAGAAAGCCCAGGAACTGATAAATGACGGCGATACCATTATGGTGGACTCCAGTACCACCTGCCTGACCTTGCTGCATCATCTGAAGGAACGCCGCAATATTACCATTATAACCAACTCCATCCGTCTGGCCTACGATTTTTCCGCCTCCCCCTTCCGCATTATCTCCACGGGCGGCACTCTGCGGGCCAATTCCATGGCTCTGACCGGCACGGCTACCTGCAATGCCCTGCAGCGCTACTATGCCGACGTAGTCCTCATCAGCTGCAAGGGACTTGATTCCAAACGTGGCGTGATGGAATCCAACGAGGAAGAATCCGCCGTCAAGCAGGTCATGCTGGCCCAGGCGAAGAAATCCCTGCTCCTTGTTGACCAGTCAAAATTCGACAAAACCGCCTTCGTCCAAACCTGCAGCCTTGCCGATATCGATACCATCGTTACCAACACCGCTCCTGAAAAACACTGGCAAAAGGCTCTGACCCAGGCACAGGTCGAACTCATCTGTTAACCTGAACAAAGAAATCCCTAAGATGCAATTTCGCATCTCAGGGATTTTTCTTTGTTTACGCCAGGAAGAATACCTGCTGCATTTTCGGCTGGGCTCCCGTTTCCGGGTCCATTTCCATGACCATGACATCCTTCATGTATTCATTCCATTTGTCCACCACCGAGCTGGCCGCCTGATGCTGTTCAGCATAGGCCACCCCCTTATCACATTCGAAGTAGCCAAAGAGTTCGTTGCCTACATTCCAGATGGTATAGTTGCCAATGCCAGCATCTTTGAGCACCTGCTTGAGTTCTGGCCAGATGTTGTCGTGGCGTTTCTTATACTCGGCAAGTTTCCCCTCTTTAACTGTTGCCTTCCAGGCAAAGCGTTCCATATTTGCCATCTCCCATTATTTATGAACCATAGCATGTTCCGGGCTGGTATCGTCAACCAGCCAGCCGTTTGCGTCAATCTCATCGCCGTAACGGTCACGGGTGATTTCGTCCAAAGTCTTGCCCCGATCATCGCCGCCCCAAAGGGTACCAGCCAACCAGCTGATCACACAGAAGCCAATCATGAGCATTGCAGCAATCTGGAAGCCCAGTGCCTCCATAATCAGGGGAACCGCAAAGCCCCAAATGGCTGCGGAAAATCTCGTAACGAAGAAGGTAAAGCCCTGCGCCGTAGCGCGGTAACGCACGGGAAAGAGTTCGGAGCTCCAAAGCTGATAGAACTGCTGCTGCATGGAGAAGCCCCATACAATGGTAAAGAAGAACAGCATCCAGGTCTGGAGCATTTCACCGGGCAGTGCCCAGACGAACCAGCTGATGACACCCAGGCCGGAGAAAATCGCGTAGACCTTGCGACGATTAAATCTATCTGCCGTGTACATGAAGATAATCGTGGTGAGAATACATACGGCAAAGTTCAACGCTGTCATCCCCAAAGCCATGGAGTTGCTAAGATTGCCTACATGCTCATACACATAAGGCATGAAGAATCCATTGGTGCTGGCAGCCAGATTCCAGAATGCATAAACGCAGACGCACAGTGCCACTGTCTTGAAGCTAGTACCACGCAGGATATCGGCATAGCGGACTTTCTTCTGCTGAATGCCCTTGGCAGCCAATTCAGCCTCCAGCTTTTTAGCCGCAGTCCATTCCGTGGATTCCGGCATCTTCAGACGCTGATACCAGATCCAGGCAGCCACCACGATAAGGTGAGCGAAGATAATCCTGTTGCCCAACAGGCCAAACATCTCATTCATGGGAATGGATGCAGCAAACACTACCACAGGGCCAAGCATCCACGCAATCTGGGCCGAGCCGCAGTGTTTCGCTCGATTCCTCGATGGTGCTTCTTCCGCAATAAATGTCCAGGAAGCAACCACATCAGCACCAACCATCAAACCTACGATAACGTACCCCAACAGGAACATCGGATAATTCGTTGCCAGACAGATGATTGCCACACCAATCATATAGATGAGCAACGCCCAGTTGTACACGAACTTGCGGCCATACTTATCACAGATTTTACCACCGATAAGAGCACCGATAGCTGCACCACCGGTGTTGGAGGACAATGCCGCCAGGAGCCCCATCTGAACACTGCTCATGCCCAGATAGTCCTGCCACATGGTGAGACCTGAAGCTCCAGCCACAATTGAACCTGCATCAATGTAGCTGATAAGACCTGCAATCAAGGTCTTTTTCCAGGCAGACATGTTGTAATCGAGTTTTACGTTAAACATCTTACCTTTCCTTTCACTCTCTTCTTAAACTTGTTAAAGAAATAAATATTGTGATAATTTCCAGTATAAGCCGTGGAAGCCCGTAGGGCTTCCGCCCGCCTATACATAAAATCAATCTATCAGGTCTTTGTTCAAATTGATGTTAAAATCCTCAGCCAAGTCCAGGAAATTTTCCTTGGTGATGGTTTGGCGTTTACCGCCCATGGAGCGAACTTTGACACAGATTTCCGAGGCCTTCTCCACCGTATCCATAAGGCCGAAAGCTTCATCAAAATCATCGCCACAAACAAAGAGTCCATGATGAGCCCAGACCACCACCCGATATTTTTCCATAAGCTTGGTGGTCACATCAGCAATGGCTTTGCCACCTGGCACCATCCAATGAACGACACCTACCCCTTCAGGGAAAATCACGGGGTCTTCCGTTGCCATCTCCCAGAGTTCCCGGGTAAAATCCTTGTCGTTTAAGGGCAAAACAAAAGTCAGCGCAATAAGATTGGTGGGATGGGCGTGGTAGATAATGCGATTGCGTCCCCCCGTCATCTTCTTTTTGAGCTCATGATTGGCCAGATGCGTGGGCAGTTCGCTGGTGGGACGGCCGCCACTCTCCAGCCCCCAGACAATTCCGTAGTTTTCCCCCTTGTCGTCAATCTTAATCAGGGCTGCATTATCTTCGGGAGCCAGCTCCACATTGCGCATGTACTTGCCGCTACCAGTAACCAAGAAATATTCCCCGGCAAGCCCCGGTACCTTATTGCCAATAGGCAGCCATTCCGTTACTTCGTGCAGGCTGTCCTTCACGGCCTCCACCTCAACCTCAGCCACACGGTAGGTCAAATTTCCCCCGTTGCGTTCGTGCCACCCCTTTTTAAAAGCATCCGACGTTAGTCGGATAAAGCCCTCCATAAATTTCGCCTGTTTGATATCCATAAATAAACCTTCCTTCTTACCGGCGTTTAGCCAGTACATTTTCTTCATATGCTTCAACTTTGGCGAACCATTCCCCATCCTGGGGAGCATCACTGCGGCTGCAGTACTCCGCCCACACATCCCCGAAGGGCAGGGTCTTCAGTTCTTCCTGCACCACCATCAACTTGGTGAAATTACCCGTATCCTGCAAGGCTTTGAGTTCCTCCACCGGCTGCAGCATGGCAAAGAGCAGAGCCTTCTGGAAGTTGCGGTAGCCCACAGTCCAGGCCGAAACACGGTTGATGGAAGCGTCAAAGTAATCCAGAGCCATCTTCACCCGGCCACCCAGGCCGCCGCAGCGGACGATTTCCCGGGCGATTTCCTTGGTTTCATCATCGAAGAGCACCACATGGTCGCTGTCCCAACGTACCGGGCGGGTCACATGGAGGGCAATCTCATCAAAGAAGGTGAGAAGTGCGGGAATCTTATCGCTGACCACTTCCGTGGGATGGTAATGGCCGTTATCCATCAGCGGGATGCACTTATCCTTGTTCATGGCGGCATAGGTCAGGGCAAATTCTCCGCTGCCTGCCGTATAGGATTCCACGCCGATGCCAAAGACCTTGCTTTCTACACAAGGCTTGACCTGCTTGAAGTCAAATGGCTCGGCTAAAATGGCATCGATACTTTCCTTATAGCGTTTCCGAGGGCCAAGGCGGTCACCGGGAATGTCTTTGAAGCCATCCCCTGTCCAAATGTTCATGACGCAGGGCTGACCCAGTTCTTTGGCCAGATAAGAGCTGATGCGGATCGAGGCCTTGCCATGATCAATCCAGAACTTGCGGGTTTCCTCATTGGGCGAAGACAAGGTCAGCGGGTCACACTTGGGATGAGAAAAGAATGTGGGGTTAAAATCGCAGCCCAGTCCACGCTCCTTGCAGAACTCCACCCATTTGGCAAAGTGCTTAGGCTCCAGCTTGTCCCTATCTACCCATTCGTCCTTGTCAAAAATCGCATAATTGGCATGGAGGTTCATCTTTGGCTTCCCCGGCACCAGGGAAATCACCTCATCGATATCCGCCATCAGTTCCTCAGGATTACGGGCTCTGCCCGGGTAATTTCCCGTGGTCTGAATGCCGCCGGTTAGGGGTTTATTGGGGTCCGTATCAAAGCCCCGCACATCATCCCCCTGCCAGCAATGCAGTGAAATACTGACATCTTTCAGCTTTGCCAGTACTTTTTCCACATCAATGCCTAAGGTGGCATATTTTTTTGCCGCTTCTTCAAATCTGGACATGATTACGCCTCCATTTATCAAAATACCAATTTGCCTTCCACTTTTTCCATGGCAAAGGACTTGGCTACTACCTGCCGTGCCTCACGCAAATCGGCAAAACATTCATCTCTAAGCATCTGAGCCAACAAGTTCCCGATAGCCGTAGCTTCAACAGGCCCAGCGAAAACTTCCTTGCCCGTTTCTGTGGCCAACAGAGCATTGAGGAACTTATCCTGGCAACCGCCCCCCACCACATGAATACAATCATATTTTTTTCCCGTGACCTCTTCAATTTCTGCCACCGTCTGCGCATAACAGCGAGCCAGACTCATATACACGCAGTAAAGGATTTCCCCCTCCGTTTCCGGCACTTCCTGATTATGCTTGCGACAGTAATCCTTAATGGCTTCAATCATATTGTCCGGTGCTAAGAAGGATTCGTCGTTGACATTAACCACCGAAGTGAAATACCTGCCAATATAGGCCAGCTGATAGAGCTCTTCGAAGGTATATTTGTGCCGGAACTCCCGTCGCAGGGACTGCATCATCCACATACCCATGATGTTTTTCAAGAAACGGTAGCGGTAGTGGTAACCCCCTTCATTGGTGAAGTTGTAGGCCCGGCTCTTCTCCGTACAATCAGGAATCAGGCGTTCAATGCCCATCAGCGACCAGGTTCCGGAACTCAAGTAAATGCTGTCGTCCGTGATGGACGGCACCGCCATTACCGCCGACCCCGTATCATGAGTAGCAGGCAGTACGACCTCAGTTTGGAAACCAACTTCTGCCTCTATCTCCAGGCTTAATTTCCCTACCACCGTCTTAGGCATATTCAGCTCACCAAATATATTGGTAGGAATCCCCAGCTTTTCCAGGAGTTCATAATCCCAATCCCGGGTCTGAGCATTGACCAGCTGCCCCGTGGTGGCGTTGGTGTACTCGTTTTTCTTTATGCCTGTCAGCCGGTAGTTGAGGTATTCAGGGATCATCAGGAAGCTTTCTGCTTCATCCAATAGCTCCGGCGTTTCCTTCTTAATGGCCAACAGCTGATAAATGGAATTGAACAGCTGTTTCTGAATGCCGTTGCGGCTGTAAAGTTCCTCATCGCTGATTACCCGGCGGACTTCCTCGTCCATGCCCTGGGTACGGCTGTCGCGGTAAGCCACCGTGTCCCCAAGGATTTTCCCCTCCTTGTCCAACAGCACGAAATCAACGCCCCAAGTGTCAATGCCGATGCTGGCGGGAATCCTCTCCCGATGCTGACATTCCTTGATTCCTGCCACCACCTCTGCAAAGAGATGCTCGATATCCCAGCACAGATGGCCATTCCGCTTCACCAGCTTATTTTCAAACCGATATAGCTCCTCCAGCCTGATTTTCCCATGTTCCAGCCAGCCCAGGATGTGCCGCCCGGAAGATGCCCCAATATCAATGGCCAGATAGTACGTATTCGCCATTTTGCCAACTCCCCTAAAGAAAACCATGTTGTTTTTGTTTGTTTTCTTTTGTCTTATTTTTGCTTACATGCTCATAATACAACACAATAACAGATAAATCAATAGCAAAAGCAGATATTTTTCTTTTTTTTTTTGTTTTTTTGTTGCCTTGCCGTAAAAAAAGAAGCCCGTCAAAGTTGTACCACCTGACGAGCATCTCGTTGCTTATATTATTTTGGATTATGTCTCAATGGGAAACAGCTCCAATAGCAAGCCATCAGGCAGCTGCACCCATTTTTCCGGCTTTCCCTCCACGGAATGCACGCCCTCATAAGCCAGCATTTTCGCCAGCGTGCCCGTAAAGTCACGCACCCTTATCCCCAAGTGATGGGCCTGACCGCTTGGAACTGTAGCGGGAGCCTCGATGAGCTGAATACCACCATCGAGCCAAACCTGCTGCAATTTGCCATCATTTTCCCGCCGCCGGGTCACGGTCATGCCCAGCACCTCTTCAAAGAACGCCAAGCTCCACTGGATATCGGCTACCGTAACCGCCGCATGATCGATATACGCCTTTTCCTCTGTCATCTGCATACACCATCCTCATATCAATCCGTCGACATAACCTCTCTATGCCTATACTTCGCCACAGAACGATTATTTCCTGTCAGATGGTTCCAATCTATCGCCAAAACCCACGGGTATAGAGGAGGAAAGCCCCAAAGGTCTGGGAAATATCCAGGAAGCCTGCCCCGCGGGCGATGATATCCCGCTGGAAATGGAATTCCCAGGTCAGCGGAAACACATAGCTGATGCCGATGGTGGCAAAGGTAAAGAACATGGCCCCAAAGAATAGCAGGAACCCAAGCGTTTCGCCGTTATCCTTGGAATCCTGGGGATTGAAGAGATTACGGGATGCCAGACTGAGCTGCCCCTGCAGACTGTCATTGCTGCTGCCCACGTCACCGTTGGCCACCGCATTGTCCAGCCCTACGATTTCATTGAGGTCCTCCTTGATGTTGCTGGTAGCCGCAGAACTGGTGTTATCATAGAAAACGCCGAGATTGGCCGCCTCACCGGTATAGCGGGCCTTTTCCAGCCCCGGCGGGAAGTAGACCACTGCCACAGCCTTGTCCTGATAGAACAGCTCCTTGGGATCCTGCGGCGTGTTCAGCACCGCCGTGACCTTCATGAACTCCGAAGCCTCGATATGGTTTATCAATTCGCGCGAATACGCCGAGTTATCCAGATTGATGACAGCGACCTTCGCATCCTTGGCAATGTTGCCACTGAGCAGCACCGGCGTGGAGGGCGAAATCATCTCCCCCTCCTTGGCCAGCACTTTGAGGATCTTGCCATCCTCCGGGGCACGCAGGGTCAGGCGTTCCTTGGCAACCTCCAGCTCCTTCAGCTGGACTTCCAGGGCAGCCTGCTGCTGATCGATGCCGCATTATAACTCTATTATCCAGATCTTGTCGACAGGCAAAGCCTTCCTATGCCTGCCAGCCCTTATTTCCCACAGTACATCAGCCCCAGCATGGTAATATCGTCGGACTGCTCCGCCCCCTCTGCATGGACAGCTATATCGTGTCTGACCGCTGTCAGGATCTCCTGCACATCGGCCTCACGACCGATACGATCCAGCGTCTGCTGCAGGCGTTCCTCTGAGTAGAAGCGCTTCTGCGTGTCCATGGCTTCCGTCACCCCATCGGTATACAGGAAGAGCTTCTCCCCCGGCGCCAGCCGCAGCCTGTGGGCCTCGTAAGCTGCCTCTTCCAGTGCGCCCAGGGCCGGCTGTCCCCGCTCCTCCCGGATATAGCTGTAACGGCCGTCATGGCTGACCAGCGGCGGATTGTGGCCACCATTCACGTAGATGAGCTCACCCGTCGTGAGATCCAGCTGGGCCAGGAAGACGGTGACAAACATCATTTCCTCATTGTCCTGGCAAAGCTCCTGGTTGGCCAGTGTCATGACCGCGGCGAAATCATCGGGGACCCTTGCCATAAGCACCAGATTCTTCAGCGTCGTCTTAGCCCGCATCATGAACAGGGCCGCAGGCACCCCCTTGCCCGATACATCAGCCATCGCCAGCACCAGATGATTCTCGTCCAACATATAGAAGTCATAGAAATCTCCACCCACTTCCTTGGCGGCAAACATGGCCGCATAAAGCTGGATGCTTTTCTTGTCCTGCAGGAATTCCTGCGGCAGGGCGCCCAGCTGGATGTCTCTGGCAACGGAAAGTTCCGTGGCTATGCGCTCCTTCTCGGCCGTGGCTGCGGTGAGATTCTTCATATAGGTCTGCAGCTCATCGGTCATGGCATTGAAACAGACTGCCAGATGCTCGATCTCATCCCCTGTGCGGATCTCCACCTTCTTGCTGAGATTGCCACTGGTAATCTCCCTTACACCATCTGCCAATTCGTGGATAGGTGCCACGAACTGCCGGGAAAGTTTCCTGCCACTGTAAACGAACACCACCAGCAGGACAGCGATGAACACCACCATCAGGAATATGATGAGCGACATCTTCTGCTGCATGAGGGAGGTTTTCTCTTTGGTGACCTGGGCAATGTCGGCCTTGTTCTGCAGCGCCGGAGCGATGACATCGTCAGCGGCAAAGGCAGCCGCAAAGCTCCAGCCCGTGCTTTCGATAGGCGCAAAGGCGATGTAGTAATCCTTGCCATCCACCTGCGTCTGCCGCACGCCATTCCCTCCGGCCACCATCTCCCGGATGGTCAGCGCCAGCGTCGCATTATCCGACTGCCGGAGGTCGTTCTGGATATTCACCTCCAGTTCCCGCTCCTTCCCAGCAGCGTTCTCCTGGGAAGACAGGATGACGTATCCCCGGTTGTCCGTCACGAAGCAGAAGCCCTCATCGTGCAGGTTGGTTTCCTTCAGGATATGGCGCAGATTGTCCAGCGAGGTCTGCATGCAGGCCACGCCAGCCAGCCTGCCATCCGTCCCATAATAAGGCACCGAGCAGAACATCCCCAGCTTCTTGTTGAACATGAACCGCCTGACCGGGGTAAAAACCAGACCATCCTTGCCAGCTGCCCGCTTGTACCAGTCGCTGCCGACTGCATCATAGTGCGGCTTGGGGATATCTGACTTATCCTCGGCCAGCACCCGTGGGGCATCCACAGACAAGGTGAAGTTATCCTTGGCGGTGATGAATACCGATTCGGCCATGTCATTGCTCTCTATCGTCCGGGCCAGCAGATCCCCGATATTGGCCATCATGGAGATATGCTTCTGATAAGCCTCCGGCGAAACCTCCGGCCCATACTGGAGATAAAGATACAGGCTGCGGTAATTGGCAGGCGTCGGGATATTCACCTCCTGTGACAGGAACCGCTGCGGATAGCGCTCGATTTCTTCAGCCTCCCTGGCCACGCCCTGCACACTCCGGGAAATGTCCAGCATCCTGTGATTGATGATAGCCGCATTGTCCTGGGCAATGTGTACCAGTTCTTCCTGCCGCTGGCTTATCAGCAGTCTCGAACTGTTCTCATAGGAATTCTCCCCCAGGCTCTCCCCCATATCCTGTGCCTGCCTGAGCGCAAAGCTCATGCCATAGAGTGCGATCCCTCCTAAAATGAGCACTGCCGCCAGATTGCTTCCCAGTACGATGCGTACCATTTTATCCAGGATGTTCCTGCGGTTCTTCCGCATGAACCGATACAACAGTTTTTCCAAAAAATTTCTCATACTCGCAGCTCCCCTTTTAAGAGACAGATCTTCCAGCAAGCAAATGTCCAGTTCCTGCTGCGCGGACGAGTCCTCGTCTTCAAGCAGCGGAAACAGCTGCGCTGACGCCGCCTGCACAAAAAAGGACTGTCATATGCCTTTCCCAACATACAACAGTCCTCATTCTTATCCCTCACTATGTTCATGGGGCAGGCGTCCTATCCTTCTGCTTGGCAACGGAATCGTCAACGATTTCTGTTGTTTAATTCGCCAAGCTGGACGCATTATCCTGCTCCATCCAAACGGAATTGCACGGTCTGTCCGACCGCACAGCGCACGGGGTCGCCATAGCTGTTGCGCGCCGCTGCGAAGCGATAGCGGTAAGCAGCCGCCACGGCAGCAGCATCCATCTCCTCGTACCCCGAAGACGATGTCACCGCCGCGCTTTCCACACTGCCGTCCCGGCCAACGACCACGCGCACGCGCACCGCCCCCTCTATCCCTTGCCGGCGCAGGCCCTCCGGATATGCAGGCGCCGCACCAGCGACAAGCTGCGGCGGCACAGCGGGGCGCCCGGCAGCGGCATCATCCCTGTCGCCACTGCCCGCTCCCGTTTCCTGGCCTTCTCCTATCCCAGTCCCTTCCTTGCTTCCCTTTTCTTGCCCTGCCATTCCGCTGCCAGTCTGGCTGGATTCCTTGCCCTTCTCTCCACTGCCGCTTTCCTGCCGGGCAGCCTGCGTGCTCTCCGCTTTCGCTGCGGCCTTCTCTTCGACCGCGCGTACCACGGCAGCGGACTGATCCAATACCGCCTCCTCCACGGTGACGGCCATAGCATCGCCAGCCGCAGGCTCCGCATTTCCACCGCTTTCAGCTCCCGCAGCCTCAGCGCCGCCGGCTGCTGCCGTCTCCAGCTCGTAGAGCGTGACATCCAGCACCTTATCGGGATCTGACGACAGCTTGGCAAACAGGCCCGTCAAAGCTACCACGGCAAACAACAGCAGATGGACCGCCACAGAAATGCCCCAGGCTATGGCCTTATGCCTTCTGTTACTCTCCATGGGTGCCTCCCGGCTCAGCCGCCAGCCCGAACCGGGCAATCCCCGCGCCGCGCAGCTTATCCAGCAGGGCGACCACCAGACCATAGTCGATATTCTGGTCAGCCCGTACCACAACGGCAAAGCGCGGATTGCGCTTGTATTCCTGCTTGGCCCGCTCCAGCAGATCCTGCTCGGCCACCGGCTCATCTTCGAGCCACAACGAGCCATCCTGCTTCAGCGTGACCAGATAGTTCACATTCATCTGCGTCTCTGCATGCTGTGCCTTTGGCATCTCGACATCGACGGTCTTCAGATTGACCATGTACAGTGTACTCATCATGAAAAACACCAACAGGAAAAACATGATGTCAATCATCGGAATGATCATGACTTCAGGCTGCGAACCGGCCCGTCTATCCCTGAGCCTCATAATGCGCCGCCTTTCAGCACATAGCTGCCATCCTGGACATCCTCCGCAGCCGCCAGCAGCTCCGCCCGATGCTCCTCAACCAGCGAGCAACAGAGCTCCATGTCCGTGACGATGTTTTCCACCCGCTGGGTAAAATACGCATGGACGGTCAGAGCGGCGATCGCCACGCAGAGCCCCATGGCCGTAGCGATGAGCGCCTCACCGACACCGCCGGTGATAGCCGTCGCCTGACCCGCCGTGACATTGAACACACTGAAGGACGAAATCATGCCGCTGATGGTTCCCAGCAGCCCCAAAAGCGGTGCCATCGTCACGATGACACTGAGATAATAGAGCCGCTGGCGGAACCTGGACAGCTCGATTCCCGTCTGCAGTTCCATATGATGCGCAGCCTGCGCATCGCTTGGCTTATGCATGGCAGTCCACAGTATGGATGCCAGTGCGCCGGAGGCCGCCTTGGCAAGGCTGGCCGCCTCGCCGAAACGGCCAGACGCCATTTCCTGGCTGAACCGGCGCGCAAACTCCCGGCCGGAATCTGCCTGCCGGTAGTAAAGGGCGCGTTCCACGCCGATTGCTGCCACCAGCAGCGAGCAAAGCACGAGCACATACATGACCGCGCCGCCCTTCTGGAAGAATTCTATTCCCGTTGCAATATATTCCATATACAAACCTCACAATCCATCATCATCAAAACGCATGCTGAATACCAAAGACCACGCTGCGCCCCGGCGCCATGTAATAGCCCGCACTTGCCGCAATGGACTCGTAGCTTGCATTGGTCAGGTTATAGCCCTTGAGATACAGTTTCGTAGCCGCCGAGCACCGGTAGTTGACGACCATATCCAGCGTCGTGTACTGGCTGTCCAGGAACGCATTCGCCCCGACCACGCGGCCAGACACATGCTGCAGGGTCGCCTCGGCATCCCATTTGTCCTGCTGGTATCCCAATCCCAGCAGATAGCGGTTGGGCTGGTTATTCTTGCGATACAGGTTATTCCAGGTCGTACCGCTTTCCTCCACCTGGGCGTAGGCATAGCCAAGGCCCAGCGCCCACTGCGGCGAGAAGCGATGACGCAGGTTGATGTCCAGGCCACGCCGCGTCTCATCGGCAACATTGTAATACCGCGTCTTGTCGGTATAGATCCAGTCCAGAGCATCGTCCACCTTGCTGTAATACATGCTGAGATTCAGATCCGTAGCCGCCGACAGTTTCGACTTGACGCCGACCGTCACCGTCTCCGATTTCTCCTGCTTGAGATTCGGATTCCCCTCCCAATACAGGGTGTTGGCATAGCGCATCTTCAAGGTAGGATTGTTGACGGCCTGCCCCCAGGAAATGTAGGCATTCGTTGCCTGCGAGAGCTCCTTGTTCAAGCCGATATGCGAAGTGAAATCCGCACCGAAATCGCTGTGGTTCTCCCACCGGGTGCCGAAATTCAGCAGCCAGCCCTTATCAAACTGCCAGTTGTCTTCCATATATAAAGAAGTCGTTGCCGCCGAACGGTCAAGGCTACCATCATTCTCCTCCTGGATATTCTCATGATTGTAGGACACACCGCTGATGAGCGTATTCTTATCGCCAAGCCGCCAGTTCTTCTGATACTCTGCGCCCAGCGCCCGCAGATCGTCTGTATAGGCAGCGCTCATGCGGCCATCGATCGTTTCCTGATTCTGATAGATGCGCAGGAAATCCTGCGGTGCGTTCTCCCAGCGCGGTGCCCAGGTATACGTCAGCGCCAGCGAACGGACCGTCTCCTCCGTCCGGGCATTCCGGTATACAGGCACTGCCGTATTGGGGTCGGCCACATAGATGGCCGAGCTCTTATTGGCATCGGTGTTCTCAAACGCAAAGCTCAGCAGATCGCCATTCTTGAATTTCTTGTCCAGCGTCAGCGCCTCACTGGTGCGGTTCATCCCCGTGTCGGGGATGGTCAGGCTGCCACGATCCGGGGAATTGTACTCGATATCCCCGCGTACCTCGCGGCTCGCGGACAGCGCGTAGGTGACATTGTCGTCGCCACCTTCCACCCGCAGGGCACCGCGGAACTGCCCCTGCGTGCCGGCCTCACTGCGCACCTTCAGATGCTGCCCCGGCTCGGGACGCTTCGTGATGATATTGATGGCGCCGCCCATGGCTGCATTGCCATAAAGGGAGGAGTTCGGGCCATGCACCACTTCGATTCGCTCGATGTCGTCAATCTGGAACGAATCAAGATCGACAAGGCCCGTATTCACGCCACTGATCAGCGGCCCATGGTTCCAGTTGGTACGGCGTCCATTCACCATCAGCAGCACGCGGCTGTCGCCATTGAGTTCGACATAGCTGCCCGTCGTATTCGTCTTGACGTTGACGCCCTTATCCCGCAGGGCATCCGTCACCGTCGCGAAATTCCCCTTCGCAATCTCCTCAGCCGTCACCACCGTGACATCTGCCGCCACGGCCTTCTCCCGCACCTTCATGCGATTGGCCGTCACCACATAATCATCGAGCGAGAATTCCTCCAGCGGGGCATCTGCAGCCTGCTCAGCTGCCGCATAATTTGCTCCGCCCAGCGAAATGGCTCCACAGATCAATGCCGCCAGCAATTTTTTCTCCGAATACTTTTTCATACAGTTCCTAAATCCTTTCTGCAAATCGTAGAAGATTTTTATCTATTTCTAATTCTGCCTGTCACCAGGCGATTTAGCGCATCAATTGCACGGCCATTGCCGCTGTTCACCTCTGCAAACGGGATGACGATGACATGTCCCTGCTGCACCGCCCGCAGCCGCTTAAGATCCGGATTCGCGTTGACCAGACCAAGCGCGTCTTCCTCGCTGAGGTCGCTGCCATCCTTTCCTGGCAGCGAGACATAGACCAGATAATCCGGATCATAAGCCAATATCCGCTCGGGGCCGACCATGGAAGTCTTGCGGCGCACCAGATTCGCAAAGCCAGCCTTTGCGAGCACATCGTCGATCAGATAGCTGGCATCGTAGAGCGAATACGTCGAGCGGCCATGATCCTGCAGGACCACAGCGGTTGCCACCGGCAAGTCCGCTACCTGGCTCATCGCCCTTTCTTCTTGGCGGCGGCATGAGGCGATATACGCCTCCGCGCGCTGCTCGACGCCAAACATCTGCCCCAGATCCCGCAGGAACGGATAGACCGCATCCTCCAGCGTCAGCGAGCGGCCCGGCAGCGTCGCCGGCACGATATACGCACCGATTCCCCGCGCCTGCCAGGTCTGTGCTGCCCCCAGCTCCTGTGACGAGAAATTATGCGCCCAGCCGATGATGAGATCCGGCTGCAGGGCGAATACCTCCTCCTGGGCCGGCACAAAGGCAGCTCTCACCTTGGGAAGCTCCGCAAAGCGGGCTGCCAGCTCCGGCGGCTCACTGCCATAGGCCCCGACGGTCTGCAGGATATGTTCATCAAGCCCCAGCTCCAGCATGGCCTCCGCTGCCCCAGGATATAAGATGAGCACGCGCTGCGGCACACCATGCAGCACCGTCCGGCGGGCATAGCCATTTGCGTCAAAATTCTGAATCACCTGGCCAGCCGCTGCCTGCTCACCGTCCCGGCCGCAGCCGACGAAGAACACGCTGAGGCCTGTCAATAAAACCAGCAGGTACCTCCTCATATCACCACGGCCTCCCGGCCAAATACGATGACAGGCCGCTCTGCCTGCCCACGGAGCACTTCGCAGGTCACCCCATATACCTGCCGCACGAGCTCTGGTGTCAATATCTCCCGCGGCTCTCCCGCGGCAGTAAGCCGCCCGCCCTTCAGAACATATAAACGCTGGCAGTACATAGCCGCCAGATTCAGATCATGCAGCACCGCCAGGACACCGATGCCCAGGCCGGCCGCCAGCTCCAGCAGCTGCATCTGGTAGCGGATATCCAAATGGTTCGTCGGTTCATCCAGCAGCAGGAAGCGCGGCTCCTGCGCCAACGCCCGGGCCATCACCACCCGCTGCTGCTCCCCGCCCGACAAGGACTGGAAGCGGCGGCTGGCCATACCGGCCATGCCAACCAGCTGCAGGGCCCGCTCAACCGCCGCCTTGTCCTGCCGGGTTATCCTGCCGCCATGGCGCTGCTGGGGAATCCGCCCCATCATCACCATATCGTAAACCGAAAAGTCAAAGGCCACCGTATGGAACTGGCCCACGACAGCCATCTGCTGTGCCGACACCGCCAGCGGCATATCCGCCAGCCGCCGCCCCAGCAGGACAATTTCGCCCCGTTCCGGCCGCAGGACGCGATACACATGCTTGAGCAGTGTCGATTTCCCACTGCCATTAGGACCGATGATGCCCACAAACTCACCGCGCTTCACCGACAGCGAAATATCCTGCAAGATTTTCCTGCCCCGCAGCGAAAACGAGAGATCTCTTACTTCTAAATCCAGCATATACGCCCCTTTCAGCAACGCAGTCCACCTTCAGCACGGAAGAGCAGCCGCATGAAAAGCGGCGCTCCCACCAAGGCGGTCACAATCCCGATCGGCAGTTCTCCGCTCGGCAGCAATACACGGCACAGCATATCGGCCAGCATCAGGAAAACCGCCCCGGCAAGCATTACCCCGGGCAGCACCCGGCGATGATCGGCTCCCAGGAGCATCCGCACGCCATGGGGGACGATAAGACCGACAAAGCCGAAGATCCCGCAGGCCGAGACAATGATCCCGGTCAGCAATGCCGTGAGTGCCAGATATCTACGGCGCTCACGCGCCAGATCTACGCCCAAGGTCATTGCTGTCTCCTCCCCGAGCAGCATCGCATTGAGCTCACGCAGACGCAGGGCAAAGAACCCCCCGGCTGCCAATACCGCCACGCCTGGCAGCCACAGGTTATCCCAGCGCGCGCCTGCCAGCGATCCCATCGTCCAGAAAGCTGCACTGCGCATCCCTTCCGCATCGTTCGCCAGATACACTACCAGATTGGCCAGCGCCGAAAACAAGGCACTCACCACAGCACCAGCCAGGATCAGCCGCACCGCCGAAGCACTTCGTTCCCGGCCAGCCAGCAGCACCACAAAGGCAGTCGCTGCCACCGCTCCGGCAAAGGCACCGGCAGGCACGCCCATGCCCACCAGCACAGCACTTCCGCCCAGCATGATGACCATGACAGCTCCCAGCGAGGCCCCCGAGGCTACCCCCAGGATATACGGCTCAGCCAGCGGATTCTGTACCAGCGCCTGCATGACCATGCCACAAAGTGCCAGCCCGGCTCCCGCCAATGCCGCCAGCATGACCCGCGGCATTCTCAATTCCCAGATGATATCGTAATGCCCCTGAGGAACCGCTGCCTCCACTGGCAGCCCTATGGTCCCAGCCAGCACCGACACTGTCTCTGACCAGGGAATCGCCACAACCCCCACCGAGACAGCAAGCCCCGCAGTGAAAATCACCCCAGCAATCCCCACAGTCCAATATAACCAACGCAAATCATTCATATCCTTTCTGTTTATGTCTCCACAGTAATGATTATCATTATATATTGATAATGATAATCTGTCAATTATAGAAACAACAAAAACAGCGGCCAGGAAAAATCATGTACGTAACCAACTACACGTTTTTTCTGACCGCTGCTCAGTCATCTGCTTATGTTGTTTTTCTCCTCTGTGCCATCAGATGAAGTACTCGATGGTCTTCTCGGCGGTAAGCTTCGTATTCTGGTTGAAGAACAGCACCGCCTCACGCTCCTCGGCAGGGCCCAGTGCATATAACCCCTGTTCTTCACGGTTGAAATACGCAAAGGGCACGATACGGTTGTAGGCTTTCGGATGTGCTTCCGTGGATTCGATTGACTTGTCAGCCAGCGCCTGCTCCAGCAGATACGGGTCGAACAAATAGATCCGCTCTCCGTCTACGCCTGTCAGCAGCACATAGTGGTCGCCATCCAGATTCAAGCGCACCACAGCTGCCCCTTGACGCCGCAAGGCATCGACGACGAGGCTGTTTTCGCCCATATATACGTCTTTTCCTGCCAGGTACCGGCTCTCAATCGGCAGCACACCAGTCTTGCCCACGCCATCGAGCCAATTCGAGAGAAACATCATTGCCATGCGCGAGGTTCCCCGCTGGCCGAGCACACCGCCACGTTCATAGCAGTCCAAGGAGTACAGCATGATGTTACGGATAAGCTCTGGTGATATCTCCTCCCGCTCGAACAGAAAGCTTAACGCATTCAGCAGAGACGTCGGGCCGCAATCGTATTCAGAAATCTGATAGCGCAACGGATTTTTCATAAAACAGACCCTTTCTTATAGCCACGGAACCCCCTGACCTTTTTTCAATCGCAATGATACAATCTCCATCTTACCCATAGCCTCTGCCAGTGTCAATAGCTGGACAAAAAACCGGGCCTATTCCTCGCTGCCCGGTTCTTAAGATATGTTCATTTCATAAAAAGGCCACCATTGACATCAAGGGTAGTTCCTGTGATGCAACGGGACTCTTCCGATACCAGGAAATATACCGCGCTCGCAATATCCTCAGGTTCTGCCATACGCCCCAGTGGGATGATTGACTCGTCCACAGCCATCGCTTCGGTCATCTGCGTGCGCACGAATCCTGGCGCTACCGCATTCACATTGATCTGATACGGTGCCAGCTCCCTTGCCAGCGATTTGGTAAGGCCAATCACTGCCGCCTTGCTGCCTACATAATCAGCAGCCGTGGCAATACCGCCCACCTCCGCTGCCAGCGAGGCCACATGGACAATCTTGCCGCTTTTCTGTTTCTTCAGCCACGGTATGATTTGACGGGTCAAATGGATCACGCCATATAGATTGACCCCAAGCGTCGCCGCCCAGTCAGCATCGGAGACTTCCGTGAAACTCTTGCTGAGCTGACAGATACCAGCATTATTCACGAGGATATCGAGCGAGTCATATTGCTCCGCTACCGCGGCGAACCAGTCATTGACCGCCGCCTCATCGGCAACGTCTACAGCAAAGCCACGGACAGCGTCTGGATAAAGGCGGTTGATTTCTGCCTCCACCTGCCGGTTTTCCCTTTCATTGCGGCCCAGGAACAATACTTTACTTCCCTCGCGGGCCAACCGTTCCACGATGGCCCGGCCAATGCCGCGATTTCCCCCGCTTACCAGTGCGGTCTTTCCTGACAAACTCATAACAAAGCCTTCTTCCCTTAAATTCGCACAGCCGGATCTTCATATGTTTCCGGTAGTATCCGCTTGAGGAATTTCTTGGTCCTTTCCTGCTGCGGATTCGTAAAGAACTCTTCACTCGTTCCCTCTTCCACGACCACACCATCAGCCATGAAAATGACATGCGACGCTACATCACGGGCAAATTTCATCTCGTGCGTGACCACTATCATGGTCATGCCTTCCTCAGCCAGGCTCCGCATGACCTGCAGCACCTCGCCGACAAGCTCCGGGTCAAGGGCTGAAGTCGGCTCATCGAAAAGGACCACATCCGGGCGAACCGCAATCGCCCGCGCGATTCCCACGCGCTGCTGCTGTCCGCCGGAAAGCTGGGCCGGATAGTAATCCGCCCGCTCGGCTAAACCGACCTTGCGCAAGGCGCGCAGGCCGATTTCCCGCGCTTCATCCTTCCCCATGCCACGACCTGCCGTGAGCCCCAGTGTCACATTCTCTAGCGCCGTCTTATTGGCAAAGAGATTGTAATTCTGGAACACAAAAGCCGTCTTCTTGCGCACTCCAGCAATCTCTTTGGAGGACGCTTTTGACAAGTCAAGTTTTACCCCATCAAGCTCCATGCTCCCCGCATCAGCCTGCTCAAGGAAATTGAGACAGCGAAGAAACGTCGTTTTGCCCGAGCCAGAAGGCCCCAGGATAACGACCACATCGCCGCGGTCCAGATCCATATTCACATCACGAAGGACTGTATTATCTTGAAAGGATTTACGTACACCACGAATCTGCATCAACATGCAACCACCCACTTTCTATCATGCATTCCCGCGGAATGCTCCCAAACGACGCTCAGCAAAATGGTACGACCACTGGACAAGCGTGCAAAGTACCAGATACACCAGAAATACATCCAGATACGCTTCGATATAGTTATACCCATACGAAGCTGCGATCTTGCCCAATGCCATGACATCCTTGACCGTCATCAGGAAGGCAAGCGATGTTCCCTTTATCAGATTGACCGTGATATTGCAGATAGCTGGCAGAGCCACCACCAGTGCCTGCGGAATGATCACGCGCAAATATGTCTGGACTTCCGAAAGGCCTATCGACAGGCCTGCTTCAATCTGGCCCTTCGGTATACTCAGCAGTGCCGAGCGAAAGACCTCCGTCAGCAGGGCTGTCGTATTTAAAGCAAATACAACCACTGCATACCAGAACGGATCGATTGTCTCAAAAATGTTGATGCTGCTACCAGCCGCTTTGAGCACCGCATGGATAAGGCTCGGCAACAGACTGTATAGCAGCAGGATCTGCAGGATGATTGGCGTACCGCGCACAAAGGAAACATAAAGCGCCGCCAGCCGGCTGCTCGAGGAGTTCCCCCGAATCCTCAAGACTGCCAGATAGAAGGCCGGCAGGAAGGCCAGCAGCAGAGACAGCGCCGTCAAGGACAAGGTCACACCTACCCCCTTCCAGACTTCGCCAAAGGTCCTGGCCATGAACTCATAATCCAATTCCATGCGCTTCCCCTCCTTTCAGCCACTCTTTCCAACCATTCTTCTCTTTCCCCGTCGCGTCTTTGCTGCGGATAGCCAGCGTCTGCCCCTTATCCAGACGTGTTTCCAGCCAGTCAAAGACTCGTTCCAGCAGCAAAGTCATCCCCCAATAGATCAGCATGCAGGCTGTGTAGACCTCAATACCATAGGCCCCGAAATTCTGAGCAATGATAAGATTCCCCTGTCCTATCATGTCAATCAAACCAATGGTATAAGCCAGCGCCCCTTCCTTCAACAGATTGATGGTCGAGTTGGCAAAGTTCGGCAGGGCAACCACGGCCGCCTGAGGCAGCATAACCAGGAAAAAGGCCTTTATCGGCGGGATGCCGATGCTCACCGCAGCCTCGTACTGTCCCTGTGGTACAGCCAGATATGCTGACCGGAACACCTCCGATATATAGGCGCCAAACAGTAGCACAAATGTGAGAATAGCAAATACCGCCCGATTCATCTGATTGATATTATATGAGAACAGTGCATCCATCAGTTGAGGCAGCCCATAGAACACGATGAACAGCAGGACGATGGACGGTGTGCACCGCATGACATAAGTGTACCCCTGCGCCAGCCAGCGCAATCCGCGCGTGCCGCCTATTTTCGCCCAGGCCAGCAGCATCCCCAGCAGCGATCCCCCTATGATACTGCCAGCGCCTACCAGCAGCGTTACATCAAGATATTCCAGCAGATTCGGCATGACTGTAAAAATCATGGCCGGATCAAAAGCTCTGGTATCCATGGCAACCCCTTCTTTCTGTCTCGATTATTTCAGATAGGAAGACAAGCTTTCCCCGAAATACTTCTGCTCCAACTCAGCAATCTTGCCTTCACTGCGCAGCTCCTCAATGGCCTTATCGTATTCATCGGCAAACTGCTGCTCATTCTTGTTGAAAATTGGATACGTCGGAATGCCCTTATAACGGATATACGTCAGCTTATCGTCGAACTGATGATACGGTGCATCCTCTTTCTGGATGTTGTTCTTATAGCTGAGCTCTACCTCCAGATAGCCATCGTAGCGGCCTTCCATTACCCAGCTATAGGCATCGGCAATCTGGAAAGCCTCCGACGAGACGAGCTTGATGGGCTTCTCCTGATGCTCTTTGTTGTACGAATCGATGACCATGTAGCGTGCATCCTGCGGCGCAATCGGTACGAGCTTGCCGCTGAACTGTGCAAAGGACGGCAAGTCCTTGATCTCATTGGCCGTATCTTTGCGGATGACCAGTCCAATTACGCTGGCACCGATATTGTTTTTCGGGAATACATATTTTTTCTTGCGCGCATCCGTAATCCAAATGCCCTTCGTCCCCACGTTATACTTGCCAGACTCCACACCGATGAGCAGATCATCATCGGACGTCGGTACGAATTTGAATTCATACTGTGGCAGTTTCTTGGCCACTTCCTTCATGACAGCGACCTCAAAGCCATCGGATTCGCCCTGTTCATTGACATAATCATACGGTACATAATAATTGGTATGCGCCACGGTGATGACCTTCTTGCCATCGGCCGGTTTCTCTGCCGCTTTATTGCCGCCGCAGCCAGCTGCCACCGTGAGCACACCTGCCAAAAGACCTGCCGTAATGAGTTTCCCTATCTTGCGAATATTCATCATGAATTCCTCCTAATAAAAATCTATCATCCTACCCACAGCATCTATACGTCTTCAGACAGCGGCCTCGCGCACCCATTCAAGATGTTGCCAGTCAATATCTCTCGGCACCGTGCAGTCAGCTCCGAGGATAAAGCCGCGGCGGCCAGCCTTGGCGATGAGCCGGCGCGTTTCCTGCTGGATTTCCTCTTTACTGCCACTGTAGAGCACATCAGAAGTAAGGTTGCCAAATCCGCCGATGACCGTGCGTCCGTCGAAGATCTGCTGGCCTTCTTCCAATGATACATGCTCAACGGAAACCGCCCAGTTGACGGCTTTGACCTCGTAGTCCTCATACCACTCGAGGCGGTTGTGGTGACCGGCATAGCCGCAGACATGCAGGATATTGTAGTCACTGACGCTGTTCGCTGCCGCCAGGATCTTCTTCTCGCCCGGTGCCAGCACATCCTCGTAGATTTCACGGGTAATGCCATCGCCGAGCAGGTTCTGCACGCTGAAATAGATACCTGTAACATGTGCCTCCGTGATTAGCCGTTTGGCCAATTTCGCCAAATCGGAAGAGATCACATCGAAGGCCTCACGGACCGTTTCTTTGTCTTCGCGGATAAAGGAAACGAGTTTCTCTTCGCCCTTCTCCCAATGGGACTGCATGAAACGAAATGTTGTGTTGGCACCAAAGACATTGTAGAACAATGCAATCTCATTACCGTAGCGCTGCACCAGCTGCCGCGCATACTCAATCTGCCGGGTGAACCAGGGATCATCCTCTGCCAGCGGTTGCAGATCCTTGAGGTCTTCTACACGCTGAGCCGCCGCAACCTGTGGATGATTGTAATGGAAGAAACCATCCGTCATGATCTTGACGTAATCGGGCCGGAACGAATCGATATACTCAATCTGTTTTGCCAGTACTTTCTGACTCAGTTCTGGATGAGCAAAGGCATCCGAACCAATCTCATCATCAAGAAAGTGAAACCAGAATCCTGACGGGATCCGTTCCACGCCTTTTCCATCTAAAGCATCGAGTACCAGTTGTTTTCTGTTGATTGTCATAAACATCCACCTCTGTCTTGTATTTCATAGTTAACATGTATGTTTTATCTAATCGTTGTAGCTATCATAATTCAAATTATCATATATGTCAAGTATGTATTTGTAATTTTGTAAACTTATTTTTCCACTGGCAAAATCTAACTAATATATATATATAAACGAAAAAACATTGACAGCAACATTCTTTCCGTATATCATATTTAACATACCAAAGAAATATGATATACCTATACAAGGAGGAATTCCTATGCACGACTTTTCGCTCGAAGTTCACGGTACACATACATTCGATTCCACGGGTGCTATCAGCGCCCCCATCTATACCTCTGCCACCTATCGCCATCCTGCTTTCCAGCAGAGCACCGGCTACGATTATGGCCGCGTCGCCAATCCGACCCGCGATGAGCTTGAAAAGACCATGGCACTGCTAGAGCAAGGCGAGCGCAGCTGGGCGCTGTCCTCCGGCATGGCTGCCATCAATATGGTACTGCACCTCTTCCGGCCCGGCGACCATGTCCTGCTATCCGAGGACCTTTATGGTGGCACCGTCCGTCTGGCTAACGACATCTACACACGCTACAACATCCAATTCGAATATGTAGATACGGCCGATCTCGAACTGACCGCCGCCCATATAAAGCCGGCTACTAAAGGCATATTTATCGAAACGCCCTCCAATCCCATGATGCGCATCAGCGATATCCAAGCGCTGGCCAGGCTGGCACACGACAACGATGCCCTGCTCATCGTTGACAATACCTTCCTATCACCGCATTTCCAAAAACCACTGACCCTTGGTGCCGATATCGTTTTGCACAGCGCCACCAAATACCTCTGCGGCCATAACGACATCATCGCCGGCATCCTTGTCGTCCGCGAGGCAAAAGCCGACTACGCCCAGCAGCTGGAGCTGTTCATCAAATCCGAAGGCCCGAACCTTTCGCCGCTGGATTCCTGGCTGCTGCTCCGCAGCATCAAGACGCTTGGCCTGCGCGTCGAGCGGCAAGCTGCCAATGCCCTAAAAATCGCCCAGTGGCTGCAAGGCCATCCAGCTGTCACGGATGTCTATTACGTAGGCCTTCCCGGCCATCCTGGCTACGAATTGCAGCGATGTCAGGCCTCAGGCAACGGCAGCATGATCTCTTTCAAAGTCAAGACGACCGAATTGGCAAAAGCGGCACTTGGAAAGCTGCACCTTATCTGCTTTGCCGAAAGCCTCGGCGGCGTGGAGACACTGCTGACCTATCCATTGGCACAAACCCATGCCGAAATGCCCGCAGAGCTTCTGGCCCGCACCGGCCTTGATGACCGCCTGCTGCGCCTGTCTGTCGGTATCGAAGATGCTGACGACATCATTGCCGACCTTGGCCAGGCCCTGCAGGGCTGACCCCACCGAAAGGAGCGTTTCCCATGCCCACCAATTTTGACGAAATCATCGACCGCCGTGGCACCTCCTGTCTCAAATACGACTTTGCCGCTGAACGCGGCTATCCGCAGGACATCCTGCCCTTTTGGGTTGCCGACATGGATTTCCGTGCGCCGCAGCCTATCCTTGATGAACTCTCGCGCCGCGTGGCGCACGGCATATTCGGCTATACCGATCCCAAAGATACTTACAAAGACGTCCTGCTGAATTGGTTCCGCACCCATCACAACTGGACGCCCTCAGCCGAATCCCTGGTCGTAACCCCAGGCGTCGTCTTTGCGCTCTGCACGGCCATCCGCGCCTTCACGCAGCCAGGCGACGGCGTCCTCATCCAGCAGCCCGTCTATTATCCCTTCACAGAATCCATCGTCGATAATGGACGCCAGCTTGTCAACAGCCCCTTAGTCGAAAAAGGCGGTCACTATTCCATCGATTTCGCGGACTTCGAGCATAAGATCCGAACGGGAAATGTCAAACTCTTCCTGCTCTGCAGTCCCCACAATCCGGTAGGCCGCGTCTGGACCAAAGCGGAGCTTTTAAAGATTGCTGACATCTGCACGCGTCACGAGGTCCTCATCGTGGCCGACGAAATCCATCACGAATTCGTCCGGGCCGGCTATCATCATACCGTGCTCGCATCGCTGTCCCTGCAAATCGCCAACCGCGTCATCACCTGCACGGCACCGAGCAAGACCTTCAACCTTGCAGGCCTGCAGCTCTCGAACATCTTCATCGAAAACGACTCCCTGCGCCGCAAATTCAAGCACGAACTTGCCGCTACTGGCTACAGCCAGCCCAACTGCCTAGGCCTATTTGCTGCCCAGGCTGCCTACGAGCATGGCGAGGAATGGCTCTGTAAGCTGCGCGCCTATCTGGAAGATAACTATCAAAAAACAAAGAAGTTCCTGCAACAGGAACTTCCACTGGTACGCTTGATTGAACCCGAAGGCACCTATCTGCTCTGGCTCGACTTTTCGGCCTATGGCCTATCCGCAAAGGAGCTCGATGACCGCATCATCCACAAGGCCAATCTCTGGCTCGACAGCGGCCATATCTTCGGCCCCGCCGGCGAAGGCTATCAACGCATCAATATCGCCTGCCCCTGGGCCACACTGAAAGACGGCCTGGAACATCTAGCTGCCGCCTTCCGCGACTGACTAGCAGACATAACAAAACGGCTCGTTACCATCTAGGTACGAGCCGTTTTGTTATTCATCCGATATTCCATTATCCTAAATCCATCCTTTAGCAATCAGTTGACGAATCCTCTCATCAAATTGACGCGCTGAATAGTGACCCTGATACAGCGGAATCTTTCGCCGCATACTCCTGTGGCAGCATAGACGACAGCCCCAATAGATTCTGTTGCTGCTGGACACTTGCCCCACTGAGTTTTGACTCAGAAACTACTTGATTCCCCTGCATCTTGACGATAACCAACGAACCATCGGGCAAAACCTTGGTAATCGTCACGGTAGCCTCAGCACTGTCAGCTGATCCCGAGAACGTTCCAGTCAGGCTCGCCAAGATATCGCTAAAGGATGCAGTCGCCGCCGTCTTATGCGAAGATGACATGGTATTTGCGGACTGATTGTCAAACGAAAGACTACTGCTGGCACTGATTGCACTGATGCTCATCATTTTCACCTCCTTTCGGTTAGCAGGCTAATTAGCCCTACACATATATTATCGAATGATTTCCTTAAAAAATTATATGAATCAACTATAATTAAGCAAAAATTAATGCTGTCCAAATCTTGAACAGCATCAGTCTTTCTTATTTCATTTCTGTGGTTTCGCTATAGGCAGCGTCCCCGCCCCAATCTTCCGGTACATCCTTGCACAGCAGAACCGGACAGCTAGCATGCTCCAGTACATAACTGGAAACACTGCCCATCAATAGGCCGTGAATCGCCCCGAGGCCACGCGATCCCATGACAATCAGATCGCTTTCTTCCTGCGCAGCTGTCTCGACTATGACTTCCCCAGAGTCTCCGGCCTCCACGCGTGTATGAGCCTTGACTTCTGGCGGAATCACATGCATGAGATCTGCCAGCAAGCGATAGGCTGCAGCCTTCAGTTCTGCTGGCACATAGCCGCTGAGGCTGACCTGTTCGAAAGCCGCTACCTCCTTGTCGTAATCAACGGCCATAAACAGCGTAAGCTCAGCCCCAGCGGCAGCTGCCAGGCGAACAGCCATAGACACAGCCGCAAAAGACTGCCCCGACCCATCGACCGGCACCAGGATACGCGCACAGCGAATCGCAGTCCGCGGCCTTGTCTTGATTTCTTCTATGAGTTCTACGGTTGACATCCCCTCATCCTCCTTACTGAACGGATTCTGCTGCAGATGCAGCAAGTTTTGCCAGCTGCTCCTGCTTCTGCTTTTCGAGCCGCTGCTTGCGGGGTAGCGCCTTGCGCGAGGCATAGAATCGAGCGCAGAACAGGATGGCTACGATGCCGATATAGACGAGGAATGCGCCAAAAGTCTGGGCAATATCGCCAAGCCCGGCGCCACGCGCAATGATATCGCGCTGGAAATGATACTCCCAGGTCAGCGGGAAAATATGGCTAAGGCTCACGACCCAGGAAGCCAGGAAAGTCGTCGGGCCCGTCATGCCGCCCAGGATAAAACCGCCCGGAATGAAGAGGATCATCCGGCTCGAGGCAATGCCAGGATTTGCCGCCGTCCAGCCAAAGAACAGACTGAGCATGCCCGTCACCAGGATATAGAACACCTGGATGAACAGGAACGTCAGGAAACTGCCCGAAAAACTCAAGTCGCCCCAGACACGCAGTACCGCAAGGCCCAGCACCCAAGATACCAGCAGGCAGCCGCCATAGGGCAGGATGCGCACCACGAGATCCCAGGGTGTCCCTTCCAGCAGTATCTTGTCCAGCTGGTGCGAGAGCCGCAGCCGCGGAATCATGCCGATCGTCGCAAAGGTAAAGAACATCGAACCAAAGAAGAACAGAAAGCCCAACGTCTCGCCATTATCCTTGGAGTCATGCGGATTGAACAGATTGCGTGAGGCAAGGCTCAATTGTCCGCGAATCGTGTCATTCGTGCTGCCGACATCGCCCTGCGCCGCTGCATTGTCGAGGCCGACAATCTCATTCAAGGCCTCCTTGATGTTGCTGGTCTGCGCCGTATTCGTATTGTCATAGAACACGCCGATGTTCGTCGCTACCCCTGTATAACGGTCTTTCTCCAGCCCGCGCGGGAAATAGACAACAGCGACGGCACGGTCCTGATAGAACAGTTCTTTCGGGTCCACTGCCGTATTTATGACCGCTGCCACCTTCATGTATTCCGTAGCCTCGATGCGATTGGTCAGCTCACGCGTATACGCCGAGTTATCCAGATCGATGATGACCACCTTGGCATCCTTGGCAAAATTCCCATTCAGGATAACCGACATAAATAGCGTGATGACCATCGCCACCATGATGCAGACTTTTTCATAGGGCATGCCCTGCCCGGAAAACAGGAATCGTATTTCATCTCTTAGTGAATTCACTATCTTTCACCTCAATGGTCATGCCCGGGATGATGCCATCCTGCGGGTCAATATAGATGCGGACCTGAAAGGCCGAAAGATCTGCCTGCCCCTTCTCACGGGTCGACTTCAGGTCAGCAAAGCCCGGCGCCTGCGAGAGCAGCCGGATCGTGCCCGTCACCTCACGCTCGCCAGCAACAGTCCTACCCTTGATGAGCTGGCCTTCCGCAAGATTTGCCGCCTGTTTCTCACTGACATAGATATCGTAATAGCTGCGATTGCTCTCAAGCAGTACCACTGGCGTCGACGGCGCTATCATCTCGCCCTCCTTTGCCAGCACCTTCAACACCTTGCCATCCTCAGGTGCCCGCAACGTCAAACGCTCTTTGGCTACCTCAAGTTCCTTCAGCTGGACTTCCAGCGCGTGTTTCTGCTGCTCCAGCGACTCGACATCGTTACTCATATTGGCAGCTGCCTGACGCTGCTGGCCAATCATATCCGATGCACCGCCATTGTAGCCGGCCTGCAATTTCTGCAGGAGCTGGCGCTGCTGCTCGAGATTCGACTGTGCTACCTGCAAGGCAAGTTCCGCATCGTCAAGCTGGCTCCGGGAAATGGCGCCTGCATCAAACAGCGCCGACTTGCGGCTGTAATCGAGCTGCGAATTCTTCAGTGTTGCCGAGGCCGACGAAACGGCTGCATACTGCTGATCGATCTGCCGGCTGCTCTGGCTGGCATCATTATCGGCTTTCTGGAAATTGATGCCCTGCGTGCCGCTCGTCGAGCGGATCTGCGCCTCCATCTGCGCAATCTGCGCCTTGAGCTTTTCGATGGACAAGTCCGTATCGGTAGAGTCAAGCTCCATGATGACATCGCCCTTCTTTACATAATCGCCTTCTTTTACAGACTCTTTTACCAGCCGTCCGCTGACCGAGTCGAAGGACATCTTGATCTGCTCAGCTGTCAGTATGCCTTCCTTTCGCTCCGTTGCCAGTGCCAGTGCATCATTTCCTTTATACATCAGGATAAGCCCACCAATGATCAGCAGCGCAATAAACACGATGCCAGTCCGCGTTGCTTTTTGTTTTGCATTCATCTCAAATTCTCCTTTAATTAGTTTGATAGCTAACTATATTGGCAAAGAACAGGCAGAGAAGGCTCTGCCTTCCCTGCCTATATATCCCTGCGCTCAAAAAGCTGACGCTTAGAGGGTCAGCTTTTTGAGCAGTCCTATAAGCTCTTTCTGCTCAGACTCGGAAAGTTTCTCCATCAGCTTGGTAACGCGCAGATAATGCGGCGGCAGGATCTGCTCCATGAAATCCGCCCCTTCATCTGTCAAGATGACAATCTTGCCACGCCCATCGCTGGCAGCGGGACGGACGGTAATCAGACCATCACGCTCCAGGCGCTGCAGCATATTGCTGATGGTCGCCCGAGTCACCCCGATCTTTGCTGCCAACGCCGACGGCGCAATGCCATCTGCGCCATGCTGATGCAAGACCACCAAAGCACAAAACTTGCCCTCTGACAGATTGTACTTCTTCAGCAGGACATCGAGGATTGACTGCTGGATCTCCTCGGCAGCCATCTTGATGCCCAGCATCGCAATCACGGCTGCCGGATTGATTTCAGGAATAATGCGTTTATGGCGTTCCAACTCTTCCCAAGTCGGTATCACTTCTCGTTTCACTTCAACGCCTCCACATTTAGTTAGCTTTCTAATTAGTTATTATATACATTTTCCGTTGCCCCGTCAAGATTGACAAGTCAAATCTGACAAGTCAATCTTGACTTGTCAAAGCAGATGCGAAACCAGCACCAGTAGCGGAATGGCCACGATCGTACGCTCAAGGAAAATCATGAACAAACGCTTGAAGTCAAGGCCAACGTTTGATTTGACGATGATGCTGCCGACTTCCGTCAGATAGATGATCTGCACCAGTGACAGACCTGCCACCAGGAACCGCGTAGACACCGGCAAATCCTGACTGGTAATCAGCGCCGGAATGAACATGTCGATAAAACCCACCAACGTCGCCGGCGCAATCGCAAAGGCACCCTCGACGCCGAAAAGACTCAGATAAAGACCCATCGGATACGAGATCCACTGCATGACAGCTGTCTCGTTGACCAGCAGTGTTCCGATGGTTCCCCAAGCGATGACAATCGGAATGAGGTCAAGGATGATGCCGACAGTCATCTTGATGGCGGCATGAAGTGCCACGCGCAGGTTGAACTGCGCAGCACGCTCAAGCGCTGCCGACCAGGCCCAACCCACCAGCGAAACATCCTGCGGCACATCCTCATTGATTTTCTTCTCACCGCAATAGCTGTCCGGAATGGACGCTAGCGGACGGATGCGCACGCCGATGACCGCCAGCAGCAAGCCAATTGCCGTGACTGACGCATACAGCAGCAGGAAGTGCTGGGTCACATGCAAGGTTTCGGCTACGACCATGCAGAATGGAATCGACACCAGCGAGAAATTCGTCATGATCGATGCGGCCTCGCGCTTACTGTAAAAACCGCTGTTGTACTGGTTACCCGTAATCAGCACGGCCGTATTGGACGAGGCCAGCCACGAGGCGATAAGATCTACCGACGCCCTTCCTGGCACGCGGAACAGCGGGCGGATCAACGGTTTCAGCAAGATGCCCGTAAACTCCATGATACCACAATCGGTCAAGAACGGCAGCACGAAACTCAGCGTCACGGCAATCGCTATGAGGGTCTGCGACAAGGAAATCATGCTGCCGCCCACATCATCACTGCGCACGGCCTCCGGCCCTACGCCCCAGACCACGCAGACCGTAACCAGCAAGGCAACAAGACGCGTCAACGCATATGGCCGCGAGACAAACAACAAATCCTCCAGCCACGGAATCCTGCGGATGACCGCCGGCCGCCAGAACTGCCCGAGCAAAGCCCCGAGCGATGAAATGATGACAAACACCGTAAGCAGCCAAGGCAGATTTGCCTGGATTGACTTGTCAAGCATCTCGGTCAGCATGCTGAGTGCCGTATTGAAATCACTATCTGTATTATTGAGTGGAAACAGGAACATAAAACAGCCAAACGCCGAACATAGCAAGAACTTCAGCTTTGCCCTGCCAGCCTGCCCCTTTGCCATTTTTGTCCCGAATCCTGTTGTCCGTTCCATTCGAGCCCTTCTTTCATAAATTTTACTTATCTATCATACCGTATTTGTAAAAAATTGCAAGCATTTCTGCATAAATATAAAAAAAGTGCTGCTTGGAGCACTTTTTTCTGACTATCCTGTATAGGGCCGTCCAGAGTTCGCTCACTTCGCGTCCTTTGGGGCCGCTGGTTTGCCTGGATTTTCTGCTGGGGCGGGCTTTTGGGTCTTGGCTGTGGCAGATTTTGCCGGCTCTGCTTTCTTCGGCGTTTTCACAGCGTCAGCCGGTTGGTCTTGCTTTTCTGCCTTGCCAGCAGTCTTGGGATTCTTGCGCTCCTCTTCGGCTGCAGCGGCAGCAGCCTCAGCCTGCTGCTGGGCCTCGACCTGCTCCTGATAGGAGGCCAGGCATTCATCCACCTTGCCCTTGAGCTCCTGGGCTTTCCCCGTATAGCCAGCCAGATTGCCCATATTGATACCAGACAGATAGTCGCTAGCCACCTGCAGCTGGTTGATATCGCCAGTGCCAAGATAGGTCTGGTAAGCGATCATGGCTGCCGTAAAGCCATAGAGATTGTAGCCAGTCTCCGTCTTGCCCTTCTCATCAAACAACGACAGATACACACGAGCCGATTGGTAGTCCTGCTCAGCCAGCATCGCCTTGCCCTTGGCCAGGCTGTCATCTAAGAGCTGCTGCTTGGAATATTCCACCGCGCCAAAAAAAGCCACGAGTCCAATCGCCGCTGTCATTACCAACACCATAACCAATACTTGAATCTTCGATACGCGATCTTCCATCTATTCGTCTTCCTATCTATATAGTATGCAAAAGAATTTCTTGTAACATAGTACCGCACCTAAGCCCTGTTTGTCCAGTTCCGAATTCACACTGCGCTTATTTTGAATTCACTATCCCAAAAGGTTATCTATAACACGATAATCATAATCTATGATTCAAATTAGTTATAGCTTGAGAAAATAATCACATTTCCATTGACAAAGGACTTTTTAGTACCTATACTATTCTTGTGATGTTAAATTGACCGATAAGCTTCAAAGCTAGTGTTATCAAGGCTTTAACCACTATATTCGTCCTGATGCAACGCTTGGCAGCGTCAAAACATCCATAAGCTATGCTTATGTATTAATAACTCAGAGGAGAGTGTTGATTATGGCAAAGAAACCAGTACAGATTATGGAGACGGTCCTGCGCGACGGTCACCAGTCCTTATGTGCAACGCGCATGCGTATCGAAGATATGCTCCCGCAGCTCGAAGCTCTTGATGCCGTAGGCTATAAAGCGCTGGAAGCCTGGGGCGGCGCGACGTTTGACACGTGCCTGCGATTCCTTGGCGAGGATCCCTGGGAGCGTCTGGACACGCTGAAGAAAAACCTCAATACGCCAATCCAGATGCTGCTGCGCGGCCAGAATCTCCTGGGCTATAACCACTACTCCAATGATGTTGTTGAGAAATTCGTCCAGAAAGCCGCTCAGCACGGCATCGGCGTCTTCCGCATCTTCGATGCCCTCAACGATGTCCGCAACCTCAAAGTTGCCATCAACGCAGCGCTGAACTGCCCGGAAAAACCGGAAGTCCAGGGCTGTCTCGTCTACACCATCAGCCCGGTGCACACGAATGAGAAATTCGTCGAGCTCGCGAAAGAACTCCAGGATATGGGCTGCCATTCCGTCTGCATCAAGGATATGTCCGGCCTGCTGAAACCGTATGTCGCTGAAGACCTCGTCAAGAAACTCAAGGCTGCCCTTGACATCCCTGTCGAGCTCCATACCCACTGCACTTCTGGTTTCGGCCATGCCACGTACCTCAAGGCTATCGAAGCTGGTGTCGACATCATCGATACGGCCCTTGCTCCATTCTCCTCTGACACGTCTCAGCCATGCACCGAGACGATGGTCCGCGCCCTCGAAGGCACGGAGTACGATACGGGCATCGACGTCCAAAAACTCACGCCTATTTCCCAGCACTTCCTCTCCGTCAAGAAACGCGTCATCAACGAATTCAACCTCAAAGGTTATTTCGATATCAACCCGAACGTCCTCGACTTCCAGATCCCGGGCGGCATGCTTTCGAATCTTGCTAACCAGCTCAAAGAGGCTGGCATGGAAGACAAATATCAGGATCTGCTCGACGAGATGCCGCGCGTCCGCAAAGACCTCGGCTATCCGCCGCTTGTCACGCCGTCCTCCCAGATTGTCGGCACGATGGCCACCTTCAACGTCATGAGCGGCGAGCGCTATAAGATGGTCCCGAAAGAGTTCAAGGACCTGGCCCGCGGCAAATTCGGCCGTACGCCAGTTGCCATCGACCGCGACTTCCTCACGAAGACCCTTGGCATCGCTCCGGAAGACATCATCGAGGATTGCTCGATTGAGGACGCTAAGGCTAAGACCTTCGCTGAGTTCGAGGCCGAGCTCAAGGAGAAAGGCTATCTGAATCCGTCTGAGGAGGACGTCCTCTCCTATGCCCTGTTCCCACAGGTTGCTGAGGAGTTCTTCCAGAGCCACTACCAGAAGATTACGGCTTACAAGAAAGCTTGATATTGCTGGTACCTCCTGTTATCTCATAAGTCAACAGCCCCGCCGATTTGCGGGGCTGTTTTTTTGTATACAAACTAACACAAACTTGACAGTTACTAATCCTTGCCGATATAATAGATATGTAAAATTTATTATATTTTCAAGGCAATGGCGCCTTTTGCAACTATCCGGTACATGGGTGACGTGTGCTTTTCTTGTGGTAGGAACAAAAGGCTTATTTTATTGGAAAAGAGGTATTATTCATGGATCTATTAAACACTGTTGTCAATGAGGTCAACAACGTCCTCTGGTCGTATGTACTCATTGCGGTACTCGTCGGCTGCGGCCTCTGGTTCACGCTGTCGACGAAATTCGTCCAGCTGCGCATGCTGCCCGAGATGATTCGCCTGCTGACCGAAGGTATCGGCAAGAAGACGGAAGGCAAGGCCATAAGCTCCTTCCAGGCTTTCTGTGTCAGCACGGCCTCCCGTGTCGGTGTCGGCAACATTGCTGGTGTGGCTATCGCAATCGTTACCGGCGGCCCGGGTGCTGTCTTTTGGATGTGGGTCATCGCTTTCATCGGCTGCGCTACAGGCTTTGTAGAGAGCACCCTCGCCCAGATTTACAAACTGCCCCGGGGCAACAACGCCTTCCACGGCGGCCCGGCTTACTACATCCAGAACGCACTCAAGCAACCTGGCGTTGCCAAGCTCTTTGCCGTCCTGATTGCTGTGACCTTCGGCCTTATCTACAACTCGGTACAGGCCAATACTATTGCCCTGTCGGTCAAAAGCGCCTTCGGCATCGAGCCGATCATCACAGCTGCTATCCTCTGCGTTCTCACGGCGCTCGTCATCTTCGGCGGCGTCACGCGCATCGCAAAATTCACCGAGTTCCTCGTACCGATCATGGCTGGCCTCTACATCCTGACGGCCATCGTCATCATCATCCTCAACATCGGCATGGTACCGGATATGTTCGCTCTGATCATCCACGATGCCTTCTCCCCGCAGGCTGCTGTCGGCGGTGGTCTCGGCTCAGCTATCCTTACGGGTGTCAAACGCGGCCTGTTCTCCAACGAGGCCGGTGAAGGTTCGGTACCGAACGCTGCCGCTACGGCCGATGTCACCCATCCGGTCAAGCAGGGTCTTGTGCAGGCCTTCGGCGTCTACGTCGATACCTGGCTCGTCTGCTCGGCTACGGCTTTCATCGTCCTGTTGACCGGTCAGTACACGATTGGTGGCGAAGTCACGGGCGTTGCCCTCGCGCAGGCATCACTGGCCAGCATCTTCGGAGCTCTGGCTCCGGCAGCTGTTTCCTTCATGATCATGATGTTTGCCTTCAGCTCCATCTGCGGCAACTACTACTACGGCGAAATCAACATCGCCTTCTTCGAGGGTAAGAGCAAGCGCTTCATGACGCTGTTCCGCCTCTTCGTTGTCGCCATGGTCTTCTTCGGCAGCGTGGCTGAACTTTCGCTGGTCTGGAACCTGGCTGACCTCTTCATGGGCTTCCTGTGCCTGACGAACCTCTACGCCGTTGCCCGCCTGGCCAAGCGCGTCAGCATCACGCTGAACGACTACCTCGACCAGAAACGCCGCGGCATCAAAGAACCAGTCTTCGACCCAGCCATCCTCGGCGACGAAACCGGCATCCATGCCTGGGGCGTTGATAAATAATCATTGCAATAGAAAACGGCAGAGCTATCCAATCCGATAGCTCTGCCGTTTTTAGTAAATCAACTCAGTGCAATCCCTTCCAGGACAAGCATATTATTTGCCGGATAATCTTGCCTTTTCATAGGCAAAGTCATAGAATACAGCTAGGAAACAAGAGGTATGTCTATGGCAGCATTCCATATCACTCGAACCATGGAGGCGGAAATTCATCTAGTTCCCCTTAGAAATAAATTAAGGATAATCGCGTCAGCTCAATCAAAACTTTTTATCCTGTTCATTATGACTAAAAAAGCCAACAAAAACTACACATTTTCTTTCCTTTTTCCATAAATAATGTAAACGATAACTTTTCCTTATTTTACAATGCAATGTTCCCTGTTTCGTATTCATTTTACCACGATCCATTAGTCCAATGACTTCAGGATTTTCAGCATCATAAATTTCTTTCATCTTCCGTTCTACATCATATAATAGTTTTGAATCCAATTTAGCAAGTTTACGCAAAAATTCATCATCAATCCGAATATTACGCTCATCGGATGTAAAGAAAATATTCAATTGGTTGGCCAATTCTTCTTTTCTCTTATCAATCTTTTTATTAGCAATCTCCGTTGCTTTATTTTTCTCTATCTGTAAAAGTTCACAGCTTTTACTCAGCTCTTCAATTTTAACAGTTAATTGAGTTATTATATTCGATGATTCTTCTTGCTGTGCTGCAGCTTCATCAAGCATTGCACTCATAGTTTCTTCAGTGTTGCGTAAATCCTCTAGATTTTTTTCTCTCATTCTTAGCTGCATTCTAAGCTGTCGTACAACATTCTCCTGCTCACGTTTTGCCTGTTCATTTTGGACGACCTTGTTAGACTCAGCTTTCAGCCTTAGTTCATACTCATTAAGTTCATCATTAGCCTCTTGAAGTAATCTTGGCATTTCCTTTAACTTTTCACGAGCAATTTTCTCATTTTTTTCAGCTTGAGATTTTTTTTGCTCTGCTTGATGACATACTTCTTCGGTTTCCCTACGCAATCTTTCTTCTTTAGCCAAGCGTTCACTTTTTATTTCAAGATCAGCTTGTAATCGAGCAATTTCTTCTTCCTGTTCCTGACGCAACTTATACGCTTCGGGGTTATCGCTTGGAGAAATCCAACTTGGTAATTCTTCATCCAATGCAGTAAACGGTCTTCTATATTCTGTCCGGGCAAGGAAAACCGACTGAGCAAGGACTTCACCATCTACTTTGCTAGAACCGCTAGTAAATTGCCAAATCCCAACTCCCGCAAGAATAGCCCATCCTACTGGACCAGTTAAAAACCCAGCAATTGATGCTGCACCGGTATAGGCTGCAAAAGGTAAAGTGATCCCTAATGCTGTAGTAAACAATGCATGCATGATTGTCGTCATTGCTATATAACCACCCATAGATGACATGACAGTCATTACTAAAGTTGTTCCCCCTGTGGTCATAATGAGCTTTTGTATTGTTTCGCCAGATATATCATCAATTTTAAGAGACCTTCTCATAGCTTCTCTTTCTTCAGTAGAAAGCTTTGCTATATCTTTATCTAATTGTGCGGCAAGTCTCCGCTCTTCTGCCGGCCCTTTTTCTTTGATTTTCTTTCGCATTTGAGTTAACATGCGTTCAGCATATCGTTGATTTACAATTTCTATTTTCTCCGCCGGAGTTAGCTCTAAATCTACATCCAATAATTTTGCTGCTCCATCTACAACAGCAATTGATAACTTTTCATCATCGCACCATTGAGGGAGTGCTGCAGTTCCATCATTAAATGTCAGCGAAGAATTTTTATAATTGGTTCTATCAGCCAAAGCCTGTCTTAAGCGTTGATTTAATGTGGCTCTCCCAAAACACTCCATAGATTTAACACAATCTGCTATTTGTTCGTCTATTTCTTTAATCGTAGGTTCTTTAATAACTTTTTTATCAAAAAAACTTCCAATGAAGTTTATCGCACTTGTTACTCCTTTGTATGCTTTTTGACCATAGACTCCCAGTACATTACCTATCGTTACAGTTTCCAATACAGCAATCTGTTCACGTATCCCTTGATCATCCACATTATTAAATCCATCAAAAATATTCGGCATATATTCTCCTCCGTATAATATCAACACTTTTGGTATCATTTTATTAACATTTTACTGTGGATAATGCTAATAAGCTGTCATTTTCTCTTTTTAATTCTTATCTTTTATTTGTTGCATAATCCATCGCTTCAGTAAAAAGGTAAGCGCATAAGGGAACGTTACGAAGCGTTCATTCCTGCCGATATTCGTATCTCCCAGCTTGATTCCACGCCGGATATCTGGGTAGTCTTCTTGGGCAATCAAAGCATTTAACGATTTTGTTGCCCCATTCTTGGCCTTGACTTCGACTGGAATCAGCGAATCCGCATCGCGAATAAAGAAGTCCATCTCCAGCGTTGCTGTCCGATTGCGGAAGAAGTACAGGCCATAGCCCTGTGCTGCCAGCATCTGCGCCACCACATTCTCAAATAGCGCACCTTTATAGACACCAAAATTCTTATTCTGGCGGAGGTCTTCCTGTGCCTCATCATCCAGTGACGCAATCAGCAGCCCCGTATCTCCGTAGTAAATCCGATAATTATCCGGATCATAATTTCCCTTCAGCGGTAGTTCCGGATGCTCGAGGCAATAACAGATATTTACGATGCCCGCGTTGGCCAACCAATCAGTCACCCCCACGTACTCCCGGCTGCGTGCACCATGCGCCACCTTGGAAATTTGAAATTTTTTATTGTCTTTCCCTAGAAATACCGGTATTTTCCGATAGACATTCAATATTTTCGTCTGGTCGAGGCCTTGTGCATACTTCGTGATATCTTCTTCATAGTCCAGCAGTAACTGTTTCTGGAGATTCAGCGTACCGCTGTAGTTTCCTTTCTGTATAAAGGACCAAACTACCGCTGGCATTCCCCCAAGAACCAGATATTCCCGGAACGCCTCACGCAAAGCTGGCAACGCTGCACTAGACAGCGGTTTCAGCTCAACCATATGCTGATAGAAAATGTCAATCTGTTCCGCTTTATAACCTTTCGCCCATAAATATTCCTCAAAATCCAGCGGATACATCGTAATATCTTCTTTATAACCTACGCTATTGGATTCAATCTCCTGATAGCTGATTCCCATGAGAGAGCCCGAACAAATGACATCATATCTTCCATCCAGCTTAAAGGATTTGAGACTCGTAGCACACGCAGGGCAAGCCTGCAGCTCATCAAAAAATACAAGCGTTTTGCCTGGTTCTACGCGCAAGGAGGGATTCAAGAATGTAATATTCTGGAGAATCGTATCAACCTCGTAGCCATCTTCAAAGATAGTCCGATACTCCTTCTGCAGAACAAAATTTATCTCAATTACGTTCTCATAGTTCTGCTCAGCAAAGTTTTTGATGGCTTCCGTCTTGCCAATCTGGCGCGCCCCCTTAATAATCAACGGCAGCCGGTCAGGTTCTTTCGACCATCGTACCAACCGGTCATCTATCTTACGTTTTAATCTATCCATCACAAAAATCTCCACATATCCAGCTCTTATATCACATTTTTCACGGCTTTAATAGCTATAAAATCACAAAATTATTGGTCGTTAGACATATTATATCACATTTTTAAGCAAGTGATACATATATCCAAAGCGTTTTGCAACATAAAGGCTCCCCCTTTGTCTCGCATAGGGGGAGCCTTATTCTGCTTGATTATGTTCTTTGCGGCCGTCTCCAATCCCCTTGCCCAGCACGATGAACTCAGAAAGTGCCTTTGCATTCAATCAAAATCGACACTGTTATTTGCGATTACCTTCTGATACCAGTAGAAGGAGTCTTTCCTATACCGATTATACCCTCCGTGGCCATAGTCATCAGCATCTACATAGATAAAGCCATAGCGTTTGGACATCTGCTTGGTGGATTCGCTGATCAGATCGATGCAGCCCCAGGATGTATAGCCCATGAGTTCCACGCCATCTTCCTCGATGGCATCCAGCATGCACTGGAAATGCTCTTTGAGGTAGGCAATGCGGTAGTCATCATGGACTTTGCCATCCACCAGCTCATCTTTAGCCCCTAAGCCGTTTTCCACAATGAAAAGCGGCTTACGATAGCGGTCGTAAAGCTCCACCAGGGAAATGCGCAGGCCGACGGGATCGATCTGCCAGCCCCATTCGCTGGCAGGAAGATAGGGATTCTTGAGGGCCATCACCGTATTGCCAGCAGTCTTTTCCTTGTTCTCCTCGTCATCGGCCACACAGCTGGACATATAGTAGCTGAAGGACACGAAATCCACGGGATGGGCTTTCATCACTTCCGCATCTCCAGACTCCGTGACGATATGGATGTTGTTGTTCTCATAGTATTTCAACAGGAAACGGGGATATTCGCCAAAGACCTGGGTATCGGAAAAGGCATAGACACTGCGCATGCGTTTTTGGGTGGCCAATACATCTTCGGGCTTGCAAGTCAGCGGGTAGAATTCCAGCTTGGTAATCATGCAACCCACTTTAGAGCCCGGGATAATCTCGTGGCAGATCTTGGTAGCCAGGGCGCTGGCTACGAACTGATGGTGCATGGCCTGATAGCAGACTTCCTGGAAGTTCTTACCCGGGAAGCGGTCTTTGACCAGCCCGCCGGTGGTATAGGGATGACGGATTATTCATTCTGCTTGGCATAGTCCTTCACGTCCACGTCCAGTTTCATGCGGGCACAGTCGGACACGGATATGCCCTTGCCCCCCAGATTCCAGCCGCCTTCCAATTGATTGGCGGCTGTGGCGCCGCCCCATAAAAAGTCCTCAGGAAATTTACGCATGCGTTTACATTCCTCTTTTGTGCATCACTTAAAGAACACCGACTTACCGATGAATTCTCGCAGCAGGGAGTTATTTGGGATTTCATCTTCGGCGGTGATGTTGTCAAAGTAGGCACAGAAATCCAGCAGACGGCGGGCTTCGGCGTATTCAGGCACTTCGGGTGAAATCGTCTCTAAGAGCGGCTCAGCGTATTTTTTCAGCACGCCCAGCTCGTAAATCAGTGCCGAGTTGAACATCACATCGGCCTCTTCCTGATATGGGAAGATGTTCTTTTCCTCGCCCTCCCGCACGTCGGGCCACTGCTTGAGGGTCTTTAAGGCATGGGCGCCGCGGGTCTGATAGTCACGCACGAGACGGCGCAGGAGGCGCGCATCCGTCGTCGGGATGCGGTTATGGGCGTCGATATTGAGCTGGGTCAGGGCACTGATATAGATCTTGAATTTCTGGGCCCGCGGGACAGCCGCACTGAGCTTCTCATTTAACCCGTGGATACCCTCGATGATGATGGGCTGGTCCGACGTGACTTGCAGTGGCGGTATCTTGGGCCATTCCCGGCAGCCCGTCAGGAAATTATAGCGCGGCAGCTGGACTTCTTTGCCTGCCAGCAGCGCCACCATATCGCGGTTGAAAAGCTCCGTATCGAGAGCCTCAAGGCACTCGAAGTCGTATTCACCGCGTTCATTGCGCGGCGTATCCTTGCGGGACAGGAAGTAATCATCAAGAGATATCGACACAGGCTCGAGACCATTGACCCGCAGCTGGATGCGCAGGCGCTGGGCAAAGGAAGTCTTTCCCGAAGAAGATGGCCCGGCAATCATCACGAGCCGGGCGCCGTCGCGATGCTGCGTGATATAGTCGGCTATCTGAGCAATGCGCTTTTCCTGCAAGGCCTCCGACACGCGGATGACATCGCCAATCTGCCCGTCGCGATTGGCGCGATTGAGGTCCGTCACATAGTTGCAGTGCAGAATCTTCGCCCAGCTTTTGGCCTCATAGAGGATCTGGCTGAGTTTCGGCTGCGGCACCCGCTCGCGAATCTTGCCGTTTGTCCGCTCATCGGGCAGTCGCAAGAGGATTCCGGGCGGCTCAAAGTCCAGCGCGAACTTGTCCAGGCTCCCGGTCTCATAGAGCATCGGCCCATAGAGATAGTCATAGAACGATCCGCAGCGATAGAGGCTGACCACCGGACGCTGCAGCGACTCAATCAAGGCGGCCTTCTCCTCCTGCTTGGCCTCCCGGAAAAACTGCACCGCCTCTTCCCGGCGCCAGAACTCCTTGCAGATGGGCCGGTTCTCCGCCACGATCCTGCGCATCTTCTGCTCGATTTGCTGCACATCGACGCCCTCATCGCCATAGTCCTCTGACTGGCGGATTTCACAGAACAGCCCCTTGTTGGCCGTAAACTGCGTGACAACCTCAGCCTCAGGGTACAGCTCATAGACCGCCGTAATCAGCAGGAACAGCACGCTGCGCCGGTAAACCTGCCAGCCCATCTTGCTGTCTAGCGGTATGAACTGCACCGTCTGCACTCCGCTGATGTCGTTCTGCAAATCATGCACCGCACCATCGAGCCTGGCCGCCACGATTGGACTTGCAAACTCCTCCTGTGCCTTCCTGGCCATTTCCATCAAGGTCATTCCTGGTACTACATCCATGTCAATCCCTCCCATCATTTCCCTGACAATAAAAAAGCCGTAGTATTACTATTATTGTAACACTACGACTGTTAAAATTCTATTATTTAAAGATGGCACAAACGCCCATATAAGCAACGGCACCCATCATGGCCGTGCAGGGAATCGTCAGGACCCAGGCCATGACCATCTGCTGCGCCACACCCCAGCGGACAGCATTGACGCGCTTGGCCGTGCCGACACCCATGATCGAGCCTGATACGACGTGAGTCGTACTGACTGGCAGATGCAAGAGGGTCGCCGTGAAGATGACCGTCGACGAGTTGAGGTCAGCAGCAAAGCCCGAAATCGGCTCAAGCTTGAAGATCTTGCCGCCAATCGTCTTGATGATGCGCCAGCCGCCGACTGCCGTACCGCAAGCCATCGCCGTTGCGGCCAGGACCTTGACATAGGTCGGTACCTCAAAGACCTCGATATAGCCGCCGGAAAGCAGGGCCAGCGTGATGATACCCATTGATTTCTGTGCATCATTGGAACCATGGGAGAAGGCCATCATCGCTGCTGACAGCACCTGCATCTTCTTGAACCGATGATTGATGGCCGAGGGACTGAACCGGCCGAATAGGCGGAACAGCAGCGTCATCACGATATAGCCGGAGACGATACCCAAAAGCGGCGAACCAATCAGCGACAGGATAATCTTGCCAATGCCGTAGAAGTTCAGGCCGTCGCTGCCCACCGATACGAGAACCGCACCGATGATGCCGCCGACCAGTGCGTGCGAGGAACTGGAGGGAACGGCAAAATACCAGGTGATGATATTCCAGAGCACGGCGCCCACCAGCGCCGCCACGATGATGTGTTCATCAACATGCTGGGCCGATTTGACGATATCGGTACCGATGGTCTTGGCAACACCGGTACTATACATGGCACCAAGGAAGTTCAGCACCGCCGCCATCATGATGGCATGGCTCGGATGCAGTGCCCGCGTCGAGACTGCTGTGGCAATTGCATTAGCGGTATCATGGAAACCGTTGATGAAATCAAACAGCAACGCCAAGGCTATGACCGTAAAGATAAGCATCTGTACTTCATGCATATTTCATTACCACTCCCCGGATCATGTCAGACAGTTTCTCACAGTGATCCAGCGTATCCTCGAGCTTCTCCAGGATATCTTTCCATTTGATGAGCTCAATCGGATCTTTTTCTTTGTCGAAGAGGTATGCAATCTCATGCCGGTAAACGCGGTCGCCCTCACTTTCGATCTGGGCGATCTTGTGCGTAGCGTCGAGGATTTCAGCCTGATTCTTGCGGATATCTTTGAGCAAGTTAAACGCGCGAATCGTCTGCTCAGTCGCTTCAATCAACAGCTTGGTCATGGCTACAGCACCGCTCATGGCCTTGCCAGTGCGATACATCACAATGCGCTGCAACGTGCCCTGCAGGTAATCCACGCCGTCGTCAAGGCCGTTTGCCAGTGCATAGATGTCTTCACGGTCAATCGGAGTGATAAAGGTCAAGTTGAGCTTGTCGATGATCTTGTCATTGACCTTATCGGCCTCATGCTCGAGATCATTGATTTCCTTTACCTTGTCGACCGCCTTGCTGTAATCCAGCATGACCTCATCCATCATGAGCGCGCCCTTGTAAAAATAATTCGCACTTTCGACGAACAGGTCAAAGAATTCGCTGTCTTTCTTTTTGAATTTAAACATACTGTTCTGAGTCCTCCCCCGAACGAAATATCACATACACAATTTTTACTATATCATCATTCTCCCCACGATTCAACTAATAATTTCATCAATGATGCACAAAAAAACCAATTCCTTCTATTAAATAGAATGAATTGGTTTTTCGAAAATATTTTATTTCGTTATATACACTTTGTCGTGTCAGCCTTCTACAGCCTTCAAGGCCTTGAGGACCTTGGCAGCAATGCCCTTCATCTTGGCTGCCGATACCGAGCAAGCTGCGATACGGACACCCATCTTGAGCGGTACAGCGAAAATCAGGTCATCATGGAGCTTGTCGCAGACTGCCTGCGGGTCTTTAGCCGGCACGGAGAGGAAGAAACCGCCTTTATAGGGCAGGGCGTTGAGGCCGCACTCTTTGGCTTCCTTCATGAACAGCATGCCGCGTTCCTGGATCATCTGATAGAACTCGTCGCGCTCCTTCTCGAACTGCGCGAGCGTCTCCTTGTCAGCGGAAATCTTTGCCAAAAGCGTCATGGCACCGCGGTTGATGTTGGACCAGGTAGCACGGCTCGTGTACTTGTTGATTTCCTTGAACTCCGTGATGACTTCCTCGCTGGAGGAAACAGCGACGAGAGCGCCCGTGCGCTGGCCATAGGCCGTGTAGCCCTTCGACATCGAGAACGCGAACATGACGAAGATGTTTGCCGGCAGGTTGCCGAACTTCTTCATGAACTTGCGGGTCTCGTTCTTCTCGCCAGCATAGTCGATGTAGGCGATATCGACGAGGATGCTCATCTTCTTGCCCTGGGCAGCATATTTCTTCGTGAGGTCAAGGACCTTATCCCAATCCTCTTCAGTCAGGCTGAAGCCCGTCGGATTGTGTGCCGGCGTGTTTATGATGACCAGCAGGCTGTCCTGCGTCTTCATGATTTCGTCGACTTTTGCCGTGTAGTCGGCGATGTTGAAGTTGTTGTTCTCATCGAACAGCGCGTAGTTCGTGAGCTGGCAGCCGCACTCGTTGCAGATGACGTTGTACGTGCCCCAGAACCAGTCCGACGTCAGCACCTTATCGCCGCGCTCGGCATAGTTAGCCACGGCGTGATGGATAGCCCCCGTGCCGCCAGCCGTAGCGATGGCAGCCGTATAGCCCTCCGGTTTCTGGTCAGCAAAGGTCAGGTCGATGACGGCATCGAGATAGTCCGGCAGGCCCGGGATTGGTGCATAACGCACATAATCCTCAACAGAAAGGGAACGGAAAACGCGCTCCATCGTCGGAATGCTGGCAAGTTTCCCCTCATCATCCATCATGACGCCCATCGTAGCATTGGTAACCTTGTCAGCGCCGTGTTTCTTTGCGGCCTCAGCGCAGGCTGCGCTGGCACCAAAGATTGCATCTTTCAGTCTCTTGCTTGCAGCATGAGTAGCTGCCATACTCGTCGTCATTGGAAAGTTCCCCTTTCAAATCATAAAGCTTTCGGTTACTATTATGTGCCATTACTTTTTTTCGCAATAAGCACTATAAATCGTACAATTACTATATTAACTGTTCTTCGCTGTCCTGTCTACCCGCACAGCTGTATGTATACAATATTTTTGACCAGTCAGATTGACTTGTCAGATTTGACCGGTCAATTGACAAGTCAAAATGGGCATAAAAAGGCTCTGCCATACCTGCAGGAACTGCTGGCATGCACAGAGCACAGATTCCTTATTTTACCGGAAAGAATTCATCATGAATCGCATTGACAGCCTCTTTGAGCTGCGAGCCCTTGACGAGGCAGGAAATGCTGATTTCCGACGTGCTGATGATATCGATGTTGATGCCAGCCTTGGAGAGCGCACCAAACATGCGAGCAGCCGTGCCCGGATTGCCGAGCATGCCAGCGCCGACGATGGAAACCTTGGCCACATCTTCCTCGATGAGGACAGCGACAGCACTGAGCTTGTCAGCGACGCCATCAACGACCTTCTTGGCCTCAGCAAGATCCGTAGCCGCAACCGTGAAGACCATATCGGTAACGTTCTTTTCGATGTTGCGGATGCTCTGGACGATCATATCGACATCGATGTTGGCATCAGCCAGGGCCGAGAAAATCTCATGGGCAATACCCGGCGTATTCGGAATGCCGAGTACGGCAATCTTGGCAACCTTCTCGTCATGGGCAACGCCCCGGATAACAAAATCTTTATCTTCCATCGTATAATCCTCCCTAATGATTGTGCCTGGCGTAGTCGTGAATGTCGAACGGACGTGAATGGGGATATGAAAATACTCACCCATCTCCACCGAGCGCGGCTGCATGACGCCAGCACCCAGGCGTGCCATCTCGAGCATCTCATGATAAGTGATTTCCTTCATCTTACGTGCGCCCTTGACAATGCGCGGGTCAGCTGAATAGACGCCGTCAACATCGGTGAAGATCTCACAAGTATCGGCCTTCAAGGCACCAGCTAAGGCAACAGCCGACGTATCGGAGCCGCCGCGGCCCAGCGTTACCGGGTCGCCAAACTCATTGGCACCCTGGAAACCAGCAACGACTACGATATTGCCCTTGTCGAGCTCCTGATGCACGCGCTCCGGCGTGATGTCCACAATACGGCCCTTGGTATGCACCGAGTTCGTCTTCATGCCAGCCATCGGTCCAGTCAGCGATACAGCCGGCTGACCGAGGGCCTTGAAAGCCATCGCCAAGAGAGCTATCGACTGCTGCTCACCCGTCGTCAGCAGCATATCCATCTCGCGCGTGTACTGATACGGATTCTTGGTGATGCCCTCAGCCAGCGCGATAAGGTCATCCGTCGTATCGCCCATAGCGGATACGACCATGACGATCTGATCCCCCGGCTGTTTCTCGCCCAGGACCCTCTTGGCAACATTCAGGATCTTTTCCGTGGTAGCCACAGAACTGCCGCCGAACTTCTTTACAATAAGTGCCATGATTCTCCCCCTAAATACAATACGCAGCCACCCTTAACAAAGGCGCCACGGTCTTGCTTTATTTTTCTGCTTAATCGAAACATATTATACAGGAAAAAAAATCACATGTCTACCCAAAAGCGCAAATTTGTGTAAAATTGTTCGTTTGCAAGAAACAAGATTAAGATTTACTGTTACATTTTGGCCTGATTTTCAGCATTTTACCAATCAAATTGCTAAACCTTCCCGCAGATTTACCCGAACATGCCTGATGTAAAAAAGTGGACATACGTCCCATAATATGGTAGATTGTTTTAGGCATAATTCGTTTTATAAGAAAAGAAGGAGTGTTTTCACTTGCGTAATCGTTCCATCGGTGTGGACGAGAAGCTGCCGCTTCTCGAGACCATCCCCTTATCCCTGCAGCACCTGTTTGCCATGTTCGGCTCGACCGTGCTGGTCCCGATCCTGTTCAAAGTCAATCCGGCGACGGTACTGCTCTTCAATGGTATTGGCACCATTCTCTACCTCGTGCTCTGCAAAGGCCGCATCCCGGCCTACCTTGGCTCGAGCTTTGCCTTCCTCTCCCCGGTCTTCTTGGTGCTGGGCCAGTACAGCTACGAGGCAGCGCTTGGCGGTTTCATCGCCGTCGGCATCGTCTTCTGCCTCGTCGGCCTGCTGGTCCGCGCTGTCGGCACGAAATGGATTGACATCATCTTCCCGCCGGCAGCTATGGGCGCTATCGTCGCTGTCATCGGCCTCGAGCTCATGCCGACGGCCGCTGCCATGGCTGGCCTTACGGGCGACAAACCGGCTGATGGCACCACGATTTTCGTTTCACTTACGACGCTTGCCATCACGGTCTTTGCCTCGGTAGCCTTCCGCGGGTTCCTCGCCATCATCCCGATTCTCCTCGGCGTTGTGGGCGGCTACATCATCGCCGCCTGCTGCGGCATGGTCGACTGGACGCTCGTCGAGAACGCCCCGTGGTTCGCACTGCCGACCATCTACACGCCGGTCTTCAACTTCGATGCCATCTGCATCATCCTGCCAGCAGCGCTTGTCGTCATCGCCGAGCATGTCGGCCATCTGATCGTCACGGGCAACATCGTCGGCGCTGACCTCACGAAGGACCCGGGACTTGACCGGTCAATCCTCGGCAACGGCATCTCGACGATCATCTCGGGCTTCTTCGGCTCGACGCCGAACACGACCTATGGCGAGAACATCGGCGTCCTCGCCATCTCCAAGGTATTTTCCACCTGGGTCATCGGCGGTGCGGCAGTCTTCGCCATCGCCCTTTCGTGCCTTGGCAAGCTTGCCGCCATCATCCAGAGCATCCCGACGCCGGTCATGGGCGGTGTCTCGATGTTGCTGTTCGGTGTCATCGCTGCCTCCGGTATCCGCGTACTCGTTGAAAGCAAGATTGACTACAACAAGCCCATCAACCTCATGCTGACCTCCATCGTCCTGGGCCTGGGCGTCTCGACGGCCAGCATCACGATCGGCACGATTGCCCTCAAGGGGATGAGCCTTGCAACCGTCGTTGCCATCATCCTGTCGATTGCTTTCCGCATCATCGCCTCGCTGCGCGGCGAAAAACTCAGCTAAAAGAATGCCACGCATTGAAGTGGCGCTTCCCGAAGCTCTGGCGTCTATGCCCGCCAGAGCTTTTTTAGCGCAAAACCAAGGCATATCGAATACCATCTGGAAACGCATCAAGCACTCGGGCACCTTCCGCGTCAACGGCGAGCTCGTCAACGCCGCAAGAACCGAACTGAAAAACGGCGATATCGTGACCTACGATATCCTGCGCCCAAGCAATATCACAGCCGAAGACCTGCCCCTTGACATCCACTACGAAGATGAGTGGCTGCTCGTCATCAACAAGCCCGCCGGCCAGCTCGTCCACCCGACGACACAGGAGGCCCACGGCACCCTTGCCAACGCCGTTCTCTTCCATTATGAACAGCAAGGCGAGGCTCATGCCTATCATCCCGTGCACCGGCTCGACCGCGAGACAAGCGGCCTCGTGCTGATTGCCAAGCAGCCGCAAATCCAGTACAAGCTGTCGCCTAAAGGCGTCAAAACCTTCCATAGAGAATATCTGGCGCTGATTCCGGGCGAGCTCACACCACCAGCAGGCACTGTCGACGCGCCGATTGCCCGCGCGCTGCCGAGCATCATCCTGCGCAAGGTAGCTCCCGACGGGCAGTTTGCCCGCACCCATTACGAAACCATCCGCACGAACCATGAGCGCTCCCTGGTGCATCTGACCCTTGAGACCGGGCGCACCCACCAGATCCGCGTCCATATGGCCCATCTTGGCCATCCCCTTTTAGGCGACGACCTCTACGGCGGCACGCGCGAGCTCATAAACAGGCAGGCCTTGCACGCCTGCCGGCTGAGCTTTACCCATCCGATGACCGGCGAGGCCATCGTCGTCACGGCGCCGCTGCCTGCTGACATGCAGCGGATTGTTTCGGCTTTCTAAGCACTATTATATAGTTGTTATTGCTTTGTATCAGTTTTGAAGAATTTTCAAAAATTTACCAGCAAACTATACACCATAACTCTTTTCTATGATATAATGAGTCTAGTTCGAGTTCATTCAATGAACAAATTCATTAGGGGGTAATGAAAAATGCCATTAGTCGGTACTAAAGAAATGTTCAAGAAAGCTTACGAGGGCGGCTACGCTATCGGTGCTTTCAACGTCAACAACATGGAAATCGTTCAGGGTATCACGGAAGCAGCTGCAGAGCTGAATTCCCCGGTTATCCTTCAGGCTTCCGCTGGCGCTCGTAAATATGCAAAGGGCCCGTATCTCCGTCACCTCGTTGAGGCTGCTCTGGAGGTCAATGATATCCCTGTTGCTCTGCACCTCGATCACGGCGCAGACTTCGAGACTTGCAAAGCTTGCATCGATGACGGTTTCACGTCTGTCATGTTCGATGGTTCTCACTATGATTTCAAAGAGAACATCAAACGCACGCAGGAAGTTGTTGCTTACGCTCATGAGCATGGCGTTTGCGTCGAGGCTGAGCTCGGCAAACTTGCTGGTATCGAGGATGATGTAAAGGTTGCTGCTCACGAGGCAGCTTACACGCAGCCGGAAGAGGTTGAGGAATTCGTCAAAGAGACTGGCGTTGACTCCCTCGCAATCGCTATCGGTACGTCCCATGGCGCATTCAAATTCAAACCGGAGCAGTGCACGCGCAATGCTGATGGCGTTCTCGTACCGCCTGAGCTCCGTTTCGACATCCTGGCTGAAATCGAGAAGAAGATTCCTGAGTTCCCGATTGTTCTCCATGGTGCTTCTTCCGTTATTCCGAAGTACGTCAAGATCATCAACGACAACGGCGGCAAACTCGATGATGCTGTTGGTATTCCTGAGGATCAGCTCCGCAAGGCTGCTAAATCCGCAGTTTGCAAAATCAACATCGACTCCGACCTGCGCCTGGCTCTTACGGCTGGTATCCGTGAGCACTTCATGGCTCATCCGGAGCACTTCGATCCGCGTCAGTATGTTGCTGATGGCCGCTCCTACATCAAAGAGCTCGTTGAGCACAAGATCAAAGAGGTTCTCGGTTCCGACGGCCGTGCACCGGAAATCCTTGCGCTCATCAACAAATAATTTGTTGCAAGCCGCTTAGCCAAAGCGTAAAAGACCTGCAAGTAAGTTCTAATGGACTTGCTTGCAGGTCTTTTTTTGGTGACGGATTATTTTTTGCTATATGTATTTATTGCAGGAAATCGCAACATCTTGGGGAATTACTCCAAGAGTTATTTTATTTGTTGCATCTGGGGAAGGATGTGGTAAACATGGATAAACGATTGCCAGTCAGATGGCTGTCTGTTTTGGTTTTAGGCTTATTCCTGCTGTTTAGCGGAAAAAGCTGGGCCGCAGAATTTGAGCCGGTTTCTTATACGGCTTATACGTCGCTGTTCTGGCTGAAGGAGGCCGGCGTGCCGGAAGCGGCTGAATATGCCAGGGCCACGGGCAAGCAGGATCTTTTATTGACGGGCAAGATAAAGAATTTCTATACGTTACAGCCGGTGAATATGCTTTATCATGAGATGCGCTATGCCGCGCTCAATCAGTATATCCAGCAAAATGGCTATACGAATGTCCTGGACATTGCCTGTGGTTTTTCCTCCCGTGGGCTTTATATGGCCCGGCATGGGATTCGTTTTGTTGGGGCAGAGTTCCCGGCTGTGGCAGCCTATGGCAACAACTATCTGAAAAAATGTCTAACGCCCGCTGAACGGAAGCTGGCTTCGTATGAAGCCGCAGATGCAACCGATAAGGAGCAGCTGATGGCGGCGGCAGATTTGATGCCAGGCCCTGTCTGCATTACTATGGACGGCCTGATGATGTATCTGACCCATGAACAGCAGGCCAGCGTCTTGCAGAATATCAAGGCTATTTTGCAGAAACATGGTGGCTGCTATATTACTACGGACTTTTCTGCCCGCGATTTTGTCATGGACGCGTCCAAAGTGGTTTATGGGGAGAAAGATGCCCGTAAAGTCTATCGTGAATCGGCCAAGGTTTATGAAGATATTGCGGATGCAGATTTCGATGAGAAGTTTTTTGCCAATGATGAAGAAGCCACGAGATTCATTACCGCACAAGGGTTAAAGGTGCAGCGAATACCGCTGTTCAGCCAGCCGACAACACTTTACAGCGAAAAGGGATTGGATAAGCAGCAGTTGCAACGGTTGGATAACATGAAGAATGCGAAAATCGTATGGCTCATAACATGCGAATCCAAGATGCTGGCAGAATAATAAAAATGACATCTGACAAGTTCCAACAGAACCGGTCAGATGTCATTTTTATTTTACCAGCCGCATAATCTGCATTACCGTTTGTCTGAGATTCTGGCGCGTATTTTTTTCTGCCATGGCCTCGGCGGCTGTCATCGGCATGTGCAGGATGGGAAAATAGGCATCGATGCCATATCGGTTGACAAGTTCGGCATCAGGAAGGGCACAGCCGCAGACGGCGACGGTTTTTATTTTCGCATTGAGCGCATGGGCCAAGCGGGCTACGCCGGCTGGCCCCTTGCCCATCGCCGTCTGCCGGTCCATGCGGCCCTCGCCGGTAAGCAATAGGTCTGCTTTTTCCAACGCCTGATGGATACCGATGGTCTCGAGGCACAGTTCCGTGCCTGGCGTCAGCTCGCCGCCTAAAAATGTCTGGAAGGCAAATCCTAACCCGCCAGCAGCCCCGGCTCCCGGCACAGTTGCGCCCAACACCCCCAGCTCCTTTTCTGCCAAGTCCGCAAAATGATGTACCGCCGCATCGAGCGCTTTGACCATCTTTGGTGTCGCGCCCTTCTGCGGGCCAAATATCGCCGAGCAGCCATTAGGGCCATAAAGCGGATTGGTCACATCACAGGCGATGCGGAACCGGCATTCTTTAAGCCGCACATCGGCCTGGCTCCCGTCGATAGCTGCCACCTCCGACAGATCGCCGCCGCAGATACCGGCAGCTGTGCCATCGCCCTTGAGGAATTTCCAGCCTAATGCCGTAAGCATCCCCAATCCGCAATCATTGGTCGCACTGCCGCCAATGCCGATGATAAATTCCCGGCAGCCAGCATCGATCGCCTGCAGGATAAGCTCGCCAAGCCCATAGGTCGTCGTCTGCAGCGGATTGCGCTTTTCCTCCGGCACCATGGGAAGGCCTGCGGCATCAGCCATCTCAATGACGGCAAGCTTTCTTTCCGCTACGACCCCATAGCGGCTCCTAACCGGTGATTTCAGCGGCCCTGTCACCACCGCCGGCACGATTTGTCCCTGCAGGCCCTCGACCAAGGTATCGACCGTCCCCTCACCGCCATCGGCCAAAGGGAAAATCTCGACATGCGCCTGCGGAAAGACCGCCCGCACCGCATCACGGGCTACCTGCCCGGCCGCCAGCGACGATAAACTCCCCTTGAAAGAATCAATGGCAATAACAACATGGTTCATCAAAAAACTCCCTCAATAAAGCAAATTGGATGGCAAAGACCTCCTATAGGATATAACTTCTGCATGCTGCACCGATTTCCTGCCCGAATTGACCAGTCAGTTTGTATGTTTTCCGATATTTTTTATATGTTTTATATTGACAGCTTTACAAGTTTACAGTAATATATAAAGCAATTCCTTTATTCATACTTATTCTATATGTTTACTTTTTGTTGTAATCCATTGTCAACCGTCAAATGTCAAATGTCAAAAGGAGCGGTCAACATGTCAACGAATCATCATCACCAGCATCCACACAACCATCCGCACGAGTACGATACCGTCCATGAACATGCCGACTGGCATACCCATGACCACGATCCACAGCATCCGCATGTGCATGGTGGTGTCAACGACTATATGAAAGCCGTTGCCGAGTACCGCAAGACCTTTGCCTCCAAGCAGGATGTCTTAGAGCAGACGCCGGACCCTGCGGTGCGTGAGATGATGCTGCGCCTGGAGCAGCTCGGCCACGATACGGTGTTTGACCGCTTTGACCAGCAGAAGCCGCAGTGTTCGTTTGGCCTTGGCGGTGTCTGCTGCAAGATTTGCAACATGGGCCCCTGTAAGATTACGCCGAAGAGCCCGCGCGGCGTCTGCGGTGCCGATGCCGACCTCATCGTCGCCCGCAATCTTTTGCGCAGCGCTGCGGCCGGCGTGGCCCAGCATGGCGTCCATGCGCGGGAGATTCTCTTATCACTGAAATTCATTGCCGAAGGCAAGCTCAATCTTCCCTTGCTCGGCGAAAAGAAACTGCGCGCAGTCTGCAAGGCTTTCGGCATCGAAACGCGGGGCCAAAGCGTCAAGCGCCTGGCAGGCAAGCTCGCCGATGTACTGCTGGCGGACCTCTCCCGGGCTCTGCCCGATGACTATGAAACCATCAAGGCCCTGGCCCCGGCCGAGCGGCAGAAAGTCTGGCAGGAGCTGGATATCCTGCCCATCAGCGCCTATAACGAAGTCTTTGATGCCTATCATCGCACGGGCGTCGGCACCGACGGCGACTGGCAGAGCATCATGAAGCAATTCCTGCGCTGCGGCCTGGCCTTCTGCTTTACGGGTGTCGTCGCCTCCAACATCGGCACCGATGCCATGTTCGGCACAGGCCACCGGGCTACCTCCAAGGTCAATATCGGTGCGCTCAAAAAAGGCTATGTCAACATCGCCGTCCACGGTCATCTGCCGACGCTTGTCAGCGAAATCGTGCGCATCGGCCACACGCAGGAATTCATCGAGCTCGCCCAAAAGAGCGGGGCCAAAGGCATCCAGTTCTACGGCATCTGCTGCTCCTGCCTGTCGGCGATGTACCGCTACGAGGGGGTCATCCCGCTTTCGAATGCGGTCGGTGCCGAGCTCGTTCTCGGCACCGGTGCCCTTGACCTCTGGGTTGCCGATGTACAGGATGTCTTCCCCTCCATCATGGACGTTGCCAAATGCTTCAAGACCACGGTGGTGACCACCAGTGATTCGGCACGGCTGCCAGGTGCTGAGCACTATGCCTACGACCATCATCACACCAATATCGGCGACACCGAAAAGCTCGCCCGCAAGATTGTCAGCCGCGCCATCGAAAGCTTTGCCGCCCGCCGGGATGTCCCGGTATTCATCCCCGCCTACGAAGTCACGGCCGATGTCGGCTTTACGGCCGAAAACATCGCCGAGCAGTTCCCCGGCTACCATGCCTTGGCCCGCGCCCTCGAGGCGGGACAGATTCGCGGCATCGTCAACATGGTCGGCTGCAGCAATCCCCGCGTCGTCTATGAACGAGCCACCGTCGATGTAGCTGAAGAATTGCTCAAGAACAACATCTTGATTTTCACCAATGGCTGCGCGTCCTTCCCGCTCTTAAAGCTCGGCTTCTGCAGCAAGGCTGGCACCGCAAAAGCCGGCAAGTCCCTGCAGGAGTTTCTATCCGCCCACGAACTGCCGCCGGTCTGGCATATGGGCGAATGCATCGACAACACGCGCGCTTCGACGGTATTCGGCGGCATTGCCGCTGCCAGCCAAAAGGATATCAAGGACATGCCTTATGCCTTTGCCAGCCCCGAATGGTCCAACGAAAAAGGACTTGACGCCTCGCTGGCCTTCCGGCTCTTTGGCATTGACTCCTATCACTGCGTAGAGCCGCCGGTTCAGGGCTCTGTCAACGTCGAACGCTTCCTGAAGCACGATACGAAAGCCACCCTCGGCGCCGTCATGCATGTCAATACCGACCCTAAAGCACTAGCTGCGCAGATTGTCGCTGACATCGAAGCCCAGCGGCAAAAACTTGGCTGGTACTAAGCTAGCCAGTGAAAGGAGACTGCCTATGAAACGAATCCTGTTTATCCTGACCATCCTGCTGACACTATTGGCGGCTGCTGGCTGTGGCCAGTCACCTGCTGCACCGCAGGCCGAAAAGGATGGCGTAAAAACCATCCGCATCGCCTACCTTCCGATAACCCATGCTCTGCCTTTATTTGCCGCCAAGGAACTGGAAACAGCAGAAAGCCCGGTAAAAATCGAGCTCATAAAATACGGCTCCTGGCCCGAGCTCATGGACGCCTTGAACACCGGCAAAGTCGACGGCGCCTCGGTACTGGCAGAGCTGGCCGTCAAAGCCAAAGAGCAGGGCATCGACGTGAAGGCCGCCGCCCTTGGCCATCGCGATGGCAACGCCATAATCGTCAGCAACGACATCGAAACGCCTGCTGACCTCAAGGGCAAGGTCTTTGCTATCCCCCACAAGCAGTCCTCCCATAAACTGCTGCTGGATCAGCTGCTCAAAAGGAATGGCCTGACCGAAACGGACCTGACCGTCGTCGAAATGTCACCGCCCGAGATGCCCGCGGCGCTTGCGGCCAAACAGATTGCTGGCTACTGCGTGGCTGAGCCCTTCGGCGCAAAATCCGTGGTGCTGGGCAATGGGCACGAACTCCTCCCAGCGCAGGAGCTCTGGCCCGACAGCATCTGCTGCCTTTTGGTCTTCAATGGGGATTTCTTAGCGGCCAACCACGAGCTGGCCCGCCAGTTTGTCCAGCAGTACAAGCAGGCCGGCAGCTATCTTACCGAACATCCCGAAGCGCAAAAAACGATAGCGCTCAAATATCTCAAGGCCAAGGATAAGATTCTCGACCTCTCGCTCCAATGGATTTCCTATGACGATCTTTCCATCCCGCCTAAGTCCTATGATGAGCTTATCACGCGCATGAAGGCAAGCCATCTGTTGACCAAGGCACCGCGCTACGAAGACTTTGTCGATCCCCGTTTGTACGAATAATCAGATTTTCCCGAAAGGCTGTGACTCTATGAAACACGCGATTCATCTCAGCGGAGCTCTGCTCCTGGTACTCAGCAGCTGGCAGGCCATCGCCTGGCTCGGCGGCTGGAATGAAGCCCTTTTCCCCACGCCGGTCCGAACGCTGCAGGGATTTGCCGAAATCCTGGCCGATGGCGTATTGCTGAAGGACATCGGCACGAGTCTCTACCGCTTCCTGCTCGGTTACACCACATCTGTCCTGCTGGCCATGGCTTTGGGACTTATCCTCGGCTGGTACCAGAACATCTGGGCCTTCCTCAATCCCATCGCCCAGGTACTGCGTCCCATATCCCCCGTTGCCTGGCTGCCATTTATCGTACTCGTCTTTGGCATCGGCGATATGCCATCGCTCGTCATTATTTTCCTCGCCGCCTTTTTCCCCGTGCTGCTCTCAACCGTAGCCGCCGTTGCAGGCATTGAGCCCGTTTACCTGAAGGTTGCCCAGAACTTCGGCATCGGCCAGCCGCAGCTGCTGACGAAAATCATCTTCCCGGCCATTTTCCCGCGCATTGCCACGGGCCTGCATCTGGCCCTCGGCACCGCCTGGGTCTTCCTCGTCGCCGGCGAAATGGTCGGCACACAGTCAGGCCTTGGCTTTCTTATCATCGATGCCCGCAACAATCTGCGGGCCGACCTTCTGATGACCGCCATCATCACCATTGGCGTGCTGGGCCTCCTGCTGGACAGCAGCATCACTTGGCTGGAAAAACGCATCTACCGCCGTTGGGGCATCCCGGAAAGGAGCAACGCATGAGCTATATCGACATCCAAAACGTATCGCGGACCTATCAGAAAAAGAAGCAAGCATTCCGCGCCCTGGACCAGGTAAATCTCAAGATCTACCGTGGGGAGTTCCTCTGCCTGCTGGGCCCCTCCGGCTGCGGCAAGAGCACGCTCTTAAACATCCTGGCAGGCTTTGACAAGGTTTCAGAAGGCTCCATCACCATAGGCGGCACCCCGGTGACGAAGCCATCGGTCAAGCATGTGACGATCTTCCAAAACTACGGCCTGCTGCCCTGGCGCACCGTCGAAAAGAATGTGGAGCTGGGCCTGGAGAGCCTGTCTGTGCCGGCGGCTAAGCGTCAGGAAATCGCCCAGAAATACCTCGAGCTCGTCGGGCTCAAGGAGTTTTCCCAAAGCCATCCGGCTGAACTCTCCGGCGGCATGCAGCAGCGGGTCGCCATCGCCCGGGCCTTAGCCGTCGACCCCGAAATCATCTTCATGGATGAGCCCTTTGCAGCCCTCGATGCCCTGACCCGCATGAAGCTGCAGGATGAGATCTCCGCCATCAACCGCAGCCAGCACAAAACCATCATCTTCGTGACCCACGACATCGACGAAGCCGTGGTCCTGGCCGACCGCATCGTCATCATGACGCCGAATCCCGGCCGCATCAAGACCATCATCCCCGTGGACCTACACGGCCAGCGCGACCGCACGAGCCCAGACTTCCTGCGCATCCGCGACCACGTATTTGCCGAGTTCTCCCTGAAGCCCGAAGACAGGACCGAATACTATATATGAGAAAAATCCCCGGCACGTCCAACCGTGCCGGGGATTTATTTTATCCTTTATTTCTTTACCCAGTAGTTGATATGCAGCTCGTCGCCAGCCTGGACATCACGCTGCAGGAGCCAATCGTTGAGCTCCTTGATGCCCGAGGTGAACTCACGGATCTCACGCGGGCCGTAATCGTTTTTCGCCATATAGGTCTCGGCAATACCATTCAATGTATCGCCCTGCTCGACCGTATACACCGTCTCGATCAGCTCATAGTTGTTTGCTGCTGCCTCACAATCCATGCCGGTAAAACCGACGAACACGACAGCCATAAGAATGACCAACGCCCTCTTCATTTTGGGTTCCTCCTGTAAAACCTATAAAAATATTAGTGCAAATGAACTGAATTTCTTTTGTGAACATCCTTGATTTGTGACTTGATTATATTCCTTTTTAGCCCCCTTGGCAATAGGTTTTCAGCAAAAAGTAACACTTTTTTACAGATTTTTTTCAGATATGCGTCAAGCCCTATAAATAAAGGGCTTAACGCACTTTTCCGGCATAGATTTCCCGCTTATTTGCCGAGGACTTCGTGGATGGCGGCATAGAGCTTTTCAGCATTGAAGGGTTTCGGGACATGGGCGTTCATCCCGGCCTCAAAGGCCCGGCGTTTGTCCTCTTCAAAGGCATTGGCCGTCATCGCAATGATGGGAACGCTGGCTTTGACGGGATCATCCAGCCTGCGGATTGTCCTTGCCGCCTCGTAGCCATCCATATGCGGCATCTGGACATCCATCAGGATGAAATCGTAATACCCTGGCTCTGCCTGCTCGAGTTTAGCAACACATTCCGTGCCATCGGCAGCATGCTCAAGCAAGAATCCCTGCTCGCTAAGAAGTGTAATGACGATTTCAGCGTTGAGCTCATTGTCCTCAGCTAAAAGGATGCGCATACCTTTGTAAGCCTCGATATCGAGTTCATCCTTGCTATTGGCCGCATCCCCCTGTTCCTTTTCCGCCAGCTGCAGCGGCAGACTCACGACGAAGGTCGTCCCCTTGCCCAGCTTGCTGGCCACCGTGATAGTGCCACCTAAGAGCTCCACGAGTTTCTTGACGATCTGCATGCCAAGGCCCGTGCCCATGATGCCGCTGGTCGTCGTATTGCGCTCGCGCGTAAACGCCTCGAAGAGCTGTGGCAAAAAGTCCTCCGGCATGCCGATGCCCGTATCGGTAACTGTGGTCTGATAGACAGCAATGCCTGCCGAGTCTCCTGGCAGCTCGCGGACTTCCAGCGTCACGCAGCCGCCTTCCGGCGTATATTTGCAGGCATTGCTGAGGATGTTCAGAAAGATTTCCCGCACCTTGGTCTTATCGACAAGGATGTCCGGATGCTCAATCTTCAGCGTATAGGCAAAGGTAATCTTCTTGGCCTGCATCTGCGCCTCGAACACCGAGCAGGTAGCCTCCATCAAGGCGTGCATATCGGCATAGACAGAATCGACGGTCATCTTGCCGCTTTCGATACGCGCCATCTCAAGGACATTATTGACCAGTGACAATAAGAAATCATTGGCCTGCTGGATCTTATGGATATAGTCCTGCGCTCGCTCCTTATTGTCGAGATTCTGCTGCAAAAGATTCGAAAAGCCAATGATGGCATTCATCGGCGTGCGGATATCATGGGACATGTTGAACAGAAATGAGGTCTTGGCCTCGCTGGCAACTTCGGCCTGTTTCTTGGCCGCCACCAGCTCTTCCTGCCGTTCCTTGAGCTCGATGTTCAGCGCCTTGGTTTTCTTCACATTGGCTATGCTCTTGAGCAGGAGGGCCACAATGACTGCCAGCACCAGCACCACCAGCAGGAACACCAGCCCCAGATTGGCCTTGACGAAGTCCCGCAGGGAAACCTTATGGCCCACATGGGTATTCCTGGTCAGCGAATCATTGACCTCCGTACGCGACATCCCCTGATTGAGCCGTTCGAGAATCGCGTAGAGCTGGATATATTATCGGGGCGCAGCACAAAGGCCATACCGATATTCTTATTGGTCGGCACGGCTGTCAGTTGATGCTCTTCCAGCATCTCGTGCATGCTCCCGGCTCGATAATTGTTCATGAGCAGGCAATCCGCCTGCCCCCGGGCTATCGCATGCAGGCAATCATCAAGGCTTGCATAGTATACCAGCTCCCATTGGGGGAATTTATCCTTGATCTGGGCATCAATCACAGGACTGCCGCTCAGGACCGCACAGCGCAGCTGTGCATCCGGTGAAAAGCTGGTACTATCCTGCTGGCGAACGATTGCCATGATCATCGCATCAACCAGCGGCGTCGTCACCAGTACCTGCTGCTTTTCTGACTCGTAATCACTGAATTCTACAGGAAACACGCAGTCAACCTGGCCATACTGCAGCGCCATCATCGCCTCATTGATGGTGGGATAAGCCACAGCCTCAAAGCGGATGGTAGAATTCTTCATGCCAGCGGCCTTTTGTATATAATCATGCAAAAGGCCACGGACCCCCCCACCTAGACCATCCTGGGTACAGAAGGGCAGCATGTTATCGGGATAACCCACGCGAATCGCCCCGTGGGCCGTCAGCCAGTCACGTTCATCGAGGGTCAGGAACCGCCGCACGCCGGTATTGTTCATATACTTCTGGTTGAGATCACGATTGTAGTAGATATTCTGGCTCAGGATCAGGCTCATGGCCTTGTCGATTTCCTCTTTGAGTTCGGGGCGTTTCGTGCTGATGCCAAAAAAGTAATCTGACGAGCCAATCCTGGCTACCGGGTCAGCATGATCGACATACTGATCGTATGACGCACTGGTGACCAGACCATCGATGATTCCCGACTTCAGCAGGTTATCGGCATCCTTCCAGGCCTCCTCAAACTCCAGGATCTCGAGCTTCAAGCCATGCTCAACCACCCAATCCTTCAAGATCTGCGCTTGCAGGCTGCCCTTATAGACGGCCAGCCGCTTACCATTGAGGGTCGTAAGGTCATCGGGATTGATGGTGCTCTTTTCGGGGTCAATGAAGATATAATAATCCTCCTCGCCCATGGCGTAATTGGAAAGCAGCATAGTACCGACACGATCTTCCTTATAAGAGACGTCTGCCAGGAGGTCAATCTCCCCCCGCTGCAGTTTCCCCAGCAGATCGACCCAGTTGCCTTCCACATATTCATACTGCCAGCCCGTATAGGCAGCAATCTTGCGCTGGTATTCATAGGCATAGCCCGTACGCCGCCCGTAACTGTCGATGCTGTTGAATGTCGAGTCGAACCAGCCCACGCGGACTACCCGCTGCAATCCATCCTCGGCCAGAGCCCTTCCCGGCAGCAAGACAGCCAGCACTATCAGCAGGCCAAGCCAAACAGACAGTACCTTTCTCATAGCAATCCCCTTCCTCAAAAATCCTTTATGCAAGTATTCGCTACGGCTTGGCCTACTTCCTCTATTTCTGCCACAAGAAAAGCCCCGGAGACTTTCCGGGGCGTACAAAGTTTGCTGGTTCATGGAAACGAAGAAGCGGAGTCACTCCACTGACTCCGCTTCTATCTAAAAAGATGTAAGGAAATGGGATACTGGAAACTGGGATAAGTTTCCAGAGAAGAGACCGATAGGTTCCGATGCAAACCGGTGGGATATCCGGTTCAATTCCTATCGACAATGATAGTATAACACACTTTTATCGAAAATAGTACCCCTATTGCTGAAATAATTTTCCATTTTACACTTTTTCTGTAAACTTTAAGCGTGCTTATAGCAATCTCTAATCTCCCCCTGGAGTTGTATAGCACGAGCTGCAAAAAAAAGTTATAATAATAGATAGAATGATTCGTTTCAACCATCTACGAAAGGTAGCAAGCATATGTCTCTTTTCCATAGCAAAGTATACGGCATCGTCCAGGGCGTGGGCTTCCGTCCGTTTGTCGACCGGCTGGCCACGCGGTTCCATATCCTCGGCAGTGTCTGCAACAAGGGCCCCTACGTCGAGATTTTCGCCCAGGGCACAGACGAAGCTGTCCAAGCCTTCCTCTCCGCCATTGAAAAGGAGCCGCCTGAGCGAGCCACCATCTTAAAGCTTGACACCGAACGGCTCGCGGTGCCTGAGACCTACACGAGCTTTGCCATCATCGAGAGCGCCAAAGAGCGCGGCGATATTTTCGTCTCCCCTGATATCGCCACCTGCGACAAATGCCGCGCCGAACTCTTTGACAAGCAGGACCGCCGTTATCTACATCCGTTCATCAACTGCACGGCCTGCGGCCCACGGCTCACGATTCTCGACGCCATGCCCTACGACCGTGAGCGCACCAGCATGGGCGAATTTCCCCTGTGCCCGGATTGCGAAAAAGAATACACAAGTCCTGCTACCCGCCGCTATGACGCCCAGCCAGTCTGCTGTAACCACTGCGGCCCCGAGGTCTATATCATCGGCAAGGATGACTGCCGTGGCGCTGCGGCCATCACGCGCACGCGCCAGACCATCGCTGATGGCGGCATCGTCGCCATCAAGGGCATCGGCGGGTTCCACCTCGCCTGTGATGCCAGCAATGAGACAGCAGTCATGCGTCTACGGACACTAAAGCACCGCCCCGTCAAGCCCTTTGCCGTCATGATGCGGGATATGGCTGCCATCCGCCGCGAGTGCCAGCTCGAAGACGGGCAGGAGGAAATGCTGACGGGACACCAGAAGCCCATCCTGCTGCTGAAGCGCAGGGCTGGCGGCCAGCTCAGTGACAGCGTCGCCCCGGGCAATCCCAAGGTCGGTGTCATGCTGCCCTACGCCCCTGTGCAGATGCTGCTGTTCGACTATCCCGACGGCATCACGATGCCGGATGCCCTGATCATGACCAGCGGCAATCCCGCTGGTGCCCCCATCTGCCGCGACGATAAGGGCGCTGTCGAAGCGCTGTCGGGCTTTACGGACCTGATGCTGTCCCATAACCGCAAGATCCGCATCCGCGCCGACGATACCGTCATGGACTGGCTTGACGGGAAGCCCTATATGATCCGGCGCAGCCGTGGCTTTGCGCCGCTGCCCTTTATGCTGAAGAACGACTTCCACGGACAGGTGCTCGGCATCGGCGGCGAGCTCAAGAACACTTTCTGCGTGGGCTCGAACAATCTCTTCTATCCCTCGCCCTATGTGGGCGATATGAGCGACCTGCGCACCATGCAGGCCCTGCGTGAGACCATCGGCCGGCTCACGGAGCTGCTCGAAAACGAACCGGCCATCGTGGCCTGCGATATGCATCCCCGCTACAACACCACGGCCATCGCCCAAGAGCTCGGGCTCCCGCTGTTCCCGGTCCAGCATCATTACGCGCACATTCTCTCCTGTATGGCCGAAAACGACTGCGATGAACCGGTCATCGGCGTGAGCTTCGACGGCACCGGCTATGGCACCGACGGCACGATCTGGGGCGGCGAGATCCTGCGGGCCAGCTACGCAGGCTTCACACGGCTCGGCCATATCGCCCCGTTCCTGCAGACCGGCGGCGACAAGGCAGCCACCGAAGGCTGGCGCGTCGCCATCGCCATGCTCTACGGACTCTATCATGACAAGGAAAAAGTCGCCTCCCTTGCCGCCAGGCTAAACCTCTGCGCAGCGAAGGAGCTGCCCGCTCAGTTCTTTATGGCTGACAACAAGGTCAATGCCATCCGCTCGACCAGTGCGGGACGCCTCTACGATGCAGTCAGTGCGCTGCTCGGCATCCGCACCAGCTCGACCTTCGAAGGCGAGGCCTCGATGTACCTGGAGTTTGCTGCTGAAAACTATCTTGCCGCGCAGGGCCTTGCCCCGCAGACGATAAATCTTGACTTGTCAGCACCTGCCCTTCACCGGCTTGACTTGTCAAAATCTGACCAGTCAATCATCCTGGCCACCGACGAGCTCTTCCGCTATATCCTTACCGAACGGCTGGCAGGAACCGACCCGCAGAAGCTGGCGTTCCTCTTCCATACCGGCCTTGCCGCCTGCATCACCGCCGCCTGCGATAAGGCGCGGAAGCACACGGGCCTTACCACCTGCGCGCTCTCGGGCGGCGTCTTCCAGAATCATCTGCTGGTCACGCTGGTTGCCAAGGACCTTGCGGCCAAGGGCTTCCGCGTCCTGCGCCACAGCCTCATCCCGCCCAACGACGGCGGCATCTGCCTGGGCCAGGCTGTAGCTGCCATGTACCATATAAACCACTGAAAAATGGCCTTTCCGCCAAGGGAAGGCCATTTTTCGTACCCGTTAATAGAATTTAATGCATTTCACTGCCCAGCTGTTTATTGATTCCATCCAGAAGCTCCTTGAGTTCCTTGCTTTCCGTGAGCTTATAGGCAATGTCAAGGAAATACGAGGCATGCTGGAGCTTCTTGTTCGCCAGCATGGTCTTGCCGTAAAGCATGGCCGTCTCGATGATCTTGGCATCGGGGCCGATCGGGAACTGGTATTTCTCGCCGTAGGAACGCATCGCCCCCAGGGAAGGACGCGTTGCTTCGCCCTTTGTCTCATCGTAGATATACTTGAGCTCGTTCTCCGCCTGGAAGCGGCCCTCCGCCTCGGCAAAGGTCATGCTGAGCAGATAGCAGCCGACGGCCTCATCCCACATCTGCTTTTCGACGAAGTAATAGCCGAGATTGCGATAGCAATGGGCAATCTCACGGCGCTTGTAGCAGATGGAGAAAATCTTCGTGGTGAGCTGCTTGAAGGTCTCCATATCCTTCTTCTGCTTATAGACTTCCGCATGTTCAAAGGCGATGTCGGCGCTCATCGGATTCCAGTCCATAGCAATGGCCAGTGCCTCCTCGGCTTTGTCAAGCTCGCCGAGCTCCAGAAGCACCGAGCCATACATCGCATAGAGCCGGTTCACTGGCTCCTCGATATCGGCCACCGGCTGGATTTCCGGATGCTGGCTCTGGAACATGACCATTTCCATCAACGTATTGAAATCGTAATAATCGGCCTGTCCATCCGCATAGAGATTGAGCGCCTCGATGCGCTCGATTTCCTTCTTGAGGATCGCTGCGGCCTCTTCTGTATTCTTGTTCTCACAGGCATCGACGGCCTGCGTGATAGCCGCATTGATTTCCTGTGTCAGGGCTGATTCTTTCATCTGCGTGATACCCTCCTGTCCTAATGTCACATTCGTATATTGTACCACAAAGTGCCCCAAAACGAAAATGCACCGCCGCGTGATATCGTATCACACGGCGGTGCATCCTATCCGGACCAGTCACAAGACCGGTCAATCATCAGAATTTAAAGCGGTTGGCCTCATTCTGCAGCTCGTCAGCCATGCGCGAAAGCTGCTGGCTCGAAGCGGCAATCTCTTCCATCGAAGCCGACTGCTCTTCGGTGGCGGCCGAAATCGAGGAGATGTTCTCGGTGATGCGTTTCGTGGAAGCCTCGACATTCTCGGCATCCTTGAGCACCGACATGCTCGCATCGGCCACCTTGTTGGCATTACTTGCCGACTCCTTGACCATCTCATCGACGATGCGGATATGCTCGGCAATGACCTTGAACTGGTCGCCAGCTTCCTTGACAGCCTGGCTGCCTACCCGTACCTGCTCGGTACCGGCATTCATCGAATCGACTGCCTGGATTGTGACCTTCTGGACACCGCCGATCTTCTGGGCGATCTCCTGAGCAGCCTCGGAGGACTGCTCAGCCAGCTTGCGGACCTCATCGGCAACGACCGAGAAGCCGCGGCCCTGCTCACCAGCACGGGCTGCCTCGATGGCAGCATTGAGTGCCAGCAGGTTCGTCTGCTCAGCGATGCTCTGGATCGTGCTGACGATCTCGCCGATCTCTTCCGAGCGGCGGCCCAGCTCGCCGACAGCAGCTGCCGACTCATTGACCGTACCGAATACTTCGCGCATCTTGTTGACGGCGTCCTCGATGGCGGCAACGCCCTCGAAGGCAGCCGTGCCAGCCTTGCTCGAAGTCTTGCTGATATGCTCGGAGGCCTCCGCGATGTTCGTGACCTGCTCGGTCATGTTGCGGATATGGCCGACAACACCAGTCATCGTCTCATTCTGCGTATTGGCCGACTCAGCGATATCGCCGACGCGCTCAGCCACATGGGTGATGGTCTGGGCGACCTGCTCGACACCATGGGACATCTGGCCCGAGGAGTTCGATACCTCGTCGGCACTGCCCTTGATCTGGCCCAGCAGCTTCTTGAGCTCGTCCGACATCTTGTGGAACGAACGGGCCAGGTTGCCGATCTCATCATCGGTCTCGATGGTCAGGTCATTCTGGCGCAGGTCGCCATTGGCGATGCGGCCAGCCGACTGCTCGAGGCCGCGCAGCGGCGAAACGATGATGTTCGAGATCCACATGGTCGCGAAGAAGATCAGCACCAGCGCTACGACGAGCACTACAGCCAGCGTCATGCGCATGCTGTTGACGCTCGACATAAGCTGGCTCCTATCGACAATCGTCAGATACTTGTAGCCCGTCTTATCGGATACATAAATATTGACAAATTTCTTCGAACCATCCAGCTCGATTTCCTGCAAACCTTTAGCGCTCATGTTGATTGACGCGATATCGCCAAGCTCAGACTCTTCGAGCTTCTTGAAGGCTGCATCTGGATGTTTCGGATCGGCAATGATGACATTGTCCGCATCGAGCATCATCAGATAGCCCGTCTCGCCGACCTTGATCTGCGAAATCATGTCCGTGACTACCGGCAGGTCAATGTTTAAGCCCAGGACACCAAGCGGCTGCCCCGACATATCCTTGACCGTAGCGAAGATGCCGACCGTCGGCGTACCCTTCGAAGTCTTGAACGGCTTCGTGATGCGCACAGCATTCGTGTCAGCCATGCTCTCCTTGAACCAGTCACGCTTACGGGAATCATAGCCCTTCTTGCGCTTTACGGCCGGATACTGCAGGTAGCCGCCATCGGTCGTACCATAGCTGACAACGGAAATGACGCCCTTATTGGCCTCCGCCATACGCTGGAACAGCTGATAGGCCTGCAACTCAAAGCCGCCCTTGGCCTGCGGATCCATGGCAATCATGCCATCGGCGCCAGCCTCACCATCGATATACACCGTGACGCCGCCACCGTTTCTGAGGATTGGATCGTTGGCCATATTGACAAGGCCATCGCGCAGACCGCGCAGGAAAAGATCCATCGACGTATCTACCTGCGTTGCCTGCAAATCCGTCTCCTCAACAAAGTTTTCCATCTCATGATTCGTGATGATGCGATCGAGGACAATGCCCAATACCAGCATCGTCGCTACAAATACCACCGAAACAAGAACCATGATTTTCTGTTTGACACTGAAACGTGCCAGAAGTTCTTCCATCCTATCATCTCCTTATTCTTTCATCGAGACCCCAAATCTTACACCGGCCAAATGCCAGTATAATCCTACGATACCTCTTTTATACGACAATCATGTACAAAATTCCTTCTGCCCCTCCATCTTTTTCCCACAAAGAAGCAAACCCATGGGCCAGCGGCTGACAGCCGCTATTGCCTATGGGTTGGAATTTGTTGCTAACAGTCTGTACCGCTTTCCTGACGGTTCAGGAAAATACGGTCTTTTTCACTAAGCTCGGCCTTTTCCAGCAGATCCGGCCGGTATTTTTTCGTCACCAAGAGCGACTGCTCACGGCGCCACTGCCGGATTCTGGCATGATTGCCGGACAGCAGCACCTCCGGTACGGCCATGCCTTCAAATTCGCGCGGCCGCGTGTACTGCGGAAACTCCAGCAGACCGTCGTAAAACGAATCGGTCGGCGCCGAATCCGGCGCACCGAGTACGCCCGGCAGCATGCGCGACACCGCATCGGTGATGACCATAGCTGGCAGCTCGCCGCCCGTCAGGATGAAGTCGCCAATCGAGATGGCTTCATCGGCGAGCTTATAGATGCGCGCATCGAACCCCTCGTAATGGCCGCAGATAAAGACGAGCTGATCGTAACCGGCTAGCTCCTTGGCCTTTTCCTGCGTGAAGGTCGGCCCCGACGGGTCCATGATCAGCACGCGGCGGCTGGCGGCAAACTCCTCCGTCTTTGCCAGCACATCACGCACAGCCTTGTACATCGGCTCAGGCTTTATGACCATGCCCGCACCACCGCCAAACGGCGTGTCATCGACGTGATGGTGCTTGTCTTCCGTATAATCACGAAAATTCGTGAAGTGGATGTCGAGGATGCCATTGTCCACCGCACGCTTCGTGATGCTGTCGCCGAATGGCCCGGCAAACATCTCCGGAAAAATCGTCACCATATCAATGCGCATCGGAAATCTCCTCCGGCATATCGACAACCATGCGGCCGCCAGCCACGTCGATTTCCTTGACAACAGCCTTGAGCGCCGGTATCAAAAGCTCCCCGCCATCGGTGCGGCGCGCCTGATACACATCGTTGCTGCCCGTGCGCAGGACATTCTCCACTTGACCAAGCTCCCTGCCTTCGCTGTCATAGACCGTAAGGCCGATGATGTCGAAGGTGTAGAACTCGCCCTCAGAGAGCGGCGCCGCCTCACTGCGGTCCACCGTGAGCAGCTTCCCCGTCAGGCGCATAGCGTCTTCGCGGACCGGATACTCGCGGAACTTCATCAGCACGTACTGCTTATGATACTTGCAGCTTTCCACATGCAGCAGCTCATCGCCCACCATGACTTCCTTCATCGACGCAAAACGCTCGGTGAAATCCGTCAGCGGGATGATGCGCATCTCGCCATGGATGCCATGGGCCGCACCGACCTTGCCGATGGTGACGCGCTTCTTAGCTGCGGATGGCGATAATCTTGTCATCTTCCACCAGCACTTCCACATTCATGAGTTCGCGCATGTCATCGCCCACATGGACGTCAACCTGGCGCTCCAGCGTTCCCTGTACGATCTCAGCACCGAGAACGAGTTTCTCCGTCTCTTCTTTGCGGGCCAGTGCTTCCTCACGGTACTGCAAGCGCTTCTGGCGCTCCTGGCCGAAATGCGCCTGGATGGACTGCAAACGCTGAATCTCCTCCGGCGTCGGGTTCTCCGCATCCTGCGGCTGGTTCTCCTGCATCACGCGTTTTTCCTGGATGTTGAGCTGCTGAACTTCGAGCTCCGCGCGGTTGATGCCCTCTTCGAGATCGCCGATGATCTTAGCCTTGAGCTTTTCCGTAAGTTTTGCCTTAATGGTTACCGGCATTTTCAGTGAAATCATATCCATGACAGTTCCTCCTACATAGAAATAGCGGCTAAGCCCATGAAATCATGAGCCTGCCGCTGTTTCATCTAAATAATCTCAACCGTGACTTTGGTATTCTCCCGGGTGGCCGCGGCTTTGACCACGGTGCGCATAGCTTTCGCGATGCGACCCTGACGCCCGATGACCTTACCCATATCATCCTCAGCAACACGAAGTTCGAGCACGGTCTGCCCATCTTCCTGTCTTTCGTCCACACGGACGGCCTCGGGATGATCCACTAAGGATTTGGCGATAACTTCAACAAGTTCTTTCATGTTGAGCCTCCCAATTATTTCTTAGCTTTTGCTTCAGCAAACTTAGCCATGATGCCCTGCTTGCTGAGGAGATTTTTAACGGTATCCGTCGGCTGAGCGCCTTTGTTCATCCAATCAAGAACCTTAGCCTCGTCGATGCTGACTGCTGCCGGCTGCTTGTTCGGATCGTAGTTACCGAGAATCTCGATGAAACGACCATCACGCGGAGCACGGGAATCAGCTACAACGATGCGATAGAACGGGTTCTTTTTTGCACCCATACGGTTCAAACGAATCTTTACTGCCATGAAATTTCACCACCTTTCGTAGGAAAAGTAAATCTATAAAAATTAATGCATGAACGGAAGTTTTGGGAAACCGCCGCCCAGGCCGCCAAGTGCTCCCATACCTGGGAACCCTTTCTTGCCCTTCTGCATCTTTTTCATTTTCTTCATCATCTTCTTCATCTCGCCGAACTGCTTCAAGAGCTTATTGACGTCCTGGACGCGAGTACCGGAGCCCATGGCGATACGCTTGCGGCGGCTGCCGTTGATGATATCGATATTGGCACGCTCGGCCGGCGTCATCGACTTGATGATGGCCTCAATCTGGCGCATCTCCTTGCCGTCGAGATCGATATCCTGACCTTCAAGCTGCTTCTTGAGACCGCCCATGCCAGGAATCATGCCGAGGATACTCTCCAGCGAGCCCAGTTTCTTGACTTGCTGCATCTGCGAGAGGAAATCATCAAGGGTAAACTCATCCTTGCGGAGCTTGCGCTCCATCTTCTTGGCCTCTTCCATGTCGAAGGTCTGCTGTGCCTTCTCCACCAGCGAGAGCACATCGCCCATGCCGAGGATACGCGATGCCATGCGATCCGGATGGAAGGGCTGCAGAGCCTCCAGCTTTTCACCCATACCAACGAACTTGATTGGTACGCTCGTGACAGCTTTGACGGAAAGGGCCGCACCACCGCGGGCATCACCGTCGAGCTTCGTCATGACGACACCGTCAAGGCCGAGAGAATCGTTGAAGGCCTGCGCCACATTGACCGATTCCTGACCAGTCATCGCATCAACGACCAGCAGGATCTCATGAGGCTTGACCTCAGCCTTGATATCACGCAGCTCCTGCATGAGCTTTTCGTCAATCTGCAGGCGGCCAGCGGTATCGATGATGATGACATCATTCGCATGGGACTGGGAGTAAGCAATCGAATTCTTGGCAATCGTTACGGCATCAGTGCCCTGCTCCATCGTGAATACCGGAAGCTCGAGCTGCTTGCCGACGACCTGCAACTGTTTGATAGCCGCCGGACGGTAAATGTCGCAGGCAACGAGCAACGGACGCTTGCCCTGTTTCTTCAAGGCAAGGCCGAGTTTACCGGCAGACGTCGTCTTACCGGCGCCCTGCAAACCAACCATCATGATGACAGTCGGCGGATTCGGGCTCATATTGATACGGCTCTGCGTACCTCCCATGAGGTTCGTGAGCTCTTCATCAACAATCTTGATAACGACCTGAGCCGGCGTCAGCGTCTCCAGGATATCCTGGCCGATAGCCCGCTCCTTGACGGTCTTTATGAACTGTTTGACTACCTTGAAGTTGACGTCGGCCTCGAGAAGGGCCATACGCACCTCACGCATGGCTTCGTTGACATCATCTTCTGTCAGCTTGCCATGGCCGCGGAGCTTCTTGAATGTCTCCTGCAGGCGATCGGATAAACTCTCAAAAATCAAAGCGATACCTCCTGACTACGCCCCAAGAATGGCGCGAGCCGGTCGAGAACCTCAGCGACAGCCGCCTCGTTGCTGGGCTGTCTGAGTCCTTCGATGGATTCATATATTTTCGCCAGTTCCTGACGCTCCTCTTGATAGCGCTGCGCCAGTCCCAGCTTTTCCTCATAAGCTTCCATAGCCTTCTGTGACCGATGGATGTTATCGTAGACGGCCTGCCGGGAAATCCCCAGTTCTTCGCCAATCTCCGATAAAGAGAAATCTTCAAACAGATGCATGCGCAGGCATTCCTGCTGCTTTTCAGTCAAAAGCGCCCCATACAGGTCAAACAAAGCCGACAGATATAAAAGCTGCTCCATCATTCCTATCACCTGTTTTACAAAAATATGTGCCAAGGCTTTCTCCTTGACATTGCTATTATACCTAAGCAGCCATAACCTGTCAAGCATTTTTCCTTGGCACATAGATTTTCTTTTTCCTTCTTATATTTTTATATACTCGGCGCCCATCGCCAGAACCTGCCAGCCATTTCCCTCCAGCACGGTCGCAAAGTCATGGGCCGTGCCGTTAAAGTCAATGTCAACGGTCATATTGCCAAAGCTCGTGCTGCGGACAAAGACGTTATTGACGCCAGCGAGGCCACGCAAGGTTTCCGTCGCCTCGCTGATATTGCCGAGCTTGTTCCCCGTGATGATGAGCTGCAGATGCTGCTCAGGATTGGCGGCCTTGTTGAGGGCTGCTTTCCCAATAGCCTCAGGGATGCCCTTTGCCGCCTCAGCGACCGCCTCATTTACGGCATTGGGGCCGCGGCGCTGGGATTTTCCCGAGAAGACGCCCGCATAAAGCACCTCGCCATTATTGACATTCAACATGCGCACCGACACCGTGACATTGGCCTTCTTGAGGTTCTCAAAGCCCGGCACCTGCGCGTAATCAGCCATGCTGCCCACAGCCTTGTCGACCGACACCGTCACGAGATAATCCAGCGGGAATTGACTGGTCAGCGTCTGTATCATTGACTTGTCACCGGCATAGCTTGCCGCCAGCAGCTGCTTCTGTTTTGACTTGTCAAGCTGATTGACGTCAACGATGCGCGTATAGCCCTGCATGCGGATGCCTTCCATCACGGCATTTTCGAGGCTTGCATAGCGGATGCCCTGCTGATCCATGGCCACGACACCGACACGCGGGTCCTGCATATTGGCACCGACCACAGCTTTTTTCTGGGCATAAGTGCCAAGCGCCGCGCTGATCTTCTGCTCAGAGACATCAGCGCGCACCTTGACCGTATAGAGCCCGTTGTCCTTCACCGACGACAGCACCTCATAGCTTCGGATGTAGCCATCGGCCTGCGTGTAGATGCGGTCATTGATCAGCTGGTAATTCTGCACATAGCTGCGGCTGTCGACCATGACGCCGACCTGCTGCTCGATGGCCTGCCGCAGGGTCTGCCTCAGCGCGCTGCGCTCCGAGCCGCCATATCCCGTCACCGTCACCACGGCCGCCGATGCCGTCATCACCGGCAGCATCAGCAGCCCTGTCAGCACTGCAAGTTTCTTCCCCATTGCCCTCGCCTTCCTTCCCTTATCGATACTATCAGTATAACATCAATATCTATAAGAAGGCTGAGAACTTTTTAAAAAATCTGTCCCGGCAGCACTTTCTTTTCCTTCGCCGGAAAAGTCTTTTCATAGGCGGCAAAGGTCTCCGGCTCCTGCTCGGCTGCAAAATAGCCGGCAGGCGTCGCATACTCGCCGCTGATATCCTTCAGGAATCCCGGTGCGAGCTCCTTGCAGAGGAAGAAAGATGCGTCTGCACCATCCGGAAGGCCATGATAACGGATGCCAAAATCGCTCGCATAAGTAAACCCGCTCTTTCCATAAAACTCGATATCCCCCTCGAAGCACAAGGCCCCACAGCCCAGCGCTGCTGCCTGCTCCAGCGAGTAGTCCAGCAGCATCTTGCCGTAGCCCTGGCGCTTATAGGCCGGGGCGACACAGATCGGCCCCATCGCCATGATGGGGATGCGCCGGCCATCATCGGCCTTGATCTGCGCCCGCACAAAGATATTCTGCCCGATGATCTCGCCATCCTTTTCCATGACGAAGTCCAGTTCGGGCACGAAATCCATATCCTTCCGCAGCCGGTGCAGCACAAAGTGCTCCACACAGCCAGGACGGTAAACATTCCAGAACGCTTCGCGCACGAGATTCTCGACGGCGCGATAGTCTTTTTCCGTTTCTCGGCGAAAACTGATTGTCATTTTTTCACCTCTATATCGATTGTTTCTGCTGCATTGATTTCTTTGTTTTCTGCCTGCTATATCCTCAGGCCTCGCCGTTGGCGATGGCCGCGTATTTCTCCTCCGGGATCATCGGCGAGCCGATCTGCGCCGCCAAACCGGCGTCGATCGTCCCCTGCGCGGCATACTGCCTGCCAGCCTCCCGCACCAGTTCCAGCCGCGGCTTCGTGACCACATCAGCTTCCGGCACATTGAACATCGGGCTCTCGGGCACTGTAAGTATCGTATGCTGATGCGGGAACAGCAGCTTGAACTGCTCCACGGCCGGCTCGAAATTCCCCTTGCTGTTCGGGAACCCGCAGCCGCAGATCATCAGATAGCGCAGATGGGCAAAATCCGCCTGGCCGATATGCTCATACCGCTCGCCGACCCGCTTCATCTTCATGCAGGAAAGCGGCATCGTCCGCTCAATGAATGCCTTGAGCTTTGCCGGCATGCCATATCCATAGAGCGGAAAGTTAAGCAGCAGCAAATCGCATTCAAGCACCTTAGCCAGCAGGGCCTTCATATCGTCCGCATGGATGCAGGTGCCGCCATTGCGCTTGCAGGTAAAGCAGCCCACACAGAACTCGATATGCTTCTCCGCGATATGGATGACCTCGACTTCCTGCGGCGCAGCCTCCTGCATGCCAGCGAGAAACGCCCGCGTGATATGCATCGTATCGCTCTGTTCTTTTTTCGGGCTGCCATTCAATACCAGGATTTTCATCATATCACCTCAATCATCGACTCAATGCCCAACCGTTCCCGATAATAGCGCGGCCCTTCCTCGCCGACTTCCCCGCTATCCTGGAAACAGCACTTAGCCAAGACGCGCTGGGAGGCAGTGTTATCTGCCTCCGCCTCGGCTTCAATCTTTTCCACCTGCGGATGCGCAAAGGCCCAGGAAATTGCTGCCCGCACTGCCTCGGTCGCATATCCTTGCCCACGGTAATCTTCCTCGATACCGTAGCCGATTTCTGCCACACCATCAGTGCTAAGTCCTTTAAAACATAGATCGCCCACATGCTTGCCATCGTGACGCTCAATCATCCACATGGCATACCAGTCCCACTGTTGGGGATGAGAAATGCAGCCCCTCAGCATTTCCTCATAGGCCTTCTTCAAACCTGCATCCTGTACCATATCAATAGCCTGCTCCATCTGTATCCCATCTGCCGGATATAGTATCAACCGTTCTGTCTTTACCATAAGTCCTCCCAGCTTTCACGCAAAACCTTACTCACTTCACACGCACAAGCCACGCATCCAAAAACTTCATCTGTTTCTCGGTATGGAACCAATGCTCACCATCATCCATCACAGTAAGACCCGCACCATGAGTTTCGGCAAAGGCCTTCATTGTCACATAATCGGTCAGATTATCGCCAGCCCCGTACAAAATCTGCGTCGGCGCTGACCATTTCAGCGGATGCGCACGCACATAGGACAGATACTCCCAGGACAAATCCTCGCCAAACGCGGTATGGATGATCCCCTTGGCCTGCAGTTCTTCCTCTGTGACTTGCGCCCACTTCATCATATTCATGATGAGCTTTTCCATATCGACTATCGGCGAAATAAAATATGCTTTTTTAATATATTCGTCAATCCCGCCACACATGCTGAAAAACGCACCAATGCTGTTGGCAATCAGCAGCACATTATCATATTTCTTATATAGGTCCCTAACAGTCTTTCGAATCTCATTTCCTGTTTCCCACGGGGTAAACGTCTGATAATCGAGGCCCAACACCTTCGCCGCGGGAAAAATCTTCCGATAATTCTGAGCCTCCTCTGCACTTCCGCCCTTCCCGTGGACGTAGACAACAATATCCATACTAACCTCGTACTTTCTCTTCACTTCTTGACCAATGCCCCAAAGATCGCATCCTTGTCAAACTCGCCGGTAGCAAAGCCCGGCACTTCCTTGAAGGCCTTGCAGTAAGCCAAGCTCATCTCGGTGAACACCGCACTCATCTGCGCATCGGTATAGGGGCAGTCATCGGTGACGATAAGCGTCGCAAAACTGAACGCGACGAGCCACAGATTGCGGAAATATTTATCCGCCGTTGCCGCATCCATATGATAGATGCGCATAATGGACTCACGCACGAGTTCCTGCGAAAAATGCAGCGCATCCATGGCACCGCCCACGGCCTCATCCGGTTTGGTCAAGAAAAGCAGCTTGTAAAGCTCAGGCTCCTCCTTGGCAAACTGGATATACTGCTGGCCAACGCCCAAAAACGGCACGGGGCCTTTGAGTCCCGTTTCAATATACGCCTGATAGCGTCCTTTCGCCATGGCATAGACCTCGACCTTCAGCTGCTCCATCGTCGTGAACCACGTGAAGATTGGCCGTGGCGACACGCCGAGCTCTGCAGCCACCTCCCGCGCCGTCACCGCCTCGATTCCCTTCTTGCGCACGACTTCGAGGGCCGCTGCCACAATCTCCTCTTTTTGAAACTTGACCTTTGGGGGCATAGACACATTCCTTTCATAAAAACAAATGTTACGCAACACTTGTTATCTTACAGATTCTTGCTTGACTTGTCAAGCACTCCCGCTGATTTTATCCGGATTTCTCCCATAAAAAAACTTGACCAGTCAATGGATCGGTCAAGTCATCATCATTTCCCATATTCACCAGGTCTTGCGCAGCTCCAAATCAAAGGGCACCAGCGCACAGGGATTCGACGCATCCTGTTTCAGTTCTTGATAGACGTCAGCCCGCAGCTTTGCCCCTTCTTCGTCCATGAATTCGTTGTACGCAGTGACATACCCCTCCGCCAGCTCGTCCCAGCTACTTACCACTTGCTGCAGTCGTTTTCCAGCCACAAAGGATGTATTGAGCGCTTCACCAAGCGTCAGATATCCTGCAATATAACCGCTAGAGGAAATCTGTATCAATCGTTGCAGCTGCCAGACCATCACATACTTGGGCATCTTTTTCTGTGTCGCAAACACATCGCGCATTTGCTCGGACATGTCCTGTATCGTCTCAATCAGCTCCCGCCGCGAGAAAATATTCCAGGATGACGCAAACATCATGCGGGACAGTTCGCCCCCCAAGGGATTCCACTTGGCAAAGCCACCGAATTTATGGACGTTCCAGCGATTGGCCTTGCGATTGATTGCTGACGCCGCACAAAACCACTCCCGAAGTGACGCATCAACATCGCGCCAAGACACGTTATCCTCCGGCAAGCGCGGATGTCTTTCAATATTGCGTAACGTCCCGCCGCCTGCCCGGTCGAAAAAGTGCCCCAGAACCAATATCATCAATCCCTGCATATGCCTGTTCATCCGCATCATCATTTCTCCTTTTTAAAGATTCTCACTCCATGCCGTATCCACATACATGGATTCAATATCAGCCTTGGCTTTTTGATTCCCCTCACTTGCCGCCTTGCGCAGATTTTCCCAATACGCTGCGTTATTCCCGCGCGCCTTTTCCCGATAAGCAAGCTGCAATTGCGCCTCATCGCACCCCTCATCAGCAGCATCCTGCAGGAGATATTCAGCTTTTTTCTGCTCAGCCTCACTGCCTGTCTGCAACAAAACATTTGCCAGCATGAGCCTGGCATCATTTTGCCAGCCGCTCTTCTCCGCTACAGCCTTTTCCAGGCAGCTCATAGCTGTATGCGCATCCTGCCAATTGCCTTCTTCATCTTGGCACAGCGCCGCACGCGCAATCATGGCCTCGGGATCGCCGGCCGCCATTCCCTGTTCATAGTAAGCGATAGCCTTTTCCTGATTTGCTGCCATGCCAATGCCCGACAACGCACAGTTACCCAGTTGTACCAATGCCCAGGACACCCCGCCATCTGCTGCCTTTTCCAGATAATAGCGGGCCTCCAGCCCATACTCCTGGGGCTTTTCCATATAAAGCTTGCCAAGCCAGTACCAAGCATTCAGCCGGTCGTCCTCGTCCTCTGTGACCGTAGCCTTTTGATACCAGCTAACGGCACCGTCAAAATCGCCACGCGCAGCACAGTCTTCGCCTAGTGCCACCATGGCACGGCCGCACTCTAACTGTGCGGCCTCTCGCAATGCGGCTAGCCTTCCTTCTTCATCGCCATTTTCGGCACAGCTATTGGCCCGATGCATGATCTCCCGCCACGTGTTTCGGCGTGTTCCCTGCTCATCTTCCTGCCACTTTGCCGCATCGATTCCCTCGCCACGATACCAATGTTCAAAACACCGCACGGCTATCGTTAATGCTTTTTCCTCACGGCTATACCGGATTCCCTCGGCGTTGGCATAGAAAAAGAACGTTTCCTCTTCATGCTCGGCTAACAGATAGTCATCCCCTTCCGGCTGGTCAAGCATGACGCGCCGGTAAACGCCCTGCGACAAAAACTCCAACGCTTTGCTTATTTCCGCCTGGCCATAGTTCACAAAGGACGCATCCCCGCCATTAGGCAGCATCACGCAAAGACGCCAAGCCTGTTTCCTGCCTTGCTGCCTTTCGCTAGCTATCCGCGCCTCCTGCCAGCTGCGGATATCCTGGGCATCCGTCAAAACAGTACGGGTATCCTTGGTACGTCCCAAAAATCGCCAGACCAGCCGATCGCCTACCCCTTCGGGACTCTTCGACCATTCCATTTCGTCGAGGAACCGGCCAAAGTCTTCATACGACCGAGCTTTTTCCCTGTATGCTTTTCCCTTCACCTTGTCCTTGGCCACGCCACCAGAACCATTGTCATAGACTTCCGCCGTCAAATACCGCAGGAGGGCCAGCTTTTCTTCGCTCTGATTTCCCTCGGCCTCCGCCAGCCGCGTTTCCTTTAAGATCGTACGCGCTGCCACCTCTCTTTCGATGGTAGTTCCCCGACCATAGTACAAGCAATAACACATCAGTGGCAAAATCATTTCATAATTGTAGCTGCCCATAGAAGGCTGCCGCCGAGCCTCATCGGCAATCGCATCCAGCATCTTCATGCACCACTGGAAGGCTGCCGCGTAATCCTTCGCCTGCCAAAAATCAATTTCCGCCAGCTGTCCCATTGCTGGCACATATCCGTTTTCAGCCAAGGGGACAAGATAATCCACGGCCTGTTGCAAATCCTCCACGACCCCTAAACCATGACGCCAGGTATAGCCTAACCAATAATTTGCCTTCTGATAGCCATTGGCAGCCGCCTGCTCAAAACATTCCCGGGCCTTTTGGAATTCCATCTCCAAGAAGTACCGTTTTCCCCGATGAAAAAGCATCTGGGGCATCCCCGCCTCACAAAAACGCTGCTCAAACTCCGCTGCTTTTGCCTGCGTGCCTGAATCCCCCATCTGCTCATAAAGGAAATCTGCACAAGCCCAGTAAGCGTTCAATCCGATTGCCAGCCCCAGCGATAAAGATTTCTCCAAATAAGGCACAGCCAATTTCACCCGTGTTTCCCGGCTGTCATCCTCCCAGTTATCCAACAAGCCAAAAATCGCATTTTCCAGATAACAAATTCCAAAAAGATAGGCGCCCATGGCCTCATCCGCATATTCCTGCGCCGCTTCCAAAACGTCCTCCATGGTTTCCCATCGGGAGCGCACCAGTTCCAGCTCCGACGGATAAAGGCCGCGATGGGCAATGGCACAAAGCACGCCCAGCCCACTGCCGCCTCTAATACTCCCTTGCAAACATTCATTGGCCTTTGCTTCATCCGCTGCTAAGCCACTCGTCTCCCATACAGCCCCATCTTCGGCGCCCATATAACTGCGAGCCAATAACCCCCAGGCATCCGCATCACCGGCCACTGCCGCCTGATAAAGGCGTTCCTGTCCCTTTTGCGCACTTACGGGATCATATTGGCGCCAAATGAGATTAATCGCCTCATTTACGCTTGGTTGAAATACCTTTGCCATCTATTTGCACACTCCCTCAGTAATCATTAATTTTTATGATAAATCGGGCAAATTAGATAATCCCCAACGCACCATTAAAGTAGCATTATTTTCGCCGATGGTTCCTAACCTTCCCCCAACAGAAAAACGGCCTGACCAGTCAATTTACCGGTCAGGCCGTTTCATTCAGGAGAGATTTTCCCGCGCATATTCCTGCAGATTCTCTGTATTCTCTGCCACCTCTTTGGCATAGGACTTGATATCCTGCGTCAATTGCTGCGTGTCGGCAACAGACATCTCCCCAAGCTTCCTGAACAACTTCTTATGCTGGGGCTGAAACTCCATATCCTCATCGTATTTACGGAAAAGCAACCATATCATCTTGCGCCGCAGGAGTTTTTCGCGAAGGATATTCTCGCGCTCCTGCACCCAGGCCACCGCCAGGACCACCAGCAGCAAGATACCCATATAGCCAAGCAACGGATACATCCAAGTCACCAGCTGGGAGAAACCACCAAAGCTGCAAACATAGCCAAGCGCGACAATACCTATGAGGATCTTGCGCATCTTGCCCATATCACCGCCTGCAAAGCGCCGCGCCGTCGCATAGTAAAGGCTGAATGCCGTGTTGAAAATCAGTGCAAAGATGACCACCGCGTAGATAACGGCAAAGACTGGATGGATCTGATTGACCAATGTCAGCATCGGTATCTCGGCAGCCTTGACTGTGTCGAGATTGGCAAACAGCGCCAGCGAGGCACTGCCGACAATCAAGCCGATGATTGCCCCGCCCAGCGCACCGCCCTTTTCCGCATCGCCGATGCGCACGACAGAACCACCGAGCACGAAGGCCATCGAAACGCCATTCATCACGCAAAGGGCAAAGTAATTGATGACGGCCAGATAAACATTGGGCATCGCCGGCCGCATTGTCGCTGACACTTCATTGAGCAACGCAAAGTCATAGGACTTACCCCAGAACGTATAGCCCGTCACCAGCAGGATCATGACGACGATGATGGGGGTAAACACCCCGAGCACCCGCGTGATCTTGTCAAAATCCAAGAACGCGATTACACAGACCAGCAGCGAACACGCTAAAGCACCGAGCCAGCTGGGCAAGCCGAACTGCTGCTGCAGATTCGCCCCAGCGCCAGCCACCATGACAAAGCCAACCACAAAACAGGACAGCACCAGCGTGACATCGATGATGCGCTGAATGATAGGATGGGCAATCTGCGCCAAGACCTCCTGATGGTTGTTCGACTGATAATGGGAACCAAGGGTCACGATGATGCGCCCAAAGATTATATTCAACAGACCCAGCACGACAACGCCCGCCAAGCCCGCTTCACCAAAACTCAAGAAATACTGCAGCAGATCCTGGCCCGAGGATAAGCCTGCCCCCACCAAAACACCAACATAGGCCATGGCAATTGCTATAGATTCCTTACTGAATTTCATCCGGTCATCCTTTCTTTTTATGTATTTTAAAACCATTTCTTATATATATTTTAACATATTTGTTATAGTAACGCAAAAAACAGACGGATCCCCCGTCAAATCGACCGGTAATCCGTCTGTTTTTCAGTCCTTCAATTCCCTATTGAATTCCGCCCAAATCTTTTTCTTGGCAATCTTGCCCGTTGTTGTCCGCGGCAGTTTGTCCATGACATGGAACTCGCGGGGAATCTTGTAGAGAGCCAGGTTGCTTTGCAGGTATTGCTTGAGCTCCCGCACATTGACCGTCGCCCCCTGATGCACGCTGTAAAAGCAGGCGCCGACCTGACCACGCAGTTTATCCTCGATGCCGATGACGGCTGCCTCGTGAATGCCAGGGAACTGATAGATGACTTCCTCGACCTCACGGGGATAGACATTTTCGCCCATGCTGATGATCATGTCCTTGATGCGGTCGACGATGTAGATATAGCCATCTGCATCCGCCTTGGCCACATCACCCGTATGGAACCAGCCGCCGCGCATCGCATCATGGGTCACATCGGGAAGATTCCAATAGCCGAGCATCACATTCTCGCCCTTGACGATAAGCTCGCCGATTTCGCCGCAAGGCACCTCTTCGCCTTCTTCATCGATAAGTTTCCACTGCGTCCCTGGAACCGCCGGCCCACAGGAACCCACCTTGGTCTTGCCCAGCGGCGTCATCGTGACGATTGGGGATGTCTCCGAAAGGCCGTAAGCCTCACAGATATCAAGGCCAAACTTTGTCGTGAAATCCTGCTGGATCTTCAATGGCAGCGTCGTACCAGCACTGACCACAAGCCGCACCGACTTCATATCCTCCGGCGTACCGAGCTTCGTCAGCAAACTGCAGATTGAGGGCACAATATAAAGGTCGGTAATCCCCTCCTCACGGATCGTGCTGATAGTCGTCCGCGGCGTAAACGAATCGAGGATCACGATGGTCGCACCGACGCTCAACGTGTAGAACACCGCGCAGGTAAGCCCATAGCAGTGATACATCGGCAGCACGCAGAGTGCCTTATGCCCAGGCTTGCAGCCCATATAGTCAATCTGCTTGGTATTGAACAAGATATTGTGATGGGAAATGACTGCACCCTTCGGATTCCCCGTCGTTCCCGAGGTATAGATAATCTGGCACGGATTGTCGGCACTGAAGTACTCCGACAACTCCGGTGCCGGCTCAATGCCCGCCTGCGGTCTGCCAATCGAACGGATGTCATACTGCACGACCTTTAGCTGACAGCGCAGCTGCGCCAGGGCATCCACAAGATTCAGCGGCTGATAGGTAAGGAGCATCTTTATCCCAGCATCCTTGATGATATAGGCAATCTCGCGGCTGCTGAGCTGGAAATTCAGCGGCACGGCGATTGCCCCTAACGAAGTGATGCCCATATAGGCAAAGATGAACTCCGCACTGTTGCGCGTAAAGATGCCGACACGGTCACCCTGATGGACACCCGCAGCATGAAGACGGTCGCGGCTGGCTTTCACGGCAGCCTGGAGCTCACGGTACGTAAACCGGCGCTCATGATCGACAATGGCCAAATCATTTGGCGCCCCTTGATAAATCAAATCATGGATAAGCATGTTATCACTCTTTTCTTCTTAAACAAAAATTGGCACCTGGTACCAATTTAGTACCTGCTATCAATTTTATACCAGGTACTAATTTTTGTCAAAGGATATTCTGTTCAGCTGTCGAATAAAGTCTATATACCCTTGGAAATCTTCACCCATAAGAAAGGAGCTGCAACTATCCTATGGCTATCATCCACAGCGGCGACATCGTCTACGTCAAACGTACCGGCTACCGGCACTTCGGCATCTACACCGGCGATGCGCAGGTCATCCACTATCACAAGGAACGGAATCCGCTGCTCAGCGATGGCATCATTGCCGAGACTACGCTCGCTGAATTCAGGGGCAGCAGCGACACCATCTATGTGCTGAACGCTACGACCCCAGCAGGAACTGCACTATTCGACTGGCTGATACATCGTCTGGCAGGCGGCGATGTCGAACTTTTCTCGCCGCAGGAAACCGTCATGCGTGCCCGCAGCAAGCTCGGCGAGCACGGCTACAGCCTGCTGCTCAACAACTGCGAGCATTTTGCCCTATGGTGCAAGACCGGTATCGCCCAGTCCGCCCAGACCGACTATCTGCTCGAATGCTTGCAGATGCTCATGCCGCCCCTGCCCCAAAACAAAGAAGACTGACCCGTCAATTGACCGGTCAGTCTTCTTTGTTTTCAGTCCTACATTATTCCTGCGGCATGGCCAGATAATCATGGCCTTCCTCACCAAATAGGCTCTCGCCCGAGAACAGCTTGATGGGCACAAGCGTAAGCAATCCGATAAAGAAATAGCCACATGACATCGGCATCAAAGCCAGGATACGGGTAGCTTCCCAAAAGCTTCTGCCCTGTTTTATTTCCTGCTTGAGCAGATAGCACAGCCATATCAGCACCAAAATCGAGGGAATAAATGGCGCTATCACAGCAGTCATCTGTCCCACCCCATGCGTAAGGATTGCCACACCGAAGAACATGTTGAATACAAACGTTAACGCATACGTCGCCACAATATAAATGAGATACTTTTTATAATCGGTAAAAATCTTGAACCGATGACGATTCACAAATACAGCCGCGATTATCCAGACAACGGCTCCTGCGATGCCAACGAATTGACCAATCATGCATAAGATAAACATGTTAACGAGAGCACTAAGCAGGATGCGAAAGAAGAAATGCCACACTTTATTCCGATAATTGATATAAATCATCATAATGATAGCTGGAATCATAACCACTAACATAGCCAAGGATGGCAGTAATGAACTATCATGCGACATACCATTTGTTACAAAGCTCACTGTGCGCCACAAACATACAACCTGAATAGCCACTAACATCAAAATAAATTTGTTGCACCATGACTCATCTTCAGAAAAACTACTTTGACTTAAAGTACTCATTGAATAACCTCCTAGTTCTACCTCTTCAGTCAATTTTCATTTTTCATGATAAGTCGTGTAAATTAGATAATAGCCAGCTGGCAATTAAACTTCCATTAGTGTTGCACGTTCCCCTAACGAAAATTTAACGCATTGCTCATCAACGTGATTGCAGCATATTGAGCATCAACGCTGCCGTTTCAGCACTGGCAAGTTTTTCGGTTTCGTCTGTCCCAATCTTGCCCAATTTTTCCACCTGCGTACTCAGTATCGTCGGATTCTCTTCTGGATGTGCCGCATGGGTCTTGTTCTGCGACACGATGCGATTCCCCTCATAAACGGTCGTAAGCACCGATCCATCCGACATGACTTGCGTGACAACGGTAGTATCCTCACCGCTGTTGTCATCCGTATCGCGAATGCCGCCGCCCGTCTCCAGCTGGCGGAGCATATGGGAAAACGTCGTTTTGGCCACCGGGGTCTTATCCCGCTTCGACGACTCTGTTTCTGCGGCACCTGGATTCCACAGCACCGCTTTTGTTGCTTGAATCTCCATACAATCCTCCTTTACTAACACGTTCTCCTATATATATCGGCGAAAAACAGATTTTAATAAGGGCGCATGTCGCATATATTTCCATAGACATGCCCTCACTATGAACCATAGGAAAACAACAGTGCCCCCGCGTCTCACTCTATGCGAATCGAGGCCATAGCTTTTTCGGCTATGGCTTCCATAGTCTTATCATCCGTCCAATACCCAAACGTTATCATCCAATATTCCTGTCCCATTTGGAGACCTAAGCACTCAAGCCGTAAAGAATCACCATCTTCGTCGCGCAGGCCGATTTCAAAATAGTCCATCTCTCTGCCATTGATGGTTCTTTTTTCTGCACGTTTCAACACAGGATTATTCTTCCGTACCTTGGCAAAGTCATCCAGGAATCGCGACATGGTAAATTTCACCCGCACATTGGGATTTATCATCGTGCCATGATGTATTGACACCAACATGCGTGAGCCCAGATGCTTATATATTTTCTGATTCTTTACATTGGCATCATCGCTTCGTTCCTGCTGGACTTCCAATTCTCCGGGCAGCTCCAGCGACAATGACCTGCCATCATCCTGTGGCAGGGATAACGTACGCCAGCCGATTTCCTCCTGCGCATCATCTTGTCGCTCCCCACCACAGCCTGCTGCCGCCACGATTACTATCAACACAGCAAGAACTGCTGCCATCTTTCCTATCCATCTCATTTTGCTTACTGAGCCTCCACCTTTTCCGTCCGCTTGCTGTCCTGCAGGCTTTTTATGCTGCGCAGCGCGTCATCCCGTGCCGTCTCGCTGCCAGCATGATAGAAATACGTCACGATATACCTATTATGACTGATGAGGTAAGATGCTGCCACCATATCATAGGCTTTTCCATCCTTTTGACCGCTGAATTCATATTTCCAAACTGGATAATCATCCACCCATATAAGCTGCGCATCCTTCAGCACCACATCTTTGACCTTATAGCGCGCTAACGTCTTATATACGCGCTCAGGCGGAGTAGGATCTGTCAGCTCCACAGGTTTATCTCCCAAGGGCTGTAAATGTGCATCAACAAAAAAGCGGTCACATTTGGCCTGCCAAAACCTGCAGCCCTCATCTTCCTGCAATGATGCCTGCAATTCCTGCGGCACACTGATTTCTATCTGCTTGGTATCATTTACCGCCAAACAAGACGACGGCCAGAACACCTCTGGAAAAAAGACATGCTTGATACAGGCCAAGCCCCAAAGCAAACAAGCAAAAATAAATATACGCGTACACTTCACCTTCCCTCATCAATTTATCGCTATGCTTTCAACAACTCGTTCAATCGCCGCCTTCGCCTCCTCATCATCCTTGGCACATTGAAAATAAAAGAGCCAGACATCCCGTCCCGCTTGAAAGCCTAAGCATTCCTTGCGGTCGTTTCCATCCACACCCTCGATGATATGCAGCGGCTTGTTGCCCGCTAAGCGAATGCCCTCGCCCTGTACGTCAAAATTGCCCGCTGCCTGAGGGAATGCCTGCCGGAATCCGGCCAAATCAAAACGAGGCGCAGGCGCTGCTGTTTCTAATACGCCATGCAGAATCCGTATCTGATATCCGTCCGCTGCTGCCTCATACTCGCCCAAGCTCACATACGGCGCAGCTGCTGCCTGCTGTTTCTTATCTGGCTGCACAGGCAAATAAATCGAAAATGTCCGTCCGTCACGCATCGTCTCGGCCACGGGATAACATAGAGAAAAATCATCCACTGCCGTCATCTCCGGCGCCCCAGTCTGCCAAATCCAGCTCCCGGGTATCACCTCATATAGGAACATCATTACCGCACCAATCGTTCCCAGCCATTGATTCATCCACGAAAACATCCTTTCAGCTTATTTTCATTTATGATACCTCCCCCAAATTAAGGCGCACCTAGTCTCTTCTTAATATCACATTAAGAAAAGCCCCACGCTTACCGTGAGGCTTTCCTCGTTCAACTGGCAAAACTGCCTATCTGCTTGTCATTTTCTTGTCTTGCACGCAGCATGCGACTGGGGCAAAGCTTATTCCAGCCGTCTCAAAGCGAACGATAATTGACCGGTCAATTTGACTTGTCAAGATCCCCCTAAAGAAAACAATTATTTTTGCGGCATTACGAGATAATCATTTCCCTCCTCACCAAAAAGGCTTTCGCCCGAGAAGAATTTCACGGGCACAATGGTAAGCAAGCCGATGAGGAAATAGATAAAGGCCACGGGAATCAGCGCCACAATGCGCGTCGCCTCGAAGAACGTTCTCCCTTTCTGTATCTCCTGCATGAGCAAATGATAGAACCAGCCGAGCAGCGCCATGCTGATGGCAAACGAACCAAGCTGAATCAGCGGCCACATCTCCGGCTTATGGAAAAAGAGCCGCATCACGGCCAATCTGAGGCCAGCCGTCAGGATATACGTTGCCACGATATAGCTGATATAGTTTTTATACCGCAGAAATACTGCAAACCGCCGGCGATTGACAAAGACAGCGGCCACCACCCAAACGATTGCCGCGGCAACACCAATAGAATAAGCGGCCATCACCAATAAAATCACATTGCCCATGACACTTAACAGCAACCGGAATAAAAAGTGCCAGACCTTATTCTTATAATTGACATATATCGCCAGGATCAGGAACAAAATGACAGCTATTACTGTTACTATATTGAACAGCATAGCAGTATCACCATCCCCTTTCCCCGTCATAAACAGGAACGATTTCCCCATACTCAGGGTCTGGACAATTGCCAGCGCCAAAATCCATTTTTTGCACCAGCTTACATCAGATGAATTGGTGCGTTCACAAAAAGTACTCACAATAAGCCTCCTTTGATTTTGCAACGTGAAACAATCCGTATTATACCCTTTAATTCTTATAGTTTACTTAACGTTTCCCATTGACCGGTCAACCTTCCGTAAAAATACAACGAGCGGCCTGACAAGTCAAAATCTGACTTGTCAAACCGCCCATTCTTACATATTCCGCCGCAGCCACTCCCGCAGCACCAGTACATGATTTTCCTGCTCGTTTTTCGCCGCATACACTAAGGTCACATTCTGCGCCGCTAACAGCTCTCGGCAATGGGCAGCAAAGGCCGCCGCCCCTTCACTAGCTGCCAGTTCTTCCTGGTAGGCCTCCGCAAAGCCATCAAAGGGCATCTCGCCTTGATGATACAAGCGCCGGATTTCGGTACTAGGCGTAATGACCTTGGCCCATTCATCGAGATGAGCCGCTTCCTTCTTGATGCCTCGCGGCCACAATCTATCCACCAATATCCGGTATCCATCACTTTCCTTCGCTGGTTCATAGATGCGCTTAAGTAAAATCTTGTTCTCCATTCGGTTATTCCTTTGCTGCCTGCCAGCTTTTCCAAATCTCCGGCTCATAACCAACGGTTGACTCTTTGCCGTTCCTTACCACCGGTGTCTTTATGACCTGCTGATTCTCCAGAAGCGTCTCCAGCTTATCGGCCATATAGCTTACGCGGGCTAAGGCATCTTTATCCTTGCAATCCGGATTGATCATCCCACCGATGCCTCCATGGGCCCTGGCCACGGACTGGAATTCGCCTTTGCTCATGCCCTTGTCCAGCAGGTCGACAAACTGGAACTTTATTCCGCGCTCCTTAAAGAACCGCTGGGCTTTCTTCGTATCGTTACACTTCTTGGTGCCGAAAATCTGTATATTCATATTTTCCTTCTTTCACAACTGATGCATAAATTTTTCGCAGGGACTTGGGCCGCAGCAAGTTCAAATCCTCCGTCGCCGCCAGCTGACTGAGTATCGTTTCCACAAAAGCCTGCATGTTCGGGCTCATGCCAACACCGGTGGCACATTTATTCTGCCACCATTCGTATTCGGCCTGAAAGGTGAACTCATCCCGGCCGTAGGCCTTAGCTGCCCCCAAGCAGTCACAAATCATTTCCACCGCGTATTTATAGGGCATATCCTGGGGATGGGCGCCATGGTCAAAATTATCCCACCAAGCCTCATAATGATGGAGATTCCGTCCATGATGGTGAATCCAGGCCATGGACAGGCCATTGTTTTCCCGTTTGCAGATTTTTATGGGCGAAACCTTGCCATTGTAGTATTTTACGCTTTCGATAAACTCCGTCGGCGAAAATTTCGACCAGTCGTGCATAAATCCCTGCCACGGAATCCCCGCAATGCAGCAAAACCGAAACACCCAATACTTATGACGCAGGATCATCCAAGTATGACCACAGACACGTTCCACCAGATTCACAAACACAGCCTCCAACTATCGACAAATATTCCTTATCAAGTATAATACCTTTCGCGTGTCCTGTATATCCTTTATTTCCTGCTGCTTTTCTCTATTTCAGATATTTTTCCTCCAAGTTTGCCAAGGTCCCGTCCATCTTCAGTTCTGCCAGTACAAAGTTAATGTAGTTGAGCCATTCCTGGTCGCCTTTTTGCATCAGGATACCACAGGAGTGACGCGTGAAGGGCTTGTCCTTGAGTGGAGCGGCCAGCCGCTTGTCCATGCGGACATAATGTGCAGCCTCTACGGTTTCCGTAATCATGATGTCCGCCTTGCCCTCGGCAATCTGCCGGGGAATATCCGCATTGTCATCATGAACGATAAGCTGGGCCTGCTTGAAATTCGCATGGGCAAACTTCTCATTTGTCCCGCCCGGGTTGATCATCACCCGGACGTCCGGCTTATCCATGGCGGCGATGCTGGAGAATCGTTCGGCATCTTTCGCACGACAAAGGATAGTCTTGCCAAAGATACCTTCCCCATAGGCATCGGACATGGCCATAGTTCTTGCCCGATTGTAATTGCGCGATATCCCGCAGAGGGCGATGTCGAATTTTCCTGCCTGCATGTCAGCGGCAAGCGTCGGCCAGCTGGTCGGCACATACTCGATTTTTACCCCCAGCGAATCGGCAATAAGCTTGGATAGCTCCGCATCGATTCCTTCATACTCTCCGGTTTGCGGATTCAAGTAGGACATGGGGATGTAATCCCCAGTGGTGCCAATCCGAATCGTTCCTCTGGCAGCAATGTCCTCCAGATGACCAGCCTCCGCATTTGTCCCCACCAACATCAATACTGCCAGCAATAGCAGGCATATCCGATTAACCAGCGCAACTTTTTTCAGCATAACTGTTCCACCTTCCCACCATTCAGCTTTCATTCAGCTCCGCCAAACCATTCTGCTGCAAGATTTCTTTTACTTTGGCATTGACTCCAGAAAAACCTAGAGGTCTGCCGCAGTTTTCCTGTATCTCAAGCAGCAAGCGGATTCCTGCCGATGATATATACTTCAGTTGGGTACAATCAATCCTTATCCCTTCAATGTTTCCACCATGATTGGCTTTCTCCCACACCAGCAGCAGTTGCGGTGCTGAGATGGTATCAAGCCTACCACACAACGACAGGTGCAGGATTCCCTTTTCCAACGCATATTCCATCGCAAAGGAAACATTTTCTGATTGGCCAACCAGCCGACGAATAATCGGTTCAACTTCCCGGGCAACGATAGGAAGATCCAGTCCAACAAATTTCCTGCCATGTTCCGTCATATAAATTGCCTTTGGCGTATAGCCGCAGGGCAAATCTACAGAGGTCATAATCCCAGACGCCTCAATCAAGCGGCACATCGTACGATACTTGGCCTCAACCACCAGCGTATTGCCCAGGATGGTTTCTTCATCCTTCATATTTTGCAGCAGTGCCTTATCGTCTAAAGCCAAGGCACAGGCAATCTCCTCAGCCCCTGGTATTTTCGCCCTTTCCATCAAGCACACAGCTGTCTTAGCGGTTAGATATACGGGATTGACTCGTGCCTGCATACTCTTTACTGACATTTAGGGACCTCCATTTTTTCTACGCAAATACATTCCGGCAAATAGCATCGCCCATGGTTTCTTCCCAGATATAGTTGTTGCTGAACTTACCGACGCTGCGGCTGTACCTCCTGCCTTCTTCCTACGCTCTACAAGAAGGGAATTCATTGCAACACGCCCCAATCAGCCGCCACAGACGGGGCGATATTTTTGAGGAAATCAATCAATACCACACAGTCAGGGCGTACCCTCTGCAGCACAAAGCGCATCTTGTCCTGTGGGATGGCTACGCAGCCACCAGTGTATGGTTTCATCGGCGCCGTGCAGTGCAGGAAAATGGCCGAACCCTTGCCAAGCTCACCAGCCTCATTGTAGCTGATGTTCAAGCAGTAGACATAGTGAACCGTATAGTCAGCGATATGCTCGCTGGCTTCTTTATCAAGGCCTGGGAACTTGCGGATATCCACCATCTCGTTATATCTCATGCCGGGACGCATGTCGCCAGACCAATAGATATGTTCATCTACCTGCGTATAGGGAATGGCACAGCCAGGGTCAGGGGCAATACCGAAGGCTTTGTTGAAACGGAAGACGCCCACCGGTGTCTTGCTGTCGCCCTCCTTGGTCTTGCCCAAGCCATTCTTGCCGATATAGCCCGGCGTAGTCAGGACTTGCTGCCACTGACCATTTCCGTCCTTTTCATGCATTGACACCCAGGCCGTAGTCTGGCCGACACCAGCCACGATGAACAGCTGGTCTGCATTCTGGGCGGCGGGAAGCGCCTTCACCCAGCCAGGGGATGCATCACCAGCCTCCACTGGAGTGGCCGCTATGTTTCCCAACGATAACATCACAGTCAGGCAAAAGACCAATAGAGCAAGCACTCTTCTTGTTTTAATCATATTCCTTTCCTCCCTGCATCGCTCTGTTTATTTTTCGCCTTGCAGGCTGCTCTTAGTATCCTGCTCCGCACTGCGGATATCTTCCTTCATATCCTTAGCCAAATTGATATCATGGAACTTTTTGTCATCCGGCAGGATCATCGTGAACTTATCCGTCTTGTCCAGATAGATAGTCCCTTCTTTCAGCGTGAGTTCTAAGATATGACCGCCCTTTTTCTTGTCATCCGACAAGAAATGGAAATGCCAGCCCGGCGAGTTGAGGCCCGCCATATAGCTGGGGCAATACAGGCCCACCAAGGTGCCGTTGATGTTCTTCTCCGTAAACTCCGTCTGTTTCCCCTTCAAAGCTTCCACCAGCGTAGGATAGGGCTCCTTGCTGCCATATTCACTCCGGAACAGCACCGACTCAAATTGCGCATGCAGTTTCACCATATAGAAACTGTTGCCTCCCTGTTTCTGGACGGTATCGTCCAGGACCTTTTCAAAGGCTGCCTTATCCTTGATATCCTTGAGGCTAACGGCAATATCCTGGTCAAAAAAGGTCACAGTGGCATACGGGATGATCGTCTTGTCAGGCGCAACGATGACGCGCCCATCGCCCAAGGCTTGATAGACCTTGCCATCGAGCACGATCATCTCGCCGTTCAGTCCCTCAAACGTACCGATTCCCGTATCGCCAAGCTTGCGAAGCTGCCCAGAGGTGACCGTGCCGCCAAAATATCCTTGAGCCAGCGACTGCAAGAGCGCTACCTGCGCAATGCTTTCCCGATCAGCCGCAGCCGCATAGCCCGTGCTGCCAAGCAATAGACCTGCCAAAACAGATGCCAAGATTTTCTTTGTCCGGTACATAAAGAACGCCCCTCTCTATATTCAATGTTTATTTACTGACATAGCTGCGTTTCTCGGGAGGAATCTTATCCCAGGCAATCGCATTGGCCGCGATATGCTTTTTGAGCCCCCAGGCCGCCGCAATGCCCGCAGCTTCGCCGATGCTCATGCAGGTGGGCTGAATGCGCATCGAGGCTTGCAGAATAAAACTGGCACTGATGCAGCGTCCCGCCACGATAAGGTTTTCAATTTTCTCTGCCACCAGCGCGCCATAAGGAATCTCATAATAACCGCCCTTGGGCAGTTTCTCCGAAACCTTTTCCCCATGGGCATCGATGAACCAGGCCGTACGGCAGACCGCGTCGGCAAAGCGGCTCTGGCTATGATAATCGTCCTCCACCAGATAATGCTTGCCACGGATGCGCCAAGACTCCCTGGCTCCCAGCATGGCCGCCTCCCGGCTGATGAAGGCCTTCTCAAACCCGGGCAGATGGCGGATCAGGTAGCTGGCGATATTATGCATCATGCGGCGGCCATAGGCTACGGCCTTGCTATAGGAAACGGGATCGGTGGCCGAAAACTTCACAGGAATCTCCGGGCAGTTCATGCTCATGACACCATTCTTGCCAATAATGGTATAGGCCTGCATGTACTCGGCCTCTTCCTGTGTGATTTCGCCGCTTGCCACACCTTTTGCCATCAGGTCTTCGAGCTTATACCGCTGCTTGCGGTGCATAGCCTCGGCGATCTCAAAGTACGGCGGCTTAGACTTGCACCAGTCCTCTTGGAGCTCCACGGCCACATGCTGATAGAGCCTGCCGACATCGATGCCGCCCATCTCAAAACGGAAGGACAGCGGCTGGTTGTTCCCGGTCTTTTCGTAACCACGCTCATAAGGAACACCTGCCGAACGCGAAAGATAGGCATCGCCGGTGCTGTCGATAAAGGTCTTGGCCTGGATGGCTGCCAGGCCCGCAATGGTCTGAACGATGCAGGCCGTAAGTTTTTGGCCCTCTACCACCGTATCGACCACCACCGTCTGGAAGAGAACGTTCACGCCAGCTTCGCTGCACATCTCATCATAGATGAGGGTCAGCGTCTCCGGATTATGCCAGGTCTGCTGGGTCACGCCATCAAAAGGCTCGATGCCATGCTGGCGCAGGCGCTTCTTGACCTCGGCCACATAGGGCGTATCGCTGTCCGGCGCATGGGTATCCATAAAGGGATAGACGCAGCCAAGCACGGCCAGGCCCCCGAGGGCCACACCGCGCTCGATCAGCACGGTTTTGGCCCCGTTCCGCGCCGCCATAATGGCCGCTGCTGTTCCCGATGGGCCGCCGCCAGCCACGCAAACATCTACCGAAAACAGCACCGGAATTTCCTTGCCCCCATAGTTTATGGTGCCTGCCTTACTCCCTGCAGCGCTTACGGTATCTGTCCCGCCAATCGCGCCTTCTGCCAGGACCCCTATGGCGGCCATACCGGCCATTTTCATGAAATCACGGCGGGAAATCGGAATCGAAAAAGATTTTCCCATGGAAGTACCTCCATTCAAATTTGACTTGTCAATTGACCGGTCAATCTGCTCGCATATAAGTCTCTAAAAAGTCAAAGACATGCGTAAAATACTCTTTGGGTGCCGTATTCTTGGCGTCAGCATGGCCAGCACCTGGCACAATCCATTTTTCCTTGACTGGTGCCGCTGATGCAGCGTATAACTTTTCCATCATGCCAACAGGCACCAATTTATCCGCATCGCCATGGATAAACAGCATCGGCATCCCGGTATAGGGAACGCTTTTATAGGGTGCGGCCGCCGAAATTGCCGCGCCAGTCTTGAGCCGGCTGACTACATCGACACAATTCATCACAGGAAATTCCGGCAATCCAAATAATTTCTTCAGCTGGACGGTAAACATATCATAGGCACTCGTATAGCCGCAGTCCTCGACAGCGGCCACTACCTGCGGCGGCTGTTTTGCCGTTGCCATCATCACCGTCGCCGCCCCCATGGAAATCCCATGCAAGGCAATCTTTGCTGACGCATCCCTGCGAAGGATTTCTTTTGCCCACAGGACGATATCATCGCTTTCTCTTACGCCCATCGTAAAGTATTTTCCTTCACTTCGCCCTGCTGCCCGCAAATCCGGCGTCAGGACATGATAGCCTTGCTTTAGGTATTCAGCGGCATAATCCCAGACAAATCTCTGATCCCGGCCATAGCCATGTACAAGGATTACCCATCTGCTGCCAGGCGCCGCTGGCGAAAAATGCGTAGCCACAAGTTTCAGTCCGTCGGCAGAAGTTATTGTCCAAGTTTCACTTTCCGCCTGTGGTTTAGCTGGAGCATCAAGCCCCGGCTCCACGATTGCTGCTGCCGCCTCTGGTATTGCCGTAGGATCGTCCGGATTAGCACGATACAGGGCATAGTCGACAAAACCGCTGCCAATCAAATAGCCTGCCCCGCCCAGCAGCATCAATAGCAAAACACTAGCCACCAGCAATTTCTTCTCCATCGTATCCCCCAATCCAAAACCATCGCTTTTTTCACTTCTCCGGTTACGCCTGGCAAATCCTCTTTCCCGATGAACCGATGGAATCGGTGGGACATACCAGCACACAAAGATGACAGCCGACACATTTTTTCGCATCGAGGATAGGGCGCCGCTGTCCATCCAAATGGATGGCCTGATGACCGCCATCCAGGCAGGAAATCTCGCAGCGTCCGCAGCCAATACATGTCTTGCGGTTAAACTTCGGATAAACGATGCTGCCGCGCTCTAAGGCATCTGTCGTATCGCTGACAGCAGCAAGGGCCAGTCCCACCACTTCACTGACATGACGGAATCCCTTAGCCTGCAGATAATAGTTCAGCCCAGCCTTCAGATCCTCAATGATGCGGTAGCCATACTGCATGACTGCCGTCGTCACCTGTACGGAACCAGCACCAAGCAGCAGGAACTCGAGGGCATCCCGCCAGTTTTCCACTCCGCCCATGCCGCTTAGGTGCATGCCCCGGAGCTTTCGATTCTGCCCGAGCTCTGCAATAAAGCGCAATGCAATCGGCTTTACCGCCTTGCCGCTGTAACCACCCACCGCCGACTTGCCATGCACGTCGGGGCTGCTGACATATGTATCAGGATCCACCGCCATCAAGCTTTTGATGGTGTTGATAGCCGAAAGTCCATCCGCACCGCCGCTAAGGGCCGCTTCAGCCGCGGGGCTCATGCGCGCCACATTCGGCGTGAGTTTCGCAAGGATGGGAATGCTAGCCCCGCGCCTGGCCGCCGCCGTAAAACGCTCCACCAGCGCAGGCACTTGCCCGATATCGGAGCCCAGTCCCTCTTCCATCATGTTGGGACAGGAAAAGTTAAGTTCCAGCGCATCTGCGCCATTTTCCTGACACTGCCTTGCCAGCTCCGTCCACTCCGCATCATTGCGCCCCATGATGGAGGCCAGGATGAATTTCTGCGGATAATCTTTTTTCAGCTGCCGGAAAATCGCCATATTTTCCGCCACGCTGTGGTCAGACAGCTGTTCGATGTTCTTAAAGCCTGCCATACTGCCATCGCCGCTGTAAACCGCCGAAAACCGTGGCGAGGCTTCATGGATGGGAAAGGCACAGATGGTTTTGAAGGACACCCCTGCCCAGCCAGCCGCAAAGGCCCGAGCACACATATCATAATTGCTGCCCACAACAGACGACGCCAGCAGAAAGGGATTTTCCAGCGGAATACCGCAAATATCTGTCTGCAAGGCCGCTTCACTATCTGGCATGTCCGCGGCAAGAGTCGGTTTCACTTCCTCCGCTAGGAACCTCATAGCCTTTTGTATGGGCACCTCGCCGCATTTCAGGCAGGCCGTTTCACAAGGAGCACTGCAATCTGCACAGGCATTTGGCATTGGCAGGCGGGCCGCTGCAGATTTCTCATTGTCAAACCAAATGCTCCGCAGCTGCCGTGCGGGTGCCAGCCCTTCTGGGCAGGCCGTATCACACGGAGCAGCACCACAAAGGACACAATTTTGCACAAGCCTGTATTTCCCCTTTTCGCCCAGAAACATCCCATCACCTTCTTTTATAAGGCACAAGGGGCTGAATCAACTCAGCCCCTCGCCTGCTCTCCCAATGCCATCATTTGGCCTGCGATGCCATTTCCTTCATCAGCCAGTCATGGATTACCTTGTTATCGATCTTGCCATCGGCCGTATTCTCATCGTTATAGAATGCTTTGAAATAGCTCGGCAGTTGTTCATTGATGAGCTGGATAGCCCAGGCACCTTTATTTTCGCCAATGCCATAGATAGCATCCTTATTGACGCCATAGTTCTGGCGGACATCCTTTAAGATTCCCCGCAGGACATTCATGCCTTCCGTACTCGTCAGATGACCGATGCGCGCATCAGAAGCCTGCGTAGTCTGGATAGTCAGCACGATCGCATACTGCTGGTTTTTCTCCAGCTCGTCCACCCACGCGCTGACACCATCCGGCTGTTTCAGCAGGGCTCTACCATCGGTCTCCCCGGCCACATCATTGATGACGACAATCAGCGGGTAAGACTTGCTCGAGTCATACCAACGCGGCAGGCAAAGCTGATACTCAAGCTGTGAGCCCATATCCTTCGAACTCACAAAACGCTCCGAGGCTGGCAGCTTATCCTCAGCCGAATCCTGTCCTGGTCCCACTGGCACGCCAGTACGGGTCTCCATGGCTCCCTGCGTAGCCGGGCGGAACTCTGCCTGAGCCGTCATCGCACCAATGCCAAGGCTTACGCCAAACGCAGCAACAGCAACAGCCGTCACGATTTTCTTCTTTTGCATGATAGTCTCCTCCTTAACCCTTCCTTTATGTTTATTTACTTACATAACTACGCATACTTTCTGGAATCTCTTCCCATTTGATTTCGTTTATGGCAACATTCTGGGAAAGCCCCCAGGCAGCAGCAATGCCGGCTGCCTCCCCCATGCTCATACAGGTCGGCTGAATGCGGAAGGACGCCTGCGCGGCGAAACTGCCGCTGGCACAGCGCCCCACAACCAGCAGGTTGGACATCTCGTTGGTTACCAAAGCACGATAGGGAATCTCGTAATAATCGCCTTTTTTCAATTTCTTGAAAAGATCAAGTTTCACATCGTGGATGTCGATTGGATAGGCCGTGCGGCAGACTGCATCCGCAAAATGATGGGCCTTCAGGTAGTTCTCGGCCTCCATATAGTATTTCCCGCGAATCCGCCAGGACTCCCTCACGCCCACCATGCTTGCCTCGCGGCAGATATAGGCATGCTCAAAGCCCTTGATATTCTTGATGAAGAAAGCCGCCAGACGGCGCATCATCTTCCGGCCGAAGGATACCGCCTTGCTGTAAGAAACCGCATCGGTGGAACTGAATTCCAGTGCTGGCATCTCCGGGCAGTTCATGGACATTACGTCAGGCTTGCCCGGAATTGAGAAGGCCTGAATATACACGACATCATCCTTTGTCAGCTCGCCCCGCGACACACCGCCTTGGAAGAATTTCGCCGTGGTTTTCATCTTATCGAATTCCACGAAGGGTGTCCTTCCGTCTTTCAAGGCATCTATTATGAGTCTGTCAGACAATGGAGTTTTCCAGCCGTCCTTTAACTCATCGCGGAAGAAATGATAGACTTTCGCCATATCAATACCGCCCATTTCAAAGCGCAGGCTCATGGGCTGGTTGCGTCCGGTCTTTTCCGAGCCCTTTTCGACGGGAATGCCCACAAACCGGGAAAGCAAGGCATCGCCTGTGCCATCGATGAACACCTTGGCCTCTACCTTTCCCAGCCCTGCTACCGTCTGGACAATGCAAGCGGTGATTCTCCCCCCATCGGTCTGCGCCCCCACTAAGGCTGCATTGTAAAGGATATCCACTCCCTGCTCCGCGCACATTTCCTCGTAGACAAGGGAAAGATACTCCGGCACATATCGCGCTCTGCCGCCACCGTAAAAGGTATCGCTGTCTGTGACATCTTGAAAGGGCGATACTCCCTGTTTTTCCATGCGATTGTTCAGATCCGTGATATAAGGCGTGTCACTGCCCTCGGCGAAAGTTGGCATGCAGGGAAAAACGCATCCTTGCGTCGCCAGACCACCAAGGGAAATACCACGTTCGATAAGGACAACTTTCGCGCCTTTGCGTGCAGCGCTGACAGCCGCTGCCGTTCCCGCGGCACCGCCGCCAACCACGCAGACATCAGCACTCAGAAGCGTCGGCAGCCCTTTGCCACTTGCTCCGATTGGTGCAGCTGCGGCTTTGCTGCTATGGACAGCCGCTCCTGTCAGCACACCTACGGTCCCCATCCCGACCAGTTTCATGAACGCACGGCGGGAAATCGGAATCGAAAAGGATTTTTCCATATGCTCCTCCTAAAACTTACTATCCTCATCTCTTTTCTTCATATGCCGATTGTGTTTATTTGCTTACATAACTGCGCATACTTTCTGGAATCTCTTCCCATTTGATTTCGTTTATAGCTACGTTCTGGGAAAGCCCCCAAGCGGCAGCAATGCCGGCTGCCTCGCCCATGCTCATACAGGTCGGCTGTATGCGGAAGGACGCCTGCGCGGCAAAACTGCCGCTGGCACAGCGCCCCACAACCAGCAGATTGGACATCTCGTTCGTTACCAAGGCACGATAAGGAATCTCATAATACTCTCCTTTTTTCAGTTTTTCAAAGAGATCAAGTTTCACATCGTGGATGTCAATCGGATAGGCCGTGCGGCAGACTGCATCCGCAAAATGATGGGCCTTCAGGTAGTCCTCGGCCTCCATATAGTATTTGCCGCGAACCCGCCAGGACTCGCGCACACCCACCATGCTTGCCTCGCGGCAGATATAGGCGTGCTCAAAGCCAGGAATATTCTTGCTGAAGAATCCAGCTAAGCGGCGCATCATCTTCCGGCCGAAGGATACCGCCTTGCTGTAAGAAACGGCATCAGTAGCACTGAAGTTCAGTGGCGGCATCTCCGGACAGTTCATCGACATTACAGTGGGCTTGCCAGGAATCGCAAAGGCCTGGATATACAGGATATCATCCTGGGTCAGTTCCCCGCGAGCAACACCCCCCTGGAAGAATTTCTCATTCTTTTTCCACTTGGCAAACTCAAAGAATGGCGGTTTCTTCTCTTTCAGAGCGTTCTCCACGATATCAACGAACAGGCCTCGTGTATAATCATCTTTCAATTCCTTTTGAAAGAACTGGAAGACCTTGCCGACATCAACGCCGCCCATCTCAAAACGCAGGCTCATCGGCTGGTTATGTCCCGTCTTTTCTGAGCCCTTTTCTACAGGAACGCCGGCAAACCGTGAAAGCAAGGCATCGCCCGTGCCATCGATGAACACCTTGGCCTCTACCTTAGCCAGGCCTTCTAGCGTCTGGACGATGCAGGCAGTGATCTTGCCGCCATCACTCACAGCTCCCGCTAAGGCAGCATTGTAAAGGATCTCAACGCCAGCCTCTTCGCACATCTCATCGTAGACATACGAAAGATATTCTGGCACAAATTGTGACCTGCCACCACCATAATAGGTATCGGTATCTATCCCCAGGGATGGCGATGCCCCCTGCTTTTCCATGCGTTTGTTCAGATCCGTGATATAAGGCGTGTCACTACCATCGACGAAGGTTGGCATACAGGGAAATACACATCCCTGGGTCGCCAGACCGCCAAGGGAAATCCCCCGTTCAATCAGGACAACCTTCGCGCCCTTGCGTGCGGCACTGACAGCAGCAGCCGTCCCCGCCGAGCCGCCGCCAACCACACAGACATCAGCAGTCAGAATCGTCGGCAGACCTTCGCCACTTGCCCCCAGCGGTGCAGCTGCGGCTTCGTCGCCAGGAGCAGCCGCTCCAGCCAGCATCCCTACAGTCCCCATGCCGACCAGTTTCATGAATGTGCGGCGGGAAATCGGAATCGAAAAGGATTTTTCCATAATACGCCTCCCCCATAGTAATATTTGAAAAAAAGAAAATAATCTGACATTACATCTCTATACTTCTTTCTTTTTGCTACAATTCCTGCTAAAAGGCAAAAAAATTGACCGGTCAAACTTGACCGGTCAAACTCTCCTTGCCGCTATTATTTATGCAGATATTTCTGTTGCCGCATTGTTCGCCGTATATTCCGCCTGAAGTTTATCCAGGCCAGACATGATTGCATCATAAGTATCCAAGCAGATTTGCGGCAAATCTTTTGCCTTGGTAGCGGCCTGATAATCACGACGGAAAATCGCCACGGCTTTTTCGATTTCCTGCCGTATCTCGACAATCTTATCGGGATCTCCCTTTGCCACATAAGCCGCCATGCTGAGGATGCAATTGCTCACTGCCTCTACCGAATAGGGTCCGCCAGGGCCAATAGCCCGAACAGCCTCATCATAGCTTGGCAGCATCGCTGGCATCCGGAAGGTTTCTCCCAGCTGGAAATGACCACCCGACTGATAATACACCTGCCAGCTCAGATTGTCCTGCGTGCGATCCCGAATACTATCCACAGTATCCTCACGCGCCGTCATCACAGGCAGGGACGGACTGACACCTTGCACCGCTGGCACATCCGCTTCCGTTTCCGGTGCCGAATATTCCTTCATGATATCCTTGAAACTTTCCTCCGCTGCCGGCACAGCCCTCTCCACTGGCATAGCTGCCTGCGTTTCACTTAGCTTATCCACTTGAACCCGCATGACATTACCTCCCTTAGCAAAAACATAACGTTCCACTAGTAATATCGTCAGGATTTCGTATTTGATAAGTGTATTCTGCCGATCTCAATCCCTTTTAAGCCATTCGTATGCAGATATTCCATGAAAACATCCTCTAAGTCGCCATAGATTCCCAACAGCTTGGCATCCCTGACCATGGTAAAATTATCGCCGCCTGCGGCCATGAAGTCGTTGACCGCCACCGAATACTTCTTGTCGAGCAGCAAATGCTTGCCCTGCACCTGCACATTGCTTACCCGCCTGCCCGGTGCAGCCGCCGGATCAAGTTCAAAGGTCAGACCGCTGACATCCTGGAAGCCACCAAAGTCAGCTGGCAGATATTCCACGGAATGCTCGAGCACTGCCAATATGGTCCGGCCATCCAATTCCACTTTCTTTACGGTATTGGCAAACGGGAAGATCGCAAGGATGTCTCCTTTTGTCACCTTTCCCTTGGGCAGATTGCTACGCAGGTTGCCACCGTTGATAAAGGCGATATCTGCGCCAGCAACATGGCGTATCGCATCGGCGGCCAGATTGCCAAGCTCAGATTCCTGCTTGCGCACGATGTCCCGCTCACTCGTCAGTTCCCGCGGGCTTTCCGCTACGACTTCTTGCATCTCTTTATCCACCCGCGTCTTGATTTCGCTCAGGGTCTGCGCCACGCCATCGCTAGGCTTAGCTGCCAGTTTCTCTACCCCTTGCCAATCCAGCAGCATGCCCTGCACCTTGCGTACTTTATGATCCTTGACCACAAGCTCCACCTTGCCTAAATCATGGCCATAATATCCCGTCTGGCAAATCAAGGTCTTGCCTACTTTCAGCCCTTGGGGCAGCGTCGTATGGCTGTGGCCATCGATGATCACATCAAAGCCCGGCACCTCCTTGGCAATGCGCTCGGAGATGCTTGCCGAGCTCTTATCTACGCCCATATGCATCAGGCCGATTACCACATCATGGTCAGCCCGCAGTTTTGGCAGGAGTTTCCTCGCAACCACAAGGGGATTGGCAAAGGTAACGGCCGCTACGTTGTTGGGATTCGTCTTATAAGCCGTTTCCGGTGTCGTCAGCCCCACGACGGCCACCTTGACGCCATGGAACGTAAAAGACTTATAGGGCGCAAAGATACAGGTTTGACTGCCCTTATCGTACAGGTTGGCACTGAGCACGGGGAACTCCAGCATCTGCGACAGTTCGCGCAACCGCTGCATCCCGAAGTTGAAGTCATGATTGCCTGGCGTCATGGCATCATATCCAGCCCGATTCATCAGCAAGGCCATATCGCTGCCCCGATTCAGATTGATCAGCGGCAGGCCATGAAAGGTATCGCCAGCATCCAATGCCAGCGTATCTTCATCAGCTGCCTTCTGTTTCCCGATAGCCCCTGCCAGCCAGTCGATGCCAATGGTTTTCCCGCCATCATCGGTGCTCTGCACCCGGGCATGCATATCATTGGTATGCATGATCGTGATATGCACGCCATCTTTCTGTACCGACGCCAGGGCCGGTACTGGCAGCAACAGGCTAAAGCCAAGCAGTGCTGCAGTGATCTTCTTTTTCCACATGATATCTTCCCCCTTTAGCTATCCTTAGTATTCCGCACGTTTCCTTATTTTCCTGCCAACTTGAATCTCATAAACCGTCTCCAGCCTTTCCTTTTATTTTACGCTTGGCAAAATTTGAACAATGACGTTATAATAACAGACAGCAGAACATGACAACCGAGGGGATAACCGATGACAAAAAAACAAACGCCACTTGACCGACTGCGGGACAAGGGCTATAAGATAACACCACAGCGGCGCGCTGTCCTGCAGGCCTTCGCAAGCTGCCCGCCCTTTCCCACCGCGCAGCAGATCCGCGAGGAAGTCCGCAAGCAGCAGCCCGACGTATCGCTCGATACGATCTACCGCAACCTGTCGCTGCTGACAGAGCTCGACATCGTCCACGAGATATTCCGCAGTTCCGGCAATGTCTACGAGCTTGCCGATGCTGCCCATCATCACCATCATCTGGTCTGCACCGAATGCGGCCGCACCGAATGCATCGACGTCTGCCCGATGACTGACGCCTATGCGCAAGAGGCTGCCAAAAAGGGCTTTCAGATCACTGGCCATATCTTCGAGTTCTACGGGCTCTGCCAAAAGTGCCAGCAGAAAAAACATAAAGATTGACAAGTCAAGGGCAAGCGTTGACAAGTCAATGACAAGGGCAATGATAAAAATTATCAAATTACTCTTGTCATTTTTCTTTTGCATGCTATAATCGTAAATAGTAATATTACTATTTACTTATTTTCTTTCTAGGAGGTCCTTATTTTGAAATGCAAAACTTCGTTTCTCTGCCTGCTCGCCGCCTTCTGCCTGATGCTCACCGGCTGTGGCGCGGGCAGCACGAGCTCTTCGTCGGACGCCGCCAAAGACGGCAGCTTCCGCATTGTCACTACCTTTTATCCCATGTACATCGACGCCATCAACATCACCAAGGGCATTGACGGCGTTACGGTCACGAATATGACCAAGCCGCAGACCGGCTGCCTGCATGACTACCAGCTGACCACCGAGGATATGAAGACCCTGGAGAAGGCCGATGCCCTCATCGCCAACGGTGCTGGCATGGAAAACTTCCTCGGCAAGGTCATCAAGGAACAGAAGGACCTCAAGGTGATTGACGCGTCAAAAGGCATCGAACTGCTGAAAGATGGCGATGAGGAGAACCCGCACGTCTGGCTCAGCATCACGTCGAGCATCGAACAAGTCAAGAACATCACCGCCCAGCTGAAGGAAGCTGACCCGAAGCACGCTGATGCCTATCAGGCCAATGCCGATGCCTATATCCAGAAGCTCGAGGCCCTCAAAAAGGAAATGCACGAAACCCTCGACAACGTCCCCCATAAGGACATCGTGACCTTCCATGAGGCCTTCCCGTATTTTGCCAAGGAATTCGGCCTGCACATCCTGACGGTCATCGAACGTGAGCCGGGCACGGAACCGACGCCATCGGAACTGCAGGAAGTCATCGAACAGGTCAAACCGCTGACGGCCAAAGTCCTGTTCACCGAGCCCCAGTACTCGCCTGAGGCTGCCAAGACCATCGCTCGCGAGACCAGCGCCAAGATTTACACGCTTGACCCAGTCGTAACCGGCGAGGCCAACGAATCGGCCATGGACGCCTACCTTACGACCATGCGCAAGAATATGGAAACCTTGAAAGCAGCCCTGCAATAACGATTGAAAATCCGCAAAAATGACCGGTCAAATTGACGCGTCAACTGACGTCAATCTGACCGGTCATTTTTTGCTGTTATTTACTTGATGAACCTTACCTCTTGGCAAATCTCTTCGTAGACTTTCTCCTTGCGCTCGTTGAAAATGACTTTGTTTTCCTCGAACAAGTTGCGCCCATGGGTGTCGATGGAGACAATGAGCGGACCAAATTCCTTGACCTTGCTCGTCCAGAGGGTCTCAGGCATGCCAAGATCCATCCAGTTGGCCGCGATGATCTTCTCGACGCAATCGGCTGCCACCACCGCGCAGCCAGCGGGGAATACGCAATGCAGCGCCTTATACTCGCGGCAGCCGCGCATCGTGCCATCTCCCATGCCGCCCTTGCCGATGATCAGCCGGACACCGGTTTCCCGGATGAACGCTTCCTCGAATTTCTCCATGCGCATCGAGGTCGTCGGGCCGACCGTGACCATCTCGTAGTCATCTTCACCATGCTTGCGGATGATCGGGCCTGCGTGCAGGATCGCACCATTGCGCACATCGACAGGCAGCGGGCGCTGTTCCTCGATGACGCGGCGATGGGCCACATCACGGCAGGTCGTGAGCTCACCAGTCAGATAGATGACATCCCCCACATGGATATCTTCCAAATCCTCGGCACTGATGGGTGTCGTAAGTATCTTCTTTGCCATTAGAAATCCACCTCCGCATGCGAATCGATCGTGTAGTTGAGCTCCCGGTCAAAAACGATATGCCCGCGGCGATGCGACCAGCAACCGACGTTGACCGCCACGCCGATGACCGACGGATGACGGGCGCTGTTCTCGATGTTGACGCCCATGACGGAATTCTTGCCGCGCAGCCCCTGCGGGCCCAGGCCCAGCTTGTTGATGCCATCCTCCAAAAGCTTTTCCATCTTGGCGGCCTTGGGATTCGGGTTATGCGAGCCCAGCGGCCGCATGAGGGCCCATTTGGACTGCAGGGCCGCCACTTCCACTGAGGTGCCGATGCCAACGCCGACCAGAAGCGGCGGGCAGGCATTGAGGCCATAGCTCGTCATGACGTCGAGGACAAACTTCGTGACGCCCTCATAGCCTTCACCCGGCATCAGGACCTTGGCCTGTCCTGGCAAAGAACAGCCGCCCCCAGCCATATACGTATAGATCTCGCAGTCATCGCGCCCCGGCACGATATCCCAGAACAGCGAAGGGATGCCGAGGGCGACATTCTTGCCCGTATTGTACTCATCAAAGGTCTCCACGGCGTTATGCCGGAGCGGCGCAGCCTTCGTCGCCTGGATCACAGCCTCCCGCAGCAGCACCGGCAGCTCGCCCATATAGGGAAAGCCAGCGCCGCATTTGATGAAGAACTGGATGGCTCCCGTATCCTGGCAGCTCGGGCGGTTGAGCTTCTGCGCCAGCTCCTGATTCTCCCGCATCGTCTGATAGATTGCCTTGGCCAGCGGCTCTTCCTCCTGCGCAGCCAGCTCTGCCAGCTTCGCGCGCACATCATCGGGCAGGCACTTGCCGGAAAAGGCCAAAAACTTCGCGATGGTATCCGTCATCCGGGCTACCGCCTGTTCTTTCGTCATACTATCCTTCCTCTCCGCACACAATAACACAATCCTTGGAATTGCTTTCGTTGCTCTTATTATAATTTTGCTTTCCATATAAGTCGAATACCAATATACTTATAGTAAGCATAAGTCTGCACTTATAACCGAGGAGGTTTTGCCCATGGAGTTCCGCCAATTCCGCTACATCCTGACCGTCGCACAGGAAGGCTCGATTTCCCGCGCCGCCCAGAAGCTCTATATTTCCCAGCCCTCCCTCTCCCAATCGATTGCCGGCATCGAGAAGAAGCTCGGTGCCCCCCTTTTTGACCGCAGCCTCACGCCGTTGCGGCCCACGCCCTTGGGTGAGCTGTACCTTGACACGGCCCGCCGCATCCTGGCACTTGACGAAGAGTTCCAGCAGCGTGCCGATGATATGCTGCAACGGTCTGCGGGGCACATCATCATCGGCAGTTCCCCCTTCCGCAGCACCTACCTGCTGTCGCGGTTCCTGCCCGCTTTCCAGCGGCAGTATCCCTCGATCACTGTCGAGCTGCTCGAAAACACCACGCGCCAGCTCGAGGAACTGTCCCTCGCAGGGCAGACCGATGTCATCCTGTCGCTGCAGCCCATCGACACCAGCCATTTCATGACGGAAAACCTCTTTGCCGAGGACCTGCTGCTGACCCTGCCGCCCATGCATCCATTGTCCCAGCATTACAGCCTGCCGCATACACCAGCACAGCCTTTGCCCCAGCTGCCTCTTGCAGCGCTCAAGGATACGCCGTTCATCACCATGCACCCCGAGCAGAAACTGCACAGCCAGCTCTATGCCCTCTGCCACGAAGCAGGCTTCACGCCCCAGAGCCTGTTGGAAACTCGCAGTCTCGAAACCGCACTGTCCCTCAGCGGAGCAGGCCTCGGCGCCGCCCTGCTGCCCGCCCCGCTGATAGAGGGCTTCCGCCCCCAGGAGCCCCCCTGCTACGCCGCCATCGACACCCATCCCCAGCGGCAGGTCGTCATTGCCTGGCGCAGGAACCGCTACCTTTCCCATGCTGCCCGCACCTTCGTGGGCAAACTAAAAGCCTATTGCCAGCAGCAATAGGCTTTGTCCACGGATCCATCTCCTAAGATGATGCTACGAGCCAGCCATCCCGTCCCCGTTCCTTCACTTGGTAGAGGGCCTGGTCGGCCGTGTGCAGCAGCGATTGGTAATCCCTGCCATGCAATGGCGCCAGCGCGATGCCGATGCTGGCACTCAGGCGCGTGCACTTCTCCCTATCGGTCTCAAGATTGTGCGCCGCTTCATTGATGCGTTTGGCCACCGTCGTGACCATCGCCGCCGGCAGATCGTTCAAGACGAGGATGAACTCATCCCCGCCAAAGCGGCCCACAGCATCCCGCGAGCGGACCACATGGATAAGGCTCAGCGCAAACTGGCGCAGGATCATATCGCCGCGCTGATGTCCCAACGTATCATTGGCTTCCTTGAAATGATCCAGGTCGATGATCAGCAGGGCATGGCAGCAGCCCTCAGACAGAGACGACGCCAGCACCTCTGCCCCCGCCTCCTCGATGCCCCGCTTGTTGAGGACACCCGTGAGCGCATCTTTCTGCGCCATTTCCTTGTAGAGCCGCTTGCTCTTATTGGCCGCCATGAGTTCCTTGACCGTCGCCATAAGCATGAGATTCTTCTCCTGCAGCAGATCCTTGGCCTTGCGCATCGATACCTCATGCCGGTTTATCACGGCAATCACGACCAGCAGCAGTGCGACCAGGCCGCCCATCAGCCCCGTCTGCAGCGGATAGAACGCCAACAGATGCTGCAGCGAGAAAACCGGTTTCGTGGCAATGATATGTTTCTGCGTGATGCTGGTCCGGGTCTCAGGATTGATCTGCGTGATCGCTTTGTTGAGGATGGTCTGCAGCATCCGCGGCTGGCGCGGCGAAAGCGCCAGACTCATGGGGATATTGATGGACGTATCGGGGATTATCGCCAAATGCGGGTAGAAGCTCAAGGGGCGATCGATCTCCAAGATCGAGTTGCGCACCAAGGCCAGCGCATCGCTATGGTTGTCCACCTGTTGCAGCGTATCGATCACATCGGCACGGGAGTTCTTTATCTGCCAGTGCGGGAATTTCTGCTCCAGAAAGGCCATGAATGAAGCATCGGCATAGGGAAGCAGCAGCGTTATGTTCTCATCGCGGTCAGGGGGCGCAGACATCTTGCCCACCAAGGTATACGGGATCTCCAGCACGGGATTGGTATAGAGGAATGGCTGGTGGACTGCTGACCCCGCAAAGATATCCAGCATGACATCCGCCTTGCCGGTCTTCAGCATATTCAGGGCGTCGTCATAGGTCAGCACATGGATGTATTCGAATTTCACCCCGGAGTTTTCCGCAATCGCCGCGATCAGGTCCGGATAGATACCGCTGGCCTTGTCCCGGTTGTCATCATATTCGATATAGGGACGGACGCCGCCATAGACCACCAGCCGCAGCGGTGGCAGGCTGTTGATGAACTGCCTCTCGGCCGGCGTGTAATGCACGAGCTGGAAGTCCAGATTCTCCGCCAGCTTTTGCGACAGCTGCGATGCAAAGTGCGGATTCTCTGTATCGAGCCGCTGCAGAGCCTGCTCCATTTCCCTGAGCTTGGGCTGCTGCCCAGCCGTCGTCACGATCTTCATGGGCACCCGAGCAAAGGCAAGGAAGAATTTCTCCTGTCCATAGCTCTGGGCAGCCGTATCCACCACCATATCCACGTCGCCTGCGGCCAACGCCGCCACCAGCGACGCATGGTCTGCATAGGTCTGCACGGCAAGCTGCACGCGGTACTCCTGCTGGAACTGCTGCAGGCGGGCTTCCAAGCTGTGCGCAGCCAGCACGCCTACCCGGGCATTTTCCAAGCTGCTCAGGTCGCCGGCCCCAAATCGGTCTTCTTCGGGGCGCGTATAGAGCCCCACGATATCATAACCAAAATCCCTGTCACTATAAATGAGCCCGTCGTGCTTGGCCAGAAAGCCCGGATATTCCAATGACAGCATCATATCCACATCGCCAGCCAGCAGCGGGGAAAAGATATTGCTGCCGGATAGATCCACCAGCTCATATTGGCTGTCGTTATGCTTGGACAATTCATCCAGATAACCGATGTAATACTGCCACAGGACACGGGCATTGGCGACGCTCCTGTCTGGCGGCACAACCCCCAGCCGGATGGTCGCCCCCGCAGGGCTCTCCGCCAGGACTGCAGCTGGCAGGCACACCAGCACAGATAGACAGATAAACAAGGACAGCAGTGCTTTCATACGGCAATTCTCCTCTGGTTCGGAATAAAGTCTCATATATTTTTTATTCCCGGCCCGTGAAACAAACTCCTTCTTGCTAGCCCTTGCCGGATTTCTTGCCCGGCGGCTTCCGTGCGCATTTGACCACATAGGCCCCCAGGAACATCATCCCCGCGATCTCCGCCATGGACTTGCCCAGCCGTTCCCAGCTGAACGGCCGTGGCTTGTGCGGCCGCCGCTGGGCCGCATCAGCTGCCGGACGGGCTGCCACCGTAAACGGTGCCGATATCCACTTGGCATAGCCCGAGTCCACAAAACCGTAGCCGCCAAGGCACAGCGTTCCCACCAAGGCCAAAGTGGCAAGTGCCGCCGGTACTTTGCGAAGAAAGCCGCAGCACTGCAGGATATGATCCTTCAGATACTGCCAATGAAAACCGATATGCGCAGCCACCAATAGCAATGAGATGGCACCGAGGAACTTATGATACGGTTTCAGGAAATGCCACTCAATGCCAAACTGCTTGGCCGTCAGGATGCCAGTGACCAACAGAAGGATCCAGACAAGGATAAGACCAAGAACCAGCCAGTCAAGCCCTTTCTTCTTCCTGCCGATGAGCTGCTGCAGCCACTGACGATTGAGCCAGATATGCCAGATCAGAAGCCCGCAGTAAACAAGCCCTGCCCACACATGATAGTCTGCCGAGATGACATGCCGCTTGAAAAGCGTAAGCAGCAGGACAAACAGGATAACGTCCAAAACAAAGCGGATACTGCAAATCATAAAGGCCTCCTTTCCCCACAGGGATTCTCATAGCATTTCCTGTATTATTCGCTGCCAGGACAGCAGATTCCTGTCTTGGCGCCAATTGCTCCCCTTCAGGCTAACGAGTATAATTAAGGTAGTATCCAAAGGCATCCACAAGGGGGAATCTGCATGCATATCACCAAGACCATGCCCACTGCCCTGACCATCGCTGGCAGCGATTGCAGCGGCGGCGCGGGCATCCAGGCGGACATCAAGACCATGACCATGCATGGCGTCTATGCCATGAGTGCCATTACCGCGCTGACAGCTCAGAATACCACAGGCATTACCGCAACCCAGACAGTCTCGCCTGCCTTCCTCGCCCAGCAGCTTGATGCCATCTTCACTGACATCCGCCCGGACGCCGTGAAGATTGGCATGGTCGCTGATGCCGGCCTTATCCATACCATCGCTCAGAAACTGACAGATTATAGGGCCGAGCATATCATTATCGACCCCGTCATGGTCGCATCGGCTGGCCAGCGCCTGCTCGCCGATGCTGCCCTGACCGCACTGACGGACGAGCTGCTGCCGCTGGCTGAGCTCGTCACGCCCAATATCCCGGAGGCCGAAATCCTCGCTGGGCAGTCAATCTCTTCCGAAAAAGACCGGCTGACGGCGGCGGCAGCTATCTACGACCGCTATCATTGCCACGTCCTGCTGAAGGCCGGTCATGCGTCAGGCGATGCTAATGACCTGCTCTATCTTGGCGATACGTATCACTGGATTGACGGCCAGCGCCTCGACAACCCCAACACGCATGGCACCGGCTGCACCCTCTCAAGCGCCATTGCCGCCAACCTTGCCAAGGGACTGCCGCTCGTCACTGCCGTCGAGCTTGCCAAAGAGTACCTTACCGGCACGCTGCTGGCCATGCTCGACCTGGGAAAAGGCTCGGGCCCCTTGAACCACGCCTTTTCCTTAACGCAGCAGTAAATCGGCCGGCTTGATGCTCTCGTGACGGTAGCGCTTGCGCCCCTGCGTTTTTTCGCCATAATCGATGGCGCGCACCGGGCAGATATGGATGCAGCCCAAACACTCCACACAGTTATGCTGCCAGACAGGCGCGCCGCCTTCACGGATGATATTCTGCCGCGGGCAAATCCGCTCGCACAGCCCGCAGCCCGTACATCTAGCGGTATCGCAGACAAAACTCTCGTCAATCTGCGGCTGGCGCTGCCGCCATTTCTCATGATACCCCTGACAGAACTTCGGCAGCAACTGCCAGGTCGTATGCAGCTTACGCTGCTTGACTGCCACGCAGATCTTTACCAGTTTCCGCTCTGCCAGCCAGGCCCTTATGTTGATGCGCCACTGGGCCGCAAGATCCCGCCAGGGAATATAGTTGGACACCAGCCGCCAATACCAGGCTGCCTGAAGTGTGCAATCCTTCTTTTGCAGGATCTGCTCAAGATCCATAAATGGACGCCCCCAGTACGGCACACCGCAAGTAGCGACAGCAAAGATATAGGGACACCCGCTGATAGATAGCTTTTCCACAAACTCTTCTACCTGCAGCGGCAGACCAAAATAATGCATGGGAAAGACAAAGCCCACACAATCGGCACTGACTGTGAGCAATCCTCCTTGCAAAGCCTGTACCAACGAGCAAACCTCAGCCTCGGGCAGTGCCTTTTGCAATTTTCTTGCCACATAGAGGGAGTTGCCTGTGGCTGAATAATAGTAAATGACCGTCTTGATTGTCTCCGCCTCCTAAAATCATGATCTTTCAGAAAGGATATGATACCATGTCAAAAAAACTAATTGTCATCATCCTCTGCCTGCTTTTCCTTTTGCCTGTTACCAGTCAGGCCGCTGAAAAAGCCGAGTATCCGCTGAAACAGGTGCTGATCCTGAGCCGCCACAATATCCGCGCCCCCTTGGCCGGACGCGACTCTACCCTTGCTAAGCTCACACCGCATACCTGGTTTGACTGGCAGTGCGCACCCGGCGAGCTCTCCCCTCGCGGAGCCGAGCTTGAACTCTTGATGGGACAGTATTTCCGGCAATGGCTCGAACAGGAATCCCTGCTAACGCATAATGTTTCGCCAGCCGCGGAGGAAGTCCGCTTTTACACCAACTCCTTCCAGCGCACGATTGCTACGGCACGCTATTTTGCCTGCGGCCTGCTGCCACTAAGCGATGTGACCATCGAGTACCACCAGGAAGTCAATGCGGCTGACCCCGTATTCCTGCCCGCCACTCCCGACAATGAGCTTTACCGCCAGCAAGTGCAAAGAGAGTTTGACCAGTCAGGAATCAAAAACGACTTACAGCAGCGCGGCGAGCGCGCTTGCAAGCTGCTTATCGAGGCCCTTGATTTTGACAAGTCAGCCTATGCACGGAAACATGGTCCCATTGACTATACGGGAAAGGCGATTACCCTGCCGAAAAATGGCGGGCTGGGGCTCAAAACGCCCTGGGGCGCGCTGATACCAGCCAGCGATGCGCTGACCCTGCAATATTACGAAGAGGAAAATGACCTGGCGGCCGCCTTCGGTCATCAGCTGACGTCAAAGGACTGGGAAGATATTGCGGCCCTCAAAGAACTCGGCATCAATTCCCTTTTCTATGAGCCAACGGCCGCCAAAGCCCTGGCCGCGCCGCTGCTTGCTACCATCAGCCAGGAACTTGATAATGGCCAGCGGAAGATCACTTTTCTCGGGGGCCATGATGTCAATCTCGCCGAAGTCCTGCCCGCGCTAGGCGTTGAAGACTACACGCTGGCAGGCAGCATCGAAGCCAAGACCCCCATCGGCGCCAAGCTCGTCATCGAAAAACGCCAAGGAAAGGACGGCGAAGAGTACGCAGGCCTTTCCCTTGTCTACGCCACAGCCCAGCAGCTGCGCCACCGCACGCCACTTACCCTGCAAGCTCCGCCAGCCCGGGTTCCATTGCGCTTGAAGGGACTGACTGCCAATGCCGACGGACTGTACCATTTCCCTGACCTGCAGCAGCGCATCCAAAGCGCCGTACAGGAAGGACAGCGCTGGCAAAACGTTGCCAGCAACTTATCCCAAAGCGACGTCCAGCGCCATCATCACGGTAAAGCCCGCCGCAAAGGTTAATACGCCAATATCGCTATGCTCCCCCGCCGACATCTCGGGGATGAGCTCCTCCACCACCACATAGATCATGGCACCAGCGGCAAAGGCCAGCAAATACGGCAGGACAGGCACGACAAAACTAGCCGCCACGATGGTCAAGGCCGCACCTAATGGCTCGACCACACCTGAAAGCAAGCCTGCCCAAAAAGCCTTGTGTCTATTCATGCCCTCAGCCCGCAACGGCAGCGAGATGATTGCCCCCTCGGGAAAGTTCTGGATGGCAATACCGATGGACAAAGCAAAGGCACCGCTCAGCGTGATATCAGCATTGCCAGAAAGCCACCCCGCAAAGACAACGCCGACTGCCATGCCCTCAGGGATATTGTGCAGCGTCACGGCCAGCACCAGCATCGCTGTCTTCGGCAAGCTGCATGACATACCTTCAGCTTTATCTGCATCAAGATGCAGATGCGGGATGACATGGTCGAGCAGCAGCAAGAACAGCGTGCCTGCCCAAAAGCCGATAAACGCTGGCAAGAACGCCAGCCGTCCCATCTCGGCACTGCCCTCCATCGCCGGAATCAACAGGCTCCAGATCGACGCGGCCACCATGACACCCGCCGCAAAGCCCATCAAAGCCTTCTGCACATTCACCGACAATTCACGTTTCAGGATATATACACAAGCAGCGCCAAGCCCCGTTCCCAGCAGCGGAATGAGCAGCCCCTGCCATATCTCCATCGGCAACATATCTATCGCCTGCCTTTCCTCATATATTCTATTGCCATTGTACTTCCCTCCTATGAAAATAGCAACCGGTTTTCCTGGAAAGATACTGCCGGCTTCTGCCTGCTATCTTCCGGAGCCCCGCATAGCAAAAAAGCTGCCGCGCAGGAAGCCCTGCACGGCAGCTTTTTTTGAACGTCTTTTTAGTTGTTCTTATTGCCCAGCACCGTCTTGCCGAAGATGGCCAGCGTCACGAGGAAGACAGCAAGGCCCAGCATTTCGGCCGTATCGGCAAAATCCTTGCCGACCAGTGCCAGCGGGCTGTCGCTGCCGCCGCTCGTGACCGAGACGACGATGACACCAGCCAGGGCGACACCGACCAGCGACTCACCGACGATAAGGCCCGAAGCGAACAGCGTACCACGGCGCATGCCATTTTTCCGGCCTTCCTCGCCCTTGCGCTCCTTGAGCTTCTTATTGAGGAAGTAGCCCATGATGGCGCCGATGACCAGTGGCGTCTGTACCGAGGGCGGCAGGTAGATACCCATGCCAACGGCAAGCGACGGCAGGCAAAGATGACGCGTATTGCGTTTGAGCAGCTGATCGACGATGACGAGCAGTACGCCGAGGCCCATGCCCAGATAGATGTACTCCCAAGCCAGCTGGCTCGAGAAGATGCCCTGGGCAATCGTCGTCATCAGTGCGGCCTGCGGGGCAGCCAGTGCCTGGGACGGGTCCATGTCCGGACGCGGCAGCGCACCAGGGAAACCATAGGCCTCATAGAGAAGGTTCAGTACCGGGGCGATGACCAGAGCACCGACTACGCAGCCGAGCAGCAGAGCCACCTGCTGGCGCCACGGTGTAGCACCGACGAGATAACCAGTCTTGAGGTCCTGCATGTTATCGTTCGAGATGCAGGCAATCGCCATGATGATGGAGGTCGTAAAGATAGCCGTGGCCGTCGCGAATTTCTCGCCGCCGGGCAGGCTGAAGATACCAAAGGAGGTGCACAGCGCATACATCACCAGGGACGCCACGATGATGCCCAGGATGCCGATACCCGAAATCGGGCTCGATGAGGTGCCGACGAGACCGGCCATATAGGCACAGGCTGCGGCGACAAAGAAGCCCATGAACACAGCCACGCCGACGCCGACGAGGACAAAGGTGAGGTTCTGCATCAGCGGCAGGCCCTCAGGGCTGACAAAGGCATAGAAGATCGCCAGCAGGCCGGCAACCGTCAGTGCGAATACCAGGCCGATGCTCTTGATGGACATATCGATGTCCATGCGGTGTTTGTCCTTCTCGCCATCGGACATGCGGACCGAGGCGATGGACTCCTTGACGCCCTCGATGACCGGCTCGGCCAGCGTGATAAGCGTCCAGATGGCGGCCACGCCCATGGCACCGGCACCAATCAGACGGACGCGCTCCTGATAGACCGCACCGGCAAATTTCTGCATGGTCATGCCGTCAGGCAGAGCGCTCGTAATCGTGTAGAACGGCACGAAGCCCGCCCAGGCGATCAGGATACCGACGAGCATCGCCAGTCCCGAGGCAATGCCGATGAGGTAACCAGCACCGACGAGAGCCGTCGAATAGCCAATCGGGAACTGCGTCATGCCGCGGCCCACATGGAACCAGAGCGACAGGCCGCCCGAGAGCACTTGAAAACCGTTCGAGAGCAGTGCGACCACACCAGCTACGATACCGCCCGACATGATTTCCTTGAGGCCGCTGCCCTGCTTAGAAGCTGCCGCAGCATTGCTGCCGACCTTCAAGATCTCAGCGGCAGCCACACCTTCCGGATAGGCCAGGTCGCTATGGACGACCATCGCGCGGCGCAGCGGAATCGTGAACAGCACGCCCAGGCAGCCGCCGCAAGCCGATACCAAAAGCGTCTGCCAGAACTCGAAGCCCTGCCAATAGCCAATCATCAGCATGCCAGGGATGATAAAAATGATAGCCGACAAGGTTCCTGCGGCAGAAGCCTGTGTCTGCACCATGTTATTCTCGAGGATATTGGAATCCTTCGCCATCTTGAGGACGGCCATCGAGATCACCGCGGCCGGAATAGCCGAGGAAAAGGTCAGGCCGACCTTGAGGCCCAGGTAGACGTTCGATGCTGTGAAGATGATCGTCAGGATAGCACCGAGCAGCATACCGCGGACCGTAAGTTCAGGAAGCCGTAAATCGTGCTGCATAAACTCATTGTCATTTTGTTTCATCGTATGAATGCTCCTTATAGGGTAAATGTTTTTTGCAACTGTACACCTGTAATGTACAATCACAAAGAACATTATACCACAATTAAAAGCGCCATAAAAGAGGAATATATGTATACATGTAACAATATTGTTTTGACAAGAAAAAATCTGGCAATCCCCTTTCCGGGACTGCCAGATGACATTTACTCGCTATATTATTGAAGATTCAAAGCAGCTTTCTGCTCCTGCTCAGCTGTTTTCGGCTTGTGCTCACAGAGCAGCACATTGAGCACGATGGCCATGATGCTGCCAATCGTGATGCCGCTGTTGCCAATGAGCTGCACCCACTGGGGGAAATGGCTGTAGAAGGACGGCACGCCAATGGGAATCAGTGCTACGGCTACGCTGATGGCTACTACCATGGAGTTGCCCTTCTTCTGCAGATCAGCCTGGGAGAGAGCCTGCATGCCGCTCGACGCTACCATGCCGAACATCGCAAGACCTGCGCCGCCGAGTACCATGGTCGGAATGCAGGCAACGACAGCCGCCAGTTTCGGGAAAAGTCCGAGGATCATCAACAGCACACCGCTAGTCGCCACAATGTAGCGGCTGCGGATGCCCGTCATGCTGATAAGGCCGATATTCTGGGCAAAAGCCGTATACGGGAAGGTGTTGAACACACCGCCCAGGGCCGTGGAGAAACCATCGGCACGCAGGGCTTTCGTGAGCATCTCCTCCGTCATGGGCTTCTTGACGATCGAGCTGACCGCCATGACATCGCCCGTAGTCTCAGCCATGGTCACCAGCATGACCAGCGTCATGATCAGGCAGGATACCGGCTCAAAGACCGGCAGGCCAAAGGCAAAGGGCGTCGTGACACCGAGCATCGCCGCCTCGCCAACGGCATGAAAATCCACCATACCGAAAGCTGCGGCAATGCCCGTGCCAATCACGAGACCAAGCAGAACGGAAATATGACCGAGGAATCCCTTGCAGGTGCGGTAGATGAACAGGATGATGGCGAGTACCGCCAACGACAAGGCAATGTTCGACGGGCTGCAGTAATCAGCAGCCTGCGGGTTCGGACCCGTAATCCAGTTGACGGCTACCGGCAGCAACGACAGGCCGATGATCGTGATGACCGAGCCCGTGACCACTGGCGGGAAGAACCGCAGCATCTTGCTGAAATAATTGCTGATGACAAAGCAGGCAATGCCGGCAAAGATGGCTGAGCCATAGACTACCTGCAGGCCTGCTGCCCCGCCGCCATGGGTATTGGCGATTATGATCATCGGCGTCACTGCCGTAAAGGTGCAGCCTTGGACAATCGGCAGTTTCGAGCCGATGAAATCCTTGATGCTAAGAGCCTGCACGAGAGTTGCAATGCCGCAGGTAAAGAGATCGGCATTGATGAGGTAGATGAGCTGCTCCGTCGAAAGGCCGATGGCACCAGCCAGCACCAAGGGCACAGCGACGGCCCCAGCATACATGGCCAGCACGTGCTGGGCCGCATAGATAAGGGTGCGCGTAAACGGCAGTTTCTGGTCAACAGGATGAATCGCTTTTGTCACAATAAATTCCTCCAACGTCTTATTTTTCCGTAAACGTAATCTTGCCATCAGCAAGGGATGCTATGCTCGCCAGGGCCTCCAGGTGATAGCCCTTGTCGATAATGCGCTGATGCCCCGGCTGGAATGCCTTCTCGATGGCGATGCCGATACCGGCAACCTTCGAGCCAGCCGTTTCGACAATACTGGCAAGGCCCAGTGCCGCCTCACCATTGGCCAGGAAGTCATCGATGATCAGCACATTCTCACCAGCCGGCAGATATTTCTGCAGCACGATGATTTCTGAGGTCTCCTTCTTCGTGAACGAGAATACCTCCTGCGAATAAACCGGCTCATTTATGAGTACCGATTTCTTCTTGCGCGCAAAGACCAGCGGCACGCCAAGCTCGAGGGCGGCCATGACACCAATGGCGATGCCCGATGCCTCCACAGTCAGCACGCGGTCAATGCCTGCCTCGCGGAACAAACGAGCAAACTCCTTGCCCATCGCCAGCGACAGCTCCGGGTCGATCTGGTGATTCAGAAACGAGTCCACCTTGAGCACATTGCCCGGCAGCGCAATGCCTTCTTCCTGTATCTTTCTCTCCAACAGCTCCAAAAAAATCGCTCCTCCATAAAATAACAAAAATGCCGACAGTCCGAGCCCACAAAAATGGTGCCCAGACGGTCGGCATTTCCACCAATGACACGGCCCGTGGTCAATTCCACTGAACCGTCAGCCATGTCATTCGCTTTTATCAAATTACAGATTCATTATAAAGAGTTCTGGGGCCAGCGTCAAGCAAAATGTCCGCATCCTAAGGATTTTTTCCTGCAATCTCCCTATAAGAAAAACGCGTGCGAAAAATCGCACGCGTCCCAATCTGCACGAAACAGATTATTTGTCAGCCTCCAAGGCATTCCAAGCATCGTTGGCACGAGAAACATAGAGATCACGGATGTTCTTGTTCTCGCCAATACCATGGATATAGGCATCAACCTTGTAGCCAGCCTTCTCCAGGACAGATTTATGCGAATCTTCCTCGTCGCCAGCCATATCGTTGTTGGCATGATCGCCAGCAACCATCATCATCGGCATCAGCGTAACATGTTTGATGCCATTCTTCTTGAGTTTCGGCAGGACCGTCTCGAGATTCGGCCAGCCCTCAACCGTGTAGATGAAGACGTTCTTGCAGCCCATCTCATCGAGCTTAGCCTGCATAACGGAATAATAAGCATTAGAGATGTTCGGCGTGCCATGAGCCATGATCAGGATGGCATCATCTTTGCCCTGTTTCGGGAACTGCGAGGACAGCGCCTTGAGAGTCTCCGTCACATCATCAGCCTGCTCTTCCTGGCCCTGCCAGTACATCAACGGCGTGCCCAGCGTCATCTTCTTGAACTGGTTCTTGTAGTTCTGATAAACGCCCATGTCGTAGTTGTACTCCATGCCCGGGATAACATCGAGGGAAACAAGCGCTACGCGGCTATAGCCATCAGCTTTGAGCTGCTCGAGAGCCTCCTCCGGCGTCGGGAACTTGATGCCTTCCTTCTCTGCTACGCGTTTGATGATGATATGGGACGTATAAGCCGTTACGACCTTAACGTTCGGATGGGCAGCCTGAATCTCGTTGACCGTAGCATCGATGGTCTTAGCACGCGTATCTTTGAACGTCGTGCCAAAGGTCATGACAACGATAGCATCTTTATTGGCAAGGTTCTTGAGCTCTGGATTCTCGTTCTTGAGCACGCCGATCTCCGATGCCGTCTTCAGTGCCATCGTCGGTTTCTTGACCTCCGGGTTCAGCTGATAAGCAGCCTCGGTCTGCGGAGCAGCAATGCCCCATGCTGCCGTGCAGGCAAGAGATACAGCTAATGCTTTTTTCCAGTTCTTCATAGTAAAATCCCCCTATTAGTTTGGATAAAATAGAAAGAGGTCTTTTAGCGCGCGCCAAAAGACCTCTGCTATCCTTCACTAGATATTCAGAAGTCCCCTTCCCATCGCTCGCAGGTGGCTTGACTAGTCAAATGTCAATCGACAAGTCAACTCGGTGACTTTCGGACAGGCAGTTCTTCTGGCTCGGTTCATCGCTTGCCTGCGCCTTCCCAGATCTCATCCAGTGGCATCGTTGCAGGTTTGCTCCCCTCACAGCGGCGGGACCGCGCCGGTTTTTACCGGCTTTTCTCTTCGGCCATCTTCGATGGCACCTGTTCCCTGAATATGTAATTATTACCGTGATTTATATCACAGTTGACATTATATTACGTCAGAAAATTCTTGTCAATGATATTAATCATCAAAGCCAAAAAGATGTTTGAGGAAGTTCTTCTTATTGGCCGCATAGAGTTCCCGCGAATAATTGATGTTATGCGAACTATAGAGGGGATTGACAATATTTTTCCGCGGCAGCCATTCCTCCGAAAACAGTGGCTTGGTAAACACAATCTCAGCCAATGACTGACGGATCTTGGCAATCTGTTTGGACTCCAGCTCAGGAACAATAGCCCGGGTCAGCAGCCGCCCCACTTCCACCATTTCTTCTTCCTTGATGCCTCTGGTCGTCGGAATCAAGCTCGACAGCCGCAGAGCCGGAATCGTCTTGTCATCGTCAAATGTCATGATGTTGTCACATTTGACAATGAACCCCGCCTGCTTGACCTGCGCCAAGAAAGCTCCGCGGTCCCTATAATGTACTTCGGGAGCTATATATTGGCTATTGGTGCCATGATAAACGATATTGAGGCCATTTTCCTTGAGGGAATTCATCAGCGCATTGGCATTATTCAGGCATTGCTGGCAGTAATTGACGAACTCTGGGGTTTCCGCCTCCCGAAAGGCGATGCAGAGCGCCGCCAGGATGTTTTCCTGCAGATAGACATGGCCGGTGTTGATGGCAATCTCATTGAGCTTATCCACATTCTCGCTATTCGTCAGGATAACAGCGCTTTGCGGTCCCCGCAGTGTATCGTGGGTGTAGAAGGTCACCACATCCGCATGGGGAACCGGAGAATTCATGAGTTTGGCCGCTACCAAGCCAACCACCGCACTCATATCGACCCAGAGCACAGCGCCGACGCCATGCGCAATCTGCGCCAGTTTCCGGTAGTTGACATCCTTCGGATAATTGGTTGGGGAAAATATCATCATCTTGGGATGGCACTCACTGGCCAGCGCCTCGATATGACGATAATCTAGATGCTGGGTCTCGGGCTCAATGCTGTACTTGACGAAGTTGTACTTCATGTCCTTCGTATAGCAATACTCCTGCTTGCGCAGGTTGAAGGACATGATGGTATCCCCCGTATTGACAAAGCTGTGGAAGACAATCTGGGAGGCCGCCACCAGATTGTTGATGCGCACGATGGCCGCTTCACTGCCGAACAGCTTTTTCGCGCGCTCAATGGCCAGCGCTTCAAGACGGCTGCAGGTCAAGACATCGTGATAGTCCATATAGGTATTGCTTAAAAGGCTCCCCTTCAGATAGGAGCAGAAGGGCGAGGCATAATTCTCGTTAGGCAAAAGCGACAACGTATAGCGCTGAGTCTTTAATTCCATCTGTATAAAGTCAAACAGTTCGGGGTCAAAGGCTTCAATACCCCGAATGATTTTTTCGCGTTCCATAGATATTCCTCCTCGATTCAGGCTAATATTTTGCTATCCTCATCCTGGGAAGAACGGCCAGAATATCGGAATGACCACCACGCATACCAGCAGGGCCACGATAACCATCGGAATGCCGACTTTGACATAATCGATAAACCGGAATTTACCAGGCCCCAGCACCAGCGTATTCGGCGGTGTTGCCACCGGTGTCGTAAACGCACAGGAAGCAGCAATGCCGATGGTCATGAGGATTGGATACGGCGAAGCACCAATCGACTGCGCAATCGAAATGCCAATCGGTGCCAAAAGGGCGGCCGACGCTGTATTGCTCATGAACTGCGTAAGGCCGCAGGACAGGATGAACATCGCCACGACGATGACCATGGGCGAAGGTTCTGAGCCGATAAGGCCAATGACAAAATCGGCAATCATCTTGCCCGCACCACTCTTGTCCATAGCACTGGCCAGCGGCAGCATGCCGGCGAACAGAAAAATCGTAACCCAGTCAATCCCCTGATAGGCTTGCTTTTCTGTCACGCATCCCGTCAACACGCAGGCCAGGGCACCGATAATAGCCGACGTCTGCATCGGCACGCCAATGTCCTTTTCCAAGACCATCGCTACAACCACACATATCAGGATAATTGCACAGATCAGCATCTTGCGCGGATTTTCCGGTTCCGCGGACTCCTGGTCGAACAAGTTGTTATCCGCATAATTATGCGGGCACAGACGCCGCCCGGCGGTCATCATGTAAAGGACACCAGCCAGTGACAGCGGGATACCGATAAGGGCAAATTCAAAGAATCCAAAGGGACTGTACCCAGAGGTTTCGAGGGTCGCACTCATGAGGATATTCGGCGGCGTACCGATAAGGGTAAGGGTACCACCGACATTTGCGGCTAATGCCATGCCCATGAGCTGCGACGATACGGGAATATGGGCGGCAATGCAAATCTGCACCACCACTGGCATCAAACAAGCGACGGTCGCCGTATTCGACGAAACACCCGAGAGAACAATGGTGATGACCATCAAGGCCAGCATCAGTTTCTTCTCATCGGTACCGGCTTTCTTTACGACCGTGACGCCGATTTTCTGCGCGAGTCCTGTCTGAAACATCGCCGCACCGATGACAAACATCCCCGCAAATAAAACGACCGTTGAATTGGATAACCCAGAATAAACCTGTGCGGGGGTAAGCACACCAAACAGGCCCAGCAGGATAGCCGATCCCATGGCCGTAACAGCCAAAGGAATAAGTTCCGTAGCAAAGAAGAACCCCGCTACGCAAAGCACACATAAGGTAATTACTGCAGAATCCATACATTTCACTCCTCACCTATTCGATTGTCACTATGTCGTCTGGGAGTCAGTACTCATAGCATTTTTCTGTTATCTTCTCCATTCTATACCGAAACTTATCATTCCTCTTATTTTTTAGTTATCGAAAAGGTGCATTTACGGAATCGATTCAATTACGATCAAAATAAAAGCAGCCTCCCTCACTGAGTCGTGAAGAAGACTGCCTTATCGTGTTATAGTAATTTCTCAACTTCCTTAGCCATATCGGCAGGAGCAAAGGTCGGCTCGAACCGGGCCACCACATTTCCCTCTCTATCTACCAAGAACTTGGTGAAATTCCACTTGATGGAATCCCCTTCCAAATATTCCGGGAAATTCTGCTGGAGAGCCTCCGTCAGTTTAGCAGCAATCGGATGAGACGCATCAAAGCCCTTGAACCCCTGCTGCTCAATCAGATACTTGAAGAGTGGCTGCGCCGTTTCGCCGCGCACATCACCCTTCTCGAAAATCTGGAACGTCACGCCGTAATTCAAACGGCAGAATTCCTGCACCTCGCTGTTGCTGCCCGGCTCCTGCTCTGCGAACTGATTGCAGGGAAAGCCCAGGATTTCCAAGCCCTGACTTTTGTACTTCATATAGAGGTCCTGCAACTCCTTGAACTGGGGCGTAAAACCGCATTTGGAGGCAGTATTGACGATTATCAATACCTTGCCTTTGTAATCAGCCAAGGATTTTTCCACACCTTTGTTGGTCTTTACCACAAAATCATAAATCCCCATATCGTTCTCCTCACTTACATCTGGCACGCGATCTATCAAAGGCCCAGCATGGCATCCAGCTTAGCCTTGTCAAAACTCAGCACATAATCCTTGTCATTGACTGTAGTAATAGGAACCATGGTGTCTCCCGTCAGCTCATAGCAGGCATCGCGGTCTGCATCATTTTCCTCGATATTGTGCTCCTCGAACTCCACATTCTTGCTCTTCAGATACTTCTTGACCTTTTCACACCAAGGACAATCATTGATTGAATATACTTTTACCATACTGCATTACCCTCCTTCAATTTCACTAGATATTTTTCAGCCAGCAAAGCGGCTGCCGTGCCGTCAGCGGCAGCGGTAGTCAGCTGGCGGATTTCCTTTTCCCGCACATCCCCAGCGGCAAATACCCCTGGAATGGCTGTCCGGCAGTCCTCACCGGCTTCGATACGGCCACTGGCCGAAAGCGGCAGCTCTTCCTGGAAAAGCTCCGTATTGGGCACCACGCCGATATTGACAAAGATGCCATCCACGGGCAGGCTGCGCGTCTCCCCCGAGGCCTTGTCCAGCACCTCGATGCGCTCCAGGCGTCCCTCTCCTTGCAGGCCCTTGATTTCCGTCTGCAGGAAGATTTCTGCCTTGGGATTTTCCCTCAACCTATTTTGCGAGACTTCATCGGCCCGCAAATCCGAACGATGGATCAGATAAAGCTTGCTGGCATACTTCGTGAGGAAATTGGCAGCATCCACAGCTGCATTGCCGCCGCCCATGACGGCAATCACCTTATCCTGGTACATATGACCATCACAGAGTTCGCAATAATGCACGCCTTTACCCGCGTACTTTTTCTCCTCCGGCAATGGCAGCTTGCGACGGTTCATGCCCGAGGCGATGATGATGACATCAGCATCATAGAGATACTCCTCCGTCTCCACCAGTTTTGGCTGCCCTTTAAGGCTCACCTTCACAATGGAGTCAAACTCATCAATGACCGCACCAAAGCTTTCCGCTTGCTGCTGCAGCGTTCCCATAAGTTCCTTGCCGGAAACCTTGGCAAAGCCCGGATAGTTCTCAATGCCTGTGGCGTTTGCAATCTGTCCGCCGATAATGCCGTTTTCCAGCACCAGCACGTCAAGATTCATACGCCCGGCATAGAGGGCTGCTGTAAGTCCCGCCATACCTGCACCGATAATGATAATATCCTTGTGGATTCGCTTTTTCTCCATGCCATCAGCTCCTTTTCTCTGAACCGAATTGGAAAACAGAACTTATATAACCTTCATCACAGGGGATACTCGAAAGTAGAACCTACGCCGAAATGAATGATATATTCCTCAGCACCGGCTACAGGAACCCAAAAACCATAAGCCCGGCCGAACTGGCCCTCATAGGCTTTGTAAACGGCCTGCTTGGTATCTGCGGCCTGATTGCAAAGGCAGCCCTTATGCTGTTCCGGCTTGCCAATGCTGGAGCATTTCATCTGATCATTAAGACCAAACGAAGCGGCTTTCTTGTTTACCGCATGAATCTGGCGGTCTTTGGTAATCAGCATGATTGGCTCCGGAAAATTGTCCCACATCATATGAAAGGCATTGATGATTTCCTGTTTTTCCATGTTTTCAGCTCTCCTTTGAAATACAAACACTACTGCATATCAGTCTCTATATCCCTCATTTCATCTTACATGCTTTATTATATAACAAAATTCGATTTTGTCAAATACAATTTTAAAAAACCACCAATATTGTCAATCCGATAAATCCACATCGGGCACGATCTGAATATCGTAATGCGGGTAGGCCTCCTTCATCTCCTCTTGGAGAATCCGCACACCTTCTTTATGCGGTATATCAAAACTCATGACCACATCGAAACGCATGGCCTTTGCTTTTTCATCCAGGTAAAAACCGTGGAGCTGCAGAGCCCAAGCATGGGCCAGCACCCGTTTCGTCACATCAACACGAATATTTGCTGCCTCGCTGCTGTCCTCCGTGTTGTAGGAATAGACGCCTACCGCGGCGAGAATGATGCCCGTTGCCTTGAACACCTTCGTTTCCAACCGTCTGGTCAGCCCATCCACTTCTTTTACGCTCATGGTATCCGGCAGTTCCAGATGGACAGAGGCCAAGTCTTTGTCGGGGCCATAATTATAGATGACAAGGTCGTGAGCCCCCCGCACTTCGGGCTCATCGGACAGCAGCGATTTCAATTGCCGGGATATCTCTTTATCCATGCGTTTCCCCAGGATCTCATCCAAAGTCTCCCTTATCATGTCGATACCCGACTTGATGATGAACCCGGAGATTACTGCACCGACATACGCCTCCAGGGATATGCCGGTAGCGATGAAGATGATAGCCGAGATAAGCACCGATAGCGAGAGCACCGCATCAAGCAGGGCATCCGACCCCGAGGCCACTAAGGAACCGGAGTTTACTCTTTCCCCTTGCGCCTTGACGAATCTACCCAATATTATCTTTACGATAACTGCCGCACCGATGATGAGCAGTGCCGTCACGCTGTAGTCCGGCACCTCCGGCGAAATCATCTTCTTCACGGATTCCACGGCGGCGGTGATGCCAACATAAAGCACGATGCCCGCCACCACCAAGGCGCTGAGGTACTCGATCCGGCCATAGCCAAAGGGATGCTCCTTGTCCGGAAGTTTTCCCGCCAGTTTCGTTCCGGCAATAGTGATGACGGAAGAAAGGGCATCGGAAAGATTATTCACCGCATCCAAGGTCACGGCGATGGAATTGGCCGCCAATCCGATAGCCGCCTTGAAGGCTGCTAGTAACACATTGGTCAGGATACCGATGACACTGGTCTTGATGATGATTTTGTCGCGATCAGCCTTATCTACCGCCATGACAGGATTTTGATTGTCCATATAGCCACTACTCCTTTATGATTGACAATTACTGATGCCTTGAAATTCGCGAACCAACAATCATTTCCCTTTTTCTCAGCAAATATTATTGCGTAAGTCTACCTTCTCACGCTTTTTGCGCATAGAAAAAGCGGCCCTTTCGGACCGCTGATTTATGGGATATGACGAACGTACTTTGTTATTCAGCGTTTATATCCCTGATATTCACTTGTGCGCAGGATTTCTTCTGCCCTTGCTACCATTTTCTTTGTTGGCTCTGGCACATCGGACAAAGGGTAATCCAGCCCCAGTTCTTCGTATTTATGGATGGCCAGTCGATGATAAGGCAGTACCTCAAAGCGCTGGACATTGCCAAGTCCCGCCACAAAGCTGGACAATTTGGCAAGGCTTTCCGCATCATCGTTGATGCCCGGCACAAGGACATGGCGGATCCAGACCGGTTTCCCGATTTCAGCCAAATATCTGGCAAAAGCAAGAATCTGTCCATTGCCTTGACCGGTCAAATCCCGATGTTTTGACATGTCAATATGCTTGATGTCCAGAAGCACCGTATCCGTTACGGCCAGCAGTGACGCAAGCTTTGAAAACACCGGCTCTTCCCGCGAGAAGACAGCGCCTGAGGTATCGATGCAGGTCGAAACGCCCTGCTCCTTGGCCAGTGTGAACAACTCTGTGACAAAGCCTGCCTGCAGCAGCGGCTCGCCCCCCGACACGGTGATGCCACCGCCATTTTTCCAATAGGACTTGTAGCGCAGGGCCTTAGCCAGTGCCTCTTGCGCCGTCATCTCCGTGCCGCCTGTGCCCTGCCAGGTTTCGGGATTATGGCAGTACTTGCAGCGCAGCGGGCAGCCCTGCAGGAAAAAGATGTAGCGAAGCCCCGGCCCGTCCACCGAGCCGAAGCTCTCTACCGCATTGATATACCCCTTACATGTGTGCATGGAAGGTTCTCGCAATGACATCGAGCTGCTGCTCGCGGGTCAGGTTGATGAACTTGACCGCATAGCCCGAGACGCGGATCGTGAAGTTTGCATACTCTTCCTTCTCAGGATGCTCCATGGCATCGAGGAGCTTCTCGCGGCCAAAGACGTTGACATTCAGATGATGGGCGCCCTGGTCGAAGTAGCCGTCAAGCACATTCACGAGCTGCGCGGAACGCTCCTCGTCGTTATGGCCAAGGGCCTCCGGCGTCATGCTCTGGGTGTTGGAGATGCCGTCAAGGGCCCACTCATACGGCAGTTTCGCCACGGAGTTCAGCGATGCCAGCAGGCCGTTCTGCTCGGCACCATAGCTCGGGTTGGCACCTGGCGAAAGCGGAACGCCAGCCTTGCGGCCATCCGGCATGGCGCCCGTGTATTTGCCATAGACCACATTCGACGTGATCGTAAGGATCGACGTCGTCGGCTCCGAGTTGCGATAGGTATGACGGGACTTGATCTTGTCGAGGAACGACTTCAAGAGCCACTTGGCAATCTCGTCGGCACGCTCATCGTCGTTGCCGTAACGCGGGAAATCCCCCGTCGTCTCGTAATCGGTCACGATGCCCGCGTCGTTGCGGATGGCCTTGACCTTGGCGTATTTGATGGCCGACAGGGAGTCAACCACATGGGAGAAGCCAGCAATGCCCGTAGCAAACGTGCGGCGCACATCCGTATCGATAAGGGCCATCTCAGCGGCCTCGTAATAATACTTATCATGCATATACTGGATGAGGTTCAGCGTATTGACGTAAAGGCCTGCCAGCCAATCCATCATGCGGTCGAATTTCTTCACGACATCCTCGTAGTCCAGGATATCCCCGGTGACACCGCGGTACTCCGGCCCGATCTGCTCGCCGGACTTCTCGTCCACACCGCCATTGATGGCATAGAGCAGGCACTTGGCCAGGTTCGCACGCGCCCCGAAGAACTGCATCTCCTTGCCCGTCTGGGTTGCCGATACGCAGCAGCAGATGGAGTAATCATCGCCCCACTCCACCTTCATGACATCGTCGTTCTCATACTGGATGGAGCTCGTCGTCACCGAAATCTTGGCCGCATAGCGCTTGAAGTTCTCCGGCAGGGCCGAGGAATAGAGCACCGTGAGGTTCGGCTCCGGAGCCGGGCCCATATTCTCAAGGGTATGCAAGAAGCGGTAGTCGTTCTTCGTGACCAGACTGCGGCCATCCATGCCGATGCCGGCAACTTCCAGCGTCGCCCAGACCGGGTCCCCCGAGAACAGCTCATTATAGGACGTGATGCGCGCAAATTTCACCATGCGGAACTTCATGACGAGATGGTCGATGAGCTCCTGGGCCTCCGCTTCCGTCAGCTTGCCGTTCTGGATGTCGCGCTCGATGTAGATATCCAGGAAGGTCGAAATGCGGCCGACACTCATGGCGGCGCCGTTCTGGGTCTTGATGGCAGCCAGATAGCCGAAATAGAGCCACTGCACGGCCTCGCGGGCATCCTTGGCCGGGGCCGAGATGTCAAAGCCATAGATGGCAGCCATTTCCTTCATGCCCTGCAGCGCACGGATCTGCTCCGTGAGCTCCTCACGCTGGCGGATGACATCGTCGGTCATAACCCCATCAATACCGGTATTAGCCTTATCGGCTTCCTTGAAGGCAATCAGCTGGTCGATACCATAAAGCGCTACGCGGCGGTAGTCGCCGACGATGCGGCCGCGGCCATACGTATCCGGCAGTCCCGTGATGATATGGCTGTGACGGGCGCGGCGGATTTCCGGCGTATAGGCATCAAACACGGCCTGGTTGTGGGTCTTATGATATTTCGTGAAGATCTCATGAAGTTTCGCACTCGGCTCATAGCCATAGTTCTGGCAGGCCTGCTCTGCCATCTTGATGCCGCCATAGGGCATGAAGGCACGCTTCAGCGGTTTATCCGTCTGCAGACCGACAACCCGTTCCAAATCCTTCATGGCTTCATCGATGTAGCCTGCCCCATGGGACGTCAGGCTGGATACGATATCCACATCCATATCGAGGACGCCGCCGTTCTCGCGCTCGGCCTTCTGCAGCGCCTGCAGTCTGTCCCAAAGTTTATTCGTCGCCTCAGTCGGGCCTGCCAGGAACGATTCATCCCCATCATAGGGCTGATAGTTCTTCTGGATGAAATCACGCACATTGATTTCTTCCCGCCAAAGGCTTCCCGAAAAACCATCCCACTGTTTATTTTCAAGCATGGATAATGCCTCCTCATCGCAAACTTTTTCGCGCTGTGTTTTTATTACCTAATCATAATACCTCATATTGAGGATAAATACAAATAACAAATGCTTAAGACGATATAACCGCAAGCTATCATACCCGTTATTTTTCTCTCTTTTGCCCGCAGCGACAGGGATTTATGCTATAATGATAGCAACAGGGATATGGTTGGCTCGCGATCCTGTCCCGCCTATCTTTGCGCCGGCTCGCGTCATCCAGCTTCCGATCGCCAACCACGGAACGGACGACCTTGCAGCCGGCTTCCCTACACGCGCTGCGCAGACAAAAAGGGCGCCATGCATCACCGATTGCATGGCGCCCTTTCTTTATCCTGTCAGTTCTTCTTTTCCCAATAATTGATGCGCAGCGTATCACCCTCCGCAACGTCACGCTTCAGCAGCCAATCATTGAGCTCCTTGATTCCTGCGATGAACTCCCGCAGCTCGCGCGGGCCATAGGTATTCTTCTCCATGTACTTCTCTGCAATTCCCTCCAGCGTATCCCCATGCTGCACCGTATACGACGCCTCTACAAACTTCCAGTTCTTGCCAGCTGCTTCTGCATTCGTTCCCACAAGGCAAAGGCAAAAGACAGCCATCATTGCGATAATTGCCTTTTTCATACTGTATTCCTCCATATAAGCCATTCCCTACATTTAGTATAAAGGCTCGCAACGGCAAAAGCAATACTTTTCAGAATAATTTGCTTATTTTTACAGGAAATTTTAATCCCCTTGCCAAAAAAAGACGAGAACCCGTTAAGATTCTCGCCATTCTCTCATCAAAGCCAGGTTTCGTATTGCTCCCAAGCAGCATGGTCGGGGGCAATCGCCACCGAACGCATCGGCAGGTCCAGCGGACGCAGATCCGCCGCCCGCGGTTTCCAGCGGCAGCGGCGCTCCGGCTCATCCTCCAGTTTGTCGGCAGCACTGATGCAGGAAAGCTGACAGCTGCCCAGATCGCGGATCCACCCATCAATCCGGGCAGCAATGATAGCCATCTGCTTCTCCGAAAAAGCCACATGCTTGCGGCGTATCACGCCATTGCCCATGACATCAAGTTCGACCCGGCCAGTCACATCCTGCCAAGACGGGCCGAATGCATAGAGTTCATTTTCCCCGAGCGGACCGATTCGTTCAATCCATACCTGCATAGTATCGCCCCTTTCACTGTCTATCTACAGCATTATCGTCATTTTATACTGTTATATTAGACATTCTGAGGCAATATCCTGCTTAGACGGACAAAAACTTTCTTACAGCCGGCCCATTGAGATACTTGCAGAGCCTTCCCTGATACTGTCCCTTTGCCGCCATAGTGGCGGTGATGTTGTCGCGAATCTTCCACCAGCCCGTGTGCCAGTTGGAAAACAGCGTATTCGTCTCCGGGGCCCGGCCGATGATGCGCTGGAGCACAATGTCCGGCGACAGATGCTCCAGGAAGTTGATGACCCGGGCCTCGTATTCCTCCCGGGAAATGAGCGTAAGCTCCCCCGCCTCATACTGCCGCGCCATCTCTGTCCCCTTGACGATGTAGAGGGCATGGAGCTTGACCTGGTCGACGCCCAAGGCCGAGAGCACCTTGGCATCTTCCACCACGTCCGTCATCGTATCCCAGGGAAGATTCAGGATAAGATGCGCACAGGACTGCAAACCATATGCCTTGATGCGCAAAATCGCATCGATAAACTCCCCCAGCGTATGGCCGCGGTTGATTTTCTGCAGGGAACGGTAGTTGACGCTCTGCAGGCCAAGCTCCACGCAGATATCAATGCCGAGCTTATCTGCTTCCGCCCGCAGCATCGCCAAATATTCATCGCTGACGCAGTCCGGCCGCGTCGCAATATAGATCGCCACAATATCCTCGCCGGCGCCCGCCTCCTGCACCCAGGCGCGCAGTGTTTCCAGCGGCGCATAGGTATTGCTGAAGTTCTGGAAATACGGGATGAATTTCTTAGCCTTGTACTTGGGGATGATATGGGCCTTGTTGGCCGCCAGCTGCGCCGTGATCGTCATATCCGCCGGCAGATTCTCATAGCCAGCGCCAATCGAGCCACAAAACGTGCAGCCCGCCCCGCCATTGCCGCAGGAGCCATCCCGATTCGGGCAGCTGACCGGAAGCGCCACCGGCAGCTTATATACCTTCTCCCCATAACGTTCCTTCAAATAATCCGAAAAAGTCCGATACACTTGTTGTTCCAATGTCATTCCTCACTAAAATTCATTTCATCCTACGCTACACACAACAAACCCGGAAACTGCTAATGTAAAAGCATCAGCAATCTCCGGGCGTCTGTAATACCTATCCCTTCGCAACTATCGCGGCTAATTGTTTTTTCAATACGGGAAAGTCCTCCACCACTACCTGATATACATCTTCCATGCGTAAAGTCTGATACTTATGCGCTGTTATGTCGCGAAATCCAGCTACCTGCTTCCATGGGACAGCAGGATATTCGTTACGCATTTCATCCGTTACATTCTTTATCAGTTCTCCAATATTAATAACTGTCATCCCAATAGCTCTTTTCAGCATTTCATTCTGCAAGAATGATTCTAAGCTACTGTCCCCTAACATTTGTGTCCCAACATCTATTTCCGAAATGATTTTCTGCAAGACAATCTTATCTCTATGCTGCATACAGGACAACCTCCTGCCCAATCTCAATCATATCCGAATCCCTGATTGGTCCATGTATCAAATCCACTTTACTATTCAGCAATTCCTCTAAATCGCATTTCATGCTAGACAACGTCAACAGCGATACAGGCTTAGAAAACTCTACAATCAAATCCACATCGCTATCTTCCTTGGATAGCCCTGCTGCCTGTGAACCAAAAAGCGTAACCCGGCTGACAGGATAGTTCAATACAACTTTCAAGACAGCTTCTCGTATCCGTGCAATCTTCATAGCTCATCCCCCCGAAAATCATGGAATCACTACCTTGCTCTTGCCTTCATTGTAGCATAATAGCGTATCTTTTTCTATTATTTATAGCTCACGCAATATCTCGCCAATAAACCTATCCATTGTATATGCACCATCGGCCTGAATAGCCTTTTTATAAAACACCATAAAGTATTTATAAATCTTCCCAGCTTTTTCCTGCCAATGACGCCCCAACTTCAATTTTATCCTTTATCTTCGCGGTATAAAAGGCCAAGGAACTCTCCAACGCAGATGTTAGTCCTGCCACCACTCGCGTAACACATTCCTGTTGACGTCTTGCCGGTCCAACTGTGCTAAATAAAACTACGCCCGCACGCTATCCAAAGAAAAGTCCTGGCCAGACAAAAGCTGTTCTTTGCTATAACCTTCCACCTGTCCGCGATTGTCCTGTTCCAAGCGTTGATGATACGGATGAACTGGATTGCCTAAATTCGCCAACGTCTGGCTGAGAATGGAATCTGACGTCACCAACCAAAACCAATCACTTATTCGCCCTGTCATCGATTTCCAAATTTATCCTTTGACATACTGGTTCGCCCGCCGTGTAGTCGAACAATACCGCCGTCTGTTGACGGGTCAATGTTTTGTCTTCTGCCTCCATTACATGGTAGGCAAAGATTTCAATATGGTACTTCTTGTTGACGTCCCGCCAGTTGATAAATTCATAGCCCGGCAGGTACTCGCGTACGCGGTTCGGGGCGCCTTTCCAGAAGTCCGCGGTGATATCCTGATAGTGCTGGCGGTTCCAGCCAAGATTCTCGGGACGGATGCGGCCGCCGTCGGCCAGCAGGGCATCAAAGCGCAGGAGATTGTCGAGCAGTTCTTCATCAAGGGCGTAGACTTCGCAGGCAAAGTCCCGCAGATAGCCATAGAGATTTTTCGTGCTATGGCCGATTTTATGGAACCCTTTTTTCTCCCACCAGTCGGTGAATTTCTGCCAGAAGGCAAAGGCATCGCCCGCCTCCTGCTCCCGGATGATATAGGCAGCGGTCTTGCGGCAGCGGCCTGCGTTGTAGTAGAGCTCAAAGACCATCTCAAAGCTGTGGAACCAGCGAATCTCCCCATAGCTTAGGGCATCGGTCACGAGCACTTCGTAGGGGGCCATGGGCATGTACTGATAGCCATAGGGGGTTACGAGATTCATCATCGTCGCCCCCTTGAGGAATTTCAAAAAGCCCAGCTGAAGCATATCGGTCTGCAGTTCGTAAACATCGTTAAAGGAACGCTGGAACGACGCCATGCCTTCCCCGGGCAGGCCGATGATGAGGTCCACATGCAGATGCATATTGTGAAAACTCATGATGCGATTGATATGCGCCTTGATGTCCTGCCAGTGATTGACCCGGGAGACGGCCTTCAACACCTGCTCATTCGTGGACTGGATGCCGATTTCGAGCTGCACGCGGCCTTTGGGCAGCTGGCTAAGCACCGTCAGCACTTCTTCGTCTAAATAGTCGATGGCCACCTCAAAATGAAAATTCGTACGGCACGAATCCGGCAGAGCCAAAAGGTATTTCAAGATTGGCAGAAAGTGCTTTTTCTTGGCGTTGAACGTGCGGTCGACGAACTTTACCTGCCGCACATCATGGCGCACGAAAAAGTCAAGCTCGGAAAAGACGCGCGCAAGCGGCAGGAAACGAACCCCCGCCGTCGCACAGGACAGGCAGTAAGCACACGAAAACGGACAGCCGCGCGACGTCTCATAGTAGAGAATGCGCTCGCAAATATCTTCCATTTCTTCTTCGCGATAGGCAAAGGGCACCGCGGCAAGATCTGCCACCGTCACATCATGCCCCTCATGAATGGCGCCATCGGCGCCGCGCCAGGCGATGCCGCGGATTTCTGACTGGTCAAGCAGGGCACTGACTTTTGACCGGTCAAATTGACAAGTCAAAAGCTGACTTGTCAATTGGCGGATTGACTCTTCGCCCTCGCCCCGCAGGACATAATCCACCATGGGAAATTCCCGCATAAAGTCCGCCGTGCCATAGGAAACCTCGGGCCCGCCACAGATAATAACGGTATCCGGAAGGGCCGCTGGCAGCAAACGCAGCAGCCGTTTTACCACCTCGATATTCCAGATATAGCAGGAAATCCCCAAGACTTTTGGCTGCTGCTCATAGATTTCCCCGAGCATGTCCAAAAGCTGATGATTGATGGTAAGCTCCAAAATCCGCGAGCCCGGCACGGCCTCGCGCAAATAACGAATGGCCAGGGACGTATGGGAATATTTGGCATTGATGCCCAGCCATAAAATATCTTCTATCAAAATCGTTCTCCTTACTATAGCAAAAGCTTTCTATATAATATCTACTTATTCTACCACATTACGATTCCCCTTGGTATGTGTTATAATAATTGAGAACAACTTTCTAATAGAGAGGACGATAGTATGACAAGTCAAAATAAATTAGCCCGCCGGGAGGACATTCCTGCAGCAGACAAATGGCATCTTAACGATATTTTCGCCACCCACGCCGATTGGCAAAAGGCTCGGGACGCCATCGAAGGCCAGCTGGAAACCATCCAGCAGTTTGCCGGAAAGCTCTCTGTCCCCCAGCAGCTCCTGGACTGCCTGACCGCCGTCGACACCATGGAAATCAATCTTAGCGCCGTCTTTGCCTATGCGCGCATGATGGCCGATACCGATACGGCCAATCAGGAATATCAGGCCGATACCGCCAGCTGCCTGCCGCTCCTGGACAAAGCCTCGGCGGCCTGCGCCTTTATCGAGCCTGAGCTTCTGTCCCTGCCCGAAGAAGCCCTGCGTACCATGGCCGATAAACTACCGGGCCTAAAAAAATACCAGTTCCGCTTCCTGGACCTCTTGCGAGGCAAGGAGCATGTGCTGACCACGGAGCAGGAGGCCTTCCTCGCCCGCACCGGCGAAATCCGCGCCACGGCCCGCAATACCTACACGGTTATGACCAATGCGGATATGAAATTCCCTGACACTCTGGGCGAAGATGGCAAGCTTACGACCCTATCTGAGAGCCGCTACATGCAGTTCATCCGCTCCCAGGATGGCAAAGTGCGCGCCGATGCCTTTCACAAGCTCTTTACCACCTATCTTTCGTTCCGCAACACCTTTGCCAGCCTCTACAGCTCCTCGGTGAAGGCCAGCCAGTTCCTGAGCACCACCCGCAAATATCCTTCGATGCTTGCTGGGGCCCTCGATGCGGGCAATATTCCCGTCAGCGTCTACGAGCAGACCATAAAGGTCACCCACGAGTTTTTGCCCGAGCTCCATCGCTACATGAAGCTCAAGAAAAAACTCTTAGGCGTCAACGAGCTCCATATGTATGACCTCTACGTGCCAGTAGTAGAAAAGCCGAAAACGCCGTATACCTACAACGAGGCCCGCCATATCTTAAAAGAAGCGCTGGCTCCCTTAGGCCAGCAGTATCTTGCCGACCTCTTTGCGGGTCTTGATGGCGGCTGGGTGGATCGTCTTGAAAACGAAGGCAAGCGCAGCGGCGCTTACTCCTGGGGTGTCTACGGCGTGCACCCCTTCGTGCTCATGAGCTGGCACGATACCTATGATGCCGTCTCGACACTCGCCCACGAGATGGGCCATAGCATGCACAGCTTCTACAGCGCCAAGAATCAGGAATACACCAATTCCGAATACACGATTTTCTGCGCTGAAGTCGCCTCCACCACCAACGAAAACCTGCTGCTGGAATACATGCTAAAACATGCCGACGAGAAGGAACGCCTCTACTATCTGAACCTCTACCTCGAGCAGATTCGCACGACGGTATTCCGTCAGGTGCTCTTTGCCGAGTTTGAAAAACTCACCCACGAGGCTGTGGAAAAAGGCGAGGCTCTGACCGCCGACAAACTCGAAGGCATCTGGATGGACCTTAACCGCCAGTATTACGGCAACGGCGTCGTGCTTGACGATGAACTGCGCGCTGAGTGGTCGCGCATCCCGCACTTCTACCGCCCCTTCTACGTCTACCAGTACGCGACGGGCTATGCGGCTGCCATGACGCTGTCGGAGAAAGTCCGCACCCAGGGCGAGCCAGCGCAGCAGGCTTATCTTTCGTTCCTCGCCAGCGGCGGCAGCGACTACTCCATCAAGCTGCTGCAAAGGGCCGGCGTCGACATGACGAGCCGCGAGCCGTTTGCCATCACGTTCCGCAAATTCAGCCAGTGTCTCGATCAGCTTGAAAAAATTATCAAATAATTTCAGCCTGTCAAGGTTTTTTACTTGCAACCTGTTGGAATTTATGCTAGAATACTTGTATTGTGTGTTAGGGGCTACTATGCTCCGACAGTTAAGGAGGTGTAACACATGGCAAGTGTTTGCGAAGTTTGTGCAAAAGGCGAGCTGTCTGGCAACAATGTCAGCCATTCCCATCTGAAGACGAAACGTGCTTGGAAGCCGAACATCCAGCGTGTCCGCGCTGTTGTTGATGGCGAGATCAAACGCGTCAACGTCTGCACGCGCTGCCTGCGTTCCGGTAAGGTTCAGCGTGCCCTCTAATTTGCGCATAATATCAAAAGCTGATATATCATAAAGAAAGCGAAAGAGCTCGTCTCTTTCGCTTTCTTTATTTTCGTATGTAAATGTAAAACTGCTGCTGCCATTGCCTCAGATACCAAGCGGCAGCCAATATGCCTCCGTAGCTGCAATCGCATATGGCGAGAACCGCGAATACAAGGCACTGGCATTATTCCCCAGCATAAAGCACGATATGGTCTGATAGCCTTCCAAATGGCCTTCATCGGTATGGACTTTGATTTTCGCCTGATTGACATACTTCTGCCACATAGCCGCAGACTCTGTATCCTCATTACTTCCCTCAGACATTTCGGTCACCACACCTACCCCGACCAGTGATAGCGCACAAGCGGTACAGATGAATTTCTTCGTTAGATTCGTTGTCCGTTCTGACATGTAACTACCTTCTTCACTCTTGATAACTATAGTAATCAGTTTACAATGTCAGTATAAAAAAACTATTAGATTTCCAAAACTGCATACAATCTTTCATACCAAAATGACCGATCAATTTGATCGGTCATTTCTATTCAAACAGTATTTATCCCTCAGAAACCATTCTGCGCACTGACGTCATGCATCCAGCGACCGGATTTCTTGATGGTTTTCTTTTGTGTGGCCAGGTCTACAGCAATGAAGCCATAGCGGTTCTTATAGGCATTCTTCCACGACCAGCAGTCGATTGGAGTCCACATATGAAAGCCAAAGCAATTCGAGCCTTCTTCTATGCCCTTATGCAGCCAAGTCAGATGCTCCTTCAAGAAGTCAATCCGATAGTCATCCTCGATGAAGCCCTCTTCATTGCGGAATCGTTCCTCGCCTTCGACGCCCATGCCATTTTCAGCAACATACCAAGGAATATTGCCGCAGTTATCCCGCACATTGATGGCGATATCGTAGAGGGCCTGCGGATAGATTTCCCAACCGCGATAGGGATTCATCCTTGCCCCCGGCATTTCGTATTCCTCGAAATATTTTTCCGGCAGCCAGCCAGAATCATCGTCAAATGCCGTCTCCCTGGCCTTAGCCCGGAACGGATGGTAATAATTGATGCCCAGGAAGTCCACAGTATTCTCGCGGATAATGGCCAGCTCCTCTGGCGTCGACTGCCAAAGGACACCATCTGCGGCCAACACTTTTTCCAACGACTCCGGGAATCCCCCCTTCGTGGCAGGATACAGGAACGCATTGTTCTTGAAATCCTCTGCAAATGCCGCCGCCTTCTGGTCGGCCGGCTCCTCTGAGCGCGGATAGGCCGGCGTAAGGTTGAGCACGATGCCAATCCTGCCGCCAGACGCTGCGCATTTTGAGGCCCGGAAAGCCGCAATTGCCTTAGCCGACGCCAGATTCAGATTGTAGATGACCTGACAGGCCTTGCGGCCATCCACCAGATTCGGATAATGAAACTGATAGAGGTACTCGCCCTCGGCCACCACCATAGGTTCGTTGAATGTCACCCAATCCTTGACGCGGTCGCCAAACAGCTCGAAACATTTCGTGGCAAACTGCACGAAAAGATCCACTACATGTTTCGATTCCCAACCGCCATACTTCTTGTACAGCGCTACGGGAAGGTCGAAATGATGCAGGTTGATGACAGGACGTATCCCCTGCCGCAGGAATTCATCCAGCACAGCGCGATAAAACCGCACCGCCTCCTCATCGACGGTATTCTGCTCCAAATCCTTGATGAGACGCGTCCACTGGATTGAAGTGCGGACGCTGTTCAGCCCGATTTCCTTCAACAAGGCGATATCCTGCACATAATCGTTATAGAAATTCGACGCCACATTGGGCCCGACACGGTCAAAAAACGCTTCCGGCTCGATATCATACCAATAATCAAACACACTGCGATGGGCCTTATGGAAACGGCCCTCGGTCTGCGGGCCAGAAGTTGCCGCTCCCCACCAGAATCCATCCGGAAATTTGTACTCCATTCCTTCTCCTCCTGTCACTCTTCTTCCGGATCTTCATCCTTCATCTTATTGGCCGCTATGACAAACGGCGCATAAATGACGATATCCACCAGCAGCCACACCACTTGCAACAGGCCGCCCATAACGGAGCCCGTACCAATCGTACCACCAAAGAACAGCGGCATCGTCCACGGTACCACATACTTGAAGATCGGCACGAGTCCCGTGGCAATGGCGGCCCAGCCAATCAACGTATTGACAAGAGGCGCCAGGATATACGGAATCAACAGGATAGGATTCAACACAATCGGCAGGCCGAAGGCAATGGGCTCCTGAATGTTGAACAGCATGGCCGGGAAGCCAAGCTTAGCTACAGCCCGCCAACTGTCACGTTTCGAGAACAGGAATATGGCAATCAAAAGGCCCATGATATGCATAAGACCGGCTTCAAAGAAACCATTGCTGAATATATAGGAGGCATCGCCTGCCTGATTGGCCAGCTGTGCCGGCATATAGACCATATTCTGAACAGCTGCCGTCACATTGTGGCCATGAATGCCGAACCACCAGAAGAACCAGATGATGCCCTGATACAGCAGCGAAAAACCGATGCCCTGAGAAAAGCCCATGAGGGGTGCCTGGATAATCGCATAGATGAGATCATTGAGCGCCGTTTTGCCAAACAGCGCAGCCTGCGACAGGACTGTGGCTAGTATCGTGAACACGAACAGCGTGATGAACACGGGAATCAGCACCGCAAAGGACTTTGATACAGCCGGCGGCACCGTATCCGGCATCTTGATGCGGATCTTCTCGTTCTTAGATAGCCGGATAAACAGCCAAGACGCCACTGTCGCTACGAGGATAGACGTCAAAACGCCTTTGTTGCCGAAGTATTCCAAGCTGAAGCCGCCAATCGTATCGCCAGCCTTGCCAATCACCTGCTGCGGCGTCATGATGATGAAGGCACCAACGGAAGTAAGTGCCGTGGCGAACTGGTCGCCGCCCCAGATATCGCCCAGCCGATAGGCAAAAGCTGCCACCAGCAGGAATGAGAACATGCCAAAACCTACCGTCACGACATTGTTGCAAAGCCCCTGCAGTACCTGCATCGTCGCAACAAAACCGGAGGTCTTATAGGCATCACCAGAAAGTCCCGTGATGGCATGACCAAGATTCATACCATCTTCACCCATGATGGTTCCCGATGGATCAAGGACTACCCATTCAATGATACCGAAAAAAGAACCGACGATGATGAACGGCAGCAGCATCGAAAACGCATCACGCATAGCCAGCAGGTACTTGTTGCTAGAAATCTTTCCCGCCAGTGGCATCATGACCTGCTCAAACCTGGAAATAACTGTCCCCAATTTCTTTCCCTCCTGTAACGCCTATCCACAAATGCTCTTTACTTTCTTGCCCGTCACGCGCCCAACAGTTTCAGAGCCTTATCCAGCACCTTATCGCCACGGATCATGCCATAGTCGCGCATGTCGATGACATCTACCGGACATTTCCCATCCACGACCTTCTTCACATCGCCAATCATATGGCGGATCTGCGGCCCCAGCAAGACCACGTCGGCCGTATCCACACGCCGATCGAGGACCTCAACCGAAAACGCCTCGATATCCGCATCTGCCAGCCCCTTTTCCTTAGCTGCTTCCTGCATCTTCTTGACCAGGATCGACGTCGACATGCCTGCATTACATACCAGATAAATGTTCATGATACTCTTCCTTTCCGTCTCAATACTTTAAAACACAGCTTTATTTTAATATATGACTATTCTTTTTATCAATTTAAATATTCTAAATATATAAAAATAATCCTATATCTTGACAAGAACTACCTGTTTCATATATTCTAGGATAGAAGCGAAGTCCTTCCTAGAAGAAATCTAACTGGACGTTCATCCCCTGAATCCCCATCCACAGGCATTTCCCTTTATTTCTGCCTGTGGAACAAACGACAAAGAAAGCTATTGACCATCCTCCCCCGGATAGCCAATAGCTTTCTTTGTATAAATACCAGTCTTTTTCTAGAAAACTGTTTGAAATGTATATTCTTTTCTTGTATAATGATAATAACTATAGAGATAAGGAATGATAGCCATGCTCAAATATGAAAAGATAGCGGATGATTTGCGGCAGGCCATCCGCAAAGGCAAATACACCTCCGGCGACCAGCTGCCCCTGGAAAAGGATATGTGCGACAAATACCAGGTAAGCCGCGTCACCATCAAGCGTGCCATGGATCTGCTTGTAAACCAGGGCCTCGTGACCAAGCGACGCGGTTCGGGCACCTTTGTCAAGACCCTCGACGACAATTATGCCAAGCAGCTCAGCATCAGCACCGGCAATCAGTTCTGCGGCTTCATGGAGACACATAAAGGCTGCAAGGTGCGCACCAAGGTACTGAAATTCGAAATCATCCATCCGTCAGATGAGGTAGCCATCAAGCTGCAGATGTCCACCAAGGACTTCGTCTACGATATCATCCGCCTGCGGATACTCGACGATACACCGCTGGTCGTCGAGTACACCATGATGCCCATCCAGCTCATCCCCGGCATCCGTCACGAGATTCTCGAGGACTCCATCTACCATCATATCGAGCAGACGCTGAAGCTGAGCATCCAGTCCGCCCACCGCATTGTCCGGGCCGTGCGCTCTACGGAAATGGAGCAGCAGCAGCTGGAGCTTTCGCCCAATGAGCCCATCCTCGAAGTAGAGCAGGTCGCCTTCCTTAGCGATGGACATCCGTTTGAATACTCGATTTCCCATCATCGGGCCGACAAAAGCGAATTTTCGGCTATCAGCATCCGCTAAGCCTATTAGTACCATGCAGAACAATAAAAGACGCAATAGCAGCTCATTACGAGCCGCCATTGCGTCTTTTTCATTATGTACTATATGCAAATCTGCAAGTTTCTCAGGAAAAATCTGCATTGGCGTTGAGTTCCTTGCGGATTCGGCGCCAATCGGGGCAATATTTGTCCATCCTGACCTTGAATGCCGGACCGTGGTTATGCACCCAAAGGTGCGTGAGTTCATGAAGCATGACATACTCAAGGGCCTCAGGCTTGTACTTGGCCAGCTGCAGGTTGAGCCAGACACGAGCCTTTACGACATTGCAGGTCCCCCAGCGGGTCTTCATGTTGCGGATGCGGCATTCGGCGGCTTTCTTGCCGACGATGGTTTCGCAGCGGGGCAGCAGCTTAGGGATAACTGCCGCCAGCTGCTGCCGGTACCAGCCGTTCACAAGATCGCGTCTTTGTTCTGCTGTCGCATAGTCCGGCACGGTCAGGAGCAGCCGATCGCCCTTGCGGCAGACCGAGGCCTCACGCCCCTTGGCCTTGCGCACGACAAGCTCACAGGCCTCGCCCCAGACCAGCAGCTTCTGACCGGTCAGATATTGACAAGTCAAAGCCCGCTGCGCAGCCCGTTCCTTCATGGCCCGCTGCTTTCTCTGCACCCAGCCGGTGTTTTTCAGCAGAAACGCTTCAATCTGCGCCCGTTTCATGGCCAGCGGCGCGGAGATCTCGATATGTCCATCGGGCTTCTGCACCCGCAGGTACATATTCTTGATGCGCTTGCGCCGGAGGTGCACCACCTGCCCCGCGAAGGGAAAGATTTCTTCGGTCATATCACTTGCGGCGCTTTTCCGACTCGTCAAAGATGGCCTGCAGTTCCTCGCCCGTGAACTCGTATTTCTCGTTGCAGAAATGGCAGCAGACCTCAGCATGGCCGTCATCGACCAGCGTCTGCAAATCATTTTTGCCGAGGCTCAAGAGCACCTCGCTGATGCGTTCCTTCGAGCACTGGCATTTGAACGCGAGGTCCGTCGTCGTCATGTAGTTGACATCAAAGCCCTGCAGGAGCTCGGCGATGATGCCCTTGGCATCGAGGCCGCGCTCGACCATATGAGAAACGGAGTTGACCGTGCGCAGGTTGGCTTCGAGCTTATCGATGCATTCGTCGGTGGCATCGGGCAGCGGCTGGATGATGAAGCCGCCCGCACCGATGCACTTGAAGTCAGGATTCACCAGCACACCCAGGCCGACGCTGGACGGCGTCTGCTCGGAGACGTAGAGGTACTTCGTGAGGTCGTCGGCGATCTCGCCATCGGTAATCTCCGTGCTGCCCGTGATGGGGTTCTTGAGTCCCGTGAACCGCGTGACCGACACCATGCCCTTGCCGACACCGCCGCCCACATCGATTTTGCCGAGGCTGTTGAGGGGCAGGTTGACATGGGGCTCGTCGATATAGCCGCGCACAAAGCCCTCCGGCGTTGCATCAGCCGTCACCTTGCCCAGCGGGCCATCGCCATCGAATTTTATCGTCAGCGCCTCTTTGTTCTTGAGGTTGGCTGCCATCAAGAGCGCTGCCGTCATCGTGCGGCCCAGGGCTGCTGCCGCTACGGGATAGCAGTCATGGCGGCGGATGGCCTCGTTGACCAGATCCGTCGTGACTGCCGCATAGATGCGCACGCCCTCAGCCGTTGCTTTTACTAAATGGTCTTTCATGATTATTTCCTTCCTGTAAAAATCCACAAGGGGCGGATGAGGGTTTCACCTGACCTCATCCGCCCCTTGCGGGGCACCTTCCCCCTTGGGGGAAGCTGATCCTTAAATCGTATGTTGCATAAGCACTTCATCCGTATCGATATCATAGATCCGGATCGTGCGGTCTTCGAGTACCGCAAAGGTATTGCGGCCATCTTCCCGCTTGGAGAGCGCCGCCGAGCCCGGATTCAAGAACACCGTCTGGCCACGCTTTTCCAGCACCGTCGTATGGATATGGCCGCTGATGAAGAGATCCGCCTTCAGATGCGCCGCCATCTTGTCCTTTTCCTCATCGGTCATGACGCTGTCGCCATGGGTGACGATGATGCGCAGCCCCTCGTAAACCACATAGGCATAGGGTGCCTGCACGGGCAGCTCCAGGCAGCTGGCATCCACCGAGGAATCGCAGTTGCCCTTGGCGATGATGACCGGCACCGGGCAGCTGTTGATCTTGGCCACGAGGCCCGCCGGATTGTAGTCCGCCTTCATGGGATTGCGGGGGCCATGATAGAGCACATCCCCTGCATGCAGGATCATATCGGCATCATGGAAAGCCTTGTCAAAGGCCGTCTGCCAAGCCCCCTCATGGCCGTGAGTGTCACTGATAATACCAATTTTCATCGAAATTCAGCTTCTTTCCTAAACGCGATTAACCGATTTTCTTAAGCAGGTTCGCCATTTCCATAGCCGCCATAGCGCTGTCGACGCCCTTGTTGCCAGCCTTCGTGCCAGCGCGCTCCACAGCCTGCTCGATGTTCTCCGTCGTCACGACGCCGAAGATTGTCGGCACACCCGTCTGCATGCCAACCTGTGCCGTGCCTTTGGATACCTCATTGCAGACGTAGTCGTAATGGGTCGTCGAACCGCGGATGACAGCACCGAGGCAGATGACGGCATCGTATTTGCCGCTCTCTGCCATCTTCTTGGCCACCACCGGAATCTCGAATGCACCCGGCACCCAAGCCACATCGATGTCCTCATCATTGCCCTCATGACGATGGAGCGTATCGAGCGCCCCGCTCAAAAGCTTGCTCGTGATGAACTCATTGAAACGGGCTACGACGATGCCGAATTTCAGCCCTTTTGCCGTAATAAAACCTTCGATTACATTTGCCATGATATATTACCTCCTATAGGAACCTTACTTCAACGTCTCTTCGTTCAAGAGATGGCCCATCTTTACTTTTTTGACTGTCAGATAGTTCTTGTCGAACTTGTTGGCATGAATCATCAGCGGTACCCGCTCGGTAATCGTAAGACCATACCCCTCAAGACCAGCCCGCTTAGCCGGATTGTTCGTCATCAGCCGGATGCTGGTAAGGCCAAGGTCCGCCAGGATCTGAGCACCAATGCCGTAATCCCGCAGATCCGGTGCAAAACCGAGCTCCACATTGGCCTCCACCGTATCGCGGCCCTTATCCTGCAGGGCATAGGCCCGCATCTTGTTGGCCAGGCCGATGCCGCGGCCTTCCTGGCGCATGTAGAGCACGACGCCCTCGCCAGCCTTTTCGATCTTCTCCAGCGCCGCATGGAGCTGGTCGCCGCAGTCGCAGCGCATGGAGCCCAGCGCATCACCCGTCAGGCACTCGGAATGGACGCGCACCAGCACGTCTTTTTTGCCCTTGACGTCGCCCTTGACGATGGCCAGATGGCATTTGCCGTCCAGCTTGCTCTCGTAGGACTTGATGCGGAAATGGCCGAACTTGCTGGGGAAATCCACATCAGCCACCAGCTCCACAAAGGACTCGGTACGCTTGCGGTACTCGATGAGAGCCTGTACCGTAATCATGTGCAGGCCATGCTCCTTGGCGAACTCGATGAGTTTCGGCGTGCGCATCATGTGACCGTCGTCGTCCATGATTTCACAGCAAAGGCCTGCCGGATAGAAACCAGCCAGACGCGCCAGGTCCGTGGTCGTCTCCGTATGGCCGGCACGGCGCAGGACGCCGCCCTCCACGGAGCGCAGCGGGAACACGTGGCCCGGACGGCGGAAATCCGACGGACGCGCCTTGGGGTCTAAAAGCTTGCGAATGGTCAGGCAACGCTCATAAGCCGAGATACCCGTATCCGTCTCATGGGCGTCAATGGAAACCGTAAACGCCGTCTCATGGTTATCCGTATTGTTGACCACCATCTGGCCGATGTTAAGCTCATCGAGGCGCTTGCCGTCAATGGGCGTGCAGATGAGCCCCTTGGCGTATTTGGCCATGAAGTTGACGTCTTCGGGGGTCACCGTAGCGGCGGCCACGATGAGGTCGCCTTCGTTCTCGCGGTCTTCATCGTCGACCACCACTACCATTTTGCCATTCTTGATATCTTCAATGGCCTGCTCTACTGTTGCAAAATCTGCCATAATCTTTCTCCTTCACTTAAAAACCGTTCTCCAGCAGGAAGGCCCGGGAAAGACCGCCGGCCTTCTTCTGCCCTTCCTTCCCTGCCAGCATCTTTTCCATGTATTTTCCCAGCACATCGGTTTCAATATTTATCCTGCTGCCCGCCTTCTTGCTGCCAAGATTCGTGACCTCCCGGGTATGGGGGATAAGGCTCACGGTAAAATCCGTATTGGTTACGGCCGCCACCGTCAGGCTGATGCCATCGAGAGCCACCGAGCCCTTTTCCACGATGTAGCGCAAAAGTTCCGCCCCTGCCGCAATCTTCATCAGGATGGCATTGCCTTCCTCTTTAAAAGAAACAATCTCGCCAGTGCCGTCGATATGGCCGCTGACGATATGGCCGCCCAAGCGGCTGGCAAGGGTCAGTGCCCGCTCAAGATTTACGGGACTGCCCTTGGAAAGCTCCGAAAGCGACGTACGCCGCACCGTTTCGGGCATCACATCCGCCGTGAAATGATTCTTGTCAAAGGAGGTCACCGTAAGGCAGACGCCGTTTACGGCGATGCTGTCGCCTAAGGCCACATCCTCCACCACTTTCTGGCAGTCAATGGCTAGCTGCCCGCCGCCAATGCGCCGGATTTTGCCGACCTCTTCAATGATTCCTGTAAACAACGTCTCACCTCCGCGCCACATAACCTGTGAGCAAAATATCGCCATTCATCGGCTCCGTCGTAACCCGATTAAGCTCCACGGCATCGGAAAGTCGCGCAAAGCCTTCCCCCTCTACCGGAGTCAGCGCATCCCGTCCGCCGATAAGCTTCGGGGCGATGAAGGCATGGACTTTATCCACCAGGCCTGCTTCCAGCAGCGAGAAATTTACCCGGCCGCCGCCTTCCACCAATACTGAGCAGATTTCCCGCTCACCAAGCTTTGCCATCAGGAGCTTTAAGTCAACCTGCTCGCCGCTGCCCGCCGTGATAATCTCTGCACCGGCAACCTTTAAAGCCTGTACGCGCTCCTTAGGTGCCTGCTCCGTCACCGCCACAATAGTCGGCGCTGCCCCATCCGTCACGACCTTGGCCGTGAGCGGCGTGCGCGCCTTGCTGTCGACGATGATGCGGATGGCGTTCTTCCCTTCGCGCCCCGGAATCCGCGTCGTAAGGCTCGGGTCGTCTTTCAGCACCGTGCCGGTACCAGCCAATATGCCATCATAAATATCCCGCAGCTCATGGACCCGGCGCCGGGAAGTCTCATTGGTAATCCACTGGGACTCTCCCGCAGCCGTTGCAATCTTGCCGTCAAGCGTCATGGCAGTCTTGAGCACCACAAATGGCATCTTCGTGGTAATCCACTTGAGGAACACTTCGTTTAACGCCACAGCCTCTTCTTCGAGGACTCCACAGGTGACCTCGACGCCGGCATCTTCTAAAATCTTGATGCCCTTGCCTGCCACCAGAGGATTGGGATCCCGCATGCCAATGACCACCCGAGCAATACCTGCCTCGGCCACCGCCTTGGCACAGGGGCCTGTGCGGCCATAGTGGGCACAGGGCTCAAGTGTCACGTAAAGCGTTGCGCCGCGCGCAAGGTCTCCCGCCATATTCAGCGCATGAACCTCCGCATGGGGTGTGCCGGCCTTACGATGCCAGCCCGCCGCCACGATGCGGCCCTCCCTTACGATCACGGCTCCCACCAGGGGATTGGGCGAGGTACGCCCCTCCGCATTGCGAGCCATTTGCAGGGCTACGCGCATAAAATCTTCATCCTGCAATCGTATCACCTCAGATTCCTTCATCTTAGGTTTGTGATTGAGACCAAAAAGACCAGCGAAAAGATTTCTCTTCTCGCTGGCCTCAATCGCATGCAAAAAACAACATGCCTTTTCTCATCCCGACTATACGGTCGGCTCCGGAATCTCACCGGATCATGCTCCCAAGGGCTCGCGGGCTATACCGCCGGTGGGGAAATGCTCCCCGCCTCAAAGACAAATCTCACGTCTTATTATAGCACGCTTTTATACTTTCTATCAATAATTATTGTCAGAACTTGAATTTCGCCGTAGCATCCTGCAGCTCTGTCGCCATGTTAGCCAGGGCCTGGGATGCCGAGGCAATTTCCTCGGTGGATGCCGACTGCTCTTCCGTTGCTGCCGAAATCGTCTGGGTATGGGCAGCGGTCTTGCTGCTGACCTCGTCGATTTCCTCCATGGTACCCACAATGGAGCTAGCGCCGTCGGAAACCTTATGTACCCGCGTGTTCATAGCCTCGACTTCTTCCTTGATGTCATGAACCTTCGCGATGATGCGGCCAAACTGCTCGCCGACTTCACGAATCGCATCGGTGCCAAGCTTGATCTGCTCCGTGCTGGACTCCATAGAGCCCACTGCCTGGTTCGTATCGCTCTGAATCGTCGTGATGTGGCGCTTGATATCCTCAGCAGCTTCCTGGGATTCAGCCGCCAGCTTGCGAACTTCCTCGGCTACAACGGTAAAGCCGCGGCCCTGTTCACCGGCCCGGGCTGCCTCGATAGCCGCATTGAGGGCCAAAAGATTCGTCTGCTCAGCAATAGCCGAAATCGTCTCCACAATCTTACCGATCTGCTCACTGTTCTTGCCCAGCTGGGAGACGATGGCTGCCGACTCCTGGGAGGCCTTTTCAATCAGGGCCATCTTGTCCATGGCATCCTGCATAAGCTGGCTGCCTGCCGTAGCTGTTTCGTTGGTCTCGTTCGTGCGGTCGTTGACATGCTCCATGCCTTTTGCCACATCATCGATATGGCCTACGACTTCCTCCACCACATTTTTAGCATTGTCCACGCTTTCCGCCTGATCGCTTACGCCCTGCGCCACATCGCCTACCGATACCGCTACACTGTTGGCAGCTTCTGCCGACTGCTGGGCGCTGGCCGTCAGCTCCTCAGAAGATGCGGCTACCTGCTCAGCGACCGCGCTCATCTTCTGGATCAGCTGGCGGATGTTCTTGTTCATCGTGTTGAACGCCTGCGTAAGCTGGCCGATCTCATCCGCACTTTCAACGGGCAGTTCCGACATGCGCAGATTGCCATCAGCCAGCTGGACAGCATGTTCGGTAAGGCCCAAAATCGGGCGCGTGATTTTCTGAGCAAAATACTGGCAGACAAACATCATGAGCGCAAACCCAACGAACGTCAAGAGACCAAAGACCCAACGCATATGCTTGAGCGATGCGAATACAAAATCCTCTGGTACAGCGATACCGATAAGCCACTCCGTCGAAGGCACTTTCGCATAGGCAAACACGACCTCCTTGCCATCACTATTCGTCGTGAAATACCCCGATTCCTTGCCCTGCATCTCCTTGAAATGCTCACCGAAGCCATTCACCTCAGCAAAATTCTGCATAGGCTTGCCAAGACCAGCTGTTGCAAGGATATTGCCGGTCTTTTCCATGATGATTCCCTGGCCTTCGCCATGGTACTCGATGTTCTTGACCTGATCCTCAAGAGCATCCAGCGAGATATCGTTACATACCGCCCCGACGAACTGTCCATTGGCCTTGACCGGCGCAATGGCTGAGATGATGAGCTTATTCGTGATGGCATCGACATACGCATCGGTGAACTCGACCTTATCGTCCTTTCTAGCCTGCTGATACCAGGGCCGCTGGGTCGGATCTTTTTTGCCAGTCAGATTACCGCCGGTAGAGGACGCGAAATACTTATCCTCCATGCCCAGCGTGACGCCCATGACATCAGCCTCCGACGATGCCGATTGCAGGGCTGCGTTGGTCTGCATGCTGGCCTTATCCCCATTATACGCCGTCATGACATTAGCCGTATGCGCAGTCGACGCCTGCTTGGCCATAAGCCAGCCATCCACATCGGACACCTCTTTGGCCACCACTGTGCGCAGCTCATTGTCAACACTCTGCGCCAGGTCCGAGCTGGCTATATAGTAGCCCGCAATCGACACCACAGCCATCAAGATCCCCATGATCCCCGACAACACTAGAAACTTTTGCTTGATTCCCATTCACATTTCTCCTTCTGCATATGGTATTGGATCTATAAAAACAGCCCAGGCTGTCCTTACCGACTGAAACGATTGCTGCGATTAGTTGCTTGATGAAAGTAAACTATCTCCCATTTGCAAAGAATCCGAGCTGCCATTCCGCAGCCCGGATTCTTTGCTATTTCCCTGCGCCTTCCCCAACAGCCCGCAATGATACACTGTCACAGAAATACGCCTTGCTTTATTAAGAATAGATTATAACACAAGGACAAAAGGAAAGCAAGAAAACCTTTTCTTTTGTACACTTATTGTTTATGTATACATCATATGTACATATATGCTTATATATCAAGATTTGTCTGTGAGGATTACACGCGCCTCGTATGGCTGGAGCCAGCCATTTTTATGCGCTGCGTAATTCGCGATGAGCTCTCTGCCCGACAGTCCATCCAGCAAATTGCACGGAACCTCCCGCTCCGTCCAGTTCGCTGCCACCGTCAGCACCTGCCCGTCAAGCTCACGCTGATAGGCGTAGATTTCCCCGCTGTCCTCCAGCAGCGGCCGAAACCTTCCATAGACGATGATTGGGTAGGTATGGCGCAGCTTGATGAGCTGCTGGTAATAATAAAACACGGAATCCTTGTCTGCCAGTGCCGCCTTGACGTTGATATCCGTATAATTCGGATTGAGGGCCAGCCATGGCTTGCCCGTCGTGAAACCGGCATTTTGCGTATCGTCCCACTGCATCGGCGTGCGGGCATTGTCGCGGGCCACCGTATCAAAGCAGGCGAGCAGCGTCTTTCCATCCACGAGCTTTTTTTCCACCACGAGCTCCTGCCAGGCATTCTTCTCCTCGATATCCTCGCAGTCAGCCACGGAATGGAAATGCGTATTCGTCATGCCGATTTCCTCGCCTTGGTAGATATAGGGCGTCCCCTTCTGCATGTGCAGCACGGTCGCAAGCATCTTGGCCGACTTCACGCGCCACTGCGGCGCATCATTGCCGAACCGCGACACCGCCCGCGGCTGGTCGTGATTGTCCCAATAGAGACTTCCCCATGCCTTGCCCTCCAGTTCCGTCTGCCACTTGTTGAGGATCTTGCGCACATACGGCATCTTCGGCGGGTTCTTCGTCCACTTGCCGATGACCGCCTCCGAGTTGGCGGCACCATCCGTGTGCTCAAAATGGAAGACCATGCCGAGCTCTGTCCCCTCGCTGTTGGCATACTTCTTGGCCTCCTCCACCGTGACGCCAGCCGCCTCCCCGACGGTCAGCAGGTCATACCGGGACAGCACCCGGCGATTCATTTCCTGCAGATACTCATGCACATGGGGCCCGTTGCAGACATAGGCAAACATATCGCTATAGCCGTCTTCATGGACAGGCCCATCGGGGAAATCCGGATGCTTGCTGATCATCGAAATGACGTCCATGCGGAACCCGTCAATCCCCTTCTGGCACCACCAGTCCATCAGGTCAAACACCTCATCGCGCACTTTGGGATTATCCCAGTTGAGATCCGGCTGCTTACGGCTGAAACAATGCAGGTAATACTGGCCGGTTTTCTCATCATACTGCCAGGCTGGGCCACTGAAACACGAAGCCCACTTATTCGGTGCCCCACCATCCCGCGGATCTTTCCAGATATAGTAATCGCGATAAGGATTATCCTTGGACTTACGGCTTTCGATGAACCACGGATGTTCATCCGAGGTATGGTTGGCTACCAGATCCATGACGATGCGGATATGGCGCGCGTGCGCCTCCGTAAGCAGCCGGTCAAAATCAGCCATCGTGCCAAAGTCCGCCATGATGGCGCGATAATCCGAAATATCGTAGCCATTATCATCATTCGGCGACTGATAGACTGGCGACAGCCAGATAACATCAATGCCAAGCTCGGATAGATAATCGAGATGCTCCGTGATGCCATTCAAATCCCCAATCCCATCGCCATTGCTATCGGCAAAGGACCGCGGATAAATCTGATAAATCACTGCTTCCTTCCACCAAGCTCTTTTCTCCTGTTCCATATCATATACCTCCACGCATTATCACTTTGTATCTCACTTCTATCTTCCACTTTCATTCGTAAGAAACCTGCTGAATAAGAAACAAAAAATGGATACCGGTACAATCTCTGTACCGATATCCATACATTCAGTCCATATGCTTTTCGAGCGCTGCCACGGCATACCGCACGCAGTCATCACAGGAGCAGAGCATCTGCTTTGTCTTGATGCCCTTGAGGTCGCCACAGATGGTTGCCCCGGCAGCCGCCTTGAACTCCTGCAGCATTTCCCTGGCAATCATTTTGGCCGGCGTATCTGACTGATTCAGCAGTCCCATAGCAATCGTCGCTCCGCAAAGTGCACCGCAGGTTGCCTCCATGCCCCCCATTCCGCTGCCAAATCCCGAACCAAGCGCCTGCAGCTCTTCTTCAGATTTTCCGAGCTCCGCGCGAAAAGCCATCAGCACGGCCTGGGCACAGTTGCATTTCGTGTGCTTGAATTCCACAGCCTTTTCGGCCCGTACACTACCTGTTGCCATCATGATTCCTCCTAAAATATAACCTGCCTTTATCTTACACGATTACCCCCCAAAGTGCAAAAAAAGAATCCTGCCGTCAGACAGGATTCTTTTGCGTTAGGCCTGAATGTCAACCAGAGCGCCGAGATTGGGGTCAAGGCTTGCTTCCATCTGCTCGAGAAGTTCTTCCGGACCGGCCTCGGCCGTCTCCATCGCCATCTTGAGGACGGCGACTCCCAAATCCTGACCAACCTGTGCCTGATGCATGCCTACCGACATTGCGGCAATACTCATATCCATATCACGCACCTCCTATTACACATCCTTGTGCTATCTATATTATCGGATAAAAACAGAAAAACTTAAATCATTCTGCCGTACAAAAACCGCCTGTCTTATGACAGGCGGCCCGTTATCTATCTTGCGTCTTATGCTTCCTTGAGCTTGCGACGAACTTTATCTTGATTCAGTTTTGAGATGCTGCCAGCCATCCCCAGCACATACAGTCCATCCTTGAGCCTGAGCAGGATACCGGTCCTGCCATTATCGGTCTCAATCACCCCTTTCATCTCGGAGTCCTCAGGTAAAGGTCTGTCGCCCCAGAATAACGACTTTGACATGTTTCTCACTTTGCTGATCCTCATACTGTAACCTCCCATAATGAAATTGTTCGGCAAGCATGTACCCTGCTTACCTGGTTACTCTTCGGCAAAAGAAAAATTTCTCCTGCTGTAACTGTCCTAATTCTAAAACGATTTACTGAATTCTGGCTGAATTTACGCTATAATGGAGATTAGAAATCACGAAAGGAACGAACGCATGAATATCGCAATCATAACTGGCGCCTCCAGCGGGCTCGGACGTGAATACGCCCGCCAGCTTGCCCAGGACGAATCCATCGAAGAGTTTTGGCTCATCGCCCGCCGTACAGAGCGCCTTGAAGCCCTGAAGGAAGAGCTTGCCCCCAGGACCTGCCGCCTTTTGGCGCTGGACCTTACCCAGATGGACAGCTTTCCCTGCATCGAAAAACAACTGGCCGCCCTCAAAGGCCTTGAAGTTCGCTGGCTTATCAATGCCGCTGGCTTCGGCCGCATCGGCAGCTGCTCAGAAATCGACGCAGCGACAACAGCCCGCCTTATCGACCTCAACTGCCGGGCTGCCGTCATGATGACCCAGCTGACGCTTCCCTTTATGTCAGCTGGCAGCCATATCCTCGAGATCTGCTCCTGCGCTGCCTTCCAGCCGATCCCTTTCCTCACAGCCTATGCAGCCAGCAAGGCCTTCTTGCTAAGCTACAGCCGCGCCCTCGGGCAGGAGCTTGCACCCCAGCACATCGATGTCACAGCCGTCTGCCCCTACTGGATCAAGGACACGGAGTTCATCAGCGAGGCGCGCAAGACCGACCGGCAGGGACTCTTCCACAGCCTGCCCCTTGCCACCACCCAGTCCGAAGTCGCCCAGCGCTCCCTGCGGGCCGCCCGCAATCATATCAAGGTCTGCACGCCAGACGCGATGTCCTTCCTGCACCGCATCCTCACGGCCATCCTGCCCCATAACGTACTAATCTACGCCAGTGAAATCTACCGCCGCCTTTCCTGAAACGGCAAAAAGAGCTCGGAACGAAGTCATCCTTCGTCCCGAGCTCTTTTGCTGTCCGATTATTTCTTTTCCGTCAGGGAATGGCATCCTGAGCAGCAGCTGCAGCTTGAGCCGCCGGAACTGCCACAGCAATCTTCCTTGCCATCACGAAAATTACGATACACATGACGAACGGCAAAAAACAGCGCAACAGCCAAAACCGCACCAACGATAAAGGTTGCCATAAAAATCCCTCCTATCTGAAATCTCGGCAATCAGAAACCAAGCAGACGTCCGCCCTGATAGACCAGCAGCGACACTACCCAAGCAATGACGAACATGTAGACAGCCGAGAAAACCATCCACTTCCAGCCACCGGCCTCTTTCTTGATCGTACCGAGGGCTGTGACACACGGCGTGTAGAGCTGGGAGAAAATCATGAAGGCAAAGGCCGACAGAGCCGTGAAACTCGTAGCCATGCCCGTCTCCAGCATAGTACCTGCCGACTCAACAGCATCAGCTGCCTCAGTCGATACATCCGCAGCGCCATAGAGAACACCGATGGTAGCGACAACCGTCTCTTTGGCCATGATGCCCGACAGCAGTGCAGCACCAGACTCCCAGGTCGAGAAACCATGGAAGACGAACAGGCTCGACATCCAGCCGCCCAGCGTAGCCAGGATCGACTCATCGATCTCGCATGGACCTTCGAAGTTGTAGTTAGACATAACCCAGAGCAGAACCGAGGCAGCAAAGATGATCGTACCAGCTTTGACAAGGTAGCCCTTGCCTTTATCCCAGGTCTCAAGCAATACGGATTTCATATCCGGCATACGATACGGCGGGAGCTCCAGCAGGAACGTCGACCCCTTGTCCTTGAACAGCGTGGAGCCAAGGCCCTTGGCTGCAACGATAGCCATGACGACACCGATGATATACATGGAGAAAACGACATTAGCCGCATCATCTGGGAAGAACATCGCAGCAAACAGAGCCATGATCGGCAGTTTTGCACCACAAGTCAGGAACGGCGTAACGAGAATCGAGACCATGCGGTCCTTCTCCGAATCGAGCGCTCTTGCACCCATGACTGCCGGGACACCGCAGCCAAAGCCCATCATCAACGGCATGATGCCTTTACCCGTGAGGCCGCAACGGCGCATGATCGGGTCCATGATGAAGGCGATGCGAGCCATATAGCCCGTGCCATCGAGGAAGGACAGGCAGAAGAACAACACAAAGATCAACGGTACGAAGGTCAGAACTGCACCAACGCCGCCAATGATGCCATCGCAGATCAGCGAAACCATCCACTCAGCTACACCGGCATCCGTCAGCGAGTCCTTGGCAAAATCGAGGAAATCCTCATTGATCAGCGAATCCAGACCATCAGCAATCGGCTGGCCAATCCACTCAAAGGTAATCTGGAAAACTGCATACATGATAGCTAAAAAGAGTGGCAATGCCAGGATACCGTTGGCCAGGACGCGATCAACCTTCTCTGAGAACGTGGCGCCCATGTTCTTGATTGTGACTGCCTCAGCCATGACCTGATCGATCAACGCATAACGCGCCTCGATGATCTCTTCCTGTTTTTTCTCAGCCGGCATGCTGCTAGCCTCGATCTCCTGCACCTTGAGGATATGATCTTTGACAAGCTGGCTCGGCTCATAGTTTGCCATGACCGTCGAAGTGAATACGTCGAGCAGCTTTTTCGTGCTCTTGCTGCTGCGGCCAATCGTCTGGACGACCGGCATACCCAGCGCATCCTCGAGCTTGCGGCAGTCAATCTTGATGCCGCGGCGCTCGGCATCGTCCTGCATATTGAGGTCGATCAGAAGAGGAATGCCCTTCTCGAGCAGCTGAACCGTAAGGAACAGGTTACGTTCGATATTCGAGCTGTCAACGACATCCATGACCAGGTCAAGCTTATTGTTCATAAGGTAATCGATGACGATCTTTTCCTCCGGCGAACGCGCATTGACGCTGTACGTTCCCGGCAGGTCTACGATGGAGATTGCCCGGTCCTTGTAGCGGGTATAACCTACTTTCTTGTCAACCGTGACGCCCGGCCAGTTACCGATTTTCTGACGGGCACCCGTAAGTTCATTGAATATCGTGGATTTACCGGTATTAGGATTACCGGTCAGTGCTACTGCTAATGTTGCCATTTTGTATCAATCGTCTCCTTTGAACTTCTGAATCGTTTTTTGACATGTCAAATTGACACGTCAAATTCAGCCGACCTGCTCTACCGTAACCTTCTCCGCATCCGCGCGGCGAAGCGCCAGATTATACGAGCGAACGCCGATTGCAATCGGATCACCGAGCGGTGCCGAACGCAGGACCTTTACCTTCGTGCCCGGCGTAAGCCCCATGGTCATAAGGCGTTCCTTCAGCTCACTGTCGCCAATCTGCTGGATTTTCAGCGTCATGCCAGTTTTGCCATCTTTCAGAGTCAAATCAAAAACCTCCCCAGAAAAATCCCACAGCGAAACAAAATTGCTTTGCTGATAATGATATCATTTATCTTTGAGTATGATAACGCATATCAACCGCAATTGTCAAGGATTATCATTTATATTTGAGATGTTTTTTCATTTTCTTCCAACAACGGCAGCAAAAACAAAAGCTCCCGCCACTTCTGGATGCCAAATCACCAGAAATAGCGGGAGTCCTTATTGATTTGTCAAATAACCGTTCTCAATCCCGGACTAGTCCAACAGGCGACAGCACGGCTGCGCCTTGACTGTTGACGAAGATATCAGCCTTTACATGGAAGACGCGCGCCAGCATGTCAACGGTCAATATCTCCTGAGGTTTCCCCTGGGCAGCGATGCGATGACCGGTCAACACGGCAATCTCATCAGCATACTGCAGAGCATGATTGATATCGTGCAGCACCATGATGACGGTCATACCATACTCACGGTTGATCTTGGCCACAATGTCCATGACTTCAAGCTGATGCGCGATATCAAGATATGTCGTCGGCTCGTCGAGAAGCAGGATGTCAGGTTTTTGGGCCAGGGCCATCGCGAGGAACGCCCGCTGCCGCTCGCCGCCTGAGAGTGTCTGCACCTGACGCGCGGCAAACTTTTCTGTATGGGTAACTGCCATCGCCCACTCGACAGCCTCCCGATCAGCCCTGGCATCGCTGGCGCGAAACCAACTGCGATACGGAAAGCGGCCATAGTCGACAAGTTGCGCCACCGTCGTGTCCGGCGGCGCCGTCGCCCCCTGGGGCAGGATGGCGAGCTTGCGCGCAACCTTTTGCCGGGACAAGCTGCGGATATCGACAGCATCGAGCAGGATCTGCCCCTCATATTCCGTATTGAGGCCGGCCGCAGCTTTAAGCAATGTCGACTTACCGGCTCCATTGGGGCCAATGATGGCCGTGCGCTTGCCTGCCGCAAAAGCAATGGACAGGTCATGCAGGATGACCTTATGCTCAATCCTTACGCTCAGATTCTTTACAGCTAATGTCATATCAAAGCTCCCTTCTGAGCAAGAACAGGAAGAACGGAGCGCCGAGCACCGCCATGATGATGCCGACAGGCAGCTCGACCGGTGCAAAGGCTGTGCGCGCAAAGGTGTCACTAAACATCACGACAGCTGCGCCCAGCAGTGCCGCCGCTGGCAACAGATAGCGATAGTCTGAGCCGACAAGAAGCCGCGCAGCATGGGGCACGATGAGTCCGACAAAGCCGAGCAGCCCGACTACCGACACGGCACTGGCTGCCAGCAGCGCTGCCACAGCTGTGAGCAGCAATCGCGTACGCTCAACAGAAAGCCCCAGCCCCCGCGCCAGCTCATCGCCAAGCTGCAGGATATTCAGATGGCGCGCTGCCAGAAGTGCCATCACCAGGCCAACGAGGGTATATGGCCAAAGGAGCTCCACATGTGGCCAGCTGCGTGCCGACAGTCCGCCGACCATCCACATCAGCGCACTGTGCACGCGGTCGCTGTAGAAAATCATCATGGCCGAGATGCCCGCCCCGAAGAAGGCTGATACAGCTACGCCTGCCAAGATGATGCGGATGGGCCGGATGCCATTCTTCCAGGCCAGGATGTAGATGAGCACTGCCGCCCCCATCGCCCCGCAAAAGGCCACGGGCATGATCAGCCAGCTTTGCTCCGGCAGCATAAGCATGACTACGATGCCCGCCAAGCCAGCACCAGAGGAAATGCCGATGATATGTGGATCAGCCAACGGATTTTTCATGATGGCCTGCAGGATAGCTCCCGACAGTGCCAGATTGATGCCGACCAGCGCTGCCACGATGGTGCGCGGCAAGCGGATATTCATCAGTATCTGCTCATGCGTACCTGCACTGCCCCCTGTAAGTACGCTGAAGATTTCCGCCAGCGGAATCTCCACCGAACCTTTCATCACGCTGACAACAGCGCCCAGACATGCCAAAACGGCAAATATCACCAGAAGTGATATCCGCCGCTTTACCTGACGGTCCGATTCAGTTTTCTGCGCTGGAGCGGAATTTCCCGTCATCTGTTTCATTTAGCAAACACCTCAGGATAGACGCATTTGGCCATCATCTCCACAGCCTCCGGATAATGGATGCCCGGACTCAGCAGGAAAAGATCCTGCGGCAGGTAATAGACACGTCCTTCACGTACAGCCGCCACTGACTGCCAGGCAGGATTTTCTTTCATGGTCGCATCCATTTCTGTCTTGATGGTATCCAGCTTGCCCATGCTCGTGACAAAGATGAGCTCTGGATTCTGGGCCACGAGATCCTCCAGGCTGTACGGCGCCGCATCAGGATTCTTCTCCAGCGGCGTCGTGCCGCTCGCCACATTCTCCCAGCCGAGCATCTTGGCTACCGAACCGGCGATGCTGCCTTCCAGCTGCACCGTGAGCCCCTGGCTCGTGCTGTGGATAACCGACACGCGGCGCTTATCCTGCGGAATCTTGTCCTTTACTGACTGGATTTTCGCATCCATCTCGGCCACAAGCTTATCGCCCTTATTCTTGGCCCCTGTCACCTGCGCAAGAATGCCGACTTCACGCTTGACATCCTCATAGCTCTTCATGTCGAGTACCAAGGTCTTGATGCCATTGCTCTCAAGAGTCGAGACGAGCTTTTCGTTCATGCCCTTATTGACGATGACAAGATCTGGCTCGCAGGCCAATACCTTCTCAGCATCAATCTGATAGACCTTGCCGACGCTGGCAAGCTCCTTGGCATAGGCTGGCATCTTCGTCTTCGAGTCCGGACGGCCAACCACCAGCGAGGCGCCATCGACAGCCTCTAACGGCTCCAGGAAGGAGGCCGAGGTCACGACAATGCGGGCCGGTTTCTGCGGCAGTACGACTTCACGGCCCAGGTCATCGGTAATCACCGCATAGGCCTTGGCCGAATTATCCGCTTTATCTGCCGGCTGCGAACCACAGCCAGCCATTGCCAGCATAAATACCGCTGAGAGTAACAAGAACAGGATTTTTTTCATCGTAGAAAACTTCCCTTCTATCTATTGACTGTTCCCCTTAGTTTTTCCGCGTCAGGATTGTCGACAAGTAATTGAGTTTTTCGTCCTTATGGGCCTCGATGTCCTCGATGATGCGCTCATCAGGAAGGCCTGCCCGGCTTACGAGCACAGCCTGCTTGGCCATATCATTGCGTGCCAGCATATCCGTGATTTCGTCGAAGTTCTTATAGACCTTCATGAGTACGACATTATCCGCAGACTGCACGGCCTTTTCGACCTTCTCGGGCGAAGCCGTAGCTGGTACGATACTCAGCACATCGTCCCCCTCGACAATCGGATAGCCCATCTGGCTGCCGATAGCCGCAAAGGCCGGAATGCCCGGAATCGTCTGGATTTCAATATCCTCATGCTCCAGCAGGCGGAAAACGTAGATATACGTGCTGTAAAACATCGGATCGCCCAGCGTCAGGAACGCAACGTTCTTGCCCGCCTTCAGGAGCTCCAGGATTTCCTTCTTGTTCGACTCCCAGGCATCCGTGTTGTTCTCCGCAAAGCCCTTGACCATCGGGAACACCTGATAGACAATCTCGATGTCTTTCTTCAGGTACGGCTTGGCAATCGAGAGTGCGACACTGCCATCCTTCTTCTCCGTCTTCGGCGCAATCAGCACATCGACCTTCTCGATGGCCCGGATTGCCTTGATTGTCAAGAGCTCCGGATCGCCAGGGCCTACACCTATACCATAAAAAATTCCGCTCATATTTCTAATAACCTCCACCTGAGAATTGGTTTTCACCATAACAAAAGCCTTACGGCTCTTGCCCATTAACAAATTTTACACCGATGCATACAGCCTGTCAATCGACAGCGCTGGCATGGTTTTATTTTCAAATTGCAGTTTGTCTGTCAGTGCGAGATTACAATAAGCTTGCTACAGCTCAGCTTGGGTGAGGGTGGGTGCACTTTTTCTCCGCTCCACTAAATGACCCGCGCTGGCAGGTTGTATGTACCTAGGTACATGCGCCGGGCAGGCCGACGGCGCGCCAATACATCTTGGCGTTCTAGTTTATACTTACCGCGTGCCATCCCTCACTGCGTTCGGGCAATCGCTCCGTCTGCGAAGAAAGTGTACCCACCCTCGCCCTCCGATATGCGGGGACAAGCCTGTTCCTTTCCGGCGATAGGCCACGAATTACATCGATGTGCTTGCTGCGGGAGCAATGGTTCGTGCAAATTCAACCTTCCGTTGCCAAAGGGGCGAACGGGGTAGTGCTTCTTTCTGTCTGGAGCGGCTGTCCTGCGCAGCAGGACTGGGCCGTAATCGCATAAGCTAGACTTAGATGTGTACGCCGCGACCTGGTGACGGGAGCAGGTAACTAAGTCCGTAGAACTTGGCGTACGGTCCATTCAGCGGAAACAGAAAAAGTACTACCCCGCGAACCCCAAGCCGCGTATGAACGGGATTCCTTTCCGCACGAACAAACAGACAAACTGTAATTAGATAAAGCAAAAGCCCGCTGACTCATCTCTTGAATCAGCGGGCTTGCCCATAATATGAACTTATTTAAGCATAGCAAGCATCGTACCAGCAGCTACTGCCGTGCCGATGACACCAGCAACATTCGGGCCCATGGCATGCATGAGCAGGTAGTTGCCCGGTTTTGCCTTCATGCCGACCACCTGGCTGACACGTGCGGCCATCGGTACAGCCGATACACCAGCCGAACCAATCAGCGGGTTGATCTTCCAGCCGGATACGCGGCACATGAGCTTACCAAAAATGACACCGCCAGCCGTACCAGCGATGAAAGCCACCAGACCAAGACCGATGATCATCAGCGTCTGCGGTACCAGGAAGTCATCTGCGTTCATCGTCATACCAGTACCCGTTGCCAGGAAAATCGTGACGATGTTGCAGAGGGAGTTCTGGGCCGTATCGGAAAGACGATCCATAACGCCGGACTCGCGGAACAGGTTGCCAAGCATCAGGCAACCCAGCAGCGACGCGATTGGCGGCAACAGTAGGCTGATGACGATAGCGGCAACGATTGGGAAGCAGACGCGCTCGAACTTCGTGACCGGACGCAGCTGCTCCATGGCCACCTCACGCTCTTTCTGGGTCGTCAGGAGTTTCATGATTGGCGGCTGGATCAACGGTACCAGCGACATGTAGGAATAAGCAGCAACGGCAATCGCACCTAAGAGATGCGGCGCCATCTGGATGGACAGATAAATAGCCGTCGGGCCATCAGCACCGCCGATGATGCCGATAGCACCTGCCTCCTGCACGTTGAACCCGAGCAGCATAGCACCTACGAGAGCTACGAAAACACCGATCTGAGCAGCTGCACCGAGGAGCAACGTAACCGGACGCGCGAGCAGCGGGCCGAAGTCCGTCATCGCACCGATGCCCAGGAAGATCAGCGGCGGGAAGATCTCATTGGCGATACCATAGTGGATGGCCTGCATGAGACCCGGCTCCGTGAAAAAGCCCGTACGCGGGAAGTTTGCCAGCACGCAGCCAAAGGCAATCGGGCCTAAGAGCAGCGGCTCAAACTCCTTGACAATCGCCATGTAGAGCAGCAACAGGCCCACGAGAATCATGATGCCATTGCCCATCGTGAACGCCGAGAATCCACTGTCAGCCCAAACAGACTGCAGGGAAACGGCAAATGCATTCAAAAGTTCCATAATATTTCCTCCTTCCCTGCGTTAGCGCTTTGCAAGCTGCGCGCGGCCAGAATTCTTCCAAGCGTCGCGCGGAATCGGACGAATTGCACGAACCTGTTCCATGCCATAACCATAGCTGGCAATGGCAGCAGCGATAACGGCAATGACTTCTGGAGAAATCCCCTCCTCAACAGCTGCCGTTTCCGTCGCCGGTGCACTTACAGCAGGTGCTGCCTCCGGTTCTGCCGGAGCACTCTCTTCCTGCTTGACAGCCTTAGGCTTTGTCGGGTCAATGATATGGATCAGATTGATGACCAGGCCCAGAACCGTCAGCACCAGGAATACGACTGTCATGTTGATCAGCATGATGATCAAAGGATTCGTTGTGACTGGATGTGACATACGCTCACCTCATTTTTCAATAACATTATAATGCCTATATATTGGGTACCATAATATATATTATAGAGGAATTTTCAAAAAATAAAAATATTTATATCGCATTCAAATGATAGCTCAAAGTTATCCGAAAATTCCTCTTATTTTCACCCATTCGCTTTAGCTAAAGTCTGCTGCACCTTTTGAACATACAAAGCTCGGAAAGCAGGATGCTCTCCGAGTCCCCGCAAATCGGTGCGCACGCCAAAGCCTGCGGCCTCAAGCTGGCACAGCCAGGAGTCCGGCTGGCTGCCAGCCATATCCCGCGTGACATGGCTGCCGCCTGCCAGCAGCAGTGGCGCCAGCAGTAGCTGCTTAGTGCCCTTCTGCCGCAGCCGGTCGATGACCATTGCCAGATTCGGCGTATCTGACGGCTCCAGCACGCCCACATGAACGGGCAGCTGATTGTTATCTGCTATCTGCTGCAGCCGCTCATAGACAGGATTGTGCTGATGCGGCGAGCCATGGCCCAGCAGTACCAGCTCCTCACCTGACTGCAACTTGAGCTCCGGCAGCACTACCGTCAATACGCGTTCATAATCGGCCACCTCGTCAAACATTGGCCGGCCGACAAGAACCTCATCAAAGAGGGGCCCCGCCTCAGCAGCCGCTGCGATTACCTTGTTGTCAAACTCCTCGCCTGGCGTCAGATGCGATGGCTGGATCAGCACGCGCGCAAAACCATCCGCCGATAACTTTGCCAGCAATTCCGGCAGGCTGTAAGCCTCAATGCCCTGGGATACCAGACGCTTGCGGATGAAGTTTGACGTATACGCCTGCTGCACCGACCAAGCGGGAAATTCCTGCGCCAGCAGCGCGGCTGACGCGTCAAGGCTTGCCGCCCGCGCCAGCGCATCGCTGACACCGAAACTCACAAAGACCAACGCCTGTTTTTGACCGGTCAATTTCAGCCCTGCTCTTTCTTTACAACATCGGCAATGCGATGGCAGATGACATCGAGCTGTGCCTGATCCGGACCTTCAGCCATGACGCGGATCAGCGGCTCCGTGCCGGACGGACGAACCAGGATGCGGCCGTCGCTTCCCAGCTCCTTGTTGCCCTCTTCGATAGCTGCCTTGATGGCCTCGTTATTTTCCCAGCCCTCTTTCGTAGCCACGCGGACATTGACCAAAAGCTGCGGATAAGTCGTCATCAGCGCCGTGAGCTCGGATGCCTTGCGGCCGCTGCGCTTCAAGGATGCGAGCACCTGCAGGGCCGTAATCGGGCCGTCACCAGTCGTGCTGTAATCCGTGAAGATGATATGGCCGGACTGCTCGCCGCCAATCTTGTAGCCGTTCTTGAGCATGTTCTCAAGGACATAGCGGTCGCCGACCTGCGTGATTTCAACGCGGCCGCCAGCCTCTTTGATGGCCTTGTGGAAACCGATGTTGGCCATGACCGTCGAAACCACCGTATTATACGGCAGCGTGCCCTTCTTCATCATATCCTGTGCGCACATGACGAGGATATGGTCGCCATCGATGATCTGGCCCTTCTCATCAACGCAGAGGCAACGGTCAGCATCACCATCATGAGCGATACCAAAATCAGCACCATTCTCAATGACAGCCTTCTGCAGCGACTCCATATGCGTCGAGCCACAGTTCTCGTTGATGTTGACACCGTTCGGCAGCGCATGGATGACCTTGACCTTGGCGCCGAGCGAACGCAGCACCTTCGGCATGACTTCATAGGCTGCACCGTTTGCGCAGTCGAGGACGACCTTCATGCCATCAAAACGCTCCTGGCAGGTGCTCTCGACAAATTCGATGTACTGGTTCAGCAAATCCGTGCGGTACTCGATATGACCGATACGGTCGCCAGTCGGGCGAGCCAAGTTATCGTTCTCTTCGAGCTGGTGCACGATGGCCTCGAGCTCATCCTCAACTGCATCCGGCAGTTTGTAGCCGTCGCCGCCGAAGAACTTGATGCCATTGTCATGGAACGGATTGTGGGATGCCGAGATGACGATACCAGCCTTCGCCTTATGACGGCGGGCCAGATAAGCAATGGCCGGCGTCGGAATGATGCCGGCAAGCATTGCGCGGCCGCCTGCCGAGCAGATACCTGCCGTCAGCGCTGCCTCGAACATCTCACCGGAAAGACGCGTATCACGGCCAATCAGTATAAGCGGCTGCTCATCGGAATCCTTGCCGAAATAAATCGTAGCCGCGCGTCCCAGACGATAAGCCATCTCCGGCGTCAGGACCGAGTTTGCCTCGCCGCGAACACCATCCGTACCAAACAATCTTGCCATAATATAATATCCTCCTATTTCTCAATAAGAAATCTTTATTTAGTATCAACTCTTAATAGTATGCACATTTTTGTCTAAAAATGCAAGTGCCGCTTTCATTCCATCCACCGCAGCGCTCATGATGCCGCCCGCATAGCCAGCGCCTTCCCCCATCGGATAGAGGCCCGGCGTGGCCTCAGCCACAAAGCTCTCACGATTGCGGCGGATGCGACAGGGCGCAGAAGAACGCGCCTCAAGGCCCGTCATGACTGCACCTTTATCGGCAAAGCCCGGAATCTTGCGGTCAAACCAAGGCAAAGCACCTTCGAGCGTCCGGGCCATATAATCCGGCAGCAAATCATGCAGGTCGACAACCTTGACGCCCGGCGCATATGTCGGCGTCGTCAGGAACTGCGTCGAGCCCGCCGTGCCACCAAGGAAATCGCCGACGGTCTGCACTGGCGCATGATAATTGCGTCCCCCCAGGTCAAAGGCCAGCGCCTCGAGCTTATCCTGCAGGGCCATGCCCGCAAGTACCTCCTGCCCGAAGTCCTCAGGGCCAACTTGCACGAGCAGTGCACTGTTGGCAATGCCCGAGTCGCGCTTGTAATTGCTCATGCCATTCGTGCAGACATGTCCCTCGGCCGACGTCGCGGCGACGACCTGGCCGCCTGGGCACATGCAGAACGAATAGGCGCCGCGGCCCGTCACAGGGTCTTTATACGTCAGCGCGTAGTCTGCGACTGGCAGGCGCGGATGACCGGCATCTTCGCCATACTGCGCCCTGTCGATGAATTCCTGCGGATGCTCGATGCGCACGCCCATCGCAAACGGCTTGGCCTCCATGCGGACGCCTTTCCCAAGCAGCATCTGATACGTGTCGCGGGCCGAGTGGCCAATCCCAAGGAATACGGCCGATGCCATCAGCCGCTCCTCGCCATTCACGATCAAAGCCTCGATGGCCCCAGCTGCCGTAAGCTCCATATCCGTGACCTGCGCGCCAAACCGTACCGTGCCGCCGAGCCGGATGATTTCCTGCCGGATGTTCTTGACGATACCACGCAAAAGATCCGTACCGATATGCGGTTTATGCAGGTAGCGGATTTCCTCCGGGGCACCTGCCTTGATGAACGCCTCAATGACATCCTGCATATGGACATCGCTGATGCGCGTCGTGAGTTTTCCATCGGAAAACGTACCGGCACCGCCCTCGCCGAACTGTACATTCGACTGCACATTGAGCGCGCCGCCCTGCCAAAACCGCTCGATATCTGTCTGCCGCGTATCGACATCGTTGCCGCGCTCCAATACGATTGGCTGCCAGCCAGCCTTGGCAAGCGTCAGCGCTGCAAACATGCCCGCAGGGCCAAAGCCGACTACAATCGGCCGCTGCTCCTTGCCCGAGTACACGCGCAAGGATGATGCTGCCTCTGCCTGCGGCTTTACGACCTCGACGTTCTTATCGCGTTTTAGGCGCGCCATTACCTTCTTTTCGGGTTCTGACACCGTCACGTCAAGCACGTAGACAAACTGTACCGGTGCGCCACGATAGCGGCGCGCATCAACAGCCTTACGCACAATTACCACCGCAAGCACGGCCTGCGGTGGTAATTTCAAGCGTCTGGCTGCAAGTTCTTCCAAACTGGTCTCATCGGTAAACGGGACCTGAAAGTTTCTTATGCGAATCACTTGTAACCTTCACTCCTATGATATTCTACTTTTCTTCTTTCGCTTTGACAACGATGTGGACAGTCGCATCCTGGTTGGTAACCGTCACCCCATCGGGCAGGATCAGCTTGACCGTGCGGTCCGTATTCTTCGTTATCTCATCCAATGAAATCGGCTCCGTCGACAATGCCGTCACAGGGCCAGTCTTTGACTCATCCCCAGCAATCTCGATCTTGACCGGCTCCACCTTGACACTTACCAGTTCCAGTTCGCTATTCAGACTGCCCGTCAGTGCCGGCTTGACCGTAACGATCTTCGTCCGCAAGCCACGGGCCATCTGAACCGTAACATACATCGTCGTCGGGCTGACCGTTACGCCCTGGACTTCCCGCCCATCCGCATTGATTGGCGTCAGCGGTACTTGCAAGCTGAAATCCTTATCGTTGTTGCCATTGAGACCGATATAGCCGATTACGCGGTCAACTTCATTGACAGCAGACTCAGGCCCCGTGACAATTACCTTGGCACTTGCCTGATTGACTTTGGCCACCGTCACCCCAGGTGCTGGCACGCCATTGACATTGATGGTCGCCCTTACCTCACGATCGATGATACGGTCAAGGGTCACATCGATGGTGCCCGGATTCTCGTCGGCCACCTCAAAGCCCTGCGGTGTATCCACATGGACCTTATAGGAATGCTTGCCATTCTCTGCATCTTTGAGGTCTACGTAAGCCTTGAAGTCCTCAGCTGCACTGTTCACGAATAGCGACCGGGCACCCCGTACCTTGATCTTGACTGTCATCGAACTCTGAGAGATCTTATAGCCATCCGGTACATTCTTGAGCTGGATCTGCACCGTATAGCTGCCCTCGATGGCGGGATTCTGGTCATTCATGACATAGCCCCAAAGCACGACAGCTACCACTAACGCTATGATTTTCGCAGCTAAATTATGCTGTATCATATGGCGAAACGTTGAAATCATTTCTTCTTCCTCCAATTTCGCACCATGTCCCGGATACTCTCCTGCGGTGACGCAAAGGCCGGCATCAGCACAGCCCGCAGCGTATCCATATCGAGATGACGCATGATATGTCCGTTCTCGGCCACCGAAATCGTACCGGTCTCCTCACTGACGACCACCACCAGAGCATCGCACTGCTCAGAAAGACCGATGGCCGCACGATGGCGAGTGCCAAGCTCCGTCGAAAGTGAGCGGTTCTCAGTCAGCGGCAGGAGGCAGCCTGCAGCGATCAAGCGATTGCCGCGAATCACGGCAGCACCATCATGCAGCGGTGTATTGACGATAAAGACGTTGAGCAGGAAATCGGCCGAAATCAGGCCATCGATGCGAATCCCCGTCGCACTGATATCATTAAGGCCCATATCGCGCTCAATGACCAGCAGGGCACCTGTTTTCGTCGCCGCCAACTGCTTGACGGCCTTGGTGAGCTCATGAACCACGGAGCGGGCCTGCTCATCATTCAAAAGGGTTGATGCTCCCAGGAAAGATCCCTGCCCCAAATGCTCCAACGCCCGCCGCAGCTCTGGCTGGAACACGATTGGCAGCGCCACAAATAAGAGCGTCACGGTCTTCTGCAGCAACCACGAGATGACATGCAGCTCAAACCAACTGCAGATCAGTGTGACCACCAGCAGCACCAGCACACCCTTGACCAATGTGATGGCCCGTGTATCTTTCAGCATCACATAAATCTTATAAAGTATCACTGCCACAATCAGGATATCAATGATGTCGAACCAGCCGATGGTCGACAAGATTCCATGAAATTGTATTGGCACTGTTATATCAAACGGCATAAACAAAACTCCCTAAAAACTACCTTGACTCCCTATTATAAAAACTATTCGTGTTACTTGTAAAGAAATCCTTGTTACCGCTAAAAAATTTTAGTGCCAAAGTCTCAAAACTATCTGAAAAACAAAAAGACCTGCCATAAAACAGCAGGTCTTCTTTGTCAAAAACAACGATTTATTTGATTTCGCGAATCCACCCTTCCGGTGCCTCAATCGTACCCATCTGGATGCCACGGAGTTCATTGTAGAGCTTGGTAAGTACCGGGCCCATCTCATCCATGCCACTGGGGAAACAGATTTCCTCGCCGTGGTTGACAACTTTGCCTACCGGACAGATGACAGCAGCCGTACCACAGAGGCCAGCCTCAGCAAAGTCCTTGAGCTCCGTGAACTTGACCGGACGATGCTCAACTGTGTAACCAAGTTTCTCAGCCAACGTGACCAGCGAGCGGCGCGTGATTGACGGCAGGATAGAATCGGATTTCGGCGTGACGATCTTGTTGTCCTTCGTGACGAACAAGAAATTAGCGCCGCCCGTCTCTTCTACATAGGTGCGGGTTGCCGCATCGAGATACATATTCTCATCATAGCCGTTCTCATGGGCCAGGATGTATGGATGAAGGCTCATGGCATAGTTAAGGCCAGCTTTGATGTTGCCCGTACCGTGCGGGGCTGCACGGTCAAAGTCGCTGACACAGATCGTGATCGGCTTGATACCATTCTTGAAGTAGGAACCAACCGGCGTACCAAACAGGCGGAACTGATACTCATCAGCTGGTTTGACACCGATGACCGGGCCCGTTGCAAAAATATACGGACGCAGGTAAAGCGCACCGCCCGTCTCATATGGCGGGATCCAATCCTCGTTGGCCTTGACGACCTGATCGACAGCTTCGAGGAACATCTCCTCAGGAACCGGCGGCATTACCAGGCGTTTTGCCGAATCCACCATGCGTTTAGCGTTCATGTCCGGACGGAAGGTTACTACCTTGCCATCTTTCGTCTTATACGCCTTAAGACCTTCAAATACCTCCTGGCAATACTGCAGGATGCCAGCGCACTCATTAATAACGACATTGGCGTCTTCCGTAAGCTCGCCCTTGCCCCATTTGCCATCTTTGTAGTTTGCTACATAACGTTTCGTAATCGGCTGATAGCTGAATCCGAGATTCGTCCAGTCAACATTTACCTTTGCCATGTTCATGCCCCTTTTCTTTATCAAAGTAACTATATTCTAGTCCTAGGCTATACAGATGTCAATATGTAAAGTGTCGTTTTATCCATTTCCTGCATCATTTTTTTATTTACGTATTTCTTGTGCGCACATTCGTTTATCATTTAAGCTGTATTTCCCGCAATTTCATCCGGGCCGCTGGCAAATGTTCACGGATATCCGAGGCAATCAAGGATTCGCCTTTCTGCTCAGCAGCCAGATCGCCAGCCAGGCCATGCAAGTAAACGCCGAGCAGCGGTGCCAACGCGCTTTCGGTCTGTTTCATGAGTCCGGCAATCGTCCCCGCCAGCACGTCGCCACTGCCAGCCGTTGCCATCCCTGCGTTGCCCTTAGTCGTAAAGAATGCATCGCCATCTGGATAAGCCACCAACGTGCATTCGCTCTTGACCACAAACACGCATTGATATTCTGCCGCCGCCTCGCGCACGATGGGCAGCAATGATTCCCTAAGTTCCGGCACCGTGACACCAAGCAGCCCTGCCATCTCACCAAGATGCGGCGTAAGCACCGGCACCTGGGGCAAACGGGCAAGGTCATCGGGCTGACGGCTGAACGCATAAATTGCATCAGCATCGAGCAATAGCGGCTTCTGGACCTTCGCCGCAAAGAGGCGGACAAGCTCCATTGTTTCGACTGCCCGTCCGAGCCCCGGCCCAATGAGCACCGCATCATATGATTCGGCCAGCGACAACAGCTGCGCTAAAGCCTGCTCGCCGCCTAGGATGCCCTCAGCTGTCTCGGTCAGTGGCACCGTCATGACTTCCGTAAGCTTTGTCTCCAGAATATCATGGACGCTCTGCGGCACGGCCAGCGTCACGATGCCCGCACCTGCCCGCAGTGCCGCCGATGCGGCCAGTACCGCGGCACCTGTCATGCCATGCGAGCCAGCTACCACGAGAATGCGCCCGCAGCTGCCCTTATGCGCTGCACGGCTGCGCGGCGGCAAAAGTCCTGCCGCCATCGCATCATCAAGCAGCGCCTGCTTAATTTCTTCCTGCTGCAATAATCCAACCGGAATCCCAATGTCATCCACAAACAGCTGCCCCGTCACATCTGCCCCCGGGCTGAGCAGCTGTCCGATTTTGGGCAAGCCAAGTGCCAGCGTAGCCGTCGCATGCACAGCTACACTCGGAATCCTGCCCGTATCAGCCTCCACACCGCTCGGCACATCGATTGCCAGCACCGGTTTGGCGGCTTCATTTACCTCTTCGATGAGCCGCAAGGTCTTCTTGCGCAACTCGCCTTCAAATCCCGTACCAAGTATACCGTCCACGATACCATCAGTAAATTTCAAAGCAAAATGCAATCTGTCCCAATCGCGATCACTCTCCAGCACATGCATCTCCACCCCCATTGCCATGAGTGCCTTATGCATAGCCGCCGTTGCTTGCGAAAAATGCGCCATTTCCCCCGCTAGGAACACCTTGACTTTCGCTCCCATATTCTGCAAGTGACGCGCTACTGCGAGGGCATCACCGCCATTGTTGCCGCTGCCGGCCAGCACACAGAGATTCCTGCCCGCTACACCGGCAAGTATCTTCTCCATGATTTCTGCCGTCCTATGGCCGGCATTTTCCATCAGCACGACTGTCGGCAGTCCATATTTTTCTGCCGCCATCTTATCGATATTGCGCATCTGCGCCTTGAATGCTACCTTCATGACTGTTCCTCCATCACACATTGTGCCGTCGCATAATTCTTCGTATGACTCAGCGAGATCCACACCCGATCAATCCGCCGCTCTTTCGCCAGCCCCGCAAAATGACCGGTCAACTCAACCTGCGGGCATCCTAACGCATCAGGCAGGATCTCAATATCCTGCAAAGTGCCCTCCCGCAGCCCTGTTCCAAAGGCCTTGAGCACGGCCTCCTTGCCCGCAAACCGCGCGGCATAGCTCTCAGCCTGCTGCGCGCCCCGGCTGTCACAATACTGCCGTTCAGCCGCTGTATACACCCGCTCGCAAAACCTCGGATTTGCGATTGCCTTGCGAACCCGTTCCACCTCAACGATGTCTGTTCCTATGCCCCGTATCAACTTCCTATCACCTCAACTACCATTATACAACAAACAAGCCGACTCGTAAGCCGGCTTGCCAAAATCAATATGAAGTTCCTGCAATCGAACTACCTGCAGAACCAGCGGTCGCTGGGATATTGTTCGTCGTGCCACTGGTAGGCATTCCATCAGCTCCCGTGTCAGACGCGCTGGCACTCTTTTCCTCTGGATTGAACCGATACGTACGGGCAATGAACACCTCGACACGACGGTTCTGCTGCCGCCCTGCATCAGTCTTGTTGTCCGCAATCGGGCGATATTCGCTATAGCCGATAGCGCTGAACCGTGCCGGATTCATCGAAGGATTGCTTGCCAAAAGTGCCTTCATGAAGTTCATCGCACGCGTCGAGCTGAGCTCCCAGTTAGAAGGGAACTGCGCCGTATTGATGGGAACATTATCCGTATGTCCCGATACGACCACGCGCTCCGGTACAGACCCCAACAGCCCGGCTACCACCGGAATGATTGACTGTGCCTGTCCCACCAGCTGTGCCGACCCCGAAGGGAACAGTGCCCGTTCCTTGATGCGAATCATCAGCCCTTCTTCACTGAGCTGTGTGCTGAGCTGCTCATCAAGCTGATTCTGCTCGATATATTCCTGCATTTTCTTCTGGAGTTCCTCGAGCTGCTGATTCTCAGCCAGATAGGCGTGATTACCTTTATCCTCGTCGGATGGCATCTCTGCCCGGCGGCCAACATTCGGTCCCATCTGGTTAAAGAACGAGGGGCCGCCCATATTGAACGCCGAACTGAAAGCCTGTGAGAGTTCCGCCATCTTTTTCTGGTCTGTCTGTGAAATAGCGAACAGGGCGATGAAGAGAGCCAACAAGAGCGTCATGAGGTCAGAATACGGCAGGAGCCACGGCTCACCTTCATGTTCTTCATGAGGCGCTTCATGTTTCTTTCTAGCCATCAAATCACTCCTTCTTCAAGCCTTCACGCTCAGACTGCGGAATGAATACCATCAGCTTAGCCTCAATCTGCGTCGGCGAGTCGCCGGCCTGCAGAGACAGGATGCCCTCGATAATCATGCGCTTTTCACTGACCTCTGCCTTGGACAAGAGTTTCAGCTTGTTAGCCATCGGCAGGTAAACAACATATGCGGTAAAGATACCGAGAATCGTAGCAACGAATGCTGCTGCAATAGCATGACCCAGTTTATTGACGTCGTTCAGGTTACCCAGTGCTGCGATAAGACCGATAACGGCGCCCAATACACCAAGGGTCGGCGCGTACAGACCAGCCTGCTCCAGCATAGCACGGCCCTCGGAGTGACGTTCCTGCATGACAGCCAGCTCTGCATCGAGTACATCGCCAACGAAATCAGGATCCATACCATCGATAACCATGCTCAAACCTGTGCGAAAGAACGGATCATCAATATCCTGTACCTTGCTCTCCAAAGCCAGGATACCTTCACGACGGGCAATCTGCGAAAGCTCAATGAAGAGACTCAAGAGTTCTGCCTTTTCATGAAGTGCCGGTTTGAAGAATACCATCTTGATCAGCCCAGGCAACTTTTTCAGCTGATTCATATTGAAGGCTGTAAACAAACAGGAGAAAGTACCGCAAATGATGATAAGGAATGCTGCCGGGTTATTCAGTGAGCTAATCGGTGCACCTTTTATGATCATACCTACGAATACGGAGATAAGACCACCGACCGCACCTATGACTGTTGAAATTTCCAAAATAAAAGCCCCCCTATTTCTTCCATTATCTTCCATTGATTCCTTGGAATGAAATCCCAAATCTCGCTACATCTACTACTACACACTTATATAATTCCATGCAAACGCCAAAAATCCTACTCTCCTCCTGCTAAAAAAAATATATTTTTTATGATAAATTTTCATTATCATATCATATATTTGTCAGAAATATGATATAATAAGAGGGAGATAAGACTAGTTTATACAGAAAGAAGCGATAACATGGAATTACGACAACTTGAATATTTCCAGATGGCAAGCCGCCTGCGAAATATCACCCGGGCTGCCGAACGGCTCCGTGTCTCTCAGCCAAACATTACCGTGGCCATCAAGAAACTGGAAGCTGAGCTTGGCATCCAGCTCTTTGACCGCAGCCAAAAGCAGCTGTCTCTCACCCCCGAGGGCGCTGTCTTCCTGAATCGCGTCGAACTTGCCCTGCGCAACATCCAAGATGCGGTCCTTGAAGTCAATGACTACAAACAGCTACAGAAAGGTACCATCAAGATTGGTATCCCACCGATGATGGGTGCGTACCTGTTCCCGAAGATTTTCTCGAGCTTCCAGCGCCGCTATTCCCATCTTGACATCTTCATGCACGAGGAAGGTTCGATGTCGATTCGCGAGCAACTCGAACGTGATGAACTTGACTTCGGCATCATCATCATCTCGGGCGCTTCCAACCATCTGCAGCTCCTGCCGATGTCGAAGAATCAGGTCGTCTGCTGCGTACCAGAAGACAGCCCGCTCGCGAAAAAGAAATCCCTTTCGCTGCAGGATGTTGCCGATGCCAATGTCGTCATGATGAAGGAAGGGTCCTTCCTGCGCCAGACTATCCTGACCAAGATGAAGGCCGAAAACATCACGCCAAACATCGTGCTGGAATCCAATCAGGTCATCACGCTCAAGGGCCTCGTGGCCAGCGGCGTTGGTGTTGCATTCCTCCTTGATATGGTAGTCGAAGACACACCGGGTGTCAAGGCTATCCCATTATCTGATCCGATTTTTGTCGATGTCGGACTTGCCTGGAAAAAAGATCGCTATATCTCCAAGGCTGCGCAATCCTTCATTGACTTCTGCAAGGATTTGCTCAAAAAGAAACACGAACATTAAAAAGTTGGCTGTGACAATCTCCCATTTGTCACAGCCAACTTTTTTGCTGTCATGCCAAAAGCGGAACCGTCAGGCTTCCCGTTGGCATCAAGATATATTTCGGATCATCACCTACATACTGGCTGGCCAGCTGCAGAGCCTCCGCAACCGTATCCACGGCACCGGCAAACAACATGTCCTTAGCCAGCTGTCTGTCCAGCCCCGTAACGAGGATAAAATGTGCCTTCTTCGTGAGCCTTGTGACTGCATACGCCTTATTGGCGCCAATCACGAAACGTTCCTTGAGCTTGGCCTCAATCGCATCAGCAGTCTTGAGCTCCCGGCAGGCCTCTTCGAGGACCTTGCTGCCGCTGCCCTCCTCGCATTCTGCCAGCAGGATGACAACGCCACCCTGGCGCGTAGCCAGCACTGCATTATCCATCGTCTTCTGCATCTGATAGACATTGATATCCTTCGGATAGCCGCCACAGCTGGCAATGGTGATATCGGCCTGCTGCTTGATGGGCACGCCATATACTTCATCGACAAACTTGCAAGCTTCCTGATGAGCCTTGATGTAATCACCGGCAAAGATGCGCAGGAAACGATGCTCAGCATCGAGGATCGCATTGAATAAGATGACGCTGCGCCCTTTTGCCCACAAAGCTACGCCTTCCATCTGATCCTCATAGACCGGATTGCCCTCCGTACGGCCAAGACCCGCATTGGGATCCATCATGAAACTGTGGTTCTTGCGGACAGTCTCCATCGCCGCACAACCTGGCAAGACAGCCTTACGGCCACCACCATAGCCACTGAAATAATGATGGACTATTGTTCCGGTCAATATGACATGATCACTATGGCAAATATGCTTGTTGATCAGCACTGGCGTAAACCGGCTCGTCGTGCCAAAGTATTCGAAGTCCTCGGGCACATTGCAGTCACTGTTGAACATCTTCAGACGGCTGGCAACCTCCTTGCCAACGCCCTCTTCCATTTCCTCCTGAGTCATCAGGCGGTGCGTGCCCAGCGAAAATACGATCTGCATATTCTCATCGGGCACCCCGAGCCGGTTCAGTTCATTGACCAGTACCGGCATGAAATCAAAGCTGTTGGCCACGCGCGTAGGGTCATTGCAAATGAATGTAACCGTATCCCCTGGCTTTATGACCTTATCGATAGGCGCCTGGCCGATAGGATGATATACAGCTTCCAGTACCGCCTGCGCAACATCCGTCAGCGGCTCGACCTTCGGCATCTCAATCACTTTCAATACTTTCGTTTCATCCAGCTGGAACGACTTAGTTCCATGTCCATAGTGAAATTCATATTCTTTCATCAAAGCCTGCACCTCCTAAAAGCTCCATATAGTAGAAAAAGATGACATCGCTGATGTCATCTTTTTCATTGTCTCTAGCGAATTGCTTAGTAGAGAATATGTGCCAATACATAGCCAACGCAGCAGCCCGTGAATACGCCCAGCAGACCTGGGATCATGAAGCTGTGGTTGAGGATGTATTTACCAATCTTCGTCGTACCCGAACGGTCAAAACCGATGCAGGCAAGGTCAGACGGATAAGTCGGCAGGAAGAAGTAACCATAGATTGCCGAGATGAAGGAAATGATGACAACCGGATCGGTGCCAATACCCAAAGCCATCGGGACAACGATAGATACAGCAGCTGCCTGCGAGTTAACGAGTTTCGAAGTGAAGAAGGCAATCAGTGCATATGCCCACGGATAGGTCTGTACAGCCGAACCAAGGACTTCCTTGAGGAATGCCATATGGTTGGAGAAGTACGTATCTGCCATCCAGGCAACGCCGTATACCGAGATGACTGCAACCAGACCAGAACGGAATACCTGGCTGTTGCCAACATCTTTTGCCTTGATCTTGCAAGTGAAGAGAATGATGGCACCCATGAACAGCATGATCATCTGGATGACCGTCGTCATGGAAATTGCCTTCATGACACCCTTAGCATTCGGGAAATGCGGCAGGAGCTGCGGGTTGTTGCCGAGGAACGCGATAACGATGATACCGATGAAGAAGATATACATTGCATGATAATACGAAGACGGGAGATCTTTATCGATGAGACTTTCCGTATCACCAAAAACGTACTCTTTAGCTTCCGGATCTTTGATAAGTTCCTGGAACTCCGGATCATCTTCCAGATCCTTACCGCGGGAATAGCTGTACATAGCAGCAACGATTACACCGCACAACGTAGCCGGAATCGAAACCATGAGCAGGTTCAATACCGTATACGGCAGGCCAGCAGCCGAGAAGAAACCGATGAAACCAACCAGGGCAACGGATACCGGCGATGCGCTGATACCCATCTGCGAGGAAACAGATGCTACTGCCATCGGACGCTCCGGACGGATGCCTTCTTTGATGGCAATATCATAGATGATCGGGAACATCGTGTAAACAACGTGACCCGTGCCGCAGAGAATCGTCAGCAGCCAGGTGGTGATTGGTGCATACAGCGTGATGCGTTTCGGGTTGCTGCGCAGGAATTTCTCTGCGTATTTGAGCATGACCGTAAGACCACCAGACGTCTGCAGGAAGCCCGCGCAGGTAACGACCGCCATGATGGTGAGCATTACATCAACCGGCGGTTTGCCTGGCTTATAGCCGAATACAAACGTAAAGATGATAAGACCGATGGCACTGACAACAGCCAGCCCGATGCCGCCATGACGCACACCAACAATCAAGCATGCGAGCAACACCAGAAAACCAAGAAGCATTTCCATAGTGAAAACTCCCCTTCCTAAAAAAAATAAACACAAAAACTCTTCTGTGCCCATTGCCTTACCTAATGTCTGTCAAGCTCCCATTCTTAACCCAATAGATAAGACCGACACAACATTCAGATTGATTGTATCGAATCCCCCTTGGCATATAAATTCTTCATACTTGCAATATTTCCTGCTTCCATAAAAAATATTTTATCAACTATTCAGAAAAGTGCCAACTATGATACAATCAGTCCAAACCCTTGCTTATTATACTACAAAGCATTTTCATAAGTAAATACTATTTATTATAAAAATATTTAATAATTTATGCTATTTATTTAATATTAACCGTTATTAATCATTTTCGTTTACAGATACGCAAACTCTTTCAAACCATAAAAAAATAAAAAAAAAATTTATTGAGAATGCATATTAATATGTTATAATATGCTAAAAAGTTATATTAGTAAACACATACTTCAGGAGGTTTTATTTATGGCATCTATTAACGATAACTATCTGAAATTACCAGGCAGCTATCTCTTCGCCGAAATCGGCCGCCGCGTGGCAGCATTCAAGGAAGCACATCCAGAGGCAGATATCATCCGTCTCGGTATTGGTGATGTCACCCAGCCGCTGCCCGCAGCCTGCATCGAGGCCATGCACAAGGCCGTCGACGAACTTGCCAATGCTGATACATTCCGCGGCTATGGTCCCGAACAGGGTTATTCTTTCCTGACAGATGCCATCATCGAGCATAACTATACCCAGCGCGGTATCCATATCGATTCCGATGAGATTTTCGTCAGCGATGGTTCCAAGAGCGATTGCGGCAACATCCAGGAAATCTTTGGTCTCAACAACAAAGTCGCCATCACTGACCCTGTTTATCCGGTCTACCTGGATACCAACGTCATGGCGGGCCGCACTGGGACGCTGAAGGCAGATGGCCACTTCGAGGGCGTGACTTACCTGCCCTGCGACGCCAGCAACAATTTTGCGCCGGCATTGCCTAAAGAACGCGTTGACATGATCTACCTCTGCTGCCCGAACAACCCGACGGGCACGACGCTTTCCCGCACTGAGCTCAAGAAATGGGTTGACTATGCCCGTGAAAATCAGTCTGTCATCCTCTTTGATGCCGCTTATGCTGCCTATATCACAGAAGATGATGTTCCCCGTTCCATCTATGAGATTGAAGGCGCTAAGGACGTCGCTATCGAGTTCCGCTCCTTCTCCAAGACCGCTGGTTTTACCGGCACGCGCTGCGGCTATACCATCATTCCGAAAACGGTCAAAGGCCGGGCTGCTGATGGCACGCTTGTAGAGTTCAACAAACTCTGGAACCGCCGTCACACGACGAAGTTCAACGGTACGGCCTACATCGTCCAGCGTGGTGCAGCTGCCATCTACACCCCAGATGGTCAGCAGCAGGTCAAAGAGCTCGTCGGCTACTACATGGAAAATGCCCGCATCATCCGCGAAGGTCTCGAAACAGCTGGCATCACGGCCTACGGCGGTATCAATGCACCGTATATCTGGCTCAAGACGCCTAACGATATGCCATCGTGGGACTTCTTTGACAAGCTGCTCACTGAAGTCAACATCGTCGGCACGCCGGGCGCAGGCTTTGGCCCCTGCGGTGAAGGTTACTTCCGTCTCACCGCTTTCGGCAATCGTGAAAACACCCTGCGCGCTGTGGAACGCATCAAAACGAAATTCCGCATCTGATTGCAAACATATAGAACAAAAAAAACAGGCTGTCAAACAGCCTGTTTTTTGTTTCTATAATACTTAGTGAAAAAACAGATTCATCAATAGCCACGCCACGATTCCCACGCCTGCAAGAACCAGCAGCACTGGCATAACCGCAAAGATGAAGATGCCTGCCACAGCCAATATTACGAGCACAACTGCCAATCGCGTGAGCCAGGTAGAATTGCTGAAGAACAGATCCTTCCACCCCATCGTGTGGAAGGTGATCCGTTGATACGGATCCTGCTTCGGCGTTTCTTCTTCGCCTGTATGTTCATCGATGGTCACACCATCATAGTCATTGCTCTCAGAATTCGACATAACACGAACCTGTGAATTCTTGTCGTCCATTCCGTACACCTCCAGTCAAAGGCAATACATATTATTCCCAATACAGGGAGCGGATAAAACCTTCCTCTGTCAGATAACGCGGATCAAACCGGAAGGTATCAAGCCTTATCCGCATATCATCCATGCAAGCAAATACATCGTCCGAAGACGTCCCGAGGAATTTTACGATTTCGGGGATTGCCGCCACATCTGAGCCATTAATCTCGGCAAATTTCAAGAAAACAGCCGTAACCAGCACCGATTTATCGACATTCTCATAGTCTTCCCCCAAAGCAGCAATATAATCGGCAAACAGTTTGCAGATCAGCTGCGCAGAAAATTTACTGAGGCCGAACTTCAACGAAAATCGGACCAGTGCCCGCCGGTCTTCCTCCGACAACTGCCAGATCACATCACCAACAAATTCCTGCGGCTTGACCACATGATTCGGAACAACATTGAGCTGGGCAAAATGTGCAAGGATGTTCATCGTATGACGCACAGCCGCTGCCTCACGCAGCAAGAATGCCTCCAAAGGAGCCTCTGGCTGCTGGCACTTGAAGAGCTCATACTGCTTGAATATCTCCTGCCGCATGCGTCGCTGCAGCTTGCGGCTGGCCGGAAGGATTGTCACATAATTGAGCATCATGACGCCCTTGCTATGGACGTGGCCATACAAGAGACAGCCATCAACTACACCATCCATCATGGCCGGCATAGGCAGCTCAATCGGCTCATCCGTAAGCAGATTATGGCAGGAAACAAAATCAACATCGTAATAATCAATCGAATAGATGCCAAATTTCGCCTGCATCAAATCAAGCAGAATATCGCATTCAGCAGCTGAGAGCCGCTCCTTTTCCAAGCGATAGTAGAATCGGATTGCCGTTTCATCAGTTTCGAGCATATGATAGTCAAATAAGAAGAAGTCCCAGAAACCAATCCAGAAAGACTGCATCTCCTCTTCCGGCAGCCGATGATAGGTGTCGCCATCAGGCCCCACAAACATCAGCATCGCCCGGTCCATATCGGGCCGGTAGGCAGGCTGCTGAAAGAAATCATCCATGCGATGCAGCAAGGCATCCATCATCTGATTCAGCTGCTGCATATCCTCATCAGAAACTTCTTCCTGATGTTCGAGGGAACTATAAAATTCGTCCTGCATACGGCGTGGTGGCATGACGAAATGATTCTGCACATAAAAGGATTTCTTCACATCGTCCATGAATGAACGCCAATCCTCTTTTGAGCCATTTTTCGACCAAAAGATGAGGAAATCTTCAATATGCGCAACTAACTTCATTACTGAAAGTTCATCCAGAAGACATTCCTTGTCATCCTGGGCATAGCGATAAATCACCTCATGCAGGTCATTGATGGTCAACGAGCCTAACGAATACAGGTGCAGCTGCTCCACATAGGAAACCATCAGCGAGACAATCTCCCATATCTGCTTGAGCTCCTCATCACCAGCCCCCTGCCAGGCCTTACGGCGCAGGTATTTCTCTATAACATTTTGAGGCAAGATCATATCATAGTTGAAATCGCTTTCGTAGAAATGCTCTACCAAAACATATACATTGCTCATAACTGCGAATCCCCAATTTAGTAATAGTCACAAAGTGTATTATAACATAACAAAAGAAAAAAAGACACCCGCAAACGGATGTCTTTTCACTTAACTGGCAACTCCCTATCCTCCCAGTCCGTCTCCAGACAAGTACTTTCGGCGTATATGTGCTTAACTACTGTGTTCGGTATGGGAACAGGTGGAACCACATAGCCAGCGTCACCAGATATTCTGTTGAATGAACTATGTCCACTCAAAACTATACAGAAGAAATGCGATGTGTTTGTTACGAACTATTTCAGGACTGGCTTGCTATGCTTGTTCATTTTTATAGGAACGTAAAATTCACTTCGTGAATTTTGCATAAGCGATGCGTAAATGCTTGCGCGTCGCTTTGCTCCTTCAAGCATAACGCCCTGCTTAAGTTAAGCCCTCGACTTATTA
>FPAX01000027.1 GCA_900116485.1 Selenomonas sp. GACV-9
GAACAGGCTTGTACCCACATATCAGAGGGCGAGGGTGGGTACACTTTCTTCGCAGACGGAGCGATTGCCCGAACGCAGTGAGGGATGGCACGCGGTAGGTACCAGCTAGAATGTCAAGATGTATTGGCGCGCCGCTGGCCTGCCCGGCGCATGTAACTAAATACGTACTTAAACACCAGCGCGGGTCATTTAGCGGAGCGGAGAAAAAGTGCACCCACCCTCACCCAAGCTGAGGTGTATCACGCTTATTGTAATCTCGAACTAACAGACAAACTGCAATTTATTTATTTTTTTCGTCAAGCGCCTTCGCCACGGCCACCATCTTAGCCGTTTCCTCCGGCGTCGTATCCCCCGTCACATTGACATTGCGCGTGACTTTCGCATCGTATGACTCGCTGCGCATAATGTCGGCGAGATCTACCCCCGTGCTTTCCTTAACCGACTGGAACGTCTTGGCCAATACCAGCGGTACATTGCCCGCGATAGGTCCGACGGATGCGCCGTCTTCACCGCCGCCGATGATCGAGATCTTGTCGATAGCCGTGAGGGGCTTAGCAATCTCGGCAGCTACCTGCGGCAGGATTTCGATGGCCATCTGGGCCATGGCGGCCTTGCCGTATTTCTTCATAGCCTCAGCCTTCTTGTCCATCGCTGCAGCCTCTGCCTCACCTTTGGCCCGGATGGCCGCAGCTTCTGCTTCACCTTTGGCCTTGATACCAGCTGCCTCCTGCTCCATCGCATATTTCTTGGCCTCAGCCTGTGCTTTCTGTGCCTCAGCCTCTTTCTGCTGGATGTAGAGCCGTGCCTCTGCATCGCGCTGCTGCTTTGCAAGTTCTGCCTGCGCCTGTACCTCGATGGCATATTTATCGGCATCGGCCTTTTTCTGGATTTCTGCCGCCAGTTCCTGCTCACGGACAGCAACCTGTTTCTGTTTGAGTTCCTGCTCGCGCTCAGTCCTAGCGATTTCGGCATTGACCGTAGCCGTCTGAATCGATTTCTGCTGCTCCTGATTCTGGATCTCATAAGCAGCATCAGCCTCAGCACGCTTGATATCCGACTGTTTCTGCAGCTCAGCTTTGCGGATGGCAAGGTCAGTCTGGCGCTGAGCAATCTCGAGCTCGGCTTTGACCTTGGCGTCATTGGATTCCTTCGACGCTGCCGCCTGGGCAATCGCCACATCGCGCTCAGCCTGGGCGCGGGAAATTGCCGCATCCTTCTTGATCTTGGCCGTATTGTCAGCACCAAGGTCAACGATCAAGCCGTTATCATCGGTGACATTCTGGATATTGCACGAGATGATGTCGATACCGAGGTTACGCATATCCTTCGAAGCCTTGCTGACCACCTGATCCGAGAAAGAATCCCTGTCGGTGTTGATGTCCTTGAGATCCAGCGTGCCAATGATTTCACGCATGTTACCTTCAAGGGAATCCTGCAGACTCACAGCGATTTCCTCAGGGTTCATGTTGAGGAAGTTCAGCGCCGCAATCTTGCGCCCCTCGATATCTTTGGCCACGGCCACCTTGGCCACGGCATCGACACGCACGTTGATGAAATCATTCGTCGGCACTGACTGCCCCGTCTTGATATCGACGGAAATCTGCCCCAAATACAGATAGTCAGCACGCTCCAAAGCCGGGATCTTGATACCGCCCTGTCCGATGAGGAAGCGCGGCTCCCTGCGCAGGCCCGACAAGATGATGGCCCGATTCGGCGACGCCTTCACATACATCATCGTAATCGCTGCAAAGATAATGACGAATAGAATAATTACTGGTATTGCCAGCACAATCATGGAAAACATAAATACCCTCCCAATAAAAGAACAACCATGACATACGCATAAATACAGGTATTATTTTGTGCCTTTATTCTTTAAATTCATTTAAAGGAGCCTTGGAAGTTCTTTAATATCGGTAAAATGAGCAAAAAAATAGACCTCCTCAGCTGAGAGGAAGCCTATCTATCCGTAGATTTCAGCAGGCAGCAGTTTCGTCCACTGCATCAGCCTCACGCATGCGGCCGACAAAGCAGTCGGTCAGGCGAATCTCGAAATTCACTTTGGTATGAGACAGTACGCGGTAATCAGCAGCCGTGAGCTCTTCACGTACACCGTCTCTGTTAAAGGCCGTGAACGAAGGAATCTCCTGGGTTCCCGTGAATACGAGCACGCGGTCAGCTCCCACGCCCTGGCGGCTGGTGAGCAGGCGGATTGCCGCTTCGCCCGGCATGTAGCCTGCCGTTCCATCAAGTACCATGATTTCTTTATCCTCCACCAGATAGCTGCGAACCAACATCATCTCTGTCACCGGCCTTTCTAACGTCATGCTCTTATGAGCGTTTTCTCAAATTCTATGGTTTTATTATAGCAAGGTTTGATTTGCAATAAAATCACAAATTATGCTTTATATATTGCAAAAACTGTACTATACTAGCAATATATCCATTTGCAGATGAAAGGAGCCTGTGCTGTGAGTGATTATGAGAAAAAAGGCTATCTTGCCAGCGACTTTCGGGTCTTTCGCCTGAAAGACCCAACGCTGAAGCCAATCCCCTTCCACTATCATGATTTCCATAAAGTCATCCTGTTCCTGGGGGGCAATGTCGATTACGTCATCGAAGGCAAGACCTATCACCTGACGGCCCGCGACATCGTCTTCGTCTCGGCTGGTGAAATCCATCGGCCTGTCTTCCTGCCAGGCTCGGCCGACTACGAGCGCATCGTCATCTATGTATCGCCGAGCTTCCTCGAACGCTGGCAGGCCCAAGATCCTGAGCACACGGATCTTGCCCACTGTTTTGTCCAGGCCCGGGAAACCGCCAGCGTCATGCATCAGGCACCAGGCACGAGCCATGACCTGCTGTTCCATATGGACAAGCTCGCCAAGACAGCTCATGGCGAAGGCTTCGCCAATGGACTCTACACGGAAATCCTGTTCATCGAATTCATGATCCTCATCAACCGCCTGCTTGAAGGGCATGAACTCGCTGGTCTCGAAAACGCCACCTACGATCCCAAGATCCAAGAAGTCCTCGCCTATGTCAATCAGCATCTGGCCGAGGAACTCAGCATCGACGCGCTCGCGGCCCATACCTATACGAGCAAGTTCTATCTGATGCGCAAGTTCAAGGCCGATACCGGCTATGCGCTCCATCAGTACATCCGCAGCAAACGCCTGCTGCTGGCCCGTGATATGCTGCGCAGCGACCTGCCGATTGCCCAGATAGCCAGCGAAGTCGGCTTTGCCGATTACTCAACCTTTTCCCGCGCCTTCAAGGAAATGTTCAAATGCTCCCCCCGCGAATACCGCAACACGCACTAAAAAAGAGGAAATCACCCATCACGGATGATTTCCTCTTTTCTATTTGAAAGCTTATGCTTCAGCCTCAGCACTTTCCTCAGCCGGTTCCTCCGGAGCCGGTTTCGGATCGTTATCGACAATCTTGAGGTTGCGATAACGGCTCATGCCCGTACCAGCCGGGATGAGTTTACCGATGATGACGTTCTCCTTCAGACCAATCAGCGGATCGACCTTGCCCTTGATGGCAGCATCCGTCAGGACACGCGTCGTCTCCTGGAACGATGCAGCGGACATGAAGGAATCCGTAGCCAGCGATGCCTTCGTGATACCGAGCAGGATCGGCTTAGCCACAGCCGGCTCGCCGCCTTCCTCGATAGCCTTCGTATTGGCACTCTCGAAGGAATTGATATCGATGTACTCGCCCGGCAGGAAATCCGTGCTGCCGGATTCCTCGATCTTCACTTTGTGAAGCATCTGGCGGACCATGACCTCGATGTGCTTATCGTTGATTTCAACACCCTGGGATTTGTATACTTTCTGTACTTCGTATACGAGGTAACGCTGCGTAGCCTGCAGGCCGCAAACGCGCAGGATGTCGTGCGGGTTGATGGAACCTTCCGTGAGCTTGTCACCCGGTTTCAGATGCATACCCTGCTTGGCTGCCATGCGGGCACCATACGGGATAGCATATTCACGAGCCTCGCCCTCGTCCGGAACAATCGTTACCTTGCGCATGCCCTTACCGGAATCCTCGACCTCAGCACGGCCTTCAATCTCGGCGATGATGGCATGATGTTTCGGCTTACGAGCCTCGAAGAGCTCCTCGACACGCGGAAGACCCTGGGTAATATCGTCACCTGCGACACCACCGGAGTGGAACGTACGCATGGTGAGCTGCGTGCCCGGCTCACCGATGGACTGAGCAGCGATGATACCGACTGCCTCGCCAATCTCGACCTCAGCCTGGTTGGCAAGGTCACGACCGTAGCACTTGATGCAGACGCCGAACTGCGACTTACAGGTCAGGACGCTGCGGATCGATACGCGGTCACGTACCTTCTCGATGCGTTTTGCCAGGTCTTCGTTGACCGTGTCGTTGATGGACGCAATGCGCTCACCCGTCTGCGGGTCATCGATGTTCTCAGCGAGAACACGACCGACAATGCGCTCAGCCAGCGACTCGATGATGCCGTCGCCTTCTTTGATGGCCTCGACTTCGATACCACGGACGTTGTTGTTGCGTACACGGAGTTCCTTGGCATCGCTATCGAGTACAGCCTGGATCTTGGCTTCATCCAGATGATCGCCAGCAGCGAGGATGACATTGCCCTCGGAGTCAACCACATCGCGGGTGACTTCTTTGCTGTTCATCTCATGGATCATCGAATCCTTGATCTTCTTGCGGGCAGCCTCATCCGGCTCACCCAGCGAGATAGCCTCGGTAATCATCGCATTGCTGATAGCAGCCTCGGAGGCCAGCGACGAACCACGGACCATGATTTCTGGTACACTCTTCTCGCCGATGATCTGGAGTTCTTCCTCGCCGAGGATCGTATCCTTCGTGAAGAGGACTTCCTTGGTCTCCGGGTCGATGACATCGGCACCGAGCAGACGGCCCATAAGGCTGTCGTTGAGAATCTCGAGAGCGTCGAGCGTGGACTCAGCCAGACGAGCGCGAGCCTGAACCATGTTGAGGGTCGAGATATCGCAGTCTTCCTCACGGACAATGACATCCTGTGCGACGTCGACGAGACGACGGGTAAGGTAACCCGAGTCAGCCGTACGCAGTGCCGTATCAGCAAGACCTTTACGAGCACCATGAGACGAGATGAAGTAATCGGATACCGACAGACCTTCACGGAAGTTTGCCGTGATCGGCAGGTCGATGATCTTACCAGACGGGTCAGCCATAAGACCGCGCATACCAGCCAGCTGACGCATCTGCTGTTTGTTACCACGGGCACCGGAGTCAGCCATCATGAAGATCGGGTTGAAGGTGTCCATGTTGTCCATCATCGCATCAGCGACATCATCGGTAGCAACCGACCAAAGGTCGACGACCTTATGATAACGCTCTTCTTCCGTGATAAGACCACGGTCGAACTGACGCTCAACCTTGTTGACGATTTTCTGCGTGTCAGCAATGATGGTCTTCTTCTTCGGCGGTACGATAACGTCGGAGATAGCAACCGTCATGCCAGCGATGCAGGCATAGTGGTAACCGAGGTTCTTGACGTTATCGATGACCTCAGCGGTCTTCGTAGCGCCGAAGTGATTATAGCAGTTCGCAACCAGTTTTCCGAGTTCCTTCTTATTCATGAGGATACCCAGGCATTCCTGATCGGAATCTTTTTCTTTGTAGTAGTAGCGCAGCTCCGGCGGCAGGATCTCGCTGAAGATCATGCGGCCCAGCGACGTCTTGACGAGACCATGTCCCTCAATGCGGCAGGTAATCTGTGCCTGCAGGTCAAGGTCATGCTGCTGGTAAGCCAGAAGTGCCTCGGCAATGCCTGTAACAGCCATGCCCTCGCCCTTTGCACCTGGGCGGACAATGGTCAGATAGTAAGCACCGAGAACCATGTCCTGGGTCGGAACGATGATTGGTTTACCATCTTTCGGTGCCAGGATGTGGTTGGCAGCCAGCATCAGGATGCGGGCCTCCGTCTGAGCCTCAGCAGACAGCGGCAGATGGATAGCCATCTGGTCACCATCGAAGTCAGCGTTGTATGCCGTACAAGCCAGCGGATGGAGCTTCAGGGCGCGGCCCTCGGTGAGGACCGGCTCGAAAGCCTGGATACCGAGACGATGCAACGTCGGGGCACGGTTCAAGAGAACCGGATGCTCCTTGATGACATCCTCCAGCACATCCCAAACCTCCGGACGAGCGCGCTCAACCATGCGCTTAGCCGATTTGATGTTATGAGCAGCCCCAGAAGCAACAAGCTTTTTCATGACGAAAGGCTTGAAGAGCTCCAGAGCCATTTCCTTCGGCAGGCCGCACTGATGGAGCTTGAGCTCCGGGCCTACGACGATAACGGAACGGCCCGAGTAGTCAACGCGCTTACCGAGCAAGTTCTGACGGAAACGGCCCTGCTTACCCTTGAGCATATCGGAAAGGGATTTGAGCGGGCGGTTGCCCGGACCCGTAACCGGACGGCCGCGACGGCCGTTATCGATCAGGGCATCAACAGCCTCCTGCAGCATGCGTTTCTCGTTGCGGACAATGATGTCCGGAGCACCGAGATCCAGCAGGCGTTTGAGGCGGTTGTTACGGTTGATGACACGGCGATACAGGTCATTGAGGTCGGACGTTGCGAAACGGCCACCATCGAGCTGTACCATTGGGCGCAGTTCCGGCGGAATGACCGGAACAACGTCGAGGATCATCCAGGACGGCTTGTTGCCAGACTTGCGGAAAGCCTCGACAACTTCCAGACGGCGGATGGCGCGAATCTTCTTCTGGCCAGACGTCGTGCGGACATCTTTACGCAGCGATTCGCTCATGGTCTCGAGGTCGAGCTCGTCGAGGAGCTCTTTGATGGCCTCGGCGCCCATGCCGACGCGGAACGTGTTGCCATACTTCTCGAGAGCATCGTGATACTCTTTCTCGGAGAGCAGGCTCTTCTTGGCCAGGTCCGTGTTCTCACCCGGATCCAGCACGATATAGTAAGCGAAGTACAGGACTTTCTCGAGTGCTCGCGGCGAGATGTCGAGAATCAGGCCCATACGGCTCGGGATACCTTTGAAGTACCAGATATGGGATACCGGAGCCGCGAGCTCGATATGGCCCATGCGCTCACGGCGTACCTTGGCACGCGTAACTTCAACGCCGCAGCGATCGCAGACAATGCCCTTATAGCGGATACGCTTGTACTTACCGCAATGGCATTCCCAGTCACGGGTCGGTCCAAAGATACGCTCGCAGAACAGGCCATCGCGCTCTGGTTTGAGCGTACGATAGTTGATGGTCTCCGGTTTCTTGACCTCACCGTATGACCACTCACGGATCTTATCCGGAGAAGCCAGACCGATGCGCATCGAATCAAAATTATTTACATCCAGCAAAGAGATGACACTCCCTTCTTATTCCTCATCGTTACCTTCATCAGCATTGTCTACGGCCGGGCCTTCAATGGAGCCCATGCTGCCGATGTCGGCAATGATGTCGTCCGGCTTTTCATCATCAGACGGAGCACCTTCATCGTAGGAATCAGCACCAGTCGTCTGCGAGGCAGCTGCGCCTTCTTTATTCGGATCAACGCCGGCGACGTCAAGATCAAGATCCTTGGCCGTCTTGTTGATATCTTCATCATCATCCTCGTCCAAAAGCGAGATTTCCTTAGCATCCTCATTGAGAACTTTGATATCGAGCCCGATAGACTGAAGCTCTTTGATGAGAACCTTGAAGGATTCCGGTACACCCGGTTCCGGAATGTTTTCGCCCTTGACGATAGCTTCATAAGCTTTGACACGTCCGACAACATCATCGGATTTAACCGTCAGGATTTCCTGCAGCGTGTAAGCGGCACCGTATGCCTCGAGGGCCCAAACCTCCATCTCACCGAAACGCTGACCACCGAACTGAGCTTTACCACCCAGCGGCTGCTGCGTAACGAGGGAGTACGGACCAGTCGAACGCGCATGAATCTTATCGGCAACGAGATGATGCAGTTTGAGGAAGTAGGTGCAGCCAACCGTTACGCGGTTCTCGAAGGGTTCACCGGTACGGCCATCATAGAGGACCGTCTTGCCATCAGCCGGCAAGCCAGCAGCTTTAACCGTGCCCCAGACATCATCATCTTTCGCACCATCGAAGACCGGCGTTGCGATATGGATACCAGCCACATCCGGTTTCGGCATGCCGTACTTATCGAAGTCATAGCCAGCATCGCGCAGACGCTGCTCAACCGTCGGGTCGCCGTCCTTGATCTGCTGACCGAGGACTTTGACAGCCATACCGAGATGAACCTCCAGCACCTGACCGATGTTCATTCGGGACGGAACGCCCAACGGGTTCAGCACGAGGTCAACCGGCGTGCCATCCGGCAGGAACGGCATGTCTTCCTGACGCATGATGCGGGAAACGACACCCTTGTTACCGTGACGACCTGCCATCTTATCGCCGATAGAAATCTTGCGTTTCTGAGCGATGTAGACGCGGACAAGGCGATTGACGCCTGGCGGCAGTTCATCGTTGTTCTCGCGGCTGAAGATCTTGACATCGACAATCTTACCCTGCTCACCATGCGGTACACGCAGGGACGTGTCGCGGACTTCACGAGCCTTCTCACCGAAGATAGCGCGCAACAGGCGCTCCTCAGCTGTAAGCTCCGTCTCACCTTTCGGCGTGACCTTACCGACGAGGATATCGCCAGGACGTACGTCAGCACCGATGGAAATGATACCCTCTTCGTCGAGGTCCTTGAGAGCTTCCTCGGCAACGTTCGGGATATCACGGGTGATTTCCTCCGGTCCGAGCTTCGTATCCCGGGCATCGCACTCGTACTCTTCGATGTGAATCGAAGTGTAGAGATCACGTTTTACGAGGTTCTCCGACAGGAGGACAGCATCCTCGTAGTTGTAGCCTTCCCAAGGCATGTAGGCAACGATGATGTTGTAGCCAAGAGCCAGCTCGCCGTGGTCCGTAGCCGGGCCGTCTGCGATTGGCTGCTTCTCGACAACCTTGTCGCCTTTGTATACGATAGGAACCTGATTGATGCAAGTCCCCTGGTTGGAACGCAGGAATTTCTGCAGTTTGTAGTGGTCGAGCTGGCCATCTTCACGACGGACATCGATGAAATCAGCCGTTACACGCTCAACCGTACCAGCATGCTTCGCGAGGATCATGACGCCAGAGTCGCAGGCAGCCTTGTACTCCATACCAGTACCGACCAGCGGTGCCTGGGTACGGAGAAGAGGAACAGCCTGACGCTGCATGTTCGCACCCATCAGGGCACGGTTCGCATCGTCGTTCTCGAGGAACGGAATCATAGCCGTTGCAATCGAGAAGACCTGACGCGGGCTGACGTCCATGTAATCAACAGTATCGCGGTTGTGCAGACCCGTTTCCTCATTGTAGCGGGCCGTTACACGCTCATTGACAAACCACTCGTTCTCGTCAAGCGGCTCATTGGCCTGAGCGATTACGAGCTCATCCTCTTCATCAGCCGTCAGATAGCGGACTTCATCCGTTACCTGATGCGTCTCTTTATCCACACGGCGGTACGGCGTCTCCATGAAGCCGAACTGGTTGACACGGGCATAGGTAGCCAGCGAACCGATAAGACCGATATTCGGGCCCTCAGGGGACTCTACCGGACACATACGGCCATAATGGGAGTTATGTACGTCGCGGACCTCGAAACCTGCGCGCTCACGAGACAAACCACCCGGTCCCAGTGCGGACAGACGGCGCTTATGCGTAAGCTCGGACAGCGGGTTGTGCTGGTCCATGAACTGCGACAGCTGCGAAGAACCAAAGAACTCTTTGATTGCAGCCACAACCGGGCGGATATTGATAAGTGCCTGCGGCGTGATGACATCCACATCCTGGATCGTCATGCGCTCGCGAACCACACGCTCCATACGGGAAAGACCGATACGGAACTGGTTCTGCAGCAGCTCACCAACCGCACGGACACGGCGGTTTCCCAGATGGTCGATATCATCCGTATTGCCGAAACCATCCATGAGGTTCAGCAGGTAGTTGATCGATGCAATAATATCGTTTTTCGTGATCGTACGCTCATGAATATCAAGCGTCGGGCTGCAAAGCATCTTCACCTTGCTGCCGTCCTTCTGCAGGGCGTACAGCGTAATGAGGCCACCCTCACCAAAGATCTGCTTCTCGCGCTCAACATCAACAGCATCGATCATGTCTTCCGTGACGACAACGCCCTGCGGAATGACAATCTCGCCCGTCTCCGTATCGACAATCGGCTCAGCAAGGACCTTGCCAAGGATACGGCGTTTCCAGCCCAGTTTCTTCGTGAGCTTATAGCGGCCAACCGTAGCCAGATCATAACGCTTCGGATCGAAGAACAGCGAATTCAGAAGCTGCGTAGCGTTATCCTCGTTGGCCGGTTCACCCGGACGCAGACGTTTATAGATTTCGATGACAGCCTTGCCCTGGGACTTGACTTCCTCACCATCGCGCTCAAGCGTATTCATGATACGCGGGTCTTCGCCGAAGAGCTCGATGATCTCTTCATCGGTAGCAAAGCCAAGGGCACGGATGAAATAAGTGACCGGCATCTTACGCGTGCGGTCGATACGAACAGAAACGACATCGTTCGCATCGGTCTCGAGCTCAATCCAGGCACCACGGTTCGGAATGACCGTTGCATTATAAAGATGCTTACCAGTCGGATCGATCTCCTCACCGTAATATGCACCCGGCGAACGAACCAGCTGGCTGACGATGACACGCTCAGCACCGTTGATGATGAACGTACCCGTATCCGTCATGAGTGGGAAATCGCCCATGAAGACTTCCTGCTCCTTGATCTCACCCGTCTCACGGTTGATGAGACGGACGTTTACACGGATAGGAGCCGCATAGGTTACATCGCGCTCTTTGCACTCGTCAAGGCCGTATTTCGGCTCGCCAAGCGAAAAACTCTCAAAGGACAGCACGAGATTCTCGGAGAAGTCCTTGATCGGCGAAATGTCGTTGAAAATTTCCTGCAAACCCTCATCGAGGAACCACTTGTAGCTGTTCCGCTGGATATCCAGCAGATGCGGCATTTCCATGACTTCCTTGATTCTGGCATAGCTATACCTGGTTCTCTTGCCCACCGGCACAGGATTAAATAACAAATCCTTCACCCCTTAGCCTGATTAATACTAGAATGATCTTTGAAATGTAGGGATCAGACCACACAAACAAGAGCGGAATACAGGAACAAGAAAAAAAACAAGGTATGAGATCATTTTACACCTTGCTTCCAGTTCCTTTCCGCTTGCGCATAGTTATCCCTATTCATTTTCCTGTAGTTCCTTAGTTTAGCACCCTTTTCATATTCTGTCAAGCGTCCGGCCTTGGCAATTTTAAAATTATACAAAACAAAAAGGACCATCCCAAATGGAATGGTCCTTGAAAAGTCAAAGACTGAAATTACTTCAGCTCAACCGTAGCGCCAGCCTCTTCGAGGGCAGCCTTGAGGGACTCAGCCTCAGCCTTAGCAACGTTCTCTTTAACGTTAGCCGGAGCGCCATCAACGAGAGCCTTAGCCTCTTTCAGGCCGAGACCCGTAGCTTCACGGACAGCTTTGATAACGTTGATCTTCTTGTCGCCAGCGGAAGCGAGAACAACCGTGAACTCGTCTTTCTCTTCAGCAGCACCAGCAGCAGCGCCACCAGCAGCAGCAACTGCAACCGGAGCAGCAGCGCTAACGCCGAATTTCTCTTCCATAGCTTTTACGAGCTCAGACAGCTCGAGGACAGTCATGTTCTCAATGGCTTCCATGATTTCTTCTTTAGTCATTTGAATATACCTCCAAAAATCTTTCTTTTATTTCTTGATTAATTATATAAGAGGGAAACGCGATTATGCGGATTCCTTCTGAGCGCGAACAGCGTCAAGCACATAAACAGCATTGCGGATAACACCCTGCAGCACGTTGACCGTGTTGGAAATCGGGGCGTTCATGCTGCCCAGCATCTTGGCGATGAGTTCCTCGCGGGACGGCAGCGAAGCCAGAGCTTTGACCTCTTTGGCGTCGATGACTTTGCCCTCGACCGTACCAACTTTGATCGTCAGGACTTCGTTCTCGTCCAGTTTGTTCTTCTTGATGAAGCCGCAGATGACTTTTGCCGGAGCAATAGCATCCTCCGTGGAGAATGCGAAAGCCGTCGTGCCCTCGAGATGCTCATCAAAACCCTCGATACCAGCTTCTTTAGCAGCCAGACGGAGCATCGTGTTCTTGACAACATGATACGTTACGCCAGCAGCGCGGAGCTCGCGGCGGAGTTCCGTGTCCTGAGCAACCGTCAGACCTTTGTAGCTCGTCAGAACTACACCTTTAGCATTCGTCAGCTGATCTTTGAGCTCAGCGACGATAGCCTGTTTTTTCGTTAAGTTTGCCACTTTAATTTCACCTCCTGTCCACTTTGGATTTTAAAGCCTGTAAAAAAACCTCCGGCTGCGTACGCCGGAGGTTGAATATTCAAATTCAGTGAGCTCCGGCCTCGGCAGGCGACGAATCGTCGTTAGATGATAGAATCAAACCTGCTGTCTACAGCCATCGTTATACAGTTGTGGAGACCGGAGCCTCGTTGAACCTAATCAGACTGGATCAGCCAATCTGGACCGGGATGCCAGGGCCCATCGTTGCGCTGACCGTAATGGAGCGCATGTACTGGCCTTTAGCAGCAGCCGGTTTTACACGGTTCAGTGTATCAATCAGGGCCTGGAAGTTCTGCTGAAGCTTCTCAGCGTCGAAGGATGCCTTACCGATCGGGCAATGTACATTACCAGCTTTGTCGGTACGGTACTCGACTTTACCTGCTTTAATCTCGGAAATAGCCTTCGTGAGATCCATCGTAACCGTGCCCAGTTTCGGGTTCGGCATGAGGCCGCGAGGACCAAGGACCTTACCAAGACGACCGACAGTGCCCATCATGTCCGGAGTAGCGACAGCGACATCGAAGTCGAGCCAGCCGCCCTGGATCTTCTGGACGATTTCATCGGAACCAACGAAGTCAGCACCTGCTGCTTCTGCTTCCTTGACTTTCTCGCCTTTTGCGAAGACGAGTACGCGCTTGGATTTACCCGTGCCATGCGGCAGGACCATAGCGCCGCGGACCTGCTGATCAGCATATTTCGGATCAACGCCGAGACGTACGTGGAGCTCGATGGTTTCATCGAACTTAGCCGTAGCCGTCTTCTTGACGAGATCCATAGCCTCAGCAGCCGTGTAGACCTTGCCAGCCTCTACGAGCTTGCAAGCGTCCTGATATTTCTTACCAGCTTTAGCCATTGTAAGTAATCTCCTCTCGTGGTAATAACGGTAATTGCCTCCCACAGGATGAAATCATCGACAATCAGTCAACGATTTCGATACCCATGCTGCGTGCCGTACCCTCGATCATGCGGGTAGCAGCCTCGATGTCAGCAGCGTTGAGGTCAGCCATCTTGCTCTCAGCAATCTTCATTGCCTCTGCACGCGGCAGTTTAGCAACTTTGTTCTTGTTCGGCTCACCAGAAGCTTTGTCGATCTTAGCAGCCTTCTTCAGAAGGACAGCAGCCGGCGGAGTCTTGGTGATGAACGTGAAGGATCTATCCTCAAAAACCGTGATGACAACAGGGATGACAAGACCAGCCTGTGCCTTGGTTCTCTCGTTGAATTCCTTACAGAAGCCCATGATGTTGACACCAGCCTGACCAAGAGCCGGACCTACCGGAGGAGCCGGATTAGCTTTACCAGCAACAACCTGGAGCTTGACAATCTTAGAAACTTTCTTTGCCATTGTATTTACACCTCCCAAAAATGGATTTTAGTGGCTTCAATTAGAGCTTTTCGACCTGATCGAAGCCAAGGTCAATCGGGGTTTCCTCTACCAGAACCTTCAAGCGGCCTTTTTCCTGATCTATCTCAGTAACGGCGCCCGTATAGTTCTCGAAAACACCCGAGTTGATGCGAACCACATCCCCGACGGATACATCCAGCTCGGGTTTGAGCTCTTCCTCGCCCATGGATTTCAAGATACGTTTCGCTTCAGCATCAGTAAGCGGAATCGGGTGTTTCTCGGAACCGACAAACCCCGTTACACCGGTGGTGTTGCGCACAACGTACCAGGAATGCTCATCGACAATCATATCGACCAGCACATAGCCTGGGAAGACTTTTCTCGGAACGACTTTTTTCTTGCCGTCCTTGATTTCGACCTCATCCTCTACCGGAACGACGACATTGAAAATCATGTCGCTCATGTTGGCCGTGTGAATCAGGCGCTCGAGATTGGCTTTCACCTTGTTCTCGTAGCCTGAGTAGGTATGGATTACATACCATGCTCTGCCAGGATTATCCTGACGAAGATCCATCTCGTCCTTGTCTGCCATGCTTATCTCACCCTGCTTACCTTAAAATGATGTGGAACAATCTTGCAAAGATCGTATCGCAGAACCAAATCAGAGCGCAGACAATCGCGACAGCGATGCCGACAACTATCGTGTAGTTGAAAAGCTCCTTTTTCGTTGCCCAGGATACTTTTTTCATCTCGGCGATTACTTCGTCTATGAATTTCTTCACAGTTACTTCACATCTCCGTTCAACCCGCTAAAGCGATTATTTCGTCTCTTTGTGCAGCGTGTGCTTCTTGCAGAACTTGCAGTACTTATTGAACTCCAGACGATCCGGGTTGTTCTTCTTGTTCTTGTTGGTACGGTAGTTACGGCTATGGCACTCCGTGCACTCCAACGTGATATTGTTGCGCATCTCTTATTACACCCCTTACGCTCAGAAACTATGACTCTTTCACAATGTCACTAATACAATTTAGCACACTTGCCACAGCCTGTCAACAAGGAAACCTTGACAAGGTGAAATTTTATTTCGGGACACTATACATAAATAAAACCCCTGAATCAGGGGTTCATTGATAAAATTGGTGGCGGCGAAGAGATTTGAACTCCTGACACTGCGGGTATGAACCGCATGCTCTAGCCAACTGAGCTACGCCGCCAGAATATATGGAGCTGATAACCAGGATTGAACTGGTGACCTTATCCTTACCAAGGATACGCTCTACCGACTGAGCTATATCAGCAATTCCAGCATTTGGTTGCGGGGACAGGACTTGAACCTGTGACCTTCGGGTTATGAGCCCGACGAGCTACCGACTGCTCCACCCCGCGATGTTCTCGCTTGTGACGCTTGCGCATCACTGGCTGACAAGAAATTATTATAGAGCATTGTCATGCGTTCGTCAACCCCTATTTTCAAAAAAAAGTAAAAAAATTAGCAGGAGCGGAAAACTCCTGCTAAATCAGTTCTTTTCTATTTATAGTAGGACTTTATTTCTTTGGTTCCGGCTTGCTGGCCTCAGCCTCTTCCGGCGAATCAAAGAGATACATATAACGCTCCTTGAATTCCTTCGGCTCCATGCGGTAAGCATTGGCAAGTCCCGGATCGTTCAGGTCTTCTTTCTCGAGACGCATCATGAGTCCGCGGGCAATCTTGTACTGGATCGACTCGATGTTGACCTTGCGGACCATCGTCTTGCCAGTTGCTGGATCCTTGATATCCTCAAAGCGCATCGGCACAGCCTTGTTGTCCTGGATCGTGATCAAGGCACCGCTGTCGCCAGCCATGAGGAACTTGACTGCCGAGTAGCCAAGGGAGCGTGCATAATCGATATCGTAGGCGATTGGTGCCGTACAGCGGAGCTCATAGCCAATCTCCTTGTCGATGACGGAAATCTTGATGCCGAGCTTCTTGACTTCAGCGAGGACAGCCTGTTTGAGAATCTCACCAAAGTCGAGCTCGCTGTAGCGGATATGGCCATGCTCATCCGTCACCACCGTGCCGAGCTTCTTGAAGTCCTCCGGCGCAATCTTTTCGATGACGCCCTCAGCGATGACGGCAACACCGTAGTTCTTGCCTGTCAGATAGCGTTTGACAATCGAACCAGTGATGATATCTACCACCTGCTGCAGAGGGATTTTCTCTTCGGGGAACTCCTCCGGGATGACCGTAAGTGCTGCTCCGGCGCTGCGGCCCATGCCGAGAGCCAGGTGACCAGCCGTGCGGCCCATGGCAATCGTGAAATACCAGCGGTTATTCGTCGTGCGGGAATCTTCCATGAGGTTCTCGATTTCCGTCGTCGCAAAGGCCCGTGCCGTCTCAAAGCCAAATGTCGGAACGCCCTCCGGCAGCGGCAGATCGTTGTCGATGGTCTTCGGGACATGGACGACATTGATCGTGCGGCCCATCTTGCGTGCGTATTCGGATACTGCTGCCGAGCTGTAGGCCGTGTCATCGCCACCAATGGTCACGAGGTGCGTGACGCCGAGCTCTGTGAGTGTCTCGACAACCGTACGCAAATCGGACTCTTTCTTCGTCGGGTTGAAGCGCGACATCTTGAGGATGCAGCCGCCGGTCAGGTGAATGCGGCTGATGTTCTTCGGTTCCAGGCGAACGTAATTCTTTTCGCCACGGCCGATGCGGGAAAAGCCGTCATAGATACCGAGTACATCCCAGCCATGGCGGGTCGCCTCGTTGACTACACCTGAGATAACACTGTTGATGCCTGGCGCCGGTCCACCGCCGCAAACAATGGCAATAACATTTTTGATACCGATCATGGAAACTCCCCCTTTAATTTGGTTACAGGGATATAGTTCGGCTTTTTTTATCATATTCCTGCTTGTATTATTATTTTTTTGAAAAATTTTTGACAATTATCTCGCAAAAAAACTCCCAGGCTATGACTCGTCCTGGGAGTTTTCTATATTATATGATCAATGGCGGCCCATCTTGGCGCGATGACCAAGATTTGTCTTAGCCTTCGGCTTGGCGCGGCGGCTGCGATCATTGCGGCCCTTATGCCCATTGCCTTTGCGATTGGCGTATTTCGAAAGCGGCTTGCCCTTCTTTTTCTTCTCGTCGCGTTTCTCCCGGATCTCCTGCAGGATCTTAGCCTGCTTTTCCTGGTGGCGATGATGACGCTCCGAGTGTTCCTTGCGGATGCGGTTCTTGATCCCCGACTCGATGCGGCGCAACAGGTCATACTGTCGCGCATTCACAAACGTCACGGCCTTGCCCTGCTGACCCGCACGGCCCGTACGGCCAATGCGATGAATATAGCTTTCAGCATCATGCGGGATATCATAGTTGAAGACATGGGTCACACCCTCGATATCAAGGCCACGGGCTGCAATATCTGTCGCACAGAGGATCTGCAGCTCAGCCTTGCGGAAACGCTTGAGCACCAGCGCCCGCTGTACCTGCGACAAATCGCCATGCAGCTCATCGACAAGATAGCCGCGAGCTGCCAGAGCCATCGTGACCATATGCGCCCGCTGTTTCGTATGGCAGAACACCATTGCCAGATACGGATTGTCGCTGTTGATGCATTCGCAGAGGCGGTCGAGCTTCACCTCTTCAGTCGTGTTGATGATGACCTGCTCGATCGAGTCCAACGTGACATGCTCACTCTTGACCTTGATATTCTCCGGCGCGCGCATGTACTGATGGGCTAGTGCCTTGATGCGGTCCGGCATCGTCGCCGAGAACAGAGTCAGCTGGCGGTCGCTGGCGGCAGCCTTCAGCAGTACCTCTACATCCTCGATAAAGCCGAGACGCATCATCTCATCCGCCTCATCCAGCACGACTTTATTGACTTTTGACAAGTCAATGGTACCACGGCGCAAATGGTCGAGCAGGCGCCCCGGCGTGCCGATGATGAGCTGCGGATGACGGCGAAGCTTCTGCTTCTGCCGCTCGATATCCTGGCCACCATAGATGACCAACGAACTCACACCAGCAGCCTCGCCGACCAAGGACGCGACCTTGGCAATCTGGATGGCCAGTTCCCGCGTCGGCGTTACGACGAGTGCCTGGGCTACCTCAGCCTGGGGCTTGATCTTTTCGAGGATGGGCAACAGGAAGGCCAGCGTCTTGCCCGTACCAGTCTGTGCCTGCGCGATGACATCACGGCCAGCGCGCACGAGCGGGATTGCTGCCTCCTGAATGGGCGTTGCCTCTTTGATGCCCTTATAACGCAGCGTCTCGCAGACGCTGTCGCTGATTCCTAATTCCTTGAACGTAGTCATTACGACGACAATACCTCCGTCCCCGTCTCCGTGATCAGAATCGTCTTCTCCCACTGGGCTGACAGGCTCTTATCCTTTGTCCGCACGGTCCAGTTATCCTTGGAATCGACCGTGACATTCTTCTTGCCGATGTTGATCATCGGCTCTACCGTGAGCACCATGCCCGGCACCAGCAGCATACCCGTATTGGCCTCGCCCTCATGGGCAACAAACGGTTCCATATGGAAATCCTTGCCTACACCATGACCGCCGAGATCCGTAACCACCGTATAGCCATTGGCATGCGCATGATTGCCGCAGGCCGCGCTGATATCGCCGACGAAATGCCACGGTTTAGCCGCTGCGATGCCGAGCTCCATGCACTCCTTCGTCACGCGCACGAGTCTTTCAGCCTCAGGGCTGACCTCTCCCACCATGAACATGCGCGACGCATCAGCATAATAACCATCCAACGTCGTCGTGATGTCGATGTTCAGGATATCACCGTCCTTGAGGATGGTCTTCGGGGACGGGATGCCATGACAGACCACCTCATTGAGGGATATGCAGCAACTCTTCGGGAACCCCTCATAATTCAGGCAGGAAGGGTAGCCGCCGCGCTCCACGATGTAGTCATGTACAGCCTTGTCAATCGTTGCCGTATCCATGCCGGCTTTTATCATCGTTCCCGCCAGGTCAAGAGCACCATCGTTGATGACACCAGCCTTGCGGATGCACTCGATATCATGTGCATTGTTGATGATTTTCTTTGGCGGACGGCACTGTCCCAGGAATACATCGAACTTCATCTCGCTCAAGCGCTCGTCAAAGTCCTCATGACATTTCTTATACTTCTTGCCGCTGCCACACCAGCACAAATCATTTCTTTGCATAAATCGCAATATCTCCTTTATCTATTGAATTGCCTTCATTTCCTAATCAAATGCACCTATCTATTATAAAACGAAACCGCAGCGAATGAAAGCCCTTTTGTCCAGGAACGAATTTTCGAAATTATGACCTATTTGACCTGTCAGGTGCTAACATGATATAATTAGCGAGGTTTTACGAGTGTAACCGCTTATTTGTAGATTCGAATGCATTATAAGGAGGATTTCCCTTGCATAAGTTAGGTCGTCTTTTACTAGCTGCCACATTCTGCCTGTCCATCCCCGCAGCCTGTGATGCTGCTGCGTTCCGCCTCGGCGATACCGGGCAGGAGATCAGCGAGATCCAGCAGGCGCTTGCCAGCTCCGGTTACGATGTCAGCGTGGACGGTGACTTCGGACCGGCTACCCAGGAAGCTGTCATCCAGTTCCAGCGCGATCATCATCTGACAGCCGACGGACTTGTCGGCGACCAGTCCTATCAAGCACTGCTCCATCGCGCTATGCCGCAGGTCGTGACTCACAAGTCTTATCTGGCCGGCAACAGCGCCATCGTTGGTACGGCGCAGCAATTCCTGGGTGTTCCTTACGTATGGGGCGGATCCTCGCCCAATGGTTTTGACTGCTCCGGTTTCGTCCAGTATGTCTACGCACAGCATGGCATCAGCCTGCCGCGCACGGCTGACATCCAGCTCTCGGCTGGCCGCCCGGTCAGCAAAGACGAGCTGCAGCCTGGCGATCTCGTCTTCTTCGCTGGCGACTATGTAAACATCTCCCATGTCGGCATCTACGTCGGCAACGGCCAGATGATCCACGCCTCCAGTACCTACGGCATCGCCTACGACTCACTGTCCCGCGATTACCGCGTCGCCCACTATGCCGGCGCCTGCCGCGTCATCGGTTAAGCATTCCCAGCCGCTCCCATCAGGGGCGGCTTTATTATTTGACAGGACTGCCGCATTGGTATATATTAGACAAGATATTAAAATTACAAAAGGATGTGTCTTTCATGACAACATGGCTAAAACGGCTGGCTGCGTTCTTACTGGCCGTTCTGCTTGCAGGAATCGGCATCTGCCTTTATCTCATGCATAATGCGGCAAATTCCGTTCCCGTACTGAACTATCATCAGATCAATGACCGCGACGAAAACGCGTTGACCGTACACACCGACCAGTTCGAGGCACAGATGAAGTACCTGGCCGACAATGGTTACCATACGATTACGCCAAGCGAAATGATTGCTGCCTGGGACGAAGGCCAGCCACTGCCGGACAAACCAGTCATCATCACCTTCGATGATGGCTATGCCGACAATTACCGCAACGCCTTCCCTATCTTAGAGAAGTATAACCTGAGCGGCACGATTTTCCTGATTTCCGACTACGTCAGCACCTATCCGAACTATCTGACCTGGACGCAGGCTGCTGAGATGCAGGAAAGCGGACTCATCAACTTCGAAAGCCATACGCTCTCCCATGCGCAGCTCGACAGCACGAGCCCCGAAGAGACCTGGAATCAGATTGACGGGTCAAAAAAAGCGCTGGAATGGAAACTCGGCAAGACGATAAACTTCCTCGCCTATCCCTGCGGCTCCTACGATGAAGAACTGCAGCAGCTCGTAAAGAAAGCTGGCTACAAAGGCGCCTTTACCGTCAACTACGGACTCGCTAACCAAAGCGAGAACCGTTATATACTCGACCGCGTGCCCATCTTCGGCTGCACGAACCACACGCTGCTGCGCTTCAAGCTGCGCCTGCAGTATTCGCCAATCTTCGCCCCGCTGGCAAGATTGCACCGCGAGCTGGTGGATGGCAACCATACCTTCCTCGCCCGCTTCATACCGACCCCATAAAAAATGGTGGACAAGTGAGTAATCACTTGTCCACCATTTTTCATTATCAGGCTTTCGTGAAGGTAAATGCGCCATCGGCAAAGCCGATATTCACCGTATCGCCTTCCTGCACATCCCCGCGGATAATCGATTTGGAAAGTTCCGTCTCCACAGTATGCACCAGCAGGCGGCGCAGCGGCCGGGCGCCGAAGTTCGGATCAAAGCCCTGGTCTGCCAGCGCCGACAGCGCTGCCTCGTTCCAGCCAAGAGTTATCCGTACCTGTTTCTGCAGGCGTTCGCCGAGTTTCTGCAAGAGGATTGCGGCAATGTTCTTGACCTGCTCCTTCTGCAGTGCCTTGAACACGATGATATCATCCACACGGTTCAAGAACTCCGGCCGGAAGTATTCCTTGAGGATACCATCCACAGCCGCCTTGGCCTCCTCATAATCCTTGTTGAGAATCTCATGAGAGCCGAGATTGCTGGTCATGATGATGACCGTGTTCTTGAAATTGACCACACGGCCCTTGCCATCGGTCAGACGTCCATCGTCAAGGATCTGCAGCAACACATTGAACACATCGCGATGCGCCTTCTCAATCTCATCGAGCAGAATGACACTGTACGGACGGCGGCGCACAGCCTCCGTCAGCTGACCGCCCTCATCATAGCCCACATAGCCCGGAGGCGCACCAATCAGGCGGGCAATGCTGTGCTTTTCCATATACTCGCTCATGTCGATGCGGATCATGCTGCGCTCATCATCAAACAGCGACTCAGCCAGGGTCTTAGCCAGCTCCGTCTTGCCGACGCCCGTGGGCCCCAGGAAGATAAACGAGCCGATGGGACGGTTCGGGTCCTTGATACCTGCACGGGCTCTCAGGATGGCCTCACTGACTGCCTTTACAGCCTCATCCTGACCAACGACACGCGTATGCAGGCCTTCCTCCAGATGGATCAGTTTCTCACGCTCGCCTGTCATCATCTTGGCCACCGGAATGCCCGTCCAGCGGCTGACGACCTTGGCGATATCTTCCTCGCCGACTTCCTCCTTGAGCAACTGCTCATCCTTGGACTTGGCGGCGATGATGTTTTCCTCATCAATCAGCTTCTTCTGCAGCTCGGGCAACTTGCCATACTTGAGCTCGGACATGCGGTTGAGGTCATAGGCACGCTCTGCCGCCTCCATCTGGCTGTTGACTTCATCGATTTCCTTCTTGATGGCCCGGACGCGCAGGATAGCCTGTTTTTCGCTCTCCCATTTCGCCTTGAGCTCGCCTTCCTGCTGCTGAAGCGTTGCCTTTTCACTGGCAATCGCATCAAGTTTTGCCTTCGAGGCCTCATCATTTTCCTTCTTCAGTGCCTGCTCTTCAATCTCCAGCTGCATGATCTTGCGCCGGATCTCATCGAGCGGCCCCGGCATCGATTCAATCTCGGTGCGCAGCTTTGCAGCCGCCTCATCGACAAGGTCGATGGCCTTATCGGGCAGGAACCGGTCGGAAATATAGCGGTCCGAAAGCACGGCTGCCGATACCAGTGCCGCATCGCGGATGCGGACACCATGATGCACCTCATAGCGCTCTTTCAGCCCGCGCAGGATAGAGATTGTATCCTCCACTGACGGCTCGCCGACCATGACCGGCTGGAAACGGCGCTCCAGAGCCGTATCCTTTTCGATGTATTTGCGGTACTCGTTGAGCGTCGTCGCACCAATGCAGCGTAGCTCACCGCGGGCCATCATCGGTTTCAGGAGATTGCCAGCATCCATGGCCCCTTCTGCCGCGCCAGCACCAACTACCGTATGGACCTCATCGATGAACAGCAAGATCTGGCCATCGGATTTGACGATTTCATTGAGCACCGCCTTCAAACGTTCCTCGAACTCGCCGCGGAACTTCGCGCCAGCAATCAATGCGCCCATGTCCAGGGAGTACAATGTCTTGTTCTTCAGCGACTCTGGCACATCGCCAGCCACGATGCGGCGGGCCAGTCCCTCGACAATAGCCGTCTTGCCGACGCCCGGCTCACCGATCAGTACCGGATTGTTCTTCGTACGACGGGAAAGTATCTCAATCGTACGGCGAATCTCCTCATCACGGCCGATAACGGGATCGAGCTTGCCATGACGAGCCGCATCCGTGAGGTCGCGGCCGAACTTTTCCAGAGACTTATAACCTTCCTCGGGATTCTCGTTCGTGACATTCTGTTTGCGGTTCTTCTTGATGGAACTCTGGATGCTGCTCTTCGTGAGCTTGAACTCCCGACAGATAGACTGCACCTCATCGTTGCCATCAATGACAATGGCCAGCAGCAGATGCTCCGTTGACACATAGTCATCCTTCATGGACTTAGCCAATTCCTCAGCCCGGCCCAGGACACGCACCATATCCATGCCCATGCCGAGACGATCCGAGCCCTTGACGCTCGGGATCTTATTGAGTGTCTGCTCCAGTCTTGCCTTGAGCATCGGCATATCGGTCTGGCAATCTTCAAAGATCGTCGCCAGCAGCCCCTCAGGCTCCTTGGCCAATGCCAGCAATGCATGGGCCGACGTGATTTCCTGGTGATAGCGCATAGCTGCCAGTTGCTGCGCCGACTGCAAGGCCGCCATGGTCTTGGCTGTATATTTTTCCTGTCCCATAATCTATTTCCTCCGTAATCTCATGCAATCATTCGAACGGTTCCGTTTCTATTCTTATTATACCGCTTAAAGTCAAAAAGTCAAATACTTTTCTGACCTTTTGACTTTAGTATTACGCAAAATTGCAGTTTGTCTGTCAGTGCGTGCGGAACGGAATCCCGATAGTACGCAGCTCGGGGTTCACGGGGTAGTACTTTTTCTGTTTCCGCTGAATGGACCGTACAACCAGAACTACGGACTTAGTTACCTGCTCCCGTCACCAGGTCGCGACGTACATAGTTCTTTCTAGGTTATGCGCTTACGGCCCAGTCCTGCTGCGCAGGACAGTCGCTCCAGACAGAAAGAAGCACTACCCCGTTCGCCCCTTTGGTAACGGAAGTCTGAGATTGTACGAATCGTTTCTCCCGTAACAAGCACATCGATGTAATTCGTGACCTATCGCCGGAACAGAGCAGGATTATCCCAACATAAC
>FPAX01000008.1 GCA_900116485.1 Selenomonas sp. GACV-9
AAGAAATTGCCGATTGCTATGTTGTTCATACCAATCGATGTTTTGAATATGAAACCGAAGTTTCATCAAACATCTGGCTTGAATCATGTTGCATGATTCATTCTGCATTGTTTAGTTTTCAGAGAACAATCTCTGGTTCTTTCGAACCGCGCCGCTCATCGTAGCGACTTGTTTATTATATCGCGTTGAGTTTTCTCTGTCAAGAACTTTTTGAAATTCTTTTTGACTGAATTCGGAACCGATGTGTTTCAACCCTTTGCCAATCAAGGCTTTGCGGATTCACATCCTGTGCCGTATCTCTCAGCGACTTGTATTATGATACACGTCTTTTCCTGCTTTGTCAACACTTTTTTCAAAAAAAGATAAAACGGAGCCGCTGACAGCGGCGACCCCGTTTTATCATCCTTCCCATATATTCAGTTTGGTTTGATTTTCTTGCCTAAATCATCGAAAAATGATTTGCTGATCCGGCCAAAGATTCCCTGCTGTCCATGGCGGGAGTTGTCCCGTTCTCTCAGCTCATCCCTGGCCATGACGCGTTTACCCGTCTTGGCATCAAATACTTCAAAACGAATCCGTACGGTAGAGGTATAGATGACTTCTGCCGGATGGTAGACAGGAACCGACGTATGATATGTCTCCTCATACCAAGTTCCATTCTTCCTTTTCACCTTGCGTGTTGACGTTCTCGTTTCCCAGCTTGTATATGGTGACTTGACATAGGAATCATCATGCCATTTCAGGAGTTCTGCCGTGATATAGATATCCGCCGCGCCTTTAGGATCTCCCGGCGATAAGATGGCAGCCTTGTCCGGCCGGATAAGCCGGTAACCAGGCCGGGCTGCATTCTTCAGATAATCTTCTGCTATCACTTGCTCTAATAGGTCATTAGCCATTTCCGCCTTATCCGTGAGGGTAATGTCATAAACCAGCGCTTTCTGCACCTTGGAAAAATCATATGACTCATCTACCCAATTGGTCTTCTCCGCACTGGCTGTAAGCGGAAACAGTATCAATGCCCATAAGAATACCAGCAGCCGCCACGGCTTAACTAACCCCAATATCGCCTTCATCATTCTTGTCCCTCCCTTATGATAATCACTATATCCTATATATCGGATATTTTCCTATCTTACTTAAATACTATCTGTCTTCCTGCGGCTTCAACAAGCCGTTTTGATAGGCCAGCAACAGATTGTAGAGATCTGTGATCTCATCCTGGATGAGTTTCCCTTCATCGGTATCACCTACCGTTGTCCTGCGCGCCTGGAGTTCCACCGTCTCCGATACAGACTCGATATCATGGTTTTCCTTCAAAGCCTCCCGAACATCGGCAATCTTCTGATGCTGCAGCAGACGCAGGCCACGCGAGTTCGAGATCAACGTATAGCCGGATATGCCAGTCTTCTTATGATAAGCCTTGCAGAACCCGCCATCGATGATGATGGCCTTGCCCCCAGCTTTGACCGGCGTTTCGCCTTTCCTGACCTTTACGGGCACATGCCCATTGATGATATGGCCCCGCGCAGGGTCCAGTCCGAACTCCCGTAGCACCATGGCACAGGTCTCTTCCCGGTCAATGTATTTGAAATACGGATCAGAGGGCTCCTTCCAGGTGCTCTCATCGGGAACCAACGCTCGCTCAAATGTCTTGAATTCCCGCCCCGATACTGGCGATATGCGCCCACACCAAAGGAAATACATGAAATCAAGGGCGGGCAGATCCCCATGGAGCCAGGCCTCACGGGCCATGCGCTCACAGAAATCAAACCATTTACGTCCGGCGTATTCCCGCCCACCATAGGAAATCGTCCGCAAGCTGCCATCCGCATTGAGCGGCACACAGCCATGGAACAGCAGATTGCCATTATAGCGCGTGTAGATGCTTCCCTTCTGATAAAGATAATCGACATGACGCTGCAGCACCGGGCTTTCGATGAAATACGACTTGAGATCCGCGATGATTTCCTGCTCCTTGGCCGTAAGTTCATAGAGATCAGCAGCAGCCTCATCAATAGTGGGGAAATAAGCGCTCTCGAGCTCATGACGCCTTCCATCCCCGAGCACGGCGCAAGAAGAGCGCAAATCGAGCTTGTCGAGCAATAGCCGGCTATCCATCTGGAAATCCGGATTGCGCCGAATCAGCTGCCCCTCAAGCTTGAACATCATCATCGTAATGGCACGTTCAGCCGCCTTGAGGGGGTTCTCGTCGGGGTATATATGGGCCGCAAAGGTCGACAGCGGCCGCAAGCTGATGCCATAGCCGCGTTCCAACACATCGGTGTTCTTGTAGCGCAGGGAGTTGCGCACTACCGCAGCAATGCAGGTCTCACTGCCCAGCGCCGCCCCCATCCAAAGCACATCATGGTTGCCCCACTGGATATCCACCGAAGGATGTTCCATCAGCATGTTGAGGATAGCATCGGGGCGATTGCCGCGGTCGAAGAAATCACCAACGATATGCAGGCGATCGACAGCCAGCCGCTTGATCAGCACTGTGAAGGCCTCGATGAAGTCCGCACCGCTGTCAATCTGCACAATGGTGTTCAACAGCCGCTTATGATAGACGTATTGCGCATTGTCCGCATCAGGCCGCGTGTTCATAAGCTCCACAATCACCGATTCATAGCGCTGCGGGATGAATCCATTTACCTTTGAAGCCGGATATTTATAGCTCATGAGCTTTGACAGCTCCAGCAGCTGTGACAGGTTGCGGCGATACCAGTCAGGCGTATTCTTGTGCTCACGCGCCAATTGTTCGATTTTTTCCTTCGGATAATAGATAAGCGTACAAAATTCGGCCTTTTCCTCCTCGCTAAGGCGTTCGCCGAAGACATAGTCGACTTTCTCGCGGATAACCCCCGAACAATTGTTGAGGATATGAAAGAATGAAGCATACTCACCATGCAGGTCGCTCATGAAATGCTCAATCCCCTTGGGCAGGGACAGACGCGACTGCAAATAGATCAGCTTTTCATAGACAGACTCTTTGGTGGGGTATTTTTCAGCCAGCAGGCGCAGGACCTTGTTCGGCTGCCCCTTGGCATAGGAACTTCTCATCATCAGCACCTCATTCTATATGCTTTGTTATTATTCATTCAGTATTCATGCTTATTTTAACACAAGTCCTGCCTGAATCATATAGCTGAGCAACACCACTACGATGGAAAAGATATATTCTGTTACCGAACCAACAGCAAAAAGCTTTATCCCCACCTTTTGCCAGGGCGTGATAAAAGGAACTTTGCCGCATACAGCATCTTCAGCAATATGCAGCAGGGCGCCAATACAGAAATACACCCCGATATTCCCCAAATCAAAAAAGGCTGCCACTCCGCCATCCAGGATCCTGAGCTGCAGTCCAAGCAGCAGCAGGTATAGCATCGGCCAATGTGACCAGCCACGATGACGACTGCGCCAGCTCCAGTAATCATTGCTGCGCGGATTGCCCTCAAGCTTGTCCGGCATGATGGCGCCAGCCATGCTGTATAAAGCCGGCAGCGGATCCTGTACGGCCGCATAGACGATGACTCCCGTCACCACCTCATGATTCACCCATTTCATTGCTTGTACCTCAAATCGAACAGTTATTCTTTTATTATTGTAGCATATACGTTCGTTTTTGGATAGATATTTTCGCTTTTTTTGCCCTTGCCCTAATCCATATAGTATAATAGAAACAATTACAGTTAGGAGAAATTACAAATGGATGATTATACTTGGCAAAGAATGCTGCACCAGCGACGCGTCCGCCAACGGCGCCGCCTTTACCTGCTGCTGCTGCTGATTGCCGCATTTATCGGCACGGCCATCTGGTATGGCTTTTTCTACACGCGGACACCAGAATACGCCCTCAAGCAATTGACGATTGCCATGGAGCAGCATGATTCTGAACGGTTCCAGAAATACGTGAACATGGATGTCCTGTCCTCACGGGCCTATGACGATCTGACCGTCGATCTCTTCGCCTATGACTCGACATTGACCGCCGATACCAAGGCCATGTTCGAGAAATTCTACATACTGATCAAGCCCCAGCTGTCAAAAGGACTCGAGCAGGCAGTGCTGACACGCATCGACAGCGGCGCCTGGAGCCTGCCGGAAGGCACCGATATCCTCAAGGGACGCCAGCTCGGCATCGACTTTGAGCGCTTCCTCGAGCGCAGCCAGCTGCGCAATACCACCTTTGTCAGCCTCGGCAATGTGGAACATAACGGCGCCACGGTCACGGCAGAGCTCAACGTCCTCGAAGACTACACCCAGACACCATTCAAGCTGCAGCTGATCCTCGAACAGTCTAACGATGGGCATTGGCAGGTTGTCTATATCAAGAATTACCGGCAGTACCTCGACACCATCGCGCCGTTGCAGAACAGCGACATCGCCAGCTACATCGACAATACCGAAAGCATCGTCGAAGCCTACAATTACGACTTCATCGCCTACCGGCAGCGATTCCGCACACTTAGCAGCACAACCAACGGCCGTCTGAGCGAACAGCAGCGCGCCCAGCTTGTCAAACTGCTCGAGGATGAAGTCATTCCCGCACTCAAGAAACGCCAGCAGCGTCTCGATGAAGTCGCTATCCCAGCCGGCGCTCAGTATCTGGCCCGTCAGCGGCAACAGTCCACTGAGACCACCATCAAGGCCTGGCAGCACTTCATCAAAGGACTGCGCGAAAACAGCCAGGCCGAATTCTCGACAGCCGAAACCCTGCATAAGCAGGAACTGGCCATCGACCTGCGCGTACAGGACATCATCCGCCATACAGCCATCAGCAAGAACATTCCAAATCTCCCTTGATAAATTCTTCGCAAATAGTAAAATATAAATAAGAATATTCACAGAAAAGGCAGGGATGAAAAATGACAACACCAACGCGGCAACTCATAGCACCTATGTCCGGCAAAACGCTGGATCTTGCTACTGTACCAGACCCAGTCTTCTCCGAAAAGCTGACTGGCGACGGGCTGGCAATCGCAGCTGAAAGTGATACTGTAGTCGCACCATGCGATGGTGTGATCTCACTTTTCTTCGACACCAAGCATGCCTTTGCCATAACCACTGACGACGGCGTGCAGGTGCTCGTCCACATCGGTCTCGACAGCATCATCATGAACGGCCAGGGAATAACCCCCCTGCATCAGCGCGGCGACCAGGTAAAAGCCGGCGAGCCCATCCTGAAGCTTGACCTGCCGCTGCTGCAAAAGCATAAGATCAACTTGATTTCGCCGGTACTTATCGTCAATTATGACACAGTACGTAATCTCACCCCACGGGATCCCGACCAGATGGTAACCTGCGGCACAGATCCTATACTGAGCTACACAAAATAGACTGCCAAACACCCCCATAAACTGGAACCTAGTTTATGGGGGTGTTTTTTCACTTGCCAGCCGCCATCACCTACATTGATATTTACGAAACCCCTTACAGATGATATAATCACAAGGTCTAAAAGCAATCAAAACTAAATGGAGTATGTGGCATGGTTTTTTCATCAGTAATCTTCTTATTTTTGTTTTTGCCGTTCGTTCTATTAGGTTATTATCTTCTTTCCCGCAAAAACATCCAGATAAAGAATACATATCTATTGCTCGCGAGCAGCATTTTTTATTATTTTGGCGAACAGAACAGCATCTTTATCATGATGTTCGTCATAGCATTGAATTTTTATATCGCACCATATCTATATCCCGACTACAGCAATGATAAAAAGACATTCCTACAAAAATACAGGCTAGGACTCCTTTCTGCTTGCGTCGTTATATGTATTGGCCTATTGTGGTATTTCAAATACTTGAACTTCTCGATAGAACTCCTGAATGCTTTATTCCATAAGCAGCTTTTTGAATTCAAAGACATCGTTCTCCCCTTGGGAATCAGTTTCTATACCTTTCATGCACTAAGCTACACGTTTGATGTGTATTATGGGCGAATGTTACCAGAAAAAAGCCTTTTGAGATTCATGACCTATGTGATGATGTTTCCTCAATTAGTAGCAGGCCCTATCGTCCGCTACATAGACATAAAGAAACAGTTTTATCATCGCTGTGTTACGCAAGCAGGCCTTTACAACGGAATACGACGGTTTTGCTATGGTTTATCAAAAAAAGTATTGCTTGCCAATACAGTATCTATATATGCAGACAAGATATTCTCAGCGCCAATCGAGCAGTTGGGCCTTCTAGACCTGTGGCTTGGTGCTATCGCCTATGCCTTACAAATCTATTTTGACTTTTCCGGGTATTCCGATATGGCTATTGGACTCGCCATGATGTTTGGTTTCCGATATAAAGAAAATTTCAACTACCCATATATAGCCAAAAGTGCAAGTGAGTTTTGGCGGCGTTGGCATATTTCCCTTTCGACTTGGCTCCGGGATTACGTATATATCCCCCTAGGCGGTAATAAGCTAGGTACCTATAAAAAAATCAAGAATGTGTTGATTGTATTCATTCTCTCAGGCTTATGGCATGGAGCAAATTCTACCTTTGTATGTTGGGGTGCTCTCTACGGAATCTTCATTGCTCTAGAGACTCTTGGATTACGTAACTTACTCAAGAAGTCCAATACTCTTTCCCATATCTACCTGATCCTTATCGCCTTGACCGGCTGGGTAATATTCCGATCCGATACGATGAACTATGCTTGCGAATATCTGATCAAGATGTATAGCTTAACCGCTATCGATGTCAATACGATACCTATGGAAAACAACATCGTCTTTGCCATGGTCATCGGCTTGATATTCTGTTATGATTGGCGTCCCCATTATAAACGGATTGTCATAAGGGCATCAAACCTCAGCCATAGAGTATTCTACATCGAGAAGCTTTCTGGCTTCATAATATCTGTTTTATTATTTGTCATATCCGCCATGAGTATAGTCAGCAGCTCACATAACCCATTCATATACTTTAGATTCTAACACGAGGTTGAAAGATGAAAAAAGTAAACTTCCTCAAGAAATCATTGATTTTTCTCTTCATGTTGCTATTGTTCCTCCCCATGACAGGGATTTTTCGCGAGAATGTCAATATGCAGCATATCGCCGAAACAGAAAACAGACAGATATATGCCTTCCCTAAACCAGAACCATTATCAAAAAGTTTTTATACCGGCATAGAAAATTGGTTCAACGACAGGATTCTTGGCAGAAAAGACCTTATATCCAACTGGGCCCATTGGAATGGAAAACTATTCAATGTCATTACCTCAAAGGAAATCGTAAAAGGCAGTGATGGATATTTATTCTGGCGTTTTGCTACAGACACAATGATAAAAGACGAATCCGATAAGATCGAGCAATTGAACCGCCTGAATACCGTATGCAAAAACAAGGATGTACGCCTAATCATCATGCTTGCACCACCTACGGAATGGATCCTGAGCGATCTGCTCCCAGAAGAATATGCAAATAATGATTACACGAAATCAGTAAATGACTTCCACACTATACTGAAAAACAATAACATCGAGTATTTAGACGCCTATTCTCTGATAAAAAACGACTCTCTTGCCACTCGTAAAGAGATGTGCGTAAAAAACGACTATCACTGGACAGAACAGGGTGCTTTTGTATCCGCAAGGGCTTTATTAGATCAGTTGAATATATCTGATAACATCAAAAAGGATACCTACTACCAGACCGAGGATCGGCAAGTCAACTCCTATACGAGACGGATTGGCATTGAGGGGAATACGATACATGTCAATATCCCCTGGAATGATTCCTTCATACACTTAGAGGAGTTACCAAAAGAACACGTTATTGATTATACCAACAAATCACTTGCCAACAGAGTAGAAGGACAGGCTGGCGAAACGATAGTTACGAATAACGATGCCTCTAACAGATTGAAGATCCTTGTAATTGGCGATTCCTATTGGAGTGCCATGGGCAAATATGTGATTCAGGACACCTACCAAGTCATATTTTCACACAATATAGACATCCGTGACAGCAAAAAAAGCATTGATGTTGCAAAAATGATAGATGTTTATTCCCCTGATATCGTTCTCTATGAAAAAGCAGGCCATTTCTTTTTCGGCTATAACTATGATGGTGTTTTCGGTACATGGGCACCTTTGAATTAAAAACTCCCCATAAGTTGGAATCAGCTCCAACTTATGGGGAGTTTTCATAAAACCAGCCTTAAAAGAACATCAGCAGCGTCAAGCCAATGTTGACCACCGTGGCAATGGCCACAGGCAAGAACGTGCGCTTAGCCAGATCCATCGGCGAAAGATGGGCCGCACCGGCGACAACGATCATGACCGCGGCAATCGGCGACATCGAACGGGCGAGGTTCGATACGAAGTTCATGGGCAGGACGAACAGCACCGGCGCCAGTCCCGACAGCGCAGCGACCTTGGGTGCCAGCGGCACGAAAGCGAAGAAGGCTGCATTGCCGGAACCTGTGACGAGCGTAGCGGCAATGATGATACCCACGAAGACGAACATCATGCCAATGCCGCTGAAACCTGCATCCTGCGCTCCGGTAATCAACGTGTTGATGGCGCCCAGCGAGATAAGGCCTTTCGAGAAGGTCTCTGCGGCTACGACCAGCGTGACGACCGTGGCCATCTGCAGTCCCATGCCATCCCAGTAAGCCTTGACGCCCTGGCAGGCAATCAGGCCGTCGCGATGGCGGATGAACTCAATGACCATCGTGATGGCGAGGGACAAAAGCGTTGCCAGGCTGATATCCATCTTGACGCCCATATCCACAAGACCAAAGAACAGGACCAAGAACAGCGGCAACGTCGGCAGCAGGGCATAGAAAGCCGGTACCTCCGGAGATTTCTGAGCCTCAGCCTGCTCCTTGGTAATCGATGCCGACACATCCTTGCCCGCCATCTCATCCGGATGCTTCCTGTCGAGATGTTTCTGCACGAAATAATGAGCAGCCGCCAGCGACAGCACCGTAGCAATGCCGATGGGCACCTGATACTGCATGAAGTACGGCACGATTTCCATGCCGATGAGCTCAGCTGCATAGATGCTATCGGCACCAGCCGGGCCCCAGCCAGGAGCCGATGCCGTAGCGATAACGGCGCAGGCTGCGATGCGGCTGACCCCCAGGCGCACAAGTACCGGATACATCGTGACCATGAGCAAGAGGCCAAATCCCGAGGCCGAGCTTATGAACATGGCCAGCACGTTTGTCAAGATCGATGTGAGCGCCAGCACCAGATACGGATGACCAAGCTTCTGCAGCGGCTTGATAGCCAAGCGGACCAGCGCAGTGCTGGCGCCAATCTTATCCATATACATCGAGAAACCGCCAATGAGCATGATGATCATGCCCAGGGCTGCAGCACGGCTTGAAAAAGCCAGGCTGATGGACTGGATGATATCCAGCCAGGCCGAACCCGTACTTTTCTTGTCCGGCAGGATTTCGCCCAGACCCAGCACCAGCGTCATCATCATCATGATGACACCCGCCGTGAACAGCACCGGCTGCGCCGGATACTTCTTGAGCACGAGCCGCGTCACCCAGACGACAGCAATGAGTGCAATAAGCAATCCTAACATAAAAGGACCCTCCTAAATATATAATACAGGAATATTATTCGTTAATAATACCATAAATCCTGTTTACACAATAACACGCAGAACAACTTATTTCCCCATTACGTTCCATTTATTGTGTACATATATCCGAAGGATCCTTTTGTTCATTTGTCCAGGCTGCGCAAGCGAGTGGACTCCCAATATTCCCCCATAGACTGGCCTGGCTGCTCCGTCACATCATCACCAAGATATTCCCCGAGGCCTACAGCTGCCGGCTCAAAAGCCTTGGCGTCTTCGATACTTGCAAACTCGACCTCAGCATACCAGAATTCCGTGGCCAGTCCACGATCGACATGATTGACCTCCAGCTGCCTGCCATCAGCCAGCATATAGGTGCGGCGGACTTTTTCAATCAACGGTTTGCCGATCAAATCTTCCAGCTCACGGAATTTCTCCACCGGAATCGGCAGCTCGACTTCCTTGCGGGCCAGCTTTCCCTTCGACTTGAAACACAGGATATATTCCGCCTGCAACGGCTGCTCAGCACGATTTGACCACGTCGTTTCCTCTTCGCGGATGCGCACGGTCGGCCGTACAGACACATAGCCCTGCCGCATCTTCTGCTCAAAGGCCAGCTGATCTGCCAGCGTCTCCGGCCAGCCATTCACTATCCACTTGCGCTCAATCTCTACCGGTGTTTTACGTTGAACCATGCTTTCCTCTCTCCTTATCATCTATTGCTGCAAATACGCATTGATCTCTTTCTGCAATTTATTGAGGGCATTGTTGAACGGAACGATGCCCGTAATGATCTGCTGCAGTTCATTGTTGGCCCGCAGCATCGCCTCATCGTACCCCTTGAATTTCGGCTGCATGACCGCCCGATCCATGACCTCGCTGACCACTCGGAGATTCATCTCCTCGCAGCCCGGTGCATTTGCGGCAAATAAGGCCTGTGACTCCTCAGCCTCGACCACATCGCGCCGCGACGGCAGTCCCTGCGTCTTGGTCAGCATGAGCTGCTGGCTCTCGGGGGCATAGCAGATTTCCTTCAGCAGCTGCCAGGCCAGTTCCTTATGGGAAGACTTCGCACTAACCCCCATCAGCAGCGTCTGCAAGTTCGATACGTTGTCGCCTGAAGGGCCAGCTGGCAGCTTGATGCAGTCCCATTCAAAGGAGCTGTATTTCTTGATGCGCCAAGGATAGGGCTTATAAGTGCGGTATTCAGCAAAGGTGAAGGGCCGGAAGGCCACGCGTCCCATATCAAAGTCCTTGGCGGTGACCTCACGGCCCCGCTGCGCTTCATGCAGCTGCAGCATGAACTGCACAGCCTCCTCCATGCGGCTGCTGGCAAAATACGATGCCCGTCCATCAGCTCGGAACAGCTCCACGCCATTTGTCACCGCTGCCAGTTTCCAGTCGTAATCATAGAATCCGAACTGGTCGAGGACGCCATCGCCGTCAGTATCCTTGGTAACCCGGCGGCAGATGTCCAAGAAGTCCTGCCAGGTCCAATCGTTCCCTGGGATGGCAATCCCCTCCCGGGCCAGCAATGTCTTGTTGACAAACATCAGCGTCGGCACGCTCGTAACGGGCAGCCCATAGGCGCGTCCATCATAGCGCCCATAATTGAGGGCCGCCGGATAGTAGACCTCCCAATTGAAGTCGCGATCCTGATTGCCAAGATCAGACAGGTCCTGCAGCGCCCCCATGGCCGCATACATGTTGAAATCCTCCCCCGGCACGACGAATACATCGGGCTCATCGCCGGCCAGCAGTTTTTCAGCCAGCCATTCCGAGTAATCTTCCTTCTTGATGCCGCTGACATAGGTGACCTTGACGCCAGGGTGCTTAGCCTCAAACCGCTGGATAGCCGCCTCGATGACCGCGTAGGAATCCCCATCAGGCACGTCCCAGTTGCTGCCGGCAAACAGGCCGACACGCAGCTCACCGGCCTGCTGCTGATGATAGGCAAAGGCACCGAGCAGCAGTATGACCAGGGCAAAGGCCATCAGTAAGAGCTGACGCTTACCATCGCCCCCCATCAGAGTTCCACCTCCGCAGCCGCAAGGCCTGTCTGGACGGCCCAGATGGCTAGCTGCGTGCGATCGCGCAAGGCCAGCTTGGACAAGGCATTAGAGAGTCCATTGCGCACCGTTCCCTCCGACAGGCTCAGCCGCTCAGCGATTTCCTTGTTCGACAGGCCATGACCGACGAGATGGGCGATGTTGCGCTCGGTCCGCGTGAGCTCCTCGGCACCATTCGTCTCCGTCTCGACACTCAGATTATTCTTGGCCATCTGATTGAACAGCTTGACCACTTTGGCAACGACTCCCGGATTGATCATCGCACCACCGCTGACCACCGTGCGAATCGCATTCGTGAGATCCGGCACTGATACACCTTTGAGCAGGTAGCCGCTGGCGCCGTATTTCAGGGCATTGAACACGTATTCATCATCATCGAACGTCGTGAGGATGATGATCTTGACTGCAGGATAGAGCTCCTTGACGGCCTTGGTCGCCTGCACACCGTCAAGCTCCGGCATGCGCACATCCATGAGGATGACATCGGGCTGGCTCTCCTTGAGCATATCCATGAGCTGGCGCCCATTCTCAGCCAGCGCTGACACCTCCATGTCCACATTCTGGTCCAGCACGATCTTCAGGCTCTCACGGATGAGCTCCTGGTCATCGGCAATCACTACCTTTATCATTCTATTTCCTCCCGTCTCGTCCCGGCCGGTATCGTGGCCTCCAAGGTAAATCCATTATCACTCCAATAACGCAGCCGCCCATGCAGCAGATCCAGACGCTCCTGCATATGACGCAGGCCAAAGCCCGGCTCCACATCGCTGCAGCCCTGGCCATTGTCGGCGATGATGATATAGTTGCGCCCCGGCTCCGTGCCGATGGTGACCGTCGCCTCCGTCGCATGGCCGTGCTGGTTCGCATTGGTGATACCCTCCTGCACGACGCGGTAGATGACCTCCTCCTCGTCCTCACGCAGGTTATCCGGCCAGCCCAAGGCGATGACGCGGATCTTCATATTCGATGACTCGGCAAACTCAGCCACCATGCGGGCAATCGCATGCCGCAGCGGCAGTTTCTCAAGGTCATCAGGACGCAGCTTCTCCACCGACCGGCGCACATCGACAATGCCGCGGCGCGCAGTCTCCCGGATCTTGGCCATCTGTTTCTTGGCCGCCTCCGGTGCCGCATCGACGAGCACGATGCAGGCATCAAGACCCGCTGCGATGCCTGTAAGGGCATGTCCAAGCGTATCGTGGATCTCACGGGCCAAGCGGTTGCGTTCGCGGGTCTCTGCCATGCGCTCCGCCTCAATGGCATAGGCCCGCAGACGCTTGTTAGCCTCGCCAAGCTGCGTGTTGAGGCTCGCGATGCGTTCCTTCTCCTGATGCTTGTTCTGCACCAGCAGTACCAGATACGATACGAACAGGATGATATTGAGCGAGACAAAGCAATTCTTCACGGCAATCAAGATGGCCTGCACCGAAGACTTATAGTACGCGGTATAGGCATCAAAGGGCGCCACATGCCCCTGGAAGATTGCCAGATTGTAATTAGCGATGCAGTAAAGGCCAAACATGGCTCCGACGAGCAGCCAGCTCTGGTTCTTGCCCTGATAGCGATGCATGAGGTCGGCAACGACCAGCAGGACAACGCCATCATAGGCCAGATTCAGGCTGCGCATCAAGAGCATGCAGGCGGTGATTTCCGCCAGGAATACCATATAGCGCATCATGTCGCTGAGCGTATCGCGCCGGTAAAGATGCCCCAGCATGACCAGCACCAGAAAGGACATCATCGACAGTGCAAAGCCTTCGCCAGCTGGCAAGGGCACGATTGGCAGCGTCTCCAGGAAGGAACGCGCCGACATGCTCCGGATGATCTTTTCCTGGGTGATGCTCATGAAACCAGCCATCAGGAACACCACCATGCCGTTATAGACACTGAGCAGGCGATAGAGACTCGCAATCCGTTCCTTTTCCCTCAGCATATCAAAATCCACCTTCATGCTCAGTTCCAGCCCTCCTTATCGCCATCTAGCAGCACCCGACGGGTCAACAGCTGGGTCTTCAGCTGGATGACGCGCTCCGTCTCCTCCCCTGCCAGCAACCGGTAAGCCTGCTCAGCCGCCCGTTTGCCGATCTGCCGCGGAGACTGACCAGCCGTAGCCGTCATATGCCCCTGCCGGATCATCTCCTTCGTCTCGGGCACACCGTCGACGCCATAGACCTTCACGGTGTCGAGACGGCCTGCATTCTGCAGCGCTGCCATGGCCCCCATGGCCGCTGGGTCGTTGAGTGCCATGACGATAGACACCTCAGGATGCGCCGTCAATATGCGCTCCATCGCCGGCATCGCGAGCTCCAGCTGCCCTAGGCACTCCTCCTCGTCGACAATCTGGAATTCCGGATGACCGGCCAGCGTATCCTTGAATCCCTGGATGCGGTCTACCGACGAATGGGCCTGGGAATGCTTGAGCAAGGCAATCTGGCCGCCAGAGGAAGTAGCTAGCAAGTGGCTGGCGCACTGGACGCCCGCCATATAGTTATCAGACATGACCGTGCAAGCCACGTATTTCTCATCCTGAACGCTCGTGTCGATGGCGATTACCGGCACATGGGCCGCATAGGCCTCCTCGAGCGCCGGCTCGATGCGTTTCCAGTCTACGGGGTTGATGAATATGACCTCCACGCCTTCGGCGATAAGCTCACGTATCTCCTCACGCTGCCGTTCTACCGAAAGGGCTGGATCGCGTGAAATCAGCACATCGCCATGGTTTTCCACCACCGTGCGGATTTCCTCATCGACGACCTCATAGAAGGGATTGTTGAGCGTCATATAGACCGCTCCGAGCTTGCGCCGCTGCTCATTCTGCCGTGCGGAAAGGTCCCCCTGGGATACATGCAGCAAGCTCAGCAGCAAGAGCCCTAAGCACATCGCGCCCACGAGCCCCCAGAAATATTTTTCCCGTGCGTCCATCAAACTCCGCCTTTCTCAATCATTATGCTCCAATTATAGCACAAAACCCGCTGTCATGAGGACATATGACCTATTGTTTCTCAACAAAAAGAGCCTTGCCTTGCGGCAAAGCTCTTTCTGTTGGGAATGTATTACATAATGGAATATATATATGAATATTGTAATACCGTATGGAACAAGTGGAGATATTTTCCTGCCCGTCTTGCTTACGCAAAGAGGCCAATCGCATAGCCAACGATGCCGAGTGCAAACAGGCCAAGGATGATAAGCAGCGGATTGACGCCCTTCTTGAGCAGCCACATGCAGGCAAACGTCATCAGAAGTGGCACTACGCCAGGCATCAAGCTGTCAAGCAGGCTCTGGACAGTCGTTACCACCTGGTCGCCCTGGCTGTTCGTATACGAGGACAGGACCATCGGCATGTTGACCGACGTCCATTTCGCAACGAGGGCACCCATGACGAGCAGACCGAGAACTGAAGAACCTTCCGTGAGGTAACGCATGCGGTTGCCGCCAACCTCGTTGACGAGCTCCGTACCTTTGTCATAACCGTACATGACACCATACCAGTTGGTCAGCAGACGGATGACATTGAACGCAACGAAGAAAATCAGCGGGCCGACGATGCTGCCCGTCAGCGCGATACCTGCACCGAGAGCTGCCAGGACCGGACGCAGCGTACCCCAGAAAATCGGGTCACCGACACCAGCCAGAGGACCAATAAGACCGACCTTGACGCCGGAGAGGGTGTCCTCACCGATTTCCGCGCCATTGGCTTTCTTCTCCTCCATAGCCGCGATGATGCCCATGATCGGCGTTGCCAGGAACGGCTGCGTGTTGAAGAATTCAAGATGACGTTTGAGGGAGCGTTTATACTCCTCAGGATCATCCTTATACAGCTTCTTGAGTGCCGGAATCAGCGAAACGCAGAAACCGATAGCCTGCATACGCTCGAAGTTGAAGGAGCCGAGCAGGAAGTTCGAACGGATAAAAATCGATACAAGATCGCCTTTGGTAAGTTTCTTTTCCATGACTGTACCTCCCCTTACATCAGATCCGAATCGTCAATGTCATCCAGTGCATTGCCCGAGCCACCATTGCCAGCTGCAGCCGCATTGAGCTCACGCTGCAGGCCACGGATGTGGAAGTAAGCGCAGATAAGGCCGATAGCACCGAAACCAATGAGGTTGACGTTCGTGAATACGGCAATGAGGAAGCCAAGGAAGAAGTACGGCATCAGAGACTGGGCATTCATCATGTTGATGACCATTGCATAACCAACAACGACGATGAAACCACCGGAAACCTGCAAGCCGCGCGTGATAACTTCCGGGATGGAAGCCAGCATAGCATTGACCGTGTCCGTGCCAGCAACAGCGGCAATGATAGCAGCCGGTACAGCAACACGGATACCCTGCAGCAGCAGACCGCCGACATGGCACATCTCGATACCGAATGCATTGCCTTCCAGCGCGAATTTATCTGCCAAATGCTGGAAGAATACCGTAATCGTACGTACGAAAATCGTGAGAACCTGGCCAGCAGCAGCAAGCGGAACAGCCAGTGCGATACCAGCGCCGATGCTCTGATGACCGACAATGACGAGGATAGCCGAAACTACCGAAGCCAGCGCTGCATCCGGTGCCATTGCTGCACCGACGTTCATCCAGCCCAGTGCCAGCATCTCCAGCGTACCACCAAGAATAATACCTGTCGTAATATCACCAAGTACAAGTCCAACCAATGTGCAAGCAACGAGCGGACGATGGAACTGGCACTCATCGAGTACGCTTCCCATGCCGGCAATCGCTGCGACAATAATCAGTAAAATAAACTGTACAGAAGTCATAACGTATAAACACCCCTATCTCTATTCTTGTTTCCCTGACAGACCGAAAATCCCAACCAGTCTGTCAGGTAAAATTACGGCGAAAATGAATGATTGCTATGGTATCAAGCCATGCCTTTAGCCTTCAAAGCATCCATGAGGTTGCCTTTTGGCTCATTGGCGAGTTTACGGATTTCAACTTCAATGCCCATATCCTGCAGCTCAAGCAGTGCCTTGACATCGTCCGGATTGACCGCAACAGCACTCGAGATCAGCGTATCGCCATCCTTATAGGTCATGCCGCCAAGATTGACCGACTTGAACGGGATACCACCCTTGACCGCACGGACAACATCAGCCGGTTTCGTGAACAGGAACAGCGTCTTGAACGCATCGTACTTCGGATTTTTGTAAGCCTCGCAAGCCTTCTCAACCGGTACGACATACGCCTTGATTCCCGGTGGTGCCACCTGCAGCAAAAGTTTCTTGCGCATGTCATCTTTGGCGACCTCATCGCTGCAGCACATGATGCGGTTGCACCCCGTAACCTTCGTCCAGACCGTAGCCACCTGGCCGTGGATCAGACGATCGTCGATACGGCAAAATGCGATTTCCATATGTCATTCCCCTTTCATAATACCTCTGCCGCCATAACAAAATCCCCATTGCCACAGCAGCAACAACCTTATAATTTTTCTGACAGTAATTATAATAATAGAAAACACGGTCAAAGTCAGCTGAATTCTGTCACGACTTTCTCCATAGGAATATGACAGATGTCATAGGAAGCGTTTTCCAAATCCACGCAAAAAAAAATCCGCATATCTCCAAGAGATATGCGGATCCATACGATGATGCTCAGACCATCATCAATTCGTCAGGCTCTTATACAATGCCCAAGCATTGATATACGGCAGTACGTCCTCATTCCAGATGATTGCATTCGAGGTCGGTACATAAACGATATCACCATCCTGCAGGGCAACGTTCTGATTCAGGTCATGCTTCTTGATGAAGTTCTTGATGTTAAGCCTACGATAGTACATGACACCATCGACAACGCGCAGGACCTGAACCTGCGTGCTGCGGCCACGCTTGGTGAAGCCGCCAGCCGAAGTTATGGCTGCATAGGCATTGAGGCTGTCGATATCCAAGGACTGGATGCCCGGTTTAGACACCTCACCCATGACGTAGACCTTGCGCTTGCCATACTCACGGATAGAGACAGACATGCTGGGGATACGGATATATTCCCCTAATCTAGCCTGAATAAGGTCTCTTGCCTCATCCACAGTCAGACCAGCCAGCTTGACATTGCCGATATATGGAATAGCTGCCCGTCCGTCAGGGCCGATCATCAAAGCTGTAGTCGTCGCAGAGACCTGCGAGCTTCCCGTGTAATAACCAAGTCCCTGCGGGAAACCAACGACATCCAAGGATATGACATCGTATTTGGCCAGACGATACTCATCCGACGTACTTACACTCAAAGCTGCCTGCTGGAACACAGAATCAGCCTCGACATATGCGCCTTTTTCCGGCTTTGCCTTTTCTTCAACTACTGCTTTCGCCTGACTATCCTGTTTCTGTGCCGCCTCATAAGCTGCATCAGTCGCTGAAGACGCCTGCACTGGAGCCACACCGCCCAGCATAAGGACCGTGGCGAGCATTGCGCCACCTACGAATGTTTTCTTCACTATCGGACACTCCTATTCCATCGCTTTATCGCATCCCTGTCGGGATTCTCATCAAAAGTATACCTCTATCATTATATCGGACATGACAATAAGCGTCAATATAACAAACCCGTCAGAACAGCCCCAGCGTCTTGAGCGTAAACACCCAGCCAAACAAGGTAAGGCACGACAAAGCACTCGTGTAAACCACGCAGTTGCCTGCAAGATCAGCATCGCTGTTCATCTGCTGGGCCATGGCAAAGCTCGCCACGGCACACGGCGAGGCAAATATGGAGAGCAGCGTGATAAGCTCCATATCGCGGAATCCCAGCCAGACAGCCAGGCCGAGCAGGATGCCCGGGGCAATGATCAGACGCGCTGTCACGCAGGAGATAAGCTGCGGCAGATGATCGTGGAAACTGCCGCCTTTGAAGGATGCCCCAAGGATAATCAAGGCAACCGGCGTCGTGGCCGCCGCCACCTGACCGATTGGCGTGAGGATTGGCTTGGGCACCGGGAGCCCCACCAGCAGGAAGGCCACGGCCACCAGTGCACCAAGTATCATCGGATTCTTGAGCACGCCGAGCAGGATACCGGCCAGATGGAACCTGCCGCCCCGGAAAGTCTCCAGCACAAAGACCGCCGCGATGTTGTAGATAGGAATGATGACGGCAATCATCATCGTCGGGATGGCCAGCTGATCGGCACCGAAGATATTGCCCACCAGCGGGATGCCCATGAGAACGAAGTTGCTGCGGAAGATGGCCTGTATCATGGCCCCGCGCCGCTTATTCGATGGCTCGAAACGGCAGACGAAGAAGGTCGCCAGCAAAAGCGTTGCCAGCACGCCGCCTGCACCGAACAGCATGAGCCGCGGCCGCAAAGTCGTCGCCAAATCGGCCGTATAGATATTGAAGAACATCATGAAAAAGAAGAACACGCGGAAAACCATGCGGTTCATATGTACGAGTTCCTCATCCGTCATAAGCTTGGAACGCTTGACGAATACACCGATAAGCATCAAGCAGAACAGTGGCACCACCGCACCGATGGCCACAAACAGATTGCTCAGCAAAACAAACTCCCCTTCCACAAATCCCTATCACCAGCGATTGCCCTTCTGCCAAAAATCCGGCGAGAGCATGACCAGTAGCGTAAACATTTCCAAACGGCCCAAGAGCATCTCGATGCACAGGATGCTCTTGGCAAACACCGAGCCGCCGGCATAGGTGCAGGTCGCCCCCGCCACGCCAAAGGCCGGCCCCACATTGCCCATGACCGTCATGCTGATGCCCAGCGAATCAAAGATCTTCAATCCGTCCAAGGTCAACAGCAGGGCAAAGAAGACAATGCAGAATATATAGAGGAAGAAGAACTGGCCCACGCGTAGCAAGGTTTCTTCATCGACCTTGCTGCCATTCATGCGGACCTCGACGACGCGCCGTGGTGAAAGCTTCTGATGCACGACTGCCCAGGCATTCTTGACGAGCAGGACCATGCGGCTGACCTTGACGCCGCTGGCCGTCGAGCCAGCGCAGCCGCCGCAAACCATAAGCAGCATCAAGACGCCTTTCGAAAAGCCCGGCCACTGATCGAAATCCGTGGAAACAAAGCCCGTCGTCGAGATCGACCCCACCTGGAAGCTCGCATAACGGATTGCCTCAGCAGGACTTATGCCCATCGCCTGTATCAAGTTGACTGCAATGAGCAGCATGGCCGCCAGCTCAAGGCCTATATAGGCCTTGAATTCCGTATTGTGGCGGATGACCCCCGGCCCTTTGCGCCAGATGCGATAGTAGAGACCGAAGTTGCCCCCCGCCAGGATCATGAAGAAGGTCATCCAGGCCTCCAGCGCCACATTGTCAAAATGCATCGCACTGTCATCATAGGTCGAAAAACCGCCCGTGCCAATGGTACTAAGCGCATGGGTGATGGCCTCCATCAATGACAAGCCGCAAAGCATGTAGATGACCGTCGCCGACAACGTGAATATCATATACATCTGGAACAGCGTCTTGGTCATATCCCGCAGCCGCGGCAGCACGCGCTCACGCGTCGGGCCAGTCGTTTCCGCATTATACATATAGATGGTACTCTGCCCCGTCTGCGGCAACAGGGCAATGAAGATGACGATGATGCCAAGGCCGCCAAACCAATGGGTCATCATGCGCCAGAACAGGATGGCTGACGGCAGGGAAGACAGATTCTCCATGACCGTAGCACCCGTTCCCGTGAACCCCGAGATGCTCTCAAACAATGCATCGAGAAGGCCCAGATAACCACCACAAAGGTATGGCAGCATACCAAGGGCCGTTGCCAGTATCCAGCCGATACCCGTGATAGCCACGCCTTCACGCATGGTCAGCCGCTCGACGCGCACGCGGCCATGCAGGCGCAGTTCAATCCCCACCAAGGCACAGATTGCCAAGGCAGCAGCGAACCCAGCCGTGCATTCTTCGCCATTATATAACGAAATACCGAAGGGAACCAGCATGATCGCGGTCTCAGCCACCACCAGCCGTCCGAGGATATAATAAACGATTCGTAAATCCATAAGTCACCATTTCTGGCGCACAGCACGTGCGCCTAGATCCAGCAGGATCAGGAAGGAGAAAATCTCGATGCGGCCGATGACCATGAGCAGGCTGCATGCCAGCTTGGCCCAGGCCGGCAGGAAATGCAGGCTGCCCATGCCCACGAGAGCTGCCGTCGAGCCCGTACTCGTCAAGCAGCCAGCCGCCAGCCCCATCGACTGCATCAAGTCAATCCCCGTTCCCGACAAGATCAGCGAAAACACCATGAAGATTGAGACGTACAGGAAAAAGAACGCCAGGATACGTCCCACGATCTTGGCCGGTACCGGCAGGCCATCCACCTTGACGCTGACCACCATATGCGGGTGCAGCGTCCGATGGATCTCGGCCCGCGTCATGCGAAAAAGCACGAGAATGCGCATGACCTTGAGTCCGCCACCAGCTGAACCGATGCAGCCGCCCACAAACACCAGCAGGAACAGCACATAGCGGTCAAAATCCGGCCAGAACCAAAAGCTCGCCGAAGCAAAACCATTGGTTGACAGGAACGAAGCCACCTGGAAGAAACCATAGCGCAGGCTGCTTGCAAGCGTATAGCAGTCCTGCGCATAAAGGTGCAGGGAAACCGCCAGACCAGCAACGCCCAAGATGGCAAAAAAGCCACGCAGCTCTGCATCCTGCCAGAGCAGCCAGATACTCTTGCGGTTCCAGGCCTTCCAGCAGAGCAGCAGATTCATGCCGGCCAAGACCATCGCAATCCCCGCTGCCAGCTCCAGCCAGACATTGTCATAGGCCATGAAGCTCGTCACCGAACTGCCGCCGCTGGACGACAGCGCTATCATGCCGCGCATCAGCGACTCCTCAACGGGCAGACCGGCCAGATAGAACAGCCCCGCCGCCAAGAGCGTCAGCAGTGCATAGACACTCACGCCCTGATGTACCGACTGGCTCATGCGGTTCCAGACCGGACTGAAGAAGATTGTCTGCCGAGCCGTCAGCGTCAGTCCGAAACAGCCACTGACCTGAGGCAGCACCGTCACCAGCACCACCACAAACATCAGCCCGCCAATCCAGCTCATGATGGCCTGCCAGAGACGCAGGGAGCGCGGCAGCCCCAAGGTGTCAAAGGGCAGGCACGAAAGTCCTGTCGTCGTCAGCGATGAGATACTTTCAAAAAAAGCCGCCGAAAAATCCGGCAGCAATCCTGAGATATAGTAGGGCATCAAGCCAACAAAGCCCATGAGTGGCCAGACCAGCACCATGAACAGGACGCCTTCGCGAATTGCCATCTGGCGCATATGCTCCGCTCCCAGCCGGGTCATGCCGACACCTAAAGCCAGCGAGAATCCCGCCGGCATCAGGAACAGCCAGGCTTCCGGCTCCCGCCAGATCAGCGCCGCAGCAAATGGCACGAACATCGCCAGCCCCATAACGGTTGCTATGCGCCCCATAAGCAGCCAAAAAAGCTCCCAGCCGTTGCCTTTTTCCGTCAGATCCATAGCCTACTCCTTGCCCTTGAAATACTGGATGACCTTCTGCGAAAACTTCGTCTGGATGAAGAGGATCGTGCGGTCGCCTGGCTGCAGTACCGTATTACCATTTGGGATTACGGCCTCGCCATCACGCACGTAGGCGCAGACCAGACATTCACGCGGCAGCTTGACATCCATGAGCCGCTTGCCAGCCACAGGCGCGCCCTGCTGCACGATGACTTCGACAGCCTCTGCCTTGGCACCCTCCAGCAGCGATACCGATACGACACCGCCACGGCGCGCAAAAGCCAGCACCTCACTAGCTGAAAGCAGGCGTGCCGACAGAACGATATCAACACCGACCTTTTCCATGAGTTCCACGTATTCGTTGCGGGCTACGCGCACCACCGTCTTGGTCTTGTTACCCGACAGATGGCGCGCTAAAAGCGCCAGCATCAGATTGAGCTTATCATCCTCAGTCAGGCAGACCACAACATCGGCCTCCGCTACGCCTTCTTCGAGCAGCAGGTCGATATCCGTGCCATCGCCGCAGATAGCGATACCGTTGACGAGCTTTGCTGCCACCTGCTGGCAGCGCTCACGGTCCTGATCGATGATCTTCACATGGACATCCTGCTTGTCAAACATCGCCGCCAGCGACCGGCCGGCACGGCCCGCACCGATAATCAGCACGCGATGCAGCTTGCGCGCATCGCGCTGCACGAAGCTTTGGCTGAACTTCTCGATTTCCTCGGGGATGCCAATGAAATAGGCATTGTCATGCGGCAGCAGGCAGTCATCACCATGGGGTATGATCATGCGGTGATCGCGAAAGATCATACCAGCCAGCACGCCCTTCGGCAGCTGGATTTCCTTGAGCGGGATGCGCGCCAGCGGCGACTTGCGCTGCACCTTGGTCTCGAAAAGACGAATCTTGCCATGGGCAAAATCCTCCACATCGAGCGCTGCTGGCGTCATCAGGATACGATTGATCTCGTTGGCCGTGATAAGCTCCGGATTGAGCATCAAGTCAATGTCGAAGTTCTGCTTCAGGTAATCCTTGGCCTCGCTCATGAACTGCATATCGCGGATACGCGCAATCGTATGCTTGACACCGTGTTTCTTCGCCAGGATGCAGCTGACCATGTTGACCTCATCGCTGGCCGTCACCGCAATCAGGATATCCGAGTCACGGATATCCGGGTCATTCATCGTTATCGGGCTGGCACCATTGGCGGCAATCGTCAATACATCCAGCGTATTCTTGGCCGCCTCCAGCTGGCTCTCGTCCTGATCGACGACAACCACATCAAATTGTTCTTTTGACAGCAGCTCAGCAATGCTGTATCCCAGCTTGCCTGCCCCCACTACTACGATGCGCAACGAAAATCCCCTCTATCTCTACTATATATATAGAATCATCCCTTATACTACGGGTATTATAACACATACAAATATCGTAATAAAGACTTGGCCCCTCGGCACAAAAAAGCGCTGCGGCAAAATGTCCTGCATTTTGCTCGCAGCGCTTCCCTATTCCTGTCTTATTCAGCAAACAGCTCCGTCGACAGATATCTGTCACCCGTATCGGGCAGCAGCACGACGATATTCTTACCAGCATACTCCGGACGCTGAGCAAGCTCGACAGCAGCTGCCAGAGCTGCACCCGAGGAAATACCGATCAGGATACCCTCGCTATGGGAAAACTGACGGCCGAACTTGAACGAATCCTCATTGGCAATCGCGATGACTTCATCGTAGACCGATGTATCGAGCGTAGCCGGCACGAAACCAGCACCGATGCCCTGGATCTTATGCGGGCCAGCCTGGCCCTTGGAGAGAACCGGGCTCGTTGCCGGCTCTACGGCCACGATATGGACATCCTGTTTCTGTTTCTTGAGATAGCGAGCCACGCCCGTCAGCGTACCGCCCGTACCGACACCAGCGACAAAGGCATCGACCTGGCCCTCGGTATCCTCCCAAATCTCCGGTCCCGTCGTTGCCTCATGTGCAGCAGGGTTAGCTTGATTCGTAAACTGCGACGGGATAAACGAATTCGGCGTTTCCTTGGCCAGCTCCTCGGCCTTCTCGATAGCTCCTTTCATGCCCTTCGAACCATCAGTCAGCACGATCTGGGCACCATAGGCCTTGAGCAGATTGCGGCGCTCCACGCTCATCGTCTCCGGCATCGTGAGGATAGCCTTATAACCGCGGGCAGCGGCAAAGCTGGCAAGACCGATACCCGTATTGCCAGAGGTCGGCTCGATGATGACCGAGTCCTTGCTCAGCTTGCCTTCCTTCTCTGCCTGCTCAATCATCGCCTTGGCAATGCGGTCCTTGACCGAACCAGCCGGATTGAAATACTCGAGCTTGACGAAGATGTTGGCCTTGAGATCATTGGCCTTGATGAAATTATTCGCCTTGAGCAGCGGCGTGCCGCCAATCAGTTCCGTTACGCTGTTGTAGATCTTACCCATAAGAAACGCCTCCATAATTGATTATTGACAGTTTATCTTTACATAGATTAAAACATATATGATTAATATGTTTACATATTAACACAGCATCACCATCTTGTCAATGTAAATTTTCAGGTTTCGTTTTCAACATTGACTTTTTCCACCTTGTTTACTATGATATAGTAAACAAATATTACATATCATTTATATAGTTATCACCTACTGTCTACCATTAGAAATGAGGGATTGTTCATGAAAATTTCTGCCAAAGGCCGTTACGGCCTCGCTGCAATGACCTATCTCGCACGCAACTATGCAGCTGGTTCGCCGGTCACCATCATCAGTATCTCCGAGAAGCTTGGCATTTCCAAGATTTATCTTGAGCAGGTCTTTTCCCTGCTCAAGCGCGCCCAGCTCGTCAATTCCATCAAAGGCTCCCAAGGCGGCTATCAGCTGGCACGCGAGCCACGCACGATCAGCGCCTATGACATCCTGGCCTCCATCGAACTCTCGCTGATGGAAAAAGCCGCACCGGCCTCCGAGAAGATGCCCGCCCTTGACCGGGCACTGGCCGTCAAGGTCTTCGACCCGCTTGACGCGAACATCAAGGAGACACTTGCCAACGTCCGTCTCGACGATATCCTTACGGCCATCGATGCCCAAAAAGAAGCCGACAGCTTGATGTATTTCATCTGATTGGCTGCTTATTCTTGACGGACATTGACCAATTTTGCCTATATTTGTCTTTTGTATACACAAAAAACGCCGAAAAAACGCATAAATCGGCGTTTTTTGTTGCTAAAGGCGCTTCAAGAGGGATAACACCGCAAAATACAGGACTTTTCGGTCAAAGTGCGTCTTCCGGTTACTTCACAACCCCTGCAAACTATAGTATAATGCTAAATAAGTTGTTGAAGGATACGCCCCTATCCCTCTGCATCGCTAACAACAAGAACAATGCTGCCCATGAGTCCTACTCATAGGCCCTTCCCAAGGCTGGCAGCTGATTGACTGTATTTTGTTGGAGGTGTTCTCCCATGTTAATCGATAACGTTCGCGTTATCATCGCCAATGGCCCGTTTTCTGCGGAAGATGCGCAGTACTATATTGAACAGATAAAGAAATCCGCTAAGTTCCCCCTTAAAAAGATTATATTTAACCGTTCAGATGCGTATCTCGACATCCGCTATTCGTTCGATTCAATCCCCTTTGAACGGATTCGCCGGATTCCATTGACGGCCCCGCACGAGGATCGTGCAGTAAACAACTGATCCCCATTGAGATTCGGCTTTAGCCGTTTTTCTGACATGAATAAGCCCCTGAAACGAATGTTTCAGGGGCTTATTCATATGCTTTTTACGAATTCAGCTGATATTTGAAGGAATCCAATGCCCAGACCTTGCCAGTCACAGACGCTAACGACACATCCGTCTGGATTTCAAGCTCTGGCTGTATGTTCTTCTCAGGGAAGACCAGCAGGCTTGCAGCTTCTTCACCATGCTGGAAGAAAGCTTCCACTGCCGTCTTGTCCACAAACAGCTGCAAGGACAGCGACTGGTCAACGAACAGCTTGAATTTGCGCTGTCCACGGCCACCGCGCTTCATGTCATCGCGATTGATGACCATGACCTGCTGTACCCGATCATATTGGAAGCTCAACCGCTCAAGGCCATAGTTAAGCATGACCTCAATCTGTTTCGCCTGTCCCAGCTCGATCTCCAGCAAAATCTCCGAACCATCGAAGAGGGTCTGGCTGAGGCTGCTGACCTCTGACTTATCGATTTCCACCGCCGATTCCTGGATGCGCAGATCGCGTAGCTCCCGAGCCGGGCGCGAGTATATATGGCCCTGGCGCAGACGCAGCTCACGCGGCAGGGTCAGACTGTACATCCAGCCCTTTTCCTTCGACGGATAGTCATCGTCCTTATCGGGCATGCCCATCCAGCCAAGCAGCAGATGGCGGCCCTCATGCTCAAAGACCTGCGGTGCATAGAAGTCAAACCCGCGGTCAAGTTCCTGGAACTTCGTATGCTGCATCATATCCATGCTGTCGAGGGACAAGTGCCCTGCAATATAGCCAGCCTGATAGATATTCTGACGATCATACTCCCGCGCCTCAAGGCCCTGCGGGCAGAACACCAGCACATCATAGTTGCCAAACTGCAACAGGTTCGGGCATTCCCACATGTAACCAAAATCACCGAGCCGCGTATGCACCTCGCCAAGATTGTACCAGCTGCCCTCGCGTTCCTCATAGACGAGCACCGTGCCCGTCTCATTTTCCGCCCGCTGAGCGCCAATCACCAGATAGCGGCGACCATGACGCGAAAACAGGAACGGATCACGGAAATGCCCCGTGATGCCCTCCGGATGATCAGGAATGATGATCTCATCCTTGCGGACGCTGCCATCTTCCTGCAATGTACCCAAGCGCTGCGCGGGAATGCGCACACTGCCTTCCTTGCGGTTGCAGGTATAGAGCACACGAAGATGCCCCTTCTCCGAAAGGCCGCAGCCTGAATAGCAGCCATCCTTGTCATGGACATCGTCGGGCCAGAGCGAGAGCTCCGGACGCGTATAATGCACGAAGTCCCGCGTCTTCACATGGGCCCAGCACTTGTTCTTGTGCTCACAGCCCAGCGGATTCCACTGATAGAAGATATGATAGGCCCCCTCATGATAAGTGAGGCCATTGGGATCGTTGATCAGGCCAAACGGCATTTCCAGATGGAAACGGTTATGCCAGCGGTGCTCGAGGGGGAATCCCTGTGCCAGCCTGGCGTCGATAGCTTTCTTATCGAATTTTTCCATAATGAATCTCCCCTTTCCGACACGGAAAGCCTTCCCCATACGAGGAAGGCCCCTGTGTTGGCTGTCTTATTCCTCCGGCGTGAACAGCGTGAAAGTCAGGCCGAAAGCAATGCCAAAGCCAATGGCATTTACGATGAGATACTCAAGCAGATGATCGAGATACAGGAGCGTACCCGGCAGAACCGTGATACCCATGCCCGTACCAGCCAAGTGCATGAAGCTTGCCACACCGCCAGCAAAAGCGCCGCCGACCAGTGCATAGAGGAACGGCTTCATGAAACGGAGATTGATACCGAAGATAGCCGGCTCCGTGATGCCCAGGAAGGCTGGAACAGCCGAGGAAATGTAGAGAGCGCGTTTCTTCTTGTCCTGGGTCTTCAGGGCAACAGCGACAGCTGCACCACCCTGAGCAACGATAGCGCCCGTGATGATGGCATTGAACGGGTCAACACCAGTCGTAGCCAGCAGCTGGACTTCCAGCGCATTGAATACATGATGAACACCGAATACAACGATAACCTGCTGCAGGCCGCCAACGATGAAGCCACCAATGCCCATTGGCATCTGCAGGAAAGCCGAGACAGCACCGAAGATGGTCGTCTCCAGCGAGTGCATGATCGGGCCAACGATGAGGATACCGAGGATCATCGAAACGAACAGCGTGATAAACGGCGTAACGATAAGATCGATAATATCGGGAACGAAGGACTTGAGTGCCTTCTGGAGCTTAGCTGCAAAGATACCGAGAACGAGTGCCGGCAGGACCGAGCCCTGATAGCCGACGATACCGATCGTCATGCCAAAGATATCCATCGGGATTGGCTTGACATCACCGCCAGCAACAGCCCAGGCATTCGGCAGCTGCGGTCCGACGAGCATCAGGCCGAGAACAAGACCGATGACCGGCGTGCCGCCAAAGCGTTTCATGGTCGACCAGCAGACCAGTGCCGGCAGGAAGATGAAGGCCGTATCCGTGAGGATCTGGGACAGCAGCAGCACGTTCGGGCTAAACTGCACACCCAGGCTCTGAGCCGCACCGCGCAGGCCCATGAACAAACCTGTTGCAACGAGAACCGGGATGATAGGAACGAAGACATCACCGAAGGTGCGAGAAATCTTCTGGATCGGCGTCATCTGTGCATAAGCCTCTTCCTTATTGCTGACACCGCTGAAGGTCGTACCTTTGACAAACTCAGCGAAGACCTTGTCGACAAACCCCGTGCCGAGAATGATCTGATACTGGGCAGCAGCAAAGAACTGGCCTTTGACACCGTCGATGTTTTCGATAGCTTTCTCGTCAATCTTGGATTTATCGTTGATGATGAGGCGCAGACGCGTTGCACAATGCTCAGCATTACGGACGTTGTCCATGCCGCCTACATACTTCTCGATGAGCTTGGCTACGCGAGCCTCTTTCGGCAGGTCTGCATACTCACTGTCATCCACGCTGGCAGCAGCCTCGCTCTTGCCAGCTGCCGACGACGTGATTTCCTGGTCAGCGAGAGCCACAGTGATCTGGCCGAAGTCAGCCGCATTCGTGACCAGCACCGGCGTCGTCGTATCATAGCCGGCAGCCTTGATGGCAGCCTCGTCAAACTCAAGCAGCAGCTGCCCCTTCTTGACCGTGTCGCCCTGCGCAACCTTAGCCTCGAAGTGCTCGCCGTTCAGCTTCACCGTATCAAGACCAACATGAATCAGGATTTCCGCTCCATCTACTGATTTGATGCCGATTGCATGTTTCGTCTCGAACAGGACGGTAATCTCGCCATCAACCGGCGAATACACCTTGCCATCCGGATCCTTTACCGCAGCACCAAGTCCCATGGCGCCGCCAGCAAATGCCGGATCATTAACTTCCTTCAGTTCCACCAGCTGACCTTTCAGCGGGCTGTCCAGACGGATGTCTTTCATCATGATACCTCCCCAATTATTCCTAAAAAATATAAAAACATCAATATGGTTTCTTTATGAGACCGATTTCATACTTCTAGTCTAATATGTGGAACTGGTTTTGTCAAGACAAAATCTCATAAAACAAGCGTAAATCCGTAAAAAAAGCAAAACCAAGCAAAATCCGTCATTTCCACAAAAATTGCAGTTTGTCTGTTAGTGCGTGCGGGAAGAAAAACCGAAAATACGCAGCTCGGGGTTCACGGGGTAGTACTTTTTCTGTTTCCGCTGAATGGACCGTACGCCCAGTTCTACGGACTTAGTTACCTGCTCCCGTTACCAGGTCGCGACGTACATAGCTCTTTCTAGGTTATGCGCTTACGGCCCAGTCCTGCTGCGCAGGACAGTCGCTCCAGACAGAAAGAAGCACTACCCCGTTCGCCCCTTTGGTAACGGAAGGTTGAATTTGTACGAACCGTTGCTCCCGCAGCAAGCACATCGATGTAATTCGTGACCTATCGCCGGAACAGCGCAGGATTATCCCAACATAACGGAGGGCGAGGGTGGGTACACTTTCTTCGTAGACGGAGCGATTGCCCGAACGCAGTGAGGGATGGCACGCGACAGGCAATTGCTAGAACGTTCAGATGTATTGGCGCGCCGCCGGCCTGCCCGGCGCATGTACCTAGGTACATACAACCTGCCAGCGCGGGTCATTTAGCGGAGCGAAGAAAAAGTGCACCCACCCTCACCCAAGCTGAGCTGTAGCAAGCTTATTGTAATCTCGCACTGACAGACAAACTGCAATTTGCAAAAAAACCGCTGCCCCCGAAAAAGGAGAACAGCGGATTTTCGTATCTGTCACTGTACCAGCAGATCGCGGAATTTCGTGAATTCCTTCTGGAAGAACAGCGAGATGCTGTCAACCGGACCATTACGATGCTTGGCGACAATGATTTCCGTGATATTCTTGTTTTCTGTATCCTTATCGTAGTAATCCTCACGATAAAGGAACATGACGATATCGGCATCCTGCTCCAGCGAACCGGACTCACGCAAGTCGGAAAGCATCGGCTTCTTGACCTGCCGGCTCTCGACGGAACGCGAAAGCTGTGAAAGAGCAATGACCGGCACATCAAGTTCGCGGGCCAAGGCCTTGAGCGAACGCGAGATTTCCGAGATTTCCTGCTGACGATTGTCGCTGTTCTTGCTCGGACGCCCCTGCATGAGCTGCAGATAATCGATGATGATGAGATCGAGGCCATGCTCGGCCTTGAGCCGGCGGGCCTTGGAGCGCAGATCCATGACCGTGATACCGGCCGTATCGTCGATATAGATAGGGGCGCGGCTCAGCTTATCTGCCGTCTCAACGAGATGGTTCCACTCGCCTTCATCGAGCTGCCCCGTGCGCAGGCGCGAGGCATCAATGCCACCTTCAGAGCAGAGCATACGCTGCATGAGCTGCTCCTTGCTCATTTCGAGCGAGAAGAACGCGACACTGTGGCCGTGGAGACCAACGTACGAGGCAATGTTGAGGGTGAAGGCCGTCTTACCCATAGACGGACGGGCTGCGACGAGGATCAAGTCCGACTTCTGCAGGCCTGCGGTCAGCGTATCGAGATCCTTGAATCCCGAGCTGATGCCTGTAAGGCCGCCCTTGGATTCATAGAGCACGTTGATGCGCTCAAAGGTGCGCATGACGATGCTCTTCATGGACTCGAAGGCGCCGCCATTCTGACGGTTGGCGACGGCCAAAATCTTCTTCTCGGCCTCGTCCATGATATTCTCGACGTTATCCGTATCCTCATAGGCGGCACCGGCGATCTCGGTTGCCGCATTGATGAGGTTGCGGAGCTCAGCCTTTTCCTTGACGATTTTTGCATGATAGCTCACGTTAGCCGCAGTCGGCACGGCATTGGCCAGCTGCGTGATGAATGGCAGGCCGCCAATCTTCTCGAGCTTTTCGCTCTTGCGCAGCTGCTCAGTGAGCGTGACGAGGTCAACGGCCTCGTCATTGCCCGAAAGCTCCAGCATGGCCTCATAGACGATGCGGTGAGCCTCACGGTAGAAGTCATCAGGCAGCAGGATTTCCTGCACGGCGATGATGGCTTCTTTCTTTATGAGCATCGCTCCCAGAACGGCCTGCTCGGCCTCGATATTCTGAGGAGGGACGCGATCTGGCAATGCCATATTCCCAGTTCCTTTCTGTTCTGCTTACGCCTCGGCTGGTTCGAACAGGATGTCGAATGCCTCTTCAGCAGTCTCTACCGCATGGATTTCAAGGCCCAGATGTTCCTTCGGGATATCCTTGTCGTTTTCCTTCGGGATAATCAAGGTCTTGATACCTGCCTGCTTGGCACCATAGGCTTTCTCAAACACGCCGCCCACGGGGCGCACGCGTCCCTGCAGGGAGATCTCGCCAGTCACGGCGACGTCCTGCCGGATCCTGCGGCCCGTGACAGCACTCGTGAGTACGGCCAGGATTGCCGTACCGGCACTCGGGCCGTCGATATTGCCGCCGCCAATGACGTTGATATGGATATCATAGTCATGGATATCCTTGCCCGTCAGCTGACGCATGACCGAGGCAGCATTGAACACCGAATCCTTGGCCATGGATCCTGCGGTCTCATTGAACCGCACGGTGCCCTTGCCCTTCTCATGAGCCTCGAAGGCTACGGCCTCGATCTCGATGACGGAACCGAGGAAACCGGCCACGCCAAGGCCAAAGACATGGCCCTGCACAGCCTTGTCCGAGGCCTTTTTCGTCACGAACTGATACAGGCGGCTGACCTGTGCCACTTCGTAGATCTCGGCCTTGGTGATGGCCACATCGGGGCCTTCGCCCTTAGCGATCTTCTCCACCGGCACGCTGTCGGCAGCTCCGCACTTCTCCAGTGCCAGGCTGTAAGCATCGGCAAGGATGTTGATGGCCTTGCGGCCTTCGATGGTGTACTCGCTGATGAGCTCAGCCACACCATCAGCCATCGTGACATGGAGCTTGGCAGCTGCATTCTGCACGATCTGCTGGATGTGTTTCGGCGTCAGCGGCTCAAAGTAGATTTCTGCACAGCGCGAACGCAGCGCCGGATTGATATGGCCGGCATCGCGCGTCGTCGCACCGATCAGCACAAAGTCAGCCGGCGCCCCCTCCTCGAACAGCTTGCGGATATAAGGCGGCACTTTCTCGTCAGTCGGATCATAGTAAGCCGACTCAAAGAAGGCCCGCTTGTCCTCCAGCACCTTCAGGAGCTTATTCTGCAGCATCTCATCCATCTCGCCGATCTCGTCGATGAACAGGATGCCGCCATGGGCGTCGGTGACCAGTCCTGGTTTCGGCTCAGGAATACCACTGTCGGCCAGATTCCGCTGGGCGCCTTGATAGATGGGGTCATGCACGGAACCCAGCAGCGGATTCGTCATATCGCGCGGGTCCCAGCGCAGTGTCGTACCATCGGTCTCGACGAACGGTGCCTCTTCCGAGAACGGGGAGGCTGCTTTCTTCTTGGCCGCCTCCAGCACCAAGCGTGCCGCCGTCGTCTTGCCGACGCCCGGCGGTCCGTAGAGCAGCAGATGCTGCGGATACGGGGAGCTCAGTTTGGCCATCAAAGACTTCACAGCCCGCTCCTGCCCGACGATTTCCGAGAAATCCTGGGGACGCAGGAGTTCCATGATGGACTGGGTCAGATGTACTTCTTCGAGCTTTTCGAGTTTCTTGCGCTTTTTCTTGTCCTGCGGCGACTCGGCCCCGGGCTTCTCTTCCTTGATGACCTGACGGCGGATATCGTTGACATAGTCCTGATGCTCTTTTTCGAGTTTCTCGTTGACCTTTTTCTCGATATGGTCCTCGACACTGCGGCGCGCCACAAGATCAGCCGTGCGCTCTGACAACAGCTCCATGACCTCTGGCAGCTGGGACTCCTTCGGTGCCGGGGCAATGAGCGGATCCTCGTCAAGGATGCGCTGCAGTGCCAGCACACGGTCACAGCGGTTCTCCGAGCGCATGAGCTGCAGTGCCTTCATCTTCCCCGCCTTCATGACGAGCTTTTCCGTTCCCATGATATCGACGAGTACCGCATAGAGCGCATCGATCTCGCGGTCGATAGGCTCTTCATGACTAGCAGGAGCAGGCATAGCCTGCTCCTCTTTCTTATGGAATATGCTGAAGATATTTTTGAAGAAATCCATACTATCAGCCAGCTACCACATTGATCTTGATCGTGCTCGTGATAGACGGATGCACCTTGATGACGGCTTCATAAACACCAACGCCCGTGACATCGCCCTTGAGGGAAATCTTGCGCTTGTCGATGTCGATGTTGCTCTTCTTGAGGGCCTCCGAAACATCCTTGCCCGTAACCGAACCGAAGAGCTTGCCGCCCTCGCCGATCTTTACGGGAATCGTCACTTCTACCTTCTCAAGCTGTGCCGCCATGAGCTTAGCCTCATCAGTTGCCATGGCATCCTTGCGGGCCTTGGAGCCAGCCTGCGCCTTGGCCACGTTCATGTTCTCAGCCGTAGCCAGCACAGCAGCCTTCTTCGGCAACAGGAAGTTGCGGCCATAGCCCTCAGATACCTCGACGATATCGCCCTTCTTGCCCAGTTTTTTAACGTCCTGCTGAAGTATTACTTTCATCTTGATCATTCTCCTCTATATATTTCTTGCTGACTTCAATGACTTTCGCCTTGATCTCCTGCAAATCACCATCTTCAATCTGCGCACCGGCCACATTCTGGTGACCACCGCCGCCAAAAGCCTCCATGATGACCTGCACATTCATATCACCAGTCGAGCGAGCACTGATTCCCACCACATCATTAGACAGTTGGAAAACGACAATGCTCATACAAACATTTTCGATGCGCAGCAACGAATCAGCAGCTTGCGCGGCTATTACCTGGATATTGGCTATCGTCTCAGGGATATATGAAACGATCAACCCCCCGGCATAGAGCTCCGAGCGAGCCTCAGTCTTGGCCAGCGCCACCGTCGTTTCATAATCGGACCGGAACAGATGACGCACCATGACGGGATCAGCACCACTGCGGCGCAAATAGGCCGCCGCATCGAAGGTGCGCACACCAGTCTGGACCGTAAAGTTTTTCGTGTCGACCACTATGCCTGAATACAACGCCGTTGCCTCAAGCCGTGATAACATCAGATCATCGCTGAAATACGCCATAAGCTCTGTGACGAGCTCACTAGTGGAGCTGGCCGCCGGCTCAATGTAGACAAGCAGTGGATTCTTGATGAAATTCTCACTGCGGCGGTGATGGTCGATGACAATCACCTGCTGGATACGCTCTAACAGCGTCGGATCAGCTACAAGATGCGGGATATGGGTATCGACGACAATGAGCACCGGATTGAGCGCCGTCATCGTCGTGAGATCTTCAGCCCGCACAAAGATATCTTCGTACTCCTCCTTGCCCTGTAGCAAGTCGGTAAACTTATCAATGCCCTCATTCATATCCGACAACACGATATGTACCGGCTTATCGAGCACGCGAGCCATCTTGACCACGCCCATGGCTGCACCAAAGCAGTCGAAGTCTTCGTTATGGTGGCCCATGACATAAACCTCATCGGCCCCATCCATGATTTCCTTGACTGCATGGGCAACGACACGCGCCTTGACGCGCGTGTGTTTCTCCACCGCCTTGGCCCGGCCGCCGAAGAACTGTGTCTTGCCATCGATGAGCACTGCCACCTGGTCACCGCCACGGCCCAGTGCCAAATCCAGGCAAGCCTGTGCCTGGCTGCCCATTTCCGCCAGCGATTGGCTGTCAGCCACAGCAACACCCATCGAGAGCGTCACTGGCAAGCGGTTCGTACTCTGCAGCTGCCGTGCCTTATCGAGAACATCAAAACGTTCACTCATGGCCTGGTCCAGCGCCGCACGCGTGATGACCACCACATAGAGATCTTCCGACACACGGCGCATAAAACCGCCGAGATTCTTCATCCATTTATCGAGAGTCTGATTGACCGCCAGCAGCAGCGAAGTGCGTTCCGCCTCTGACTGTCCCTGCATGACCTCGTCGTAATTATCGATCTGGATATAGATAAGTACGGTCCGGCTCTCCTTGTAAGTCAAGCGCAGATTCTCATGTGCCGTAACATCCTGCACATAAAGAGCCATGAGCTGCTGCTGGCGTGGGGCCATCTTCACAGGACGGTAACGAACCTGATAATACTTATCCTCATGGGCAAAGATATATTCGCCTTCCTGCCCCCAGACAGGGGCGATGATGATACCGGGCCAGATATCCGTGATATCGGTATCGAGATCCGGCTCACTGCCGACATAGCCCTTGAGACGGGAATTCGTCCACTGGATACGCCCATCTTCAGTAACGATGATCACCGCCTGCGGCAGTTCCTCCACCGCATAATTGACCATCACATTGATATTTTCCACGACATTGCGGCAGTAGCGCTCAAAGCGTTTGGCCCGGTCGGCACAACGCTCACGCGCAAAGGAGGCCAGGGCCAGCCATACTACACCGGCAATCGCAGCAATGTATTCATTATAACAGGAAAGCACCATGACCAATACCAGCATGATAATCAGATGAATGGTCAGGTCGATCCAAGCCGACAGATTTCGTGGCATAACGCCTCACCTCATTTCTTACCCTGTGCCGAGAAACGGCGGCGGTAGTCAAAAAGCATATCAAAAAGTCCCGTCAGGGCTACCAGCTGCGCCAGGAACCCATTGGTCAGTATTATCACATAGAGCAAAATCTTGAACAGCCGCGAAATCTTATAATGCTGCATCAAGCAGTGCGTAAGTGCCAGTCCTTGCACAAGGCCAGCAAATATCGCGAGCATATTCGCATTCATCGACAGCTGATACAGCGGCTGTATTTCCCTTGTACCGCCCCAGTATATGCCAACCAGCGCAAAACCGAACAGGTACAGGAAGAACACCGGCAGCCGCCACTCGGAAAAGGGTGGCAGATACGGGACTGCATGCCCCAGCCGGCGCAGGACCTTCGAACTGAACAGATATCCCACCAGCGTATCAACCACGCCCATCATGATGACCACGAGCGGCATCAATATCTGCATCAAAGCCACGCCAGATGCAACCTGCTGACGCCCCTCGGCAATAGCATTGGCATCAAGCCCCATCTCCTCATAGAGCTGGAACGCCGAGTCAAAGGACTGCTGCAAGGCATCCATCTCAAGGTTCAGGGGATTCACTGCCGTCACGGCAAACACCAGCGCAAAGGCTGCCAGCTTGCCAACCAGGGAGGCAGCCAAGCCCGCACAGAATATCTTCGTACCAGACCAGCCCCTGCGGAATCCCAGTCCGAGGATAAGTCCCGTCGGAGCAAAGGCTATCACCATCCGCAGTGACAGCATCGGCTCAATCAAAAGCGCCATGACAAGGCCGGCAACTACTACCGCCATGGTGCCCCAGCGCAAACCGTGACGCACCACCAGTACGACAATGGGCAGTGCCCAGATAAGCGCCGCCACCATGCCGAGCACCGGCAGATAAACGGCTGCCATAGCCAAGATTACAGTCAGCGCTGCGAGCAGGCCGCTTTCCGTCATCGGGGTGATTCTATGTTGATTCATGTCGTCATCCTTTCTAGCTAAACCAACTTACATTATAGCAGAAAAGGATTGGGCTGTCTTGAAAGCAGGTACTAATAAAACCTGCCGCATCGCACAATGTCTGGCGATACGGCAGGTCGTCATTTTCCTGTCTTATTTTGCAAAAACGCTGAGATCGAGGCTTACAAAACCTTCGAGCATGCCCTTGACCTGTTCGGCGATGACTTTCACGCCACCTTCCTCACAGCTCTCGATATTGAGCGGCATATTCGGATCATGCAGCGACATGCGCAGGAGAGCCCAGCCATTCGGGAACACAAGACGCACACCCTCATAGGACGGCTTCGCGATCTTGATGCCAGCCTCTGCCGCACGCTCCTCGAAGGTCTTGAGCACGCCATTGCCATAGGCACGGAAATCTTCCTCCCCCTTGATCTTGAGCCGGAACTCCTGGCTCTCTGCCGGAGCGCCGAGATTCTTGACCAAATCCGAAAGGCGGCGGCCAGCAGCCTTGGCCTTGGCAGCTGCTACGAGCAGCTTGACTGCCAGATAGGCACCATCGTCGAGGTAGTAGTTCTCAGACAGTGCACCATGGCCCGACGTCTCAATGGCCAGCGGCGATACGACACCAGCCTTGTTCTGGCGGATGCACTCGTCGATGACATTCTTGTAGCCGCGCATATAACGCATGTGCTTGAGGCCCAGATCCTTTTCGAGGAACTCGGTGAGCTCGTCGCTCGTGACTGAATCCGTGATGATCGTGCTGCCCGGATAATCCGGTTCCAGGATAGCTGCCATCATGCCGATGAGCTCGTTGCGGCTGATTTCCTTGCCATTCTTAAGCACAGCGCTCATGCGGTCAACGTCGGTATCGAAAATCAAGCCGAGGTCGGCGCGGTTGTCAAGCACGGCCTGGCGGATAGCGGCCATAGCCTGCTTATTTTCCGGATTCGGGATATGATTCGGGAAATGCCCGTCCGGATCGAGATAGATGCTGCCCGTCGTATCAGCGCCAAGACGTCCAAGGACCTGGGTTGCAAAGAAGCCACCGGCACCATTGCCAGCATCGACAACTATATGCATGCCCTTGAGGGGCTGGTTCTCCCCGCCCAGAGCCTCGCGGATCTTCTTGCGCAGGTGATGGCAGTAACGCTCCATGAGATTGTAGCGCTGTGCCTTCGAACGCTCGCCTTCCATTACCGGATAACGGGCAGCATTCTGCAGGATCGTGATGATATCCTCATGCTCCACACCACCGTCTTTCGTGAAGAACTTCATGCCGTTGCGGTTATAAGGCAAATGGCTGGCCGTGATCATGATGGAACCGTCCATCTGCGTCTCAGGGAATACCGTGGACATGAACATTGCCGGCGTCGAAGCCATGCTGCAGTCAACCGTCACGACACCATGCGCAGTGAGTGCCTTCAGGACCTCACGCTTGAGGTCGTGGCCAGTCAGACGGGAATCACGGCCGACAGCGATGCGCAGCTCCTTCTTATCCTTGCCCGTGCGCGCCTGCAGGAATTCTACGAACCCCGACGTAATGACGTTAGCGGCCTCCATGCTCAAGGTCACTGGTTCATCGGCAACGCCCTCCATAGCGACACCGCGAACATCACTGCCATTGGCAAGTTTCATCAGGTTTTTCTCTGGGATAATCATCAAAATGCCCCCTCAGCAATTAATCAAGATAGGATATCTATCATCGTTACTATCTATGATAATATGTATTCCATATGAATTGCAAATTTTCCTGTTATCTTAATTTTTCTCCTACGACAAAATTGCAGTTTGTCTGTCAGTGCGCGATTACAATAAGCTTGCTACAGCTCAGCTTGGGTGAGGGTGGGTGCACTTTTTCTCCGCTCCGCTAAATGACCCGCGCTGGCAGGTTGTACGTACCTAGGTACATGCGCCGGGCAGGCCGGCGGCGCGCCAATACATCTTGGCGTTCTTGTTTATACCTGCCGCGTGCCATCCCTCACTGCGTTCGGGCAATCGCTCCGTCTACGAAGAAAGTGTACCCACCCTCGCCCTCCGTTATGTTGGGATAATCCTGCTCTGTTCCGGCGATAGGTTACGGATTACATCGATGTGTTTGTTACGAGAGCAACGGTTCGTACAAATTCAACCTTCCGTTACCAAAGGGGCGAACGGGGTAGTGCTTCTTTCTGTCTGGAGCGACTGTCCTAGGCACAGAATGATACGTACTAACGTATTAGCAGGTTGAAGATTCATTCGGGCTATTGCTGAAACGAAGCCGCCGGGCAGGGGAGTACCATAAGCGTAACATTGATGGTTTGCGTGAAGAAAATATTTTTTGCCTTCACATTCCGTTGAAAAATTCACACCGTTCAAGCGCAGCGCGTTTGGGAACTTTTTCAATGCTTAGTTAAAGGCAAAAAATATTTTTAGCAAAGCATCTAAGTGAAGCGTTGGTACTCCCCGGCCCGGCGGCGCGGTATTCTACGAATAAATTCCTGGTAATTACAAACTGCAATTTATAGCAAAAACGGCTCGCCGTCTCACGTAGGAGACAACGAACCGCCCTTATTGCAGGTTACTCGCCAAAGAATTCATTCTCGGCCGCAATGCAGAGCATATGATAGACCGGCAGATGTAGTTCCTGGATGCGGAACGTCTCATCGTCGGGAACGCAGATGCAGACATCGGCCAGGTTGCGTCTCTTGATCTTGCCGCCCGATTTGCCCGTGAGCGCAATGGTCTTTACCCCTTTGACCTTCGCCATCTGCAGTGCATAGATGACATTCGTGCTGTTGCCCGAAGTCGAGATGGCCACGAGGACATCCCCTGCAGCGCCCATGCCCAAAAGCTGCTGGGCAAACGAGAGATCCGGCGCCTGGTCGTTGGCAAACGCCGTGTTGAGCGCCACCTGATTGACCATCGAGAGCGCTGGCAGTGCCCCCTGCAGATTCTCCATGAAGTAATCTGCCTCCTCCGGACAAAGCTCGCGTATCCTGGCCTCCATATCACTGCCGAGCTTGCGCGGCAGCAGGAAGCCCTTCATGAGCTCGCCGACGATGTGCTCAGCATCAGAGGCACTGCCGCCGTTGCCACAGGCAATGAGCTTATGGCCCCCACGGTAGCTCTCACAGACGGCCTCCACTGCTGCTTCAAGGTCTGCCTTGCAGACTGCCAGCACCGGATAGCGGCCGATGAGCTCATCCACTTTATTCTTTGTCGATTCCTTTACCAATTTAACCAAAACTCCTTTTAACGATTGCGATATTTATCCGCCATGCTCTTGGCACTGTAGCCATCATCCGGGCCCTTGATGTCCTGGATCTTCATGCGCTGCGGCGTGACATCCTTAGGCTCCTGACGCATATTGAGATCGCGCATGTTGGAACGATAGACGTTCTCTTCCTTGCGGCCGCGGAACTTGTTCCAGAGCCATTTGATGACCATGATGGCAGCAAAGAGCAGGACTACGTTCATTACTACACCAAGGATATCCGCCAGCAGGCCGCCGCCCAGGCCGCCAAACATGCTAGCCAGCAGGCTGCCGAGCATCATACCGCCAGCCAGCAGGCCGATATTGCGCAGCGCACTGCCCCAACGGCTGCCGCTCTGCGTGTTGGTATTCCCGGCCGTATTGCTCTTGCTATTGGCTGCCGGGGCATTCTTATCGAGGCTCTTGGCATCCTTGGAGGGCTTGTAGCTCTCGCCATTGCCCGATACCGACTTGCTCTCATTCGAGCTCTTCGGAGCCGATGCCTTTGGAGCCGGAGCCTTCGGTGCGGATTTAGCGCCGCCGCCGAGCTTGGCACCGCCCTTGGCTGCATAAGCCACCGTTGCCATATCAGCCGTGACAGCTGCCACCATCGGCACTGCCGTTGCCACCATGAGACCGGCCATAACTGCCGCTGCTAATTTCTTCAACTTCATGTCAATAACTCTCCTTCAATATTATGATACTGCGGATTATTCTTCCTTATAAGATTTGATATCCTCAGGGAACGCATAGATCTCGCCGACCGTATCAAGCTCACCCGACAGATAGCGGTCGATGTCATCGACATCGATATAGAGCTTGCAGTCGATATCGAGATATCCCTGCTCCTGGCCCTGGGATAAATCGCGAATGGCCATAAGTTTTTCGCGGAGCTTCAAGAGCTCGCTGCGCGTGGCATGGACATCCAGCTTGATCTGCGGGATACCATACTGCTTGAGGACTTCGTCCATCGTCATACGTTGAGACATTTGAGGTTCATCCTTTCTTTTGACCTTTTGATGTTTATATCATAACAACAGCAGATGAAAATCTGCTGAGATTTTACGGATTCTTTGCCTTCATGCGGTCAAGGATCTGCTGCAGCTGTCGTTTCTGCCGCAGATGGGTTTCATAGTCCAGATCATTCGAGTCTACCCGCATCCGTTTCTCGATGCTGTCGATACTCTGCTGGATACGTGCCATTGCCTCGGTATTATCAGCCTTCATTTGTTTCTTCCCTTCATTATCTGCCTGCAGATACCAGTTTACAGGGTTCCTGCCGCCAGTTCAAGCAAAAACAGCCCGGGAAACCAAAATCCCGGACTGTCTGTCTCTGTTTACTCCGAAATCATCGTTGCTCTGATTGTGCCGGCATTGGCAGTCTGCTGGTGATGTTCCTCTCAGCTGTCTTGGCATTCGCGGCCACTTCTGCCGGTACCTGCAAGTCATCATCCTTTGTCAGCTTGCTGCCATGGAACCCGACTTCCAAGGTGCTGTTATTGGCGATAGCCAGCATTTCCCTTTCATCTTTGGCCGGATATTTGCCTTCTTTTATGAAAGCCGCAGCCACATTGCGCAGCTGTGCTGTCAGGTTCGCATGCATATCCGTCAGCATATGCTCTTTCTCATCGATTGTTATGGTATAGTCAATATCGCCAAGATTTGCCAGTACCTTCTTGAGCATATCGTTGACTGCTTTTTCATCCTTCTGTGCCTTCTTATCCTTTTTGTTTTTCTTCTCCTGCTTATCCAGTTCCATCAGCTTGACCAGATAGGGATAGACCTTCTTGCTATCCAGGGTGACAAGATAGCTCTGTTTGTCACCATCACGCTTCCCCAGCTGGACGGCCTTGGTGGCATCCATCAAATCAGCTGAAAAGGCCTGATCCACAGCTTCATCGATGCGCTTTTGCGGCTCAGTCTTTTTCGTCACGGTCTTTTCCCAGCTCTTATCGGGCTTTTGCAGATAAAAGACAAGCTCTTTGTCCGTCTCCTGCATGTAGTAATCGCCCGTCACCGTCGACGGCTGTGCCCCTGGCATAGTCGTCTCGATCTTCATGGATCCCTTCGCGGCTAGCTGCGGTTCAGCCTTAAAACTGAACGTTCCCTTATAGCAGACGCTGACTAGCGGCGAGGATAGATCCATATCAAAGGTCAGCAGCCCCTGATTGAAATCCACCAAACTTGCCAAGTCCTTACTGAGCTGCTGCTCCGCTGCCACAGCCGGAACTGCCTGCTCCACAGCCGGTTCAGCTGCCAGCGCCTGCCCGCCAAAGGTCAATGACAACGCCAGAGCCGCTGCCGCCCAAAATCTTTTTCCTCTCATCATCCTGCCTTGCCTCCTTTATCCTGCTTTCATCAAGCGCAATTTTCCTGACAACTCTATAGAAGATAATTCGACATTTCTTCCCGAATACCTACATCATGCTATAATAAAATTATCCATATCTTTCCTGCGAGGTGATACGATTTGAAAACGCATATCAGCAAACGTCATTTCTATGAAACAATCCGTGAAACCGACATCCATACAGCCAGCGAGCTAAAACAACGCAACAGCCGCTATACCATCCTGCGCACCATTTCCTTTCTCGCGATGGTCTTTGCCTTTGCTGCCGGCTACGATGGCTATCCCGCCGGAAATATCCTCGGCCTGCTGCTGCTCGGCTTTTTCCTGCTGCTCGTCCACCGCCACAACCAGCTGCACCAGAAGCAGCAGCTGCTAGACAGCCATCTTGCCGCTACCTCTGCCTGCATCGACCGCTTCAGCGACAAATGGAAAGCCTTCCCCGATACAGGCGCGCAGTTCCTGCATCCTGACCGGCCACAAGAAACGGATCTCCATATCTTCGGCCCTGCCTCCCTCTATCAATACCTTTCCTGCGCCCGCACCCAGCGCGGCCGATCACGCCTTGCCGCAGCCCTTACCACCACGCCGCCTGCGCGCACGAAGATCCTGGCCCGCCAGCAGGCTGTGGCAGAGCTTATCGAGCATCCGCGCTTCTGCTTGAACCTCATAGCCCGGGCTGCCATGCTAAAAAGCGGCCATGACACGACAGGCTTGCTCGCTGAGATCGAGCAGGACCCACCTCATGGCAGCCACTCCATCGTACGCTACCACACAGCCTGGATTCTCCCGGCCATAACCATCATCAGCCTGCTGCTTGCAGCCTTCGATGCGCTGGACTGGACGATTCCTGGTCTGCTGACGCTGCTGCAGCTGCTGCTCACGACGATATTCCATCGCCACAACCAGGAGGTTCTCGCACCACTTGCAGATCTCACACACGAACTGCATCATTATGAGTCACTGTTCTACGAACTCGAGCAGGCTGATTTCACAAGCACTACACTCGTCGGCCTGCAGCAGCGACTGCGCGATGGCGGCGCGAGCCGCAGCCTGCGCCGGCTCGCCAAGCTGGCTGACTGCGTCGCCCTGAGCCGCAACTTCTTTTTCTTCGTTCTCGCCAACACCCTGCTGCTATGGGATTGCCATATGGCTGTATTCCTTACTCGATGGCGCGACGATGCCGCCGTGAACCTGCGCGAATGGATTGACATCTGGTCCGAAATGGAGACCTTGCTGTCGCTGGCAACGGTTGGCCATACGCGGGAGACCTGGGTGTTTCCGCAGCTTTCCACCGGCACGCCGGCACTGCAGGCCCGCAATCTAAGGGCCCTGCTTATTGCCGAGGAAAGAGCCGTGCCCAACGATGCTGACTTTACCGCAGGCACACGCATCATTACAGGCTCAAACATGAGCGGCAAGACCACCTATATGCGCACACTGGCCAGCTCTGCCGTACTAGCCTACGCAGGTGCGCCTGTCTGTGCGGAAAGATTCTCGCTGACACCTCTCCATATCTTCACCTCCATCCAGGTCAACGACGATCTGTCCCAGGGAATCTCTACCTTTTATGCTGAGCTCCTGCGCATCAAGCAGATGGTCGAGTTCAGCCACCAGGAGCAGCCCATGCTGATCTGCATCGACGAGATCTTCAAGGGCACCAACTCCGCCGACCGCATCATCGGCGCCCAGGAGGCCATCCGCCATCTGACCCGCGCCTGGTGCATCACGCTTGTCACCACCCATGACTTCGAACTTTGCGATCTGACCTCGCCCAATGAGATACCTGTAACAAATTGTCATTTTGAAGAATACTATGAAGATGACAAGATACGATTCGACTACAAGCTGAAACCTGGCCGCTGCCAGACGACCAATGCCCAGTATCTGCTGCGCATGGCCGGCATCATCACGAGTGAACGCGCTGCAGAAAACTGAATTCATCCCAAACACGAAAAAATGCGAACTTGCCGCGATATGACGGCGGGTTCGCATTTTTTTAGAAAAAAAGCAAGACAAATGTCCACAGATGTGCTAATATAGTTATTGTCTTAATTTCGTATATCATTGTATATTCTCAAGAGACACTTCCTGTTATTCTATGCATTCAAGGAGGACATTTCTATGGAATCATTCATCCCTGTACTCAATGCCATCGACTCCTTCATGTGGGGGCCACCGCTGATCACACTGCTGGTCGGCACGGGCATCTATCTGACGATCCGCCTGCAGCTGCTGCAGGTCTTCCGCCTGCCTAAAGCTCTCGGCCTTATCTTCAAGGCCAAGAACCACGGTGAAGGCGATGTATCGAGCTTCAAAGCCCTCTGTGTCGCCCTTGCAGCTACGGTCGGTACTGGCAATATCGTCGGCGTCGCCACGGCTGTTAAGGTCGGCGGCCCGGGCGCCATCTTCTGGATGTGGATGGCTGCTTTCTTCGGCATGGCTACGAAATACGCCGAGGGTCTGCTCGCCGTCAAGTATCGCAGCACGGATGAAAAGGGTGAGATTGCCGGTGGCCCGATGTTCTACATCCGCAACGGCATGGGCGAAAAATATAAACCGCTGGCCACCTTCTTCGCCGTCGCTACGATCCTTGTCGCCTATCTCGGCATCGGTACCTTCCCGCAGGTCAACGCTATCGTCGACAGTGTCAACATCTCCTTCGGTGTCTCCAAACTCGCCACGGATGTCCTGCTGACGGTTCTCATCGCAGCCATCACCCTTGGCGGCCTGCAGAGCATCGCCAAAGTTGCCTCGAAAATCATCCCGTTCATGGCTGTCATGTATATCGTCATCAGTCTCGGCCTTATCATCATCCATCTTGATGCTGTTCCGGCTGCTGTTTCCCTGATTCTCGAAAGTGCCTTCACTGGCTCTGCTGCTGCTGGTGGTTTTGCCGGCTCCACGATCATGATGGCCATGCAGAATGGTATCGCCCGCGGCGTATTCTCCAATGAGTCCGGTCTCGGCTCCGCGCCGATTGCCGCTGCTGCGGCCAAGACGAAACACCCGGCTGAGCAGGGTCTCATATCGATGACGGGTACGTTCATCGATACGATCATCATCTGCACCATGACGGGCCTGGCCCTCGTCCTCACGGGCGTATGGCAGGGCGACGCCGCTGGTGCTGCTATGACCAGTGCTGCCTTCGCCAGTGTCTACGGTGTCGTCGGCAGCCAGCTCCTGACGATTGCCCTGGCACTGTTCGCCTTCACGACGATTCTCGGCTGGAACTACTACGGCGAGCGTGCTTGCATCTACCTTATGGGTACGAAAGGCGTCCTGCCGTACCGCCTGCTCTTCATCGCACTGATTGCCTCAGGTGCCTTCCTCAAGCTTGAGGCCATCTGGATACTCGCCGATATCGTCAATGGTCTCATGGCCATCCCGAACCTTATCGCCCTTATCGCCCTCTCTGGCGTAGTCGTCGCTGAGACGAAGAGCTACCTCGCCGAAGAAGACGCTAAAAAAAACGCGCAGGAAGCCATTAATTAAGCTGCCTGCATAGGATATGCCAAAAAGCCGCCCGTCTGCGACGCCTGCAGACGGGCGGCTTTTGTTTACATCTTTACAAACACACTGCTTAGCCATACAATAGTAAGCATACACGTATACATAGAAAGAGGGCTTTTCATGTCTGACAGACCATTACCACTTGCCAAGTCCCGCCGTGATGTCTTTTTCGAGGGCATCCACGACGGCATCCCGATAGCCTTGGGCTATTTCGTTGTTTCCTTTACGCTGGGCATCGCCGCGCGCAATGCTGGCCTTACCCCATTCCAGGGCTTCCTGGCCAGTTTCTTCAACAACGCCTCAGCTGGCGAATATGCGGCCTTTACCGTCATTGCTGCCGACGCACCGTATCTTGAGATGGCCATCATCACCCTCGTGGCTAATGCGCGCTATATGCTGATGAGCTGTGTCGTCAGCCAGAAGTTTGGAGCCGATACGCCGCTCATCCACCGCGTCCTCGTCGGCTTTGACATTACTGACGAAATATTTGGCATCACGATTGCCCGCAAGGGACCACTCAATCCCTTCTATAATTATGGTGCTATGGCTGTTGCCCTGCCCGGCTGGTCAGTCGGTACAGCCCTCGGCGTCATCGCTGGCAACCTGCTGCCGCTGCAAGCCGTCAGCGCCCTGTCTGTCGCCCTGTTTGGCATGTTCCTCTGGGTCATTATCCCGACCGCCCGTGACAACCATATCGTCGGCGGCCTCGTACTGGCCAGCTTCATCGCCAGCTTTGCCTGCGCCAACCTGCCCTGCCTTATGGAGCTTTCCGCTGGCACCCGCACGATTATCCTGACGCTGGTGATTGCGGGTCTTGGCGCAGCCTTCTTCCCATTGAAAGACAAGGAGGATTGCAGCCATGCAGCATGATATCTACATGTACCTCCTCATCATGAGCGCTGTGACCCTTGCCATCCGCATCATACCGCTGACGCTCATCCGCAAACAGATAAAGAACCGCTTCCTGCGTTCCTTCCTATTCTATGTGCCTTATGTGACCCTTGCCGTCATGACATTTCCAGCCATCATGGAGGCCACGCAGACACCAGTCTCCGGCCTTATGGCCCTTATCGCCGGCATCGCCCTTGCCTGGTACGGCGCCAGCCTGTTCAAAGTCTCAGCCGCCTGCTGTATCGTCGTGTTCCTCGCAGAGCTAATACTTGCATGAAAATAGAGCCTCTCCTTACAGCTTAGGAGAGGCTCTCTCTGTTTGTCACTGCTATCCCCAGTAATGACAAGCTTTATGCAATCTGATATACACGTGCATCGCAGTAGGTCTTCCAGTAACGTACTGCATCGGCGTAGGATAATACGTAGCGATCTTCCACCTCGCTGCGCCCGAGCTTGATGTCATAGCAACACTTGGCGAACGCGATTGGTTCACGATGAGCAGCTTCACGAATGATTTCCTGCAGCGTATCCTCAATGAACGCCGTTCGTGATTTCCAGGCTGCCTTCTCTTTCAGGTTATACCGTCCAGTCTTGAACTTGAATAGCTTGTTTGTTGTGTTGTTGACTGCCACAACCATTTATTTCTCCTCCTGCGCAACAATAAATATAAATAACGATTATACTCTTCTTTCCCCTAATAAACGTATAGTCCATGCATGGTGATATTTTACCCCATAAGTCCTAAATAGTAAAGGTAGAATATCACAGTTTTTTGTGCATTCATAGTAAAAATTTACAATCTCTCTTTTTCCGGGAAAAATATTGCCAAAACAGCTTTATCCTGCGGCTTGCCGATATAGGCCCCCACCAGGAAGAACAGCAAGGACACCGTGATACCAATCGTGATCTGATGCAGGCCCATGACCTTGAACCCCATCCCCTGTGTCAAGCAGTAAGCAACCGTACCGCCGCCCATGGACAGGATTGCGCCGAGTTTATTGGCCCGACGCCAGAACAGGCCAAGCAGTAACGTCCAGAAGAACGCCGTCTCCAAACCGCCAAAAGCAAACATGTTGATGATCCAGATAAGGCTTGGCGGCGTCAGGGCAATGCAGAACACCACCACACCAATCACAGCAGTGGCTACCATTGAGAGCATACGCAGCCTGCCTGCCGATGGTTCGATGCCACGTTTGGCCTGATGATGCAGATAAACGTCCTTGATAATGGCCGAAGACGCCACGATCAAAAGGCCCGAAATCGTCGAGATCGAGGCCGCCAGCGGGCCGATGATGGCAAAGCCCACCAAGGCCTGCGGCATAGCCGTGACGATTGTCTTCGGGATGATATAGTCGACGCCACCATAGCTCTGCAAGCTGTCTGTCAGCACTCCATGGGCCAGGATTCCCGTGAAGTTGATGCCGATATTCATGAATCCGACAACGACTGTACCGATAAGCATCGCATGATGCAGACTCTTCGTGTCCTTATAGCTGATGCCGCGCACCACCGACTGCGGCAGGGCAATCGTACAGATACCGACAAGGATCCACTGGGTAAGATAAAGGCCGACAGGCATATGCCCCGCCGACAGCGGCTCGAGCATCTCAGGATGATTGGCATGGATACTCGCCATGATATTGCTATAGCCACCACCTGCCTGCAGGACATAGTAGAGCAGCAGCACGATACCGATCATCATCATGACCGCACAACAGGTATCCGTAAGCGCCACGGCACGGAAACCGCCGATACTCGTGTAGATGACAACGACAAGGCCGAACAGCAGCAGTCCCATCTCATAGCTGTAGCCCGTGACCGTCGCAAAGAGTTTCGCGCCGCCGACGAACTGCGCCGTCATCGTCGCGCAGAAGAACAGCACGATGATAAAGGCTGCCATGCTCGCCAGACCATCCGACTGGAAACGCTCGCGGATGATGTCAACGACCGTCACCGCATCAAACTTGCGCGACAGCAGGGCCACCCGCTTGCCGAAGATTCCCAGCACCAAAAAGATTGCCGTAACCTGCACGACTGCCATATAGATCCAGCCAAAGCCGATCTGCCAGGCCATGCCTGGGCCGCCAACGAATGAGCTCACCGAGCTGTAGGTCGCTACCGTCGTCATCGCCAGTACAAAACCGCCGAGGTCGTGACTGCCGATGAAATATTGCTGCACGAAATTATTGGCAAACCCTCTGGCCTGCGCACGGCGCACATAAAAGCCGATGCCAACCATTACGGCCATGAATATCAATAAGGGCAGCAAGGCTGCCGGATTGCCATTATTCATCGCGGCCAGCCCCCTTCCCGTCCTCAAGATCCATATCCCGGAATACGAATACCGTCAGCAGCTTTACCAGCACAATAGCAAAGAACCAGACACCGATGCTCGAGGTCACTGCCCAAAGCGGCAGGCCGAAAATCTCGCCTTCGACACCTGCCAGCCCAAAGCCCGCAACTATCCAGAACACAATAAGAACCAGCAGAGCTGCCCCGGTCCAACCGGCTTCACGGCATATCTGCTGGTATTTTTCAAACTCAGACATATAATAATCCCCTTTCTGTACAGTCGCACCATCCTGTGCGTACCGTCGTACAAAATAGTGTACCGCAGAAAGAGGATTTTATCAATCTTATTTGATGGAGTTGAGACGATCAGCCAACGTCTGCGCCGCTTCATCGCCTGCGGTGCAGGTCATGATGGGCTGTGCTCCCATCATAACCGTGTTGCCATTCGTCGTGACACCGGCTTTATTATGGCCATTATGATACGCAGCCGCCAGATTGCCCATGACAAAATACGAGCGCTCTTTCGCGCTCATGCCGCCAGCTGGTGCCGGCGTAACGAATTTCTTGCCATTGACATAGACCACGCCGTCCTTATCCGTGACATGCTTGCCGCTGTAAGCCGTCAGCTTCTTCGCGTAATTGTCGCGGCGGGCAGCATGGTTCGGATGGTCAGACGGGTTGAACCAGAGAGCTGCACCGCTCTGACTGTTATTGCCGAGCTTGTCGATGACGCGCTGCCAGATAGCAGCACAGGCCCCTGGATTATAATTGGAATGCGTCATGTATTCCCAGGAAAGGTTGTCCGCCTCCCACTCGTTGCTCTTAGTCGCATGTACGACGCCATTCTTGAGCGCCATCCCCGCTACCATATCGGTAAGGTCCGTTCCCCCAGCCACCGATGAGGCCACAGATGCCAACAGCTGCTTGTCCAACGTCTTTACCATGCCATTCGCTGCATGGGATTTCTGCCCATGGCCCATCTCGTGGCCGACAATGACAGCCAGCTCATCATCGCAGGAAATGTAGTCGAAGGCACCATGATTGACACTCATGACATGCCCTAAACCACAGAAGGCGTTGAATGAGTCGTCCGGATTCAGGTAATAATAGTAGGGATGCTTGTCGATCGAGGCATCCACCGCGCGGACTGCAGCCGTCATATTCTGCATCATATTTTCCAGACGCCAGTTCAGATTCTCATTATAGTCAACGCCGGTCTTGTTGCGCCAATCGTTATACATCACCTGCCGGCCATTTGGGTCGTTGTCCAGATAATCCGTCTGCTGCTTAATCTGCGAACGCAGCTGCGCATATTTCACCCCCGTCACGACGATGCTGCCGATATCGTTGATATTGCTGAGCGAAAAAGCCTCTGCCGTTGCCGGCGGAGCGATTGCCAGCTCACCACCCACCAAAGAGGCACTGAGCAGCATAGCAGCGGCAGCTTTGCGCGATATTTTTTTGAATTCCACTGAAAATCCCTCCAAATCAACCAAGAATTGTTATCATCCTCCTCGATTATACTTATATAGACTGACTATTTCAACCATAATCAGATAATTCTCACAAAACTTTAACCATGATAAAAGCCTCCCTTAATTTTATCAGCAAAATCAAAGGAGGCTGTTCGTTATTTATATCAGTCTACCGCCTGGAAAGCCTGATCAAGATCATAGATGATATCGTCGATATGCTCTGTACCAATGGACAGACGAACCGTTGCCGGCGTAATACCCGAGGCAGCAAGCTCCTGCTCATTCATCTGGCTGTGCGTCGTCGAGGCCGGATGGATGACGAGGGACTTGACATCGGCCACATTGGCCAGCAGGCTGAATACCTTCAGATGGTCAACGAACGTCTTGGCTTCCTCAGCACCGCCAGCAATCTCGAACGTGAAGATCGAGATACCGCCATGGGGGAAGTATTTCTTATAGAGCTCATGATCCGGGTGGTTGGCCACAGCCGGATGATTTACCTTGGCGACCTTCGGATTTTTCTCCAGGTACTCAACTACCTTGAGCGCATTTTCCACATGGCGCTCGACGCGCAGCGACAGAGTCTCTGTCCCCTGCAGCAGCAGGAAGGCATTGAACGGTGAGATAGCAGCGCCCTCATCACGCAGGATCAGTGCACGAATGTAGGTAACGAATGCCACCGGGCCCAGTGCCTCATAGAAACTTACCCCATGATAGCTCTCATTCGGCTCCACGAGCTGCGGGAACTTGCCTGATGCCTTCCAGTCGAACTTGCCGCTTTCGACGATAACACCGCCCAACGTCGTGCCATGGCCGCCGATGAATTTCGTTGCCGAATGGACGACGATATCAGCGCCATACTCGAACGGACGCAGCTGATACGGCGTCGCAAAGGTGCTGTCGACTACCAGCGGCAGGCCATGCTTATGAGCGATAGCCGCTACTGCCTCGATATCGATGAGGTTGGCATTCGGATTGCCAATGGACTCAATGTAGACAGCGCGGGTATTTTCCTGGATTGCATCCTCGAATACCTGCACGCCCTGCGTCGGATCCACAAACGTCGTCTCCACACCACGGCTCGGGAACGTATGAGCAAAGAGATTATAGGTGCCGCCATAGATTGTCGTGGCTGCTACGATATGCTGGCCATGATGCACGAGTGCCTCCAGCGCATAGGTAACAGCCGCTGCACCCGAGGCTACCGCCAGAGCTGCTGAGCCGCCCTCCAGAGCTGCAATGCGTTTCTCAAATACATCCTCCGTCGGATTCGTCAGGCGGCCATAGATGTTGCCACCCTTCTTCAGCGCAAAACGATCAGCTGCATCCTCGCAGTCGCTGAACACGTAAGACGTCGTCTGATAGATTGGAACAGCACGGGCATCAGTTGCGGGGTCAGCCTGCTCCTGGCCAACATGGAGCTGCAGGGTCTCAAACTTGTATTTTCTCTCTTCACTCATGACGATTACCTCTTTTCGAAAGTTTTAGGTTTTGTAAACATATCTGATTAATATGTTTACATTATATCTGTAACATTGTTAAGTGTCAATACTTTTTGTAAAAAAAAGACAGGCTTTTGCGCTTATTGTGCCAAAGCCTGTCTTCTCTCATCTTATATTCGTTTTCCAATTCCAGACACGATCATGGACCCTTGCCCGCCGCAGGCTTTCATCCATGGCCTCGCCAGCCAGCCGTCTTACCTCACCATAGGGCATATACTCATCATCATACCGGCGCGAGGAGCGTTTCTTGAACACCTCATCAGTATAGCGGTCATAGCCGACAATCCGTATCGAAACGTAGCTATGCAGCATTTGCCCGCGATCCCAGTTCCAGCTCATATAGGTGTACTGCTCGTAGCCTGCCACTATCGGAATCACGACGAGGTCTGCCTGTAATTTCTCGGCCAGCGGTCTTGCCATATCCTTGAAGTCCGGCTTGCCGCCTAGTTCCGTTGCTACCTCTTTCAAGGCCTTCAGGCAGTCCGCCTCAGGAATGAATTCCACCGCCTGCAGCGTCTCATTGAGCGGCACATGCAAACTATGATCGACCTGCCGTTCCAAACGTTCCAATACCTGTTGTTCCGGCTGATTGTAGCAGGTTACCTGTATCGGCAGCTGAGCCACCCGTAAAGGAACCCGTTCTGCCGCACTCGCAGTCACAGATACCATCATCACCAAAGCAAACAACAACAAAACAACCCTACGCAATGAAATCTCCTCCCCTCACGCAATAATCAATGAATTGCCTTCTTCTTGAATCTGCCACCAATGATATCGTGAACAGCATTGATGGTAACAAAAGCGCTCTCATCCTTTTCGAGTACGATTTCCTTGAGCTTGTCGACCTCCAGGCGCGTGACCACGCAGTAGAGGACTTCCTTGCTCTCCCCCGTATAGCCACCCGCACCATGCAGCAGCGTCACACCGCGGCCCAGACGGTCATTGAGCGCCGACGTGATCTCATCATGCTCATTCGTCACGATCATGACAGCATATGACTCATCAAGGCCCTTGATGACCACATCGATCATCTTTGAGATGACGAAATACGCCACCAGTGAGTACATCGCCTTATCCCAGCCATAGAGAAGGCCTGCACTAGATAAGATGAAGAGGTTGATGAACATGACAACCTCACCGACTGAGAATACAGACTTCTTATCCATGATGATAGCCACGATCTCTGTACCATCAAGACTGCCACCGGCACGGATGATAAGGCCGACACCAAGACCATCGATGATGCCGCCAAATATGGCCGCCAGGAATGGGTCATCCGTTACCCGCGGGAACGGAGCGAACACGGCCGACCAGACTGCCAGGAAACAGATGGCTATGAGCGTCGCAATGGCAAAATTCTGACCAATCTGCTTGTAGCCTAGATATAGGAACGGGATATTCAGCAGAACCAGGAACACACCCAGCGACAGCCCCGTCAGTGAACTCATCATGATGGAGACACCGACGATACCGCCATCGATGACGTTATTCGGGATCAGGAACAGCTCCAGACCTACTGCGGCAATGATCGCGCCGAAGAATATCGTCAGGTACTTCTTCACATAAAACGACTTGGGACGATGCTGGACAATCTTTTTCTTTTCTACCATCAACTCACACTCCCATGATAATCTTCTACCTATCTATATTATAGCCAAGTTCTCGCTTTTCCTGCCATTAATTTTTAATAAAATTCGTGACTTTGGTCAACGATTATCGTTTTGGTCGGTGTTTTTTGCCAGACCATGCCCTTTTATAATTTTTTTTGCGGGGTTTATCGTGCTTTTGATTGACTTTGACGGACTTTAGTTGTATTATATTAAGAAATAAGGAGTGATAGCCATGCTTACGGAAGAACGTTATGCAACGATTCTCCGCATTCTCGAAGAGAAAAAGGCTGTTACCGTACTGGATCTGACCAAGGCTCTCGATGCCTCGGAATCCACCGTCCGCCGCGACCTCACGGCGCTGCACAAAAGCGGCCGCCTCTACAAGGTCTACGGCGGCGCTACTTCCATCGACAACAATTACAGCTCGTCGGAGGAAGATATGAAGACGAAGCGCGATCTTTATCCTGAAGAAAAGATCGCCATTGCCCGCAAGGCAGCCAGTCTCATCAAGCGCAAGGATTTCGTCTACATCGATGCCGGTTCTACCACCTTGCGCATGATTGACTTCTTGACTGAAACCAGTGCCGTGTATGTAACGAACGGCATTTCCCATGCAGCCCGTCTTGCTGCCAAGGGTTTCAAGGTCTTCATCCTCGGCGGTGAAATCAAGGCCGTCACTGAAGCTGTGGTCGGTACAGAGGCACTGAATAATCTGAAAGCTTACAACTTTACGAAAGGATTCTTCGGTACCAACGGTATCAGCACCAAATCCGGTTTTTCTACGCCAGACTCGAGCGAAGGCATCATCAAAGGCGCAGCCCTTTCCCGCTGCAGCCATGCATTCGTCCTGGCCGACCGATCGAAATTCAACAAGATTTCGCCAATTACTTTTGCCAATATCTCCAGTGCCTCGATCATCACGGGACAGCTGGAAGATAAGAAGTATCGGGACTACACTACTATCATTGAGGGGGATTTATAACTCATGATCTACACCGTAACATTCAACCCATCGCTGGACTACATCGTCCGTCTGGACAAGTTCACGGCTGGCAGCATCAATCGTGTGAACTACGAACAAGTCCTGGCCGGTGGCAAGGGCATCAACGTGTCCATCGTTCTCAAGAACCTCGGCCATGAGAGTACGGCTCTGGGTTTCCTCGCCGGCTTCACTGGCGAAGAGATCAAGAACCAGCTCAAGGACTTCGGCGTCAAGAGCGACTTCGTCCAGCTCGAGAATGGATTCTCGCGCATCAATGTCAAAGCCAAGGCTGACTGCGAGACCGAGATCAATGGCCAGGGCCCGGACATCAGCGAGGCAAAACGCGAAGAGCTCTTTGCCCAGCTCGACAAGCTGCAGGAAGGCGACACGCTGGTACTGGCTGGTTCCATTCCGAAGACCCTGCCGGATGACATCTACCAGAAGATCATGGCCCGCCTTGACGGCAAAGGCATCCGCATCGTCGTCGACGCAGAGAAGAAATTGCTGCTGAACGTTCTGCAGTACCATCCGTTCCTCATCAAGCCGAACAACCATGAGCTTGGTGATATGTTCGGCGTGACGCTTACTTCTGATGAAGAAATCATCACCTATGCCAAGAAACTGCAGGAGAAAGGTGCCCAGAACGTACTGATTTCCATGGCTGGTGACGGTGCTATCCTGCTGACGGCTGAAGGCCAGTCCTACAAGTGCCCGGCACCGAAAGGCAAGCTCATCAACTCCGTCGGCGCTGGCGACTCGATGGTTGCTGGTTTCATCACGGGCTACATGGAGTCCAATGGCGACTTCGAGAAAGCCTTCCACATGGGCGTTGCTACAGGCTCGGCCTCCGCCTTCAGCGAAAACCTCGCTACGCGTCCTGAGGTTGAGGCACTGCTGGCCACCATTGCCTAATCATTTGCTAGTATCATAAAATCATTATACATTATTCAAAAAGGAGAGATACCATGCGTATTACTGATTTGCTCAAGAGCGACAGCATCCTGCTGGGTGCGGCTCCGGCTGACAAAGCCGCTGCAATCAATCAGCTCGCTGACCTCATGGAGGCTGGCGGCAACCTGTCCGACAAGGAACAGTACACGAAAGACGTCTTTGCCCGTGAAGCTTCGGGCACGACGGGCCTCGGTGATGGCATTGCCACGCCGCATGCCAAGAGCGCAGGCGTTAAAGCAGCTGGCCTTGCTGCCATGACAGTTCCATCTGGCATGGATTTCGAGTCCATGGATGGCAACCCGAGCCGCTTGTTCTTCATGATCGCTGCACCGGATTCGGCCAACGATGAGCACCTTGCCATCCTGTCGAAACTCGCTACGATGATCATGGACCCGGATTTCAAAGAAGCACTGATTGCCGCTAAGACGAAGGAAGAATTCCTCAAACTCGTCGACGACAAAGAAGACGGCAAATTCGTTGCTCCGGCTGCTGCTGAGGAAGAAGAGGCAGCTCCGGTATCCGATCATATCCAGGTTCTCGCCGTTACGGCTTGCCCGACGGGTATTGCTCATACCTTCATGGCTGCCGAAAGCCTTGAACAGCACGCCAAGAAACGCGGCATCAGCATCAAAGTCGAGACCAACGGCTCCGGCGGTGCCAAGAACGTCCTGACGGATGAAGAAATCGCAGCTGCTGACGGCATCATCGTCGCTGCTGACAAGAACGTCGCTATGGCCCGTTTCGCTGGCAAGCGCGTCGTCATCACGAAGGTTGCTGACGGCATCAACAAGGCGGATGAACTGCTCGACCGCGCTCTTTCGGGCAATGCTCCAGTATACCAGGCTAATGGATCCGACGAGTCCGAAGGCGCTGCTGACGTTGCTGGCGAGAGCCTTGGCCGTCAGATCTACAAGCACCTCATGAACGGCGTCAGCCACATGCTGCCGTTCGTCGTTGGCGGTGGTATCCTGATTGCCCTTGCCTTCCTGCTCGATGACTACTCCATCGACCCGAAAAACTTCGGTTCCAACACGCCGGTTGCTAAATTCTTCAAGGACATCGGTGGCGCTGCCTTCGGCTTCATGCTGCCGGTTCTCGCAGGTTTCATCTCCATGTCCATTGCGGATCGCCCGGGTCTTGCTGTCGGTTTCGTCGGCGGCGCTCTGGCTGGCACGACTGGTTCCGGCTTCCTCGGCGCTCTCGTCGCTGGTTTCGTCGGCGGTTATGCCGTAAACTTCCTCAAGAAAGCATTCAGCTGCCTGCCGGAATCCCTGGACGGTATCAAACCGGTCCTGCTCTATCCGTTCTTTGGCATCCTGATCATCGGCGTCATCAGCATGTTCGTCATTGCTCCGCCGGTTGGTGCGCTGAACACCTGGATGGTTGAAACGCTCAAGAACATGGACCCGAATGCCCGCATCCTGCTCGGTATCGTCATGGGTGGTATGATGGCGGTTGACATGGGCGGCCCGATCAACAAGGCTGCTTATGTAACGGGTACTGGTCTCTTAGCATCTGGCGAATTCCACGTCATGGCTGCTGTCATGGCTGGTGGTATGGTTCCGCCGCTCGCCATTGCTCTCTGCACGACGTTCTTCAAGAACCGCTTCACGGAAAGTGAGCGCAAGGCTGGTGTGACGAACTATGTCATGGGCCTTTCCTTCATCACGGAGGGTGCTATCCCGTTCGCAGCTGGTGACCCGCTGCGCGTCATCCCGTCGATGGTTATCGGTTCCGCTACGGCTGGTGCTCTGACCATGGCTTTTGACTGCACGCTGCGTGCTCCGCACGGCGGTATCTTCGTCGTTCCGACGATTGGCAACCCGGTCATGTACCTCGTTGCTATCCTCGTCGGCGCTATCGTCGGCTGTGCTATCCTCTCTGTGCTCAAAAAACCGCTCAAAGGATAATCAAGATTCGTACATATAGTAAGAGCAGCGGCAAACGCATTGCGTTTGCCGCTGCTCTTTTTCTATATCATAGCCCCCAGAACGAATGGATCTGCATGTTCTGGATGCTTGCCATCACCGAGGTCTGCAAAGCCGTCGTCAGCGCCTTGCCAAGCTGCTGGGAGGCCTCCACGCCGATGGAGGGATTCAGGATACCACTGTTGTTCAGCTCATTGAGCCAAGCAATATCCTGGGTGATTTCCTTCAGCGACTGCTGGTTGATCGCCCGCTGCTGCCGCTTGTAATAGCTCATCAGGTAGTTCTGCGCATCATGACGGTCTGACCAGAAGCTGTCCATAAGGGCCAGCTTATACTGCGTGATATCCACCTCATTGAGCGTCTTATCCCATTCCTCCTGCTCTCTCTTTACCTGTTCCCATATATCCCTATAGCTCTGTGTCTTTTCGCCGCTGTCGCTGTCCTTGACACTCTTCTTCCCATTCTTATCCCTCTGCAGCGCTGCCAGCTTCTGCAATACCAGCAGCGAATCCATATTCACGCCTGCCATGCTGCGCACCTCCCTTTCTCCATATATCGGCGAAAACGCGCGCAAACTTAAAGCCGTCCCGCTAACGGGACGGCTGAATCGTCAAAATACGTTTTCCTCACGTGCCTGTATCGCATTGTCGATAAGCTCACGTGCACATGGCATAAGCTCGTCAAGGGTAGTCGTCTTGAGCACACCATACATATTGGCCATGATGATTTCCTGCACGTTGAACTCTGCCAGCAGCTGGCAGACAGCACCATTCGGAATGAATGGCTTCTCCGTGTCAGCAATCACGGCAATACCGTCAAATTCCCGCTTGCCATCAGCAATAGCACGATACATGGCCACTTCCTCGGCAAAGACCGTCAGGCGCGGGATGGCGTTCTCTATGTTGCACCCCGTGTAGAATGTGCCATCACTAGCGAGCACACAAGCACCAATAGCTGCTTTGCCATAAGGTACATACGCATTGTCCATGGCCTGCATAGCGACGCGTACCATCGTATCCACGATTTCTGTATTCATTCCAAACCCTCTCCTTCTGACTGAAAAGCCGTATCATTCTCTTGGATATTATTCCGCACCCATAGCCAAAAATCCTTTTGCTAGCAAAATAAAATCCCTCAGACTACATCGACACGCAGCACACCATCAATCTGGCGCACTGCCTCCACAATGGTAACACTCTTGATGCTCTGCTTGTTGAATATCTCAAAATCGATATACATGCAGCGCGCATCGCTATCATCCACCTCGTCCTCGTCAGCCTTGACCTTGACGCCACGTACCTTGAGCTGCAGATCCTCAAGACAGCGGCTGATGCGCATGAGCTGTCCCGGCTTGTCTACCGTATGGATAGTCAGTGACAGATTCTTCTCATGATCCACCCAGTCATCAAGACGTGACAGGCTCCCAAGCGTCACAAAGACCAGCGCCGTCGTGAGAAGTGCCCCCGAATAGAAGCCTCCACCTACCGCCAGGCCAACACCAGCCACCACCCATAGGCAAGCTGCCGTCGTCAGTCCCGTTACCGTCAGCCCCTCCTTCATGATGGCACCTGCACCAAGGAAACCGATGCCGCTGACCACCTGCGCCGCCAGACGCGCCGGATCGGCATTTGTCAGCCCTTCGACTTTCTGGTACAAAGCCTGGGACAACACCATGATGAGACAGGCCCCCAGACAAACCAGCACGTTTGTCCGCAGTCCTGCCGACTTGCGGCGTGACTGCCGCTCATAACCGATAATGCCGCCCAGGACACAGGACAATACGAGCCGTAAGAACAATTCGCCTTCTGACAGCATAATCTCATCTCCCCATCCATTAATCGTTATGATATTCGCCATTTATCCTGGATTATCCTGCTTTTGCAAAAGCAAACAATCTTTCGTTATCCACAAAACAATCCACACCTGTGGATAACAAAAGCGAACACAGCTAAAAATTTTCACTTTCTTTCTATAATATATAAGTGACTTGTTTATAATGTTCTTAAAATCAGCCCCATTTCCTGTGGATATTGTGGATAAATCCGTGGATAACCCCATATATTAGGTCAATATTCCAGATATTTTCCATATTTAGTGGTTTTATCCCTCGATTTTATCCCCCATTTCTGTGGATAATCCTGCTCACAAAACAAGGTTTACAATACAGGCGCTTTTATCTCCAGAAATAAGTTTTTCTATAAACATGACAATTCCCAGAATCTCCCCGCTATTTTCAGAAACATGGCGTAAGATTTTACATATATACGCGCAATATAAAAAATGTAATTGCACAATGACGCGTATCTCTTTATAATAGCTATATGGTTAATAACACCTGTACGGAACTAAACGAAAAGAAGGTATGACTTTGCAAAAATCCAATATCCCTCCACGGAGGGCACAGAAGAAACGCCGCATTTGGCCCTGGCTTCTTCTGTTTTTTTGTTTTGCCGCAGCCGCCATCGGCGGTGCCCTTTTTGCCAGCAGCAGCCTGCTGGACAAGCCGATTGAGCATGCCATTGATGACGGTCTGCTGACTGCCAAGGACAAATCAACCATCATGATCATGGGCGTCGATGAGCGCGACGATGATGTGGGCCGCAGCGATACGCTGATGGTCGCCTCGATTGACCCAAAGAAAAATCAAGCCTCGCTGCTGTCTGTTCCTCGCGATACCCGCGTGAAGATCAAAGGCCACGGCTTTGACAAGGTCAACGCCGCTTATGCCTATGGCAAGGAGCGGCTGACCCAGGATACCGTTGAGAATCTGCTCGGCGTGAATATCGACCACTATGTCATCATCAATACCAAGTCCTTTGCCAAGATCATCGACGCCCTCGGCGGCATCGATATCGATGTGCCCAAGCGCATGTATTATGAAGATCCTTGGGACGATGACGGCGGTCTGATCATAGACTTCAAGCCAGGCATGCAACATATGGACGGCGCCAAGGCCATCACCTATGTGCGCTACCGCGATGAGGAAGGCGATCTCGGCCGCATCCGCCGCCAGCAGGACTTCATCAAGGCCTGCCTCGATAAGATGGTCTCACCGGCCATCATTCCGAAGCTGCCGACCATCATCCGTGAAGTCATGGATTCGATCCAGACAGACCTGAGCTTCCGCCAGCTGCTCGAATTTGCCGGTACCCTCAAGGAGTCGAAGGCCAATGGTCTCAAGACCGACATGGTGCCAGGCCGTCCGCTCTACATCGACGGCATCAGCTACTGGATCCCAGACCTCACGCAGCTGCGTTCCACGGTTGCCGAAACCCTCGACGTTACTATGAGCGCCAAAGTCCGCCACCGCCTCGAACAGGATGCCCGCGAGTATGAGAACTCCATCCCGGCCAATGCCAGTGAAGTTCCCGCCAGCGATACATCCATCGGCCGCAGCACAGAAAGCACCAAGAAAAACAAGTCCTCCGAAAACGTCAACAAGAAGCGCAGCGAATTGCGAGAGGACAGCGCCGACGAGAAGAAACGCAACAAAACGGGCGGCAGCAGCCGTTCAAGCCGCAGCGAAGCAGACAGCGACACCGGCAACAGTCGTGAAAACACACCGGCAGCCCCGGATCGCTCTACACCGAGCCGCTCAGCATCGCCAGGAAAAACTCAATAAAGAAAGCCATAGCGGCTGTTGCACCAGCGATTATCCTGCGTGCAACAGCCGCTATTTATGTATATAGACGCCTAGAATAGTCAAAAACTATGGCGATATGAATATTCCATATTTGTATTTCTTCTGCATTCCACTATAATGAAATCTAGCTAATGATTACACTTTTGCATAACGTGTTATTGAATGCACTTAGAAAATGTAATCCCCCCCAGATAGGAAAGGAAGTTATGACCATGGATAATGTCAACGCGGCCGCTTTGGCCTTACATAAAGAATATCAGGGAAAGATTGCCGTACAGAGCAAGGTTCCCCTGACAAGTGCACAGGATCTCACCCTCGCCTATTCTCCAGGTGTAGCCGCTCCCTGTGTCGAGATAAAGAATGATCCCAAGAAAATCTATGACTATACTGCTAAGGGCAATATGGTTGCTGTCGTGACCAACGGCTCGGCTGTCCTCGGCCTTGGCAATATCGGTGCTGGTGCCGGCCTGCCGGTCATGGAAGGCAAAGCCATCCTGTTCAAAGGCTTTGCCGGGGTCGATGCCGTCCCCATCTGCCTCGATACCCAGGACCCCTTCGAGGTCATCAAGGCCGTCGAACTCATGGCTCCGACCTTTGGCGGCATCAACCTCGAGGACATCAAAGCTCCCCAATGCTTTGACATCGAAAAAGCCCTCAAGAAGAGCCTCGATATCCCTGTATTCCATGACGATCAGCACGGTACGGCCATCGTCGTCGTCTCGGCCCTCATCAATGCCTTCAAGCTCACAGGCAAGACCTTTGCCGATGCGAAGTTTGTCGTCAACGGTGCCGGTGCTGCCGGTCAGGCTATCACGCGCCTCATCTACAGCGCCGGCGGCCGCAATATCATCCTCTGTGACTCCCGCGGCGCTATCTACGAAGGCCGCCCGAACGGCATGAATCCATATAAGGAGGATATCGCCAAGATCACCAACCCGCAGAACGAAGCCGGCCCCCTCGAATCGGTCATCCGCAAGGCCGATGTGTTCATCGGCGTCTCGGTCGCTGGCTGCGTCACGCAGGATATGGTACGCACGATGAACCCAAATGCCATCGTCATGGGCATGGCCAACCCCGAACCGGAAATCCTGCCCCAGCTGGCCAAGGAGGCTGGCGCCCGCATCGTCTGCACCGGCCGCAGCGACTACCCGAACCAGGTCAATAACCTCCTGGCCTTCCCGGGCATCTTCCGCGGCGCCCTCGACGTCCGCGCCAGCGAGATCAACGAGGCCATGAAAGTCGCCGCTGCCAAGGCGATTGCCGACCTCATCAAGCCGGAGGAGCTCGACGAAGACCACGTCATCACGAGCCCGTTCAATCCCGAGGTCGCACCGGCAGTTGCCGCCGCCGTAGCCCATGCTGCCCGCCAGACCGGCGTCGCCCGCAACCGCGAGATGACCCCCGCGATAGTCGCAGAACATACGCGTCAGCTATTGGCTCAGTAAACACAGAAACAGCCTTCCTTTTCAAGGAAGGCTGTTTTTTTTCTGGTCAGATCTTGAATCTGCTGACGGCTTCCTGCATCTTGCCAGCCAAAGTGGAAAGTGCCTGCGATGCTGCAGCAATCTCCTCATTCGACGCCGACTGCTGTTCCGTTGCCGACGAAATCGACTGGGTGCTGTTGGACGTCTTGTTGCTTACATTGTCGATGGCATCTACTGCTGTGACAATCTGCTCCGCTCCCGACGATACCTTGCTGACGGCCTCATTGATCTGCTCCATCTGCTTGTTGATATCATCGACCTTCGCCATGATGTCTTCAAACTGCACGCCGACATCACGGATAGCTTTCGTACCTTGCGTCACTTCATTTGTACCATTCTGCATGGACTCGACGGCCTGAGCCGTATCCTGCTGGATAGAGCTGATACGCGCCTTGATCTGCTCCGCCGATTCCTGAGACTCAGCAGCCAGCTTCCTGACCTCTTCGGCGACCACGGCAAAGCCGCGTCCCTGTTCGCCTGCCCGTGCTGCCTCAATAGCGGCATTGAGGGACAGCAGATTCGTCTGCTGGGCAATCGAGGAAATCGCCTCGACGATCTGACCAATCTGTTGCGAATTCTCGCCTAGTGCCTTGACCACAGCAGCCGATTCCAAAACACTCTTTTCGATGGAACCCATCTTGCGGATGGCTTCTTCCATCAAGTCAGCACCACGTTTTGCCGCCTCGGCCGTATGCGTGGAAGCTACCGTTACCTGTACGGCCTTTTCCGACATGATATCGATGTCGTGATAAACCCCGTCTACACTCTTCTTCGCCTTTTCAACCTCACCGAGCTGCTGATCCACCTGTGTACTGACGTCGCCTACGGTTTCAGCGACATGCACGGCGGTATCTGCCGACTGCTGGGCATTGGCCGTCAACTCCTCCGAGGAAGCAGCTACCTGCTCCGCCGTCGTAGCCATCTGCGAGATCAGATTATGCAGATTATCCTTCATCGTATTGAAAGCACCTGTCAAGGAACCAATCTCGTCACTCGTTTCCACAGGCAGCGGCTTGAGCCCGAGATTTCCCTTAGCCATCTCAGCTGCATGTGCCTCAAGAGCCACCAGCGGGCGCGTAATACGGCCAGCGAACTGGAAGCATACGCCTAGTACCAGGATAAGTCCGACCACCGTCAGGATGGCATATACCGTCTTGAGTGTCGTAACCGAAGCAAATACATAGCTATAAGGAACACCCATGGCCAGCAGCCAGCCCGTGCTGGGCACCACCGTATAGCCGCAGATCATCTTGCCATCCCGCGGACTGTCAAAGACAAAGACTCCTTTTTCCTTTTTCAGCATTTCTTCGAAATGAGTACCAATGCCTGGCAAGTCCTGGAACTTGGAACCAATAGCCTCATCCGTGCCAATGCCCAGGATCATGCCGCTCTTATCTGCTACCGCCGCCATACCGGCCTCGCCATGGTATTTTAGCTTATCGACCTGGGCATCAACTACCGCCAAGTCGATATCCGTGCAAATGTTACCGGCAAACTGTCCATCCTTCTTGAAAGGAGCCACCGCCGAAACTACCAATTTCCCCGTATTCTTGTCTACATACGGGTCCGTAAAGACCATCTTCCCAGCCTTCTTGCCATCATTATACCAAGGCCGGGTACGGGGATCGAGCGTGCCTGTACTCTTATTCTGCGTGCGGTAAGAGGCAAAATAACCATCTTCCATTCCCACGTTGACATCGAGGATTTCCTTATCCGAAGCTCCGATAGCCAGCGAATCGATGCTCTTGGTCTTGGCTTCATCACCATTATATTCCGTCAGCAGATCAGCTGTATGCTGGGCCGATGTCCCTTTGGCCTGCAACCATCCGTCCATCTGCGAAGCAGCATCCCCCATCGTTGCCGTCAATTCCTGTTCTACTGCCTTTTCCAGATTCGTATCCGCCATGTAGAAACCGATGACAGATACTACCGCCAGTAATGCACCGATAACACCAGCCAATACATAGAATTTCTGCCTTATTCCCATAGTTCTCAACCTCTCTTCCTTATCACATATCCAATAACGGACAAAATTTCCCTATGGGCAATACTTCGACAAGCAACCGGAAAATCCTTTTTCACCTGACAGGAAGATTCGTCATTTGATTTGTATAAAAAAATAACAGGTTCCCTTAGGAACCTGCTATTTTTCTGCTCATCTATTCTTATAATCAATCATTCTTCTGATCCATCGTAGCCATCGATGCGACTTTGTCATTTTCTGCCGTACTCATGAGCTTGACGCCCTGCGTATTACGGCTGATGACTGAGATATCCTCGACATTCGTGCGGATGACGATACCATCCGTCGTTATCAGCATGAGCTCCTGCTCCGGATGAACGACCTTGATGCCAACGACATAGCCGGTCTTATCCGTGACCTTCATGTTGATGAGGCCCTTGCCGCCACGCGTCTGGCTGCGGTATTCCTCCGTCGGCGTACGCTTGCCATAGCCACCTTCAGTAACCGTCAGTACCTCGGCATTATGCGTGAGGATATCCATGCCGACAACCTCATCGCCCATGCCAAGGCTGATGCCCTTGACACCGCGGGCCGTACGGCCCATCGCACGGACATCATCCTCGGAGAAGGCGATGGCTTTGCCGCCCTTTGTGCCTAGCATCAGATAGCTCTCGCCATCGGTGAACTTGACACCGATAAGGTCATCATCATCATCAAGATTGATGGCAATCAAGCCGACCTTGCGGATGTTACTGAACTCAGACAAGCTCGTCTTCTTGACGATACCCTTGCGCGTTGCCATGAACAAGAAACGCTCCGGATCGAAGCCCTTGACCTGGATGATGGCCGTAATCTTCTCGCCCTGCTCAAGCTGCAGCAGATTGATGATTGCCGTGCCCTTCGCCTGGCGACTGGCCTCAGCGATCTCATAGGCTTTGAGGTTATATACGCGTCCACGCGTCGTGAAGAACAGGATTGTGTGGTGTGTCGTCGTGATGAGCATGTTCTCGACGAAGTCCTCTTCCTTTGTTCCCATTCCCTTAACGCCCTTGCCGCCGCGGTTCTGGCGACGATAAGTATCGAGCGGGATGCGTTTGATATAGTTGTTATGCGTGAGCGTGATGACGACATCTTCCTCAGCGATGAGGTCCTCGACATCAATCTCGGACGTATCGATCGTGAGTTTCGTGCGGCGCTCATCGCCATATTTCTCTTTGACAGCCGTGAGCTCATCCTTGATGATGCCCAGGATGCGCTGCTCATCGGCGAGGATCGCCTTGTACTCCTCGATAGCCTTCAAGACTTCCTGATACTCCTCCTGGATCTTGTCGCGCTCGAGACCGGTCAGGCGCTGCAAGCGCAGGTCAAGGATGGCCTGGGCCTGTTTCTCGCTGAGCTTGAAGCCAGACATCAGGGCCTCGCGGGCGATATCCGCCGTGCGGCTCTCGCGGATGGTGGTGATGACTGCATCGAGATGATCGAGGGCAATCGTCAAACCTTCGAGGATATGCGCGCGGGCCTCAGCCTTGGCGAGCTCGTATTTCGTCCGGCGGATGATGACATCTTCCTGATGCTTGATGTAGTAGTGCAGGACCTGCTTGAGGTTCAGCACCTGCGGCTTGCCATCGACAAGCGCCAGCATGATGACACCAAAGCTCTCCTGGAGCTGGGTGTGCTTGTAGAGCTGGTTCAGGATGACGTTCGGATTGGAGTCCTTGCGCAGGTCGACAACCACGCGCATACCATTGCGGTCAGACTCATCGCGCAGATCCGTGATGCCCTCGATCTGCTTGTCGCGGACGAGCTGGGCAATCTTCTCGACCAGACGGGCCTTATTGACCTGATACGGCAGCTCCGTCACGATGATGCGCGGCTTGCCATTCGACAGCGTCTCGATATGCGCATTGGCACGCATCTTGATGATGCCGCGGCCCGTCGTGTACGCCTGGCGGATACCCTCTTTGCCGAGGATAAGGCCAGCCGTCGGGAAATCCGGTCCCTTGATGACCGTCATGAGCTCATCGACGGTCGCATCCGGATTATCGATGAGCATCAGCGTGCCATCGATGACCTCGCCCATGTTATGCGGCGGGATATTCGTCGCCATGCCGACAGCAATACCAGAGGTACCATTTACCAGAAGCTGCGGGAACTTCGCCGGCAGCACCGACGGCTCCTTCATCGACTCATCGTAGTTCGGCACGAACTCGACCGTGTCCTTGTCGATATCCTGCAGCATGAGCTCGGAAATCTTCGACATACGGACCTCAGTATAACGCATTGCTGCTGCCGGGTCACCATCGACAGAACCAAAGTTGCCGTGGCCGTCAGCCAGCATATAGCGCATCGAGAAATCCTGTGCCATACGCACGATGGCATCATATACCGAGGAATCACCATGCGGGTGATATTTACCGAGAACTTCGCCGACGATACGCGCCGACTTCTTGTACGGTTTGTTGGAACCCATGCCGGCTTCCTGCATCGCATAAAGGATGCGACGATGTACCGGCTTCAGGCCGTCACGGACATCTGGCAGTGCACGGGCAACGATAACGCTCATCGCATAATCGATGTAGCAGTTCTTCATCTCATGCTCCAGATTGACCGGGACTATCTTTCCCTGACCAAAATCCACATTCTCACCTCAAAACAAATTCTTAGCTTACAAAGTAAAAGCCTTCCCCTCTGAGGAAGGCTTAAAAAAGACTTTTCAGTACCTTATATTTTACCATAAAAAGGGCAGAAATCCAAACAAATACTGCCAGAACCTGCTGTTTCAGGGCTGATTGCCGATGATCTGGTCGTAAATATAGCCCTCGCGCACCCCGGAATCGCTGTAGGTGATGATCTGGCTCTTGAACCTGCGAGCTAGCACATCGGCGATTATGAGCCCCGGGACGATCGTGTGCATGCGCTCAGGCACAGCCCGCATCAGCATGATGGCCATATCCTGCGTCATATCCTGATTGCTCGTGAACGTACCGATGATGGCCCTGAGCCGCTTGGTTTCCATGCGGGTATTAGCCGCCGGCTGATTGAACATGATATTGTAGAGGGCCGATGCCCCCTTGAACGTACCGCCAATGCCTGCTATCTCAGCCTCATTGACATCAGCAAAGTCCTTGGCCGCCTGGATTGTAGCCTTAGCCTCCGCCCGCATCGCCATGCACTCCTCTATGGACGGCAGGATTTTCTTGACGTACTTCGTACGAAAACCCAGCGACCCCAGTGGCAGGCTTGTCTTATGCTGGATCTGCCGCTCGCGATAGGTCACGATTTCCGTACTGCCGCCACCGATATCGATGAGCAGCCCCGACTCCGCCTGCAGGTTATGCGTCGCGCCAATGAAATCGAACGTCGCCTCTTCATCGCCCGAGATTACCCGTATGGAAAGGCCGGTCCGCTGCTCGATCTCGCCTACGGCCGCCCGGCTGTTCTTTGCATTGCGCAGCGCCGCTGTCGTAAAGGCCGTCACCGCCGTGATGCGGAATGTCGCGAGGAAATCCTTGAACTCCTCAAGTATCGCCACCGCCTTGTCGATGCCCTGCTGCTGCATCACGCCATCCTGCAGATAGCCTGCCAGCCCCACCGTATGCTTTTTCTTCAGCAGCATCTCGATGTGGCTGCCCTCAATCAGATAGATGGCCATGCGCACCGTATTCGAACCGATATCTATGATTCCATGAAGCATATTGTCACTCCCGCCAGGATTTCTGCTTAACGTTTAAGACCATTGCCCGTAAGGGGAATGACCACGCGATAATTGTCCGGTTTGCCAGACTGGAAGAACTTCTCAGCACCAGCCAGGGCAGCAGCCGAAGTCATCTCCACATAGATGCCACAATGTGCCAGATGTTTCTTGGCCCGCAGTATCTCGCTGTCCTCGATCGTCACGACATCGCCATTGCTTGCCTTGATAGCCTCCAGCATCCAGCTAAGACGTTTTGGCTTCTCTATGCGGATGGCCTCAGCGATAGTCGTCTTCTTCGGCTGCTCGGGCAGGTCATGGAACGCATCATAAAGCGGCGCACACTTGCGGCTCTGGACCGCCACGAAATGCGGCAGACGGCCAATCTCCATAAAGCCCAGGAACAGACCAATCAGCAGCGTGCCGTTGCCTACCGGCACAAAAATATAGTCGGGCACATGACCGCCAAGCTGGTCATACATCTCCCTGGCAATCGACTTCATCCCCTCGAAGAACAAAGGATTGTAGACATGCGAAGCATAATAAGCATCCCCAAGATTCTTCTTGACCACGGCACAAGCATTCATGCGGCCGTTGGCAACCTTTACGATCTTGGCACCATAGGCCTCTATCTGCGTGACAAGCTCGTTCGACACATCATCGGGAACATAGACAGTGCAATCTATCCCGGCTGCCGCCGCATAAGCTGCGATAGCCGCACCAGCATTGCCCGCCGAGTCAAGTGCGATCTTCTTGATGCCCAGATGATGGATCTCATTGATCAGCGTATAGGCACCGCGATCCTTGAAGGACCCCGTCGGCAGCAGGTTCTCCAGCTTCAGCAGGAAATCCAGCTTGCCATCCTTGAAGGGCAGCAGTGGCGTCTGGAACCCGCCCAGACTGATCTCGCGAACCGGTTCATCATCGACATCTTTATGCAACCGGAACATGCCACCACACTCGCACATATAGGAATGACTGTTCAATGGATACTGTTTCTTACATTTCTCACAATAAAAGTACATGCATAAGCCCCCTCTTCCATTAATCTCTTGCCTTAGTTATTCGTCAAATCTGGACAATTCCCTTTACACTTTAGCCCAAAAAAATTAATAAAATTTCCCTATTGAAATACATTAGCAAATGTTGTATTATATTCATGGGAGAACAACAACATGTTGTATATGTTGTTGTAGGCAGAAGGTATAGAGGCGGCAAAAGCGGGAACGTTCGGTTGTTCCCGCTTTTGTATTGCCCGTAATCCTGTGCTAAAATAAACCTGTAAGATCACTATGAATCGGAACAATAAGGATGAATATACTATGACAAACAAGATTTATGCACTAGTAGGGCCCCATGCTGCCGGCAAATCAACACTGGCCGCGCACCTCATTTCCATGGGCATCCATTTTATCCCGACATACACGACTTATGTCTTTCCCGAGCGCGGCAAGGCTCATCAGAAATCGCCCAGCGCGAAACTCTATCGCAGCGTGAGCCGGGAAGAATTCAATACACTCGACCTTGTCGTGCAGTTCACGCACAAAGGAGATTCCTTCGGCATCCGCAAGGACGATATCCTCAACTCACTCAAGGACCACCAGATCAGTGTCATGGTCCTCGAGACCAACGGCATCAAGCAGCTCAATAAACTCATCAAGAAAAAGCTCGCCACCGTCTACCTGATGGTCGACTACGTCGCGCTCGTGGATCGCATGCTCGATAGCGGCTACTCCAACGAGGAAATCAAATATCATCTCCAGTATGCCGAAAACAACAAGGAATTCGACAGCTGGAAAATCGCCACCCATGTCATCAAGAATACCGGAACGCCGGAAATGGCCCTCGTCCAAATCCTGTCGATCATGGGACTTACCACAGTCGTCCCTCAGGACAAATTCAATGCCATGATAAGATAATCTAACACCTTTATTATTTTCATATTTCGTATTGATTTTTACCCTTTTTCTCTTTAAAAACCAGGAGAAAAAGGGTAAAATATTATACAGATATAAAAATATAAATAGGAAGAGGTTAGACTATGTTCGCAAAATATCTACACCAAAAAGGCGCCATTTTGATTCTGACAGCATTACTGCTTCCTATGCTGATTTGCGGAACAGGATTAGCCGTTGATTTAGGCAATATCTACGTACAAAAAACCCGTCTGCAAAACACAACAGATGCAGCTGCATTGGCCGGAGCCAATGCCTATGCAGTGAATAATGAAAAAATCAACCATCATCCCTATGCCGATGATAAAGCCAACCAATATATTCAAGGAGATTATCATAATCTTAACACAGATGAAAACATATCTATCAAAAAAACCGCAGAGCTACACAAAAAAAATGTCACCTTTTATAATGTAGAACTTTCCAAGGAAGTACCTCTTTATTTCCTGAAAATCTTCTATGATAAAGATACATTCACAGTACCAGCAAAAAGCACTGCTGCGATTACCTATAAAGGAGAGCCTTCTAGTAACAATCCATTCAAGAATCTTTTTACCTTTACCAAAGACCTGACCACTCAAAATGTTCTGAACTTTGATCCGAATAATAAGACAATATTTACTACCTTCGACGGCAATATCGTCTACACTAACGGCACTGGTACCAATCAGCCATCCTTTCGTCCCAATACCTTACTGTATAATAATGCCGACGATCGGGATGCTAAGGCCTTTTATCCCTCAGAAACAAAAGGGAAAAACGCCAATGCTCCTGATGTTAGTGCAAAAGGCTTTACTGCTCAATATCAGAACTTGAACCTTTATTCCTACGCCAACCAGCTTAAGGAAAAATATAGCAAAACCACCCAATATTCCAATCGGGAAAATGACAATTTCTGGTTATCGGCCAATGCTATCGACAAAACTGAGTATTACATAAAGAATGCTCAACAAGCTGTCATAGACTTATCACAAAATACCAATAAGATAAGCAATACCCCAATCAATATCACCATAGATTCAGCTGCAGAGCCAAAGATTTATATAAACAACAATAGTTCTAATGAAAATCAACCTATCATTTATACATATCTTGGAAAAAATGAAATCAAATTCGAAGGTAGTGGCGGCAGTTTCTACGGCATCATTTATGCGCCATACGCCAAGGTTTACTGCAACGATAATAATTTCAAATTCCATGGAAGTATCGTCAGTGAAAGTATACGCCTTGAAGCTAATGGTGCTCAATACTACTTCAAGGATTATTCCAAATATCTGCCAATTTCAGGCGACGAATCCTCTTCCTCTACGGGCAGTCAGAATTCTGGCAATTATACTGTCTCCTTAGTCTGATTACAAAACATTCAATACCATATTTTTTTCTATTCCATAATGTGCCGCTTCACCAGCATTCATTTCAATCACCGCCCAAGCTTCAGGGCACCAGGAGACCCCCCACCAAGGACGCAAATTTCTTACCACTTTAATCACTCGGTATTTTTTATCTATATACACCGCATCGATACTAAATCTCATAAAACACATATGAATGCTATTGCACGGTACTATTAGCACCCCCCTTCCGTCCTCTATCGATTTACGCCCCATCAATCCTAAAAAACGCCGAAAAAAGGAATCCGCTACTTCTACACGAAGCTGCGGATTCCTTTTATTTTCAACGCCCGATACTTTTATTTCTCTTTCTTTCATATCGAGCACTTCCTTTACATATTTTTCACCAGGAACAACAAGGTAGGTACCAATGTTACTACAAATAAGGCTGGAAATATGAATAGCACCAACGGAAAAACAATCTTAACTGGTGCCTTCATGGCCTCAGCCTTCACATACTGACGACGGCGCTCACGGATATTGTCGGCTTGATTTTTCAACGTCTTTCCCATACTCGTGCCCAGACGCTCAGCCTGTATCAATGATGTCATGAACAGTGATACATCCTGTACCTGGCAGCGCTTGGCAACATTGTGCATAGCCGTCCGGCGCACCATGCCCATACGGATATCATCCTGCATGCGCTGGCATTCTTCAACAAACGGCCCTTTCATGCGGTCTATGATTTTGCGCAATGATGCATCAAACGATAAACCAGCCTGCACGCTGACACAGAGCAGGTCAAGAACCTCCGGCAATTGATGCTGGATGGCTGCCTGACGTTTTTGAATCATAATGTTAAGCACTACCATCGGCATGGCTCCGCCCAGCAAACTTCCCAATAGCAGGAACATTACCTTTTGAACTAACGCATAATGGGCATCCCATGTAAGCATCAACATGAAAAACCACATCAACACAGCACCTAGCAGGCAGGACAGAACCAACTCATTGACCGTCCATTCCTTCGACTTGCCCGCCATGGAGATACGCATGGCAATGACCGCATTCATCTCCTTTGGCGTCATTCTTGTCAACAACTGAGTAAAGTTATGCATCAATGGTCGGACTACACGCTCCACAAAGGGGATATCGCTGAGTTTCCTGTCTTTCCCCGCTGTTCTATGCGCAGATACTTGCTCATACGCATTATCCTGGATGCTCATGATGCGCTGATGGATCTGTGACTGCGGACGGATTTTCTTCTCAATCAGTCCATATAGCAGCAGGAATGCTACAAGTGCTATGGATAAAGCAAAACCAAAAATCAACATCAGAATACACCCCTGTTATAGCCGCTGTCAATATCATTATCAGGCATGAAGAAATCTTCCGGCAGTTCGACACCATTCAGCTCGAATTTATCCAGGAATCCCGGCTGCAGCCCCGTCGGTACGAAATGCCCGATAGCCTTGCCAGTCTCATCAAAGCCAGTCTGCTCATAGCGGAAAATATCCTGCGTCGTAATCGTATTGTCTTCCATATGCTGGACTTCCGTCACATAGGTAATCTTACGGCTGCCATCGCGGATACGCGACTGCTGGATGATAAGGTCGATAGCCGACGATATCTGCTCGCGGATAGCGCGCACAGGCAGTTCCAGACCACTCATCAGTACCATAGTCTCCAATCGTGACAGCGCATCACGCGGACTATTGGCATGTGCTGTCGTCAGCGAACCATCATGACCAGTGTTCATAGCCTGCAGCATGTCGAGTGCCTCGCCACTGCGAACCTCACCGACGATAATGCGGTCAGGACGCATACGCAAAGCGTTGCGGACAAGGTCACGGATGGTAATCTGACCCTTGCCCTCGATATTAGCCGGACGCGACTCAAGCGTCACGACATGCTCCTGCTGCAAGCGCAGCTCAGCCGCATCCTCGATGGTCACGATGCGTTCCTGCTCAGGAATGAACGACGAGATGACATTGAGTGTCGTCGTCTTACCAGAGCCCGTACCGCCCGACACGAGGATATTGATGCGTGCCTTTACACAAGCCCGCAGGAAAAGCGCCATCTTCTCATCCATCGTGCCAAACGAAATCAGGTTCTCCACGCTAAGCGGTGTCTTCGAGAATTTACGGATAGTAACCGATGGCCCGACCAAAGACAGTGGCGGGATAATGATATTGACACGCGAGCCGTCCTCGAGACGCGCATCGACAAGTGGCGAAGACTCATCGATGCGGCGGCCGATTGGCGTCAAGATGCGCTCGACGATATTCATCAGATGGGCATTGTCATGGAACTTCACATCAGTAAGCTCCAGCTTGCCAAGCCGCTCGACAAATACCTTCTTCGGTCCATTGACCATGACCTCAGTGATGGAGTCATCATCGAGCAAGGACTGGATAGGGCCAAGTCCCAGCATCTCATCCTGGATATCAGCAATAAGGTTCTTTACCTCACCGCGCGGAACAGCAAACGGCTCCTCATCCATGATTTCCTTGCAGTATTTCTGGATGACATTCTCAACCTGACGCGCATCCTGATTGACCGAAGACAGCACAACCTGCTCCTCCGGGGTCATCTCCTCGACGATGCGCTGATGGATACGATGCTTGATATTCTGATAGGAAACTTCCTCAGCCGTATCCTGACTCTCATCATGCGAGGCAAAAATCATGACCTGCTTATTTTTCCCATCCATACGTCCTAGACGCGTCAATAACGACATCGTATCTCAACTCCTTCAATACTATCAGTGTTTATTTTCACTATACATCGTATAGGTAACTTGCAAATTTATAGGTTTATTTTTATTACTTGTTAAACTATTTACGACATTAGCAACGGTTGAGCCATTTGTATTTATTGGCGCATTCATAGTAACAATGACATTGCTATTTTTTTTATCATATTCTATCTTGTAGTATTCTTCTTTCTTAGGATTCCAAACAAAAAAACCTAAAGGTAAACTTTGATTCTGATATTTATCCCGAATTTGCTGATAACCATTGGCATACCCAGCAGTATCGGTTATTGACGCCTCCCGAGCACTACTTCTAGCAATATTAGCCAACGTCATATAGTCAGCAAAAATCATACCTGCATAAAAAATGCCGAATAACAATAAACAAAAAAGAGGGAGTACTAGTGCAAATTCAACTATGCCTTGACCTCTTTGCCATTGCCGCATGTTACTCCCTCCATCTCTGATGATTAATGTTGTCCAGTTGATTTACTTGCAAAAGCATTAGTAACATTCGTAAAAGCTTCTTTTACTTTGTTAGTAAGATCACCGCTCGTCCCCAAAGCTACAGCTACAACTACTACAAAAGCCAGTACCAGAGCATACTCCACAATACCCTGTGCCTTCTCGCTTACATAACGAGCTTTCAGATAATCAAGAATCTCCAACATAAATAATTCCTCCTTAAAAAATAAAAAAATAAATTTATGTAAAATCCCTAATGGATATCACATACAATCATGCCTCGATATTGACAATACGCTGAATAACAAAATAACCAATAACCTCTAATACTACAGCCCCAACCATGCAAACCTGACCAACAGGTTCTTCTAGCAACGGCTTTAGATAACCAGGATTTACAACTGTAAGTATCCCTGCCAATGCAACCGGCAATATCGCTAATACTACTCCCGAGGCTCTTCCCTGTGCAGTAAGCGCCTTGACCTCCCGCCGCATGCGGATTCGCTCCTGTATCGTTCCGCTGATGGTATCAAGAATCTGAGCGAGATTACCACCAACTTGGCGCTGAATCAGCACTGCCGTGACGACCAGCTCAAAGTCAGGGCTTTCGACGCGCTTTTGCATATTCTCGAGCGCAGTCTCCAGCGTCGCACCGACGTTTACCTCGTTGACGACCTTTTGGACCTCGCGGCCAATCGGGGCCTCCATCTCACGGGCAATAAGCTCAAAGGCCTGCATAAAGCTGAAACCAGCGCGCAAGGCATTTGCTACCATCGTCAGCATATCACCGAGCTGATTCGTGAAGGCTTTCTGGCGCCGCTTGATATAGATGTCGAGAAACATCAGTCCTAAAATCACGCCAGCCAAGCCAGCCACTAGAGCTATCCACGGTTCTAGTGTTGCCGCCAGCATGATGATACCGCAAAGCGCACCGAAAATAGCGAGCATTACCTCGTATTCAGATCCCAGCAGCGGCCAATCAGCCTGCTGCATCTTGAAGTCCATCCGGTTGCCTTTTTGGATGCTTTGCAGTTTCTGAGCCGCATTCCGGACGATTTTCCGGAATTTGCTCTTTACATTCGGGGTATTCCGCCCGCGCAATCTCTGCTGACGCAGCTGCACAGCGCTGCCCGAAAAGTATTCCATGCGGTTGACGATTTTCTTGTGCTCACGCGACTTGATTCGCAGCAACAGCAAAAACATCGACATACACAGGATTGACACCAGTATGGCCAGGATAAATCTCATGATACTGACCACCTTATCCTGTGACCACGGCCAGTGATCTCATCAGCCAGACGGTCAACACTCTGCGCGAGCGGACTGTCTGGCCGGATATCGGTGGCCATCTTGCCATTATCTGCCGCATCGGAGACGATGCTGTATTCGTTCGGGATAATGGCAGTGACTGGGTAGCCAAGCTTGCGTGCCAGTTCCTGCTGGGATTGGCTGTTGCAAGGCTCCACGCGCGTAAAGATAGCCTTTACCCGCTCCTGATAATCTTCCCAATCCTGGAAAATCTCCAACGCCCTTTTCATATGGTCGATTTCATAAGCGTCGTTGATCATACTGACCAGGAATGTCGTGCTCGACTGCTCAGCAGCTGCGATGCTCGTCGGATTGAACCCTGGCGGCACATCGATGAGCAGATAGCGGAACAGGCTGCGGCTCATGCTGATAATGCTCTCGAAGCGGCGAATCGATACCTTATCGATGAGGTTTGGTGTTGCGGTGCCGCAGAGCACGCTGACATTCTGCATAACCGGCATGAAATATGGATGCAGTGTGACCGGCGACAGGAACTTCACATCACGCGCAGCCTCGACGATAGTCGTCTTGGGCGCCAGATTGAAGAATACCGACATATCGCCAAACTGCAGATCAGCATCGATGATGCCAACCTGTTCATGCGTCTTGCGGGCAAGTGCTGTCGCCAGGTTGGCAATCAGCGTCGTCTTGCCACTCTTCCCCTTCGGGCTGAAGAATACCAGCGTCTCACAGCCAGCCTCAGTGCCGAGTTTCAGGAACGTGTCGACAGCTTCCTGCAGCTCCACGCCCGTAAACGGCTTGATGATATAGCCGCGTGCACCGGCCTGTACGATATGGCTGGCGCTTTCTGCCTTCCATTTCTCGCCCATGCAGAGGATGGATGCCTTCGGATAGACTTTCAGGAAGTCAGCTATCAAGGCCACAGAATTCTGCTCCTCAATGTCGAGCAGGATAAGGTTCGGATTGAAGATAGTTCCCTGTCCCAACGCATCGCTGACCGACTGATAGCGGGCTACCAGCTCAAAACCATTCGTCCCCTGCACAACCTGTGTGAGCTTTTCAAGCATCAAGCGATTGCGCTCCACCAGCATGACTCTATACATTTACCTGCCTCCTTTCTTCCCGCATCTGCATCAACTGAAAATCCTGCTTAGCCAGGATTCTTTTACCTCTTCCGGGTATTCGTCTTCAAATTCCTGCACACCTTGGTTCGTATAGCGCATCACAAGGTCCCTTAATGCCTCGCCGAGCTCCGTATGCTCCTGTTTGAGCACGAGCGGGATGCCATCCTTTATGGATTGGCTGGCCGCCCGAAAATCATTGGGCAGGATATGATAGAATCTTTCCCCGAGCAATGTCTCGACATCATCGAGACTGATATGCGTCTTGGCATTACTGCGATTGAGCACCAGCCGCAGTTTTTGCTTATCGTAGTTGAGCTCATTGAGCGTATTGCTGCCAATCTTCATATTCTTGATGGTCGGGATGAAATCCACGATGCCCAAGAATGTCACGATTGTTGACATATCTAATAGTTCCAGGTTGAGTACGCTGAACATCGACGTCGTATCGACGATGACATAGTCGAACTTCTGCCGCAGCTGGCGGATTGCCTTTATCGCATAGTCAGCCTTGATATTGTAGGCCTCCTCCAGCTTTTTCGGTGCCGCCATGACATAGAACAACACACCATGATACTCATAGGGCGTCAGATATTCCTCGACATGACAGGTATCGCCTTGCAGGGTAAAACCGCGCTGGACATCGGCAATCGTATTCTTTGGCAGCAGCTGCAGATAGTTGCAGACATCGCCGAACTGCAGATCATAATCTACCAGACAGACGCTTTTCCCCTGCCGCGCAAGCTCTGAGGCCATATTGCAGCTTATCAGCGTCTTGCCCACGGCTGACGCCGTACTGAAGAACGTAATGACGACGCCATTCACTTCTTTTTCTAACTCCAGCATTACCGCTGCTCCTTTCTGCCTGGCTTATTTCTGTACTTGGTCTGGCGGCAGGATATTGTCCAAAGATATTTCTTTCTTGGCCTGCATTTCCTTGCGCAGAGCTGCATAGCGTTCGGCAAAGGAAGGCTTGTTCAGCAACTGTTTGGCCATTTCCTTGGCTTCTGTCGTATTCTTCGCCTTCAGCTCCTCTTCCGATGGCGGAACCGTTCCGTTGACATCCACCTTCTCCATCTTCTGTACTTCCCGGCGGCTATCATTGAATATCTTCTTCATATCCTTCGACATAGCCGCTTTCGTCTGCTCATTGACCACACGTGGCGTGATCAATATCATGATTTCCGATTCCTGCTGCGAGTCATTATGATATTTGAACAGCTCGCCAAGAACAGGTATATTGCCTAACAACGGAACCTTGTTGACCGCTTTGTTTTCTGCTGAGTTCAGCAGACCACCAATCGCCATCGTCATACCAGTCGGTATATTTACCATGGTATTGGCCTGACGCGTAATCATCCCCGGCATATTGAAACCGTTGACCGTTACCGCATTAGTCCAGTCCAGACGACTGACGACAGCCTGTATATCTGCCGTAATATTCCCATCGTTATCCACCGTAGGTTTTATCAGATTCAGTTGGATACCATATGGTTTATATTCAACCGATACATTGTTATCACTCTTTACCGGGACCGGAATCTGTCCGCCCACCAATATGCCGGCCGTCTTGCCGCTCATAGTCGTGATATTCGGACGTGAGATAATCCTGGCGCGGCCATCTGTAATCAGTGCATGGATTCGCGCGTTGATCTGCGAGAAATGCGTGTAGAGCCAGTTACGCGTATACCAGTGACTGCCCTTGCTGCGCTGAGCTCCATAAGTCTCACCTGCATAGAATTCGCCTGTCGTTCCTTCCGGCGAGCTGTACTCCATTCCCAGCTTAGCAGCATCATTAGAATTGATTTCAAGAACCATCGCCTCAATGTTTATCTGATCAGGATTTATCATTTCCAGCAGATTCACGACCTTGGCACTGGTATCGATATCTTCCTCGCCTTCAATATCAGTCCCTTGCCCAGCAATGCCGCTCTGTACCTTCTTCATAACTTTATTCTTATTAGCTACGGCATCATCACCGACATAGAGCGAGGCAATCTTGAAGGCCAATTCTTTCTCATACTGGTTCTTGACCCGGCCTTTGAGCAGGACACGGTCGCCGACCATCGTTACCTCTACATGGGGCAGGTCGATAGCCTTTTGGATGATGGACGCAAGGCCCTTATCCTCTTTCGATACCGTAATGCTGTATTCCTGACGCATACCATTCTGCGTCCAGATATTGAGTGTCGTGGTTCCCGGATTGAAGGCTACGACATTCAGTGCACTTGCCCCGAGAATCTTTACATCGGCAATTTTCGGATTGGCCACCGCTACGCGGGTAATGCTGCTGCCCGTATTCATGTAGTACGACTGATTCACCCCCAGCCAGATTGGCTGCACGTAGGCATAGGCAGGAGCTGGTGCAACAACGGCCGCCGTTACTGCTGCCAGTCCGAGGGTGAAGGATTTTTTCCACTGTTCCATCTGCTTAATTTACCCCCACTCTGCTCGAATCTACGCCACGAATGACTTCGATGCCACTACCATAGCTCGGAGCTGCCGGACGTGCCGGAACCGGTGCCGGTGCAGATACTGGAGCAGCTGCCGCCGGACGCGTTACTTGCGGACTTGGAGTTACTTGTGATACTGGAGCCTGCTCCTTCTTATCCCCAGGCATATAGAAGTCCCGATCGAGCGTAAAGATATCGGTGGGATTATACGGACGCAATGCCAGGTAGATGGTTCCCTTCTGCGAGGCAACCGCCAGTTTCAACGCCTCATTGAGCGGCAGGGCCAATGTTGCCGTAGCCATTGCATCCTTCGTGCCCTCAATATTTCCCTCGTTCTTATCCTTTGAATCGTCTTTTTTGATGTCATCAGACTTTACAGCCTGTTCGCCAGTCTTATTGATGCCCAGCAGCAGGACATTCTGCATGAGCACTTCGCCCTTCAGGCCGTCTTCTTTCTTGCCACTTACGACCATGATGTCAACATAGTCGCCAGCCTTGGCAAAACCTGATACACCAGTGATATCCGTGATGGCCACTGAGACAGCGCGGCAGTTTGGCGGTATTGTCCCCGTAAAACCTGCCATGCGCACATCTTTGAATACTTTCTTGTCGGTCAGTATATCGCCTTGCTGGATCGCAGCACAGGTCGGACGGTCAGCCGCCTCAGACACCTCGCTAAACGCTCCTGCCGGCGCAACATCAGCAGGAACTTCGATTACCTTCAGCATCTCCTCCGTAATGACGGTACGCTCTGGTATATCCTGCTTAGCTACTACAACCTTTACCTTGACTTCCTTGGCCGCACTTTCCGCATTGGAATCCACTCCTGATAACGAAAAGAATACGAACAAGCCCATGAAACAACTGAACAAAACCGCCATGATGACCCATTGCCGGTATGTGATCCTGTCCAGCAGATCCTTGAGACTTCCCGATGAGTTTGGTATCTTCAACATCTGCAAAAACTCCCCATCTTTTAATTAGTCTAAAAGTCCCTTATTTATTCTTAATTTTGTCTTAATAACATTTTGAGTATATCATAATTTTTATTATTGTAAACTATTTTTTTATAAATACTCTAATTATTTTTTCTTTCTTACGGGTATTTTTGTCCTTGTAAAATGTATCTTTCCACATAAAATGTATTTTTATGAAACAATGTACCAGATATTTAATTTTCTCTAGCTTTTTGACCACGTTTAGCCGTATAATGGTCTATGAGTAGATTAATATAAAATGAGAAAGGTGTATCCTGTTATGCGTTCATTTTTATTGATTGCCATGACTATCCTCCTAGCTGTTTTAGGCGGTATTGCTGGGAATCGCTGGATTGATAAGCTCTATAAGAAATCACCGGATATCCTCAGTTATCCTGACAGCTGCGCCCGCCGAAGCCATTTTCGCCAGAACTTCATCGCTCCAATCCTCGCCTTCCTGTTTTCCTTCACGGCCTTGCAGCATGGGGATTTCCAACCACTTCAGCTATATTTTTTGATTGGTTTTGAATATTTCCTCATTCTCTATACATTCACGGATTTCGAGCAGCAAGTCATTTTCGATGACATGCTGCTGCCTTTCGCCATCTTTGGCGCGCTCTATACGACCATGTCAGGTTTTTCCATCACGGACCATGCTCTGGCTGCCGTCGTCGGCGGTGCCGTATTCCTGCTGCTGGCTGTGCTAACCCGCGGCGGCATCGGCGGCGGCGACATCAAGCTGGTTGCCGCACTCGGTCTCTGGCTCGGCTCTGATGCACTCCTGACGGTCGTCATCGCCGGACTTTTGCTCGGCGGCATCGTCGCATTGCTGCTGCTCATCACTGGGAAAAAGAAAAGAGGCGAGTATTTCGCCTATGGTCCTTGCTTTACCATAGTCGCTCTACTCGCCGCGTTATCCTGAAACAGGCTGTGCTTTTGCACAGCCTGTTTTTTGTTTGCTTATTCCTATTGGCACCTTGATTCAAGCTCAACGGATACGCATCTCTACAGCCTGCTGACGCAGACGTGCGATGCGCTCGCTGGTTTCCGGATGAGTGCTGAACAGATTTGCCAGCGCCTTGCCCGTGCCCTTGAGCGGGTTAATGATGAACATATGCGCCGTGGCCGGACTAGCATCCTGCATCGGGCGCGCGTGAGTTGCATAATACTCGATCTTCTCGAGGCCATCGGCCAGGAAGTTCGGGTTGCCGCAGATCTCAGCACCGTCGTGGTCAGCCTCATACTCACGCGAACGGCTGATAGCCATCTGGATCAGCATAGCGGCAATCGGTGCGAGGATGATGGTTGCCAGAGCAGCAATCGGATTACCGCCCTCCTCATCATCCGAACGGCCGCCGAAGAACGCCATGAACTGTGCTGCATAGGTGATGACCGTAGCCATCATGGCCGCAATCGTCGACGTCAGGATATCGCGGTTCTTGACATGCGCAAGCTCGTGACCTAGTACACCGGAGAGCTCATTGTAGTCGAGAGCATTCATGATACCCGTAGTAACAGCTACCGCTGCATGATCCGGATTACGCCCCGTAGCAAAGGCATTAGGCACATCAGAGTTGATGATGCAGACCTTTGGCATCGGCAGGTTGGCATTAGCTGCCAGATTCTCTACGAGACCGTAGAGCTGCGGAGCCTCCTCACGCGTCACTTCCTGGGCACTGTAGGCTTTGAGGACCATGGTATCGCTGAACCAGTACGAGAAGAAGTTCATGCCCAGCGACATGATCAGCATGAACATAAGGCCTGTCTTGCCACCAAGCATACCGCCGATGAACATCATGATGGCTGCCAAAAGCACCATCAGCAAAAGGGTTTTAAGGTTATTCATAATAAAGTCACTCCTTTATTTTCTATTTCGATGATTGATATACCAGCCGATGCCGAGAACAGCTGCGACAAATACGATCTTGAGCACCAGCGCATATGGCAGCAGATAGTCGCCCACAGCCTTATCGCCAACCATCAGCGTAGCTGCCGTCCAGCCCAGGATAGCCGCACCGCCGTAGATGAGTGCCGGTACCTTGAGCATGATCATCAGGAAGAACTGCGCCCCGAAAAGCACGATGGGGATGGATATCAACAGACCGCAGATGATAAGGCTCCACTTGCCATCAGGCACGGTATTGGCTACGCCGGCCAGCGACAGGATGTTGTCAATGCTCATGATGAAGTCAGCAATCAGTATGGTCCTTATCGCCGCTCCAAAGCTTGCCGGTGCATCGCCTTCCTCATGACTCTCGCCCTTATGGTCGGTCACGAGTTTCACGGCAATATACAACAGCGCTGCGCCACCAGCAAACTCGATATAGGGAGCAGCCAGTACACTGGTAGCCCCCAGCGTACAGATGATGCGTATGAACACTGCACCGAGTCCGCCAATCAATATCGCCTTCTTGCGGTTGTGTTTCGGCAGATTCTTGCAGGCCAGTGCTATCAGTATGGCATTGTCACCAGATAGCAGCAGATCCAGCAATAGGATGCCTGAGAGCGCTGCAAACCATTCGGGGCTGAACATCCCCGCCAAAATATTTTCCATATCGTCCTCTACAACTCCTTCTTTTTCATACAAAAAGACCTCGTCCTACACGCCGCCCGCAGGCTACTTGTAAGACAAGGTCTTGCTTACTAATCTTAGCCGGCCATACCGGGTGCCATGCACCGTATTGACGATATCTGACCGTTCAGCTACTCCCCTTGTGGAAGTATTCTGTTGTCTTTCTATGGCTATAATATAACATAGCTGAACCGACTTTACAAGTGATAAATATCAAAAAGTCAGCTTATATTTTGATTAAATATCGAGGTTGCGTACGAGTTTGGCGTTTTCCTCGATGAACTGGCGGCGCGGCTCAACCTTATCGCCCATGAGGATCGTGAAGAGCTCATCAGCTGCCTCAGCATCCTCCATATCGACGCGCAGCATCGTGCGGGTCTCCGGGTCCATAGTCGTCTCCCAAAGCTGCTCCGGGTTCATCTCACCCAGACCTTTGTAGCGCTGTACCGTCGTACCGTCACGGCCTACCTCATCGAGTTTCTTGGCCAGCTCTTCATCACTGTAGGTATACCAGTGCTTCTTAGCCTTGCGGATCTGATAGAGAGGCGGCTGGGCAATGAATACATGACCATGCTCAATCAACGGCTTCATGTAACGGTAGAGGAACGTCAGCAGCAGCGTGCGGATATGGGCACCGTCGACATCGGCATCGGTCATGAGGATGATCTTGCCATAACGGCGCTTAGCGATATCGAAATCCTCACTGATTCCCGTACCGAAGGCCGTAATCATCGTACGGATCTCAGCATTAGCGAAAATCTTGTCGAGACGTGCCTTCTCGACGTTGAGGATCTTACCGCGCAGCGGCAGGATAGCCTGGAAGCGGCGATCACGTCCCTGCTTGGCCGAGCCGCCTGCCGAATCACCCTCGACGAGGTAAATCTCGGCCTGCTCCGGATCTTTGACTGAGCAGTCAGCCAGCTTGCCCGGCAAGCTCGATACCTCGAGGGCATTCTTGCGACGCGTGAGCTCGCGGGCTTTGCGTGCCGCTTCGCGGGCACGGGCTGCCATGATAGCCTTCTCGATGACCTTCTTCGTGATGACCGGATTCTCCTCGAAATACTCGGAGAGGCCCTCGGTCACGATGCTGTCGACAATACCGCGAACCTCGCTGTTGCCGAGCTTCGTCTTCGTCTGACCCTCAAACTGCGGCTCGCGGATCTTGAGGCTGATGACACAGGTCAGGCCCTCGCGGACATCATCGCCCGAGAGATTGCCGTCCTTGTCCTTGAGGATGCCCTGCTTGCGCGCAAAGTCGTTGGCCGCACGCGTCAGTGCAAGCTTAAAACCGGCTAAATGCGTGCCGCCTTCCTCCGTATTGATATTATTGACGAAAGAGTAGATATTCTCCTGATAGCTGTCGTTGTACTGCAGCGCAACCTCGACAACCGTATCATCCTTCGAGCCATTGAAGTAGATTGGCTGCGGGTTGATCTTTTCCTTCTTGCGGTTCAGATGCTCGACAAAGGAGCTGATGCCGCCCTCAAAGTGGAACGTCTCCGAACGGACTTCTTCGCCGCGCTCATCATGGAGGGCAATCGTGATGCCATGATTGAGGAATGCGAGCTCACGCAGGCGATGACGCAGCGTCTCATAGCTGTACGTCGTGACCGAGAAGATTTCCGGATCTGGTACGAAGTGGACGCGCGTCCCCGTGGTCTCCGTCTCGCCCGTGACCGTAAGCGGCTGCTTCGTCACGCCGCGCTCAAAGGAGATCTCATGGATCTTGCCATCGCGCTTTACCTGAACATCCATAGACGTCGAAAGTGCATTGACGACCGAAACACCGACGCCATGCAGACCGCCCGACACTTTATAGCCGTCACCGCCGAACTTACCGCCAGCATGCAGCACCGTCAGTACGACCTCAACAGCCGGCATGCCGCTTTCGTGCATGTCAACGGGGATACCACGGCCATTATCGACAACCGTGATGCTGTTATCCTTGTTGATGGTGACATCGATATGATCACAGAATCCAGCCAAAGCCTCATCGATGGAGTTATCGACGACCTCATAGACGAGATGATGCAGGCCGCGCTCCGACGTGCTGCCGATATACATACCTGGACGCATACGGACAGCTTCGAGACCCTCGAGGATCTGGATCTGCTCTGCACCATAGTCAGCATCGACAGCCGTTACAGCCGCGCTTTCCTCATCCGTATGGATTTCGACGCCGGTAGTATCGAGGTCCTTGTCAGCGAACTCATCGACAACAGGCATTTCCTCTGCCGGAGTCAGGTCAATTACTTTCGTTTCCTTGTCATTTGCCATGAAAATCCTACGCTCCCATCATTCCGTATCCGTAATAGCTATATCACGCATCTCTTTGTTATCTGGCTTGTCAGTTGTACCTGACGTATCTATCGTATGGAATGCCAGCTCTGAACGCCGCTTCAGTGTCAGCGGCGAAATAGCCGACAGATAAATCTTGTCCGTGGTTATTATCAGCGACTTGATGGACTCGCCATCTTCTTCGTGACCGAGGACAAGGGTATTTATCACCTTGTCTGCGGCCAGCCCCGCCGCCAGAAGCTCACCGCCCGGTCCATCCTGGAAAAGCGCATAACTCTGGATGGCGATGACGTCCTTCGTCCGCACGGAAACACCATTGCCTAAGTGCAGGAACATCAGCTTTGCCTCTTGCCTTTCTTCCCCAAGGGGATGACCGAGTAACGTTTCGGCGCCTTGTAATCCTTCGGACGATGCAGGTTGAACCGCAGTCCGTAAAGGGTACGCGCAATCTCCTCTTCTGTGAGGTGTTCTGGTGGTAGACAGCGGCAGAGCATGACCAGATTCATCGCCTTGATGCTCGTCTTATCGTTGACATCAACCTCAGATGCCAGCTGCTGCACCATTATTGCGCGCTGCTCATTGAGAAGCTTAGGCGTGCAAAGAGGCACATACTCCTGTACCTCCTTGCAGCGCGCCCAGGGAATATCCCTTAAGACCTGGCGGATAGAAGCCAGCAGCTGTTCGCGCCGTTTCATTGCGCACACCGGGCACCATTTCTTCTCCGGCGGGCATAAAGTACCGCAATCAGTACAGGGATGCCATTTTTTAGCCTCCCGCAGCTTTTCCATCTGCAGATGCTTCTTATACAGCTGCCGCGCCTTGCACGCGATTTCTTGATCCTGCACGGCAGGGCCAAGTTGCTCCGCTGCCTCCGCTTCCTCTGCTGACAGAACTACCTTGCGCCGCTCCCGGCCCCAGTTTTCTTCTGGAGCTGCATGAGCGATACGTATCTCATCGATTTCGGCAGTATCGGGATGCTCCCAGCGCCTGCCGAAAACAATGCCGGTGATCATGCGTTGGCCAGCATAATTGTTGACCATCTGCGTGATCTGCTCCTGCATCATCATTAGCTCATTGCGCAGCGTCGCATTACCACAATAAAGATGCAGGATATCTTTGCGGATGCCCTGCGGTTCAGCATATTTGGCATTAAACTCCCCAACAATATCCGCCCAGTGCCAAAGCACCCAATGGGCATAGAACTTCTTGGCGAATGCTCCGCCCCGGCCCTTGACCCAATGCGGGATGATATCCTTTACTTTCTCCAGCTTTAGATTGCGCTTTGCCATATCCTTACCTCGTAATCTGGCCCGCCTTTACCTGAAAGTAAGTACCGATACGCTCCTGCGGGAAATAGGCCACGTCCGTCGCTGTAATCATCGTCTGGATGCGCTCGCGGCGGATAAACTCCATGAGTTGCTGACGCCGGGTCACATCGAGCTCGCTCATGACATCATCGAGCAGCAGGATAGGGTATTCGCCCGTCTCCGACCGCAGGAATTCCAGCTCAGACAGCTTCAAGGACAACACGCCAGTGCGCTGCTGTCCCTGCGATCCAAACGAGCGCAGATTGATGCCATTGACCGTCAGGATGATATCGTCATGATGAGGGCCACGACTCGTGGAACCACGCAGGATATCGACCTCACGGTGAGATGCAAGCTCTTTATTATACCATGAAGCGAGGTCCTTTGTCATGTCCTCCGGCTCCATGCCATGAATTTCATAGGTGATGGCCAGGTTCTCCTTATTGCCCGAGATACGGCGCTGCATGAGATTAGCCAGCATATTGAGCTTGCGCACAGCCTCCTGACGTTTCTGCGTGATCTTCACAGCACTTTCCACCAGCTGCAGATCCCAGAGATCAAGCATATCGGGTGCTGCCTTGCGCTCTCGGATGCGTTTCAACAGAGTATTGCGCTGGGTAACGATGCGCGTATACTGTTGCAATTCATGATAGTAAGCAGGACTGGCCTGAGATATCTCACCGTCTAAAAAGCGCCGGCGGCCAGCCGGCGCTCCCTTGATCAGGAACAAGTCCTCAGGCGAGAACAGGACGGTATTGATGCTGCCAATAAGTTCCTTGGGACGGATAGGGTGCTCATTCAAGAGTATCCGCCGCCGTTTCTCGCGACTGAACTGGAACTCCAGATGGTTGCCGACCCCCAGGCGGTCAAAATCGAGCTGTACCGATGCAACAGGCTGATCCCAGCATATGAGGTCAGTATCCGTATGCGTGCGATGTGAACGTCCCAGTGACGCATAGTAGACAGCCTCGATGATATTCGTCTTGCCCTGCGCATTCTGTCCTAGAAAGACATTGATATTCTGATCGAAATCAAGTTGCAGCTCTGAATAGTTCCGATAATTTCTTAACTTGATAGAACGTACAAACATTCTTTTTAATCTCCTGTTCGGTTGTGGAGGGCTCAGCCCTTGGCCACCCTCCAGGCACCCATTCCTTCAATCTCGATCACATCACCGGAATGAAGCTTGCGGCGGCGGGCACTTTCTGTCTCGCCATTGCGCTTGATGCGGCGTTCTGCCAAGAGCGCCTTGACCTCGCCCCCAGAAGCCAGTACACCAGCCCATTTCAGGAACTGATCCAGCTGGATCTCTTCGGTATCGATCGTGATATCCTCAATCTGCATGTGTATAACCTCCTGCTGAAAATCAGTGTGCCGTGCGAACCGGCGTCACGATGTAGATAAACTCCTCATCATCAGCCTCACGGACAGCTGCCGGTGACAGCGGCTGGTTGAGCTTGATCTGGCAGGTCTCGCTGTCAACTGTCTTCATGACATCCATGATGTACTTTGCATTGAAGGCAATCGTGAGTTCCGGCCCATCAATGGTTGCTGGAACAGTCTCTTCAGCATTACCGATTTCCGGATTGTTCGAGGTGATATGTACCTGGTTGTTAGCAAATTCGAGTTTGATTATGTTGTAGTCACCAGCACGGGAGATCAGCGAGACACGATCGACAGCAGAGCTGAACTCAGCAGCATTGAGCGTGATTTTCGTAGCAAATTCTGGCGGAAATACACGGCGGTAGTCCGGGAAGGCACCTTCAATAAGACGAGAAGTCATGTAGAGATTCTCGAAAGCAAAACTGATCTGGTTATACGTGCAGGTAATCGTCACATCCGTCGGGATTTCCGAGGTCATATTGTGGAGAAGTTCCTGCAGGATGCGTGATGGGATAATTATCTTGATGTTGCCGATGGACTCATCGAAGGTCTCGAACTTGACGGCCAGGCGATGGGTGTTCGTGGCAGCCATCGTGACTTTCGTGTCAGCGACTTCCAGGTAGCAGCCCGTGAATACTGGGCGTGACTCATCAGTTGAGCAGGCAAAGACCGTTTTCTTGATAAGAGAACGCAGGACATTATCTTTGATCTTGAACTGCAGGTTACCCTCCATTTCCTTGATGGTTGGGAACTCAGCAGCATTCATGCTGAGCAGCGTGAAGTTTGCCTGATTAGACTGGATGTGCACGATTTTCTCTTCACGATTGAAGGAAATAGTGACGCTATCCCCAGGCAGCTTGCGGACAACTTCCTGGAAATAACGTCCGGAAATGGCAATCTGTCCCGGTTCGGCAATTTCCACGGGAATGCGGCAAACCATGCCGATTTCATAATTTGTTGCCTGGAGCTCCAAGATGCCATTTTCTGCTCTAAGATAAATACCTGAAAGGATGGGAGTTTGCGGTTTGCCGGCTGTGGCCTTGGATACGATCTGCAGGGCATTGACTAGTTCGTTTTTGGCACATGTGATTTTCATTTTTGGGCCTCTTTCTTTTTTTTATTATGACTCTAGATATTTTTAAATAAATAGCCGTCGTAGTAGTAGGGCCTGTGGAAATGTTGATAAGCCTGCTCACGACGATTTTATCAACGAGTTAGCTGTGGGTAACATGTTCATAACAAGAGGGGAGGTTATCCACACAATCCACGGTGATAATCTCCCCTCTCATTTATCCACATTCTGTCAACAAGAAATCCGCAAGGCTCTCCACAAAGTTATCCACGACGATTATGTTTATAAGATGATGAAGTCTTCACATCTTCTGGATGCGCTCGACAAGCTCGGTCAGGATGCTGCCGAGCTTCTTGTCCGACTCCTTTTCCTTGCTGATCTTATCGCAGGCGTGCAGGACCGTCGTATGGTCGCGGCCGCCAAAGAAGTTGCCGATCTGCGGCAGTGATGTATCAGTAAGCTCGCGGCAGAGGTACATCGCAATCTGACGCGGATAGGCGATACTGCGTGTGCGCTTCTTGGCATGCAGGTCATCAATCTTGATCTTGAAATAAGAGGCGACGATTTCCTGGATGACTTCCATCGTGACTTCCTTCGTCTTGTTATTCGGGAAGACATCCTTGAGAGCCTCGGCGACGAGATCCGTCGTGACCGGACGCTTGATCAGCGAGGCGTAAGCGACAACGCGGGTCAGTGCGCCTTCGAGCTCACGGATGTTGCTGTCGATGCGGCTGGCAATATAGACCATGACATCATTCGGCACGCTGAAATGGTCGAGCTGCGCCTTGTTCTTGAGGATAGCGATACGCGTCTCAAGATCCGGTGCCTGGATATCGGTGATGAGACCCCACTCGAAGCGGGAGCGCAGGCGGTCTTCCAGGCGCTCGACTTCTCGCGGCGGACGGTCGGAGGACAGGATGATCTGCTTCTGGGCGTCGTGCAGCGTGTTGAATGTATGGAAGAACTCCTCCTGCGTACTGGTCTTGCCAGACAGGAACTGGACATCGTCGACGAGCAATACGTCGATATTGCGGTATTTCTGGCGGAATTTCTCTGCCGTACCTTCCTGGATGCTGCGGATGATCTCATTGGTGAACTGCTCACTGGAGACATAGAGAACACGCATTTCAGGATGGTTCTGCAGGACCCGGTTGCCGATGGCATGCATCAGATGTGTCTTGCCGAGGCCGACACCGCCGTACATGAAGAACGGGTTGTAGACCTTGCCTGGCGACTCAGCGACGGCCATGGCAGCGGCATGAGCAAAGCGGTTGCTGCTGCCGGTTACGAAGGTATCGAAGGTATATTTTGGATTCAGCGAGGAGCTGTCACCTGCTGCCATGATGTGCATGTCGTTTGTCTCAGCAGGGGCGCTGGTGCCGTTGCCTTCTTGGAATAGCGTTCCCTGATCGGGATTTTCGCCCTTGAGCGGGCGGCGTACCGGTTCAGCCGGTTCTTCGTTCTCCTCTGGCTTCTCGGCTTCGATGACTTTCATGACAATCTTATGAGGGGCACCAAGTACGTCTGCGACGGCATCCTCGAGGATTGTCAGATAATGGCTCGTGATCCACTCCTTGGACATGGCGTTCTGTGCGCCCAGGACGAGTTCGGATTCGGTCAGGGAGAGTGGTTTGACCGGATTGAGCCATTTGAAGGCAGATGCTGCGAGCTGTTCCTTCATATTATCGAGAATCTGCTCCCAGACTGCCTGCAGCTGTGATTGCTCCATTAAAATAACCCTTTCTGCTTATAGAATATGTAGAAAGCTTTTTCCACAGGTGTATAATTTTATCCACATTTTTATCCACACATGTGGATAACTGAAGGTATTCCCAGGAGAAGAGGCGGGAATTGCAGATAATATATATAGATAGTCTTTTTCGCTATTTTTCGTTGCCTGTGGAGTTTTCCGCACAATAATCAACAATATCTTATCAGAATAAAACTAAGTTATCAACAGTTTTTCGTGGATAAAGTGCTGATAGTGGGCAATTTATCCACACTTTCAAGGAAAAAATGCACAGAGATAATCTTGACACCATCTGGGCGACAAGATATAATTTACAGTGATTCTTAGTGCGGGGGCATCCCTGCGCTTCGCATGAACTCGATCTGATGCTTTTTGCTTCTATACGAAAAGTCAGAAATTAGAATAAGGAGGTGTTTAACGAATGAAACAGACTTACCAGCCGAACAACCATTGGAGAAAGCAGACTCATGGCTTCCGTGAGCGCATGAAGACGAAAGGCGGCCGTCTCGTTCTGAAGAGAAGACGCCAGCGCGGTAGAAAGAAGCTTTCGGCATAAATTTTACAGTAAGGTCACTTTATGTGGCCTTTTCTTTTAGTTATCAGGTATTTTCGGATAGTTGTCCGAAGTGTTATTATAGATTTTGGTGAAGTTACGAATGCTTACATTACCGAGAAAGCGAATGCTCAAGCGCCGCAGTGATTTCCAGCGGGTATATCGCACCGGACGATCTTGGGCAAACCGGTATTTTGTGCTGTATGTCTTTGAGTCGGATTACCTTGACGGCAAGGTAGGATTTGCTGCTGGCAAGAAGCTCGGCTGTGCTGTCGTGCGTAACCGGGTCAAGCGCCTGCTGCGTGAGAGCTATCGCAAGAATCAGTCTGAGATAAAGCCTGGACTTGCTTTGCTGCTGGTAGGCCGCAAGGCGATGGTTGACGTCAAATGTGATGTAGTCGAGAAGGCTTTTGTCTCGCTGGGACGCCGGGCAGGTATCTTTGAGGGGACAGAGCCTCATGGTAGAAAGAAGGGCAGAGAATGAAGAAAGTGCTGCTGCTGCTTATAAAGTTCTATCGCAACTTTATTTCGCCGCTGAAGCCGCCTTCCTGCCGGTATATTCCGACATGTTCGGAGTATGCCATGATTGCAATCGAAAGATATGGAGCATGTCGTGGCGGCTGGCTCGCTGTAAAGCGCATCCTTCGCTGTCATCCCTTCCATAAGGGCGGCTATGATCCTGTCCCATAAGTTGAAGTTTTTGGTTAGAGTTTTAGATTAGGACGTGATGGTTTGGGTTTCTTTGGAACGTTATTTGCACCGATTGAGAATCTCCTGCACTTTGTGCTCGAGACGTTATATTCACTGACGGACCTTGCCGGTGTTGGCAGCTATGGTCTGGCAATCATCCTGTTGACGGTTATCATCAAGATGCTGCTGTATCCTTTGACGGTCAAGCAGGTAAAATCGATGAAGGCGATGCAGGAATTGTCGCCGAAGATGAAGAAGATACAGGAGAAATACAAGGACAATCCGCAGGTCATGCAGCAGAAGATTGGCGCCCTCTACAAGGATGCTGGTGTCAATCCGCTGGCAGGCTGCCTGCCGCTTTTGATCCAGATGCCGATCCTGATGGGCATGTACTATGCGCTGTTCAACTTCACATATCCGTCGGCTGAGGCGGCAAAGTTCCTCTGGCTGCCGAGCATGTCGGAGGCTGACCCGCTCTATATCCTGCCAATCCTGTCGGCATTGACGACGTTCTTGCAGCAGAAGATGACGACGACGGAAATGAATCAGCAGATGAAGATCATGATGACGGTAATGCCGCTCTTTATCGGTTGGATCAGCTTGTCTTTCCCGTCTGGCCTTGTCCTGTACTGGGTAACGATGAACGTGGTACAGATTGTCCAGCAGTGGTGGATGTACCGTGGTGAGGACAGCAAGAAGGAGGCTGCCTGATATGGCAGAAGTATTGGAAACATCCGGTAAGACTGTAGACGCTGCGCTGCAGGCAGCATTATCCGAGCTTGGTGTCAGTGCTGCACAGGTAGATTATGAGGTAATCGAGCAGCCGTCGAATGGTTTCTTTGGCTTGTTCGGCACGAAACCAGCTCGCATCCGCGTCACAGTGAAAGAGCTGTCGGCAGTGGTTGATAAGGCCGCTAGTCCGGCTGCCGAGCCGCCGAAAGATATGCTGGTAGAGACAGCAGCTGCTGAGCCTGCCATGCAGGTGTCGCTTGAGGAGCAGACTAAGCGTGCTGAGAAGTTCCTGCGCGAAGTGTTTGCGGCCATGAAGCTCGATGTTGAGATTGAGCGGGGAGAGTCTGAGGAAGGCGTCCTGTTTCATCTGATCGGCAAGAACCTTGGTATCCTGATTGGCAAGCATGGCCAGACTCTTGATTCGCTGCAGTATCTGGCTAATCTCGCGGCTAACCGCGGCATTTCAGAGAATCGTGCGCGCATCATCATCGATATCGAGGATTATCGTTCGCGCCGTGAGGAGACGCTGCAACGCTTGGCTGGTCACTTAGCAGATAAGGCTTGTCGCATCGGTGAGGAAATCCATCTTGAGCCGATGAATCGCCATGAGCGCAAGATCATCCATATGGCTCTGCAGGAGAATCGCCGGGTAATGACCTATAGTGCTGGTGACGAGCCGCGCCGCTATGTGGTAATCGCACCGAAGCGCCGCCGTCGTTCACGCAGACGTGGCAGCGAGCGCGAAGACGAAGAATAATATTTGCTTTAGCAAGAGAGCTGTGAAAGGGCTGTCTCATTTTGAGGCTGCCCTTTTGTGTATATATGAGGAGGCAGTATGCAACAGTCAGATACTATAAGTGCCATTGCGACCGCGCAGGGCGAGGGTGGTATTGGCATCATACGCATAAGTGGAGAAAAGGCTATAGAGGTAGCCGATACGGTATTTCGGGCGGCAAGTGGCAGGAAACTGGCCGATTATGAGACACAGCGGGCCGTATTCGGCCATATTGTCGATGCGGATGAAGAGACCGTCGATGAGGCGATGGTACTGCTGATGCGGGCGCCGCATTCCTATACGAAGGAAGATGTGGTGGAGCTGCAGTGCCATGGTGGCGTGATGCCGCTGCGGAAGACACTATCACTTACCTGGCAGGCTGGTGCAAGACCCGCTGAGCGCGGCGAGTTTACCAAGCGTGCCTTCCTGAATGGACGCTTAGATCTCATGCAGGCACAGGCGGTAATGGACGTCATAAGTGCCAAGACGAAAAAGTCGCTCAAGATGGCCTCGGGACATCTGTCTGGTCATTTTTCGGCAGGAATCAAGGCAATGCGTCATGAGATACTGGGCATGATTGCGCATCTTGAGGCGGCCATTGACTTTCCTGAGGATGAAGTCGATGATGTGGTGACAGACGATGTTGAGCGAAATGTGGTTGAGGTACGCAACAAGATCCGCAAGCTCCTGAAGACGGCCAATACAGGACGCATCCTTAGGGATGGTCTTATGACGGCTATCGTCGGCAAACCGAACGTTGGCAAGTCGTCGCTTTTAAACGCCCTGCTGCGTGAGGAAAGGGCCATCGTAACGGATATCCCGGGAACGACGCGTGATTCCATCGAGGAATATGCCAATATCGGCGGCGTACCGTTGCGCATCATCGATACGGCCGGTATCCGCGCGACTGACGATGTGGTTGAACAGATCGGTGTCGACAAGGCACGTGCCTATGTTGATAAAGCATCGCTGGTACTGGCCTTGTTTGATGGCTCGCGGGAGTTCATGGAGGAGGATGAAGAGATCCTGAGCTTGATTGAGGGCAAAGAGGCATTGGTACTGCTCAATAAGACGGATTTGAATGAAGTACTGTCCGTAGAAATGCTGGCTGAGCGTACCAAGGCACCAGTTATTGCCATTTCGACGGTCACGGAACATGGCTTGGATGAACTGGCAGCGGCTATCACGAAGAAAGTCTATGACAGTGGCCTTGCTGACAGCGATGAGGGCGGTTTTGTCAATGACGAACGACAGGTAGAGATCCTGCGCCGGACTGATGAGCATCTGGCTGCCGCGCTGCGCACGATTGGCGCTGGCATGGGGCTTGATTTCATCTCGATTGACCTGCGCTCAGCCTGGGAAAAGCTCGGAGAGCTGACTGGCGAGACGGTGGGGGAGGATATCATCAATGAGATATTCTCGAAGTTCTGTATCGGTAAATAATATTCCTTTGAAGGAAAGGTGAATATATATTGGATAAGAATATCTTTACGGCTGGCAGCTACGATGTCATTGTCGTCGGTGCTGGTCATGCTGGTGTCGAAGCAGCACTGGCGGCAGCCCGCATTGGTTGCCAGACGCTCTTGGCAACGCTTTCAATGGACAATATCGCGATGATGCCCTGCAATCCATCGGTAGGCGGCCCTGCCAAGGGACACCTGGTGCGTGAGCTGGATGCGCTCGGCGGTGAAATGGGGGTAAATGCAGACAAGACCTGCATACAGTTCCGCATGCTCAATACGGGCAAAGGCCCGGCCGTCCATGCACTGCGTGCGCAGGCTGATAAAAAGCTTTATCAGTATACGATGAAGGAAACCTGCGAAAAGACGGAGAATCTTGACGTCAAGCAGATCCTTATCGACAAGCTGCTGGTCGAGGACGGCGTGGTCAAGGGCGTGCAGGTTGAGACTGGCGAAATCTATACGGGCAAGGCTGTCATCATGGCGACGGGAACATATCTGAAGGGGCGCATCATCATTGGTGAGCATACCTATACGGGGGGCCCGAATGGCCAGCGGGCTGCGATGAAGTTTTCGGATTCACTGCAGGCGGCAGGCGTGAAACTCATGCGATTCAAGACCGGTACGCCAGCGCGTGTCGATGCGCGTACCCTTGACTACGACAAGATGGAGATTCAGCCGGGGGATGAAGAGTGCCGCAATTTCTCATTCATGAGTGATACGGTGACGCGTGAGCAGACGCCGTGCTGGCTTACCTATACGAATGAGGAAACCCATAAGATCCTGCGGGATAACATGCATCGGGCACCGATGGCCAACGGTATAATTGAAGGTATCGGCCCGCGCTACTGCCCGTCCATCGAGACGAAGATCCTGCGATTCCCGGATAAGCAGCGCCATCAGCTGTTCCTGGAGCCGGAGGGACTCCATACCAACGAAGTCTATGTACAGGGCATGTCGACGAGCATGCCGATGGATGTGCAGCTGGAGTTCCTGCATACGATTCCAGGGCTGGAACATGCCAAAGTCATGCGTGCAGGCTATGCCATCGAGTATGACTGCATCGATCCGACTCAGCTCAAGCCGACACTTGAATTCAAGGCGATAAAGGGCTTTTTCTCGGCCGGACAGGCTAATGGTACCTCGGGGTATGAGGAAGCTGCTGCGCAGGGGATCATCGCCGGTATCAATGCAGCAATGTTCGTAAAGGGCGAGGAGTCACTGGTCTTGAAACGCAGCGACGCCTATATCGGCGTGCTCATCGATGATTTAGTGACGAAGGGCACCAGTGAGCCATACCGCATCATGACGAGCCGGGCTGAGTACCGTCTTTTGCTGCGTCAGGACAATGCCGATGCACGGCTTACGCCGCTCGGACGCCGCGTCGGTCTTGTGCAGGATGACCGTTGGGAGCGGTTCACACAAAAACAAGGGGCCATCAAAGAAGCGATGGAATATCTGCGGAAGAATTCTATCAATCCGACTCAGGAAATCAAGGAGAAATTGTCTGCCGCTGGCATTGAGCCGATTCGCAATGCGACGAGTTTCTATGAACTGCTGCGCCGGCCAGAGGTCGACTACGCAAAGCTGCAGTCAGTATTTGACCTGCCTGAGCTTGCCGATGAAGTGCGCCAGCAGGTCGAGATCTCGATAACCTATGAAGGCTATATACAGAAACAGCTCGAACAGGTTGAGCATATGGAAAAACTCGAGGAGAAACTGCTGCCTGAAGATATCGATTACAGTCAGGTGCCGAGCTTGCGCGATGAGGGCCGGGAGAAACTGGCTAAGATTCGTCCGCGCTCGGTCGGTCAGGCCAGCCGCATCAGTGGCGTTTCGCCCGCAGATATCTCGGTGCTGCTCGTATGGCTGGAACAGCAGCGTCGGTTGGGACGATGAGATTAGGAGAAAAACATGTTTATAGATGAAATGAGACAGGCAGCGGCAGAATATGGCTTGGAGCTGTCGGAGACGCAGCTTGTGCAGTTCAATCGCTACTATGAACTGCTCGTCGAGTGGAATAAGGTCATGAATCTCACTGCTATCACAGAGCCGCATGAGGTAGCTGTCAAGCATATGATTGATTCGTTGACGGCCTATGATGAGGAACTGTTTACGGACGGGGCAACGGTCATCGATGTTGGCACTGGCGCTGGCTTTCCGGGATTGCCGCTGAAGATTTTCGCACCCCATATCAAGCTGACTCTGATGGATTCGCTAAATAAGCGCGTCAAATTCCTGCAGACTGTTGTCGATGAACTTGGCCTTACCGATGTCAGCTGTGTTCATGCTCGTGCCGAAGAAGGTGCGCGCAACAAAACCTATCGCGAGCAGTTCGACATTGCCGTATCGCGTGCTGTGGCTAGACTGCCGGTACTCTGTGAATATTGTATGCCGTTCGTGAAACGCGGCGGCCATTTCCTGGCCCTCAAGGGCATGCAGTATCAGGAGGAACAGCAGGAGGCTGTAAAGGCCATCAAGGTAATGGGGGGCAGTGAGACAAAGACGCGCTCTGTCAAATTGCCAGGTCTCGACGACGTTCGTGCTGTCATCGACATCACCAAGGGAATGCCAACACCAAAAGCCTACCCGCGCAAAGCTGGCACACCCGCGAAGAATCCGTTATAAAAATGTTTCACGTGAAACGTCCTTGGAATTTATAGTCCAAGGGCGTTTTTATATTGTGATATTTGGAGAGGTGAGTTGTTGTAAGGAAAATTGCAGTTTGTCTGTCAGTGCGCGATTACAATAAGCTTGCTGCAGCTCAGCTTGGGTGAGGGTGGGTGCACTTTTTCTCCGCTCCGCTAAAT
>FPAX01000030.1 GCA_900116485.1 Selenomonas sp. GACV-9
GTACGGTCCATTCAGCGGAAACAGAAAAAGTACTACCCCGTGAACCCCGAGCTGCGTACTATCGGGATTCCATTCCTCACGAACCAACCGACAAACTGCGATTCATTCCTTCTCTAACACCCAAAGATACGCCGCAAAGTCAGTATCTATCTTTTCGACAACCATGCCGCTATACATGAGCTCATCACCATAGAAACTCTGTCCGACAAGGCTGGTGCTTCCCTCGCCGCCGAAGTCCATCGACGTGCGCTGGGCGGGCAGGTATCTCGTCACTTTATAGCGCGCATCCTCCGCAAGGTTCGTCAGTTTCAGCGTGCGGATTGGCGATGCTGGCTGGGCCAGGGTCTTGAAGTACATGAGCACGACCTGTTTTCCATCTTCGCTGACGAACTGCCAAGCCGTCTCGTTGCCCTTGCCCGTAAACGGCGTGAGCAAACGGTAGAAGGAACCGAACTGCAGTGTCGGGCGCAGTTCTTTATAGAGTGCCACATGCTCGCGCACCTGCGCCTTTTCTTCGTCCGTCATACGCGTGATGTCAAGCTCATAGCCGAAGTCGCCAGCCATAGCGCAGATGGTGCGCATCTGCAGGCTCGTCACGCGGCCGACCTGATGGTTCGGCACTACCGATACATGAGCCCCCATCGTCACTGGCGGGAATACCAGGCTAGTGCCGCTCTGGATGGAAAGGCGGCAGACCGCATCGGTATTATCGCTCGTCCAGGTCTGCGGCATATAGTAGAGCATGCCCGCATCGAAACGACCGCCGCCGCCCGAGCAGCTCTCAAACAGCACCTCTGGGAAGGCCTGGGTAATCCGCTCCAATACTGCATAGAGGCCGAGCACGAACCGCGTCTTGGTCTCGCCCTGCTTATCCGCCGGCAAGGACAGTGAGAATGCCTCGGTCAGATGGCGGTTGAAATCCCATTTTACATAGTCGATTGGCGCCGACTTCAAGATCTTGCTGACCGACTCGACGATATAGTCCTGTACCTCCTGTCGCGTAAGGTCAAGCACGAGCTGATGACGGCCAAAGCTCGACGGATAATCGGCTACCTGCAGCACCCACTCGGGATGCGCACGGTAAAGATCAGAATCTGCCGAAATCATCTCAGGCTCAAACCACAGGCCGAATCTAAGGCCGCGGCTATGCGCCGACTCAGCGACGCCATTGAGTCCCTGCTTGAGTTTCTGCAGGTTGACGACCCAGTCGCCAAGGGAGGAATTGTCATCGTCGCGCTTGCCGAACCAGCCATCATCGAGCACCAGGAGCTCCAGCCCCAAGTCAGCCGCACAGTCGGCCAGCTTGTCGATTTTCTCATCATCAAAGTCGAAGTACGTGGCCTCCCAATTGTTGACGAGGATGGGCCGCAGGGCATGCTGATGCTTGCCGCGCACGATATGCTCACGCACGATGTTGTGGAAGGCCTGGCTCATGCCATTGAGGCCCGCATCACTATAGACCAGCAAGGCCTCCGGCGTCTGGAATGCCGCCTCGGGTTCCAGCTGCCACTTGAACTCGAAATCATTGATGCCGCCAACGACGCGGGTCGAGCCAAACTGTTCCACTTCGGTCTTGAAGGAGAACTCGCCACTCCAGACAAGGCTGAAACCGTAGGCATCACCAGCAGTCTCCGTCGTATCCGGGCGCAGGAGCGCGAGGAACGGTGACTGCTGATGCGAGCTTGCACCCCGACGGCTCGAATTCTCCTGCTGGCCGCGCATAAGCGGCACGCGCTCGATGCTGCGCTCAGCTGCATGGCCGCCCCAGAGATTCACGCGGTCAAAGTCATGGTCAGCAAAGTCCATGGCAAAGCTTGCCGCATTGAGGAGGTCTACCGGCAGTTCGCCCGTATTGATGATGCGGGCATTGCGCGCGATGACTGGCTGGTCAGCAAAAATCGTATACTGCAATTCAATGACCAGCACGTCGTTCGTATCGCACAAGCGGATGGTCAACGTCTCAGCCTCCTCATCGCTAGCATAAGCTGCTGGCAGTCCCGCAAGACCTGGCTTGCCCGCCTTGATCTCATGGCTGTCATACCAAAGCTCGGTAACGGTCGTGCCATCGGCCAGGCGCACGGCATAGGCAGGCAGGCGAAAGTCGCCATGTCCATAGTCCGGATACTCCCGCGGCAGGACATCGAGGGAAAAGGTGCGCTCATTCTCATAGGCCGCCGGCTGCGGGGAAAAGGCCCGGTCGATAGCCTGGAACGGGCGGCTGTCGCGGAACTCGCGAACGGCCTTGCCCCAGTAGCGATGCAGCAGATATTTGCCGCGCACAAGCTGCAGCACGTAGCTGACCTTCTCGTTGCGCAGATGGAAAATACCAGTGGATTCATCAAATGTAATCATGACTTTTGCCTCCCTTATTTATCGCTTACTCAAATTCCCTTGAAGAAGAATTCGAAATGCTTGCTGTCATTCTTGACCGTATACTCCTCAAGTATCGGAGCTCCCCAGGTATCATCGCCGCCAACGCCGCACTGGCCAAGGGATGCCCGCAGGAACGTATGATGCACTGCTGGCAGATCATAGCCATGGCGGGCATTTTCGAGCTCGTGAGCGCTATAGGGCAGTGCCGACGCGGCAAAGGGCGTATCGCCGCTGATGCGGACACCGCGGCCGCGATTATCGGTTACCTCAAACCAGCGGACACCGCCATGGTTGCCGCACTCCTGTGGCAAAAGATACGGCTCGACCTCATCTTTTACCCGCGTCTCATAAAGGCCAAGCTTTGCCCCCTGCTGACGATCCGCATAGTTGTCCAGCGGGCCATAGCCATAGAACCGGATGCGATGGTAGTCAGCTGGCAGCGTGAAGATCATCGCAAAGTCCGGGATTTCCGGCAGCCCCTCGACCTTCTCGTAGTCGAGCGCCGTCTTCAGCGAGCCATCCCTGCAGACCGTATAGGTGATGGTACAGCTGGCAGCAGGCTGCGTCGCCAGCTCATAGGTGAACCGCACGGAAATGTTGCTGGCATCGTACTCCTTGATGCCGAGCTGGCCGAACCAGTCAAGTTCCGTCCACGTACCGTCCTCCTGCCGCAATTCCTTCTTGACGCAGCGGCGGTAAAGGCTCGCGAGCTTCCACTGGGCGACGGCAAAGTCGCGGCGGCTGCCGTAGTCGTTATCGACCGGCGCTCGCCAGAAACTCGGCCGCGGCATCTCCTCGATGAGTTCCACACCATTATGCTTGTAGGAAACCAATGCTCCCTGCGCACTGGAGAACAGGATCTCAAAGCCTTCGCCCTGCACGCCAAGATTGATGTCCCCCTGTACGATATGCAGCGGCTTATCCGTATAGGTGTGCAGGCTCTCCTGCGGCTGATAATGGAGAGAGCGCTCTTCCGTACCGAAATCCGTGCACTCCACAGCCTCAGCTGCCGCTGGCAGCTCGACTTCATCTACCGTCCAGATGCCCTGTCCGAAGGCAACCTCATGACCGCGTGCTGCCCAGGGCTTATCCTCACGCAACTGGAGCGATGCCGTGACACACTCCTCGCCAGTATCGGTGAGCGGCAGTTCCGCCAGGCTTACCGTCGCACTCTGGCCTGGTGCTGCAGCAGGTGCCGGCAGCGTCTTCTGCCAGAGCACGCGGCCATCGAGCGCCAGCGTCAGCTGCAGGTCGTATTCCGCCAAATCCGTAAACAGGCTCTTGTTGCTGATGACTACCTTTTCCGCATCTACTGCCAGCGTGAAGTCCTGATAGTTGAACTTCACATCCTGCAGTTTCGTCGTGGGCTGGCGGTCGGCAAACAAGATGCCGTCGCCGCTGAAATTGTAATCGGTGGAGCGGTCGCCGAAGTCGCCGCCATAGCCGAGGGCATCGTGACCATAACGATCCTTATGCCAGAGCGCCTGATCGACAAAGTCCCAAATAAAACCACCCTGGTAGAGAGGCTCCGTCTCCGTCAGCTCCGTGTACTTATGCATGCCGCCGTTGCTGTTGCCCATCGAATGCGTATACTCACAGCAGAGGAACGGCTTGTCGCGATGCTCCTGCAGGAAGGCCTTGATATCGGCGGCCTTCGGATACATCTGGCTTTCCATATCACTCGTATCGTTATAGCGGCGATCCCAGAAGATGCTCTCATAATGGACGAGACGGCTCGGGTCAGTCTTGCGGAAGTACTCGCTCATCGCATAGATATCCTTGCCACCGCAGGACTCATTGCCGCACGACCAGATGATGATCGATGGATGGTTCTTGTCCCGCTCCAGCATGGACTTGGCGCGGTCAAGGATGACGGCCTGCCACTCGTCATGATCATTTGGCAGTGTATTCTCATCGCGGGCCAGCACGCCATTCTTCTGCCAGGTACCATGGGTCTCAAGATTCGTCTCGTCGATGACATAGAGACCATAACGGTCACAGAGCTCATAGATATAGCTCGAGTTCGGGTAATGCGAGCAACGCAGTGCATTGATGTTGTTGCGCTTCATCGTGATGATGTCCTGCTCAAAGGACGCGGGATCCATCGCCCGGCCGCTGTAGCAGTCAAACTCATGACGATTGACTCCCTTGAACACGATGCGTTGCCCGTTGATCTTCATCAGCGTATCCTCGAGCTTGAACTCACGGAAACCAGCATGCTGCGGGATGACCTCCTGCAGCACGCCATCTGCATCATAGACAGAAATCACGACGGAGTAGAGATTCGGATGCTCCGCGCTCCAAAGCGCCACATTCTCCATCGCTATGGCAAACTGATTCTTCTGACCGGTCAATTCCTGACTTTTGACCAGTACTTTTTGACCAGTCAAATCCAGCACTTCAACTGTAATCGTTTTCTTTTCTGCCGTACGCCAACAAAAGTCAATCGTCAAGCGTCCATCCTGATAATCGTGCTCGGGCACTGCCTTAAGCCACAGGTCCTCCACGTGCTCCGCTGGCTTGGTGTAGAGCAGCACCTCACGGAACAAGCCGCTAAAGCGCCAGAAATCCTGATCCTCGATCCAGCTGCCCGAGCTGAACCGGTAAACCTGTACGGCCAGCTTGTTCTCGCCCTTCACCAGATACGGCGTGAGGTCAAAATCCGCCGGGGTAAAGGAATCCTCGCTGTAGCCGACATAGTGGCCATTGAGCCAGACCGCCAGCGCCGACTCAGCCCCCTGGAACGAGATATAGGCATTGTCCCAGGACTCTGGCAGCACGAAGTATTTGACATAGGAACCGACGGGATTCTCACGCTGCGGCACCTTCCCCGGCGTCACCGCCTCATGACCATCCCAAGGATATGTCTGATTCGTATACTGCGGGCGGCCATAGCCCTCGAGCTGCAGATGAGCCGGCACGCGGATCGTATCCCAGCTGCGGCAGTCATAGTCCGCAGCCTCAAAGCCTTGCGGCCTAAGGGCAAGATTCTTAGCGAAGTGGAAGTGCCAAAGACCGTTCAGCGTGCGGCAAAAGGACGATTCCCCTCGCGCCATCTCCACCGCGTCGGCATAAAAGCCATGGTCACTATGGGCTGGCAGCCGGTTCTCCTGGAAAAACTCTGGATCTGCCAGTTTCTCGATGGTAAATATCTGCTTAGCCATAACAGCATCCTCCTCGCACTTGCGAAAGCAATCGTCAGTAAACGTTTTCTTTATTTCTGACAATATTATATCGAAATAAACAAGAAAAAACAAGGGCAAAACACCCTTGTTTTTCGCTTTTCTTATGTTTCAGCCAATATAAGTGACTTCATTGCCCTTGATGGGAACCATGCGGCGATTCGGCAGGCCATCTTCGCTGTCGGCATAGCCGAGGGACAGCGAGCCGAATACGGCTTCCTCCTCATGCAGGCCCAGCTCATAGAGGTACTCCATGATGACTGGATTATCCTTGAGCCAGCGCAGCTGATTGATCCAGCAGGAGCCGAGGTCAAGCGCATTGGCCGCGAGCATCATGTTCTCGATGGCGCAGGCCGTGTCGGCATAGCGATTGCCATAATTGCGCTTGTTGGCGACGATGATCAGGCAGGGCGCATTGTATTTGAAGACATAGTTGCCCTTCTTGGCCAGGCGGATAGCACCGCCGATGTCCTCGCTGTTCTCATCGGTGATCTCCATCTTGGCAAATTCCTGCTGCACGAGCTCTACAAGACGCTCAAGGACAGCTTTATCGCGCACGACGAGGAAGTGATTCTGCTGCTTGTTCTTGCCGCTGGGCGCCTGGCGGCCAGCCTCGATGACCTGCCGGAGCTTCTCCTCCTCGATGGGCTCCTGCCGGAACTTGCGCGTGCTGTGGCGCGTGGCAATGCACGGCAAAGCACCGCGCGTGAGGTTCTCTTCGGCCCAGTTCAGGAGCTCGAGCGCATCGCTGACTTTCTTATGCGACTTCTGATGGCCTTCCATCAAAAGCACATCGTCAACATCTTCGAGCTTGCTGATTACATGTTCAAACCATTCTGCATTCGGCTGATTCTCCATTCTATGCCCTCCATTCATTCAGTTCTATCTATATACTATTCGCCAATTGTAAGCAAAAACCTGCCCCAAAAGCAGAGCAGGTTCTTATTTTTCGCAAAATATCGCTTATTTTGCCATGAGTTTAGCGACTTTATTGGCAAAGTCGACCGGATTCTCCGGCAGGATGCCCTCGATGAGCAGGGCCTGCGTGTAGAGAAGGTCACAGTAGTCCTTGAAGTCCTGACTGTCCTTGCCAGCACCATGCAGCGACTGCAGGCGGGCAAAGAGGTCATGATGCGGGTTGATCTCGAGGATGCGCTGCGCCTTGAACAGCGGGTTGTTCATCTCGGCGAAGGTCTGCTCCATCGAGAGCGACGGGCCAGCCTCATCAGCCACGAGGCAAACAGCACTCGATTTGAGGCGGGCCGATACCTTGACATCAGCGACTTTGTCGCCCAGTGCCTCTTTGATGTCCTTCATGAGGTCATCGTTCTTCTTCTGGATGTCCTCGGTCTCCTTCTTGACCTCCTGGCTCTCAGCATCGTCGAGGTCGAGATCGCCGCGGCTGATGGAATGGAACTGCTTGCCCTCATACTCGCGCAGCGTCTCGATGCAGAACTCGTCGACCGGATCGAGAAGATAGAGCACCTCGAGGCCCTTGTCGCGCAGCGTCTCCATCTGCGGCAGCTGCTCGATGGTCTCTTTGTCCTTGGCCGTTGCATAGTAGATCTTCTTCTGGCTCTCCGGCATGCGCTCGATGTATTCCTTGAGGGAGACGAGCTTGCCTTCCTTCGAGCTCATGAAGAGCAGCAGGTCTTTGAGCTTGTCGATCGTGTCGCTGCCAGCATACATGCTGTTGTAGACGCCGATCTTCAGGGACTTGCCAAACTCGTTCCAGAACTTCTCATAGTCCTCGCGCTTGTTCTTCATCTTGCGGGCCAGCGCCTTGAGGATGTTCTTCTCCAGCGCCTTGCCGATGGTCTTGAGCTCACGGCTCTGCTGCAGCAGCTCACGGCTGATGTTGAGCGAGAGATCCGGCGAGTCGACGAGACCCTTCATGAAACGCAGATAATCCGGCAGCATGTCCTTGCATTTATCCATAATGAATACGTGACGGGAGTAGAGCTGCACGCCCGGCTCATAATCCGTATGATAGAGGTTGAACGGTGCTTTAGCCGGGATTGCCAGGAGAGCCGTATACTCCACAGAACCTTCTGCATGGGTGTGGAAGACCTCCATCGGTTTTTCCCACTCATGGAACTGATTCTTGAAGAATTCCTCGTACTCTTCTTCCTTGATATCGCTCTTGTTCTTCGTCCAAAGCGGCTGCATGGAATTCAGCGTGCGCAGCTCGACGCGTTTCACCTTGTCGGCCCCCTCGATGGGCTTGCCATCCTCATCCTTCGGCGTCTCCTCGAAGGTGAAGTTCATCTTGACCGGATAGCGGACATAGTCGGAATACTTCTTGACCAGGCTCTCAAGCTTGTAGGTATCCGTGTAGTTCTCCTCCGAAGCATCGCCGAAGAAGTCCTTGCCCAGCGAAATCGTGATGCTCGTGCCACGTTTCTCCTTCTCGCATTCCTCGATGCTATAGGAGCCATCACCCGTGGATTCCCAGCGCGTTGCCTGCTTCTCACCAGCCTTGCGCGTCACGATGGTGACCTTGTCAGCCACCATGAAAGCCGAGTAGAAGCCGACACCGAACTGGCCGATAAGCTCCTTATCCGTGCTATTCTCGCCGCTCTCGCTGGCCTCTTTGGCTTTCTTGAGCTGCTCCATGAAGGCCTTCGTGCCCGACTTGGCAATCGTGCCGATGTTCTCGATGACTTCCTCGCGGCTCATGCCGATACCATTATCGGAGATCGTCAGCGTATGCGCCTCAGCATCCGGCTCGAGGAAAATCTCAAAGCTGTCATCTCCCTCGAGGATGTCGCGGTTCGTCAGGCTCGCGAAATGAACCTTGTCAATCGCGTCCGATGCATTGGAAATGAGCTCACGCAGGAAAATCTCATGATTCGTGTAAATCGAGTGGATCATGAGGTCAAGGAGCTGCTTGGTCTCCGCTTGGAATTCATGGGTTTCTTTTGCCATATCTGTCTGCCTTCCTTTATTTGAAAAGATTTCAGTCATTGTTTTAGCACTCTGATCATTCGAGTGCTAACGTACAGGTACTAGTATACGACACAAAAAACAAAAAGTCAAATTTCCTCCCGGCGGCTTTATTTTCCTGAACTCCTTAAGGAACACCGCTTTTTCGCCGATATAATGAGTAACTGGTTTGTACGATTCAGTGAGATAAACAAGGATGATTCAACCACAAGGAATGGCCAGCGAAGGGAATGATTGCTATGTCCATGGTCGTCAAGAACAATCTCGCCGCCCTCAATACTCTCCACACATTAGGGCGCAATGACAACGAACTCACCAAGCAGCTGCAAAAGGCATCCACCGGCATGAAGATCAACGGCGCCGCCGACGATGCCTCAGCCTATGCCATCAGCGAGCGCATGCGCGTACAGCTGCGCGGCCTCGATGCCGCCCATACAAACACCCAGAACACCTGCAGTCTGATGCGGGTGGCCGAGGGTGCCGTATCCTCCACCGTAGATCTGCTGAAGACCTTCAAAGAAAAGGCCATCAATGCAGCCAATGACACCAACACCGATAGTGACCGGGCCATCATCCAAAAAGAGCTCGACCAGTACATGTCGCAAATCGATGATAACGCTCTGGTGACATTCAACGGCAAATACCTGCTCAATGGCTCCCAAGGCCGCAACATCGTGGCCGACCAATGGGATGCCATCGTATCCTTCATGAGCTATCTCGACAACTCAACACTATCGGCACAGGCTACACTCGACAATGCCATCAAATACACCTCCTGCGGCATGTTTGAAAATGAGTCCGCCCTCATCGAAAGTTTCCTCAGCGATATCAACGCCCAGGGACTGGACGCCTGCGGCATCAATCTGGACAACGACGATACCGGCGCCATCACCGGCTTTGATGCCGGCAATCAGCAGGTAAAGACTGCCAGCAGCATCGTGCCGGAAAAAGGCTATCCTTATGGCGGCGGCGCCTCGGGCACCTCACAGATCAACGGCCTGACCGTCACTTGGCCCGATGCCGCTGGCGACAACATGAAAAACGCCATCATGAGTGCCCTCGACAGCCAATGGCTCAAGAACTGCATAAGCCTTGTCGACGAATCCTATGCCATAAACTTCTGGGAAAATGGCACCTCGGTAAAGACCATGAACGTGCAGTTTTCCAATGCCAACGATGGCAAGCTTGCCTATGTCTCCTATGTCCCTGGCAGCAACGGCCTGGCCTCGAGCCTGTCGTTGAACATCAATATGTATTACTATGGCAGTCTTGACTTGTCAAACGAAAACGGTGCCGTAGCAGGGAATAGCCATCAGCTATACCTCGACCGTACCCTGGCCCATGAAGTCACGCATGCGCTGATGGCAGCCAACATCAAGAACTTCGGCAATATGCCTCTCTACATCGCCGAGGGTACCGCCGAGCTCGTACATGGTATTGACGACTACCGCGCCGGAACCATCCGCAATCTGGTAAGCAATCAGACGGCCTTGCGCAGCGCGCTCGAAAATCGCACGAGCACGGCCACCGGCGACAACGAATACGCCGCAGGCTACATGCTGCTGCGCTATCTGGCCAAAAAGTCAGCCGATGCCGAGCCGGAAAAACACATGTCCTTCCAGACCGGCACCAAAGCTAACCAATGCCTGCGCGTCGGCCTTGCCGATATGCGCTGTGAGGCCCTGGGCCTCAAAAAAGCTGACGGTACAAAAGTCAGCGTCACCACACAGGAAAAGGCCAACTCGGCACTGACGGTCATCGACCGGGCCATCGGCAGAGCCTTGAAACAACAGACCCTTCTGGGTGCCATGCAGAGCCGCCTTGAATACACCGCGGCCAACATAACCACGGCTCATGAAAACGTGACCGCCTCCGAAAGCGTCATCCGCGATGCCAATATGGCGAAGACCTTCACCGACTACACCCGGGCCAATGTTCTACGGCAGACAGCCCAATCCATGCTGGCACAAGCCAACCAAAACAGCAGCAATGTGCTTACCCTGCTGCAATAAAGCAACCAACCACAAAAAAACGAGCGGCTTGACTGGTCAATTGACCGGTCAAGCCGCTCGCTATTTTCATGCCAAAGCTCCATATCAAAGGGATTTATAGGCAAGCTTCAGCGACTGGTTCATGACATGAACCAGCGTATTATCCGCCACCAGGCCACGAATCTGTGCCTCTGTCGCGGGATTCAACCGCTGATAGTTGTCATATGCTACGCGAAACTCCTCATACGAGCCGCGAAAGCCCTGTGCCTGCACCGCCTGATATAATTCCTCATAAGTCATCGTCCGTTCCTCCTGTCCCCGATGCTATGTCATCCATATTATAGCACGACTCTGTAAAATAGATGCAAGGGAGCAGCAAATTGCAGTTTGTAGTTTCCTTTTCTTATTCGCATAAAGCCGCGCCGCCGGACAGGGGAGTACCAACGCTTCACTTAGATGCTTTGCTAAAAATATTTTTTGCCTTTAACTAAGCATTGAAAAAGTTCCCAAACGCGCTTCGCTTGAACGGTGTGAATTTTTCAACGAAATGTGAGGGCAAAAAATATTTTCTTTACGCAAACCATCAATGTTACGCTTATGGTACTCTCCTGTCCGGCGGCTTTACGTTTGGCAATAGCTCTGAACTTCTTCAAATTGCTG
>FPAX01000011.1:0-56875 GCA_900116485.1 Selenomonas sp. GACV-9
GACTCCTTGAAGAAGACAAGGTAGATAGGTTGGGAGTGGAAGTGCCGTAAGGCATGCAGCGGACCAATACTAATAAGTCGAGGGCTTAACTTAAGCAGGGCGTTATGCTTGAAGGAGCAAAGCGACGCGCAAGCATTTACGCATCGCTTATGCAAAATTCACGAAGTGAATTTTACGTTCCTATAAAAATGAACAAGCATAGCAAGCCAGTCCTAGAAAGTTCGTAACAAACACATCGCATTTCTTCTGTATAGTTTTGAGTGGACATAGTTCATTCAACTGAATATCCGGTGACGATGCCTGTATGGTTCCACCTGTTCCCATACCGAACACAGTAGTTAAGCATACAGAGGCCGAAAGTACTTGTCTGGAGACGGACTGGGAGGATAGGTAGTTGCCGGTTTCATGGCGGCTTTGGTGAAGCGGTTAACACACTGGATTGTGGCTCCAGCATGCATGGGTTCGATCCCCATAAGTCGCCCCATTTTAACTATTAGGGGTATAGCTCAATTGGTAGAGCAACGGTCTCCAAAACCGTAGGTTGTGAGTTCGATTCTTACTGCCCCTGCCATATATATGGAGTGGTACTCAAGAGGCTGAAGAGGACGGTTTGCTAAATCGTTAGGCTGGGTAACCGGTGCGGAGGTTCGAATCCTCTCCACTCCGCCACTTGCAAATGTGAGCTCTGACTATGGTCAGGGCTTTTTTGTTGCATACTATAAATTGATTGAAAATTACGGTTTATTTTTCAAATTGACAAGTGTCCTTTTCTTTGCTATCCTGTATTTCGTCATAATTCTTGTATAAGCCCATTGATATGGTGTGGGTGTTTCTACCAGACAGCCGTAAACTGTCAAAGTCTATGAGGAGGCTAATTTTTCTATGCAAGCACAAACAGGTCAGCCGACCTTCCTGGAGCGTTTCTTTAAGCTGCGGGAGAAAAACACGACGGTAAGGACTGAGGTCCTTGCTGGTTTCACTACGTTCATTGCCTTGGCCTATATCATGTTCGTCAATCCGAACATCCTGGCCGATGCAGGTGTACCGAAGGAAGCTGCTATCGCATCGACCATCTGGATCGCAGCACTTTCGACTATGGTCATGGGCGTCTTTGCGAACTATCCGGTTGCTTTGGCTCCGGGTATGGGACTTAATGCGTTCTTTGCTTATTACGTCTGTGGTGTCCTGCACCTGCATTGGACGGTGGCATTAGGTGCCGTATTCTTCTCGGGCGTACTGTTCCTCATCTTGACAATCAGTCATATTCGCCAGGCCATCATCAATGCTGTTCCGCAGAATCTGCGTGTAGCAATTGGTGTCGGTATCGGTCTCTTCATCGCTTTCGTTGGTCTCAAAGGCACGGGCCTTATCATCAGCGATCCGGCAACATTCATCACGTTGGGACATGTCACGCAGCCGACGACGGCACTTGCTTTGTTCGGGCTTATTTTCACAGGTGCTTTGATGGCACGCAATGTCCAGGGGGCTATCCTGCTTGGCATCGTGGTTACGACACTGCTGTCGATGTGCCTGGGCTACTCTCCGGTACCGCACTCGTTTTCTGATGTCATCAGCACGTCCTTGCCGCATATGGGCGAGACCTTTGGCAAGCTCGATATAGCTGGTGCTTGGAACTACGGTATCGTATCAATCATCTTCACGTTTACGGTTGTTGAGCTGTTCGATAATATGGGTACCTTGATCGGTCTGACGGCAAAAGCCAAGATGGTAAAGCCGAATGGTGAGATTGAAAACATTGACCGCGCACTGACGACGGATGCTGTTGGTACGATCTGCAGTGCTATCTTCGGTACTTCTACGGTCACTTCGTACATCGAGAGTGCTGCTGGTATTGCTGCCGGTGGTAAGACGGGCCTTACGGCTGTGACGGTGGCCGTCCTGTTCTTGATCTCGTTGATGTTCGCTCCGCTCATCGGTTTGGTGCCGGGCTATGCGACGGCTCCGTCGCTGATTCTCGTCGGTGCACTTATGATGAGCGAGGTCGGCAAGGTAAACTTCCAGGATTTCACGGATGCACTGCCGGCTTTCCTGACCATCATCATGATGCCGCTGACTTCTTCCATCGCTAACGGTTTTGCTTTTGGTTTCATCAGCTTTGCGTTCATCAAGACGCTTGGCGGCAAAGCTCGCGAGGTAAGCCCCATCATGTGGCTGGTCAGCATCGCTTTCTTGATCAACTTGTTTATGCGTTCGTAAGGATAATCTACTATATAATAGCAGGAGATATTTCAGCTTTTGCTGGATGTATCCTGCTATTTTTTCGTGATAGTTTTTCTTGACATCGGACAGGGGCTATGATAAACTTTTCTACTGTAGACGCAAAACGTGCGTCTTGATTGGGTTATATACCCATCCCCAACCGCACAGCGGGGTTCGAGAAATCAGCTGATGCGAAATCAGCTGTACCGCAGCTGGCGAGTAATCTATAGGGAGGTGTTTTCATGTACGCTATTATCAAAACTGGTGGCAAGCAGTACAAGGTTTCCGAGGGTGATGTTATCACGGTCGAGAAGCTGGCTGCAGCTGAAGGCGAGGCTGTTGTCTTTGATGAGGTCCTAACGGTTGTCAACGATGGTGATGTCAAAGTCGGCAAGCCGGTTGTCGCAGGTGCCAAAGTAACGGGTAAAGTCGAGGCTCAGGGCAAAGATAAGAAGATCCTTGTTTTCAAATACAAGGCTAAATCCAACTATCGCAAACGTCAGGGTCATCGCCAGCCGTTCACGAAGGTTGTTATCGAAAAAATCGAAGCTTGATCGATGATTGAGATTCGCATCTTTTCACAAGCAGACGGGAAGATGTCCGGGTTTTCTGTCACAGGCCATAGTGGCACTGCTGAGCGGGGACAGGATATTGTCTGTGCCGGTGTTTCGTCACTGACGCAGACCGCTCTTCTGGGTATTATGGAGTACCTGCATCGCGAGGTCGATTACGACATAGCGAGTGGAAAACTCACAGTGAAGCTCAAGAGTGATCCCGATGATCTCACAGAAGCTATTATGCAATCGATGCTTCTAGGACTGATAGAGATTCAGAAGCTCAGTCCGGAGGCTGTCCGTATCTCAAGGTAACGGAGGTGAATCTAATGTTCATTTTTGATTTACAGCTGTTCGCTCATAAAAAGGGTGTCAGCTCCACGCGTAACGGCCGCGACAGCGAGTCCAAGCGCCTGGGCGTCAAGGAGCAGGCTGGCACAATCGTAACGGCTGGCAGCATCCTCGTCCGTCAGCGCGGTACGCACTTCCATCCGGGCCATAACGTCGGCATCGGTAAGGATGATACGCTGTTCGCGAAGGTAGCCGGTAAGGTTGCTTTCGAGCGTAAGGGTCGCTACAACCGTCAGGTTAGCGTCTACACGGCTGAAGAACAGGCTATGTAAGCCATGATATATACGGTACCTGCGCGCTTTTTTGGCTGCGCAGGTATTGTTATATTGAACATATAGTAACGGCGTTAAGTTGCGTTGTGGTGCATAAAGGTAAGAGCCGGTATTGAACACAATGCCGGCTTTTACTTTTATTCATCACAGGGCAAGGAAAAGGTAAGGATAAGGAGGCTACTATGCAGTTTATCGATCGTACACGCGTCATCGTCAAGGCGGGCGATGGTGGTCACGGAAAATCGGCGTTCCGGCGTGAAAAGTTTGTGCCGAAGGGCGGCCCAGCAGGCGGTGATGGTGGCCGTGGCGGCGATGTCATCTTTGTCGTCGATCCCAATATGAATACACTGCTTTATTTCCGTTTCCATCGGAAGTTTGCGGCGAAAAATGGTGAAAATGGCGACATCAAGAATCAGTATGGTGCTAATGCACCGGCCTGCTATGTCAACGTGCCTCCAGGGACGATCGTCAAGGATGAGGCAACGGGGCAGGTGCTGGCTGACCTCACGGAAATCGGTCAGCAGGCAGTGGTCTGCAAAGGTGGCCGTGGCGGCCGCGGCAACGCGAAGTTTGCGAACTCGGCCAACCGCACGCCGACCTTTGCCGAGTTCGGCGAACCGGGCGAGGCCCGCAATCTGATCCTCGAGCTCAAGCTGCTGGCAGATGTCGGCCTTGTCGGCTATCCGAGCGTCGGCAAGTCGAGTCTTGTAGCAAGCTGCTCGGCAGCGCGTCCAGAGATTGCGGAGTATCATTTCACGACAATCACGCCGGTGCTCGGTGTCGTCAAGACGGATTATGAGAAGAGCTTTGTCATGGCCGACATCCCAGGCCTTATCGAAGGCGCCGCCGATGGTGTTGGTCTCGGACATGATTTCCTGCGCCATGTGGAGCGCACGAAACTCATCCTGCACATCGTTGATGCGTCGGGACTTGAGGGCCGTGATCCCGTAGAGGATTATTATAAGATCAACACAGAGCTCAAGAAGTACAGCGAGAAGATTGCCCGCCGCACGCAGATCCTGGTGGCAAACAAGATCGATATCCCTGAAGCCCAGGAGAACCTGCCGCGCCTCAAGAAACTGGCCGAGGAAGAGGGGCTCAAGTTCTTCGAGATCTCGGCAGCTACGCGCCAAGGTGTCAATGAGCTCATCAGCTACGTCGGCGAGTGGCTGGACAACTACGTAGAGGAGCCAGAGGCCGAGGAGGAAGTCAAGGTCTACGATGAGAACGAAGAGGATCCGGAGAAGGTCACGATCTCGCGTGATATCAGCGGTGATTTTGTCGTATCGGGCAAGTCACTGGAAAAACTTGTGGCGATGACGAACTTCCTCAACGATGAGGCTGTCCGCCGTTTCCAGTATATCTGGCGCATCAAGGGCATCGACAGCAAATTGAAGGCGAAGGGAATCAAGGAGGGCGACACGGTCCACATCGGTTCCATGGAATTTGAATTCCGCGAGTAACGAGATATTAGGAGGAAATAGATTGCTTAGAAATTCACTGACTGGCAAGCAGAAGAGCTTCTTGCGCTCGATGGGCCAGAAATTAGAGCCTGTTGTCATGATGGGCAAGGACGGTGTCACGCCGACGGTCGTTGAAGCTGCCCGTGAGGCCATCAAGAAACGTGAGCTCATCAAGGTTCGTGTCCTGCAGAACTGCATGGAAGAACCTGAAGATGCCATCAAGATGCTGGCAGAGCGTGCGGATGTCAATCTCGTGCAGATTATCGGCCGCAACGGTCTGCTCTATAAACGAAACTTCGAAAAGCCGAAAATCGAACTGCCGTAAAACGGGGGCGAGCCTATGAACGCAAGAGAGCGGCTGCGCGACGCCAAGCGCATTGTCGTCAAGGTAGGGACAAGCACGCTGGCCCATGAGACCGGCAAGCTGGACCTGTACCGCATCGATCATCTGATCCGCGAGCTCGCGGATCTTCGGAACCAAGGCAAGGAAATGCTACTCGTATCGTCGGGAGCCATTGCTGCCGGCCTCGGGAAACTGGGATTAGCCAAGAAACCGGACGCCATTCCGGAGAAGCAGGCCATAGCGGCTATTGGACAGGGTGTGCTTATGCATATCTATGAGAAGTTCTTTGCCGAGTACGGACAGATCATGGGACAGGTATTACTGACCAAGGAGAATTCTGTCCGGCACAATCAGTATATCCATTCCCGGGATTCGCTGCTGGCGCAGCTGGCCATGGGGGCGATTCCGGTCATCAATGAGAATGATGCGGTTTCCGTCGATGAGATAAAGATTGGCGACAACGACAATCTGTCGGCTATGGTGGCGACGCTGGTGGATGCCGATGCTCTCATCATCCTGTCGGACATTGAGGGACTTTATACGGCAAACCCGGCCACCCATCCTGAGGCGGAGCTGATTCCTGAGATTCCCGAGATCACGCCGGAGATTGAGCAGATTGCCGGTGGTGCTGGGTCGAAGCTCGGCACTGGCGGCATGATGACCAAGATACAGGCGGCTCAGGTAGCAATGAGTGCCGGTGTAACGATGGTCATCGCGTCGGGGGCGCGTGAGGGCGTCATCCGTGATGTGCTATCTGGCGAGCCTGTGGGAACGGTGTTTCCGGCCCGCGAGTCGCACCTGCGTGTCCGCAAGAGCTGGCTGGCGTTCGGCAAGCGGCTGGCTGGTGATCTCATCGTCGATGATGGCTGTGCAGCAGCTATGCGCGAGAATGGTTCGAGCTTGCTCGCTGCTGGTGTCGTGGCCTGTGATGGCGACTTTCATGAGGGGAATACGGTGCGCGTGCTCAACCTGCGGCAGCAGGAGATTGCCCGTGGCATCGTGAATTATAATGCCGGGACTTTGCAGAAACTGCTGGGTCATAAGACGGAGGAGTTCTCGCGCATTATTGGCAGTGAAGGACCGGCAGAGGTCATTCACCGTGACAATATGGTCCTGATGGTCTGATTACCTGAGGAGGAATTTGGATGGATTTCGAAGCAGAGATGAGAAGGAAAGCAGAGGCTGCCCGTGTTGCCAGCCGTAAGCTCAGTGTTTTGCCTACTGGTGTCAAGAATGCGGCCCTGATGGCCATGGCTGATGCACTCGAAAAGCGCAGCTCCATGATCCTGGCCGCCAATGAACAGGATTTGGAGAAGGCACGGCAGAAGGGCCTCAAACGCTCCTATCTTGATCGGCTCATGCTCAATGAAAACCGGATTAGCCAGATGGCTGAGGGGCTCCGCCAGACGGCGCAGCTGCCGGATCCAATCAGCCAGGGCGATTATTCGACAATCCGCCCCAATGGCTTGGAAATCCGCCGGGTTCGCGTACCGCTGGGTGTTATTGGCATCATCTATGAGGCACGGCCGAATGTGACAGCCGATGCGGCTGGCCTGTGCCTCAAATCAGGCAATGCGGTCATCCTGCGTGGCGGTTCTGAGGCCATCCGTTCCAATACGGCAATCAGTTCGCTGCTGGCAAAGGCGGCTTATGAACATGGTATTCCGGAAGGTGCACTGCAGTTCGTCGAGTTTACGGATCGGGCTGCCGTCGATGTCATGACGCATCTTTCCGGTCTGCTCGATGTCATCATCCCGCGCGGCGGTGCTGGGTTGATAAAGCATATCGTGGAGAGCAGCTCGGTGCCGGTCATTGAGACGGGAACTGGCATTTGCCATACCTTTGTCGACGAGTCGGCAGATCAGGATATGGCTGTGGAGATTGCCATCAATGCCAAGACTTCGCATCCGTCGGTCTGCAACGCCATGGAGACGCTGCTGGTGCATCAGGCAATCGCTGCGCAGTTCCTGCCGAAACTTTGCGCAGCAATGATGGATAAACACGTAGAACTGCGTGGCTGTGAGCAGGCACGGGCTATCTGTCCGGAAATGCTGCCGGCGACTGAGGAAGACTGGTCGACAGAATATGGCGACCTTATCCTGTCGGTCAAGGTAGTGGAAGACCTCAGTGCAGCCATTGCCCACATCAATCATTATAATACTGGTCATTCGGAATCCATCGTCACGACGGATATCCGCAATGCTCATCGTTTCCAGCGTGAAGTCGATGCTGCGGCTGTTTATGTCAATGCGTCAACGCGCTTTACCGATGGCTTTGAGTTCGGCTTTGGCGCCGAAATCGGCATCAGCACGCAGAAACTCCATGCACGCGGGCCTATGGGGCTTGAGGAGCTTACGAGTACCAAGTATCTGATCTATGGTGAAGGGCAGGTCCGCTGATGGATTGGCTGACCGGTTATGTCCGTACCATCCGTCAGTATCTGGCGACGCCTAAGGGCTGCCATGATGCCAAAGATTATGGCCGGGCTTTGCTCTATATGTTGTTGACGATGGTAGGCGGACTGGCTTTGCTGGCTGGTCTGGAAGGAGGCGCATTGACGCCATGAAAGAAAACGGCCAATTGCGTATTGGTATCATGGGAGGGACTTTCGATCCCATCCATATGGCTCACTTGGCGATTGCCGAGGCTGTGCGCGAGGAATTTTGCCTGGATCAGGTACTGTTCATTCCCGCTGCCAATCCCCCGCATAAGCAGGAGCGGCAGGTGACCCCGGCTTATCATCGTCTGATGATGACACAGCTGGCGACTTCATCGCACCCAAGCTTTCACGTTTCTAAGCAGGAGCTTGAGCGCACAGGCCCTTCGTATTCGCTGCTCACGGTTCAGGAACTGCAGCAGGAATATGGGGAGGCTGCTGAACTGTTCTTTATCACAGGCTCGGATACCATCAACGAACTGCATACCTGGTATCACATCGAGGAGCTTCTGCGCCAGTGTCATTTTGTCGGAACGACAAGGCCAGGAGCACCTGTGGATAAAACGGCACTTGTCCAGCAGTTCGGAAAGATAGCTGACGAAAAGATCCACTTCCTTGCCGTGCCGGAACTTGAGATTTCTTCGACGGATATCCGCAGGCGCTTGAAAGCTGGCAGGAGCATCCGATATCTGGTACCGCCTGCGGTGGAGGCATATATCAGAAAAGAAGGGTTGTATTCATGAGTTTTGGCATGAGCTATGAGGCCATGAAAGAAGAACTGGCGGGAAGACTGAAACCAAGCCGGTTCCGGCATTCACTGGGCGTGGCCGAGACGGCAGCCGTCTTAGCCAAACGGTTTGGCGTTGATGAAGAGCAGGCGCGTGTGGCAGGATTGCTGCATGACTGCGCGCGGGAATATCGCAATGAAGATATGCTGGCGGAGGCGGAGCGCAGGGAGATTCCCGTGGGGGAAGTGGAACGAGCTATGCCGTTACTGCTGCATGCCTATATCGGTGCTAAGCGCGTCCGTGAAATCTATCAAGTAGATGATGCAGCTGTGGAGCAGGCCATTTGGCGGCATACGGTCGGCGGTGCTGGCATGACGGAGCTCGATAAGATCATCTGGTTTGCTGATATGATCGAGCCAGGACGTGACTATCCTGGTGTGGAGGAACTGCGCCAGCTGGCACGAGAGGCCAGCCTTGACGATATGGTCCTGGCGGGGCTTAGCCAGTCCATCCGGTTCGTCGTCGCGAAGGGGCATCTGATCCATCCGGATACGGTGCTGGCTCGCAACGAACTGCTGCTGAAGAAGATGCGGTAAGCAAGGAACCATAAAGCAAATAAAGAAGGTACGCCAATGGAAAATGAACAGCAGAATATTACGCGCGAGAATATCATGCGGAAACGGCAGCTGCGGGCAAGACGCCGTCGCCGTGCGTTGGTCAGGCTTTTCTTCCTGCTGATATTCTTGGGCGCCGTGACGGCTGGTGTACTGTTTGTCGGTTATACGCTGGTCTCATGGGGCAGCAATCTCTATCATGAATATCAGACGATGTATAACGGCTATACTGAGCGTCAACAGGCAAGGCGGGGCTCGATCGATCCGAAATTCGACGGCTATACGAATGTCCTTGTCATGGGGCTTGATGAAGGTGCCGATGAGGCTGAGGGTAATGTGAAGCGTGCCGACACGATACTGGTGGTAAGCCTGGAGAACGAGACGGGCAAGGTGAGGTTCATCAATATACCGCGTGATACCTGGGTAAATCTGCCCGAAGGCGGCAATGCGACAAAGCTCAAGAGTGTCTACGCCCTTGGCGGCTCACCGATGATGGTGCGCCAGGTCAGCGGTCTGCTGGGGATATCCATCCACCAGTATGTGGCCATGGATATGGCGGCATTTGCCGACCTCATCGATGCATTAGGCGGCATTGACCTATATGTTGAGGAAGATATGCAGTATGAAGATCCAGAAGCGGATCTATCCATCCAGCTGAAGCAGGGCTATCAGCATCTGACTGGTCAGCAGGCGCAGCAGTATCTGCGTTATCGCAGTTCAGAACTTGGCGATGTTGGCCGCGTGCAGCGCCAACAGAAATTCGTCAAGGCACTCTATCAAAAGCTGCTGCAGTTTGAGACCATACCGAAACTGCCAGCTGTGGCGGATATCTTCAAACAGCGCATCGATACCAGCGCCGAAATCTTTGACTCGGCACATCTGGCTAATGTCCTGCGCAGCATGAGCAGTGACACGCCAGTGAGCGTCATGCTGCCAGGCTCTGTGGCACAGGACGATGATACTATCTGGGTGCCTGATGAAGCCGGCATCCAGAAACGCATGCAGGAACTCTTTCCTGCCGACACATGGAACAAATCAGAGGAGGAATAATCTTGAAGATACAGGGAATGACAGAGGCCATATGCAAGGCGGCCAGTGATAAGAAAGCACGCGATATCGTGGTAATGGATATGCAAGGGCTGATGTCCTCGACCGATTACTTCGTGATCTGCTCGGCCAATACGGCTACGCAGGTACGCGCTATTGCTGATAATATCGAAGAGGCCATGGATGAGGCGAAAATCCCGTTCAACCATAAGGAAGGCTATCGTGAGGGCGAGTGGGTACTCTTGGATTATGGCGATGTGGTTGCGCATATCTTCATGCAGGAGGCACGCGAGTATTATGCGCTCGAGCGTCTCTGGGGCGATGCGGAACTTACGCCGTACGAAGACTGATTGAGGTCAGAGATGGAAGAAAGAAAAAAGAGGAAGTACGGGCCCAGTACGGTGGCGACGCTCAAGGTTGCCCGCATTGGAGAAATGGGGGCGTTCCTGGATGCGGAGACCGGCAATACGTCGGACGATATCCTGCTGCATAAGACGCAGCAGACAACTCCGGTGGCAGTGGGCGATGAGGTAACGGTGTTCCTGTATCTGGACCCGAAACGCCGCTTGACGGCAAGCATGCGCGTGCCGCGCATGAAGGAAGGCCAGATTGCAAGACTCAAGGTCATCAACACGAGCCGTGATGGTGCTTTCCTGGATGTCGGTGCCGAACGCGGCATCTTCATGCCCTATGCAGGCATGCGCGGGCGGCCCCAGGTCGGTGAGGTCGTATGGGCAAAACTCTATACCGATAAATCCGGCCGCCTGGCGGTCACGATGGAGGTCGAGGACGAGATGCGCCGCGCCTCACAGCCTGCGACGAACGTCCGCGTGGGCGATGAAGTCACTGGGGCTATCTATAACTACACGGATAGCGGCGCGTTCCTGTTCAGCAACGAACGCTATATCGTCTTCATCGACAACAAGGAAATGAAGACACGGCCGCGGGTCGGTGAGATCGTGACTGCGCGGGTAACCTATGTGCGGCCGGATGGAAGGCTCAATGCCTCGCTGCGTGAGGTCAAGGAAAAGGCACTGCTCACGGATTCGCAGCGCATCCTTGAGCTGTTGGAGAGCCGCAATGGCAGGATGCCTTACAGCGATGAATCTTCGCCCGAGGTCATCCGCGACAAGTTCCAGATCTCGAAAGCGGCATTCAAGCGGGCACTGGGACATCTTCTGCGCGAGGGGCGTGTCATCGAAAAGGATGGCTGGACGTATCTCAAAGAAAAATGATCGCGATGGCGGACTTTTTTCATGAAAGCAGAAGGAATTTGTTGCTTTAAGGCGAATAGAAACAACATAGATGAATTATAGAATGGGATAATACGAATCCAAGTATGGGGGCGAATTGAATGGCAGCAGAAACGAGTGGAGATAAAAAAGGGATCCTGCTTGAGACAGGCACGAATGAATTTGAGATTGTTGAGTTCAGCATCGGCCATGTGAACTATGGCATCAATGTAGCGAAGGTTCGCGAAGTCATCACGCGTACGCCGGTGACGACTATGCCACAGGCACATCCGTATATCGATGGTCTGTTCACGCTGCGCGGCAAGGCTATTCCGTTGGTCAACCTGCCACGTTGCCTGAATGTGCAGACGAATACGGAAGCAAAGAACATCATCGTAACGGAGATCAATAACTATAACATTGGTTTCCTGGTCGAGAATGTCTCGCGTATTCATCGTATTTCTTGGAAAGACATGGAACCGGCTCCGGAGGTCGGCGACCAGTCGCGCGTCGTTGGTATCGTCAAGATGAAGGATCGCATCGTGCTGTTGCTCGATTTCGAGACCATCATCGCGGAAATCAATCCGGAAATCAATGCCAAGCTGACCACGTATGAAGAGGCTACGGAGGACGTCAAGGTCAAGCGTTCGAATGTGCATGTTGTCGTAGCAGAGGATTCGCCGATGCTGCGTGACCTGCTGGTTACGACGCTGCATGAGTCGGGCTATCGTTTCGTGCGCGATTTCGGCAATGGCCAGGATGCCTGGGAGTATCTGCAGGGCTTGTCCGATCGTGATGGCAAGATCGAGGATCATGTCGGTGTCATCGTGTCCGATGTCGAGATGCCGAAGATGGATGGTCATCGACTGCTGAAACTGGTCCGTGAGGATGACAGGCTCCAGAGCGTGCCGCTGGTACTCTTCTCCTCGCTGATCAGTGATGAGATGCGTCTCAAGGGCGAGCAGCTCGGCGCATCGGGACAGATTGCGAAACCGGAGATCAATCAGCTCATCGGTTTGCTCGATAACCTCATTTTCGGGACACCGCTGCATAAAGATCATCCGGATGCTGAATAAACTAGAGCGTAGAGATTCTGTGGGACTGCCGCTGAGTTGCGGCAGTCCTTTTCTTATGATAGAATGGTACTGATTAGTATTATTTGGTGAGGTATCATCCATGAGAAGGTATACATCCCTTCTGCTGACGTCGTTCCTGCTGCTGCTGGTGGTAATAGCGGGATCTGCTTATCTGGCCGGAGCCGGACATGATGAGCAGCAGCGGCCGATGCAGGAGATAACAGTTTACACGACGCTGCCAGCAGAGCATGCGTCCATCCTCACGGCTGCCTATGAGAAACAGCATGGGGTGCGCGTGAATTTTGTGCCACTGCCAGCGGATAAGATCATGGATCGGCTGCAAGCACAGGCGCATAGCGGCAAAGACGGCGAGGCGGCCATGATACTGGCGGATCGTGAGACTTTGGCGAAAGCGGCTGTGGCAGGCTATCTGGTACCATATCTTTCTGAGGCAGGCGATCAGGTTCAGGGCGATTTCCGAGAGGAGAATGGCTACTGGGTTGGGGTATGGTATGATCCCATCGTCTTCTGTGTCAACAAGGATTATCTGAAGACCCAGGCCCATATCCCCGATACCTGGACGGATCTGGCTAAACAGTCCAAGGTGCGCATCGGCATTACGGATTTCCTGGCAGCGGATGCTTCGGCTAACCTGCTCATCAGCATGATTGCGCAGTTTGGCGATGCGGCTGCCTATGATATCTGGCGGCAGATCCATCCGAAGGTCGTCCAGTATGCACGGTATCTTTCCAATCCGGTCCGCCAGGCCGGCATGGGTGAGGTGGATATAGCCGTGGCTGTGGAGAGCGAGACCATCCGTTATATGCAGGATGGCTACCCGCTGCAGGTCGTATATCCGGCTGACGGTACGGCTGCGCTGGTCACAGGCACTGGCATGGCTTTCAAGGCGGAGCCGAAGGCCCAGCGGGCGGCTAAGGAGTTTGCCGATTGGCTTTTAAGTGACGATGCCCAGCTGGCGTTGCAGGAGCAGGGATTCTATTTCGTGCCGACTAATCCGGGGACGCTGGCCTATAAGACCTTTGCCGGCAAGAATCTCGTACTGTTCAATCAGCCAGCAGACTACACGGCACAACAGAAACACGATTTCCTTGACCGTTGGGTCAAGGAGGTCCGGTTCAAGTAATCAAGGATTTGATGATATGAGGGGACAGAGGATACCGTCTGCTTGGGCAGGCTGTATCCTCTGTATCTTGTTGTAACCCTTTGAGGAATGTCGTTACAGGAAATAGCGATTGTTTCCAGTTGTTATATCAGGAGGTAAAAAGTGAAAGCAGGTTTTATCAGTCTTGGCTGTTCCAAGAATCTTGTTGATACGGAGGTCATGCTCGGAGAGCTTACAGCGCATGGCATTGAGCTTACGCCAGATCCGGCTGAGGCCGACATCCTTATCGTCAACACGTGTGCGTTCATCCAGTCGGCCAAGGAGGAGTCCATCACGACGGTGCTCAACATGGCTGACTACAAGGAGACGGGACGCTGCCGCAGCCTGATCGTGGCTGGCTGCCTTGGCCAGCGCTACAAGCAGGAGCTTTTGGACGAGCTGCCGGAAGCTGATGCCATCCTCGGCACCGGGGCCTGGAGCCGCATCATGGAGGCAGTCGAGGAGACGCTCAAGGGACATCGTGTCGTCATTGCTGGTGAGGATGATACGCTCTATGATGAGAAAACGCCGCGCATCACGACGACGCCGGATTATACGGCTTATGTCAAGATTGCCGAGGGCTGTGACAACCGCTGCGCATTCTGTGCCATCCCACAGATCCGTGGCCGCTTCCGCAGCCGCCGCATGGAGGATATCTGCGCGGAAATCGAGCGCCTGACGGAAAAGGGCGTGCGTGAGGTCGTACTGATTGCGCAGGACAGCACGCTCTATGGTAAAGATATCTATGGCAAACCGGTGCTGGCTGAGCTCTTGCGCAACATCTGCAAGGTGCCGAAACTCAAATGGGTTCGCACGCTCTACTGCTATCCGAAATTCTTTACCGATGAGCTCATCGATGTTTATGCCAATGAGCCAAAGGTCTGCAAATACGTGGACCTGCCGCTGCAGCATGCCGATAACGATGTGCTGCGTTCGATGCATCGTCCCGATACGCGTGAGGATATGGTGGCACTCCTGGACAAGCTGCGCGCGCGCATCCCAGGCGTGACAATCCGTTCGACCTTCATCGTCGGTTTCCCCGGCGAGACTGACGAGCAGTATCAGACGCTGCGCAAGTTCCTGGAGGAACAGCGCCTTGACCGTGTCGGTGTGTTCACGTACTCGCGGGAAGAGGATACGGCTGCTTATGACATGCCGAATCAGGTGTCTGAGGAAGTCATGCAGGAGCGCTATCATGATCTCATGAGCCTGCAGAGCAAGATTTCCGAGGAGGTCAATCAGTCCTTCGAGGGCAAGGAGCTTGAGGTACTGGTGGAGGGCCGCGACGAAGAGCAGCCAAATATCTGCGTGGGCCGTTCGTACCGTGAGGCACCAGAGGTTGATGGCCAGGTCTATGTCGAGAATGATACGGACAGCAAGCCGGGCGACATCATCAAGGTCAAGGTCCTGCAGGGCTTTACCTACGATGTAGTCGGCGAGAAACTGGCAGACTGACGAGACGGCTTATGAAGGACATGGAAGAGGTGGTCGGCGATCTGCTGACCAGCCAGCACAAGACCATCGCCTGTGCCGAGTCGTGCACAGGCGGCTTGCTCACGAGCCGGCTGACCGATATTGCGGGAAGTTCGGCCTATGTGATGGGCTCGGTGGTCTGCTATACGAATCGGATCAAGGAACAGCTGGCCGGCGTGCAGCCGGAGACGATTGCTGCCTATACAGAGGTGTCAGCCGAAACGGCACGGGAGATGGCCGCAGGCATCCGCCAGCGCATCGCCACCGATATCGGCGTTGGCATCACGGGGCTGGCTGGCCCGGGCGGCGGCACCAAGGGGCAGCCCGTGGGCCTTGTCTACATTGCCGTGGCAGGAGATCATGGTACAGTGGTCCGGGAAAACCACTTCCGTGGCAGCCGCAAGGAAATCAAACAGCAAAGTGCAGAGACAGCTCTGCAGATGATACATGATTATCTATCAGGAGGAACTTTTTGAAACACGAAATGAAAAAATTTGGCGACATCGATTTGAGCCGCAAGATCCTGCAGGCAGTGACGGAGATGGGCTTTGAGGAGCCATCGCCGATTCAGGCGCAGACGATACCACTGGCGTTAGAGGGGCATGATGTCATCGGCCAGGCACAGACCGGTACGGGCAAGACGGCTGCGTTCGGCATCCCGACGGTGGAGAAGACTGCGGAAAAGTCGCGTCACATCCAGGCGCTTGTGCTGACGCCGACCCGTGAGCTGGCCATCCAGACGGCCGAGGAGCTCAACAAGATCGGCAAGTTCAAGCGCGTGCGCACGCTGCCAGTCTATGGCGGCCAGTCGATCGAACGCCAGATCAAGGCGCTGAACCGTGGTGTGCAGATCATTGTCGGCACGCCAGGGCGCCTGCTCGATCACCTGCACCGGGGGACAATCAAGCTTGAGCACGTACAGACCCTCGTGCTTGATGAGGCTGATGAGATGCTCGATATGGGCTTTATCGATGATATTGAAAACATCCTTGAGATGATACCGGCAGAGCGTCAGACGCTGCTGTTCTCAGCTACGATGCCCGCGCCCATCGAGAAGCTGTCGCTGCGTTATATGAATCATCCGCAGCGTGTGACGATCACCCGTGAGAATCTGACGGTGCCGCTTATCGACCAGGTCTACTATGAGACGCGGCAGAAGTTCGAGGGGCTTTGCCGGGTGCTCGATGTGGAGGAGACGGGCAAGCTCATCATCTTCTGCCGGACAAAACGGGCAGTCGATGACCTGTCGGCATCGCTCGATGCGCGCGGCTATTCGGCGGGTGGCCTGCATGGCGATCTGTCTCAGATCCAGCGCGACCGCGTCATGAAGAAATTCCGTGAGGGACGCATCGATGTGCTGATTGCTACCGATGTAGCGGCACGCGGCATCGACATCGATGATATTACCCATGTCATCAACTACGATATCCCGCAGGATCATGAGTCGTATGTCCATCGCATTGGCCGTACGGGCCGTGCTGGCCGCACTGGTGTGGCGATGACCTTTATCGAACCGAAGGAATACCGTCAGCTGCGCCTTATCATGAAGCTCGCCCATACGAAGATCCAGCGCCGCGAGCTGCCGACGGCCTCGGACATCCTCGAGCGGCAGAAGGAGCTGGTCCAGGAACGTCTGGTAAAGACCCTGCAGCAGAATCGGTATGATGATTATCATACCATCATTTCTGATGTGGCAGCCGAAGGCTTCGATCTCGTCGATATCGCAGCAGCGGCTTTGAAACTTTCGCTGGAGGGCTTTCAGGAGGATGCTAAGAGCGATGGGGACAGCTTCGGCGATACGGGCGGTGCACCGGGCATGGTGCGCCTGTTCCTCAATATCGGTCGTAACCAGAAGATCCGTCCCTCCGATATTGTCCGGGCAATCGCCAGTGAGGCAGATATTCCCGGGGATACGATCGGCGTCATCAACATCTATGATCGCTTTACCTTTGTGGAGGTACCTGAGGATGTGGCCGAGCGTGTCATGAACATCATGCACCGCAATACGGTCAAGGGCTATAAGGTCAATGTGGAGCCAGCACGCAAGCGCTGATACTCCCTGTGTTTATAGAAAGAAGGAATCCTGATGAATTGGAACAAGAATATGGCAATGGGCATCATGGCAGCACTCTTGCTCGGCAACACGGCACCGGCTCTGGCAGCTGAGGCAGCTCCGGCCGCTGAAGCTGAACAGGCCCAGACAGCAAAGCTCGATTACACCTATACGAGCAAGGAGTACGGTTTTACCATCCAGTGCCCGCAGCGCCCGAATGTCATTCCTGCCAGCCTGCTCTATGAGGGCAAGAAGGGCGAGGTGCTCGTCTTCGATAACGACGGCTATAACATCAAGAATGCCTGGGTTATCCTGACGGATGCCTTTGATGGCGCCAAGACGCCGGATTTCAATAAGATCAATGAAGAAGAGGCCAAGAAATATCTGACAGAGTTGATGAACAGCAATGCGTATGAAGGAATCACCCTGGTGAACCTCAGTGCGACGAACAAGGCTGTTTACGCAGTAACGGCCAAGGAAGTCGAAGTGGATACCGATGGTGATGGCAAGTATGATGCCAAGGCGACTGCTGACACGCAGATGGCGGTGACGTTCTTCCGTGGGAACAAGGGTGGCTGCTATTCGATCCAGCTGATCGATAATCCGGTACTGCGTGGCAGTGAGATCAAATTGTTCCAGCAGGGCGTGGCTAGTTTCCAGGAATAAGCAGGATTTTCCGTGTTGATGCAGAATTACATCTAACGTGAATGTGTGATACCAACATGGAATACATTGGGGGATTACGGGATGAAACGTAGCAAGAAAAGAGGAACGGTATTATTGGCCGCTGCTTTGTGGATGATGCAGGGCATGACAACTGTCAGCGCTGGTATGGGGGAAGTGGATTACAGCGGCCTGCCTAACAAGAATACACGTCTGCATTGGGAGGCGGTAGGAACAGTGCCGCAGGAGAGACCGGCAGAAAACAAGCAAGCCCAGGCTCCCAAGGCGATTCCTGTCATCATCACGGCAGCAGATATCGAGGCGCAGAAAAAGGCCGGGAAAAAGCTGCCGGCAGAGCCAGTGCCACAACAGCCAGCTCCTGTGCCGGTACAGCAGCCAGCGCCTGCACCTAAGCCACAGCCTGTAGTCCCCGCAGTAAAGCCGGCGGAAAATACGGTGGAGCTGCCGCCAATCCAGCCGATAGCGGCAAGTCCGCAGTTGCCGGCAAAACCTGTGAAAGCAGATAAGGTCGTGGAATTGCCACCAATCGAAAAAGTACCGGCAGCAGTCTCGCAAGGGAAAAAGGATGAGGCCAAGGAAAAGCAGTCGGTAGAACTGCCGCCAATTCAGCCGGTAAGATAAGCTTATATAAAAAAGACGTGATATCTGATCGCTTCGGATATCACGTCTTTTTTATATAAGCGAGGACACAAAAAACCGCTATCCAACCAGATAGCGGTAAATGTTCAATGGCAGGGGTAGCTGGACTCGAACCAACGCATGCGGGATTCAGAGACCCGTGCCTTACCAACTTGGCGATACCCCTGTAAGGTTTCTGACTCAGTGAGCCATCGACATTTATATATTATATAGAGATGCTGGTGATGTGTCAAGCTTTTTTTTATTATTTTGTGGGCATGGCAAAATAGGGCGTGGTCTCCAGCCAGATCTCAAAGGTGCGTGGCCAGGGATAGCTGAGGTCGGCGGTCATGTCCTGCATCAGCAATGTGAAGCCGCCAGAGGGGGAGGCAAAGGTTACGGGTTGGCGGAAGGCGCGGGTATTCTTGTAGGCGGCTAAGTGTTCTTTCATGGCACCTTGCAGCATGCGGTTGGCCCAGCGATGATTGTGTTCGAGGTCAAGGTCGGCTGTGTTATGGTAGCCGGCTTTCTGCAGCGAGAGATTGACGAGATCGATGTCTTCTTTTAAATAGAAGTAATCTTCGAGCAGGCGGTTCTGCAGGAAGGTGAGATTGGCAGCCGTCAGGCCAATCATTTCGTCAAGGCTGACGGCCTGCTGGCGCGATGCTTCGTAGAGGCTGGCCTGGGCCAGAGCGGTACCGATGCTGTTGCTGGTGGTATTCCAGCCGGCATAGGCGATAAGGTTATTTATCGGATAATCACTGTCCAGCAGCAAGGGCAGGACGGTTTCCTGCGCCGTAAAATGCTTGCTGAGATCGACAAGTGCGACAGGCTGATCATTTTTGCGGGCAATCTGTAGATATCCTACTGTCTGCATGCGGCTGGCTAAGTCATCCTCATCGCTGTTGCAAGTGGAGACAAACAGGGTGAAGTCAGCAGCGTCGGGGGTATCACTTTCCTCGCCGCCGAGCAGGGCAATCTTTTCACGGACGGTTTCCGCGGTACTGATGGCCATATAGGGCATGACGCGGTCAGGTGTGGCGGGAGAGTTGTACTGCACGAATATACGCGGGCAGTAACCTGCCTGGCGGTTCTTGATGGTGGCGAGCAGCGAGAGGGCAATCTCGTCAGCACCATGCGTCAGGATGACTTTGCCTGTGGGAAGGTCTTGACTGGCGATAAAGTCTTTGAGTTCATTCTTTTCGATGTTGGGGATGCTGAATGGCTCGCCGTCATCCTGCCCAAGGATCAGCTGGGCAAGGACGCCTTCGTGTACCAGCCGGATAAGCGCCTCGTTCAGCTGCTTGTTTTCTTCAAAATGGGCGAGGTAGCGGGACATGCTGCCCGCGGGGATGGCCTTCTCGAGGCGCATGAGTTCCTGCTCGTCGATGGGCAGGCCTTCGGCCTGACGTCCTTTGAGACGCGAGTAAGCCAGCAGATCTTTGCGTTCCTGATAGCCATCGATGGTATCCTGCGGAGTCTGTCGGGGCAGGATGCTGAAGGCGTAGAGCGGGATGTCCGGATGCTCGGCGTGCAGCTTGCGCAGGTACTGCAGCAGGCTGTCGATTTCGGCAGGAGAGACTTCTTTTTCGCGGGCGGCCAGCAGGCCTCCGTAGAGCAGCTGGTCGATAGAGAGGATTGCCGATTGGCTGCTGCCGATTTCCTGGCTGAGCCATTGGCGCATTCCCTGGGTGTCGCCGGGCTGTGAGTAGTAGTCCTGCAATTCGGTGGGCGGAGCTTCGACGCGTGTGCCGGCAATGCGGCCGGCATCGATGACGAACTGGCGGCAAGGGGGACGGCCGTCAAGCGGAATGAGCAGGACGGTGGTATCCATAGGACGTTGGGGCGCTATGGGGACTGCTGGCTGAAAATAGCGGATAAGCTGCCAGACAGCCAGCATGAGGATGAGCAGCATGAGCGGTATAATATAACGATAACGTCGTTTCACGATAAACTCCTCTGTAATAAATATTCTTTGCACATTATACCACACGAGCAGTTCACTATTCGGGAAAAATATGATAAAATAAGTTTGTTTACTGTGAAGTAAATAACAGCACAGGATGGAGTGGATGAGATGAGAATCATCACGGGCTCAGCCCGAGGATGCCGGCTGAAGACGCCTAAAGGGCAGGATACACGGCCGACAGCCGACCGCATCAAGGAGTCGCTGTTCAATATCCTGGGGCAGAAGGTACTCGACCGCAAGGTGCTCGATATCTTTGCCGGTACGGGCAGCCTAGGCTTGGAAGCAGTGTCGCGTGGTGCTGGATGTGCCGTGCTGGTGGATAAAGCTACAGCGTCGCTCATACAGGAAAATGCGCGTTTGACACGGCTGCAGGATAAGGTCAAAGTACGGGGCGGCGATGTCTTTGCCGAACTTGGACAGCTTGACCGCAGTCAGGCAGGATTTGATTTGATCTTTTGCGATCCGCCGTATCATAAGGGACTTTGGGAAAAAGCGCTTATGATGATTGACCAGTCTGAGGGTATCATGGCGCATAACGGGATCCTGGTTGTTGAGCATGGTGCCGATGAGAATGAGCTTCCGGTGCTTAGCCGCTTGATGGCCGTCATGAATCGTCGCTATGGGCATACAACGCAGCTGACCTTCTTTCAGTGGCGGGCGTATGTCGAGGAGGTGGAGCCATGACCAGAGCAGTGTGCTCCGGCAGCTTTGACCCGGTGACCAATGGTCATGTCGATGTTTTTGAGCGGGCCAGCCAGATGTTTGACGAGCTGATCATCTGTGTATTCCAGAATCCCAGCAAGCGAGGGTTCCTGCCAATTGAGCAGCGGGTGGAGCTGCTGCGGCAATCGGTCAGTCACCTGCCGAATGTGCAGGTCAAGTCATTTTCAGGTCTGATTACGGAGTTCATGCGCAAGCACGAGGCAAAGGTCATCGTTCGCGGTATCCGCTCGGTAAAAGATCTCGAATATGAGGAAAATGAGGCGTATATGATCCGTCATATCGCGCCGGAAATCGATACGGTTTTTTTGTTGACACGGCCGGATTACTCGTATGTGAGTTCATCTGGCATTCGTGAACTTTTCAGCTTTAATGGCAGTATTCATGGCCTGGTGCCAGAATGTGTCGAACAGGCGATGATAGAATTACAGCAAAGAGAAAGGAAGTAAGCGGCATATGTCAGTACGCGATACCTTGGATAGACTCGAGAATATGGTTGTGGGAGCTTCACATTTTCCCTTTACGGAAAAGACGCTGATCAATGATAACGAACTCATTCATTATGTGGATGAACTGCGTAATGATCTGCCGAAGGAACTCAATCGCGCCGATGAGATCATGCGGAACCGTGAGCAAATCTTGGAGGATGCGCGTAAAGAGGCGGAGCAGATCAAGAAAGAGGCCAAAGAGTATGCCGAGCGCATTACGGATGAAAACGAGATCGTCCAGCAGGCTAAGGAGAAGGCCAAGACGATCCTGCAGCAGACGCAGCAGCAGGAGCGTGAGATCATGGAGCGCACGCAGAAGAATGCGACGCAGCTGCAGAATGATGCTGATGCTTATGCCAATCAGGTATTTGAGCAGCTCATTGCACATGTTACGGGAACCTTCCAGGGGGTACGTCAAGCAGAGCAGGGCTTGCAGCAGGCCTTGAATGTCCTGCAGCAGGCTAAGACGCAGATGAATCAGCAGGCTGCTCGCCAGGCACAGCAGGCTGCCGCTGCAACGGCAGCATCGTCGGCACAGCTGGCAGAAGCACAGGAAAACGAATAAGGTAAGAACAAAGCAGCCGTGTCGCTTGGCAGTGATACGGCTGCTTTTCCGTTAGAGGATTTTTCTTTTTTAGCGCGAATATCTTTTAGATAGTTGACTAGGGAATGGAGGTGGACAGATGACTGAGGCAGAGATAACCCAGCTGCTGCAGGCATACAAGCAGGGGAATATTGCGGAGCAGGAAGCCGTGCAAAGGCTCATCGATGCACCGTTTGAGGAGATGAAGTTTGCGGAGGTGGACCATCATCGTGAACTGCGGCAGGGAATGCCCGAAGTAATCTATGCGGCCGGCAAGACGCCGGAGCAGGTACGGGATATCTTTTATTCGCTATACACGCATAGTCAGGGAAATCTGCTGGCTACGCGGGCGGAGCGCAAGCATTACGAGAAGGTCTGTGAGAAGGTGCCTGAAGCCGAATACGATGAGATGGCACGGGCAATCTATCTGGACCGCGACACGCGGCTGCAGCGTGATGCGGATCATCAGATCCTGATCCTGACGGCAGGTACCAGTGATATCCCTGTCGCTGAGGAGGCTAGGCTTACGGCGTATCTGTTTGGCAATGCGGTAAATACCTGCTATGATTGCGGCGTCGCCGGCATACACCGGTTGTTCGCGCATTTGCCAGCGATAAAGGCGGCAAATGTCATCGTGGTCATTGCCGGTATGGAGGGGGCCCTGGCCAGTGTGGTCGGCGGCCTTACCGATAAGCCGGTGATTGCCGTGCCGACAAGCGTGGGTTATGGTGCGTCCTTCCATGGGGTAGCAGCTTTGTTGTCGATGCTCAACAGCTGCGCCATGGGGGTATCTGTCGTGAATATTGATAATGGCTTTGGTGCAGGAGCCTTGGCCAGCAAGATAAATAAGTTGAGGTGAAACCATGCGCGCAATATATCTGGATTGCTTTGCCGGAATCAGCGGCAATATGTTTTTGGGGGCAATGCTGCAGGCAGGGGTGCCAGCAGCACTTTTAGAGAAAGAATTGGCAAAACTTCCCATCCATGAGGAATTTCGGCTGGAGATCGCTGACGTCGTGAAAAATGGCATCCATGCTGCATATGTGGATGTCAAGCTCACGGGTGCCGGGCATCATCACGGAGCCCATGATCATCATCATGCCCATGCGCATCGTACCATGGCAGATATTCGCGCGCTGCTGGAAAAATCGTCCCTGTCGATGGCGGTAAAGCAGCAGGCACTGGCAATCTTTATGGAGATTGCCAAAGCGGAGGGCAAGGTGCATGGTAAGCCGGCAGATGAAGTGGCCTTCCATGAAGTGGGCGCTGTGGATTCTATCGTCGATATCGTTGGGGCGGCGGTGTGCCTGGATTATCTGGAGATAGAGCGCGTCTTTGTCTCGCCATTGACGTTGGGCCGTGGTTTTGTTTCCTGTGCGCATGGGCTCATGCCTATTCCTGCGCCGGCTGTGGCAGAGCTCTTGCTGGGGTGGCAGACGGAACCGGGCACGGAGGAGAAAGAATTGGTAACGCCAACAGGTGCTGGTATCGTCAAGGCTTTGGGCGCGTACAGCGAGGGGGTTCCTAAGGGCTTCATGACAGAATGCATCGGCTATGGTGCTGGCAGCCATGAACTGACGATTCCTAATGTCCTGCGGCTTTATCTGGGAGAATATCACGGTGATGCCAGAGGCCAGTTGTCAGTTATCGAGGCGAATATTGATGATATGCCCCCCCAGATTTATGGCTATCTGTTTGACCGCCTGCTGGTGGCAGGGGCATTAGATGTCTGGGTGACGCCGATAGTCATGAAGAAGAATCGGCCGGCGCATAAATTGTCTGTTCTGGTGGAGGAAAAAGTAAAACGTCAGTGCATCGATATCATCTTCAGGGAATCCACCAGCATTGGATTGCGAATCATGCCTGTGGATAAACGTTTGGAAGCATCGCGGCATATTGCCAAAGTGGAGACGAGATTTGGCGTAGTCAACTGCAAGGTAAGCGCCTGGGATGGAAAGCTCTGCAGCTTGTCCCCGGAGTATGAAGATTGCCGCCGTCTGGCCGAGGCGAGCGATGTGCCTTTGAAGGCTGTGCAGCAGGAGGCCGTACAGGTATTCAAAGAGCGTCTGGGAGATTGAGGGAAGGTTCGTCAAGCCTTTCCTATCTGTTGACAAATAAGGAACCTCTCGTTACAATCAAAGTATTATTCAATGATGGTAACGGGAGGATTTTTTATGAAGATTGCAATGGCGAACGATCATGCCGGCACGAACCTGAAGAATGAGATCAAGGCTTACCTTGAAAGCGAAGGCCATGAGGTCAAGGATTTCGGCACCTATGATGAAGAGTCCTGCGACCTGTCGGATTTCGTCTATCCGGCGGCCATGGCTGTGGCTAAGGGGGAGTGTGACCGCGGCATTTTTGTTGACGGTGTCGGCTATGGCAGCGCTATGATTGCCAACAAGCTGAATGGCATCTATGCAGTGGTCTGCCAGGATCCATTCTGCGCGCAGCTGGCCCGCCAGCACAATGACAGCAATGTCCTGTGCCTCGGTGGCAAGATCATTGGCGGTGCTATCGCGATGGAGACGGTCAAGACCTGGATGCATACGGATCCGTTGACGGCAGAAAAATATGTGCGCCGCGTGCAGAAGGTCAAAGAGATCAATGATAAGCACTGTGTACCAGTAAAGTGAGTGTGCGCCAGTCAAGGAGATTTTCTTGACAAACGAAATGACGGTCGCTATAATGGATTGAGGTTGATGCTGAATGATGAATGTTAATATTGCTGAATTGAAAACCGATTTAGGCAGGGAGCTTCCCTTTTCCTTTACGACGACTGCCGAGGAACTTGATGCCGTAAGCGATGATTACCAGTTCGAGGGACCAATCATGGTCACGGGAACGGTAGTCTATACAGGCTCATGCTGGCGTGTGGCCGGGAAGATCGAGGATGTGAAGACCTTTGTCTGTGGTCGGTGTCTGGCTGATTGCCGGGAGAATCAGGTTCATGATTTTTCGGAGGATTTCAGCCGGGAGGCAGCGGAAACAGAAGACTTAGTCAATGTGTTTGAGGGAGATATGCTGGATATCCAGGATATGATCCGGGATACCCTGCTTGCGGCCCAGCCGCTCAGTAATATCTGCAAGCCCGACTGCAAAGGGCTTTGTCCGGTGTGCGGGCATAATCTGAATGAGGGCGATTGCGGCTGTGATCGTTTCGTTCCTGATCCGCGCATGGCAGCATTACAGCAATTATTGAAAAAGGAATAAGTTCCCCGTAGGAACACAGAGACTTAAGGAGGTGTATCCGACATGGCAGTACCAAAGCGTAAAACTTCCAAGGCTCGTCGCGATCAGCGTCGTGCAAACTGGAAATTAGAGGCTCCGGGTTTCGTTTCTTGCCCGCAGTGCCACGAGCCGAAGATGCCTCATCATGTATGCCCGGAATGCGGCTACTATGATGGCAAAGAGGTTGTCAAGGCAGCAGAATAATAGAAGCTGTATAAGCAGGACGAGTTTGTCCTGCTTATTTTATTGTTTTCAGACAACTGCTACTTGCAATTTTAGGACATACCATTTATAATAGACCATTATATGAGATTGTAGTAGCAGGTACTAAAAGATGACCATGGAGGGAGGTGTTCGAATGGCAAGGGTGAAGAAAAAGGAGCGGCAGGAGCTGCTCTTGGCACAGGTGCGGGAAAAGCCTTTCCTGACTGATGAGGAGCTGGCTAAGAATCTCGAGGTCAGTGTCCAGACTATCCGCCTTGATCGCTTGGAGCTCGGCATCCCCGAGCTGCGAGGCCGCATCCGCAATATGGCGGAAAAAGCCCAGAACAAGGTGAAATCCATCCAGAGCGGAGAGGTCGTTGGCGAGCTCATCGATCTGGAGCTGGGGCGTTCGGGCATTTCCCTGCTCCGCATCACGGAGGACATGGTCTTTGCCAAGACGCAGATTGCCAAGGGGCATTATATGTTCTCGCAGGCAGATTCCCTGGCTATCGCCATCATCGATGCGCCGATGGCTGTAACTGGCGTGGCCAACGTCAAGTATAAGGTACCAGTTCATGTGGGCGAGAAGCTCATAGCCAAGGCCGAGGTCGTGAAGGTCAGAGGCAATAAATTCTTTGTGTGGGTCAAGACCCACAATGAAACCCAGGAAGTTTTCCGCGCGAAATTCATCGTGGTTTCGTGGGGAGATAAGTTAGGGGGTAAAACTTCGTGAAGATTGCAGTTGACGCCATGGGCGGTGATTATGCGCCGGAACAGATCGTGTTCGGCGCCGTCCGTGCGGCAAAGAAATACAAGTGTGAGATCGTGCTCGTCGGCGATGAGCCGCGGATCCGGGAGGTACTCAGCCGTGAGACTGGCTGGGAGAAGCTCGGCATCACGATCCATCACACGACGGAAGTCATCGGCATGGACGAGCATCCAGCTGATGCGGTCCGTACCAAGAAGGATTCCTCAGTCGTTGTGGCGACACGGCTCGTGAAGGAAGGACAGTGTGATGCGGTGTTATCGGCTGGCAGCACCGGTGCTGCCGTGACGGCGGCCCAGCTGATATTGAAGCGCATCCGCGGCATCGGCCGGCCGACGATCGCGACGCCGATGCCGACGTCGAAGGGCGTCACGCTGCTCCTGGATTCTGGTGCCAATGTGGACTCCAAGCCGGTGCATCTGGTGCAGAGCGGTCTGATGGGTTCCATCTATGCCGAGTATGTATTTGGCATAAAGAATCCAAGGGTAGGCCTGCTGAATATCGGCGAAGAGGAAACCAAGGGCAATGAGCAGGCGAAGGAGACCTATGCACTGCTCAAGGAGATGCATACCATCAATTTCGGTGGCAATGCGGAAGGCCGTGATGTCCCCAAGGGAAACTTCGACGTGGTAATTTGTGATGGATTTGTTGGCAATGTTGTGCTAAAATTTGCAGAGGGCCTGGCCAAGACCATCATGAAGCTGATCAAGGAAGCCATCAAGGAGGGCGGCATACTGGCGAAGCTTGGTGCGCTCCTGTTGATGCCGACGCTCAAGAAGCTGGGCAAGCGGCTGGATGCCTCGGAGTACGGCGGTGCACCGCTCTTAGGTGTCAATGGTGTCTGCATCATCAGCCATGGGTCGTCGAATGCAAAGTCGATCTGCAGTGCGATCGGTGTTGCCAATGATTATGTCAACGGCAATGTCATGGAGCATATTCAGGAGGCTTTGAGCCAGGAAACGGTATTGGCAAGTGACGGCGAGAAGAAGTGAGGTCGATCCTGCATCGAGAATGGGCTAAGGAGGACTATTTTTAATGTTTGAGAATAATGAAATCTGTAAGTTGTTGAATATAAAGTACCCGATCCTGCAAGGTGGTATGGCTTGGATCGGTACGGCAGAGCTGGCTTCGGCTGTCTCGAATGCCGGTGGTCTCGGCATCATCGGTGCCGGACATATGCCGCCGGATATCCTGCGGGCGGAAATCCAGAAATGCAAGGGCTGGACGGATAAGCCCTTCGGCGTCAACATCATGCTCATGAGCCCGTTTGTCAAAGAGGTCATGCAGGTTGTCATCGATGAGCGTGTGCCCGTTGTCACGACTGGTGCAGGCAACCCCGGCGAGTATGTTCCGGCGCTCAAGGAAATCGGTACGAAGGTAATCCCGGTTGTCGCTTCGGTAGCACTGGCAAAACGCCTGGTTCGCAGCGGCGCTGATGCCGTCATCGCTGAGGGCACGGAGTCTGGCGGCCATATCGGTGAGATCACGACCATGGCACTTTTGCCGCAGGTCGTTGATGCTGTAGATGTTCCAGTAATCGGTGCTGGTGGTATCGGTGATTCCCGTGGTGTGGCAGCAGCCTTTGCGCTCGGTGCCAAGGCTGTGCAGATGGGATCCCGCTTTGTCATGAGCGAGGAGTGCATCGCCCATCCGGACTACAAGAAGATGGTACTTCATGCCAAGGATCGTTCTACGGTGGTCACGGGCCGTTCGCTTGGCCATCCGGCACGTGTACTGGCCAACAAGCTCACGCGCAAGTATGAGGAGCTCGAGGCTGCCGGTGCATCGAACGAGGAGCTCGAGCAGCTTGGCGTAGGCAGCCTGCATCGCGCTACCCATGAAGGTGACGTGGAGAATGGTTCTGTCATGATTGGCGAGATTTCGGGTATGCTCAAGGATATCAAACCGGTAAAACAGATTATTGAAGACATCGTTGCTGGTCTGCCAGGTGTTATTGACACGATTCAGCAGGATTGCAAATAATTGGAGGTAATTCACGGTGAATAAACTTGCATTTGTATTTCCAGGTCAGGGTGCTCAGGCTGTTGGCATGGGCAAGGATTTCTGTCAGCAGTATGATGTAGCGAAGAAGCTCTTCCAGCAGGCTGATGAGGCGCTGGGCTATTCCATCAAGGATATGTGCTTCGAGGGCCCGGCTGAGGATCTGAAACTTACGGCTAACACGCAGCCGGCAATCCTCACGATGAGCGTCATTGCCAATGAGATCCTCAAAGAGCATGGCATCCAGCCGGATGTGACTGGCGGCCACAGCCTTGGTGAGTATTCGGCCCTGGTTGCCGCTGGCGTACTGGATTTCCAGGATGCTGTGTTGCTCGTGCACAAACGCGGCCAGTTCATGCAGGAAGCTGTACCTGTCGGCCAGGGCGGCATGGCAGCTATCATCGGTCTTGCCGATGAGGTCATCGTTGATGCTTGCGAGAAGGCAACCAAGGCAGCTGGCGAAGTCCAGGCTGTAAACTTCAACTGCCCGGGCCAGACGGTCATTGCTGGCACGACGGCAGGCGTAGAGGCTGCTGTTGAGCTCCTCAAGGAATCTGGTGCCAAGAAGGCTGTAATCCTGCCAGTATCGGCTCCGTTCCATTCCACGCTGATGAAACCGGCAGCTGAGAAACTGGCTGCCGAGCTCGATAAGGTTACGATCCGTGATGCCAAGATCCCGGTTGTTTCGAACTACACGGGTGAGCTGGAGACCAAGGCAGATGAGATCAAAGCCAACCTCGTTGCTCAGGCTGATCATCCGGTCAAATGGATTGCCTGCGTCAACACGATGAAGGACTTTGGTGCTGATACGTTCGTTGAAGCTGGCCCGGGCAAGACCCTCTGCGGTTTCAATCGCCGTATCGACAAGGCTCTCACGAGCATGAACGTAGAAAATCTCGAAAGTTTGCAAAAAACGCTTGACTATTTCAAGGAGGTTCGCTAATATGCTTTTAGACGGAAAGGTTGCGCTGGTAACTGGCGCATCGCGAGGCATTGGCCGTGCCATTGCCATCCGCCTGGCCAGCGAAGGTGCCAAGGTTGCCATCAACTATGCCGGCAACACGGCCAAGGCAGAAGAGGTCAAGGCGGAGATTGAGAAGAATGGCGGCGAGGCCATTCTGGTTCAGGCAGATATCTCGAGCACCGAAGCTGTTGACGCAATGGTCGAAACGGTTGTTGAGGCTTTCGGGCAGATCGATATCCTGGTCAACAATGCAGGCATCACGCGTGACGGCCTGCTCATGCGCATGAAGGATGAAGACTTCGACGCAGTCATCAACACGAACCTCAAGGGTGTGTTCTACTGCACGAAGGCAGTGTCCAAGCTCATGATGAAGAAGCGCAGCGGCCGCATCATCAACATGGCATCGGTTGTCGGTCTCATGGGCAATGCCGGTCAGGCAAACTATGCGGCAGCTAAGGCGGGTGTCATCGGTTTTTCGAAGTCGGCAGCTAAGGAGCTGGCCGCTCGCGGCATCAATGTCAATGTCGTTGCTCCGGGCTTCATCGCTACGGATATGACGGCAGCGATGACGGATAAGGCGAAAGAGGCTACGCTGGCAGGCATTCCGCTCAAGCGCATGGGCCAGCCGGAGGACGTGGCTAACGCCGTCCTTTTCCTCGCATCGGATCATGCATCCTATATCACGGGTCAGATCGTCAATGTAGACGGCGGCATGGTTATGTGATATAACTATATAGGAACTTTCATTTTAAGGAGGTGAAACTTCATGACTTTTGATAAAGTAAGAGATATCGTTGTTGAGCAGTTAGGTGTTGAGGCTGACGAGGTTGCCCTCGAGTCCACTTTCATCGATGATCTGGGTGCTGATTCCCTGGACATTGTTGAGCTGATCATGGCTTTCGAAGAGGAATTCAATATTGAGATCCCGGACGAGGCTGCTGAGAAGATCAAGAGCGTTCAGGATGTAGTTACCTACATAGACCAGAACAAATAAGTTTGAGCGTCTTACCTGTTTGAAAATCCCGTGAAACTTGTTTCGCGGGATTTTCTCAAGGTAAGATTGATTGGAGGAGTAACATTGAAACTTCCAGAGCTGAAAATTGGCAATAAGATCGCAAGAGTTCCAATCCAGCAGGGTGGTATGGCGATTCGTTTGTCAACGGCCCGTCTGGCGGCAGCTGTAGCTAACGAGGGCGGTATCGGCCTCATTGCCGCATCTGGTATGAGCCATGACGAACTGCGTTATGAAATCCGGCTCGCACGTTCGCTTACATCTGGTATCATCGGCATCAATATCATGGTAGCAGCCGCAGATTTTGCTGAGGTTGTGAAGACCGCAATCGATGAGGGCATTGACCTCGTGGTTGCTGGTGCAGGTTTTTCCCGTGATATGTTTGCTCTCGGTAAGGAATCCGGTACGCCAATCGTTCCGATCGTTTCTTCCGTTAAATTAGCTAAAATTTCAGAGCGTCTTGGTGCAGCTGCCATTGTCCTTGAGGGCAAGGAGGCAGGCGGACATCTCGGTACGGACACGTCAGTACGTGACCTGATCGCTGATGTCAGTGCAGCAGTGAATATCCCGGTCATTGCGGCCGGTGGCGTACTGCATGGCCAGGACATCGTTGATTTGATAAAAGCGGGCGCTGCTGGCGTCCAGATGGGTTCGCGTTTCGCTGCTTGTGAGGAATCCAATGCGGCGCCGGCCCTCAAGGAATACTATCTGAAATCGAAACCAGAGGATATCGTGGTCATCCACAGTCCTGTCGGTCTGCCAGGCCGTGCTGTGCGCACGCCGTTCTCGGCCAAGGTCATGGAAGGGCCTGTGCCGCCGAAACAGTGCGATGCCTGCCTCAAGGCCTGCAAGCACAATTTCTGCATTATCCGCGCGCTCACACGGGCGCAGCAGGGCGATGTGGAGACCGGCCTGGTCTTCACGGGTGAGTATATGCCGAAAATCGACAAGATCATGTCGGTACATGATATCTTTGCGCAGCTTATCGCTGAGGCTGAAGCTGCCAACTGAGCAGACGTTTGAAAAGACGACAAAGATAATTGAGAGGAGCTATTCGTTTTGAGTAATCGTGTAGTAATCACTGGTCTGGGCGCAATCACCCCGATTGGTATGGGTAAAGAGGAATTCTGGAATGGTCTGATGGAAGGCCGTAATGGTATCGATAAGATTACCCGTTTTGATGCGTCGGAGTATGGTGCCCAGATTGCTGGTGAGGTCAAGGACTTCGATCCAGCTGCTTACATCGATAAGAAAGAAGCTAAGCGCATGGACCGTTACACGCAGTTCGCTGTTGCTGCTGCTGGCATGGCTATCGAAGATGCAAAGCTTGACCTCGAGAAAGAGGATCTTGATCGCATCGGTACCTTTGTCGGTGCTGGTATCGGCGGTATCGAGACGATGCATTCCCAGTATGAGAAACTGTTTGCTAAAGGCCCAGGCCGCATCAGCCCGTTCTTCATCCCGATGATGATTGCCAACATGGCTGCTGGCCAGGTTTCGATCACGTATAAACTGCATGGACCGTCCAGCTGTATCGTTACGGCTTGCGCTACGGGTTCCAACTGCATCGGCGATGCTTTCCGTGTCATCCAGCGCGGTGATGCTGATGTCATGATTGCTGGCGGTACGGAGGCTGCAATCTCTGAAGCTGCTGTCGCTGGTTTTGCTGCCATGAAGGCTCTTTGCATGGATCACAACGACGATCCGGCTCATGCATCCCGTCCCTTTGACAAGAACCGCAGCGGTTTCGTCATGGGCGAAGGCGCAGGCCTCGTAGTCCTCGAGAGCCTTGAGCATGCAAAAGCTCGTGGCGCGCATATCTATGCTGAGGTTGTCGGCTATGGCGCTAACTCCGATGCATACCACATCACGAGCCCGGCTCCGGGTGGTGAATACCAGGCAAAATGCATGCAGGCTGCTCTTGATGATGCTGGCATGAAGGCATCGGAGGTCGACTATGTCAATGCCCATGGTACGTCCACGCACATGAATGATGAAGGCGAGACGATGGCCATCAAGTCCGTTTGGGGCGAGGCAGCCAAAGACGTTTCGGTTTCCTCCATCAAATCCATGACGGGCCATCTGCTCGGTGCTGCTGGCGGTGTTGAGTGCATTGCTACGGCACTGGCTGTAGAGAATGACATGCTGCCGCCGACGATGAACTACGAGACCCAGGATGAGGGCCTTGACCTCGACTACGTTCCGAACAAGGCAAAGGCTAAGACGGTTCGTGCGGCTATGTCCAACAACTTCGGTTTTGGTGGCCACAATGCCTGCCTGCTGCTCAAGAAGTACGCAGAGTAATGGAGGCTGACGATGGAAAACATCCTGTCGGAGAAGCGCGAGCATGAGCTACGTGAGCTGGCAGCTACCCTGGGCGTGAAGTTTGTCAACCTGGACTTCCTCCAGCAGGCGCTGACGCATACTTCCTATGCGAATGAATCCAAGGGGAACATCGTCCATAATGAACGTCTCGAATTTTTAGGAGATGCTGTGCTGGAGCTTGCCTCCAGCACTTATCTTTATCAGCACTTCCCGCAGATGCCCGAAGGACAGCTGACAAAGACAAGGGCCAGCATTGTCTGTTCGGCGACTTTAGCGAGACTTGCTGCGAATCTGCATCTGGGCGATTATCTGTTGCTGGGGCGCGGCGAGGAGATGGGCGGCGGCCGGACGCGCCAGACGAATCTGGAGGACGTGTTCGAGTCCGTCATTGGCGCGATTTACCTGGATCAGGGGTGGGAAGCGGCGAAGGACTATGTCATCCGCCAGCTTACGCCGGAGTTCGAACGTGCCAAGCATGGCGCTATCCTGAAAGATTACAAGACGATCCTGCAGGAGCTGGTCTATCAGCACGAAGGCCAGAGTGTCGCCTATGAACAGGTGGCCGAAGAAGGCCCTGACCATGATAAGAGGTTTACCTTCCAGGTACGTATTACAGGCAAGGTGATGGGCAAAGGCTCAGGCCATAGCAAAAAAGAGGCTGAGCAGCATGCGGCACGCGAAGCACTCGCAAAACTCAATCAGAAATAAGCAAAGGCGCTGGCAAATGCCAGCGCCTTGTTTTATAATGAAGACAAAAGAAAGGGGAGAGCGATATGCGCAAGTTGACGATTCTGGGAACGGGGTTCGCGATGGCGACGAAATGTTTCAATACCTGCTTCTTTCTCGAGCTGGAGGATGGCAGCCTGTTCCTGACTGATGCCGGTGGTGGCAATGGGATCCTGCGGCAGCTGGAGATCACGGCTTTTGATTATCAGAAATGTCATCATATGTTTGTGACCCATGGTCATACGGACCATGTGCTGGGCGTGATCTGGGTGATCCGCAAGGTAGCCGACCTTATGAACAAAGGAAAATACCAGGGAACTTTCCATATCTACTGTCATGATGTAGTGCGGGAGATGCTGCTGAAGATGACGGAGATGACCCTCAAGAAGAAAGATTTTGCCCGGGTGGGCAGCGATATCCTGATTCATGAGGTCACGGACGGCGAAACAGTCGAACTGCCGCAGTTCCGGCTTACGGCCTTCGATATCCTCTCGACCAAGGCAAAGCAGTTTGGCTACTGCCTGCAGTTTGCAGACGGCATGAAGTTCACCTGCCTGGGCGATGAACCGTATAATGAACATGACCGCGCGTATGCCGAACAGGCTGATTGGCTGCTGGCAGAGGCTTTTTGCCAGTATAAGGATCGTGAGGTCTTCAAGCCCTACGAAAAGAATCACAGCACTGTAAAAGAAGCTAGTGAACTGGCCGAACAGCTTGGCGTCAGGAATCTCGTCCTCTATCATACAGAGGACAAGCATTTAGCGACGCGCAAGCAGGAATATACAGCTGAGGCCAGCCAGTATTATCATGGCCGTGTTTTTGTCCCCGATGACTTGGAGGTCATTGAACTCTGATACGGCTGTCAGGAAGGAAAAGAAAGAGACAGGCAAGATGCTTTCGCATTATGTCTGTCTCTTTCCTTATTTACTGATAAACATTTTTTCGAGCAGATAGTTGAAGGTCAGGATGGATTGACTCAGCTGGACTGTCTCGTCTTCATCCAGTTGCTGGATGTGCTGCGTAAACAGCAGGCGGACGCGCTCATTCTGGTCGTCGATAATCTTTTGGCCAGCAGCGGTCATCGTGATGACGCTGCGGCGGCGGTCATGCGGATCAGGAGCTTTCTGGACCATGCCGTTGCGGACGAGTTTGTCAATGACGGTGGTCATCTGCTGCTTGGAGATATTCAGGATGTTGCTGATATCGGAAATCGATACCGCTTCTTCGGTGAATATGACCATAAGGGCGCCGAACTGATTCAGCGGGATAGGCAGCTTGGTTTGGCGATAGAAATTGTTGTGAATCAGGATCAACGTTTCGATGAATTTTTGGGAAACATTTGGCGTTGATAGATTGTTCATAGAGATAGCTTACTCCTTTGATTAGAGTGCGATTAAATATTCGGTATTTAATCGTGTATACGAGCCATTTTCTTGACTTTTATCTGAATATAATATACTATATATTTCATCAATAGTAAACATTTATTTACTATTTCAGTCGAGCAAGACGCTGATAGAAATGGGAATGGAATGTTATAAGGAGGTTTAACGATTGTTTTTGACGAAAAACAAGAAGACAAAGGCGCTCGTAATCGGCATTTCGCTGGCCATCTCCGCAAGCTTTGCTGTTGCCGGCTGTGGTTCAAATGGACAGCAGGCGCAGCATCAGGGGGCGCAGGTCAAGGCCATGCAGGTTATCCAGCAGGATACGCCGCTGACCAGTGAGTTTGCCGGCCAGATTGTGGGTAAGGACGAAGTCAAGGTTCAGTCCAAGGTTTCTGGCAATGTTGTGGAGAAGTATGTGACGGGCGGTCAGTATGTACAGGCCGGCCAGCCGCTCTACAAGATCGATTCGCGCCAGTATGAGTCGGCAGTCCTGCAGGCCCAGGCAAATCTGGCACAGTCTGAGGCGACACTGAGCAATGCGGAGACCGATCTCAATCGTTATCGTCAGTTGCTTTCGTCACAGGCGATTGCCGAGCAGACGGTAGCTACGCAGCAGGCACAGGTCAATTCTTATAGTGCTCAGGCCTCGGCGAATGCAGCACTTCTCCGCAAGGCGCAGCAGGATCTGGCTGATACGGTCATCTATGCGCCGATGAGCGGTCAGCTTTCGGTCGATGATGTCGCTGTGGGTACGTTTGCCGCAGCCGGCAGCACGAACCTTGTTACGATTGGTTCGTCGAATCCGGTGTTTGCGCAGTTCAGCATCTCGGAAACCGATTACCTGAAATTCATGAACAACGCAGCTATGCAGGGCGGCAATGGCATGTCGCCGACGGTGTCAATCACGCTGTCTGACGGTACAGTCTATCCGATTGATGGGCAGATTGTCCAGTCTGATCGCGCATTGTCGAGCAATACGGGCACGCTGACGGTCAAGGCGCTGTTTGACAATCCGGACGGCTTGCTGCTGCCGGGCATGTTTGCCCGCGTGCGCCTTTCCGGCGAAATCGTCCCGAATGCCATCCTGGTGCCGCAGCGTGCGGTCCAGCAGCTGCTGGGCAAGTCCTTTGTCATGGTAGTTGGCGAGGACGGCAAGTCCAAGGCTCAGGCTGTAACCCTTGGTGACAAGGTCGGCAGCTACTACATCATCAAGGATGGCCTGACGTCGGCTGATGTCGTGGTCGTCGAGGGCCTTTCGAATCTGCAGGAGGGGATCGACCTTACGGTTACCATGGTAACGGCTGACGATATGGGCTTCTCGCTGACGTCGGATCCGACCCTGTTCGATTCCAACACGATTGCCGCTGCTGATTCGAAGAAGTAAGGGGGCGGCGTCTTGTCAAAATTCTTTATACACCGGCCGATATTTGCTATCGTCATCTCGATCATCATCGTGATTGTTGGTGTGCTCGCGGCAGTGCAGCTGCCGATTGCGCAGTATCCGCAGATTTCGCCGCCGACGGTTTCGGTCAGCACGACCTACACCGGCGCGAATGCGGCGGTCGTCAATGAGACAGTCGCGCAGATTGTCGAGCAGCAGATCAACGGTACCCAGGGGATGGATTACATGTCCTCGAACTCCGATGATACGGGCCGCTACAGCCTTTCGGTCGTCTTCGAGAATGGCACCGATGGCGATATGGATTCCGTCAAGGTACAGAACAATGCTGCGACGGCCACTGCCAGCCTGCCATCCGATGTACAGACGGTCGGTCTTACTACGCGTAAATCCTCGAATGATATGGCATACATGTTGTCGCTGTATTCACCTGATGGCACGTATGATCGCGCGTTCATGAAAAACTATGCCGATATCTATCTGCTCGATCAGCTCCAGCGTGTGCCGGGTGTCGGTAATGTCCAGATCTTCGGTGCAGACTATGCGATGCGTGTCTGGCTCAATCCGGACAAGCTCGCAGAGCTTGGTCTCACAGTGGCTGATGTGACGTCGGCCATCAAGGAGCAGAATGTACAGGCTCCGGCTGGTACCGTTGGTGCCATGCCGGTGGCCAATGGGCAGGAGAAACAGTATACGGGCAAGATTTCCGGCCGTCTGGTGACACCGGAAGAGTTCGGTAATGTCATCCTGCGGTCTTCCAACGGCCAGTTTGTCCGCTTGAAGGATGTAGCCCGCATTGAGACGGGGGAGAAATCAAGCTCCATCATCTCGAAATTCAACGGTTATCCGTCAGTCGGTTTCGGTATCAATCTGACGAGTGATGCCAATGCCATGCAGACGGTTGCCGGTGTCCGCGAGATTCTCGACAAGGCAAAGCCCAATCTGCCGCCGAACCTCAAGATGGCGCAGATCTTCGACTCGACGAACTACATCAACGCTTCCATCAAGGAAGTCTTGGAGACGTTCCTCGAGGCACTGGCATTGGTCGTATTGGTCATCTTCTTGTTCCTGCAGAATTGGCGCGCAACGCTGATCCCGCTGCTGGCCGTTCCGGTATCGCTTATCGGTACCTTGGCCGCCTTTATCGTGTTGGACTTTTCCATCAACACGCTGACGCTGTTTGCCATGGTTTTGGCTATCGGCCTTGTCGTCGATGATGCTATCGTCGTTATCGAGAATGTCGAGAAACACATGGAAGAGGGACTGGAGCCGATTGATGCGACAGAGCGTGCGATGGATGAGGTACAGGGGCCGGTCGTTGCCATCGCTTTCGTATTGGCAGCCGTATTCGTACCGGTTGCCTTCCTCGGTGGTATGACGGGTATCCTCTATCGTCAGTTCGCTTTGACGATTGCCGTATCCATGGCGCTGTCAGCATTTGTGGCACTGACACTTACGCCGGCACTCTGCGCTATGATTCTCAAGAAACATGAGCCCAAGGATGATGAGGGTGTTCTTGGCCGTTTCTTCGTTGCCTTCAACAGCTGGTTCGATCGCACGAAACGCGGCTATATGGGCATCGTGGCGAAGTTCATCCGCCGCACGCGCTTGGCGTTCCTGTTCATGCTTATCGTTTGCATCGTAGCTGGTGCTGTCTTCAAGGTCCTGCCGTCGACTTTCGTGCCGAATGAGGACCAGGGCTATCTCTTCGCAGCTGTCCAGCTGCCAGAAGGCACCTCGATGAACCAGACGCAGAAATCCATCGACAAGCTGGCCAAGGCGGCCATGGAGAACGTTCCAGGCGTCGAGAATGTCATGGCCATCACGGGTTTCGATATCTTGTCGAGTGGTGCTAAGCCGAGTGCCGGCATGGTCGTCCTCGGCATGAAGGACTGGACCCAGCGTACGGATAAATCGATGTCGGTTGACTCAGCCGTCGGCATGATGTTTGGCCTTGGAGCCAAGGTCACGCCGGAGGCTACGGTCATCGCCATGAACCCGCCGGCCCTTCCGGGCCTCGGTGCCGTGGGCGGCTGGTCGCTGCAGCTGCAGGATATGTCCGGTCACACGGATCAGGAGCTGGCTGATGTCACGAACAAGATCGTCGCGGCAGCCAACCAGCGTCCGGAACTTCAGGGTGTGCGTTCGACCTTCAAGATGACGTCACCGACTTACGAGTTCGAGATTGACCGTGAGCGCGTCAAGCAGCTTGGCGTCCAGCTCTCGGATGTATTCACGGCTATGCAGGTCAACTACGGTGGTTCCCAGGTCAATGACTTCAACCAGTTTGGCCGTTCTTACAAGGTCATGCTGCAGGCCGATACGCGCTATCGCAGCGAGGCTGAGTCGACGAAGTTCATCTTCGTCAAGAGCAGCAGCGGCACGATGGTTCCTTTGGATACGCTGCTCAAGCCGAAACTCAGCTCGGCCCCGACGTCGATCTCGCGCTTCAATGGCACGCGTTCGATTGCCATCCAGGGTAATGCTGCCCAGGGGTATTCCTCGGGTCAGGCAATGAAAGCCATCCAGGAAGTCGTCCATGAGAATACGGACAACGGCTTCAATATCGAGTGGTCCGGTCAGAGCCGCGAGGAGTCCAAGGCCTCGAGCTCGACGATGCAGGTGCTCGGCCTGGCATTGGTATTCGTATTCCTCTGCCTAGCAGCTCTTTATGAGAGCTGGAGCGTACCGTTTGCTGTACTGCTGACGGTACCGACGGGCATCATGGGTGCCTTGGTATCTGAGTATGGCCTTTCGATGCTGGAGGCTATGGCAGGCCATCCGAATGCCGGCTTGCAGAACAGTGTCTACATGCAGATCGGTATCATCATGATCATCGGTCTGGCGGCGAAGAATGCCATCCTTATCGTTGAGTTTGCGAAGGTCCGTGTGGACCGCGGCATGGAGCCGGTCAAGGCGGCCATCGAGGCTGCGGGCCTGCGTCTGCGCCCAATCCTCATGACGTCCTTTGCCTTCATCATCGGCTGTCTGCCGCTGGCTGTAGCTAGTGGTGCCGGTGCTGCAGCTCGTAACGGCATGGGTGTCGCAGTAGTCGGCGGTATGCTCTTTGCTACCGCAATGGGTATCTTCCTGATACCGGTATTCTTTGTTGCGACGGAGTGGCTGGCTGCCAAGCTCGGCCTGCTCAAGCAGCAGAAAAAGAGAACTTCTTCGGATTACATGTGATTCCGGAAAAAACAGCTTCCCTTCTCAGTCGAGGAGGGAAGTTTTTTATCTATATGTTCGAAAATAAATCTTGCAAAAAGAACAATTGTTTTATATAATATCTACAGATAAAATCGTGAGTTCGAAAGGAGCTGTTATTAAGAATGGCAACGGATAAGAAAGAGGCCTTGGCCAGCGCATTGAAACAGATTGAGAAGGATTTCGGCAAAGGCTCGATCATGCGTCTCGGCGATGCCAAGGCGAATATGAACGTGGAGGTCATATCGACGGGCATCCTGCCTCTCGATATTGCCCTGGGCGTTGGCGGTGTGCCCCGCGGCCGTATCATCGAGGTCTATGGCCCGGAGTCTTCTGGTAAGACCACGGTCACGCTGCACATGATCGCTGAGGCGCAGAAGGCCGGCGGCATTGCGGCCTTCATCGATGCGGAGCATGCACTCGACCCTGTCTATGCGGCCAAGCTCGGTGTCAACATCGATGACCTGCTGATTTCGCAGCCGGACACTGGTGAGCAGGCTCTCGATATCGTTGATGCGCTGGTGCGCAGCGGTGCCATCGATATCATCGTCGTTGACTCGGTAGCAGCTCTGGTACCGAAGGCAGAGATCGAGGGTGAGATGGGCGACAGCCATGTCGGCCTGCATGCGCGTCTCATGAGCCAGGCCATGCGCAAGCTCACGGGTATCATCAGCAAGAGCCAGACGGTGGCCATCTTCATCAACCAGATCCGCGAGAAGGTCGGTGTCATGTTCGGCAACCCTGAGACGACGACGGGCGGCCGTGCGCTCAAGTTCTATTCGTCGGTACGTCTTGACGTGCGCAAGATCGACAAGATCACGCAGGGACAGGATGTCATCGGCAACCGCACGCGTATCAAGGTGGTCAAGAATAAGGTAGCACCGCCGTTCAAGATGGCTGAGTTCGATATCATGTATGGCGAAGGCGTGTCGAAGATGTCGAGCATCATCGATATGGGCGTCGAGATGGACATCGTCGACAAGAGCGGTGCCTGGTTCTCGTATGAGGGCACACGCCTGGGACAGGGCAAGGAAAATGCCAAGCAGGCTCTCAAGGATCAGCCGGAGCTCTGCGCTGAGATCGAGGCCAAGATCCGTGCCAAACTGCTGGCGACTGAGGAGATTGCTGGCGAACAGGCCCCCGCTGATACGGAACCTGAAACAGAGGCATAATCACCTATGTGGAAATATCAGCGGTCAGAGGATGATATGACGGAGGAGTCAGCGCGCCGGCCACGCAAGCCGAAGAAGACGGCTTTGATGACGGCCGTCGATTTGCTGGCCCGGCAGGAGCATAGCGAAAAGAAACTGCGGGAAAAGCTTTTGCGCAAGGGCTATGCGGAAGTGGAGGTGCAGCAGGCAATCGACCGCCTCGTGGAGATGCATTACCTGAACGATGCAGATGCCTGTGCCCGTCAGTTTGAGTTCCTCTATCATGAGAGCCGCAGTTCCGTGCGGCAGATCTGCGTCAAGCTTATGCAGCGTGGTTTTGAATCGTCCCTGGTGAAGGACTGCATTCCCTCAGACACATTTGAGCGGGAAAAGGCCGCAGCACTGCGCGTGCTGGCTCTCAAGTTCAAGCCGTCGGCTGACCGGCAGAAGATGATGGCTAACCTTTATGGCAAGGGCTTTGATTCTTCAGCCATCCGGGCGGCTGTGACGGAATTCTGCCAGGGCGAAGAAAATCAATATTGAATGGGAGCCTTGTGCGTTTTGAAAGCGCGCAAGGCTTTTAAAATACAGGCGCTTATGATATAATCGTTAAAAAGCTTTACACGTCAATGTACTTAGAGGAGGAACAAATTTTGAGCAAGCCTGCCAATGAAATGATTCTGGTTCTGGATTTTGGTGGTCAGTACAACCAGCTGATTGCGCGCCGTGTCCGTGAGAACCATGTCTATTGCGAGGTTCATCCGCATACGCTGAGCCTGGACAAGATTCGTGAGATGGCACCGAAGGGCATCATCCTGACCGGCGGCCCGAACAGCGTCTACAAAGAGGATTCGGCCAGCTGCAGCCCGGAGCTCTTTGAGCTCGGCATTCCGGTCATGGGAATCTGCTATGGTTCCCAGCTCATGTCGCATCTGCTGGGCGGCAAGGTCGCTACGGCACCGACGAGTGAATACGGCAAGACAGAAGTCACGATTGATGAGCAGGGCTCGAAACTCTTCCAGGGTGTAGATGAGAAGACGATTTGCTGGATGAGCCATACCGACTATATCGCCGAGGCTCCGGCAGGTTTCACGGTGACGGCTTCCACGCCGGTTTGCCCGGTGGCTGCCATGGAAAATGCGGCTAAGAATCTCTATGCCACGCAGTTCCATCCGGAAGTCATGCATACGGTTCAGGGCAAGACGATGCTCAAGAACTTCGTTTACGAAGTCTGTGGCTGTGCTGGCGAGTGGAAGATGGATTCCTTCGTCAAGAGAACGGTGGAAGAGCTCAAAGCAAAAATCGGCAGCGGCCGTGCTCTTTGCGCCCTGTCCGGCGGCGTTGATTCCTCGGTGGCTGCAGTCCTGCTCTCCAAGGCCATCGGCAAGCAGCTGACCTGCGTATTCGTCGACCATGGCCTGCTGCGCAAGGATGAAGGCGATCAGGTTGAGGCGGTATTCGGACCGAATGGTTCCTATGATGTCAACTTCATCCGTGTCAATGCCAAGGATCGTTTCTATGCGAAACTGGCTGGTGTCACGGAGCCAGAGCAGAAGCGCAAGATCATCGGCGAGGAGTTCATCCGCGTATTCGAGGAAGAGGCCAAGAAGATCGGCGCTGTTGATTATCTCGTACAGGGTACGATCTATCCTGATGTCATCGAGAGCGGCCTGGGAAAATCGGCAGTCATCAAATCCCATCATAACGTGGGCGGCCTGCCGGACTTCGTCGATTTCAAGGAAATCGTCGAGCCGCTGCGCCTGCTGTTCAAGGATGAGGTTCGTGCGGCTGGCCGCGAGCTCGGCATTCCCGAGTATCTCGTCAACCGTCAGCCCTTCCCAGGTCCGGGCCTTGGCATCCGCATCATCGGCGAGGTAACGGAAGAGAAGGTCAAGATTGTCCAGGAGGCTGATGCCATCTATCGCGAAGAGGTGGCCAAGGCTGGTGCTGACAAGAATCTCGGCCAGTATTTTGCCGCCCTTACGAACATGCGCAGCGTCGGTGTCATGGGCGACGGCCGTACCTATGATTACGCCATTGCCCTGCGTGCTGTCATGACCAGCGACTTCATGACAGCAGAGAGTGCGCAGCTTCCTTGGGAAGTCCTGCAGAAGACCACGACCCGTATCGTCAATGAGGTAAAAGGCGTCAATCGCGTCATGTACGACTGCACGGGCAAACCGCCAGCAACGATTGAGTTTGAATAATCCATAAAGAAAAGACAGCAGGAATCCAGCAGGAGGGATTCCTGCTGTTTTTGTTTTCAGGAACTGGCTCCTGGGGCTATGGCAACCAGCAGTTGCGTGAAATCTGCGGCCGCCTGTTTTATAATGAAAGTGGAGGGATGAAACATGAAAACGCATGAGGTGATTTTAGCACTGCGGAACAAGGCAGGCCTTTCGCAAGAAGAGTTGGCGCAGAAGATTTTCGTGACCAGGCAGGCAGTATCCCGGTGGGAGCAGGGCGAAACAGTTCCCAATACCGAAACATTGAAGCGGTTATCCCAGGTGTTTGATGTTTCAATCAATACCCTGCTGGGATCGCCCCGCAAGCTGATCTGCCAATGTTGCGGGATGCCGTTGGAGGATCCGCTGATTGGCAGGAACAAAGATGGGTCACTCAATGAAGACTATTGCAAATGGTGCTATGCGGATGGGATCTTCACTTATAGCAATAAGGAAGAGCTATTGGCGGTCTGTGTCGGGGAACTTAGGAAACAAGGCTTTTCGGAGCAGCAGGCCAGAGAGTATATGGAAGAGAAACTGCCGACACTCGCTTACTGGCGGCGGCATGAGGAGTTTTGCGATGGCGGCGGGCTTGCCGCATTCAAAGACCGCTTGGTAGAAGAGTTGAATGGGCTTTCCATCGAGGGAATGCCAAAAGTGGAGGCAGTGCATCCGCTGGTGGGAAGCTATGTGAATCTGGCCTATGGCTTGCCCAGCGGCGAACGGGTGAAATTCCTGGATGATGATAAAACCTACTGGGGAAATCAACTGCCAGGTGCGGCTGGCAGCAGTCGGTGCTTTGGGGTACTGGCAGACAAGGAGTTCCTGCTGGTCTGCACTTATGAAGAAGGAGGGAAGAATCCCGAACTGCTGGTATATAGAAAAAGATAGATCTTATAATAACATTGATACGATGTGCGGATAAGTCTTTACAAATAAAAGAAAATACCGTATAATATATTTTGTTCGGGACGTAGCGCAGTTTGGTAGCGCGCTTCCTTGGGGTGGAAGAGGTCGTGGGTTCAAATCCCGTCGTTCCGACCATTATATGATCGTTAAAGTGATTCAGCTTCGGCTGGATCACTTTTTTTCAATCAGGATAGCTAGGCTGGCATGAAAGGAAGTAATACATGAGCATTTTGAACGTATCTCATTTATCCCATAGCTACGGTGGACGGGAAATCTTTGAGGATGTGAGTTTCCGCCTGCTGAAGGGCGAGCATGTTGCGCTGGTGGGCGCCAATGGTGAGGGTAAATCGACGTTCCTGTCAATCATCACGGGGCAGCTGACACCAGATGCCGGTACGATCGAGTGGGCGAAGCGTGTCAAGGTCGGCTATCTCGACCAGCATGCTGTGCTGCAGGCGGGCATGACCATTCGCGATGTATTGCGCACAGCCTTTGATGATATGGTCAAGGCTGAGCAGGAAATGCTCGCGGCCTATGACAAGATGGGCGACGCGACGCCGGAGGAAGTCGATCAGCTCATGAAGGATGTGGGCGATATCCAGGATATGCTTGAGGCTGGCAGCTACTATACCATCGATGCGCGCATCGAGGAGGTATCTGGCGGTCTCGGACTCCGCGATATCGGCCTTGACCGCAAGGTTGACGAGCTTTCAGGTGGCCAGCGCACGAAGGTATTGCTGACGAAACTCCTGCTGCAGAATCCGGAGATCCTGATTCTCGATGAGCCGACAAATTACCTCGATGCTGAGCATATCCAGTGGCTGACCACGTATCTGCAGAACTATGAGAATGCGTTCATCCTCGTTTCCCATGATGTGCCGTTCCTCAATGCGGTCACGAATGTCATCTACCATGTGGATAACCTGAGCCTTGACCGCTATACGGGCAGCTATGAGAAATTCGAGGAGATGGCGGCCCTCAAACGCCGCCAGGAAGAGGCTGCCTATGAGCGCCAGCAGGCAGAAATCAAGAAGGAGCAGGATTTCATCCAGCGCAACAAGGCCCGTGTGGCCACGCGCGGTATGGCCAACAGCCGCCAGAAGCGCCTGGACAAGATGGAGGTGCTGACGAAGCGCCAGGAGAAACCGAAACCGCATTTCCATTTCCAGTCTGACCGCACGCCATCGCGGTTTGTCATCGAGGGCAAGCGTTTGGTGCTTGGCTATGATATGCCGCTGACGAATCCTGTCGACATCCAGGTGGAGCGCAATAAGAAGATTGCTATCTGCGGCACCAATGGCCTGGGCAAGTCGACTTTGTTGAAGACCATGCTCGGCATGATTCCGCCGATTTCTGGCAAGGTGGAGCTGGGCGAGTTCGTATCGCCGGGATATTTTGAGCAGGAGAGTGCGGCTGGCAATCAGAATACAGCGTTGGAGGAACTCTGGCAGGAATATCCGGGCATGAGCAATTTCGAGGTTCGCGCAGCCCTGGCTGCCTGCGGCCTGACCAATGAGCACATCACGACGAAGATGCTGGCACTTTCCGGTGGCGAGGCTGCCAAGGTCAGGCTCTGCAAGATCATGCAGAAACCGGTGAACCTGCTGGTACTGGACGAGCCGACAAATCACCTCGACGTGGAGGCTAAGAAGGAACTCAAGCGGGCCATCAAGGAATACAAGGGCACGGTCCTGCTCGTTTCCCATGAGCCGGATTTCTATGAAGATATCGTTGATTCGGTCTGGAATATCGAGAAATGGTCGACGAAGATCATTTGATGTGAAGGATATACAGCAAGACAGAAAGGCCTGCATCCGCAAGGGATGCAGGCCTTTCTGCCGTTTATGTTGAATTGGATTGGAAACGCTGAAGATTATTCGCCGAAGTAACGGTCGAACAGACCCTTGAAACCACGGCCATGACGAGCTTCGTCCTTAGCCATCTCATGAACCGTGTCATGGACGGCGTCGAGGTTCAGCTGCTTAGCAAGTGTTGCCAGCTCTTTCTTGCCAGCGCAAGCGCCATGCTCGGCATCGATGCGCATGGTAAGGTTCTTCTTCGTGCTGTTGGTCAGGACTTCGCCGAGCAGCTCAGCAAATTTTGCTGCATGCTCAGCTTCTTCGAACGCATAGCGTTTGAAGGCTTCGGCAATCTCCGGATAACCTTCGCGGTCAGCCTGACGCGACATAGCGAGGTACATGCCGACCTCGGAGCACTCGCCTGTGAAGTTCTGGCGGAGACCCTCGATGATGCGCGGATCGACATCTTTTGCCGTGCCGACATGATGCTCATCAGCATACGTCATCTCGCCGCTCTGCTCAACGAACTTGCTGGCAGGAGCCTTACAGATCGGGCACTGCTCAGGAGCGCTCTCGCCCTCATAGACATAACCACAGACGGTGCAAACGAATTTTTTCATAATAAATGACCTCCTAGAAATCATACACATAAACCAATAATCATTTGTTATTGGTGTAACTCACTTGGTATGCTTCAATTATATGCCTTTTGGCGGGAAATAGGAATAGGCAAATATTGTGATGAATAAAGATTATCGTTGGTATTCTCTTTATATATCACTATATCGTCGAATATCTTATTATTTCAAAATAAAATATCAACAAATAATAATTATTGATTAGAGGAGAGCGGGAACGGTTTACCAGCCGTCTGCTTCGTGCTATAATAAGGATTTGAATGATGTTTTTCAAACACGATTTATATAGGAGAGTAAATAACAAATGTTTACCTGTATGACGAATTCTCCCGAGGAAACTGTACACCTAGCCGAGCTGGTGGGTCAGAAGATCCGGGAGGGAACCGTGCTTTGCCTGGAGGGCGACCTGGGGGCTGGCAAGACTTTGTTTGTGCAGAGCCTTGCGCGGACGCTGGGCGTCGAGGGAGAGGTGACAAGCCCCACATTCAATCTGATGAATGTATATGAAGGGATTTGCCGCATCTACCATTTTGATCTTTACCGGCTGGAAACAGAAGCAGAACTGGATGACATTGGCTTTTATGAGTACACGGAGGAGCCAGAGGGAATCGTGGTCATTGAATGGCCGGATAAATTCCCAGAGTCATTGCCAGAGGATTATGTGAAGGTATGCATTCAGCGGACCGGCGTTACGGAGGAAGGACGGCGATTGACCTTCTCAAGTGTCGGTGAGAGGAATCAGGAATTCATAAAGGAGTTGGAATCATTTGTCCATACTAGCCATTGATACGGCAACGCAGGTATCGAGCGTGGCTGTGGCAGCATCGGGGAAATTGTCGGCAGAGCTGACGATGCAGGCAAAACTTACACATTCGGAGACACTTATGCCGCATATCGAGCAGGTGTTGAAGATGGCCGCTGTTCCCAAGGATAAATTAGAAGGTATTGCGGTAAGCATCGGCCCTGGTTCCTTTACGGGACTGCGCATTGGCCTTGCGGCCGCCAAAGCGATGTCGTATGCGCTTTCCTTGCCGTTGGTCGGCGTGTCGACGCTCAAGGCACTGGCTTACCATTATCCGGTGGCAGGTGTCCGTATCGTCTGTCTGCTGGATGCCCAGAAGGGCAATGCCTATGTGGAGACTTATCGTTGGAATCAAGGGGAACTGCTGACTGTCGATGCTGTGAAGGTGGCGCCGGTCAGCGAGATCATCGAGTGGTGCGGCCAGCTGGATGAGCCTGTGGTGCTGCTCGGCGATGTGGTGCAGAAGAGGATCGCAAATAAGCTGGAACTGCCGTCAGGGGTTACGGCGGCACCAGCTCATCTTTTGATGCCGCGGGCTGCCTGTGTGGCGATGCTCGGCCTTGATGAGCTGGCAGCAGGCCATACCGATAATATCATGAACCTGGAGCCTGTCTATATCCGCCGCAGTGAGGCAGAGGTGCTTTGGGAGAAGCGTCATCCGGAAACAGCGCAGAAGACTTTGCCGACGGAGGCCATGTGATGGAAGTAAAAGAGCTGAATTTTCGCGAGATGGCACCAGAGGATGCCGATGATGTAGAAGTCGTAGAGAAGGCCTGCTTTTCGATTCCGTGGTCGCGGGATTCCTTTTGGAAAGAGGCAGCTAATGAGAATACGCTGTATCTTTTGGCGCTCGATGGCGAGCGCGTGATTGGCTATGCTGGCTGCTGGATTTCCTTTGAGGAATGCCAGATCACCAATGTAGCCATCCTGCCGGAATATCGTGGCCAGGGCATTGGTACGAAATTGTTCGGAGCCATCATCGAGGCGGTCAAGGCCAAGGGCGTGACTGCGATGACACTGGAAGTACGTCCGTCCAATGCACCGGCAAGGGCACTTTATGCTCGTTATGGGTTCAAGGATGCAGGCAGACGGCCGCATTATTATCAGGATGATGGCGAAGATGCGATCATCATGTGGAATACAAGACTTTGATGGATGGAGAGTATTTATGGAGAAGGAAAACAAAGAGGAATTGTTGACGCTGGCGATTGAGTCGAGCTGCGATGAGACATCGGCAGCCGTGCTCCGCGGCGGCCGTACGATACTTTCCAATATCATCTCGACGCAGATACCCGTCCATCAGAAGTTCGGTGGTGTCGTGCCGGAAATCGCATCGCGCAAGCATATCGTCAACATCATGCCGGTCATTGATGAGTGCCTGCAGGAGGCAGGTGTCCAGCTTGCCGACATCGATCAGGTGGCTGTTACCTATGGTCCAGGCTTGGTTGGTGCGCTGCTGGTTGGCGTATCGGCGGCCAAGTCGCTGGCGTTTTCGCTGGGGGTGCCGCTTATCGGGGTCAACCATCTGGAGGGCCATATCTTTGCGAATTTCCTGTCGTCGCCAGATCTGGAGCCGCCCTTCATGGCGCTGGTCGTATCGGGCGGCCATACGGCATTGGTCGATGTGCGTGGCTACAATCACTTCCATATGATGGGACAGACACGCGACGATGCGGCTGGTGAGGCCTTTGACAAGATTGCCCGTGTCATGGGACTGCCTTATCCGGGCGGCCCGCGCATCGATGCGCTGGCGAAGGAGGGCAATCCTCTGGCTATCGATTTCCCGCAGGCGCTCAACGAAAAGGGCAACTATGAGTTCAGTTTCAGCGGGCTCAAGTCGGCGGTACTCAACTACATCAACAGTGAGAAGATGAAGGGCCATGAGCTCAACAAGCCAGATATTGCGGCGTCCTTCCAGCGCTCCGTCATCGAGGTGCTGGTGGCCAAGGCGTTCCAGGCTGTCGAAGAAGCCGGCCGCGATACCCTTGTGCTGGCTGGTGGCGTGGCCGCAAACAGCGGCCTGGAGGCCAGACTGCGCGAAGAGGCGGAAAAACGCGGTGTGAGATTCTTGTATCCGAGCAAGATCCTTTGCACGGATAATGCGGCCATGATCGGCTGCCGCGGCTATTACCAGTCACTTTCGGGACGCTTCAGCGACCTGTATCTCAATGCAGTGCCGGGATTGGGACTGGAAGATAAAGAAGAATAAGTGTATAATTAGGAGAAGAGATTGCTCAACGGTGAGACGAACACGGGAGCAGTCTCTTTTTTTCTAGGAAATCTTGTTTGAAAGTGCAAAGGATGGGAGTTGTTTGTCGATGAATATGTCAGAACTTTGCCGGCAGCAGACGAATCTTTCGGTGCGGGAGATTGGCTTGCTGGAGCGCATGCGGACGGTATTCCCGTTTTTGGCCGATCTGGTGCATGGACAGCTCAAGGTATATGTGCCGGCAAAGGCGGCAGGCCGCCTGCTGATCATTGCACAGGAGCGGCCGCATACCATCTATATGTCCAAGCGGGAGTCGGAGTATGGCAGGCTGCAGCCAGCCATTGAGGAACCGTTGGTCCAGGATACGCTGGCGACAGGACTTCCGGGCAAGGGCAAGCGCGAGTGGACATATGGTTCCCTCATCGATATGTACACCTATGCGATTCATGATGGCACGAAGGTCATCGGCGTAATCAGCTTCGAGGTGGATGGCGACCGGCTGCAGATCGATGGCTACCCGTGCTTGCTGGCAACGGCAGTCGATGTACTGAACAATGCCCGTAAGAATGTGGAAGAACAGCAGTATCAGCCGCTATCGGCGAGTGACGGCATCCTGATAACGGATCAGTTCAGCCGCATCGTGTTTGCCAATGCGGCTGCCCAGCGCATCTACCGCGTGTTAGGCGTTGGCAGCCTGCGTGGTTGTCATCTGTTCGACCGGCAGCTGACGCGTCATGTCCGGCGGGAGACGATGGAGCGTGAGCGCCCTTGGCAGAAGGAGCTTGTGGCCGGTGATCTCACGCTGATCCGCCGTCAGATCGACCTGCAGGAGGGGGGGCAGCTGGTCCGACGCATCGTCATCTTGGCCGATGTGACGGAGATCCGGGCCAAGGATAAGGAAATCCGCATCAAGTCGGCGGTAATCCAGGAGATCCATCATCGCGTCAAGAACAACCTGCAGACCATCGCGAGCCTTTTGCGGCTGCAGGCAAGGCGCAGCCAATCTGAAGAGGTAAAGTGCGCTTTGCAGGAAAGTGTCAATCGTGTCCTATCGATTTCGGTCGTGCATGAATTCCTGTCGCAGCAGGGCGAGGAGGCCATAAACGTTCAGCAGGTCATGCAGCAGATCTTCGACCTCGTCGGCCGCAATATGGCCGACAGTGAGTTCCTGATCCGCACGGAGTATACGGGGCCGGATGTGGTCCTGCCGTCAAAATACGCAAGTTCGCTGGCCCTGGTGCTCAATGAGCTGGTGCTCAACGCCATGGAGCATGCTTTTGAGGGACGGCAGTCTGGACTTATCGGTTTATCTGTTCGCGAGGACAGCGACCATTGGCATCTGGATCTTTATGATGATGGCTGCGGCCTGCCGGAGGATTTTTCCCTGCGGCGCACTCGGTCATTGGGTCTATCGATTGTCCGCACCCTTGTGGAGGGCGATCTTGAGGGAACCTTTGCGCTGGAAAATGATGCGCGTGGCAGCGGCTGCGGCACCCATGCCTATATTCGCCTGCCCAAGCCGGAGCAGGAAATCACAAGTGAAGTGGTACAAAGCCTGGAGGAATGATTGGAATGAAAAAGAAATCACTGCGGCTCGTCATCGCTGACAATGAGTCGATTATTCGTCTGGACCTTAGAGAGATGCTCGAAGATGCCGGGCATGAGGTGGTCGGTGAGGCCATCAACGGACGCAAGGCCGTGGAACTCACGCGCATGCACCGTCCGGATCTTGTCATCATGGATATCAAGATGCCCGAGATGGATGGCATCACGGCAGCGCGCAAGATTGCCGATGAGAAGCTGGCACCGGTGCTGCTGCTCACGGCTTTCAGTCAGGCTGACATCGTCGAGAAGGCCAAGGACTCGGGGGTGCTTGGCTATCTCGTCAAGCCTGTGCAGGAAAGCAATCTGTTTCCGGCTATGGAGATCGCACTTTCCCGTTGGGAGGAGATGCAGGGCATGGAGCAGGAGCTCGACAAGCTCAAGGATTCGCTGGAGACGCGCAAGGTGGTCGACCGGGCAAAGGGGATACTGATGGCGGCCCATAAGCTCAGTGAGCAGGAGGCCTATCGGCGGATCCAGCGCTATGCGATGATGAAACGGCTGAGCATCAAAGAAGTGGCCGAGGCCATCGTGCGGGCGGCCGGTGGCAAGGTCTGATACATAAAGTTTCTTATATGGATGTTTGTGGAGAGCCTGATAGATAAGGCTCTCCAATTTTGTCCCATTTTGTATTGGACAATGGTGAATGTCTTTGACTTGTGCGGTTTGCAGCCGGACGTTATAATAAAAACATCGAAACAAGAAGAAAGAAATCTTGTTTCGGACACTACTCGCTTCTGAGTGATCATAGGAGGCAGCAGGATGAATGTAAAAGAACGTACCGCAGCAATTCTCAAGCTGCTCGTCGAGGGACAGGATTCCTTCACGACGGCAGCTGAGATGGCGGAAACTCTCGGTGTCAGTGCGAAGACTATTTCGCGTGAACTGCCGGAGGTGGCCGGGGCATTGGAAAGATATGGGCTCGCCCTCAATAAGAAGAAAGGGGCGGGATTTGCCATAGCTGGTGCCGAAGCGGCCAGGACGTCTTTGAAGGAATCTTTAGGGCAGGTGAATGACCACAATTATACACCGCAGGAGCGGCAATCGATTATCGTGAGCCGTCTGCTGCCAAGTCATGAGCCGGTAAAGCTCTTTGCCTTATCATCACTTCTCGGAGTGACAGACAGTACCATCAGCAACGACCTGGACAAGCTGGAAGGCTGGTTTAAGGGACATGGGCTGCAGCTTGTACGCAAGCCGGGGCTGGGTGTCTACGTCGAGGGCGAGGAGCAGAGTATCCGGCAGGCAATCGTCGCATACATTTATGACAATATTGAAGAAAATGAGTTGTTGACGCTGGTCCATGCGAATCTCGCGGACGAGCAGGAAAAAGTCAATCAGGCAGCAGGCTATCTGCTGGACTTGGTGGACAAGGAAATCATCCATCGTCTGGAGCGCTTGATCCGTCAGGCGGAAAAAGAGCTCGGGACAAGGATGTCCGATCAGGCCTTCATCGGCCTGACGGTGCATCTGGCGCTGGCTGTCCAGCGCATCCGCAAGCAGGAGCGCATCCATATCCGGCCGGGATTCCTGGCGGAGCTGAAGCAGAAACAGGAATTCAGGACGGCCGGGCATATTGCGGCCGAGATCGCCAAGGAGTTTGAGCTGCCAATCACCGAAGATGAGATCGGGTACATCACGATGCATCTTTTAGGGGCGCGCAGCCGCTATCGGGAAAATGAGGCGGCAGGGGCTGTACTGGATAACTTTCATCTGGTGCGTCTGGCCAAGGCCATCATGAAGGCCGCTGAGGAGGAGACAGGCACGAGCCTGTACCGCAATCCGGAGCTGCTCACTGGTCTTGTCAATCATCTTGGCCCGTCGATAAGCCGCCTGCAGATGCAGATGGATATCCGCAATCCGCTGCTTGATGAGATGAAGGTGAAGTTTCCTGAGCTCATGCAGCTGGCGAAAAAAAGCGTGCACGAGGTGGAAAAGGAGCTGGAGCTTACCTTTCCCGAATCTGAGATCGCTTTTATCGCCATGCATCTTAGCGCGGCACTTACTGACAGCAATATGCTGCAGAAGCTGGAGCATACGGTCATCGTTGCCTGCCCGACGGGGATGGGCACGAGCCGGCTGCTGGCCAGCCGCCTGCGGCAACAGTATGACAATCTGGTCATTGCCGACCAGGTGTCGACGCTGCAGCTGACGCCTGAGTATTTTGCCAGTCATGAGGCGGAATTCATCGTGGCCACTGTGCCAATCCCGCACGTGCCGCTGCCCGTGGCTGTGGTAAGTGCTCTGCTATCTAAAGAGGATCAGCAAAGGGTGGACCAGATGCTGCTGCAATGCGAGGAGGCCCAGGTGGAATCGCGGGCAGCTGGCAAGGACAAGGCTAAGCCGGATTTTGCGGCGGCGCTGCGCATCATGCAGGCCTACGATGCTGCTATCCTCAGCCTGCTGGACAACTTCTTTTTCTGGGAAGATGACAAGTCAATGACTGTCCAGGAGGTGGCTGCTGATATCGGCAGGATGGTGGGGCGCGATGAGCGCCAGGCTGATGGCATCTGCAGGGCACTGCTGACTCGCGAAGATCAGGGGAGTACCGCGATTACTGGCAGTAACATGATCCTGCTGCATTGCCGCAGTGCTGTTGTCACGCATTTGCAGTTCGGTATCGTCCATCTCGGCAGCTGGTTCCTGTATCCGGCTGACCCGACGGAGAAGATAAGGACGGCAATCGTCATGCTGGCGCCGGAGCAGGGCAGCTGCTATGAACTCGAGACCATCGGTCATATATCGTCGATCCTTTTGGAGCGCTGGGGTCTTATCGAGGTCCTGCACGAAGGGAATCAGCAACTGATAAAAGACGAGCTCACGCATATATTCCGTGAGTTCCATGCAAAGAAATATCGGGAATTATTGGGGGGATAATCCATGAGCAATAACAAGAGCTCAAAACGTGGCTTCCAAGAAGTCATGCAGAAATTCGGACGTTTCCTATCGGGGATGGTGCTGCCGAATATCGGAGCATTCATTGCCTGGGGCTTATTGACAGCCCTGTTCATTCCGACCGGCTGGCTGCCGAATGAATACCTTGCCCAGGTGGGCGGCCCCATGAGCAAGTGGCTCATCCCACTGCTGCTAGGCTATAGCGGTGGTGCGGCGGTCTATGGTCATCGCGGTGGCGTTCTCGGCGCCATTGCTACCTCGGGAGTCATCGCGGGTGCGGACATCCCGATGTTCCTTGGGGCCATGATCATGGGACCGCTCGGTGGTTTCGTCATCAAGAAGTTCGACAAGGCAATCGAGGATCAGATTCCTACGGGCTTTGAGATGCTGGTGAACAATTTCTCAGCCGGCATCATCGGCGGTATTCTTGCGGTACTGGCCTTCGTCGGTGTCGGACCAGTGGTGCTGGCTGCCAATGGCGTCCTGCGTGCAGGTGTTGAGGGCATTGTCGCTGTGGGACTGTTGCCGCTGGCATCGATCATCATCGAACCGGCGAAGATCCTGTTCCTCAACAATGCCATCAATCACGGTGTCCTGTCGCCGCTGGGCATTCAGCAGGCCGAGGAGTTCGGCAAGTCGATGTTCTTCCTGCTGGAGGCTAATCCTGGCCCAGGCCTTGGTGTCCTGCTGGCTTACTGGTTCTTCGGCAAGGGGATGGCCAAGGATTCGACGCCGGGTGCTATCATCATCCATGTACTGGGCGGCATCCATGAGATCTATTTCCCGTATGTGCTCATGAAACCTGTGCTGCTGCTGGCAGTCATCGCTGGCGGCATGGCCGGTGTCGCCACGCTGCAGTTCCTGGGCGGCGGCCTCATTGCACCGGCATCGCCGGGATCGATCCTTGCAGTGCTGGCCATGACGCCGAAGGGGGCATTCCTGGCGAATATCGCTGACTTCCTGGTAGCCACGACGGTATCCTGTGCGGTGGCATCGGTATTCGTCAAGGCTTCGGCCAGCGAAGAGAGCGATGATTCCCTCGAAGAGGCAAAGGCTGGTATGGCCGCTTTGAAGAATCGCGGCCTGGTAACGGAGGTCAAGGTAAGCGGCGCTGAGCTGCGCACCATCGTCTATGCCTGCGATGCCGGCATGGGGTCTAGTGCCCTGGGGGCAGCCAGCCTGCGCAAGAAACTCCGCAAGGCCGGCTATGATAATATCTCGGTTACCAACGCCGCCATTGGCAGCATCCCGAAGGATGCGCAGCTTGTGGTCACGCATGAGAAACTGGCACAGCGGGCCGTGGAGGATTCGCCGCAGGCAGAGCATATCTTTGTCCGCAACTTCACCCAGAATGATGTGTTTGAGCAAGTAATGGCCCGCTTGACGGAAAAAAAGGCGCAGAGTGCAGTATCAGCTGGCGTGATGGTAGCTGGGCAGCATGGTGCCAAGGAGCGCCATATCCTCGATATGACGAACATCCAGCTCGGGCTCACCAGCGTTACCAAGGAAGAGGCTATCCGGCAGGCCGGCGAGGCATTGGCTGCTGCTGGTTATGTCGATGAGCCCTACATCGAAGGCATGCTGAACCGCGAGAAGGACATCAGCACCTACGTCGGGCGCGGCATCGCCATCCCGCATGGCGAGAACAGTGTCAAGGATTCGATCCGCGAGTCAGGCATCGTCGTCCTGCAGTATCCCCAAGGCATCAAGTTCGGCAAGGATACGGCCTATCTGCTGGTCGGCATCGCTGGCAAGGACAACGACCACTTATCCATCCTGGCAAACATTGCCGCAACGATGGATGAGTGCTCGGAGGCTGAGCTCGATACACTCTATCATACGAAAGACCCTAAAGTTCTTTATGAGCGCTTTGCGCTGGCATAAATAAATACGAACACTGACATGTCCCTTTTTCGTCAGCTTGGAAAGCCCATGGCTTTTCTGCTGACGGAGAGGGGACTTTTTTTATGGAGGAATTCAAGATGAAACAGGCAGTACATTTTGGCGCTGGCAATATCGGCAGAGGATTTATCGGCGAGCTGCTGGTCCGTTCTGGTTATGAGGTGGCATTTGTCGATGTGAACAAAGAGCTCGTTGACCTTATCAATGAGCGCCGAGGATATGATATCGAAATCGTCGGGGATGAGCCGCAGAAGATTCATGTGGAGCATGTGAGGGCTATCAACAGCGCAGAAAACCCTGAGGAACTCATGCAGGCTATCGAGCAGGCCGATATCATCACGACAGCCATCGGGCCCAATATCCTGAAATTCATTGCGCCGAATCTGGCCAAGGGCTTGGCACGCCGCTTGAAACGCACCCAGGCACCACTCAATATCATTGCCTGTGAGAATATGGTGGGCGGCTCGTCGCTGCTCAAAAGCTATGTCTACGAGCACCTTACGCCGGAGGAACGGGCGATGTGTGATGCCTGGATCGGCTTTCCGGATGCTGCTGTCGATCGCATCGTCCCCTTGCAGAAAAATGAAGATCCGTTGCTTGTGAAGGTCGAGCCCTATGCCGAATGGGATGCCGATGTGACCCAGGCCAAGGGAGAACCGCCGGCGATTGAGGGGCTTACCTGGGTGGAGAATCTCGAGGCCTATATCGAGCGCAAGCTGTTCACAGTCAACACGGGGCATGCATCGATTGCATATCTTGCTTATCGCAAAGGCATCAAGGATATCTACACGGCCATGCAGGATAAGAGCATCGTCGACATGGCCCGTCAGGTATGGGCAGAGACCGGCAGCCTGCTCATCAAGAAGTTTGGGTTCAATCCTGAAACGCATAAGCAGTATATCGAGACAACGGAGCGGCGTTTCCGCAATCCTCATCTTTCTGACGAGGTCACGCGGGTTGCCCGCGGGCCCAAGCGCAAGCTCGGCGCCAAGGATCGTCTTGTGAGCCCGGCGTCGCAGCTTTTAGCGCAGGGGCAGAAACCCTCGGCCTTGGCGACGGTCATCGGCGCAGCCTTCCACTTTGACTACGCAGGGGACAAGGAGGCACAGGAAGTGCAGCAGGGCATCCAGCGTGAGGGGCTGCATCGCGCCATCCATAACTATACCGATATCCCGGAGAACTCCGAACTCTTCCGTATGGTGGAAAATAAAACGGCAGGATTCTGAGGAAAAAGGAATATAGCAGCAATGAGAGTCCGCTGGCTTGGAAAAGAGCCAGCGGTTTTTTATAAAATTGCAGTTTGTCTGTTAGTACTAGATTACAATAAGCTTGATACATCTCAGCTTGGGTGAGGGTGGGTGCACTTTTTCTCCGCTCCGCTAAATGACCCGCGCTGGTGTTTAAGTACGTATTTAGTTACATGCGCCGGGCAGGCC
>FPAX01000011.1:56885-69772 GCA_900116485.1 Selenomonas sp. GACV-9
GTTCCGGCGATAGGTCACGAATTACATCGATGTGCTTGTTACGGGAGAAACGATTCGTACAATCTCAGACTTCCGTTACCAAAGGGGGCGAACGGGGTGGTGCTTCTTTCTGTCTGGAGCGACTGTCCTGCGCAGCAGGACTGGGCCGTAAGCGCATAACCTAGAAAGAACTATGTACGTCGCGACCTGGTGACGGGAGCAGGTAACTAAGTCCGTAGTTCTGGTTGTACGGTCCATTCAGCGGAAACAGAAAAAGTACTACCCCGTGAACCCCGAGCTGCGTACTATCGGGATTCCGTTCCGCACGTACTAACAGACAAACTGCAATTTAACGAATATGTGTGGCGAAGTTTTTGTATTGAAGACAGTTTTTGATTTTTTGACTAATTTTTGTTTGCTTATTGACATTTTGACTAAGAACGGTTACTATAAGAACTGTAGTTAGCACTCGGGTCTAGTGAGTGCTAACAAGATAACTTTGTTATTCCATTATATAGGAGGAAGATACCTATGATTAAGCCATTGGGCGAAAGAGTTGTCATTGAAGTTTCTGAGGGCGATGTAAAGACCGCCAGCGGCATTGTACTGCCGGATACGGCCAAAGAGAAGCCGCAGAAGGGAACGGTTGTTGCTGTAGGCACTGGCAAGCTGCTCGAGAATGGTGAGCGCGCTGCTATGGAAGTCAAAGCTGGCGACGTTGTTGTCTTCTCCAAATATTCCGGCTCGGAAGTCAAGGTTGACGACAAAGAGTACCTGATTGTCCGCGAGAGCGACATCCTGGCTGTACTGTAAGATAGACTTTTTGGAGGTAATATAAATGGCTAAACAGATTCTGTTTGATGAAGATGCACGCCGCGCACTGGGCCGCGGTGTTGATGCACTGGCTAACGCCGTAAAAGTTACGCTTGGACCGAAAGGCCGCAACGTTGTTCTCGAGAAGAAATTCGGCGCACCGACGATCACGAACGATGGTGTCACGATTGCCCGCGACATCGAGCTCGAGGATCCGTTCGAGAACATGGGCGCACAGCTGGTCAAAGAAGTTGCTACGAAGACCAACGATATCGCTGGTGATGGTACGACGACGGCAACGCTCTTGGCTCAGGCCATGATTCAGGAAGGCATGCGTAATGTCGTTGCTGGTGCTAACCCGATGATTATCAAGAAGGGCATCGATACGGCTGTCAAGGCTCTTGTTGAGGAAATCAAGACGAAAGCTAAGAAGGTTGATGGCAAGGCCGACATCGCTCAGGTTGCTTCCATTTCTTCGGCTAACGAAGAGACGGGTGAACTGATTGCTGAGGCTATGGAGAAAGTCGGCAAAGACGGCGTCATCACGGTTGAAGAATCCAAGTCCATGACGACGAACCTCTCGGTTGTTGAGGGCATGCAGTTCGACCGCGGCTACATCTCCCCGTATCTCGTAACGGATACGGACAAGATGGAAGCAATCCTTGACGATCCGTATATCCTCATCACGGACCGCAAGATTTCCGCTATCGCTGATATCCTGCCGATTCTCGAGCAGGTTGTGAAACAGGGCAAACAGCTGGCTATCATCGCTGAGGATGTTGACGGCGAGGCTCTGACGACGATTGTTGTCAACAAGCTTCGTGGCACCTTCAAGGCTCTGGCTGTCAAGGCTCCGGGCTTTGGTGACCGCCGCAAGGCTATGCTCGAGGATATCGCTATCCTGACGGGCGGTAATGTCATCAGCGAGGAACTGGGCCGCAAGCTCGACAGCGTTACGCTGGAGGATCTCGGCCGTGCCCGTCAGATCCGCTCCACGAAAGAGGAGACGACGATCGTTGATGGCGTAGGCGATAAGGATGCTATCGCAGCTCGCGTTGCTCAGATCAAGAAACAGATTGCCGAGACGACCTCTGACTTCGATAAAGAAAAACTTCAGGAGCGTCTGGCTAAACTCGCTGGCGGTGTAGCTGTCATCGAAATCGGCGCTGCAACGGAAGTTGAGATGAAAGATCAGAAATACCGCATCGAGGATGCGCTCAACGCTACGCGTGCAGCTGTTGAGGAAGGTATCGTCGCAGGTGGCGGCACGACCTTCATCGATATCCTGCCGGCACTGGATAAGATCCAGGTCGAGGGTGATGAGAAAGTCGGAGTGAACATCGTTCGCCGTGCCATCGAAGAGCCGGTTCGCCAGATTGCCAACAACGCAGGCCTCGAGGGCTCGGTCGTTGTCGAGAACGTCAAGAAAGCTGGCGACGGCATCGGTTTCAACGCACTGAAGAACGAGTATGTTGACATGATCAAAGCTGGTATTGTCGATCCGGCTAAGGTTACGCGTTCTGCCCTGCAGAATGCTGCATCGATTGCTTCCATGGTTCTCACGACGGAGACTCTCGTCGCTGACAAACCGGAAGAGAAACCGGCTGCTCCGGCAGCTGCACCGGGCATGGGGATGCCAGGCATGATGTAATATAGATCACAGCGTGTATATGTGATTTGATAGGGAACAGACTATGGATTAATGTGATTCATAGTCTGTTTTTCTTTTTGCCCAAAAGTTATAATAGAGATGACTCATAGATTACGCAATAGGAAGAAGGTGCTTGTATGAAACAGTTTTCGTATGATTTTCATGGCCTGACAGGCCTTGATGAGGCCTTAAAGGATTTTCAGGCGAAATGCCCGCAGAAGTATTCGGATATCTTGGTACAGGTGTTTACTTGTATCAGTGAGCAGTCTATCGTCAGTTCCATGGTGGAGCAGATTTCAGCTGCTATTCCGCTGGCAAAAGTGGTGGGGACGGTTACGTCGGAGCTGCCACTCATTGAGGAATGGGAAAAGCGGAGAACCCAGCTCTGCATCATGGTGTTTCAAGACACGCAGGTAAAGATCCATGCATTTTCGCGAGATGAGCAGGAGGTGGAGCATGCGTGGCAGCGGAAGGTGGGGCTGGAGCTTGCCGAATGCTGCCAGGAAACGCAGCATCTGGCAGGACTGGAACTGTTGATTACAGCACGTTCTGTAGACGTTCGTCCCTTTTTGAAGGCGCTGGCGCATAAAGTCCATGATGTGCCTGTTTTTGGCGGTGGTGCATATGCAGCAGTGAAAGGAGAAGTGCCATTTATCTTTTCTGCTGATGGCATCGTCAGTCAGGGAATCTTAGTGGTTGCTTTCAGCAGCTGCCGGCTCCAGCTGCTGGTGGCTGACAGTATGGGCTGGCGGCCGCTGGGGAAGACGATGACGATCACGAAGATGATCGATGACTACACCATAGCTGAGCTTGATCATAAGCCTGCGGCGCTGGTTTATGAGAAATATTTGGGTGTCACTCGCGAGGAGTTTCGGAGTTTCAATGTTTCAGAGTTCCCACTGCTGGTCGAGCGGGATGGCAACCTGCTGGCACGGCCGCCGGTGGGGCGGACCGAAGATGATGCCCTGACTTTTGCGGCTGACCTGCAGGCAGGGGAGAAGGTGCGCCTTTCCTACGGCGATCCGCAAACAATCATCAATCAGGCGCTGCACATGGGCCGCAAGATCCAATCGTTCCAGCCGGAAGGAATCGTGTTGATCAGCTGTATTGGCCGCCATTTCTATGTCGGAGAGGCGGAGAAACCAGAAATAGAATGGTACCGGAAAATTGCTCCGGTATCTGTCTGTTATACCTATGGCGAATATCTGCGGCAGGGCAGCAATATCAATACGCTGACCATCACGTTTGTGGCTGTGGCCTTCCGTGAAGGCAATCGGTCTGTGCAGGCAGAGACTCCTGCTGTTGATGCCCTGGAAAATCAGGATTTCCAGGAGTATTTGTCGATGGTTCATCGCCTGGCCCATTTTGTCACCGTAAGTTCACAGGAGCAGGAAAGACTGGCGGCTCAGTTGGCTGAGGCCAATGCGAAACTTGCTACGGCGAACAAGAAACTGCAGGCGCTTGCCAGCATGGATCGGCTTACACAGCTGCTGAATCGCGGGGAAGTGGAACATCATCTGCAGGAACTGGTTCAGCACTGGACGAAGCGGCAGCGCGTTTTTTCCGGCCTTCTGCTCGATATCGATAATTTCAAGAAAATCAATGATTCGTATGGTCATGATGTGGGTGATTATGTGCTGGTAAGCCTGGCAGAGGTATTGCGGGGCTGCGTGCGCGGCCATGATTTCGTCGGACGCTGGGGTGGTGAGGAATTCCTGGTCTTGCTGCCTGATGCTGAGGCGGATTATGCCGTGCAGGTAGGGAATCGCATCCGGGCGTCCCTGCAACAGACGCCTGTACTGCCAGATGGTGGCTGCATAACAGTCAGCATTGGTGCCGGTCAGATCTTTACAGAGGATGATTTCCAGGATTTCTATCAGCGGTTGGATAAAGCGCTGTATGCAGCGAAGCATAACGGCAAAGACCAGGTCGTGCTGGCGACCTGAATGACTTCTCAAGGGATGTCCCTTGTTCAAAGGGACATCCTTGCGGAAGTACCCGGGACAAAGTATTGACTTATATAGGCGGATTGGTTATAATAAGCGAGCATTGATAAATTCATCGATGCACGAAAATAGAGGAAAATCCAGAAAAGAATATCCTGTTGTTCTGGTGTAATGAAAGGAAAATGATTCCTAGCGCAAGTTCTCCTAAGCGGACGGTTTGCTTATGAGAAGACGAGGAGAAGGTTGTCGAATAGTCAGCGGATGCCTTCCGGCCGGTCCGGTCGATAGAGATTTGTTAAAGCCCAGGTGTGAGCTTGGGGGAAGAGCGGATGGAGGACACAACAGGAATAGTACAATTTCATAGGAGGTACTATTATGTGTGGTATCGTAGGTTATGTCGGTGACAAACAGGCAGCAAATTTCCTGCTCGAGGGTCTTGCCAAGCTCGAGTATCGTGGTTACGACTCGGCTGGCATCGCTGTATTCAATGGCGAGAGCATCCGCGTGGAGAAAAGTGTTGGCCGTCTGGCGTCCTTGAAGGACAAGATCAAGGACGATATGCCGCAGGGCACGATGGGTATCGGCCATACCCGTTGGGCAACCCATGGCCGTCCGTCGGACCGCAACTCCCATCCGCATACGGATTGTTCCGGTGATTTCGTCGTCGTCCATAACGGCATCATCGAGAACTACCTGACGCTCAAGGAAGAACTCATCGAGAAGGGGCACGTATTCAAATCTGAGACGGATACGGAAGTCGTTGCGCATCTCATCGAAGAGGTCTATAACGGCGATTTCGTTTCGTCGGTACGCGAGGTGCTGCGTCGCGTCGAGGGTTCTTACTCACTCGTATTCATGAGCAGCAAGCACCCGGGGATGCTGATCTGTGCGAAGCAGGACAACCCGCTGGTCATCGGTCTGGGCGAGGGCGAGAACTTCATCGCGTCCGATATCCCGGCTATCATCCAGTACACGCGCCGTACTTACATCCTCAACGACGGTGAGATGGCTGTCCTCACGAAGGATTCCATCAAGATTTCCAATCGTCAGGGTGAGCCGGTGACCAAGAAGGTCTTTGAGGTCAACTGGAATGCTGAGGCTGCTGAGAAGGGCGGCTATGAGCACTTTATGCTCAAGGAGATTCATGAGCAGCCGAAGGCTGTCCGTGACACCATGAGCCAGCGCATCGCTAAAGACGGCAAGAGCATCGTCATGGACGAGCTCAAGTGGGATGCCGATTATCTGAATTCCTTCAACAAGATCTATATCGTTGCCTGCGGCACGGCTTATCATGCCGGCCTGGTAGGTAAATACTATATCGAGAAACTGGCGCGTACGGTGGTCGAGGTCGATGTGGCTTCGGAGTTCCGTTATCGTGAGCCGATCGTCGATGAGAACACGCTGTTCATTGCAGTTTCCCAGTCTGGTGAGACGAGCGACACGCTCGCTGCCATGAAGGAGTCCAAACGCCTGGGTGCGAAGACGCTGGCACTTACGAATGTTGTCGGTTCGTCGATTGCCCGCGAGGCAGATCAGGTGCTCTACACCTGGGCTGGCCCGGAGATTGCCGTTGCTTCGACCAAGGCTTATACGACGCAGATTGTCCTGTTCTTCATGCTGGCGCTTTACATGGCCCAGATCAAGCAGACGCTGAAGCCGGAGCGCGTAGCTGAACTCATCGATATGCTCCATCAGATTCCGACGCAGGTCAGCCGCACCCTCGAGGATGTCGAGCCAATCAAGACCTTTGCCAAACAGTATGGCTTCAATGAGGATGTCTTCTACATCGGCCGTTCGCTGGACTATGATGTAGCACTGGAGGGTTCGCTGAAACTCAAGGAGATTTCCTACATCCATGCGGAGGCTTATGCTGCTGGCGAGCTCAAGCACGGCACGCTGGCACTGATAGTCGAGGGTGTTCCAGTCATCGCACTGGCTACCCAGAAGAGCGTTTACGAGAAGACGCTTTCGAACATCAAAGAGGTCAAAGCCCGTGATGCTGTCGTCATCGGTATTGCTGCTGAGGGCGATGAAGAGCTTGAGAAGTATGTCGACCATGTCATGAAGGTTCCGGAGACGGATGAGCTCCTGATCCCAATCCTCACGGTCGTACCGCTGCAGCTTCTCGCATACTATGCCGCTATCACGCGTGGCTGCGACGTTGATAAACCGCGCAACCTCGCGAAATCGGTTACGGTTGAGTAATCTGACTGGTCAATCTTCTTGACAAGTCAAATACAGGATCCCGTTCGTATCATTGATACGGACGGGATTTTTTCATCGGAAAAAGATTCTTTTGTATTGAAGGGTTTCGTGATAAAATAGAAGGCGTTCACTTTTGGGCAGTACAGGAGGGTAAATGAGAAGAATTGGCAAGAGAATTACTGAAACTTGAACACATCAATAAATCCTATGAAGACCGGCAGATTTTGGAAGATTTGAACCTCACCATACATGAGAACGAATTCCTCACGCTGCTTGGACCGTCAGGTTGTGGCAAGACGACCATCCTGCGCATGATTGGCGGCTTTGAGACGCCGGACAGCGGCCGTATCCTGTTTGATGGACAGGACATCACGCGGCTGCAGCCGGAGAAGCGTCAGGTCAATACGGTCTTTCAGAAGTATTCGCTGTTTTCCCATATGGATGTAGCGGAAAATATCGCCTTCGGCCTCAAACTCAAGGGCAAGAGCGCAAGCTACATCAAGGATAAGATAAAATACGCGTTGAAGCTCGTCAATCTCGATGGGTATGAACACGCGCGGGTCACGCAGATGTCGGGGGGCCAGCAGCAGCGCATTGCCATAGCGCGGGCTGTGGTCAACGAGCCGAAGGTGCTTTTGCTGGATGAGCCGTTTTCTGCGCTCGACCTCAAGCTGCGCCAGAACATGCAGCGCGAGATCGTCAAGCTCAAGAAGGAGCTCGGTATCACCTTCATCTTTGTCACGCACGACCAGCAGGAGGCTTTGTCCATGTCGGATACGGTCGTGGTCATGAACCAGGGCTGGATCCAGCAGATCGGCACGCCGGAGAGCGTCTACAACGAGCCCGAGAATGCCTTCGTGGCAGATTTCATCGGCGACAGCAATATCATCGATGGTGTCATGGTGCGCGATAAGCTCGTTCATCTGCTGGGCAAGGATATTCCGTGCATCAATACGGGTTTTGGCGAGAACGTGCCTGTCGATGTGCAGATCCGTCCGGAGGATATCCAGATCTGTACGCCGGCAGACGGCCAGTTCCGTGGCATCATCCGGCAGGTGGTATTCAAGGGAACCGTCTACGATATCACGATTGAGGCAGGCGGTTTCTCCTGGCTCGTGCAGACCATCACCGGTCACGAGCAGGGCGCAGAGGTAGGCATCCGCCTGGCCCCGGCGAATATCCAGATCATGGCAAAACCGGCCTCGGAAGATGAGGAGGCCGTGTCTGATGAATAAGTCAAAATCGCTGCAGCAGTTGTTTGCTGTGCCCTTTGGCATCTGGGCGGCGTTGTTCATTATCCTGCCGCTGTTTTTCGTGCTCTGGCATGGACTGACCGACGAGGCGGGCGTCTTCACGCTGGCGAATCTGCAGGTGGTTCTGCAGTGGGAGTATCTGAAGGCTCTGGGCTTATCGGCAGAGCTGGCCTTGATCAGCACGGTAATCTGCCTGGTCATGGCTTATCCGCTCTGCCTGATCCTGCAGGAATTGCGGCGGGCTAAGGGCATAATGATCTTTTTGCTGTTTTTGCTGCCGCTGTGGATGAACTCGTTGCTGACCACGATGGCCTGGCAGACCATCCTCGAAAAAAACGGCATCCTCAATATGTTCTTGCGCTTTTGCGGTCTGCCGGATATGACGCTCATCAATACGCCGCTGGCCATTGTCATCGGCATGGTCTACAATTTCCTGCCCTATATGGTGCTGCCGCTTTATGTGGCGATTTCGCGCATCGACCATAGCGTCATCGAGGCGGCCTGGGATTTGGGGGCTGACCGCTGGCAGACATTCCGTCATGTCATGCTGCCCCTCTCGCTGCCGGGCATCGTGAGCGGCTGTACAATGGTGTTCATCCCGGCGCTGACGACCTTCGTCATCAGTGCACTGCTGGGGGGCAATAAGATCCTGCTGATTGGCAATATCATTGAGCAGGAATTCACGGCTGCCTACGATTGGCAGCTCGGCAGTGCCCTGTCGATGGTCTTGATGGTCTTCATCATCTTGAATATCCTGCTGGAGGCTTTTACCGAGACGGATGATCAGCGGAAGAAGGTGAAGGCATGATGGCAAAACTGAAAAAAGCTTATCTGGGACTTGTCGTGCTGTTCATGTATGCGCCGATTGCGGTGCTGATTGCCCAGTCCTTCAATGCAAGCCGTTACCGCGGCCAGTGGACAGGCTTTACCTGGGACTGGTATGCGGCATTGTTTGCCAGTGAGGATATCATCAATGCTTTTATCAATACGCTGACGATTGGCGTGCTGTCGGCAACCTTGGCAACGCTTCTGGCCCTGGTGACGGCATTGGGGCTGCGCCGTATGGGCAGCCATGGCCGTATCCTGTTTCGCGGGCTGGCCAATATCCCGCTGCTCAATGCCGATATCGTCACAGGTATTTCCTTGATGTTGCTGTTCCTGGGGCTGGGCCTGCGCCTTGGCTATGATACGATATTGATGGCCCATATCGTCATCAATCTGCCGTATGCGATGCTCTGCATCTTGCCTCAGGTGCTGAGCCTGGATCGTGTCTGCTATGAGGCAGCATTGGACCTCGGGGCGACGCCAGTGCAGGCGTTCTGGAAAGTCGTCCTGCCCGAGCTTACGCCGGGAATCATGGCAGCTTTCCTGCTTTCCTTTGCGATGTCGGCTGATGATTTTATCGTCACGTACTTTACCAAAGGTGCAGGCATCGAAACCCTGACGACGGAGATCTACTCGGAAATCAAGCTCGGTATCCATCCGGAGATGTATGCCCTGTCGACGCTGTTCTTCGTGGCTGTCATCGTATTGGTCACGCTGTTGCTGTTCAATTATCGTGTAATCCGCCGCTATCGCAAGGCAGAGAAAAGGGAGGCGGACGTATGAGAAAGTATTGGCGCAGTCTGTTGCTGCTGATGATGCTGGGGGCAAGCCTGCTTTTGTCCGGCTGTGATATGTTTGCCGAGGAGCAGGAAAGCGGCGATAATGTCCTTTATGTCTACAGCTGGGGCGACTATCTGTCGCAGGATGTGCTGACTCAGTTTGAGGAGGAGACGGGAATCCATGTCGTCCTCGACGAATTCGACACCAATGAGAGTATGTATCCGCGTGTGGCTGAAGGGGCGGAAAACTATGACGTACTTTGCCCGTCGGATTATATGATCCAGAAACTCATCGAAAATGACCTGCTGCAGCCTTTGGATTTTTCCAAGCTGCCGAATGCGACGAAGTATATCGGCGAGGATTTCTTCCTGCAGTCCGAGGCTTTCGACAAGGGACATCGGTATAATGTTCCCTATTGCTGGGGCACGGTCGGCATCATGTATAATACCAAGCTGGTCGATGAGCCGGTCGACAGCTGGTCGATCCTCTGGAATCCCAAGTACAAGGGCGAAATCCTCATGCAGGATTCGGCCCGTGATGCCATGATGATTCCCTTGCGGCTGCAGGGCCATTCGATGAACACGAAGGATCCGCAGGAGCTGCTGGCAGCCCGTGATATGCTCATCGCGCAGAAACCGCTGGTGCAGGCGTATGGTGTCGATGATATCCGCGATAAGCTAAGCTCAGGTGAGGCAGCATTAGGTGTCATTTTTTCCGGTGAGGCCATCAAGCTGATGAAAGCCAACCCGGACCTGCGCTTCTGCCCAGCGCCGAAAGAGGGGACGAATCTCTTTATCGATTCCTGGGTAATCCCGAAGAATGCGCGTCACGTGGAAAATGCCCATAAGTTCATCGATTTCATCTGCCGGCCTGACATTGCCGCAAAGAATTTTGAGGAACTCGGCTATTCGACGCCGAATGTTTCCGTGCGGGAACAGGAAGAGGAGAATGAAGAGATGGAAGGTTATCTGGATATAGCCTTCCCGCCAGAAGAAGTCTATCATGGACAGGAAACCTACAGCTATCTGGGCAAGGAGCTTGATAAGCTCTATACGCGCCTTTGGCTGCAGGTAAAAGTTGAATAATCGGTAAGAGAAACAGCCGGATAGTGCAGAAACGCAGCTATCCGGCTGTTTGTTTTCGATTCAGTTGAGAGTATCACTTTCGATATGGAAGGTATTGCGCACTTTTTTAGCCTGATAAAGCGCGTTATCGACGCGTTTCAAGGTGGTGTCGATAGAGATGTCGTTGCTCTGGAAACTTGTCGCACCAATTGATATCGTGATGTGCTGCAGTTTTCCGCTGGTGTTGGCGAAGGTATGGCTGCGGATGCACTGGTTGAGACGTTTCAGCTGCTGCTCCAGATCTTGCCGGCTCATGTGCGGCAGGATGATGATGAATTCATCGCCACCCCAGCGAATCAGGCAGTCTTCACGGCGGATATTATTCTTGATCTGTTCTACGGTCTCCCGGAGGACAATATCGCCAAAATCATGTCCATATGTGTCGTTGACTGTCTTGAAATAGTCGATGTCGAACATGGCGATGATGGTATTCTGCTCGGTATCGTGGTAGTCGTCTAGTAATTCCTTCAAGCGGGCGGTGCCGTAATGACGGCTGTGTGCTCTTGTCAGGCTGTCAGTGTCGATGACCTGCTGCAGAACGTTAAGCTCATCTTGTTGTAATTTGTGCTGCCGCCAGTAAAGGCGCAGCGCATACAGGCTGGTGGCGATGATGCCACATAGTGATAGCAGGTAACCACAGAGGATAATGAACTTCAGAGCTGTAGAGCCAGCATAGATGTTTTCCCAGACGGCGTGATAGGGAATACCCATGCAAATGATCCAGTTATAGTCAGGATAAAGCCGGGCGTAGCTGAGTTTCTTGGAGATGGTATCGGCGCCGAGGTCTTTGAAATAATAGCTGTAGAACAGGGACCCATGCTCGCGGACGCCTTCCAGTTCTGTAAGGTAAGGATAATTTCCCTCGGCGTCCTGCATCTGGGTGGAAAGGGAAATGCTCTCGGTGTTGCGCAGGTTCGGATGGATCAAGCGGCGGGCATAGTCATCGCCGCCTTCATAGTTGATTACTTCGTTGATCCAGACATAGCTGCCATTTTCATTGCTGGCCTCATAAAATACTTTGCGTAGGATGGATTCTATGATGTTACGGATTTCCTCATCCGTAATCGGTTGATTCATTTCCTTGTGATGTTTCTGGATATTGTCTCGCAGCACATCGATGTTCAGCACGATGTTGTCAACGGTATGCTGGATATAAGCTTGCTGGAAAGAAAGCGCACTGCGGTATAATGCATAAGTGGTGGCTGCCTGGATCACTAATGTGGTAATCAAGCAAAACAGGCAGATCAAGAGGCTGTGTGAAAGTGTTCGTTGATATTTATCCTTCATATTGTATCACCTGAAAGGAAAAGAATATGTAATTGTGTTAATGTTCGTGAAGATAAGGGAAAAATCCTGCCAAGAAAAAAGGACTATCTGTATTTTGTGACGAATTGTAGTAGAGTGAATGAGAGTAATAGTTTGCATAGCTTTTAAAGGAGGATAAAATGAATAAGAAGGCAGAGGCATTTAAAAAGTATTTAGCAGAGGATGAAAACAGACAGGCAGCTTTCCAGATGGAAGAAGTCCAGGAGGATGCCCAGCATACGACGGTGTTCCGCTCACATGTCCTGATTGAAGGTCAGCAGCTGCCAACGCTTGTGCTCTTGGATGACAGCGTCTTTTCGATGATTCGCGTTCAGATATCGCCCCAGGCAAGAACCGAGGAGAATGAGCTCGCAGTCCTGCGTCTGGCCAATGAGCAGAATCTCAAGTACAAGCCCTTCAAATTGTATTTTGATGCAACGGGTTCATTAATCCTTGATGTCTGCCTGCTGACGCCGGGCGAAGATTTTGCTGGCTTAGGGGAAGAGATCTATGGCATGTTTGATGTACTGATCAACTTCCTCAACGAGGCATATCGTCCGCTGATGAAAGAAATCTGGTAAATCTTTAAAAAATATAAGAAAAAGTTTAAAATAGGTGTTGACAAGTGCGCTGAAGACGTGTAATATAATACAAGTCATCAGCGCACAGCACTTTCTGCTGGGGCAGAGATGAGCGAGATTGTTCTCTGAAAACTAAACAATGCAGAATGAATCATGCAACATGATTCAAGCCAGATGTTTGATGAAACTTCGGTTTCATATTCAAAACATCGATTGGTATGAACAACATAGCAATCGGCAATTTCTTAAGCAGCGAACAGCAATCTTGATTGCTTGTGAGTCGCTTACATAAATTACTTCAGTAATTTATGAACCATATGATAATTGAGAGCTTGATTGAGTTCTTCAATATGATTTATTGGAGAGTTTGATCCTGGCTCAGGACGAACGCTGGCGGCGTGCTTAACACATGCAAGTCGAACGAG